>CAVVLW010000011.1:0-299176 GCA_963749205.1 uncultured Thermoplasmata archaeon | reverse complement strand
CCGACCCCGTCGAGTCGCAGGAGCTCACCGCGCTCGTCGCCTCGATGCAGAGCACCTACGCGAAAGGGCGCCACACTCCAGCGGGCACCTCGGAGCCGGCGGACCTGCAGGGCCTCTCCCGCCTCCTCACGGAGAGCCGCGACCCGGCAGCGCTCGAGGACGCATGGACCGGCTGGCACCGCGTGGGCCGCGCGATCCGCACCGACTTCACCCGTTACGTCGAGCTTGCCAACCGCGGTGCAAGAGAGCTGGGATTCGACGACACCGGGGCGATGTGGCGGTCGAAGTACGACATGCCTCCGGAGGCGTTCGCCCGGGAGGTCGACCGGCTCTGGCAGCAGGTCGAGCCTCTCTATCGCTCGCTCCACGCGTACGTCCGTCGCCGTCTTCGCGCGACCTACGGCGACACGCGCGTGCCGGCGGCGGGACCGATCCCGGTCCATCTGCTCGGGAACATGTGGGCTCAGTCCTGGGACGGGATCTACCCGCTCCTCGCGCCCCCCCACGAAGGGGGGCACTTCGACCTGACCCGGGCCCTGGTCGACCGGGGAACGACGCCCGAACAGATGGTGCGTTACGCGGAGCGGTTCTTCGTCTCGCTCGGCCTCGACCCGCTCCCGGCAACGTTCTGGGAGCGCTCGATGTTGACGCGACCGCGCGACCGGGAGGTCGTCTGCCATGCGAGCGCATGGGACCTCGACTACGCGGACGACATCCGGATCAAGATGTGCATCGAGATCACGGGGGAGGATTTCCAAACGGTCCACCACGAGCTCGGGCACAACTTCTACCAGCGGGCCTACGCCCGCCAGCCGTTCCTCTTCCGCGACAGCGCCCACGACGGGTTCCATGAGGCCGTAGGGGACACGGTGGCTCTGTCGGTGACGCCGGAATATCTTACCCGCATCGGCCTCGCCGAACCGGACAGCCCGGCGACAGACGACACCGGTCTCCTCCTCCAACGGGCGCTCGAGAAGGTCGCCTTCCTTCCGTACGGGCTGGCGGTCGATCAGTGGCGCTGGAAGGTCTTTTCGGGGGCGATAGGGCCTGCCGACTACAACCGCACCTGGTGGGAGATGCACACCCGGTACCAGGGCGTCGCGCCTCCCACCTCTCGGGGGGAGGAGGAATTCGACCCCGGGGCGAAGTACCACGTGCCGGCCAACGTTCCGTACATGCGCTACTTCCTCGCGCATATCCTGCAGTTCCAGTTTCACCGGGCGCTCGCCAAGGACGCCGGGGCGACCGGACCGTTGCACCGCGCCTCAATCTACGAGTCGCGGGAAGCCGGTCGCCGCCTGCGCGCGATGCTGGAGATGGGCCAGAGCCGGGAATGGCCCGACGCGCTCGAGGTCCTCACGGGCGAGCGTCGGATGGACGCGTCGGGGCTTCTCGAATATTTCGCCCCCCTCCGCCGGTGGCTCGACGAGCAGAACCGGGACCAACCGGTCGGCTGGTGAGCGCCGAAGGTCCCCGTGCCCGCTTCGCTACGCGACGATCGACGTTGGATCCTGGCGGAGCTCGAACGACAATCCCGCCCCCGACTGTCCGAGTCACTGAAAAAATACCTCGGCTCCCCGCTCCCCACGCTCGGGGTCTCCGCACCGGACCTCCACCGAGTCGTCCGAGAATTTCGACGCCGCAACGGGCCCCGCTCCTCCTCCCAGATCGGGCCCCTCCTCCGCGCGCTCTGGGCCGGAGGTACCTATGAGGAGCGGATCCTCGCGATCGAGCTCCTCGACCGGTACTCCGAAGCCCACAAGCGCGACCACCTGGCGTCTCGCCTCGGGGTGGGTGGACGAGCGCGACCGGCTGGGCCCTGAGCGACAGTCTCGCCGCGGGACCCGTCGCACGAATGGTCGCGGACGACCCGCGACGGTTCTCCCAACTCCTCCGCTGGACCCGCTCCCGGAACATGTGGCGACGACACGCGGCGGCGTACGCGCTCCACGACCTCGTCCTCGGAGGAGACCTCGACCGTCCTCTTTCGCTCCTCGAGCGTCTCGTTCGGGACCCCGAATTCTGGGTCCAGCGAGCGGTCGGGACCTGGTTGCGGGAGTGCTGGAAAAGGGATCCCGTCCGTACCGACCGGGTTCTTCGCCGGCACGTTCGAGTTCTCGCTCCAGTAACGATCACGGTCGCCACCGAGCGGGCGCCGAAGTCCTACCGCAGAAAACTCCGAGCGGCCCGGTCGGCGGGAAACGGCCATGCTCATATCCACACCAGGCGATGACCGGGGTCGAAGGACGCGATGCTGCTGCACTCGGGCGAGAGCAAGCTACGCAGCTCCTACGCCGTGATCGAAGGGTACGGCCCCTCCGCCTACCAAGGACCCGGGTGTACCTGTACCTGACCACCCAGCGCCTGGTCTTCGAGTCGTCGGTCTCCTCGGGAGTGGTCCGAGGCCTCGTGCTCGGAAAGGAGACGGTCACCGTCCTGGAAGCGTCGTTGCCGCACGTGCGCAACGTCTCCGTGCGCCGGGGGCGCCTCGGGCGGACCCGCCTGCAGGTTGAGCTGACCGCCGGGCGGCCGTCGTTTGACGTCCTCGACCCGGAGGCGTGGACGGCCGCGATCGCGCTCGCCAAGCGGTCGATGCCCCCGCCCTACTCAGGGACCCTGGTCGCGACGCACACGATCGAGCGCCAGGTCGTCAAGATCCGGTGCCGGTACTGCGGCAGCCTCGGCAACGAGGTCGACGGCCGATGCTCGACCTGCGGCGCCGCGCTCTGACGCGGGACCGGCCCGGCCAGTTGTCCGTCGCGGGGGCCACGGTCGCGGGCTCGAGAGGCCCGAGGAAAGCGACGCCTCCGTCCGGGGCGGTCGGGCGCAGCGCTCCCACGGCATGCCCGAGGAGCTCGTACGCCGCGTCCTCCGCCTCCGCGAGGTCACCGGGCCCCGGCTCATCGGGGACGTAGACGCGTAGGCTTCCACCGTGGATGCCGAGCAGCACGTAGCCGGAACCGTCCCGCCGCGCCCAGGAAAGGAGTCGCTGGGACGGTCGGTCGATAACCCCTACCCAGCGGAGGTTCCCGAACCAGTGACCGGCGAGCCGCCCGAGGACCGTTTCGGGGGCGGTCCCCAGCGGAACCCGGATGTGGGCGATCGGGTCGGAGCCGGGTCACGGTGGCGGCGTCGACCCTTGGCTCTCGCAGGAGCGCTCGGTACCCGCCCTCGCTCCGCTCGACGAGCCCTTCGCGTTCGAGCCGGTGGAGCGCTCTCGAGAGCGATTCGGGATGGGCCTTCAGCGCTCGGCGTAGGCCGCTGAACGCGATGCGCCCGTTTAGTTCCTGGAGGGTGACGAGGACGCGGTCGTCCAGACGGGACGAACCCGGGCCCGTCGGCTCCTCTTTGTCGGGGGGCATCGCCCAGAAATCGATCGCTCGGGATTTAACCCGTCGGTAACGCGGCCGCCACCAGATACGGAGCGCGGGTCCTCGGTGCCAAGGGATTCGCCCGGGCCGTCGGCCGTCCGCGGAGTGTGACCGGTCTCCCGGCGACCCGCTCAATATCCTCCACCGAGCGGTGGTGGGGTTCGGAACGGTGAACGTTCCGGAGCAACGAAGATGACGCATATGCACGGAGAGAACGAAGACGGCGAAGGACGCGGCCACTACGGACCGTGGGTCTGGACGGCCTACCGGGCGCACAACGAACTGTTGCGCGAGAAACTGAAGAAGCGATTTGACGCTCAGGAAGGTCCCTGGCTCGACAAGGTCGCCGACGTGCTCGTCGAGATCGTCAACGCTCGATGGGAGGGCGGCCGGAAGAAGGAGAAAGAGCTCGAGCAGCTGTTCGCGAAGCTCGAGCAGCTCCTTGAGGAGTGAGGGCGATGCACGCTGCGCTCCCGCTCGAACCGATCCCGGCGTCCCCGCCGATCGGGCCCCAACCCATTCTCCCGTGGCCTCAGCGCGGGTGGATGCGGGGCCGGTCTGAGAGTTCCCCATGGCGCTCACAGAACTCGAGACGCGGATCACCTCTGCCATCGATGCGGTGGGACCCGGGGTCGCCTCGGTCGAAAGCCTTCGACTGATGCGGAGAAGCCGTTGGGGCAACCCGTTCGGGTCGCAAGCCCAAGCGACCGCCGTGGTCATCGACCCCGCCGGGTACCTCGTGACGAACCAGCACGTCGTGGAGGGTGCGGCCCAGCTTCGCGTCCAGCTCGCGGACGGTCGCGAGCTCCAGGGGGAGGTCGTCGGCGGCGACCCCGTCACCGACCTCGCCCTCGTCAAGGTCGAAGCGACGGGTCTGCCCACTGCTCGCCTCGGGCGGTCCGAGGATCTTCGGGTTGGACAGATCGTGCTCGCGATCGGAAACGCACTCGGACTCCCCGGCGGACCCACCGTCTCGACGGGCGTTGTCAGCGCCCTCGGTCGCCCGCTCCCCGGTTCGGATTTCGTCTTCGAAGGGTTTGATCCAGACGGACGCGGCGATCAACCCCGGGAACAGTGGCGGTCCCCTTGTGGACCTCTCGGGCTCGGTGGTGGGCGTCAATACCGCGATGGTCCCGTTCGCGCAGGGCGTCGGCTTCGCCATCCCGATCCACGCGGTCGCGCGCATCGTAGACGAGCTGCGGTCGAAGGGCCGCATCGTCCGGCCCTGGATGGGGGTCACGGTGGCCGAGCTCCGGCCCGAGGTCGCACTACGGTACGGGCTCGAAGTCGGCTCTGGGCCTGCTGATCGGTGAAGTGGCACCCCGCTCGCCTGCACACAAGGCAGGTCTGAAAGCGGGGGACGTGCGTCACGCGCGGTCGGACCCGCCGAGGTCCGCAACGTGCGCGACCTTGTCGGCGCCCTCTCGAGCTATCCGGTCGGGAGCGACGTCGAGATCGGGTACCGTCGGAAAGGCTCGTCGTACTCGACCAGCGTTCCCCTGCAGGAGAACCCCGAGGCTCTCGCGACCGCGGAGTGAACCATTCCACCGGATCCCCGGCAGCTACTGTCCGGGGTCCGGATTCTCCCTTTCCGTAGGGAGCGAAGACGGCGACGAACTCTCGGTCGGGGGGCTCCGAGCCGACCACGCCCGAATCGAGCTATCTAAGTCCTAGCACCGCTCTCCCCTTCTGAGGGATGGACCATGGTGGTCGACTTCAAGATGAAGCGCGCCCCCGCCTATCGTGTGCGTCCCTATCGTGGAAAGGGCCGTGGAACGAACGCCGCATCCGGGCCCAATTCGACCGGGTGGCGAAGTGGGCGCGGAAAACCGGACTCCGTACGGGCAAGTGGGTATTTCGCGAGCCCGGGACCCGGGCCTGGGAGGTCTCCATTGAGGTGCGCGGCCCCGCCCATCCCGAAGGCCCGATCCGACTCCGTACCGCTTGCCCGCCTCGGCCGTCGCGAGCGTGGTCTTCGACCCGAATGTCGTCTCTCCGGCCGTGGTCTACCACGGGGTGAGCGACTGGCTGCGGTGGCGCAAACGCGACAAGACCATCCGGTCCGTCGGGACCTTACCGGGAGGTCTACGACGGAGACCCGTGGCGAGAACCGAAGGCCTGGGCCCACACCGAGGTCCAGGTCGTGGTCCGAAAGTAACGTCGCTCGGGGAGGGCGACTTCCTGCTGTCCCCCGGTCGGTGACGCGCTATGCGCTGCCCGTGAGCCTGGCGGTCGCCCGGAGACTGCCAGCCACCGCGAGCCCGGGACCGACGACCGCGAGCAGTGGAGCCAAGAGCAGTAGGTACCGCGACGTCCGGGACACTGACGAAGAGCGAAGCCAGCGGGATCAGCAGGATCAGTAGCAGGAGCCCGTAGACGACCCCGCTCCCCGAGAGGGCGCCGGTCTGGAATCGATTCCCGGCGACGAGGAGGCCGATCATGATCCCGACGCCCCCGATCCAACCCAGTAGAAAGCCCAGCAGACCCGTCACAGCGCCGAACGGTTGGCCAGACTCCAGGCAGGATAGGGCGTGGCTCGGGTGCCCCTGAGTGCACGAAAGCAGGCTCGTAGAGTTTCCCGCGACCAGGGTGGCGGCAACGAGGAGCAGAAGGAACCCGACCGAGCCGAGGATGCAGAGGACCGACGCCACGTAGAACCGAGGGTCGACCTTGCGCAGGGCCGCGAAGCCGCGGCGGTAGACGAACAACGAGAGGAGCAGCAGGATCGCGCCGGCGAGGACGAGCACGCTCGTCACTTCGACCATCGCCGCGCTGAACGTGAAGAATCCACCGGGGAAATCCGCGACCACGAAGAGGGAAACCAGGGGGATCACGATCGCGGCGAGCGCGCCGGCAAAGCCGAGCCCGGCGGCGAGGCCGAGTCGTCGGGCTCCTTTCTCGTCAAATTCGCGTGCCTGGACGGTCGAAGGAACGGTCATCGGTCCCACTTCCCAACGCCCACAGGGGGCGGACTATCTAACCTGCACGCGCGAACGCCACATTCTAGCGGTGTCCACGAGATTATCGGTAAGAGAATTCGGTCACGGCCGATCGCAGGACAGGAAGACGCTCCCGTAGCGCCCCGACGAGTCGCTCGAGCTCTCGGGGCGCGATCCGGCCGTTCAGGTCGATCGTGATCGAGTGGCCTCGCTCGCGATGGACGCGCCGAACGACGAGGTCGGCCCGCATCTCCGGAGGACCCGAGAGGCGGACGGAGAACTCCCGGGCGAGCGCAAGGCGGCGCCACTCCGTGCTCTGGAGGGCCCGGACCAGGTGGCTCACGGGTTCTGCGAGCGTTCGGTGCGTCGGCTCCGGAAGCGGCAACCAGCCTCCCGGGTCGACCTCCCAGTGGTCGACGTGGGAGAACCCCCGCACCGAAAATGCGTGGAGGGCGGCGGCGCTCAAGCGCAGGAGGTCGCTCGGCTCGACCACCGATCGCTCCCGAAGGAGGCGCTCGAACTGTCGAAGGACGGGAACTCCGGGCTCCTGGAGCTTCTCGTGCCGGAGGTCGACCTCGAGGCGAGCATGCCCGAACGGACGAGCCCGGCGCTTCCGTCCGGTTCCTGCCGCGGTGACGGGCCAATCGAGGATCGAGGTGGGTCCGGTCAGGTCCGGGGCGGAGATCGGAGCGGAGCGGGGTGGAGGGGGTGGGGTCATCGCGGCGGGCGGGACACTTCCGGACCCGAGTTAAGCTATTGCGAGGAACGTCAATTGAGGCGCGATGAACTTCTTCGACTCCCCACCGCTCCGCCCCTCGGGACCCCCGCCGAGCCGGCGGAAGATGGTCACGGTGATCGTCGTGTACGTCGTCGCGCTACTCTTCGGGGCGGCGCTGTTCAGCGGCAGCATCCCCGGCCTCGGGGGGCACATCACGTCGAACGTCCGGATCGACGGTCACGAATACTACTCCGAATCGTACGAGATCCCGTTCCCCCAATGGGGCAACAACAGCACCTCCCCGTCGCCCGTCGCGTTTCACAACGTCACCTTCTGGCTCTGGGTCACCGGATGGTACAGCCAGTGGGGGAGCTACGTCCACGGCAACGGTACGGAGCTCAACGGAACCTCGTATCCGTTCGTTCTCGGGGGCCTGGCGAGCAACGTAAGCCGCGCTCAACTCTACGTCGCGCCGGACGCCACGTTCGCGGTAGCGTGGAGTGGCGAGTTCTTTCTGCAGTTGATGGTCGAGATCCCTTCCGAGTGAGCCGTGGGGTCGCCGTCTCTCGTCGCGCACGGGCCGCACCGGGGGTCAGCGGGACCTAGACCTCTGTCGAATCTCCCCCGGGGTCGTCCCGGACGAGGATCCGACCGAAGTGGAATCGTCCCCCGCGCGCCCTCCGGGCCCGACGCAGGAAGCCCGCCTGGACGACGGATTCGCTCCGCGAGAACGCCAGGCAGACGAACCACGCTGCCGGTGCGTAGGACAGGATGGAGATTAAGAAGAGCGAAGGGTCGAACCCCACCCCAGGCAGAACCTCGACTTCCAGGACGCTCGCGCCGCCGACGACCAGCAAGAGTGCCGCGAGCCAGAGGAGTGGGAATTCGAGCGAGTCGGTGATCCGGGTCCGGAACCCCCCCGCGAGGAACGCCCCGGCCGGAGCGAGCAGCACCGCCAGGAGCAGCCCGGCGATGAGCTCGTCAAGGAAAAAGAGTACGGGACGATCCGCAGCAAGGTCGGGCGAGAGGGCCCCTCCCCGCACGATCACGATCATGAAGATCAGCTCGAATCCGAGCGCGATCAGGAACAGGATCCCGAAGCGACCCCACACCTCCCATGACGTGTCGGCCCGTGCCGGGGGCGTGATGACGACGTGCCGCGGAAGGCCCGGGATCCGGGAGATGAACAGGAGCACGCCGAGCGTGGCGAACTCCCCGAGCAATACCGAAGCACCGTAGGCGACCGCGTACCAGACGAGGGAGAACGCGAGGGTGACCCCGAGAAGGAGGAGGGTGATCGCGGGGACCCGGGCTCCGGTCCATCGGGCCCGGTCGTGGAAGAAGGCGTCCACGAGGACCACGTAGGAGACGACGAGGAGGACCGGGACCACCCATAAGGGAATCACGGGAAGGCGAGCGGCAGGGGAGGGCAACGGCGCCGGCGCGCTCCCGGCTCGGACGTTCGGATTCACGTGCGGTCCCTGCCCTCGGGCGAACGCGCGGGCCCCCCTAACTAATCGTGTCGGTCGAACGGCGGATCCGGCCTCGTGGTCCGCCCCCGGGTTATGAGCGCCCGGGTCTTAGTCGGAGGGCAGTGCATTTCTTCGAGGAGGTCTACCGCGGCACTCCTCCGTGGGAGATCGGGCGCCCGCAGCAGACCTTCGTTCACCTCGAGGAATTGGGCGAGATCGTCGGTCGGGTGCTGGACGTGGGATGCGGGACCGGCGAGAACGCCCTCTACTTTGCTTCCCGGGGGCACGAGACCTGGGGAGTCGATTTCGCTCCCACCGCGATCGAGCGGGCGCGCGCGAAGGCGGCCGAGCGGTCGTTGGCCGTCACGTTCCGCACCGGGAGTGCGCTGGAGCTCGGGACCCTCGACCAACGTTTCGACACGGTCACCGATTGCGGTCTCTTCCACACGTTCCTCGACTCGCACCGTTCCCAGTATGCCGCGAGTGTCGGTAGTGTGCTCGTCCCCGGCGGCCGGTTCTTCCTCTTGTGCTTCAACGAGCGCGAACCGACCGACTGGGGGGGTCCCCGGCGCGTGACTCAGGAGGAGATTCGAGAGACGTTCCGGGAGGGATGGGAGCTCCGATGGATACGCGAGGAGCGATTCGAGACGCGTATCGAAGCCGTCCAAGGGCGAGCGTGGCTCGCGGCCTTCCGCCGGCCGCTGGCTCCTCCGACCGAGGGTCTCCCGGGTCGGACCACGGATTCGCGTCGACCTGCCGGTCCGGCCTGACGACGGGGGACCTCGGGAGCCGTCCCAACCCGCAAATACCCCGAGTGCGTTCGCCCGAAGGCCGCAAGGCAAGGAAAGACGACCATGGGATGCGGACGCATGAAGGTGGCCTGCGAGGACGGATTCGAAGTCGTGACGAAGGACAAGGGCGAGCTGGTCGCCCTAACGCAATGGCATGTCGACCACTCTCACCACAAGACGGTGACTGAGGCCGAGGTCATGGCGATGTCGAAGCACCCCTGATCTCGACCCGGTCCCACGGACCCAACCCCTTCTCATTCCCTTCCCGAGCGGCAGGAACCTCGGGCCTGTCTGTTGTAACTTTCGTAGTCCACAATGGTTCAATTGGCCCCATCCGGTGGAGGGGAGTGCCGCGGAGCGGCAACGGAGAAACACGATGGGATGCGGACGCATGAAAGTCGCGTGCGACGACGGATTCGAGGTCGTGACGAAAGACAAGGGCGAGCTGGTCGCCCTGACGCAATGGCATGTCGACCACTCTCACCACAAGAAGGTGACTGAGGCCGAAGTCATGGCCATGTCCAAACACCCGTAAAGGGAGGCACGGACCAACCCCTCCCGTGAAAGCGGGTGGGGTTGCGGCTAACCATTTCCTTCCCTTTTCTCCTCAGCTATTGGGGTAGGCCATTCTCGGTGGAGTCGGCCCAGCACCTCGGCCTTCGCCTCGACCTCAGCACCCAATGCCGCCAGCTCCTCGACACTCACGAGGGCGGTCGGACGTTCGGCCACTCGGTCGAGCTTGGACTCCTTGCGCTCCGTCAGATCCTCGTCCTGTTCGCGATAGGGAGTTCGGTTGGTGAGGATCCACCACACCACCGCCGACAGTTTGCGGGCCGCGGCCACTTGGGCCTTGGCGCCCCCGATCTGTTTCGACTTCTTCTGGTAGAATCGCTTGACCGCGGTGTCCTGGCGGGCGAGGAGCATGCCCATCACCGCTCCACAGAGGAATCGCTTGAGCCCCATGTCCCCCGGTTTCACGTGCGTGTGGGAGCTCACGTGGTCTCCCGAGTTGTCGGCGCGGGGAACGAGTCCGGCGTAGGAGGCGAGGGTCCGCTTGGTCGGGAATCGGCGGATGTCCCCGATCTCCCCGACCAGCGCCACCGCGGTGTAGTAGTCGACCCCGGGGATCGACATCAATAGTCGCACGTCCTCCCGGTCGACCGCGAGCTGAGCCAACTCGCGCTGGAGTTCCTCCTCCTGGGTCGCGAGGTAGGTCAACTGGCGGAGATATCGGGCGAGGGCAGCCCGCTCGTCCGGTCCGAGGGGGAGCTGCACCAGTCTTCGAAGGCCCGTCGCGCCGAACCAGTCGGAGACCCCGCCCATCTCGGAGTCCAGGAGGGAGCGGGTGACCAGGGCGTGGACCTGGTTCTTGACGAGGGCGACCTTGTAGCCTAGGTCCTGGCGCTGACGGACCACCGAGCGCATCCGGTCGATCTCGGGGGGTGGGATGTAGCACTCGGGGAGGAATCCCGCTTGGTAGAGGTGCGCGAGCTTCGCGCTGTCCCGCGCATCGGTCTTCACCGAGCTCTTGGCGATTAGTCCCACGTCGCGGGGTGAGGCCATGTGCAACTCCCTCCCGGCCTCCTTCAGAACGGTCGCCACTGCCTTTCCCGCGGTGCTGGCCTCGAGCACGATCGGGGTCTGGGGGTCGACCTCCCGGGTGAGCGCGCTCAGCGCGCTCCGCGTGGTCGGGAACGTCCAGACCTTCTTGGTCCTTCCGTCCCGGCCGAGATAGGTCGCCGTGGTCGTCGCCTTGTGGACGTCGAGTCCCAGACAGGGGCTCGGCGTCCATCCTCCTTCTTCGTTCACCGGTGTGTTCCCTCCGTTGGGTAGTGGAACTCGGGCACGGGTCTCGACAACCTCCCGTACGTGCACGGGGTCCTGAGGGGACCGAGGCACAGATGGACCCGTCGTGAGGGCGGCCACACTTCCTAACGCGCTCGAAGCGCAAAGGGGTTGACGGCCGCCCGGGCCCGAGTTCACACGGGCCGTGAGACGTAGCAGAGTGATGAACCCGCTTTCAGGTCCACTTCCTCGCCGACCGTTCCTTCGACCTGCGAGATCTCCTACCGAGGAGCTGGATTGCCGCGGCCGGTCCAGAGGACGGGGTTGCGCGGGTCCCGTCGCTCTCACGAGGACTAGGTCGGGAACCGTCGGGCGTGTTCCCAGATCGCGCGGAAGTACGCGAGCTCGGCGCCCACGAAATCCTTCGTGTCAGTCCAGACGGCGATCTGGTCGGTGGTCGTCCCCTGCGATTCTGGGACCAGGAACACCAGAGCTTCCCGTTGGTCGACGATCGTGAGACGGGCGCGTTGGGCCGCCACGCTCCGCACGATCGAGTTCGGGAACCGACGGTGGGCGGCTTGGAATCTGCGGACCAGGCCGACAACCCGAGGGTCCGGTTCGACCAGGAGACGAAACTTGCCCCCCGACTTGAGAAGGCGTGGAAGCTCTTCGTAGAGGCCGAACTCCGCCGACTCCCGGAGAGCCTTGGGCGTGATCATGACGAGGACCTCGTGTTCGGCCCGCCGCACCATCTCCCGGAGGTAGGGATAGATCGCCGCGGCCCCGGTGATCAGTTGGAACCGGGGCCCCCCTTCCGCGATCGACTGGGTCAGCTCGGGCAGCCGCGCGGAGAGTTCCCGAGCGAGCGAGACATCCTCTTCGAGCGCGCGTCGACGCTCGAAGAGGCTCCGTTCGAAGAGCACGCGCGGCGGGATGGCGATGTATCGGCGTGGGCGTTCGGCGGTGATCTGAACGAGGCCCCGCGACCGCATCGCGTCGAGGGTGCGGTACGCAAGGACCCGGTCCATCTCGGAATCCCGGGTGAGGTCGCGGGCCGTCGCACGGCCCCGGCGGAGGAGGAGGAGATACAGCTTCGCCTCGCGCTCCGCGAAGCCGAAACGACCCATCGCCGTGAGCAGCTCGTTCCACTCCACGGTCCCGATGGTGCTCCCCACCCCTGGCACGAGAGAGGCAGGGTCCGGGAGGATAAACAGTTGTAGTGACTTATGGCTACAACTCGATACTCCGAAACGGACGTTCAGCCGGGGCGGGCGCTCGAAAGGCGGCGGCGGACCGGCGTCGGCTTGCTCGGCGCCCGGGGAGTCCGCGAACGCGGCCGGGGCAGCACCATGAGTCCCTCTTCGTGGTCTCCGATCACGAGCGCGCGTCCCGCCAAATACTCCCGGCCCACCCACGCGATGGTCACCGCATCGAGCTCATCGTGCGTCAGGTCCCGGCGACCGAGGTCTCCCGTCAAGCCCAGGCGTCGCAGTCCGCGGGCCAGTCCCTCCACCCCCGCTCCCTTGCGCGGGATTCCCAGGAGGTCCTGCGCGGCGCCCGGGTAGCCTTCGACCACGGCAAAGCCGGCGGCCGTGAACTCGGCGGCGAGACGCATTCCTCGTTCGGTCAGCATCCGCATCGGTCCGAGGGTGAGCGGAAAGAAGCGGATCCGTCGGCGGAGTAGCTCGCGGTCACATTCCCGCAAGTGCGGCCCCGTACGGTCCTCGATAGTACGACGGCCCCGGGGGAGCGAGAGGGGTGCGTCGATGATGATCAGGTCGGGATGGGACGAGTCGACCAGTCTCCGGATCTCCGGGTCCGAGAATGCGATCGATGAATGGACTTCCCGCGGCCCGAGCAGAAGGCAGCAGCCCGTCGGCCGCCGGGGGAGCCGGCCAGGTCGAGGCCGAGGATCGCTCGGTCCGTCCGCGAACGAGTCATGGGTCGTGCCCTGCGACGGGAAGCGGCTGGATCAGCGTGGTAGAGGGCCAGCGGAGTAGTCCCGGCGTTCTTCGCTCACAGGGACTCCAGCAGGGCGTCCCGGGAAAGGATTCGGCGCGCCTCTGCCTCGCCATTCCCGGGGACGGCGTGGAGCTTCGCGAGCGCCCGCCGGTCCAGCTCGAGCATTCGGTCATTCAGCCATTCGTATTCGTGGAAGATCAGAGGGTCCTCCAAGTCGACTCGAATACGACCCACCCAGTCGACGGGATGCCGGAGTGCCCACCAGTAGGCCGTGATCCAGGTGCCGAACGCTTCCCAGACGAGTTGCTCGTGGAGCACCTTGCGATGCGTCAGGGTGCCGATGAGCTCGAAGAACGTGACGACCTCGATGCTCGTGATGTCCTCGTGGGCCTGTTTCAGGAGCCGGTCGCTCAAGTGATGCCGCACCGCGCGCATCCGAGTCGAGTCAAATTTATCGCGCAGGGTCATCACCGCGTTCGCGGAATTGAGGATCTGGGTCTGCCGGGTCTGCCAGAATAGGAAAAACAGCGTCCCCACCGCGAGGACCCACGTGCTGAACGCGGTCACGATCGCGACGCTCGGCCAATCGATGTTCACCATCGCCTGTTCCCTCTCGGTGATCGGACGGTACCGGGCCTCGGCACGCTCCGCGATGAGGATAAACTAGCGCTGTTCGGTCCCTCGACGATTTCGACCCCCCGGCGGCCTCCTTGCGGCGCGCCCCCGGGGGCGACGGACGGTCCTGCCCGGCGGTGCGGCGAGCGAGCTTAGCCTTCCGGATGTTCTCGGGCGACGTGCGCCCGAAGGGCGGACGAGGTCGGAAACTTCCGCTCGCATTGGGGGCAGATCGACGGCTCCGCTGGAGGGGCCCGGGTCTCCTCGCGGCCAGAGTGGCTCTCTTCCCGGTGAGCGGCCAGCGCCTCCTCCGACCGGAAGAGGCGTCCGCAGTCGGAGCAGATGGCCTCGACCTCGTCGTACTCCACGAACGGCATCGGTTCACAATCCCGGAGGTGGCCGTCTCCCCCGGAGGAGTCAGGGGACGATTGACCAACTCCGACACGGCGGGCGGGTCTAAGTAGTTGGGGTAGGCCCGCGGTGACCCGCCCGACAGGGTCAACGGCAGACTTTTTCCTCGTTTCGCCCTGCGCCAGCGGAGCATCGAACTTACGGATGGCGAGCGACACCCGAGGGGAGGGACCCCGCAAGGGACTGATCGCACGATGTCACGCGAACACGGTAGAGGATTATCGTGCGTTCGCCCGCGGCTCGGAGGGCGGGTCGATCGAGGAGGGTCCCGGATTCGCTTTCATCAGTACCGCGGCAAGGGACAGCATGGGGAACCCCGCCTTCGTGACCGTGCCCCCCAAGGACCCCGCCGCGCTCGTGCAGCGGGCAGCGGCGTTCTTCGCAGCCCACCGCGTCCCCTGGATCCTCATCGCGTTTCCCGAGGCAGCGGACGCGATGACGCCGCCCGCCGCGTCTGCTGGATTGCAGGACGAGGGAGAATTTCCCGGCATGGTGTTGGACCCGATCCCGGATCTCGTTCCCCCGCCCCCGGAGGGGTTCCGGGTGGAACGTGCGACGACCCCCGAGGAGCTCGAGGTGATCGAACGAACGGGAGCGAAAGCGTACGGAATGCCCTACTCCGCGCCCGACGATCGGTGGCTCGACTCCCCTCAACTCCACCTGTACCTGGGGCGATACCGCGGTGAACCCGTTTCACTGGGAGCGCTGATCGTGGCGGCACGGCGTCGCGGGGGTCGCTTACATCGGTACGGTCGAGAATTTCCGGCGAAAGGGGTTCGCGGAAGCAGTCGTCTGGCGGATCGTTTCCGATGGACGCAATCGAGGATGCGATGTCGGCTATCTGTGGGCCACCCCCATGGGGCGGACCGTCTACGAGAAGATGGGATTCCGCCAACTCCTGGAGTACCGCATCTGGAGCTCTCCGGGGGACCCTCTCCCAAAGGCGATCCGCCGCGAGTGAGGGACCGCTTCCGGTGACTCGCTTCGTGGCGTTCCTGCGGGGAATCAACGTCGGCGGCCACGGCATCGTCAAGATGGAGGACCTGCGACGTCGGTTCGAGGAGCTCGGCCTCGACAATGTGCGGACGTACCGCGCGAGCGGAAACGTCGTCTTCGAGACCGAGCGGCGAGACGGTCCCGCGCTCCGTCGTCAGGTGCAGAAGGACCTCGGAGCGCTGCTGGGATTCGAGGTCAGCGTATTCCTGCGCTCTGCGGCAGACCTCGAGGCGCTCGTGCGGCTTGACCCGTTCGGCGGCGCGAAACCGAGCCCGGGCACGCCCTTCGTGACGTTTCTCCACGACACCCCGGGATCGATTCCCCCCTTGCCCACCCGATCGCCGAAGTCCGAGGTCGAGGTATTCGTCGTGCGGGGGCGGGACGTCTTCAGTTGGGGTCTCCCGGTAGGTAAACACTTTGGGTTCCCGAACCAGTTTGTCGAGAAGCTCTTCGGGCAACCGGCGACCACGCGAAATTGGGCGACCGTCCTGGGAGTCGCTCCCCCGGAACGATGATCGGTGGTGGTTGAACACGTGGGGTGGCCCATCTGCACCGTGAGGGTGCGACTCGACGTTTGACGGTGGATTCGGCCACCTCGTGGCCGATCGTCCACGGCCGGACGGAACATCCTCAACTACCTCGGGCGCCCTCGGACCCGGAAGGAGAAGACTGCCCGCCGGTGCCGAATCCCGTAGCGACCTTCCAGATCCGGCCGGCGACGACCGCCGATGCCCCCGCGATCGCCGCGATCTATAACGACGCGGTGGCGTCCACCGTGGCCACGTTCGACACTGAACCGCGGTCCGAGGAGGACCAGCTGCGATGGTTCCGGGAACACGCCCCCCCGTACATCGTCCTCGTCGCCGAATCCGGAACCGAGGTCATCGGCTGGGCGTCGCTCAGCCGGTGGTCGGAACGACGAGCGTATGACGAGACCGCAGAGGTGTCCGTCTACGTGGAGGCCCGCCGACGCGCAGAAGGGGTTGGTCGAGCATTGCTCTCCCGACTCGTAGCCGCGGGGGAGCGCGCGGGGTTCCACACGCTCTTGGCTCGGGTCGCCGACGGAAATGCCGTGAGCCTCCGCCTCCACACGTCGCAGGGGTTCCAGCCGGTGGGGGTCATGCGCGAGGTCGGTTGGAAGTTCGGGCGCCGAATCGACGTCCATCTACTGCAGCGGATGCGCGCCGAGCTCGCGACCGACACGAATCGTTCGGTCCAACCGCCGGAACGCACCGCCACGGGTCCCCTTCAATCGTAGGTCGAATCCGACGCCATACGGGTGATGACGTTCCCGCACTTCGGGCAGATCACGAGGCGCCAATCCGGGTCGACGGCGACGACCTCATCGCACTGCGGGCAACGAACGGCGCCACCCTGATCGGCCATTCCGAACGACGACCGGCGCGGTACGACCCAGGGGGACTAAACGGTTGGCTCGCCCGCGGTCGCCCGTCGATGACGTCTAGGTTACCGGTGGCTTTAATCGCCCGGCTGGCTGCGGCGTCCGATGGGGATTCCCTCGCCGGTCGTCCAGCAGTTGCTCGACGAGAGCGCGGCCCACGAGTGTCCCGGCGCGCCCGAGGTGTGCGTCAAGGTCCTCGCGATCGCGGACCTCCCGACCCGGTTCGGCGATTATCAGGTCGCAGCCTTCTGGAACACGCTCGACCGAAAGGAGCACGCTGCGTTCATTCATGGTGACGTCGTCGATCGGGAGGAGGTCCCGGTCCGATTGCACTCCGAGTGCCTTACGGGCGACGCGATCGGGTCGCTCCGGTGCGATTGCCGGGACCAGCTCCTGGAATCCCTCGAGCGGATCGGGAAGATGGAATCCGGGATCGTGCTCTACCTTCGTCAAGAGGGCCGGGGGATCGGGTTCGTGAACAAGATCAAGGCTTACCAGCTCCAGGATTCGGGCTACGATACCGTCCAGGCGAACGAGCTCCTCGGTTTCCGGGCCGATGAACGCGACTATGCGATTGCCGCGCACATGCTCGGAACGCTCCGGGTAAAGTCGATCCGCATCATGACCAACAATCCGGACAAGATGAAGGACCTCCAAGATCACGGGGTGCGGATCGTCGGGCGGATCCCGGTGGTCGTTCCGCCGAACGAGCACGATCGCGCGTACATGCACGCCAAGCAGTTCAAGCTGGGTCACCTCCTCGGGCTTGAGCAGGACGACGATCTCATGAATCCGCCCAACACCGGCGGTGGATGAGCTACCCCCACCGAAGGGCGCGGCCGCCGCGGTGCAGGGGCTGGTGGAAGACCAGGGGAACCTCGCCGGGCGCCGCTCGTTCCGCCCCCGAGGGCCATCAGATAATCTTTAAGCCCTTCCTGTTTGGGCTCCGCCGTCATGGCCGGAATAGCCTCCCTCCAAGCGAACCAGAATGCGACGATCGATGCGACCATCACGGCCATCTCCGCGGTCCGGGATGTCACGACCTCCCGCGGAGCCTCCCAGGTCGCGGACGCCACCCTGCAAGATGAGACCGGGACGATTACCCTCACCCTCTGGGGCGAGGACACGAAGCGCTACTCGGTCGGCCAGAAGATCCGGATCACGGACGGCTGGGTGAAGGACTTCCGCGGGAAGCTCCAGATCTCGATGGGGCGATCCGGGAAGATCAGTACCCCGCCCTGACGCGCGTCCCCGGCGTTCCGACGGCACGAGGGCCGGGTCAGGTCTGGACCCACCACGTGTAGTACGTGGCGACTCCCGCGAGCACGACCGCCCACCACAGGATGAGTTCGGCGCGCATCCAGAGCTTGTACCGACGAAATCGAAAGCGCTCGGGGATCCAATTCGTCCCCGCGACGAGGAGGACGTAGATTCCCAACACCTCGGCCGATGCGCCCGCGATCAACATGAACGTGGGGTAGAGGTAGAACGACTCGCCGAGGGAGCCGGGAAGTCCCGGGAGAACTGTACGTCCAGTAGGCGGGTGCCATGAGAACCAGGACGATCGGGATGTTCAGCAGGACCATCGAGCTTTGGAGGGCCCGGTGGGCGCGCACGTGGCCGGCTCGCACGATGAACATCCCTACGATAAGCGCGCTCGCGATCGCGAGCTCGGTGATCACGATCCCCACCGCGATGGGAGCCGTGACCGTGGGGAGCAACACCGACCTCCGGCACCTCTGAGCGCCGCAGCCTTCTCCCTCTTCAAGGGGGTTGCGTTGGGACGGGAGTTCTTCCGCCCGTGGACCGGCCCCCCGGAGGGAGGTCCGATTCTAGGGCTTCCAGGTCGGGCCGCCGTACCCCTTCGGGAGCTCGGGCGGGTTTCCCTCTCCGAACGGGTCCGGTCGTGGGATCGGCGGCTTTCCGTCCTTCTTCCGCAGGTAGGCGTCGATCGCCTCGGCCGAGCGGGTCCCGGCGGCCATCGCGTAGACCACCGACTTCCCCCCGGACGCGAACACGCCTTCGATCCCCGTCATCGTGTCGTCGTGCTTTCCCTGGGGCCACCCCTGGGATCCGGTCGTCAGGTCGAGCTCCGGCGGAAGACCGGTCAGGTCGGCCCGTTCGCCCACTCCAAGGATGACCGTATCGCACGGGATCGTCCGTTCCGAGCCGGGAACCGAGGCGACGGTGGGGCGTCCGGACGGAGCGAGAGGACCGGGGACGACCTTTCGTACCTCGAGCCCCTCTACGTGGGAGGTTCCGAGGACTCTCATCGGGGCGAGCTCAAAGAGGAACTGCACCCCTTCGTCCATCGCGCCTTGGCTTTCCTCCGCGCCCGCCGGCATCTTGTCCTTCGTTCGGTGGTAGACGACCGTCACGGTGGCGTCCTGGGCGAGACGACGGGCGGACCGGACGGCGTCCATCGCGACGTCGCCCCCGCCGATCACGACGATCTGGCGACCCAGTTCGACCGCCGGACCCTCGTTGACGTCGCGCAGCAGGTCGATCGCCGGGATTACCCCGGGGTAGGTTCTCGCCCGGAACCCCCAAGACCCGATGGTCCGAGCTTCCGAACGCGAGGTAGACGGCCCGGTACCCGCTCGCGAGGAGGCTCGGGAGGGTGAGGTCGACCCCGACCTTCTTCCCCATCGCGAACGTGCAGTCGAAGTTCCGGAACCGGGCCACGTCGATCTCGACCTCGTTCCCGTCCATGTGATACTTGGGGATGGTCGCGGCCTGACCTCCCAGATACTGCTGCTGCTCGTAGACCGTCACCGAATACCCGCGGAGGCAGAGCTCCCACGCGGCCATCAGGCCGGCCGGTCCCGCGCCGACGATCGCGACCCGCTGGTTCAGCGGTTTGCTGGGCACGTAGAGCAGGTTCGCGGCGCCCATCTCCATCGAAGTCCGCTTGAGATGCCGGATCGCGATGGGCACTCCGCGCTCGTGCATGATGCAGGCATCCTCGCAATAGTGGTAGCAGGTCTTGCAGAGGGTCATCGCGAGCGGGTTCTCTCGCAGCGTCACCTTCGCCGCCTCGTCGAACTTTCGCTCCCCGACCAGCAGGATGTACTCCCGGCAGTCTTGGACGATCGGGCAGCCCTGGACGCAGAACGGCATCGCACACTGCAGGCAGCGCTGGGCCTCGAGGACGGCCTCGTCCGCACTGTAGGCGTGTAAGAGCTCGCCAAAAGTGGTGGTCCGCTCCTCTTTCGTTTCTTCGGGGATCGGGGTCCGCTCGTAGCGGGAACTTTCATCCGTCGGCATCGACTCTCCCCGAGGAACCGCGGGACGACAGGGCCGTCCGGTCAGTGCCGACGTCGAGCGCCGCTCGACCGATAATCCTTCTCGAGGGACCGGGCAAAGTTGCGCCACGCTTGGGTCGTCGATTTCTCGATGGCTCGTTGCGAAGCGCGGGTCGTCGCGAGGGCCGTCGGACGCCGCTTCCAACGGAGGTCGAGGCGGGTCCGGTCGCTTCCGAGCGGTGTCAGGACGTAGTCGATCGTGATCTCCCGGTGGCTCCCCACACTCTCGGAGTGCCACCGGTTCGGCGGTCGCAGGGTGACGACGTGCCGGGCCCAACTCCATCCCTGGTCCGAGTCGGTGAGGTCCTCGAAGACCACCCGTCGACGGTTCCGCTCGATGACCTTCCGGACGTAGTGATCCTTCTCCCGGCGGTCGTCCGAAGGGTCGAAGTCCGTACACCAGGCGAAGACGTAGGGCATCGGTGCCCGGAACCCCGCGCTCACGTGGTACGTCGGGACCGGGCCACCGACGCGCCGTCTTCGCCATGGTCGTTCCGCCCGGACCTCACGACCCGGAGTGCCTTCAAAGAGGTTTCGCTCGGCGACGGACGCGGCGAGGGTCGCTCTCGAGAGGCACGCACAGCGAGTGAGTCACGTTCATATGCTGGAATTCAGGTCCGTGATCGATGACGACCAATCCGTTCCCCTCATCGACATCGGTCCACAATCGAGCGTCCGACCTCTTCGGGAGCCTCCGACGGCGGATCGTGGCATCGCTCGCCGTGGTCGTCGGCTGGATCAGCTTCACCCTGCTCTACGTAGCGTTCTGGGCCCACGGATTCTCGCTCTTCCAGAGCATCGTCGTGATCCTCGTCTCGCTCCTCGTCCTCCTGGCGAGCCTGGTCGGCGCTTGGGTCTCGTTCGGGCTGAGGTTCGTCGACCGCTGGTCGGACTGAACCGCCCTCACCCGGACCGGGACGGGTCCTGCTCCGGGCCGGCCGAGGGGGGCCCCCGGGTCCACTGTTCGAACGCCTCGAAGTTGAACTCCCGCCCGAGGTAGGTTCGGATGAGCTCGGCGGCCGGCCGACAACTGCCCGCGGCAAGGATCTCGGTCGCGTATCGCGCGGCTGTCGCGGGGTCGGTCAGCGTTCCCTGGGCCTGGAAAGGAGTCAGCAGGTCCCGGGCGATCACGATCGACCAGAGGTACGTGTAGTAGAACGCCGAGTAACCGGTGAGGTGCCCGAACGCGGCTTGGGGGTGGTACTCGCTCGGGAGCGGTCTCGGGTAGAAGTGGTCCCACGCCGCCTGGAAGGCGGCGGACGTGTCCATTCCCGCCGGATCCCGGTCGTAGAACTCCAAGGAGACCGCCGAGAGAGCTACCTGGCGCAGCAATCGCGATGGTCGCCCGAGCGCTTCCGCCGCGCGCAACCGGTGCAGCAGCTCCGCCGGGATGCCCTCCCCGGTGCTCGGGGTTCCGGGCGAACTGGGCGAGCGTCGCCGGGTCCCTCGCCCACTCCTCGAAGAGCTGGGACGGCGCTTCGATGAAATCCCACTCGATGTGGGGTTGACCGTTGTACAGCCATCGGGGCTGGCCGGCGAGAAGGTGATGGAGGAGGTGGCCGAACTCGTGGAAGAAGGTCACGACGTCTCTTCCACTCCATCCGCGCGGTCTCTACTGGGACGTTCGGGCTGAGGAAGTTGCAGATGAGGGCCGCCTGAGGGAGCTGCACCCCCGCGACGCCCTCGCGGACCCCAAAGCAGGCCGCGTGGCTGAATTTTCCGTCGCGTGGGATCAGGTCGAGGTAGCAGCGGCCGAGCGGCACCGAGCCCCGCGTCACGTCGTAGGCCTCCACCGTCGGGTGCCATACCTCCGCGGTGAGGGTCCGGTGGAACGAGACCCCAAACAACTCCTGGCAGAGGTGCAAGAGGCCGTCGCGCACGCGAAGGTAGGGGAGGTACTCCCGAAGGAGTCGCGTGTCGACCCCGAACTCCTCCGTCCGGATCTTCCCGTCATAATATCCCCCCCCGAACAGCTCCGTATCCCAAGGCTCCAAGCGCTGAGCCTCGGGGTGGTCCTTCCGCTTTCGCTCGAGGTACCTTCCGAGATCTCGCGCCGTCGGGTCCTGCAGCAGACGCCCCAGCCGCTCGAGGAAGGTGTGGGCCGCAGCGGGGGTGCCCATCATCTTGTCCTCGAGGGCGAAGGCGGCGTAGCTCGGATACCCGAGGGTACGGGCGAAATCCCCCCGCAGGTTCATCAGCTCGTCGAGCACGGGAAGGTTCTCCGGGTACGCCCGGTTCGTGAACTCCTGGAGCAACCGGCGATGCACCTCCGAGTCTTCGCAGTACGCCATCGCCGGTAGGAAGTCCGGATATTTCGTCGTGATGCGGATCCTCCCGCCGGGGCCCGGGGGATGAGCGTCGAGGTAGTCGGGAGGCAGTCCGCGCAGCGCGGCGACACCGTCGACCTCGATCTCCCGGTCCAGCTTCGCGATGTTCTCGCTGAACTGGTTCGACACGCGGTCGATGGAGTTGCTCAGCGTGAGAAGCCGCGCACGTGTCCTCGGGTCTTTCTCGACGCCCGGCGCGACGCATGTCGCGGATCATCTTCGCGACGGCGAACCGGGTCGTCTCCTCCTCCGGGGCGAGGTCGATCCTCCCCAGTGTCTCGTAGGCGGCTTGGTCGAGCCGGTACTCGTTGAAGAACCGGTCCGCGGCTTCCGATGCCTCTCGACCGGCGGCTCGGACTTCCGCGTCCGGATGGACCGCGAAGATGAGACCACCGTGCGCGCTCACGTCCTGGACTCGGGTCAGAAGACGGTCGAGCTGCACGAGGAACGTCGCGACCGTGGGCGGTTCCGCCGACGTCACGAGTCCTCGGAGGTCGCGCTGCGCCTCTTCGATCAACGCGGAAGACCGCGCTCGAAGCTCCGGGGCGGTCAAGCCGAACGGCAGCTCGCCCAGCGTGGGGGGCCACGCGGTTGCGGCCGGTAACGGCTCGGACACCGTTCGCGGCAGATACGAGAGGAGGCATAGCCTCGTCGAAGTCGCGCTACTCTCCGGGTTCGGAAAGCGCGGTCGCCGGCGGCTCGAGCGCGAGTCGAAGGCCGAGAAGGACCTCGCCCGATACGATCCACATCCGGCTTCTCAAACCCCACGCCCCGAGCCCGCCTTCGCGATAGCCGATCTCGCGGCGCTCGACGGTGCGGAATCCCCGCGACCGGAACAAGGCGATGGAGCTCGCGTTGTCCTCCTCCGCCGCGGCGTACACCACGCGGATCCCTCCACGGGCGAACCCCGCCAGGGCGTCGTCGAGGAGGCGCGCGCCGACGCCTCGCCGTCGAAACGGCCTCCGGACGGCGAGATAGTACACGTAGCCGACCTCGGGAGTTAGACGCTCGAGCATCGCGACGCCGGCGACCTCATCGCCGAGGAGCGCCGCCCGAACCAGGGAGACGGCTCGGAGGGTGCGCTTGGCATGCCAACGGTAGATTCCGACGAACGAATCGATCACGACCGGGACCGCCGTTTCCCGACTCGCGCCCGTTAGCTCGATTAATTCAATGGGGGGACGCTCCGACATTACGCGCTCGGGACCCTCCGATCGCTGCGACGAACGCGAAGAGAGCTCATCAACTCCCCCAGGAGCGACTGTCCGGGGGGCCGCGAGGTTCGGTAGCAGGCACGGAAGAAGCGGCTTGATGTACCTGGGGGAGTGTGGAACGCCTGTGCGCACCAACGACCGGCGGCGGATGGCGGTCAACCGTCGCATGTGGGACGAGTCGGTACCCCTGCATGTCGATTCGCCGAGCTACGACGTGCCGCGGTTCAAGAAGGGATGGAACCCGCTCCGCCCGGTGGAATGGAGGGAGGTCGGTTCGGTTCGAGGCCAGTCCCTGCTTCATCTTCAGTGCCACTTCGGGATGGACACGCTCGCGTGGGCCCGGCTGGGGGCGAAGGTGACCGTGCGTCGACTACTCCCCTCCCGCGGTCCAAGCCGCGAGGCGCCTTGCCCACGAAGTAGGGATCGAAGCGCGGTTCGTCGAATCCAATATCTACGACGTCACCCGCCGACTTCGAGGTCGCTTCGACGTGGTGTACACTGGTAAGGGCGCCCTTTGCTGGCTGCCCGACCTGGACCGATGGGCTCACACCGTCGCGCACTTCCTGAAGCCCGGAGGTCGGCTGTTCTACCTCGAGGACCACCCGATCGCGGAGCTCTACGAATGGGTGGCGGAGCCGAAGGGGCTGGTGAGGCGAAACCAGTACTTCCAACACGAACCGATCCGGGACGAATCCCCGGGAACTTATGCGGCGCCCGATGCGAAGCTCCAGAACGCCGTGTCGTTCTGCTGGGTGCATCCGATCGCCGAAGCGCTCCGTGCCCTGCTCGGTGCCGGACTGCGCGTGGAGTCGTTCACCGAGTTCCCGTACACTTACTGGCACCGCTATCCGTCCATGCACCAGGACCGGCATGGATACTGGCACTTGGACCGCGGAGAGGGGACGCTACCACTCATGTACTCCCTCCGAGCCCGAAAGCCCGCGTCAGGGCGGTGAAAGCTGCGCCGGTGGCAGCGCGCCCGACTGCCCGACCCGCATTCCCGCGGTCGGTTCCCCGGCCTTTTAGATAGGCGAAGGTACTGGGGGCGGCCGCAGGAGCACAGATGGCGCCCACGGAGAGGACCAAGGGCAAGTCCCGGACCGACGGGACCCCGGAGAAGTCGAACGGAGCCGCAATGAGGATCGTCGTGACGAAGAACGGCCCTTACAAGGTGTCGGGGAAAGTTCCCCTCGCGCTCCAGACGATCCAGCCCAACACCGAGAAGCTCTCTTGGGAGTGGGTGGAGGGCCGCGGGTTCGAGACGGAGTCCGAGTATGAGCTCTGTCGGTGCGGCCACTCGAAGCACAAGCCGTTCTGTGACGGGACCCACGACCTCATCGGTTTCGACGGGACCGAAACGGCGTCTCGCCAGCCCTTCGCCCGACAGGCGGGGACGGAGGACGGTCCGTCGCTCGTGCTCAGCGACGCGGAAGAGTTGTGCGCGTTCGCTCGCTTCTGCGATCCGGGGGGGAAGATCTGGTCACTGGTTCCGAAATCCGACGACCCCTCGGCGCGCAAGTTGGCGACCCGCGAGGCGATGCACTGCCCGTCGGGCCGATTGGTACTCCACGACCGGAAGTCGGGGGCGGCGTTCGAGCCCGAGCTCCCCCCCTCGATCGGGGTGGTCGAGGACCCCGCCCTCGGCGGTAGCGGACCCCTCTGGGTCCGGGGAGGGGTACGGGTCGAGTCCGAGAACGGGGTGCCGTACGAGGTCCGGAACCGCGTTACGCTCTGTCGGTGCGGAGCCTCCGCGAACAAGCCGTTCTGCAACGGTAGCCACGCGAGCATCCGGTTCAACGACGGCCTCGTCTGATCGGGCCGAGCGCTCGTCGCCAGTGTGCCCGGCCGGCGGTTCCTCGGCGAGTCCGAATTACTCGTACGACCGGGATATCTATCCGCTCGTCACCTGAGAGCAGGTTCGACTTGACGGGGGCCTTACTGGGCAACGAGAACCGACACGCGACGGCGGATGTCCGTGGACCTTGAGTCCTCCGCCATAGCCACCTCCCTCGTCTTGCTGAGCGCGTTGTTGTTCGTTCTGTCGATCCGGGCCCTCGTGCGGTTCTTCGAGACCCGTTCGCGGGCGCAATTGATGTGGGGGAGCGGATTGTCAATCGCGACCGCCGCGATGGTCGTGGAGGCGGTGGTCTACCTGGGCGTCGTGTCGAGCCCGATCCTACAGCTCTACGTCTTCTGCTCGGCCGCGATCGTCGGGGTCCTGTCCCTGGGCGCGACAAAGATCCTGAAGAGTCCCCGGGTCGAACGGGGATACACCGCGTACATCGTCGCCACGTCCGCTCTTGTCGCGCTCGCCAGCGCCGTGAGCCCCCTGCCGACCTCGATGGTGACCAGTGGCATCATCACGGGGAACCCTCCGCTCCTGCTCATTCTTCTCTCGTCCCTGGTCACCGTGCCCGCGACGGTCGTGCTCCTGACCGCGACCTTCCTCTCGCTCCGCCGGACCTGGCGCTGGCAGACCCTGCTGATGGCGGCGGGTGCGATCATCCTCGGCGCGGGCGGTGCCCTCTACATCGCGTCGTTCCCGATCGCGCTCTACTACGCCGAGTTCATCGGCATCCTGCTGCTCTTCCTCGGACTCGTGAGCCTCCCCTCGACCGCTCCGGCGCCGGCGACCTCCCCGACGACGCAGCCTTCCTCCTAGCCCGAAGTAACCCGAGCCGCCCCCAGGGCTCGAGAGATCAGGACGCCCGGGCCCGCCCACGAGGTTTATTGCCCGGCATAGAATCCCGAGAACCGGCGCGGGACGGGCCGGCAGCGGCGGACCGGCGGGCCCGAGTTCACGAAATGCAGGAGGGACGGTGAGCCAGCGGGGGACCTACATCGTCATCGAAGGGATCGACGGAACGGGAAAGACCGAGCTCGCCGCCCGGCTCGTCCCCCCGCTCCTGCGGCGCGGACACTCCGTCTCGAGCTTTCGCGAACCGACCGACAAGTTCCTCCGGTCGCAGTTCGCCCGCCTCGTGAGGACGGACTCGCTCTCCGCGGCGCTCTGCCTCGTGGTCGACCGAGCGATGTTGCGTCCCGAGGTCGAACGGGCCCTCGACGTCGGGGATATCGTGGTGCAGGACCGCTCGTTCTACTCGACTCTGGCGTACCAGTATCCCGGCCTGAGCGCCGACTCTTGGCGCGAGCTGGAGCGGATCACCCGCGAGCTCGCGCTCGAGCCGGACCTCGTGCTCTACCTCGATGCGCCGGTGGACCTCGCGATGCAGCGCGTCGAGGCGAGCGGCTCGCGGGATGCCTTCGAGGACGAGCCGTACCTCCATCGTGTGAAGATGAAGTTCGAGCAAATGTTCCAACCTCCCCGCTGGGTACGACTCGACTCGACCGGCACTCCCGACCGGACGATCGAGCAGGCGATGAACGCGCTCCTCGCAGCGGGGATGTAACGGTCACGCCGCCGCGAGGACGTCGCGGGTAAGCTCCGAAGGTCGGGCGAGCCCGCACAGGGCGAGCGTGAGGTCGAAGTCGGCGAGGAGGTTCTCGACGACCTCGCGGACGCCCGCTTCCCCCCCACGGCCAGCCCCCAGACATACGGCCGGCCGAGCAGCACGGCCCGCGCCCCGAGAGCGATCGCCTTCGCAACGTCGGCCCCGTGGCGGATCCCGCTATCGAACAGCACCGGGACCCGCTGGCCGGCCTCGGCAAGAACGTTCGGGAGTGCGCGAAGTGCGGGGACGCTCCCATCGACCTGTCGGCCGCCGTGATTGGAGACGATGAGGCCGTTCGCTCCCGCTTCCATCGCTTCGACGGCGTCCTGGGGATGGAGGATCCCTTTGACGACGATCGGCATCGCGGTCCGTTCACTCAGGAAACGTACGTCGCTCCACGTGAACGTCGGGTCGCCGATCAATCGAAGGGCCATCAATACGGCCCCGGCGATATCCTCCTCGGGGGGCTTCGGGAGTCGCGAGCGGAAGACGGGGTCGGTGAGGTAGTTCGCGAGCCCCACCCCTCCGAGGAACGGCAGGTAGCCTCGGCCGAGGTCCCGGTCGCGCCAGCCGATGACCCGGGTGTCGAGCGTGATCACCAAGGCCGAGTATCCCGCCTTTTCTGCCCGCTGAACGAGGCTCAGGTTCACGTCCCGGTCCGGCCCCCAGTAGAGCTGGAACCAACGATTTGCGCCCCCCATCGCCGCGGCGACCTCCTCCAGGGAATGGGTGGTGAGGGTGCTCGCGACCATCGGGATCCCCGTCGCGGCGGAGACGCGGGCGATCGCGAGGTCCCCGTCCGGGCGCACCACCTCGAGTGCGCCGACCGGGGCGAGGAGGAGGGGGGCGGGGACGCTCTTCCCGAACAGCTCCACTCTCGTATCGCGTTCGTGGACATCCTTGAGCATACGGGGGACGAGGAACCAGCGGTCGAACTCGGCGGAGTTGGCCCTAACCGCTCGCTCGCCGCCCGCCCCGCCCGCGACATAGTCGAAGGCCTCCGCAGTGAGCACGCGTTGGGCTGCGGCCTCGAGTCGCTCGGGGGAGACGGGGACCCGCGGAGGATGACCCGCAAGCCCGGCCAGATAGATCTCCATCTGCCGGGCCGGGCCAAATCCACCGTAATTCTCGGGCATCCCGAAAGCCATGGTCACGTCGGGGAGATAAGGGATGTGGGAAGACCGAAGGCGCGACCGGTGTTCGAGGGGACGTTCCGCCGCCGGAGCAGGGTCCACCGGGCGCGGGGGAAAGGTGCCCCGCCGAGTCAGGCCGGGCGTCTCCGTCCGATGCCCGAAAGGAGCGTGAGTCCGACGACGATCAGGGCGAATCCGACCAGTTCCCACCACTCGAACGGTTCGCCAAAGAGCAGCGTTCCGATGGTCAGGGCGGCGACGGGGTTCACGTAGGCGACGACGTTCGCGCGACTCGGTCCCACTCGGTGATGGAGAGCAAAGTAAAGCGCATAACCGACCAGGGACGGGAAGAGGACGAGATAGGCCAGCGCCCCGAACACGCCGCCGGTCAGTGGCAATGCCGAATGGGGCTCGAAGATCGGGAGCACCAGCAGAAGGAAGACCGTGGCGACGGCGAATTGGACGGACACCCCCCAGAGGGTCTCCCCCTCAGGGCGTTTCGCCCGCAGGAACACCGAGCCAATCGCGAAGCTCGTGGCGGCCCCGACGACGGCGAGGGGACCCCAGATACTGCTCGCGAGGGTCACGCCCGCGGGTGGAAAGACGAGAACGACCACGCCGACGAAACCCACCACGAGTCCGACGTAACCGGCTCGACGGAGAGACTCTCCCGGGAGGACTGGCAGAGCGAAGAGGGCCGTCAAGAGCGGCGCGACCCCGATCAGGATCGCGGCGAGACCGCCCGACGTCGTCTGCTCCCCCACGTAAAGCAAGAAGCCGTACACGCCGACAATCGGGAGACCGAGGAGAGCGGAGAGTCCCAGCGCACGCGTGCCGGGTCTGGGGACGTTCGTTGCTGCTGCGAGGGCAGCGATTGCGACCGCAGAAAGTGCGTATCGGGCAGCGGCGAAGGCGATGGGCGTCGCCCCCGAGACGAGGCCGAATCGGATCACCGGGTACGCCGAGCCCCAGATCAATCCCACTGCGACCAGGAGCAGGAGATTCCGGCGGTTCTCGCGGGGAGTCGACATGGGTAGTCTCGCGGTGAATCCGAATCGGGAGTCGTTGCCGTTGCGAGCTCGACCGGCAGCCTAGTAATGGTCTGGGATCGGCCCTTCCCACGCCTCTTCCGGATGGTCGTAGACGCAAATGAGATTCTCGTCGGGGTCGGGAATATAGTCCGCTCGGAATCGAATCCGGCCCTCCGTGGAGGCGACCCACACGTCCTGGTCCATCTCCTTCGCCATCTCCGGGTCCGACTTCAGCGCTGCAACCACCGGAGCGTTCACCCAGAGCTGTCGGGTCACCGGGAAGATGCCCTTCCTCCGCAGTCGTTCGAGGAACTCCGGCAGATTCCGGACCCGCACCTCGAGGTGATCGAGCCCCTCCCCCCGGGTGAACGGTGTCCAAAATGGGCTCGCTTCCGCGTACCAGTTCAGCTCGAGCCGATGCCCCGATCGCCGATCGCGGAAGAGGACGTAGGCGGAATCCGGGCCGGCCACACGCTTCAGCTCCTCGAGGTCA
The DNA here is from genome assembly GCA_963749205.1 of uncultured Thermoplasmata archaeon. Lineage (GTDB taxonomy): Archaea > Thermoplasmatota > Thermoplasmata > Lutacidiplasmatales > UBA184 > Lutacidiplasma. The sequence goes on along the minus strand of CAVVLW010000011.1, from coordinate 269,759 downwards.
AGGATCTCGTTGTAAAACTCGATCGACTTCTCGAAGTCGGTCACTCGGAGCCCGGCGTCGGAGAGCCAGGAGTCGCCCATGGCGGGCCTCCGAGCACGGGAGGTTGGAAAAGGCCTTCGACGAAGGGGGCACCCGACCGTGTGACCGGTTCGTGGGTGGGCCAATCAATATCCCCAGGGGCAACGTCGCTGCCATCGTGGACGTGGCACCCCCATTGCGACTCGACCTCCCCCCGCCCGGCCGCTACGAGTTGCCGCTGATCGAGAGTCGGCGCGAATCGCCGACCTCCATGACCTTTCGATTCTCGACACGCGGGACCGGATTCCGGTACCTCTCGAACCAGGCGATTCGACTCAGCCTCCCCGGGGTCGACGACCCGTGGGGGGCCGTCCGCACGTTCTCGCTCTCCTCGAGTCCCTCGGAGGCCGGAGTGCTCTCGGTCACCTGCAAGATCTCCGATACCCCCTTCAAGCAAGCCCTCGCGCGGGTGGTGCCCGGGGACACCGCGCTCGTTTACGGCCCGCTCGGGAGTTTTCTCCTGGACACGTCGCGACCGTGTCTCTTCCTGGCCGGAGGGATCGGGATCACTCCCTTCCGTGGGATGCTACGGTACGCCGCCGATACGGACGTGCGTTCCCCCCTGACCCTGCTCTACTCCGCCCGCGTCCCCGAGGAGTTGGTGTTTCGGTCCGAGCTCGACGACCTGGCGCGCTCGCGAGGGAACCTCCGAATCCACTACACCGTAACGCGTCCCAGCGAGTCGCACGTCCCCTGGACCGGGCGAGTGGGGCGGATCGACCAGGGTTGGCTCGAAGCGGTGGGTCATTTCGAGGAGCATCCGCTCGTTTACGTCGCGGGACTGCCCGGCATGGTGGAGGAGATGGTGGAGACGCTCACCGGCCGACTCGGTGTGCCGTCGGACGATATCGACTACGAGCTGTTCCGGGGATTCTAGCCCGAGACCCCGGTGGTCGCCCGGGAGATCCGTTCTCAACCCGGAGCCCAGGAACGTGCGGTGCGATGCCTTCCTCGTCCCGATGGAGAGCTAATAGGCGGACGTTCCCCAACCAGGGAGAGGGAGAGATTGGCCGTCTCCGCGTCCGCGTTGAGCCCGCCACCTCGATTCGGGAGTCGCGCGGAGCGTATCGCGGCGGGCCGGGCGATGCGACGCCGAGTGCCGCGGTCGAGCCACGGCGCGTGGCTGGCGGGCCGGAACCGGCCGGACCCCGTCCGACTGCTCGAGAAGTCCGACAGGTCCCGGGTCCGAAAGTTGCTCCCGATCCGTTACGGGCGCATGTCGACGTCGCCCTTCGCGTTCCTTCGGGGATCGGCGAGCCTGATGGCGGCCGACCTCGCGACCACTCCGGTCACCGGCATCCGGGTCCAGCTCTGCGGCGACGCCCACCTCGCGAACTTCGGGGTCTTTGGGACTCCCGAGCGCAACGCCGTCTTTGACGTGAACGACTTTGACGAGACTCTCCCCGGACCGTGGGAGTGGGACGTCAAACGGCTCGCGGTGAGCCTGGTCGAGGCGGGGCGGCAGAACGGATTCTCCCGCGCAGAGAACCGCCATGCCGCACTGACCGCCGTCCGATGCTACCGCGAGTCCATGAACGGCTTCGCGACGATGCGGTACCTCGACATCTGGTACAGCCACATCGACCTCACCTCGCTCTCCCGGTCCGTGAAGCGAGGCGGGCGCAAGCTGATCGGCCAGGCCGTCGATCGCGCCCGAGACCGGACCGGCTTGCACGCCTTTCCGAAGCTCGTCCGCCGAGTCCGGGGAGAGTATCGGATCCGGGATGACTTGCCGTTGATCGCCCACTACCGAAGCAGCGCGGACGCGGGATCGTCCCGGGCATTCTTCCACCAGTACCTGCGCAGCCTGCCGGACGAGCGTCGTCGATTGCTCGAGCGATATCACCTGGTCGATGTCGCCCAGAAGGTCGTCGGGGTCGGCAGCGTCGGAACCGTCTGCTCGGTCCTGCTCCTCATGGGCGACTCGGACGTCGAGGACCCGTTGTTCCTGCAGCTCAAGGAAGCCGGACCTTCCGCGCTCGAACCGTACGTCGGGGCGAGCCGCTACCCCAACCACGCCGAACGGGTCGTACAAGGGCAGCACCTGATCCAGGAAGCGAGCGATGAATTCCTCGGGTGGAGCTCGTTGGGCTCTCGAGACTTCTACCTTCGTCAGTTGAGGGACATGAAATTCTCGAACGACATCACGACCCTCGGGCCGAAAGCGTTCGTCGGCCAGGCGGAATTGTGCGGGACCGCGCTCGCCCGAGCCCACGCACGCTCGGGAGATCCGGCCCTCATCAGCGGCTACCTCGGCAACCGGGATCTGTTCGACCGGGCGGTCGCGCGCTTCGCCGAGGCGTACGCCGACCAAACGGAGCGGGACTACCGGGGGCTGCTGAAAGCGATACGGCAGGGTCGACTCACGGCCCGAGTCGACCTCTAGTCCGGGGCGGAGTCCGGACCGCGGGTGCCCCTTCGGAACGTCGCATCGAGGCGGGGCCTACCGAAGGAAAAGGTACCACAACCAGATCAGCGCGAAGACGGCGCCCCACAGGAGCAGGAACGTGACGGGCAGAATCTCCATGAGGCGTGAGGGGTCGACGCGGTCCATCCACGAGATATGGTTCGTGGGAGAAAATCGTTGGTTGTGGCTCTGGAACGGGCGGCCGAGGTCGACCTGAAGGGTCGCCCCCGAGCGGAGCGTCACCGGCGCCTGGAATTCCCCTTCAAGGGGCGGAATCCCCTCTTCCAGCCGCAACGCCGCCTCTCGCCAGAGGTTCTGAGCGTCGTTCGTCCGGTGAAGGAGGACGGCCCACACCAGCGAGATCAGAATGCCGAGGAGCGCCAAGAGCGAGACAATCGTCACGAGGACGGCGGGGTCGCCCAAGAGGTCGGCGGCCGCGACCAGGAGCCCCGTGATGAGCACGGTCCCGATCGCGGCGTAGTAGGACGTACGGCTCGCCGCGAGCTGGCCTTCCTCCGCAGCGAGCCGTTCGTACTTGTCGTGGAGCCAACGCCGGTCCTCGTGTCCGATCGACGAGGAGGAGCTGGTCCCGGACTTCGGCGGATTTCCGGAGTCGGGAAGAGCAGAGGACCCCAAATGGATCGATGTCTCCCGAGATGCGAGCGGTCCGGCTCAGGCCGCGACGGGCTCCGGCTCCGACCGGCTGGTCAGGGCGGAATCGGAGCGAATCGGGACCACCCGCTCTTTCGCTTTCGCCCGGGCGCTGGCGTACTCGGCCCAGAGCAGGTACTCCGCGAGCTCTTCCTCGGGAAGGTCGCACACGGCCCTCCCAAGGCCGGTCGGGGGCATGAACTTTGGCAGGGAAGTGAGTTGCCGGGGCCGCTTTCAGCGCGGGGAAACTACGACCCGATGGCCTCTACGGGGTCACCGGATCAGGTTCGGCGGGCGCTCCGGGTCTCGGTTCCGGCGTTTCCTGTGCTTAGAAAAGAACTAAACCCCGCCCCTCCACGACTGCTCGAGGAGTCCCTCGCGGGAGCCTCGATGCCCGTAACCGGGAACGACGGGTGAACCGGGATTGACCAACGAAGATCTGGGGATACTCGACCTGAGCAAAGTCGGGAAGGGGGAGTGGGTTCCGCCCATCGGCGCCATGGGGGGTCCCCCGGCGCACGAACTCTACCGCGATCTAGTCACCCACGCGGGGCTTCGTCTCCTCCGGGACGAGGCGGGCGCCCCCTGGGTCGAGATCCAGGATGGGGAACATCGCCGGGCCTTCCCGGTCCCGAGTCTCGAACTGCGGGGGGCTCTCGACCGGTTCCGGATGCGTCGGAATCTGCGACCCGTCCCGGAGGGGGACATCGAAGAGTTCGCCCGAGTCGTGGAAGCCCGGGTCTCGGACCCGGATATCGAAATCCCCCGGGAGGGCCTGGGGCCGTCGGAACGCCCGGCCCGTCCGTCGCGGGTTCCGGTCCGGAGAACGTCTCGAAAACCTCCCCCGATTCGCCCGGGGCCGGCTGGGCGGTGGACGAGCTGGACCATCTGATGCACGAGGTCGATTCGATTCAGGGCCGGAGCCCGCCGGTGCCGGAGGAGGTGGCGGGACCGACGTTCGATGGCTACCCTCCACCGTCGCCGCTCCACAGTCGACTTCCCCACCGGTGGCACACCGGGGTATCCAGCGCCCGGAAGACCGTGCCCGCACCAGACCCGAGACTTCCGCGCTACATTCGCGTCCTTCGGGAGTTGGTCGAGGACGGAAGCTGGATCGGCAGCTTGACCGAGATCGCCCGACGAACCGGAGACGACACGAACGAAGTGTTCGCGACCCTCCTCCAGTTCCACACGGACCTGGTGGGGAACGACCTCGTGGTCGCTCCGGTCGAAGTGGAGGGCGGTTGGCAATGGGTGGTCGTGGACCGGGGTCGAATGCGATCGCCCTCGACCGACTCAAGCTGAATCGGCCACCAAGAGCCGGACGAGCAGAGGTCGACGCCGCGCCGCTCCTCCGCTCTCAGCCGGACGAGCGAGCCTCCACCTCGAACGTGGCATGCAGGATTCCGAACTCTTCTTGCATCGTGTTCCGGAGCGCCTCCACGACCGTCATCCCCTCTCGCACCGACATGTCCCCGACCTGGATGTGAGCGGTCATGCACACGAGCGTGGGGCACACCGCCCAGACATGGACATCGTGCACCTCCGTCACGCTCGGAACGCGAAGGGCCGCCGCGACGATGGCGTCGACCGACAGATGCCTCGGCGTGCTCTCGGTCAGGACCTCCCAACCATCTCGGAACAGCGGCAGGGATTCGTAGACGAGGAGCACCGCGATGAGAACGGCGGCGGCGGGGTCGACGTCGGACCACCCCGGGCGGAGCAGCAAGAGCACTCCCGCCCCCAGAACCGCCCCCGTGATCACGAGGTCGCTGGCCACGTGGAGGATCACGCTCTTCAGATTGAGGTCGCGCGCGCGAGCGGGGATCCGGACGAGCGAAGTGAGGTTGACCGACCGCAGCGCCAGGGTCGGTATCGCCACGATTACGACCCAAACCGCGTCGACCGGACCGGCGAAGCTCGACCCGTGGACAAGCGACTCGGTCGCCTCGTAGCCGAACGCCGTGCCCGTCCCAAAGACAAGGAACGCGTTCAGGAGCCCGGCGAAGACCTCGAAACGGTGCGACCCGAAGGTGAATCGGTCGGTCGCCCCGCGCTCGGCGGAGCGAAGCGCGCTCCACGAGATCGTGAACGCCAGAATGTCGGGCACGTTGTGGATGGCGTCGACCGTGACCGAGAGGCTCCGGGAGTAGTACGCCCCGACGGCTTCGAACGCGAGGACCGCCACGGAGAGGCCGACCGCCAGGCGAAGCCCGTTGAGGACGGCTTTCTCCGCCTCGCCCTCTCCGTGGACCAGCTCGGGCATGGGAGGCCACTCGTGGACGGCGGGATGAACTTAACCCGGCAACGGAACCCTGGCACGGTGAGCCCGGAGGAAATCGGGCCTGTCAGCCCTCCCCGCCCGGGACCCCGAGTTCGACCGCATTCCCGGAACCCTGACCCGCTCGCCGAGCGCCGGGCGCCTTCGAAGGTTTATAGAGCCCCCGGTCGTTCTGCTCTCCGGCAGGGTTCGTCCGGCGAGACACGCGGCCCGCGGTCCGGGACCCGGCTGAGCCGGAGGGGTACGGACGGTGAAGACAGGCAGCGGGTCCCGATAGCGCGGCGTCCGACCCGCCCCGTCGCGAAGGCCGCCGATCTCCGAGGTACGCTGGACCCTTCGCAGGGTTCGTACGCCCTGTTCCGAGTCTCGGCGAAGCTCGAGGAGAGCACGTGGGGCTCCCGCTTCTCCCGAAAATACCCGGAACTGCGGATGGAGCTGCTGAACCGAATGGAGCTCCCCAAGGGAGAGCTGCTCGTGGAACTGCGTCTTCTCGGGCCGGGGGCGGAGCGGCTCGCCGAGGAATGGCGGGAATTGCCGCGCGTCATCGCGCTCGAGAGCCATCGTGAGGCGGATTCGAGCTACCTTTACCGAGTCGTCTCGTTGACCCCCACGATCCACGCGATCACGCAGCGCCACGGGGTCCTGACCCGATACCCCATCGTGGTGCAGAACGGCTGGAGCCGGTTCGAGACGTTCGGCCGTCCGGAGCAGATCCGTATGTTCCTCGAGGACCTCCGTCGGGAAATTGGCCCCAATCGCGTGGAGTCCGTCCATCAGGGGTCCGCGTCGTTGCAGAGCTTGGGGCTCACCCCTGCCCAGGACACGGTGTTCCGCGCGGCGCTCTCGAGCGGCTACTTTGGGGCCCCCCGAGGGATCTCGGTCACGATGCTCGCGCGGAACCTGGGCCGAAGCAAGTCGACGGTGTCGGTCACGCTGGCCAAGATCCAGCGGCGACTCGCCGACTCGGTCCTCCAGCTCGACCTCGCGACGACCTCGTTGGCCCCGTAACGAGCGGCCCGGACCCCCTCGAGGGGTACGAACCCGTTCGTCGGCGCGAACCTGTTCGGTTCAAGCTGAAGGGGTAGGGAGAGAATGGTGAGTCAGCCCGCACGGGGCGACTGCCGCACATGAGCGACCACCACACCCCCTCCACCGACCTGGGTCCCACGGACTCCACGACCCTCCCGGAGGAGCTCAACGCATTCTACCGCGCTCCTCGACCAACAATCGTAGCCGTACTGGCCCGCGCCGGGCCGGAACGCCTCGCCCTCACCACGGCGTTGCTCCGGGCGATGACGTGTTCCGGGGTCGTCGTGGCGACCCGAGGAGGGGCCGACGCCTATCGCGCATTTTTCGGGACGGTGAACCCACAACTGCCGGCATCCTGGACGGTCCTGGAGGGAGGGAATTCCGAGGGAGGGGTACAGGCGGTGGCCCGCGCGCTCGCCCACTCCCGCGACCTCATCTCGGACCCAAACCTCGAGGAAACGCTCTCCGCCCTGTGGCTTCCGGCGCATATCCTCGAGGCGTTCGGACTACTGCCGGCCGACGGGTCGGGGCTCGTTCTCCTCGACTCCTGGGACGGCCTTCTTCAGGAGTACCTTCCCGAGGCATCCCACGATTCCGACGCATGGCCGACGGCGGACCACTTGGAGAAGATCCTCGCCCGGACCCTCCGGAAGTACGCCCAGGCGCTCCTGGTCGTCATCGTCGATTCGTCGTCGCGCTCTCGGATCGCCGACCTGGCAGACGGCGTGATCGAAGTGGTGACGCAGGGCCAGTTCGGCGTTCTCTCCGGGTCGGTTTTCGTCACCCGCAAATCGGGCAACACTTCGCAACGCGACTCCCTCCGGTTCCATCTCGAGGGGGGAGCGATCCGTTGGCACTTGAACCGATGACCCCGCCCGACACCGCCCCCCGATGGGAACCCCCGTCGCTCGAGAGTCCCAACCGCTCCCCCTCCCGGTGCCCGGCGCGGGACGCTCGTCCCCGCCGGACGCAGCCTCCGGCGGAGGGCGGTAAAAATCGCCCACAGGTTCATATGCGGGAATCGACCCCTTTCGGAGTATGGCCGTGCTGACCGAGGAGATGAAACAGTTCGTTCGCCACGAGCGGCTCGGGTACGTCGCGTCGATCTCGCCGGACGGGTCCCCGAACGTCTCTCCGAAGGGCTCGCTCACGGTCTGGGACGACACCCACCTCGTTTTCGCGGACATCGAGTCGCCGCACACCGTCCGCAATTTCAACTCGAATCCCAAGACCGAGGTGAACGTGGTCGACCCGTTCACGCGGAAAGGGTATCGGTTCCGGGGCAACGCCAAGGTCCTCCGCTCGGGCGAAGAGTATTGGAGGGTCGTCGAGCATTACAAGACCGAGGGGGCCGACATCCGCCGGATCCGGGCGATCGTGCTGATCGAGCTGGTGGAGGTCGCCGCGCTCGCGTCGCCGGTCTATCTCCTCGGGCTGAACGAGGCCGACGTGCGCCGGCTCTGGGAGGAATACCACGTGAAGAGCCTGGCGAAGACCGTCTCCGACCTGGTCCCGCCCAACGACTTCTAGTCCGAGAGTGTGCCGGCGCGACCGGCCCGTTGGCAAAACCCCGAGGGCGGTCAACGGGCGCCGACGCTTCGGCCGACCGCAACGCCCGCGCTTACTTCCGGGTGGGGCCGGTCCGACGCGATTTGGCGCGGCGATTCGCCCAGGCTTGGTTCCGCTCGGCCAGCCACTCGAAGTTTTCGGCAAGGGTCGGGGAACCGATGGTTCGCCGCTCCCGTTCGATCGTGGGCTTGAGGAACTGCCAGATCGACCGGACCATCCAGCGGTCGTGGACCATCTCCTCGTTCAGGACCTTGAACTTCACGAGCGTTCCCATGGTCTCGAACAGCTCGATGAATCGGTGGACGTAAAGGAACTCGGGGGCATCCCGCAGGATCGGGTGCATGTTCGGGGCTTCGGCGCCGAGGTGCGTCGTCCGGAACCAGTCGATCGCCTTCCGGGTCTGATCCTTCGACGCGAGCTCATCGAACCTCAGGAGCAGGTCCGCATCGTCCCACGAGGCCTGTTTCGGCATCCTTTCCCCCGTCCCTACGCTCCCCTCATCGAATCTCCTCCTCAAGGAGGTTTCGTACCGTCTGCGCGGGTCCCCCGGTCGACGGGCTGTTTCACGACCCCTCGGGGGCGTATATGGGCCCGGACACCCCCCCGCGTCCGGGAAACCCATGCGTGGCGACGTAGTGCACTTCGAGATCCCGAGCGACGACCTCGACCGTGCCCGAAGGTTCTACCACCGGACCTTCGGTTGGAAGATGCGTCCGATGCCGGAGGTCGATTACACCATAGTGGGCACAACGGAATCTGCAGACAACGGACGGCCCAAGCACCCCGGTGCGATCAACGGGGGACTTATGCGTCGCCAGTCCCCCGTAAAGGCACCTACGATCACGATCCTCGTCGACGACATCGACCGGGCCGCGCACAAGATCGAGAAGAACGGCGGGAAGATGGTCGAACCGAAGTCTCCGATCGGCGACGGGAGCACCGGGTTCGCGGCGTACTTCCGCGACAGCGAAGGGAACGTGATCGGTCTCTTCCAGCCGGCCGTGGGCTAGGGGAGTTCGACTCCGGCCGGACTGCCGGCCCCACCGCCAGGTCCGGGTCAGGCAATCTGCCCGCGGAGGATCGTGGTAGCCATCGCCGAGTCCCTCAGCGGGCGGTGGATCTGATGCGAGGGGGTTCTGTCTGGTCCAGTCGTACCGCTTCTCGAAGGAGCTCGATCAGGGCGGGAGCGGTCGCCTCCGCGGTCGTTCGCACCTTCACGTGCCGGAGGTTCTTTCCCGTGCCCTCGAGGAGGTGGCCCGGATCCCGCAACGAGCTTCCCCGCCAGAACTCGACCCCGACGTGGTGGGAGAACGCGCCCACGAGAAAGACGAGGTCCGTGCCCGCGTACCACGACTGGCCCCATTTTTTCTCGACCCGGAGCCCGGGGGCGATTGCGCGGACCACCTCTCGGACACCGTCGGCGACCCGATTCATGTCCTCCGCTGCCGGTGCGGGTCGAGCGCGGGCTTTCCGGGGAGCCACGGAATCTCGCCCGCGCGAACCTTGCGCGCTATCTAACGGATGCGTTCGCGCCCTCGTGCGCTCCCCCCGGCCCGAAACTTCGCTGAGAATCAAACCATGGGTTTAACGCTCGATTCCCTGTCGATGCGACATGGGACCACCGCCGCGGGAGTCGGAAAAGGCCGGGGACGACGCGGGGGCGACTCCCGCGCCGGCCGCCCCCCGAATCCTCTGCGGGGGAGTCGTGGCCTACAATGAGGAGCGCCACCTTGAGACGGCGCTCGATTCTCTCCTGTCCCAGACCCTCCCCTCCGGTTGGAGCTGGGGATCGATCTGGGTCGTGGCGAGCGGATGCACCGACCGTACGGTCGCGATTGCCGAGGGGGTCGCTGCGAGGGACCCTCGAGTCCGCGTCATCGTCGAACCCGAGCGTGGGGGAAAGGCGCGGGCCCTCCGAGAGATCCTATGCCGCGCTTCGGGAGATGCCCTCGTACTGTTGAACTCCGACGCTCGCGCAATGCCCCGATCGGTCGCCGAGTTGCTCCGGACCGCGGAGGAAGAGCCGGTGCCTTACGCCGTAATGGGGCGGCCGCTCCCGTCGCCAAATCGGGACGGCCACGTCGGCAGCATGATACGGTTGCTGTGGAATATCCACGACGAATTCCACCGGGAGGTCCTCGTGAGTGGAGAAGGGACCCACCTCTCCGACGAGCTATTGCTGCTCAGCCTTCCGATGGCGCCGCGAATACCGGACGGGATCATCAATGACGGCTCGTACATCGGTGCCTGGCTCACTCGACAGAACGGGCGCAAGCTCTACGCGCCCGCGGCGGTCGTGGAGAGTGACCCGCCGAAATCGCTCCGCGACCACGTCACCCAACGACGTCGGATCATCGTCGGCAACCTACAGATCGCCCAACTCGTGGGGGTCGCGCCGAGCGTGCTTCCGACATACGCTCTCTCCCATCCCCGTCTGGCGATGGAAGTCGTACGGCGGGCGATGCACCGGAACGACCACCGGCTACGGGACCTTCTTCTCCTCGTGGTCGGGGAAGTGGTCGCCGGGACCCTGGCGGGGTGGGACCGGGTTCCCCCGCAACGAGACCACGTGCGATGGCAGCGGATCGGGACCCCTTACGAGCGGGGTGCCCGCGGTCGATCGACGAGAAGACCGGTCGCAGCCGATCTGGCCATCACGACGGAGGCCGCGACCCGCCCGGGCGAGCCCGCCCCCTTCGTCGACCTCCGGGTCGAGAGCCTGCTTCGGGTGGCTCGGAGATTCGGAACGGGCATTCCTCTCGACGAATTGAACTCCCTGCTCCCTTCCGATGGGCCGTCGGGAGTCGGTGATCTACGCCGATGGTTGGATGCTCGACCTGACCTCGCTCAAGTGGCCGGCGACCGAGCCTTCGCTCCGAACGATTCGCCCGGGCGATTGTCCGAACGCGAATCTCGCGCGCTCCAGTATCATCGCGCCGCCGAGCACCTCGTCGACCGGCACTTGCGACCGGTGCTCCCGTGGGTACGGTGCGTTGGGATCACCGGTTCGGCCGCGTACGGTGCGCCGGAGGCGGACGATGACCTCGATCTGTTCGTTGTTACGCGGACCGGGTCGCTCTGGGTGTTCCTGGCCTATACCTACCTCGCGGTCCGGCTCCGTTTCCATGCGGCGGCGGGTACCGACCACCCGCCCCCGTGCTTCAACTACGTTGTAGAGGACGAGCAGGCGCAAGCCGAGTTCGCTGCCGCTCGAGGGTTCCTATTCGCTCGAGAAGCCCTGACCACCCGGGTTTGTCATGGTGAGGCCTACTATCGGGACCTCCTGGCCGCCGCCCCCTGGCTGGGCACCGAGATCCCTCGCCTCTACGCTGAACGTACCTCAGGGGCACCGCCCCAGACCGAACCCCCCGCGCCGTGGCCGATCCGTTTGGTGAATGCGTGCCTCTTCCCGCCCCTCGCGGCGTACCTCCAGCTGGCAGGACTCTGGCGGAACGCGCAACTCCGGGCTCGACGCGGGTACTGAGAGCCGATTCCGAACGCAGACGGGGCGGCGACGCCTCGCGTTCGTCTCGGACCGCTTCGACCGCCTCCGCGTCGACCTGGGTCCCGCAACGGTGGGGGACCGGGAGGGCCTTCGGATGGGGGGCCCGTCTCGATCCTCGGGCGCGAGATGATGCGGGAAATCCCCCTCGGGCCGACCGGTCGCCGCCCCGGGGCAGAGAGCTATAATTCGGAAGTGCCGATGGGGCGCCCCGTGGCGCGGAAGTGGATCGCGGAACACCACACCGTGAAGGTCCTCGTCGAGCCCGAGGGGGCGATCGTCGCGATCACGATGAAGACCTACTCGTACCTTTTCCTGGTCTCGAAGCGGTACGTCGGCCTGAAGAAAATACGGACCGCCGACCGGCTCGTCGCGAAGGCCGGCTACTCCACCCCCCGCGTCGTCGAGCTGATCCACCGGATGTACCCCGGCGGCCCGTGAGATCGCCCTTCGGCCCGCAGCGCCGTGACCAAGCACGATGACGCCACCGATCGTGAGCGACTACTCCGAGTTCGACTTCGCCGCCCTGTGGAAGGGTCGAGAGAAGGTCACCACGGTGGAACGGACGATCCTGGAGAAGTCCCTGGCGGGCGTCGACGGTCGACGGCTCCTCGAGGTCGGTACGGGGTTCGGCCGCCTCCTCGGTTGCCTGACCTCGCTCGGAGAGGAGGTCGTGGCGCTCGATTTCGATGCCGCGGCGCTCGGAAGAGCCAGCCGAGCCTTCGTCGAAAAGCCACCGTCCCTCTGGGTGGCGGCGAATCTCTACCATCTTCCGTTCGTCGACGGAGCCTTCACGGGTGCGGCCATGATTCGGGTGTACCATCACCTCGACGACCCGGTCGCCGCCCTGTCCGAGATCGGTCGGGTCCTCCGCAACGGGTCCCGGCTCATTGTTTCGGTACACCCCAAAGCCGTCCCTCGGGACGCTCGTGACCGACTTCCAGCGCGCGCTCCGTTCGCCGAGGGAATCGCCGTTCCGCTCGACCACGTTCTCCCCCCAGCCATCGGTCGAGCTGTCCGGAGAGACGTTCCCTGTGATCGTCAGCTCGAGAGATCAGTTTACCCAGTGCGCACGGGCCAGCGGATTCGAACTCGAATCCGAATGGGGCGTGGGACTCGAGGAGTATCGGTTCTTCCGCCGGCTGCCGAGCGCCTACTTCGTCCGTTGGGCCGAGACGGTCGGGAGAGCCCCGGTGTTCCCCGTGCGCTTCGCACGGCTCGGCGTTCGTCGATCCTCCGACCCGCCGTTCCCACCCGGCGACCGGATCCTCGCCTGCCCCCGATGCCGGTCGAACCTGAAATCCCCTGGTGCCCGCGGGAGTGTCCGGTGCCCCACCTGCTCCTTTGTGGGGGACTTCAGGGAAGGGATCTTGGACCTGCGCTATCTCTCTCCCGCGACCCAGCGGGCCGGTCCGGGCGTCGTCGCGACGCCGGTCGCCCCGTAGTAGGACTGGGGAACACGGGCCTTCCGCCCTCCTTACGGCGGACGCGCAACTTCCCGGCCGAACCCCGGAGCGAGCCCTTCCTTCCATCCACGAAGGATTGCGACGAGCAACGGCATCGGTCGTCCGTCCCGCCGGATCACGGCGGCGAGCAGTTGTGGGACGATGAACCCGATGGCGTGGAAGGAGGCCCGCAGGGCGAAGTAGGAACGACCGCCGTTCCATCGCCGATGGAACCGGAACCAATCCGCGACCTCGAGACGACATCGCTCGGGGTTCTGGACCGTGTGCGCCGCCCAGTACCCCGGAACCCCGGGGGGGTCGACGTCGTGTCGCGTGAGGCTCGCCGTGTCTGCCCAGACCGCCCACCCGGCAGACTTGACGCGTTGACAGAAATCCGCCGAGCTGTTCACCGGGAGCCGTTCGTCGAAGCCCTCCACTTTTCGCAGGACGTCGGCGCGGACCATCGAAAGGTTCGGGAGAGCATCGGTGGGCAGGAAGCGGTTCTCGAGCTCGGGGTCCCGGGGGGCATTCCGGCCCACCAGTTCGAACCCCCAACGGTCCGGCCGAAAGGGGGTGGCGTAGACCCAGACGAGCCCGGGCCGCCGGTGGTAGAGGACCCCGGGCATGACCGCACCCCACCTCGGATGCTCTCGAAGGTCGCTCGCGAGTCGGACGAAGAGGTCGTCGGGGAGGCGGTTGTCGTCGTCGACGAACGCGACGAGCTCGGCGGAGCACCGGGCCCACCCGAGGTTCTTTGCGCGGGAGATGAACGCCCGTTGCGCGGGTCGCATCACTTCCAACGGAAGGTCGGGGAACCGCTCGCGCCAGGACACCGGTCGCTCCGAATCATCGACCACGATGATCCGGCCGGGCGCGAGGGCGCTGCGCCGCAGGTCCTCCAGGAGGCGTGTGAGAGACTCGGGACGGCCCCGAGTCACGATGACGACGTCAAAGGTGCTCACCGTTTTCTCCCGCTCCGTTCCCGGGACCCTTCCCCTATTCCGAGGCCCGGAGGGCATCGCGGCGTCCGCTCGAGGGTCTTGACCCCCCGGCGCGAGGCAGGGTGTGGGGGACGCCTCATGTGCCACGCACGGTCGCAGCCGCCGGAGAGAGTCCCGGTCGCCAAGCGAGCAGCCACGGTCGGGGGGACGGCTCGTCCCGCACGAGGGTGCGGATCCATTGAATCAGCGTGACCACGATCAGGAACGCGAGCAACGTGAGGCCCACCGTCCGAGCGAACCCCCAACCGCTGCTCGCGTCGATCCCCATCGTGAACGCCACAACCCCCGAATCGACCGGCGCGAGGAACGGAAGTCCCAGGTCGTTGTTCACGAGGAGGAAAACCGCCGACAGCACGGTCGTGAAGACGAGGAGGGCACGCCTCCCAGGGTGGAACGCCGCGACGTCCAGGGCGGCCAGCGAGAACAGGTAGAGCATGTACTGCTCGTAGAGGCCCCAGCGCAGCAGGAGGAACACGCTCACGATCAGGAGCATCGCTCGAAGCTCGGCACGGGGCTCGTTCGCGCGAACCCACCGCGCGGCCACGACCCCCGCCAGGATCACCCCGGGAACCCAGGCGTACGGGATTACCGTGTAGAAGTGCGGCACCGACGAGAGGGCGCCCACCACCGCTCCGAGACTGAGCGGAAACGCGAGATTCATCCCGAGTCCGTCCCCGCTGCTTTGGGAAGTAGCGAGCGGGACCACTTGGCTGAAGGACCAACCAGCGATCACGAAGATCGTCACGGTGAGGACGAGGGGGACTGCAAGGGCCACCAGGACCCCCAAGCGCCGGAGACCCCTCTCTCGCAAGAACTCGAGCGGCAGAAAGATCACGGTGAGCCACTTTACGAAGATCCCGACCCCGTTGACGAGATTCCGTTCGAGAGGGTCCCGAACGTAGAGGAGCGCGAGGAGTACCATCACGACGATCGAATCGAACTGACCCCAGATCGCCGTGATGGCGATTGCGTAGGGAAACAAGGCCCAAAACGACAGGACCGCCGCCGCGGCCCGACCGTTCGAGGTCCAGCGTTGCACGAGTCGACAGAGGAGGTACGCCGTCGCGATGTCCGCGAGGATTCCCGGCTGCTTGAGGAGGAAATAGAGAGCGAAGCGATTTCCCCCGCCCACCGCCTCCCAGAACCGGTAGAGCCCTCCCAGGAGCCCTGACCAGAACGGAAGGTAGGCCGCGGAGGTCAGCGTTTGTGAAAGGAAGGAGAAACTCACCCCCAGGACCGCCGGCCAGAACCCATCGTAGGGATTCGTGCCGTGGGCCACTTCATAGCCCGTCCGGATCCACACCTCGAAGTCGTAGGGATGTCCCGTCCAGAACGAGAAGGCCTCGCGAACGAGGAGCCCGACCCCGAGGACCATCCACCCTCGGGAGCTCAACCCCCACCGTTGTCGGGACCCCGCCGGCCGCACTCTCGCCCCGGGTTCGGGTCCTCGAGGGCGGCCAAATAGGGCTCGGTCTTTCTCAACCCTGGCCGCCGCTCGGTCCCGTCGGTCGACCGCTCGCGGTCGTGGACTTAGGACCCGCTCGCCGATACGAGAGGAACACCCATTCCGCCGCGACCCAAGCGCCCGCCCGGCGCGCGAGGAACGCGTCCCACCGACGCACGCGCTCCGCGCCTCGGCTCCCGAAGAATCGCACGATGCGGTCCGAGTCGAATGGCGGCGCCAGCACCGAGACGGGCCGGGCGGATTCACGGACGAATCCCCCCGAAAGGATGCGGTCCCACTCAGAGGGAGACCGCAAGCGGAGCTCGAGCGGATATCGGAGTCCCCCCGCTGGCACCTGTCCGCCGATACGATAGCCGGCGGCGGTCGGTCGGGCAAGCGATAGTTCCCACGCGAGGGGGGTGAGCCCGGGTCGATTGAGGGAACTGAAGACCAGCCGCCCGCCCGGCCGGATGAGTCGTGACAGGGCGATGGCCGCGATTTCGACCTCCGGCTCGAGGTCGAACGGGCCGAACGCCGAAAACGCGCCGCCAAAGTAGCCGGCCGGGAGGTCGCGGAGCGCCGAACCGAGTTCCCCGAGGCGGGCCGTCCGGGTCTCGAGCCGGCGGCTGGCGCTCGCCGCGATCCGCCTTGGTCTGGAGCTGTTCGAGCATACGTTCAGAAAGGTCGACCGCGACTACCCGGTGACCCGCCGCAAGGAGGGGCGCCGTGTGGTAGCCCGTCCCGGGCCCGATCTCCAGAATCGGGTCTAGACCTCGCAGCGTATCGAGGGCCAGGTCGGTGACGCGGTCCTTTAGATATCGCTCGATGGGCTGGCGCGCGATGCGGGCATCGTAGCCGGGGGCCACGGAGTCGAATTCTCCTCGTATCCGCTCCAGGGCCGTCGGAGGTATCGGTTCCCTTTGTGGATCCACCTCGAGCACCTCGTTCCTGCCCTCGAAGTAGGTCCTCCAGGCCTCCGCCCCATACTTGGCCCGAAAGAGCTCCTGAAGGGCACGCACCCGGCTGGAGTCTCGGACCGGTGAGGCAGCAGCGAACGATGCTCGACCATCCGGCCAGCGCACCCGGCAGCTCCCCTCTCGGATCGCCGCTACGAACCACGTGCTCGCAGACTCGCTCGGGACAACGTACACCCGGCCGCTCTCTTCCACGAACAAGAGTGGGATCGCGGGCCCAGCGCCCGCGGTCAATTCGACGGTACTTCGGGAGGCCGTGGAAGATCCCCCCCCATCCGAGCGGGTTCGGACCGCGGCTGGGCTACTTCCCGGCAGCGTTTTGGCCGGGGACGATCGGGTCGCCCGTACGTACGCGTCCCTCCTCGAGGACCTTCGCGTACCAACCCCGCCGGTCGAGGGTCACCTTGAGAAACTCGGGGCCGCGCTCGGGACCGACGTAGGGCAGATTGAACAGGTTATCGCACGGGGTGCAGGGCTTCGTCACTTCCACGAGCACTCCTCCGATCCGGAAACGGCGACCGGCAGAGAACCCGGCGTAGGGGACGCCCACCGAGGTGACGTTCTCCCCGAGGTCGCCGGGGCGGACCGGCCACCCCTCACGGTTGAACTCTTCCAGCGTCTCGAAGGGAACGATGAGCACCGCCATGTTGGGGTCATCCCCGGCGATGTCGTGACGGTACACATTGTAATCCCCCTCGACCCCCGCGGTCGTGATTCGGGCCTCTGCGACGGGCACCTTCGGAAGCCCCCGCTCACCCGGCACCTGCGACTTTCGGTTCAGTTGAAGGACCCGACCGGAACGGTCGCTCGACTCCGACACCGCCGCTTCTCCCCCCTCAGCTCAGCTTTCCGGGCTCAAAAGAGGTTTCGACCGAGCGTGCAAGCGGAGCCCTCCGACGATACCGGCCAGGAGGGCGATCCCCCCCACGCAACCCAGGCCGAGGAGGGAGCCCGACAGCGTGGGGTCGGTGCCCAGCGCCACAGAGATTCCGGCCGAGGTCCAGACGACCCCCGCCACCCCGGCGGCGGTCGCGATTTCGGTCCGTTCCACCCCCGCGAGGACGGCCGTGGCAATGAACAGAGCCACCCCTGAGATCGCAACGACCTCCCCTTTGCCCGCGCCGATGAGAATGCCGGCCCCGACGAGGAGCGCGCCGAGGACGCCGAGGGAGCTCCACCAGGCGACCGTGTTCTCGAGCTCAACGAAGGTCGACGGGCGGTAGGCCGACGGGGAGACGACCTGACCATTCACTGCCAGCACCGGTCGACCGGGCTGTTCGGGGGGAAACGCGGGCGTGACGTATTGCACTCCGCGCGGGCACATATACTCGGTTGACGGCCCGTGTCTCTCTCGTTCGCGAGGTGATGCTTCGTCTACTGCGGGCCGAGGGAGGGAAACCCTCGGTCGGGGTCGCGGATCGACTCCGGGGGGTTGCCGGTGGCGGAAGCCGGAGCGGCAAGATTCTAAGTGAAGAACGCAACCCCCCCCGTGAGGCAGGAGAGTGGAGCTCGCCTTCGCGCTGGTCCTGGGCGTCGCGCTCGGGTTCTCGCTGACGATCCCACCCGGACCGATGAACGCGCTCATCGCGTCCCAGACCGTCCGTTCGCTGCACGCAGGGATCATCACAGGCCTCGGAGCGATGAGTGCCGACCTCGTCCTCGGCGTCCTCGTCTACGTCCTCCGGACCGAGATCGACTTCGGCTCGGTCGTCCGGTGGGTGTACCTGATCGGCGCGTTCGTGATGGCGTTCTTAGGCTGCCGTCTCCTCTACCGCGCCGAGAGACCGACGCCCGAGAACGCGAGCGCGATCCGGACCTACTCCCAGGGGGTCCTCGTCGGAATATCGAACCCATTCCAGATCGTCTGGTGGTTCACCACAGGCCTCGCGTTCGCGTACTTCGGCGGGCTGGTCCTGTTCGTCGGGCTGTTCGCCGCGATAGCGGTCTGGGTGGTCGTCTTTCCGCACGCCCTTCACCTGGGGACACGCCGTCGGCCCGAGGTGGCACGGGCGGTGGTCTACGGCTCCAGCGCGATCATGCTCGTCTTCGCGGCGTACTTTGTGCTGCTCGCGTGGTGATCACGCGGGGGGAGTGGGGTTGCCTCTCAGCCGGTCAGCGAACTTCGAGCGGAACTTGGCTACCTTCGGCGCGATCACGAACTGACAGTACCCGCCCGACGGGTTGCGGAGGAAGTAGTCACGGTGGTACTCTTCCGCGGGGTAGAACTCCGTGAATGGGACAACCTCGGTGACGATCTTCTTCCGCCAGAGCTTCTTCTCTTCGAGCTCGCGGATGACCTGCGGGGCGGTCGCCCTCTGAGCGTCGTTATGATAGAACACCACCGACCGGGTACTGGGTGCCGACATCCGCGCCTTGGCGATTCAGCGTGGTGGGGTCGTGTACCGTGAAAAAGATCGTGAGCAGATCGTGGTACGAGAGGACCTTCGGGTCGAAGGTGACCTGCACCACCTCTGCGTGGCCGGTTTGTCCGGAGCAAACCTGCTCGTAGGTAGGGTTTCGGGTCGTCCCGCCCGCGTAGCCCGAGTCGACCCGGTCGACCCCTTTGAGTTCGGTGAACACGGCCTCCGTGCACCAGAAGCAACCCCCCCCGAGCGTCGCCACTTCTTTCGACCCCACCGGAACCGAGCTCTCCATCGTCTTCTCGCCCCAAAGGTAGCTACCGAGGTGATAAGCCGACCGGGGTGGCGCGCGGAACCACGCTTCAAGGCAGGGTCGTCCTAAAGAGGGCTCGACGTTCCATTACCCGCGGTGGACGACGTGAGTACGTGCCCGGGGTGCGGTGCCGAGGTCTCCTATACCGTTCAGGAGACGCGCGTGCTGACCGGCACGTGCGCGGACTGCCACCGTGTCACGACCCTCGTCGAGGGTCCGCTTCCCCTCGGAACACCCGCACCGGCCGAGGGGGAGGAGGCCCCGAGCGGGGCGGTCGCTCCCCCGGTGGCGGGTGGCCCGGAGTGCGCCGAATGCGGCTCACCCTTGACGGTTACTGCGCGCGACTACGGCATGCTCGAGGTCGCGTGCGCGGAGTGCGAAACGACCACCACGTTCATCCCGGAGGGGAGCTCGCCCCCGCGAGGCCCCCCCCGGGAACGGTCCGACCGATACGAGCGGCCCCGTCGCCGGGACAACGCGGGGGGCGAGGGCTCGCCCAACGCGCGTCCGTGTCGCCAGTGCGGGGCCCCCCTCAAGTTCACGACCGACGCCGAAGGCGTGCTGACGGGCGAATGCACGTCCTGCGGCAATCGATTTACGTTACCCCCTCGACGCGACGGAGGGTTCGGCCGCGGCGACCGCGGTGGGGGCGACCGATACGGCTCGCGCGGGCCCCCTCGGTACCGGTCGCAAACCCGGCGGTTGGTCGGGCGGTGGCTCCGGTGGTCGACCCCGATACGGGGGCAGCACGGGAGGCTATCGACGCCGCGAGAATTCCTCTGACGAGGGGAGCTCCGACGACGACTCGCGCCGGCGCCGCCGACCGCGCCGCGAATAGGCCGCAGCGTGTGGCCGCCCGCGAACGGCGAGACCGGACCGGCAACCTTGATGACCCCATCCCGCTGGGGGGAGCGTGAGTGACAAGGTCCGCCTGTTCTATCATCCGGTCAGTCACTATTGCGTGTCGGCGGAGCGAATGCTCCGATTCAAGCACGTGCGATTCGAGACGGTGTATACTCCCTACCACGACCATCAAGAGCTGCTCCGCGCCACCGGCCAGGATTACATTCCGACCCTGATCTGGAACGGGAAAGCCGTGACGTGGGCCGACATTCCCTCCTTTCTCGACCGCGTCCGACCCAAACCAGCACTCCTACCGGCCGGGAGGGCGGGGCTCGCGCGGGCTCTCGAGAACTGGGGGCACCTGGTCCTCGAGGAGAAGGTCTGGAGGGCGGTGGTGACGGAGGTACCTCCCACGATGAAGGACGACGTCGAGCGTTGGGTGTTCGAGGAGATGCAGACCCGGTCCCGAGGACCCTGGAGCGTTCTCGAACATCGCCGCGAAGAGTTCGTGCGCGACCTCTCGCCGTACTTCGAGATGGTCGACTCCATGCTCGAGGGCCGAGAGTGGCTCCTGGACGAGCCGACCGTCGCCGACTTCGGGGTCTACGGCGGGCTCTCGCCCTGGCTGACCGTCGGGAAGAAAATACCATCCCGGTTCGCGCATGTCGTCCGCTGGGCAAACCGGATCCGGAAGCTGTAGGGCGCAGGGTGACCACGGCTGTCGACCCATGACATCGGGTTGATTAACCGGGGGTCCTCCAGTGCGACTGTGGCGGCGAGGCGACGCACCGCGAAGCGCCCCGCCATTCCCTACTCGTTCACTGCCCGGATCTACGACGAGATCTACGCGTGGAAGGACTATGGCGCTGAGTCCCGCCGCATCCGTCGGTTGATCCAAGAGTACGGTCCGCCCCACCCTCGCACGCTCCTGGACGTGGCCTGCGGGACAGGCGCGCACCTGGCCTACCTATCCCGCGGCTTCGATTCGACCGGCCTCGACCTCACCGGCGGCATGCTGCGCGTCGCCCGGCGAAAACTGCCCAACGTCCGTTTCGTCCGAGGGACGATGGAGAACTTCGACCTCGGGAGAAGGTTCGACGTCATCACCTGCCTGTTCTCTGCGATCGGATACGTCCGAACTGTGCGGGACCTCCGCCGGACCCTCCGCACTTTCGCGCGGCACCTCAATCCCGGTGGCGTGGCGATCGTCGAGCCATGGCTGATGAGGGAGGTCTACCGACCGGGGCACGTCCACGTGGGAACGTACGGGAACCCGAAGTTCCCCATCGTCCGGATGAATCTCTCGGAGAAACGGGGCAACCGCTCGATCATGGACATGCACCACCTCGTCGGCACCCCCCAGGGGGTCCGATATTGGGTAGAGCACCACGACATAGGGATGTTCGAGGTTCGGACCTACCTTGCAGCGTTCCGCGCCGCGGGGCTACGGGCACGCTTTCTCCAGCATGGTCTGATGAAAGGACGGGGACTCTACGTCGCCGTGCTCCCCGCCCCCAGGAAGGCCCGCCAACCGCGCCGGCTCAGGACGGGTTCCGCCCCTACTCCAGGATGACGGTGGTCGCCGCCGGAGCCCGGAAGCCCACCTTCCGGTGAGTGCCGTCGCAGAGCGGCTTTTTGTCCGAGCGCCCGCACCGGCAGAGTGCCAGGTCCGCCTTCCCGTCGATCAGCACCAGATTCGGACCGTTCTCGATCGATTGAATGACCAGTTTCGTCATAGGCCCTTCCCCCACTGTCAGACGGGAGATAAGTTACTGCTCGTTGCCCGCGAATCTCGATATCGTGGCCGAAGGCGCGTTCGACGCGCGGGACCGTGCGGCCGACTCAGGGCGTGGATTGGGGGACGAAGATGAGCGAGATCGAGTTGACGCAGTGTCGCGCGTTCCGGGGCGTGAACCGCTCCCCTTCGAAGACGTGGCCGAGGTGACCACCGCACTTCTGACAACGGATCTCGATCCGCTCTCCGTCCCGGTCCGGGATGCGCCGGACGGCGCCCGCGATCTCTTGGTCGAAGCTCGGCCAACCGCATCCAGCGTCGAACTTGTCGGTCGATCGGTAGAGGGGAGTGCCGCACTGCTTGCAGGCGTAAACGCCGGCCGCGGAGTGGTGCTCGTACTCCCCCGAGAACGGGGCCTCGGTCCCGCCGTGGAGAATCACGCGCTCTTCCGCCCGGGTCAGCTTTCGCAGCGTGGGAGCGGGCTCCGCCATGGAGGGACACTGTCACGATTCATTATTACGATGCACCCGAGGACACGGCGCAAGGCGGCCATCGCGGGGAGGGGCGGGCACCCGCCGAGGCTCTGCGCGGGGGTGAGCGACGTGCTCCTACCCTCCCCGAATGCCATGCTTCGACCGACGTGCCGCGGCTCGAGCATCGAACGCACGCGTCCCACATCAAGCCCTCAAGGGCTCGCTCGGACCGGGCGATTTTCCATCGGTTTCCCGTGCGGACCCGCTCAGGCGGTACCCTCGATCAGTCGGAGGCCTCTCCAATGGTAGTAAGCGACAGTCCCGGCCAAGAGGATCAACATGTACCCGGCGGTTTCGATGAGAGCGACTGCAAGACCGGCCCAAAATGACGTGGGTAAGTTCCCGGTCGAGTTCGCCCAGAAACTGAAGGCGGAGATGGCCACGACCATCACGACGCCCGCCACGACAAGCGCGAGGCTGAGGCGGTAGTCGCGCATCCAGCGGGAGAATATAGTCTGATTTGACACTGCCGCACTCTGAGCGGCCATGGGCCCGTTCATGTTAGCGACTCCGTGACCTTGCAACTTCCTACCCACGGCGTCGAAGTTTCAGCCGGGTCTGCCCAGAGCAAGACGCTGTTGTGCGCGGGAGCACCGGTCTCTTCGCGGTCACACGATTCGGATCAAGTGGTATTGGGACCCATTATCGGACTCGGTGAGGACAAGGGGCGAAGTCAGGGGCTGAATCCCGAAGAGGAACACTCGACCGCTCCGGGCCTTGATAGATATCCGAGTGGCGGCGATCTCTTGGAGGCTCCGAAGGAGCGGGTCCGACGGTTCCCCGATCATTACCAGGTGCGTCGCCGAGTCCGCCAAGGCTTTCTGAACCAGCGCGGGGAAGGTGTCGGGGGTGTACCCCGACCCACTTCGGACGATCCGGCTCGCAGACCGTTGATCCAGCTCACGCCGATGCTCGGGATACCGGCCAACCTTCCGTCGCGGAGAAACCTCGACGCCTCGGGCATTCGGGTGGCCATCGCGGGAGCATCGGACGAGGGCCCGGAAACCATGACCTTCTCGAGAAGGTCCAGATCTCGGGTGGTGGAGTTGAGTCCCGAGGGGGCGTACAGCCGAACATTGTTCGCGAATTGGTCCGGAGACAGGAGGGTCTGGAACGACTCCCACACGTCAGCCGGCGTCAGACTCGGGGGAAGGATGACGAGGACATGCCCGCCCAGGCTAAGCACTTGGCTCTGTATCGGGGAAACGAGGAGTCGAACGGCCTCGACGGGGACTTCGGGGTCGACCTCAAGCAGGCTGACCCGACCGAACGGTAGTCGACCAAAATGGGTCGCGTAGTCGACCGATCCTGGCCAGAGTTGATCGGGCATGGCGTCGGGTTGGGGCTCGGGTGGGTGAAGTCGGGCGCGGTAACCGGGTGACATCGGCGCGATGCAAAGGAACCTTCCTCCCTCCAAAGTGTAAGGGTACCACGGATGATTGACTCGCACTCCGCGCATCTTCTTGAGTTGCGTCCATCGCTCGACTCGGTCCTGGTTGCTGGAAACGACACAAGCGACGACTCCGTCCACGAGATAGTCGAGCTGCGTCGAACCTTCCCGCTCGACCACGAGAACAAGATGCACTCGGCCCCGGCCGAGCAGGCCAAGCATCAGCCGCTCGATCTCTTCTCGGTCCGGGTATCGTTCGGGATAGTCCTTGGGACCCCCTACGTAGTGTTCTACAAGCGCATCCCAAGAGTCGATAACGACCATGCCCGGATTGCCGGGCCCGATTCGTGAGAAAGCGTCCATGAGCGGCTCGGGGAGCCAGAGTTTTTCGAGTTCCTGGTCGTCCGGTCCCGGCTGGACAATGGTCGAGCTGGCGCGCAGCGCCTTGCCCTGTGTCTCGACTCGAGAAGTACGAGCGAACGACTCGATCACTTCGACTCGGCCCTCCACATCGGATTGAAGCCACGGGTAGTCCTTCTCGATCTCGGGTTTGGTGACCCGGCTCGTGATCAGAATCCGTTTGCCGCGAAAGGAACTCAGGACGGTGAGGGCGAGCGTCGATTTGCCCGCACCCGGCTCCCCACGGATGAGTAACGACCTCGGCGGTTCTCGCAGACTGAACTCGACAAGTTCCGGAGGCAAACGAAGGAGAGCGCTCACCGCATCCGCCCGAATCGGGATACAACAGAGAGAGCCGGCAACGCAGTATTTCATGGGTGTGTCGCTCTCCCGGCTACTGTTTAGGCGACCCTATCCCGCACATCCGTTCATAGGCGGACGATAGGCGAATCGCCCGCCGGTGCCGGCGGGTTCTCGGGGAGGAGATACCCCGTCGCGACGGAGTGACCAACGACCCCGAGGAAAGCGAGGCTCACACGCACGGCGGCTCGACCACCCGTCCCCCCCGGAAAGCCCCCCTTTTCCGGCGAAGGAATCAGATGCCCCCGAGGGTTCAGTTATCACGTCCCTTGGCCGCTTCGTAATCGGCTCAGCTGGTGGATCTTCCGGAAAGCTGTGCTGGCCAGGGGTTGGGCCGGAAATGAGACTGGGCGACAATGGACACGGGGGGTTTTGAGCCGGAAAGGGTTCAAAGCCAGCGATTCGACTGCCCCGGACGCCTCTCTTTTGCCCCTCGTCCAACGTGGGAGGGTGCCGGGCTTTCTAGGCGAATTGCCTCTCCGCGGCTCCTACGTGTGGAGTAAAAAAGCGTGGACTGGGGTACCGAAGTAAGCATTATGGGCGGTGGTCGACATGGCACCAGAGTCATGGCGTCCGCAGCCGCGAAGCCGGCCCACGGAGACGAACGCCCCGCGAAGGGTCGGCCGATTTCCGAGCTTGGGATGAGCCCCGACGAAGCGAGGGAACTCCGCGCGCGGTTGGCCTCGTTCGCCCGTGAGTGGGACGACCCGAGGATGGACGTCTATGACCGCGAAGCTTAGCCGGGGCTGTGTCTACCTCGTCGAGTTCCCGAACATCGACTTCCGCACCTGGAAACCGCGCCCGGCGCTCCTGGTCCAAGATCCGGACGTTCGCGGCCCGTATCCGGACGTGCTGGTCGCCGCGATCACATCCACCGTCGAGACGACGGGTCCCACGCGTCCGCTTGTCCGGATGGTTAGCCCTGAAGGCCTAGCGATGGGACTTCGAACAGACTCGGTCATCGCGTTAGACAATCTTGCGACAGTGCCAGAGTCGCGGCTAATGCGTCAGCTCGGAAGCTGCCCCGACATGGCCATGATCAACGAGATCCTGAGGCGAGTTCTAGGGCTGTCCTGAGTGACGAGCCGCGCATCGCTCGTTCCCCGTCTTCGCGAGGAACGAGCGATGCAGCAAGCCAGCATGCAGTACCCAACGCCAGAGCGACCCACGCCGACCGAACCCGCGGTTTCGCGAAGTAGCAAAATCAAGGACAGTTGGGGACCGAAAAAACAAAGCCGAACGAAACGCGTCCCGACTCATTGTAGCTCGGGTTGAAGACCGCCACCGCGACTCCCGCTGCCGGATCCATGATTTGAACCACCGCGTGTACGTGCTCTACCGGCATCGCACCCGACGAGTAATAGGCGGACGTGAGCGTTGTGTTGTTGACGTCGCTGTTGTGCATCGCGGCCACGACCCACAGATTCGCTGGCACCGCGGAATCGAGGTCGACCAGCAACGTGCTGCATTCGGATGCCACCGGGCCGACTCCCACGACAACCCAACCTCGTGGCTGGAACATGGCGGAATTGTTCTCGACTTGGTTCGCCGGTGGCCATTGAATGCCCGGCGGCCCCGGGGACGTCGCCAATATCAGGATGGTAGCGACAACTCCTACAACAACTCCGGACAGAATTGAGCCGCTCGGACTAAAGTGCCGAGGCGTCCGCATCATCGGTACGATTCCCGCGTCGTGATATTCAACGGAGTTGATGGCTCTTTCTCTGCGGCGGTTGCCGCGCATCGTTTCACCTGCTCTCGCGAGGTGAAACGACGCAGCCAAGCATCATCAGCCGCGAGCGAGACATCACCCGAACGCCCGACGAGAACGGAGTCTCCCGCCTCCGCACGGTCACGGGGAACCGTTTCCCGAGGAAGTGCGCCTGCGGATGCGGTCACGCGATCCCCCGCGACCCGGAGATCCGCTACGTGGTCGATTTTGGAGCCGCGAGGCCGTACCCCGCGTATCTCCGCGAGCACTCGCCCGACTACGGGAGCTACCAGGGTCGCTCCCGACAGTCCAAGGAGGACGCCTCCGCGGTCCCAGGCTTTCGGCCCGCGAGCGAGCTGCTGCGCGAGGCGCGCGAGAAGGGCGAGGTCGCGCACTCCGATGCGGAAGCGTCGCCAAGCCCCGAGGCAGGCCGCTCCTGGGCCTCCAGCCAGCTCGTCTTCAAAGCGGGCCAGTTCGAGTCCGCGCGCAGCGGGTTTGCGGATTACGCGAAGGACGGCGAGACCGGGGAGCAGCTCCGCACGCGCGTGAATCGGATCATCCTCGATGACCTCGAGCAGAAAGTGCTCGCGCTCCGGGCGCTCCACGCGAAGCTCCACGACATGGACGCGGGTGAGTCGTTCGGGGCTGTCGTGGCGCGTTCGCGACTCCGGTCCGAGTCGGTACTGACTACAGGTGGAGCGCGCCTCGCGGAGGATCCGTGTTCGAGTTCCGGCTACGCATCCTCGATGCGCGAGATAGCGACGCGGGCCCCAACTCATTCCTCGGAATCGTCGAAGGGTTCCCTGAGATTCTCGTTCACGCGGAGACTGTCGCACAGGCCGAGCGTGACCTCGCCAACGCACTCTGCGAACACCTCCTTCGACTACAGGATCGTGAGGCGACAAGGATTGACTGGGACGAATTCCCAACCGTGCGATCTACGCGGCTCTACGTCGGCCCGCGGTCGGGCTAGTCGAAACCGGACGATGACCCTAGGCTCGGTCATCGTCTGACGCTTCGCACACTCACCACCGATTCACGGAGCGACGTTTATAGGTCCGCACCTCTTCCTCCCTGCTGGAGGGGACAGATCCGGAAATCGTTCGAGAGGTGTGAGACCTCGTCTGCATTCGCAAGCCGCACTCAGGGAATACCGAAATCTAGGTTTCAGTATCTTGAGAACATTTAGCATTGAAGCGACAAAAGTTAGCTTGTTAAAACTTGAGTAACAATTAACTGGATTGTTCACGATTTTCAAGACACTTTCTTCGCCTGCTACATGAGTCCCTTGGTGAGGGCGAATGAGATTGGATCTTAGCACGGATCGAGAAACGGGGTGGCTCCCTTCAGGCAAGAAAGGTATGTCAGAAGAAGAGGCGAAACGGGCAAAGAGCGAGACGAATGCAGGGTCGACGAGCGAACGGAAGGATAGCGGGAATCAGATTCCCACCGTACTTGTGGATGTTGCCAATGTTGCGTACGGGCCCCAAAGTCACGGGACCAGGCCTAAGATAAGGTACGTCCGGTTGGTTCTGCTTGAATTGGGGTCAAGGGAGGCAAAGACGATTGCAGTTGCCGATGCATCGCTGAGGCACAACATCGACGACAAAGCAGGCTTTGAGGAGTTGATCGCCCGCGGGCAGATTCAACAAGTTCCCGCCGGGACAGATGCGGACGACCTGATCTGGTCGTTCGCTAAGCGGTACCGGGACCGGGGGAGACGGTGCATATTCTTACGAACGACAAGTTTCCCTTCGAAAGAGCACAATCTGAGGAAATCCCACAGTTCGGAAGAATTGCCTTCATGTTCGTGGACGACGATTTGGTTTTTCAACCTCCACTAGACACCATCACGCGAGCGAAGGATTCGCCGGTGCCGGCAGAACACCCGAAAGAAATGGACGAGGGAGCACTCATCCCTCAAGAAGAGGAGGGTGACGAAGACGACGAGGACACTCCCCAGCCGAATCTCAGCGAAGACACCGTTTCGAAGGAGGTCAAGGGCGTACTCGAGCTGATGGAGCGAATCACCAGCAATCCGGTCGGAAAATCTAGTGAGGTAGATACAGAGCTACTACAGCACCTCAGGGAATTCTTCGTTGCGAGGAGGAAATCCGGCGAAGGAGCCGCGCGAGTGAATTTCGCGACAGTCGCGCATTTCCTTCACGCCACCTACGGGGGAGATTTCTGTTCGAGGTTCGGGTACCGAAGGCCAAAGGATCTCGCCCTCGCCTTGGAGGCAGGCGAGTACGCGAAGCTCTCTCATTACACGACTACGCTCTACATGGAGCCGACAGACAAGCTCTTCGAACGGGATGGGGAGTCGCCGGAGCCACGTTGATTTCAATCGGAGGAAGATGTCACCGGGAGCTCCGACCGTTTGGCCAAACTGGACCCTACCGTACTCGATTGAGCTCAAGTTTCAAGGCTCCGCCGCAGTATCAGCCTTCAAATCGCTCGAGCGAAGAGTGGCCGAGCGGAGAGAACGTGCGCACGAAGTCGCCGCGCTCCTCAGAGAAGGTGTACCTCCCCTCCAGCTCGAACGAGAGGCTTTCGAGGCCAAAGTAAAGGCCGTAGGGAATGCCGTAGGCCCCATA
The DNA here is from genome assembly GCA_963749205.1 of uncultured Thermoplasmata archaeon. GTDB lineage: Archaea > Thermoplasmatota > Thermoplasmata > Lutacidiplasmatales > UBA184 > Lutacidiplasma. The sequence continues at coordinate 241,137 of CAVVLW010000011.1, read as the reverse complement.
CTAGGCGATATCCAAGCCTTCCTCGCTGCCGTCGGAGTGATCGAGTCGATACTGTGGCCCTCCGAGGCTCACCAGCGACGCGAATCCGAGTCTGAGGTTCAAGCTCGAGTTGATAGAGGCAGGGCAATCAGAGAACTGCTCGGTGTTTCGAACTCGTCGCCGCTCCAAACGACGACCCGAGGCGAGGACGACGCTCGCGGGGGACTGCTTCACTTCGACGAGATGATTGACACTTTTGTTCGAGAAAGCGGTGCCACGAAGTATGTCTCGCTAGAGATTGGCTCGGCCACCAGCCGGACGGCGGTATTGCGGGACGGTGCCATTCGATGGCTCGACGAGGACACGCTGGAACTCTGGGTCGCCGGTAGGCACCGAAATCTGCGCGAGGTGGAGCAAGCTCTTAGGTCAACCATCGGCAGGATGGAGACGCGTGGAACCATTGGGTGGACCCGTGCCTTGGGGCCCCCAAGTGCAAACCCGCCCGCTCCAAGCATCGCATTTGGCGCTGACTTCGAGCCTCGGTAGGAAGATCCCAGTCTCGATCCGCCCTCCGCGTTTGGCGATCTACGGCGGAGCGTGATTCCGCTCCCCCGCCCCTCGTCCGCGCGCTGGTTGTAGTCAGGTCATCGATCGGGAACGTCCCGGGTCACACTCACGAGCTTGCTACGCATTACGCCCTCGATTCCCGCGTCGGACTTAATCGTCTGAGCAGCACTTCCGATTCTGGCTTATCCGACGGTGCTACTCCCCGACCTGTGGGGCTAGTAGAGGAGATACTCTCCGATTACCTCTCAAAGGAGGAACTGCAGGCCATCGCCCGAGACCACGACCTCCCGGTCTCGCGGACGAAGGATGAAATCGTCGGCGAACTCCTGAATCTCGACGATCTTGACCCCGCGGAAGCCGTCGCCTTCCTGAGCGTCTGGCAACTACGGACCATCTGTCAAGAGCATGGGATGCCCTCCGGTGCGTACCGCGACGTGCTCGTAGAACGCGTGATTGCGGCGATCGAGGAGGAGAATCGGCCCCGGGAGAGGCGCCGCCGAGCTAGCCCTTCAGCTTCCCCGGCGTCTCCTCCAATACCCCCGGTTACGACAGCACCACCGACTGCCACAGTGGTCCCCCAACCTCAGAGTCCAATAGAGGTCGTGGTCCCACCATCGCCTCCGCCTTCGATCAAGGTCCATGTTCAGCCCGCCCCGTCCACCCCTATCGAGGTCCAGGTCTACCCCTCGCCTCCTCCTCAGTTGCAGGTTCGGGTCCTTCCCGCACAGACAGCTGCCTGGGGGTTCGTTGCAGTTGTCGCAGCGGCAGTCTTTGGCGGAATCTACTTCGCGACGACCACCGTACTTGGAGTGTTCTGGGGGGTGGTGGTCGGCCTTCTGGCGGGTATTGTGGCGGCACTCGTGCTGCTAGTTACCGAGAATCGGTGGGCTCCAAGGCTCAATCTTTTGGCGCGCGGGGATCGCCCACCCCGAACCCCTTAGCGCCCGCCTTCCTTTCACTTGGCCCGCGCGCTCCTCGCGGTCCTGTCATCGGCCGTGCTGTTCGCAGATAAAGCCCCGCGCGGCGGTCGCCCGAATCCCGCACCCCCGTAGCCGGAGGCGGTCTGACCAACCCCGTCCCTTTTCTGATCCGCCAATCGGCCGTCTGAGCTAAGACCGCCCACCTTCGGGGGTCTGGAGTTCCATCCTCAGTCTCTTCGCTGGTAACGCGAGTTTCAGACGGCGGATTCCGTCCACGAGGGTGCGGAGGTTCACGTGCCGTCCGAATACGATGCACACTCCAGAAAATGGATCGAGGTATCGTATGGGAACCATATCGGCGTCAATCTTCGCATCCTCGCTCGAAACTATGACAATCGCCGCGAGACGTTTGCCGTGGTTGGACCGAACGAACTCGAAGAGGTACTCGTCCGAATGCTCGACCACGTTTCGGACTTCCGCAACGTCGTTCTGGGACAGCGTCAGCCCCCCCGTCAGGGTCCGAAGGAGTTCGGCGACCGTTAGTCGGAATCTGTAGGATTCCTCCGAGTCTTTTCCCCGTGTCGGGACTAGTACCCGTTCGACGCGGTTTACGAGTCCAAGCAGGCGGTCGACGGGAGCCCAGCGATTCCACGCTTGCGGTTCGGGTTGGGATGTGAGCAAGTGACCGGTGGTGGAAACCGTTTGAATCAGGTCGTTCCAAGAATCCAGACACGCCCGGCACATCAAGTCGAGCTCGGTTAGGGCGACGCTTTCAGGAGACGGTGATCCGTCGGACAATCTCGTCCTCGATGTGACGAATGGATTTGAGTGCTCTCGGGAGGGGCCTTACCTGATGTGTGCTCATCGCGGTCGCCCCTCGACCGCGCGCGTCCCACATTGAGCTCGCGTCCGCGCTCCGCGCGAACGTGCCCTCGCTTGGCTCGCCGAGCATAATGGGGACACGGGTTCGCGACTCGCTCGCACCGCTCGCCGCGAGCTCTCACTTACGATGGCGAGTCGGGGGAAGCCACCGCGGGGGGCCCCGAATCCCCTCGCCGCAGGGCCTCCGCGAACTGAAGGATCCGGAATGGCCGGAGCAACACGACGTCCGGCCGGTGCGCTGCGTCCGGGGGAGCTTGGGGGGCCGCGAGGCGGGTGCAATGAGGATTACTCTCAATTCTGGAATTATCGTCCGCGCGTCGGCGACCAACGCCAGCGGGCTTCCCTCGGTCAGATTCACGTCCACGACCAAGAGCCCGGGTCGGCGCTCGCGGAGGAGTTCGAGCGCGTGGCTGGCTCCTTCTGCCTCCCCATCGACCCGGAAGTGATGAAGCCGGAGGAGCCCTCTCAGCAGCAGCCGAGTTTCCTCATCGCCAGCGACCACCATGACGGACGGTGCAGTAGAGGCTTCGCGAGTGCTCAAATCCCTGCTCCAGGAGCGAGACCCGGTTTCTCGTCCTGGCAAAGAACAGGAGGAGTAGGCCGACGGTCTACTTCTATCTACGCCGGGAGGACGCTCTCCCCGCGGTCAGTGATCGACCGCGCGCGCCCCGCATCCCTAAGGCGGGACGAGGAATTACTGATGCCGGACAAAATAGCTTAACACTCTCCGAGAGAGAACCACCGAGAACCTCCTGAGTCGTCATCGTTAGTCGCTCAGTCGTAGAGGTGGCTGGCGGCGACGAAGGAGCGGATCAGTGCGGGCCGCACGCGCATCCGCACGACCGAGAGCCGGACCCCTCGTCGGAGCTCGCGTACATCGTGAGGGGTGTAGCTCGCGAGTTCGTGCCTCTTCAGGTGGCTCCACACCCACTCGTCCGGGTTGAGCTCGGGCGAGTAGCCCGGGAACCGGTGGACCTCGAGGCGGGGCTGGGTGGCCAGGAACGCCTGAACGAGCTTCGATCGGTGGTGGGGTCCGCTGTCCCAGAAGACCATGATCGGCCGTCGGCGGATGTGCCGCAGGAGGTGACGGAGGAACGCCACCACCTGGGGTCCGCGGATCGTCCCAGCGCGGACGCGGAAGTAGAGGCGACCCCTTGGAGTCACCCCGCTGATCGCTGAGAACTTCGGCCAGCGACCCTGATGGACCAGCACCGGGGTCTGACCGATGGGAGCCCAGGTCTTCGCGACGTACGGGATGAGCGAGAAGCCGCTCTCGTCGACAAACACTACGACGGCCCTTCGCCGTCGGGCTTTTTTTTATAGCGAGGCCAGGAGCGCCGGCGCCAGTTCCTCACCTGGGTGAGGTTCTTCTCGCGCGCCTGGCGTCGGGGCCGCTGCCAGGAGAGCCCCTGGCGCTTCAACATGCGCCAGATGGCGGTCTGCGAGTAGCTCACACCCCATTGGGTCTCCGCGACCTTCACAATGCGCGGGATCGTCCAGAGGTCGGTGGAGAACCCGTAGGCGAGCGCTCCCTTCGCCAGGATGTCGGGCAGGACCGCTTGGTGCTCCCGCGCTACGAGCGGAGGCCGACCGGACCGAGGGATTGCTCGAAGAGCCTGCGCGCCCCCGTGATCCACCGCGCTCTTCCAGCGGCAGACCGCCACCGGCGTGACTCCCAAGTGTCGGGCCACTTCAGCCTGGGACAGCCCCGACCTCAGGAGCGCGAGTCCGTTCAGCCGACGTTCCTCGAGAGTGGCGGTGTCACGACGGCGCAGCGCCCATCGCCCCATGCCGAGGGCGATAGTGCAGGCCGGATATTAACCCATTTACGCAAAGGTCAGTAGTTCAAGGCCGAGAAGGCTCTACCCTACGGGCCGTGCCGAAGCGTCCCGACCAATCCGACATATCCCACAATTGTCTCGGCCACTCAGCGTGTACGGAATGTCGCCTCGGGGGGGAACACCACGACGCGAGCGGCATTCCCTCCGACGCCAAGGAATGTCGGTGTAAGGCCTGCGAAAAGTGGGGCAGCGTTCTCTAGTTTCCGGAGGCATTCGTGCTGATCGCGCTCCTCCCTCGGACGCGCGCGTCTGATTTCAGATCCCGGTCCGTTTTCGCGCTCTCGCAGGCGGAGGCCCTCGCGGCCGCGGATTCAACAGCTTCATCATGCGCATGTTGGCAGTCGTGTAGCCAAGTTTCCTATAGAGTGCAATCGCACCGGGGTTGTCCATCCAGACACTCAGTCCAGTCCGGTCGGCCCCTAACCCGCGGGCCTCATCTTCCAGGAGCCGAAGGGTCCGGGTCGCGTAACCCCGCCTCCGGTGCTGCGGTTCGATCCCGATCCAGTCAATCCAGAACTGCACTTTGCCGCCTTTCTCTTGTACGGTGTACCAGACCTCACCCACGCACCGACCCGTTTCATTGTCGAGGATGTTGCGAAGATGTTTGCCTCGAGTGGCGAGTCCTTGGGGAAGGAGCAGGGCGAACTCCTCTCGACTCGTCTCCAGAGCCGCGCCCTCCGCCCAGATACCCCGGCGCACGTAATCCGCGGCGAGTTCGGGGATGGTGTGGTTCCGAGACACTTGGAACTCTTCGTCGCTCATCGGTTCGATCCGAATTCTATCCGGTCCGATGGGCCCGGCGGGGTTGCCGTCCCGGCGAGGGTTTCGCCGGCGTCTCTCGTTAGCGGTCATCGCGGTCGTTCCTCGTCGTGCGCGCTGATTGCGGTCAGACAATCGGACGCTCGCGTCCCACATCAAGCCGGCGGGGGCGCGAATCGGGTTCGTTCAGGACGCGGGCTCAACACTTGCCGAGTTCTGTCAAGTTAGGCTCATCGTCGTGGGGGGGGGGTTGATAGGACTGGTCGCGTACGACCATTGTCTCAGGATTCACCCTGACCAATACTCGATCATCGCTCGGCTGAAGGTTTGACTGAAACCGGGGATCCCATTTTGAAGTTTCGGAACCGAGGTAGCGACGCAAGAGGCGCTCAGCCCGGGCCGGGTCCCACGGCTGGATTGTGGCCCCTCCGCGAATTCCGACGTGTTGTACATTCCCCGTCCGGACATCGAAATCCACGATTCCGACCGCCACGCGCGGGTCCCGCCTGATCCGGGTCAAGAACGTGTTGACTGTTGTTTCGCCGATGATCCAGAGCGCGCCGTCGTCCCAGAGGAACCAGCATGGAGATTCACGTGGTCCATCCGAAGAGGCCGTCGAGAGGTGAGCGAAGAGCGGTCTCGAAAGGAATTCGTCCAGGTCGAACTTTGCGGCATCGTTCCGAGTCAGTTTCATAGCGCGCATCCACGCGAAAGACACGTCCAATGACTTAAGCACCTTTGAAACCGGCGGGTTCCCGCTGGAGACGCGGTATCTCCTTGCCCTCGACCCGCGCGCTCATCGCGATCCGCCATCGACCGCGCGGGTCGCGGATAATGCCCGCGCGGCCACGGCCGCCCTCGTCGTCCGAATCGGTCATCGGACTGGCCACGGATTCGCTGAGTCTCGGCGAGCGCGCACTGCGCCCCGGTCGCCGCCGACAGGCTCCGAGATTACGCTTCGCAGTCATGTCGGTCTCACGTTTCACTTATGAGGGCGGTAGCGGATTGACGTTCGAAGGTTCGCGGACGATGCGTTCCCATCGCCGCATCGAGCGGAGGAGAGGCGTCGTCGGCGCCGGTTTCCTGTCGCAACCTCGAGTCTCGAGACGTTTCATTGTTGCCATTGTGATCGGTATCGCCTTGGGGGCAACGATTCCGGCCGCAACCTTTGGGATCGGCATAACTCACCGGGGGTGCGCTCAGGGGCGGGTCGTCGGTGAGAGTGGATCGGTTGCGGTTCCCTTAGCGATCGCAATCCAGCCTCCGGGCGGCCTCGTCGATTGGAGCTACAGCTACACCACGTACCTGGGGGCTGTGAACTACACGACCGCGGGAGGTCCGAATGGACCGATCAACTCGACGACGTATGCTGATGTGGACTACAATTGGACCGCAGTCGCGGAGACCCCGACGACCATCCTGGGCCGGGGCGAGAGTGTCGCTTGCCCCCCAATCGGGCTGCAACCTCCGACGAGATCTGGGGGGGTTGCACTGGCTGCCCCGTCGTGCCAACCACCCCCGCAGGTGTAGGTGAACGCTCAGAGATTCCGACCGAACTCCCCTCGTCTGACAATGCGTCCGTCGAGATCAATGCGTCCTACCCCGCCACACCGTCTGCAACGTTCTCATGGTCGTCCTCCGGGAGTGGGGGCATCACCCTTGGAAACGTGTACAATTTTTCCACCTACATACTGCCATCCGTCACCGGCCCCTTCTACGTCGGTCACGACTTCATCGGGCTGGGCCTCCGTATTCAGCTCCCCGAGATCCAATTCGGTGTGCCGATCCGAATGCTGAACGGCACCGTTGAGGTGATTCCTAGCGCGCTCCCATCCGCTGTGCCCGCCGCATCGCTGTCGATCACCGTTACCTACGTGTTTCCGGTAACCGACGACCAGGGGACTTGGGACATGTATCCAGCCGGCGGCGGTAGTGCGTATCCTCTGGGTGGATTCGTCTTCGAGCAGACGTCGACCGCGTGAGCGAGCGTTCTAGGGCTCGCGCCCTCTAGCGCTCCTCGCGGTCCCGTCATCGTCCGCGCGCGTCCCACATCAAGCCGGCGGGGGCTCGCTCGGACAGGGCGCTCTTCGATCGATTCCCGGGTGAGCCCGGTCAGGCGGTGCCAGCGCTCAGTCGGAGGCCTCTCCAATGGTAGTAAGCGACGGTCCCGCCCAGCAAGATCAACATGTACCCGGCGGTTCCGATGAGATCGATTGCAAGACCCCCCCAAAATGACGTGGGGTAGCTCCCGGTCCAGTTGGCCCAGAAACTGAAGGCGGAGATGGCCACGACCATGACGATGCCCGCCACGACAAGCGCGAGGCTGAGACGGTAGTCCCGCCTCCACGCGGTCAGCATGGTCTGCTCTGACGTAACCGCGTTCTGAGCGGCCATGGGCCCGCTCATACTAGTGACTGCCCGACCTTCTAGGTTTCTATCGAGCGAATCCGACGCGGACGGTGCGCACGACGCCGCGCGAGGTTGGTACCGGTCCCACCAAGGTGTTTCGGCGCCCGCGCTCCTCGCGTTCTCGTCATCGGACGCGCGCGTCCTCCATGAAGGGGGTGGTCGGGCGGGGGCCAGCTAATGGGCCGGCATCATGTCCACCAGAACCCGCGAGAGGCCGTCGGTGAGTCTAAATTGGTACCCCTTGGGCGAAGCCCAAGCCGCCTCTAGCCGATGGAATCGGACCCGATGGGTCCCGTTCGCTTTCGTCATCGCGTTTTGCGAGCCCTTCGCGGTTCTGCCTAGCCCTTCTCCATCCGGCGCGGAGTCCGGCGTGGCCTCACTTTGCAGTCGCCGCCTTTTTCGCAGCACTACCCCTCTTGACCTTCCTGATAGTCAAGGCGCAGAGCCCCCGAAGTCTGGTGAACCGGCTCGTCCCCCTCAAACTCGGTCTTTCGGAGGTAGGGTTCGAGATTGCGTACGAGGATGACGCCACCAAGGCAGTGTCTTGGGATGACCCTGCTTTCCGTGTGATCCTTCGGGAGAATACGTCACCCAACGGGCGTCGCGTTTTCAGGAGTCTGGACCTTTCGGACGGCGCCTGGGTGCAATTGAACGAAGCCGCGGCCGAGGCATTGAAGAAAGTTGCCTCAGAGGTACCCTTGGACATGGAGTCCGGAACGACTCGAGTTGTGTGGCCCGGCGGGACCGTTAGGTGGACGGTTTATCGACCACGCCAACGGCTTGCTTGAACGAGCGACAGATCGCGGACACGGCCGAGTCGCGGCCGCCTGCGTTCATCGCGGTCCCCCTCGACCGCGCGGTCCGCTCATAAAGCTCGCGAAGACCCTCGCTCATCCCGCGCGCCGATCGCGGTCCTCCCTCGGACACGTGCGCCGCTCGTCAAGAATCCGAATGCCAGACTCCGACGGAAGGTCTTTCCCTCAGAACGTAACTCTTAGTGGCTCGTGCCGAAGCGTCCCAGCCAACCCGACAAGCCCCATGACTGCCTTGGCCACTCCGCATGCACGGAGTGTCGACTTGGCGGGGAACACCACGACGTGAGTGGGACCCCCTCCGACGCCAAGGAGTGCCGTTGCAAGGTCTGCGAGACCTGGGGCAGCGTGCTGTAGCTTTCAGGCGCACTCGCACCGATCACGGTCCCCCTTCGGCCGGCGCGGCCCTCGTGAAGGGCGCGCAGAGAACGGTTCTCGCGTCCCTCAACGACGAGTGAGCGCGTAAATCTCCAGGACGTTTTTGTCGGGGTCACTCCATGCGTTCGAAGTGTACCATGATGGACCGTGCGCCTGTTGCTTCGATGTCGAGTAGACTGGCCTGAATCCCTTGCGCCTGAGAGCTGATTCAAGGTCGAAGACTCGTTGAGAGGAAGGCGCATGGAAGGCGATGTGGTCAGATATCGGATCTTTTACACCGTCCGTGGGAATATGGGGCGATCGACGAGTTACGCGCCTTGGGCGGCTAACGGTGATCCATAGCGCCACGCGGCCCTTCCGATATCCCAGCCAGAAACGGTCGGAGGGCGACATTCGGACGAATCCGAGGACCGGCATAAACCGATCGTAGAATCGACGTGCACGCGCCAGGTCGGTCACTTCGATGTTCACGTGCCCAAGGCGAACGCCGTCGGAAAGAGCCATGCGGACGGTGATGCCACGGCTGGCTTCAGCGTTAGTGACGACGGGGAAACTGAACGATTGCGGCCCCTACACCCCCGCGCTGATTGCGGTCCTGCTATCGGTCGCGCGCGACCCACTTTGAACCCGCGGTTGGAGAGATGCACGGGGCGCTCTATGCGCGATCGATGGAACCCTCATCTCGCATCTGTCCTTCTTTCCAGTTTGAAACGCGCCTATGATGCCGACGGCCGGTCCGCCCAACCGCCGCAGTTCTTCGCCGCTTTCCGTCGTGAGCGTGGTCGTGGCGGTTGTTGCGATTGCCACTTTCGGATTCCTCGCCTTGGTTCCGGTGGCTCACTCACTGTCAGAACAAAACTCGGTTCAGATCCTCCTTCCGTACAACGTGTCGGAGAGTCAGTGCGCGTGGTCGACCCTTGGCGATCGTGGAAGCTACACGTTCACCGCGAACTTCCTGAACGGCAACGTGATCTTTCTCACCGTGACGGGACCCACCAACGTTACCGCGTTCCGGAGTTTCGGGGACAGCACCATCTCCGGCACGATTGCCGGAATCTCAAGCGGGGCGTACGAGTTCTGTCTAAGTGCCCCGGTCAATTATTCGTACGAGGGCGGGTTCGCCACCGTTAACGGAACCCTGACCTACTCGGTGTCCTCGCCAATCTTGTAGAACGTTCACGGAACGACGGCGATTCAAGTTTTAGACTCGTCGCGCCGCTGCGCTCATCGCGGTCAAGGTCATCGGCCGCGCGCGCTCCTCTCGAAGTTCGCGCGAAGGATGGCTCTCGCGTCGTTCAAGACTCACGAGGGGCGTCGCGCCAGCGCTTCGAGTTGCCGGTCGAACCAGTCGGGGAAGGAATGCAACCGGACCACTACATTCGCCTCGAGCTCCTCGACACCCTCGATTGACGCGACGTATCCTTCGACTTCCTCCAAGTGGGCCGCTGAAGGAGGCATGGCTAAGCAGAGGAAGCCGCCTGCCTCGGGCCCGGGTCCCGGCATCTCACCAAATGCGAGGGAGAGAGGGTATCTCGTCCGGATGCGTCGCAGGATCGAGTTGCGGTCGATCCCTGCCCGGAGCGTCATCCCCAGAGCGACCACTGGGTAGCTCAACGCCCGGAAGTCGAAAACCGGAACGAACCAGACGTCCCTGTTCTCGACGAGATTCGCATACCGCCGCGTCATCGTCCGCGTCGAGATCCCGACCCGTTCGGCGGTCGTGCTCAACATCGCAGTCGGGTTTTGACGGAGGGCTCGGACGATCCGGATATCAAGAGGCGAGAGCTCGCGCATCGGTGGCAGCACCCTCCAAGGCAGCGGTACGTCCACCTCCCGCACTCCGACGAGCCCACCGATGAGCCTGCGCGTTCGCTCCAGGGCGGCGGCGTCGGGGGTGACCACGCTGAACGTAATCCACTCCCCGAGGAACTCGACACCCCAGACCGCCCCCTCCAGGACTGCGAGACGGGAGAACAGCTCGGCCTTTGCGCGCGGATGGAGGACCCGGATGTTCAGTCCGGCCCCCTGCCACCCGAATAGCGCGGGGTTGACCCAAACGTCGTACCGCCGGAGGAATCCGCTGTCGCTCCATGCCTTTAGTCGACCCGCGACCCGAGCTCGCCGCACGCGGATTTTTCGAGCAATGCGGGTCGCGTTCAGCCGGGGGTCAACGCCCGCTAGGGTGACCGCCCCCTCGCGGTACATCTCGCGGAGGATGTCGATATCGAGTGTCTCGGGTTGTAACGGCAGCCGGGTCACGTCCCTCCGCAAGTACCGCTGCCTCCTTTGAGGGTTCCGACCTGGCTCGTCGATTTGCAAGAATCCGACAATCGTTAGCAATCGTTGTCGGGTCCAGACCAGAATCCCGTCGGCGGATCTGACCCTCGGGACGGTCTACAGGTAACTATGGACGCGATGGACGAAACAGCCGCGGTACATCTCCCACAGCCCCCTACGAACGACGCGCCGACCGAGGAACCCCGCACGAGGTGGGTCCTGACCGATACGTTGGTCCCACCCCCGGGGGAGTCGACTCGGGTCGTAGTTGAGGGGAGAGCCGTCGCGATTTTCAACGCAGGCGGTCAGCTCTACGGACTCGCCTCAGAATGCGGACACAGGAGCGCCCCCTTAGAACATGGTTCCGTCAAGGACGGGGTAATCACCTGCGACAAACACGGCGCGCGATTCCGCTTGGATTCCGGAGCCGTGGTCGGCGGGAACATATTCGTCCGTCGCTCGACCCGTCCAGTTCAAACGTACAGCGTTCAGAGCCGCGGAGGCAACGTGGCCGTAGGCCTCAGCTCGCTCGAAGAGGGTCAATAGTTCGCCTCGCTGCCCGCTTCGCCGCGCGCTGACCGCGGTCACGTCATCGGCCGCGCGCGCCCTTCATGAAGCCTGCGCGGCCGCAGCGCTCCTCCCAGTCGGTCACCGACCTCGCGTAGTCCGGGTCAACTCTACACCGGGAGCCGGCCCGCGGGACCGGAACCGCGTCCCGGAATCAACGGTGTGAGTTGCTCGATGTCGTGACGAGCGCGGAGCTGCACGATCGCGGCTTGGTCTGGTGGCCCTCGGGTTCCGAGCAACTCGCCGAGCTCATCGAGGTAGTGCTCGTGACCGGACGGGCTGACTAGGAAGAGCATCCGAGCCGTCGTGGTTCCTGGGTTGGTGAACGCGTGTGGGCATCCCGCCGGAACGAACATGGCGCTTCCCGGGCCGCCCCGAACCGCCTTGGCCCCCGTATTCGATTCCCAAGTGCGCCAGTCGCCCTTCGTGCGAATGCGCGGCTCGAACGCGAGCAGGTCGAGATCGCCATCGAGAATGTAGAAAAGTTCCTCGGCTTCGCGGTGGAGGTGGGCCCCCACGTCGAACCCGGGCGAAACCTCGACCTCGAACACCGACCACTTCTTCGACCGATCCGCGCCCAACATGAGCGTCACACCAGAACCTCGAATCTTGCGTCCTTCGCCGGCCGAGAGCACCAGTCCGTCGGTCACATTCGTTGCCTCCCTGGCCCTTTCGCTTCGTCAGGCGTCACAGGCAGACCCATCGGATCGGCGGAAGACCGAGCTGATACATTAGGGCGGTGAACTGGGCGGTCCCTCCCGCGCGCTCATTGCGGTCGCCCCTCGACCGCGCGCGTCCCACATTAAGCTCGCGGGCTCGCGGCTGGCGCTTGCTCACGGGTTCATAGCCCTGGTCAAGTCGGTAACCGCTCGGCAGGGCGCAGAAGGTAGCCGTCCGGGTGACGAACCCAGAACTGACGCAATCCCCACGGTTGGTCTTGTAAGGGTCGGACAATGTCGGCGCCCGCATTCCGAGCCCGATCATAGACGGAGTCGATTTCATCCACGATCAGGACAATCTCGACCCCACCGCCTCTCGAGCCGGCCGGGGGGATATGCGCTCGCTCAGGGGACCAGTACGGCCCCGCTTCGGTTCCCAAGAGTATGGTGGTCTCGCCCCGCCGGAGACCGGCGTAGTGTGCGTCGCGCTCCACCGGGGAGAAGCCGAGCACCCTGGAGAACCAATCGACTGACGCCGTTAGGTCGCTCACGCAGATTTCGACCCAGGTTGTCCTCATTGCTTCCTCTTCCTTAGCAAGGATGTGGCCCCAATAAGCCAAGACTCTCCCGTGAAATTCTTGGCGACGAGTGTCTGTTGGCCGTGCTACCTGTCCGCCTCCCACTTCCGTTCTCCGCCCGCGCGCTCCTCGCAGTCCCGTCATCGGCCGCGCGCGCCCAACTTCATACCTACGGCGGACTTCGCCCGCTGTTCCCTCGGCCCCGGTCGGAGACGGCGTTAGCGTTGGACCATCCCTCTCATTCAACATTGTCGAGACGTCGTCGGCCACTGCCTCGGGATCACAACAAGTCTCGATTGAGTTCAATGTGCCGTCGACAGCTGCTTATCTATGGTACGAATTTGACGCCCTTTGTGAAGGGGGCAGCTCTTCGAACCTGGGTTTGGTCGCCCACGTTTGGGAGATCGGGCAGTCGAATACGGCGCCCTCCTGAATTCGCGTCTCAGAAAGGGCAAGCAAGCAGGGCGGGGTGTACGCCGAACCGTTACAAGCCGAGTCCCACTCCCCACAGAGGCCCAAAGGTTGACGCCATGCGAGCCGCATGGATTGGGCAGGTGAACTCCTTCAATGCACCCTCAGATTCGTAAGAATCCTGGCAGACTAGTTGTTGTATCTATCGCGGTCGTACTGATCGTGGCGGCGGGGTTCGTGTTCGTTGTTTGGGTACTCGCACACCTCTTCCGCAAAACCTCCCGTCGGACTGACGTATGGCGAGGTGGCTGCGCTCGCGCGCGAATCCGTTCAAACTGTAGCGGGCACTCCCTGGACTCTGACCTCCGCCCTAGGCGTGTTGTCATCCGAGCCCGTCTGGTTTAACCCTATTGGCGACGAGCTCTGTCGTGACGTGCCTGGCGCATCGGCCTGGAATGCCTCCCGAATGCCATTGGCATCCGGGCAGTTCAGCTCGGGAGTCGTCCCATTCTGGTCTTTGATCTACATCAACGAGAGTCGATTCTTGATGGTCGCGGTCTCAATGAACGACACCGTTCACCTCGCAGGCCCAATCTCACCCACGACCGCGTGCGGTTCATTCATCGGTCAAGTTGTCGGGAATTTCAGTGCGAATCCGAGTCTAGACTCGCCGGCTGCCTCGGCCTACGCTTGGAGTATCGTCGGCTCCAGTTACGTCGCGTCGAATCCGAACGCGTTCGAGTTCTACGAGACTGGCGGTGGGCAGCTGCAATTCTGGGGATCCACGGTGGGCGGCTGGATTGTTGGCTATCAACTCTGCGGTCTCCCGGGATACGCGGGAATGACATCGACCCTCACCGACGAAGTGAAGTTTCAGAACACAACCGGCATGTACTCTCTGATCCGGTCCGTAGGGGGATGCACGCAGGCAGGTTACAACGTTACCTATGGGACGACGACCAACGCATCAGGGTCTGGCTCTACGGTAGTTACCACGATCCCTCTGTCTCTTGGGTTTGCGAACTCGACAAACACCACGGACGGCTGGGGTCTAACTTCAGGGAGCACGCAAGTCTCAATTGTCAACTGGTCCACCGCACAGCCATTCCCGCCGAGCGCTCTCTCCTGCTCAGTGACGAATCTCACGCTTGCCGCGTGTGGTCCCGTGGCCGGGTGGTATGCCGTCCTCGCGACATCCACAGGCTTCTGGCTCGACGCCTACGGCAACATTAGTGGAACGCCCGGCTGGCTGCTCCCGAATGTACCCTTCTACTCGGGAGATTCCCTGCTCATCGTTCACCAAGGATTCCCAAGTTCGGAAGCGTTCAAGCTCGCGATAGTTTCGGTGACGAGCGCGGTCCAAGTCTCAGGCTCCACGACGATCTAGATTCGCGAGAGTTCTTGCAGGGCTTGCCCAGGTTGGAACACGGGGGTTTGGAGTAGACGCGTGTAAGAGATTGAAGGCCCTCGCGGCCTTCAACGCGTGCGTGGCGGATCCGGCGTGCCTTCCCGATGCGTCCCAGTTGAACGTGGGAGCGTTCTTCGCGAGCCTGGTGGCGGGGATCGCGATGTTCGTGGTGGGGGCGTGGGTCCTCGCAATCGAGTGGAAGGTCACGCAAACGGTTTCGACGTAGAGAACGATCCGCGCGACGTTTAACTATCGGGGCTGCTATCCGCCCTCAAGTCCAGGTTGCATGACTGCGCGCATAGGGCGCGCGGTCTCAGTCGTTCCGGGTGCGACCGGGGACGCGTGCGGCAGCGGCCGCGCCGAGTGGGGCACCGTTTGCCGGGGTACGAGTCGTTCTAGTTTTCGACGTTGCAGAGGTGATAGAATGCTTTGTACCCTGGAAGGCGAGCAGACTCCGATTCCCTTGAATTCTTTACCTGTTGTAGGCCTTGTCGGGGGCGGACGGGTTAGACTGGTCGTGGAGAACCCTCGCGGACGAGCCTTCCATCCATGGCACCGAGGTCCTCGTTCGAGTGTTCGTGCGACCGTCGTGGCGATTTTTTCGGTTTTCATCATGGTCTGTTCCGCCTTTGGTGTCGCAAAGGCTTCGGGCCCGGGACCACCAACCTACCCACCCGGCATCACCGGCTCCTCAACCCCTTACTATCCTTACTTGGTGTCTCCTTCGCTCTTCCCGAGTCCGGAGTCGGCCATTTCGGCCACCTCCAACCAGACGCTTTCCCTTCCGCAGCTCGGAGCGACAGGCATCGGGACCAACCCGCTGTACATTCTCGTGTACGCGTCTACCGTGGTCAGTTCTCACCCGCTGAGTTACACGACGAGCTTCGAGATCTCCGAAGGGATCTTCGCCCCTTCCATCGCCCAGAACATCCTTCAAGACGCTCCGGGACCTCCCGGGCAGCCGAACCCAACGCTCCCCCTCAGCTGGTCGACCCCCTATAACATCGGGGGTTTTTCCTCGAAGAGCAACTGCTCCTCGTCAGCGCTGGTGGTCGCCGCCGACGGTTCGTCGGTTGTCGCGGGGATCACCTGCGGGTCGACGTCGTATCTCTATCTCTCGGGCGTGGCGAGCGCTCTGAGCTCCTGGACGAACCTTGGAAGCGTCACCGGCGCCGACATCCGCCTTGCTCTCGACCCCTACGGATTCGCGGCGGCGACCACGATAGAGAGCGGCGGCACCTTGCTCGTCACGACATTCCCGATCCCGGGTGGGACCATCATCAGCTCGACTCTGGGGTCTGTCGTCGACGCAAGTCCCGTGATCCTCCGGACGCAGGCAGGCGCGGAGGAAGGAGTGGTCGCTTCAACGCCGTCGAACACCGTCGTGTTTTACTCGTCCTGGAACGACGGTCGAAGCTTCAGCTCCACCAAGATCGGCGCCCTCAACGACACGAACGTCTCCGCGGCCCTCTCCACGATCGGCTCCACGTTTCTCAACACACCGGGAGGATCCCTGGGCCAAGTGTCCGCCACGGTCGTCGGAGGGAATCTCTTCGTGCTCTCCACGGTCCTACAGTTGGGGCAGGTAATCGGAGCGGTGTACGTCTCCTCGGACGATGGCCTCATTTGGGAAGGACCATCGCTCTTCCCCCTGACCGCGGGGGCGATGATCGACCCGGAGGTGCTCGGAACACAGGTCGGCTACGTCTACGCTTCCTGGCTCGCGACCGCCGGAACCAATCTTACTACGATCGAGAGCGCGGTCTTCTCCCCCGACGGACGTATCGTCCAGGATCCTGCCCCTCTACCTGGCGGGACAGGGCCCTGGAAGATCGGGAATCGTCCAGCTGTAGGGATGGCGGTCGATTCGTTCCAACGTTTACTATTGACCTGGGCAACCCCTGCCAGCTCGGGGGGCAACGCCCTATCGGAGACCGGCGCGTTTCTCTCGGTTGCTAACGCCGTTGCCGCGATGCAACAGGGCGTGCTGAATGTGAGCAGTCCGAACCTGGTCGGCTCGACCAGCGTATCCACCTTCACGACCGGGGTGGCAGGGATGTTGAGCGAAGTCGCCGCCAACGCGAGCAGAGCGATGAATCTGCCCTATCTCGACGCGACGCGCAACGTGACTGCCGGTTTGTATCAGAATGTGAGCATCAGCCCCCTCTCGTACATCGGCGAACAGGTAGTGGGCCAGAGTCCCAACCAGCGATACACGATCGCGGGTGGCGCGACCCTCACGTCGGCCGTCAATACCGGTCCCGTCACGACCGGCGGCGGCAAGGAGCGCCCGTTCGGAGTCCTGGTCCCCTCCGAGGGGTTCGGTTCGGCGGTGACCTATCTCGGCGTCGAGTCTGACTGGCTCCTTGCGGCGGAAGGGGTCGAAGCGATCGCCGCCGCCAACCCACTGGTTAACGCAACGCTCCTGAACAGTCTCCCGTCGTCGAGCCTGTTTCCCGCCCCCGTCTACACTTCGACTCCGCTCGACGGGAACATTAGTGATGGTTGGTCGAACACGACCATGCTGAGCCCCACGATCGCAGAGCTGTCGTTCTGGGGGGTCTATGCGTGGTACATCCCGCCACCGACCTTCGGCACGCAGGAGATCACCTGCGACGGGGAGGTCGTCTACGAGCCGCGCACGAACTACTACGACATGCCGACGTTGTACAACAACACAGTGACCATCGACAATCAATCGACAGTCACCCTGAAGTCGTCATCGTGGATACCGAACATCTACCTGCAGAACCTTTCCGCCGATTCCAGGGTTTCGTGGACGGCGGTCCAGACGGCTACCTACACGATGGAATTCGACACGGTCAACTACCACGTGTTCGGCGGCGGGTGCGACCCGTTGGTCTCCCCGATGCAAAAGACGAACCCCATGAGCGGGTATCCGACCTCAATCTCGATGTCGGGAGGCGCGACCTTTGTGACCACCCTCGTGACCCAGCTCACCGCCGCCCAGTCGGGGAACACATCACTCTCGATCGCGTGGCGGAACTCGATGCTGGCCGAGGGCACGGAAACTCTGAATCCTTCCGCCCCAGTGACCGCTAAAACATCGCCCGCGACGGGTTACGTGCTCTCCACCGGGATCAACTACACCAGCAAATCGCTGGTCGGCATTAACTTCACCGCGGAGGTCAGAACCACGAGCTACCCCGGCGGATGGAACTCCACTCTCAAGCCGACGCTCTCAGCGAATCAACAGACCTCGTCCGAGGCCCAGCAGTATCAGGCTGCGTGCACGTTCGAGACGATCGCGAATAACATCGTCATCAACAACATAGTGACCACCTCCGGGAAGAACGATACGGGAACAGTAACCTGGACCTCGAAAACCGAAGGCTTAGGGGTTCTCCAGTACTACGAGATCGGAACCACCCTGAATTTCTCTGTGGTCGCCGCGCGAACCAATAGTTCGGGGACCTACACCTTCACGGCGGGGCTGAACGGCCTCTTCGGCGCTGCGTTCTACGAACTCAATGCAACCGTTACGGAATCTATCGGAAGTTGTTTCAGCGTATCGAACGGCAAGACCACACTGGCCGAACTCGGCCAGGGATTCACACTGCAATCCATCGCCTACCCATTCGATTCGATCACACAGACCGGCGGAGGTGAGGGCATCTTCGCGCCCATGGCGATCAGCCTCTACGATCAGTTGCACCTCTACACCGGCGGTTCGATGACCTACGGCCTCTCCAGTGGGTCCGGCTCGAGTATCGTAATCCCCATACCATCCCTCATCGCCATCCAGTACGGTTGGGGAGGCTTCCTCGAAAACCTGACCGGGATGATGGGGAACGCGTCCTATACCGTCCAGGAGGTATGGAACTTTACCTGGGACAGTCAAAGCCTCTCGCTGTCGAGCGCTCCGTTGAGTTTCATCTACCTCCAGGATAGTTCTGGAGATGGCCTCACCGATGTGGAGAAACTGAACGGGTGGCCGGTGACTTTCACGAACGTCAGCGGCGGGGTCATCCAACAAAGGGCCACGGCCGATCCGTCCCTCTACTCGACCAACGGTCTCGTCGGCGATTTCATCGAGAAGGAGTTCGGGCTGAACCCGACCACCGTCGACACGGCGGGCAGCCACATGCTCGACACGTGGAATCTCACGTTCAACTTGGGGTTGGCGACCAGCGCAAAGCTGCCAAAGTCAGGCTTCGAGTACCGGTACGAGAACTCCTCTTACAATCCCTTCGCCAGTGGAACGCCGTCGAGCGGTAATCAGAATCGGACGAACATCACTGCTGGGCCTGTCGCGGGGCTTGCCAGTGGTGATGGTTCGCCGTGGGCGGCTACGGTGCTCTGGTCGTCTACAGCGCTCTCCACATTTGAGAATTTGAGCGGGGTGAGGGCCGCTGGTTGGCTTAGGGCGACATCGGGGACATGGAAAGGAATCCGCACAATCACAGTCTGGGGGAAGCTCTCCTGGGGGGCGAACCCCCTTGCCCAGAGCACCCTCAACGACGGGATCATCGACGGCATGCAGACAGACCCCGTCGCACGCGAGGTGGTTCAATTCAACATCCCTGCGTGGAGTGCAACATTGCATTCGAGCAACGACGAAGCGGGGCCCTTTCTCTATCTTACCAGCGGCGCCGGCGGCACCGGAACGAAGTATTATAGCGGCTATGGGCCGGTTGAGGGCGGCTCGTCGGCGAAGTTCACGGGAACCTACGTCGTCAGCGTTCCTGTAACGGTCGCGGCCCAGTACGTCTACTTCAACCTCTCCGTGAACGACAACGAAAGCGCAACGTCGAAGACCCTCCTCCACCCCCTCACGATCGATTCCAAGGCAATCGACCTGATGGGTACGTCGAGCGGCTCCCTCAACACCTCCCAATCGAACGCATCGATGACCGGATGGTACAAGGTTCTCCGCGTCGGCGAGGCAGCGAACACGCTCTTGTGGGTACCGGGCAACAACACTACCCTCTCAAGCGTACCCTGGGGACTCAAGCGCTACACCGCGGAGCCGGACTTCGATCTTCTGGTGCTCAACGTAAGCGCCCAAACGACCATCAGCGGGATTGTGGGAGCGGAGGGTGGCTGGCATTACCCGTTGACCCTCCAACCTGGGCTGAACAACATTCTTGTCCCCCGAGGTGCATTTATCAATTCACCTCTCGGCCAGGCGCTGGTCAACAACACGAACGAGACGCTCAAGATCCCGAGCGGAGCCGGTGTGACATTTACCCCTGCGGATTGGTCGGGTCGCTCAGAGACAAGTGGGTCGAACCCTGTCCCGACGTCCACGACGCAGAACCCGAATTTCATCTGGGTATTCTCGAGCACGAGCCAACTTCAAAATGGGTCGAGCTCCGGGGCGTTCGAGGGTCTGCCGCAGAACCCCTCGTTGGAGAGTTCGTACGAGTCTCGTCAGGTCCAGGGGGTATTCTGGATCAACGTCACCTCTGCTGGGAATGGGAGGTTTTCCAGCGCAATGAAGGAATTGGACGACTTGTTCGGCGGCCTGATCCTGAACCGGACGGGGAACCTCACGGGGAATCTGGTTCCAGTCACCACCGAGCTGGGAACCTTGGGCCTGCCCGGGAACGTCCTATCGGCGTTGGCGAACGTATCACTCACGAATGGTGGAGCATACGCTCCACCGCACTACAATACTCCGCCACCTCCGCCGCCGTGGTGGCAAACCGTGGGCTCGGACATTTGGAACGCGGTCAGCGGCGTCGCGAATGGGATTGGCCTTACCGCCGTGATCTCAGTCGTGTGGAACGGTCTGGCTGCGGCCGAAGCGTACGTCGGAGAGGGGGCAACGTGGCTCTCGAATCACTTGGGAATCACTAAGCTCGCCAATCAATTCGTGGCGAATCTTAGAGCCCTCGCGGGCGCGATGGTTTGGGCCTTCAATCAAGTCCTGTATGATGTGGTCATTCCGGCGATCAAGGCCCTATTGAAGGCCGCCTTTCAACCCGTTTTGTCTCAGGCAACGGCTTGGGCTGACGGCTCCAACTCCACTGCCAGCGTGGCGGAGTTGACGCTAAAAGGGGGAGCACACAACGTGACCCGGCCAGAGGCTCAAGCGATATGGTCCAGCCTCGACCCCGTGTTCACAATTACTCAGATTATTGCTTTGGCGGCAGTCGTTGCCATCGGCGTACTGACCGCCATTACGCTGGGCGCGGACACAATCATTCAGGACATCGTCCTAGGGCTCATTATGAGCGTCGTTGTCTACGCAATTCTCCCTACTCTAATTGACGACATTGCCGTTGCACTTGTGTACCAGACAGAGGGGTGGAGCAATGCTACGTCGAACCAAGGCTTTCAACAGCTCACGTGGACAGCCTTCGCCGACGCTATCGGTTGGTTTGATGCAGGATTGACCACTACAACCGCAACGGCGGCGTTGTGGTCCTCCTTGTTCGACCCCAGCGCAAAAGTGGTCTGGCTCGATGTGACCGCGTTTGCTTTCGCTCTCGTAGGCGCGCTTCTTGAGATGGTTGCTTACGCGCAACACTCAAAGGCCGTAGCAGCGGTGGGTGTCATCTTCGGTGGGATTTCTGTAGTTTTGGATTTGGTGGCGATTGCCTCGGACAAATCGGGATTGAAGCGAACTCTAGATTTTTCAACATTCTTTCTCGATACCGCCACGTT
Organism: uncultured Thermoplasmata archaeon; assembly: GCA_963749205.1. Lineage (GTDB taxonomy): Archaea > Thermoplasmatota > Thermoplasmata > Lutacidiplasmatales > UBA184 > Lutacidiplasma. The sequence continues at coordinate 220,057 of CAVVLW010000011.1, read as the reverse complement.
TGGACTCGGAGCGACCGAGCTTGCCAGTTAGGTAATCACTTTGCCAGCGTTCGAGGAGCAGCAATTCGACCTGAGCAGTGAACGAGAAGCACGTTCTCGGTGGGACCTTCCCGTGCGTTTGGGGGTGTTCGCTAGTGGATCGGTCGGCGCTTTTGCTGGAATATACTTCCTCACGATTGGATCATCCCTACTTCCGGCTGGGGATTGGTATCGGGTTGTGATGGCCTTCGTCGCAGCTGTCGGACTCTGCGCGATTGTTGTCGGGCTTCTCCTCGGGCCAGGTCCGTCGAGGATTGTGGTAACCGGAGAGGGAGTCGAGGCGATTGATTCTGGGCACAGGAGACGTATGGTGGCTTGGAAGGATCCTCAGTTGCACGTCGTGTTGCTGGATTTCAGAGAATCCGCCGGGAATGTACCTGGCTATCTCCAGCGCCGTACGGGCATCATGTGGATTTCTCCCGGATTTCGAGGATTCGACTTGAACGTCGAGGCTCTGGAAGGCATAGTCAACGCCGCTCGAACATCCGGCCTGAAATTGACCTCATCGATCAGAACCACGTCGAGTGGCCGCCGAGGGGTGAGGCAACATGAGATCGTTACACAATAGGAGCCTGATACGCGTCATTCCCTTGGCGAAATCCTGACGGGCCGCCCTAACATGCCGGGGAGACCGAGTCCGGGCCTCCTGATCGGTGAACGGTTCGGCGCCGACGCGCGAGAGTGGCGCAAGCAGTCGTTACGACCCCCATGGACCTGATGTCCGCCGGGCCCTGGGCAGGTTGGGGCCTAAAGGTCCGTGAGCTGCGTTGTCCACTGGCACTGTGTCGCCCGCGGCCGCGTCCAGCGCGTAAACTACCGCGCCCGGGTCGCGGAAGCGGCCCATCGTCACGGCGTGGTCGGCACCGTGGCGAACCGCGGCGATGGCACGGTCTTCATCGACGTGCAAGGACCACTCGCGGCCGTGGAGGCCTTCCTGCGCGACGTCAGAGGACCACGCGGCGCGAGCCACGCGCACGCCGTGCAACGTGTGGCAGAAGTCGCGGTCTCCGAACATCCGGTCGGGTTCGAGATCCTACGGGATTAGATGCGTGACCCCCCGACAAAGGAAGGAGGCCTCGCGAAGATTCACGCGGGTCCCCCCCCCACTCGCTTCGCTCGTGGGTCCTCCCCGCGCCGTGCCTGCCTGGGGACACAACTTGATAACGTGGGATGCGGATAGCCCGGGGTAGGCTCTCGTATGGAGTCGAAGGGGGACGGTGGTCGTTCCAGACTTGGCTTGACGCTCTGCCTCGTGGGAATCTTCACGATAGCCCTGCTCCTCATTCTTGGGTCCGTCCCCGGGCTCTCGACGGCCCATCCCGTCCTCGTCCGAAACGGTGGCGTGTCTGACACCGCGACCCCGGGGTCCGTTTACAACACCACTCCGTGCGGGGTGTTTGCCTTTTTGTATAGCGGGGGGGGTCTCCCCTACTACTCCAACTTCTCGCTCATGTTCTCGAAACTATGCCAGACGCCCCAATTCGTGTCTATCTACGACGGAATGGGTCCGAGCGGGTCCTTCGGGGTAGGCTGGGGAGGGACCTTCGGCGCATTCCCCAATCTCAGCTTCAGTCTGTAGTGGGAGGCAAATTGCACCAACGCTTCTGACGGTTGGGGCGATACCCAATGCACCCATCAAGCAGACTGGGCGGGAACCCTCACCAACAACACTGTTACGGGCCCGTTCCTGAGAGAGTATGCGGTAATCTGCATGTGTGGTGTCGTATCGGTGGCAGACCCGCCACCGCTCGAGTCGACCCCGTGGTTGCCCTTCGCGGTTCTGGGAATCGGTGTCGCCCTTGGGAGCGTTCTGACAGTGGCAACCGCTCGACGATGAGGCCCACCTTCGAAGCCCCCCGTTCCTGATCAATCGGACCCGTCGGATCCCGGGGGCGATTCTCAGTCGGAGAACTGAGCACTTGACTTAGCCGCGAAATTTCACATTGGGCGGCGCGGGTCCTCCCCCTCGCTGCGCTCGGGGTCCCCCCCGCGGCGGGGGTACTGTAACTCCACGGGACCAGTCGGCGCGTCAGGTCCTGACAACGTTACAGAATCTTCTCTGAATCGCGCTTATGAGCTGGGAAAGATGTCACGGACTTGTTGAGGTGAGGTTCCCACGGTGGGCATTGGGTTCGTGCTGATCAGCACCGCTCCGACCAAGGAGCACGAAGTGTACACCGAACTCCTGAGTGTCAAAGGAATCGTAGAGCTCCACCTCCTCTTCGGCGAGTACGATCTGATCGCGAAAGTGGAAGCGAGGGATTTTGACGCCCTCGGCCAACTAGTCGTGGACAAGATCCGCTCCGTAGCCGGCGTCACCGCCACCAAAACGGTGACCGGCATCAAGTTCTGAGGAAGAGAATCATCGAGGAGACGAGTAGGCCCCGACGTGGCACGGCGGAGAAAAACGAATCGTGAGGTCCCGATGGCGTTACAGAACCCTTCGGACCAGCGTTTTCTCCTCGTTTTCGGACCTGCCCTTCCTAATCGGCTGGTCCCGCTGGGCCCGTCGGTCCAAAGGGCGGATTCTCTATCGGGAAACCGATGGACCAGCCGGCGGGTCCTCGCGGTCTGGTACGGAGGGCGCTCCTGGCGCAGGTCCAGGGGCTGGTCCACCAACCGTGGTGTCGGCCCCGCCCGTCCTTTCATTGGCTCTGTTCGATAGACTCCCCGTATCTTGGTCCGCTGGTCGGTCCGGTTCGTTCGCTCCCCTTTCCTAATCAGTCGGTCCGGTCCGGTCTTCGGTCCGGAGGTCGGTGTTCTCGTCAGCGGCGCCCCCTTCAACCCCGGACCGTTTGGCTGTGTCGTTTGACCTCGGGACGCGCGTTTTTCCGGTTAGTAACTTCCGCCCTGGGCCACTTTCATCGCACGAGAGGCAACAAGCACCAGACCTCGCGCCTCCCCACGGAGAGGCAGGTCGATGGTAGGATTTCCAAAGCTTTCGCAGCCAACCGCTCGAGCCCGAACTGGATGGCCCAACCCTTCCTAAAACCCCCCTTCCTAATCATCCGGGCCAACCGGGTCAGTCGGGACAGCCCGGTGATTCTCTATCGGAGAGTCGATGTCCCGACCTCACTGTCCCAATCAGTCCTCGGTCCTGGCGGTTTCTGAATCGGGGAGGATGGGTCGGGACACCCTTGGGGTCTGCTTTGGACTGAGGGCCCGACACTTTCCAACACCCCCTTTCCTAAGCATCCGGGCCCGTCGGGTCCCGCCGGCCCCCTCGATCCTTCTGTATCGGGGAGTCGATGGCCCGACGTCCTGTTCCCGAGTCTCCCCCCGTGGGGTCGGGTTCACCGTCGGGCCCGCATTTCCTGACCGCCCGGGGCCGCAAACTGTCCGTCGGCTCCGCGTGCCGACACCGAGCCCCGTCCATCTTGACCCGCCAAACCCTCCATCCGAGGGCGGTGAGCGTTCGTCCAAGTGGCTGCGAGTCTACTCTTGCGGAGCGCAGACCTTGTGAGACCACCAAGCTCAATCCGGAGAATCGTCAAAGTACTGCACTTCCCATCATCCATCAGCCAAGTTCGTTACTTACTGACCTTTGCGTAAATGGGTTAATATCCGGCCTGCACTATCGCCCTCGGCATGGGGCGATGGGCGCTGCGCCGTCGTGACACCGCCACTCTCGAGGAACGTCGGCTGAACGGACTCGCGCTCCTGAGGTCGGGGCTGTCCCAGGCTGAAGTGGCCCGACACTTGGGAGTCACGCCGGTGGCGGTCTGCCGCTGGAAGAGCGCGGTGGATCACGGGGGCGCGCAGGCTCTTCGAGCAATCCCTCGGTCCGGTCGGCCTCCGCTCGTAGCGCGGGAGCACCAAGCGGTCCTGCCCGACATCCTGGCGAAGGGAGCGCTCGCCTACGGGTTCTCCACCGACCTCTGGACGATCCCGCGCATTGTGAAGGTCGCGGAGACCCAATGGGGTGTGAGCTACTCGCAGACCGCCATCTGGCGCATGTTGAAGCGCCAGGGGCTCTCCTGGCAGCGGCCCCGACGCCAGGCGCGCGAGAAGAACCTCACCCAGGTGAGGAACTGGCGCCGGCGCTCCTGGCCTCGCTATAAAAAAAAGCCCGACGGCGAAGGGCCGTCGTAGTGTTTGTCGACGAGAGCGGCTTCTCGCTCATCCCGTACGTCGCGAAGACCTGGGCTCCCATCGGTCAGACCCCGGTGCTGGTCCATCAGGGTCGCTGGCCGAAGTTCTCAGCGATCAGCGGGGTGACTCCAAGGGGTCGCCTCTACTTCCGCGTCCGCGCTGGGACGATCCGCGGACCCCAGGTGGTGGCGTTCCTCCGTCACCTCCTGCGGCACATCCGCCGACGGCCGATCATGGTCTTCTGGGACAGCGGACCCCACCACCGATCGAAGCTCGTTCAGGCGTTCCTGGCCACCCAGCCCCGCCTCGAGGTCCACCGGTTCCCGGGCTACTCGCCCGAGCTCAACCCGGACGAGTGGGTGTGGAGCCACCTGAAGAGGCACGAACTCGCGAGCTACACCCCTCACGATGTACGCGAGCTCCGACGAGGGGTCCGGCTCTCGGTCGTGCGGATGCGCGTGCGGCCCGCACTGATCCGCTCCTTCGTCGCCGCCAGCCACCTCTACGACTGAGCGACTAACGATGACGACTCAGGAGGTTCTCGGTGGTTCTCTCTCGGAGAGTGTTAAGCTATTTTGTCCGGCATCAGTAGACTCGTATTCGTTCGGTCGAAGTGGCGGTTATCGGGATGACGGGCGGAGCCACCATGTCCCGGACAGGAGGCCTACCCTTGCCACCCCGGTCGTCTTTTCTCCCGCGTTTCGAGGGCGTGGACATCATGGTCTCCCTGCGCGAGATGAAAGCGATGGCGCAAAATCTCGATCCCTCCCACCCTCTGCGAATCCTGGTCCTCGGCGAACCAGACGAGATCCCCCGTCAAGAATACGCATCCAAGGTAAGCGGGTGGTTCCGCCTCATCCTGAATCGGGTGGATTAAGCACGACCTGATGACCGTTAACCGCAGTGACGACCCTCCAGCCTTCCTCGAGATACCGGGGCAACTGTTCGGAATCGACCAATCGTTGTCGAGATGGGGTCGATGATGCGTTCTGCCCGGTCTTCCTCGTAACCAGTTCCTGAAACGCGGCCACATCCAGGTCGTCAAAGTCGACCGACGCCAGCTCTTTTTCCGTGTAGCCCAGGCCCATCAGCATCACTTTGGCAATCTTCGACTGTGTCTCCGTTTCGTTGCGGGAAGGAACGGTGGAGAGGAACGGCTCACAGCGCCGGTAGGCCGCGCGCATCTCGTCCAACAATTCCTTGGGGAGCTGTCGTTTGTTGGTGGTGTACCTCGCGTCGATGCTGCCGACGTGACCCATCCAGTAGACGCGGAAGTCGTGGGCCACCTTCCCTTTCGATTCCGCCGTCAGCAGCTGGGTGTCGAAGTAGTGCCGGAGGACGTAGGGGCGCCACTGGAATCCGGCCCCGCGGACCGCCGTTCGAATCGCGTCGCCAATATTGAGGGTTCGGATGAACCGCTTCCGGGCGCGGTCGGGGTGGATCAGGTCCGTCTCGGGACCCAGTTTCTCACCCGCTCGGAGTCGGTCTTCCAGATACTGCTTGAGGTAGTCGCACCCCTCCTCCGAAAGGAACGAAACGTAGCCGGCGGAGTTCTTGGATAGCTCCGGCCGGACGCGAACGAGAGTCGGAACCGTCGCGAACTCCACGGTTCCCTTCCCAATTTTCAATTCGGGGAAGTCTCCGAGGGTGAGGCCGTCGTTCCCCAAGTAGTTCCCGAGGACCTCGGGACGAAGCCCCGAGAATGCGACCAGCGCGACCGCCGTCCGAATTCGTGCAGTTCCGGCGAGGAGGATCTTCCGGAGTTCCTCTTGGGTGGGCACCCGTTCGTCGCGCAGCGACGGAGTGTCCTTCGCTCCGCGAACGCGGATCGGTCGATCGAGCTTCTTTCCGTTGTGCAACAGCCACGACTTCCCGGCCTTCATCGTACGAACGATGTAGGACCCGGCAACCCCGCGTTTTTCCTCGGAGGAAACGAAATCCAGGAACCTGTCGTGGAGTTGCTTCTCGTTCATCCGAGACAGTTCTACCGGCGTTGTTCCCAGCGACTTGCACAGCGCGTCGAGCCGTCGGAGGTTGATGTCGGCGGTCGCGCGCGAGCCGCGGGCAAGGTTTTCGAACCAGCGCCGTACATCCGGGTCGTTCACTAGGCTCGCGGAGGGCGGAGTCGTCCGGGGCACGATTAGGCCAATACCACGATGGTTCTTAACCCTTTAAGGTATGGACACGGGGGGATTTGAACCCCCGACCTCTGCTTTGCGAAAGCAGCGATCTTCCGCTGATCTACGTGCCCACCGACGCGGGGGAGGAAAGGGCCGCCTTAAGGACTTTGGAATTGGCGAGTTCTTCCGCCGCGAACGCGGGGCGGGTTCTAGAGGGCGGGCGTGAGCAGCCGCGTGTGACGGACCAGTTCGGCGAGGTGTAGGGCGATGAGCTTCCGGGTCGCCTCGTCCGTGAGACGGCCTGAGTCGTCGAACTTCTGGGCCGCGAACGGAACGATGACCTCGGGACGATTGATCGGGAACATGTTGAGGAACACCATCGCGTGACGGAGGTCGAGCTGCGCCCGGACCCCTCCCATCGCGCCGACGGAGGCGCTCATCATTCCCGCCGGTTTGCCAAGCCAGGCGCTCGTCGGGGACGGGCGGGATCCCCAGTCGATGGCGTTCTTCTCCGCCCCCGAGAGTCCATAATTGTACTCACTGATCGAGAAGAGGACGGCGTCCGACGCCCGGATCTTTTCCTTGAACGCCGCCACGTTCGCGGGGATGTTTCCTTCATTGTCCTGGTTGTACATCGGGAAATCGGAGATATTGAGGATCTCGACCTCCGCTTCGTCCGGGGCCAGCTCGACAGCCGCTTTCAGGAGGCCGAGAGAGTAGGAGTTCCGTCGCAGGCTGCCCGGGATCCCAGCGATGTGAAGCGTGCGCATGGCGGCCGAACTCGCAGGAATGAACCCGGACAGGTTCTTAGGAAAGACCTGTCGCGGGGGCAACCACCCGGCCCGGCGGTGATCCGCTCAGGCCGACACGTAGGCGAGGACGCCCGAGGTCTGTTCGGCCGGGGAGGGGTGGGGCGCGGACTTTCGGCTGGTGCCGGAAGAACCCGGTGGTGACTGGGGCGTCGACGGGGGAGGGGGGCGACTCCCGGACGGGGGCTTGGCCCCGGTCGGTGAACGCCCGACCGCCACCAGGAGGCGCGCGTCGGCATCGTAGCGGATCAACTCGGCGTACCGGCCCCAGTTGACGATGTTCTGAATCGATTCGTCGGCGGGAGCGACCGAAATGAGCTGCGTGAGCTGTTCGTCCGTCAGCTGGTGCTCCGGTGCGCTATCGAGCGCTCGGAGGAGGGTCTTGAACAGGGTCGTCTTCCGAAGCTGGTCCCGAAGGATCGCCTTGCGGTCCCGTATCGAGGAGGACATGTACTTCCGGCCGAGGTCGGTGAACGACGCTTGTCCGCCGGTCACCCGGACGAGACCGAGCACCTCGGCGAAATCGAGCGCGGGGAGGATCTCATCGATCTCGAGGTCGAGGTCGTCCGCGAGGAGGGCGACGTCCTCCGAGCCTTTATGCGAGTTCAGGAGGACCAGCAGGCCCTGCATCTCGGTCGGGCTGCACTTTGGATAGCTCGTCGGCACGTCCGCGGTTCCAGGGGGAGCCTCCTATCCGGGTCGCCCTCTATAAGCATTATTGAACAGCGGTGGCACCGTTCGCGGGCGTGGGGCCGGTGGTCGGTCCGCCCCCCTCCGTGATCAGCGAGTACACCCGGTCGGTGAGCTCGTAAAACGCGGGCGATTTCCGGTCCCGCGGTCGCGGAAGGTCCACGTGGACGTCCGCGAGGACATGCGCGGGGCGACGCGAGAGGACGATGATCCGGTCCGCGAGTTGAATCGCCTCCTCGATGTTGTGGGAAACGAGGAGCACCGCATCGGGAGGGAGTTCCGGGTCCCGCCACAGCTGAAGGACTTCCTCCCGAAGGCTCTCGGCCGTCAGCGGGTCGAGCGCGCTGAACGGTTCGTCCATGAGGAGGACCGACGGTTCGACCGCGAGGGCGCGGGCGAGGCCCACCCGCTGGCGCATTCCGCCCGAGAGTTCCCGGGGGTAGGCCTCCTGGAACCCGTCCAGCCCTGTGACGGAGATGTACCGTTCGACCTGGGACTTGATGCGGTCGAGGGGCCAACCGAGGGCCTCAATGCCGAACGCAACGTTCTGCGAGACGGTCAGCCATGGGTAGAGGGCGAAGTTCTGGAAGACCATCGCCATCTTCGAGCATACCGAGGTGACGGGCTGGTCCCCGAAGAAGATCTTGCCCGCCGTGGGATGGTCGAGCCCTTGGATCAGTCGGAGGAGGGTCGACTTCCCGCATCCCGACGGCCCGACGATCGCGAGGAAATCAGAGTCAGCGACGTCGAAGGAGATGTCCTGCATGATGCTGATCGACCCGTGACGGCCCGCGAACGACTTGTCGACGTGCTCGATCCGGATCAGCGCCATCGCTCGCCCCTGCGACCCCGGCCGTGGTCTCGAGTCCCGTCAGTCGTACCGGTACTTCTCGACCGCCCGGCGGTAGAGCGGTTTCCATATGAGCTCGTTGATGGCGACGACCGTGGCGACAAGGGTGAGGAGGGCGGCGACCATGAGGGGATACCCCTCCTGGTTCGGCAGGGCATAGCCGACGTCGATCGCCTGCCCGATCCCGAACAGGTTCAGCGACTTCGAGGGTCCCGCGGTAAGGTACTCCGCGACGATGAGCGTGTTCCAGCCTCCCCCGAACGCGGTGATTGACCCGGTGATCAAGGCCGGGAAGATCCCCGGAAGGAGCACCCGGGTGAAGCGTTTCCATCCGCGGAGGCCGAAAGAGTGTGCGGCTTCGTCAATGTCCGGCGGTAGCCCGCGGATCCCCGATAGGATGTTGAAGAACAGGTACCAGAGCATCCCGGTCATCAGCATCAGCACGGCGGCGCCCTCGGGGGTGATGTACGGGATCAGCTCGAAGATGATCACCGGGAACAGCGCGGTGGCCGGGAACGATGCGATCACCTCGACCGTCGGCATCCCGAACCGCGAAGCATGGGCATTCCGCGCGAGGTACAGAGCGAGCGGAATCGCGATCGCGAGACAGATCAGGTACGCCGCCACGACCCGGAGCGCCGATGCCCCCATCGCCAGGGGCAGGAGCTCGATCTGGTGCAACACGCCGGGAAGGATCGGGCCCGTAAAGACGTGGAAGACCGCAACGATCAGGGCGATCAGCATCAGCCAGCCGACGACGAGGATCGCGCCGATCCCGAGGTAAGAGAGCGCGGTCTGCCGTCGTTCACTCTTGCGTGCGGGCCGCGCGGCGATCGCCGCGAGTTGGACCAGGGGGGTGCTGATTCGAGTGACGCTCGTGCGGACCCCGCGGCGCACGTACGCCGCCATGCGGCTGAAGCGGCCCGAGGTGTCCGCACCGGTGATGACCTCCCCCTCGCCGGAGGGAGCGGTGTCGTACCGGAACCGCTCGGCCCACTTCCCGAGCGGCCGCCACACGGCGAAATCGAGGATTGCGATCAAGGTCACCAGCACCAGGATTCCCGCAAGGAACGCGTCGGTGTTGTGGTCGCTGGCCGCGAAGGAGAGGAAGCTCCCGATCCCCGGGAGGACCTGATTGGAGTTGGTCGTGAAGATCTCCGCCTCGACGAGGAAGAACCATCCGGCCGTCCAGGAAAGGACCGAATTGTAGACCAGGCGATTGATGGTCGCCGGAAACAGCACCCGCCGGAACAGTAGGGTCCCGCGGAGTTGGAAGGTGTCGGCCGCCTCCTTCAGCTCGGCGGGCAGGGTCTTCAGCGACTCGTAGACCCCGAAGACCATGTTCCAGGCCATCGAAGTGAAGATGAGGAACACGGACGCCAGGTTCACGCCCGGCCAACTGCCCGGCGTCAGGGCCGCGAACACGACGAGCGCGATGGGAAAGAAGCCGAGGATCGGGACGGATTGGAGGATGTCGAGGATCGGGATCATCACCCGCTCGCCGGTTCGGCGCGTGGCCGCGTAGTACCCGTACGCCAGGGCGAAGCCGAGGGACAGGGCGTACGCCGCCGACATTCGCAGGAACGAGTAGAACACGTCGATTGCGGCGGTCGGCAGGTAGCTCGCGAGCCCGCCAAAGGAGATTCCGATGGTCGCGATCGCGAAAACGGTCGCGAAGAGCGGTAGGGCTACGTAGATCGCCGCGGAGCGCGCGGCCGAAGGGAGTCGCGGGGAGTCAGAACGTCCTCCCGGGATCGCCGGCGACCCCTGATCGACCGGGCGGATCGTTCCCCCCTCCGCCATGCGACCTCCCGGGCATGGACCGGGGTTGGACTGCCTCGGTCTATTTGTGGAATGTGGTCGCACTCCGGGTCCGTTGCTCGCCGACAGGGGCGGGCGGGAGGGCGGCGAATTCGTTCGGTCCCAACGTCCTCCGGCATAGGCTCGCGGCAACGTTTATCAACGAAGCGACGCTGAGCGAGGGCGTAGCCCCGTGGTGTAGTGGCCAATCATGCGAGACTCTGGATCTCGCGACGCAGGTTCGAACGCCCCGGGGGTCCGCGACCCCGCTGGCCGGAACTCCTGCCGGGGCTATTCTACGGGTCGTGTCCTCCTTCCAGTGCGGGGGTGCTCCAGCTCGGCCAATCGGTGCGCGCGGGCGCGCCGGGTCAGCGAGGCAGGGCTTAGGACCCTGTTGCCTAGGGCATTCGCCGGTTCAAAGGGTCTGCCGGTCGGAACGACCGGCGACCGGGAACTCCGGCCCCCCGCACCTCGCCGCGCGACGTGAGGACGGTCGGACCACGATGGCCGACGAAACCCTGACGCCGGAGGCCGTCCTTGCTTCGTCGCCGGAGGAGGCGGACGAGTTCCTGGAGCGCCTCGAGCGCAAGGTACCCGTCCGTCCGGGGATCACGGACCTTCCCGCGAAGGGGTTCTCGGAAGCGCTCGTCTTTGGCGATACCCACGGAGATTGGAGGACGACGCTCGAAGTTCGACGAGCGTTCCTCCGCGCGGACGGAGGACCTCGATGCCTCGTGGGCCTCGGCGATTATGTCGATCGTCCTCCCCCCGATTGCGGGCCGGGTTCAGTGGTCAACGCCCTGCTCCTCCTCGACCTCGCCGCGCGGTATCCGGACCGGGTCTTCCTGCTCCAGGGAAATCACGAGACGGTCCGGCGGATCCCCGTCCTTCCCCATGCGCTCCCCGAGGAGGTCGACGAGCTGTGGGGACCGCAAGCCGACCGGTATACGCGACTCGTGGCCCTGCTCGAGCGCGGGTCGTACGCCGCGACGAGTCCCAACGGGGCCTACTTCGCCCACGCCGGCTTCCCTCGGGGACCCCTCCTGCCCTCCTGGCGCCGAGCGTTCGAGGAAGTGGATGAAACTCGCCTCATCGAGCTCGTGTGGGTCGACTGCGATGCTTCGCACGCGCGTCACGGGGTCTCCGAGTCCTGGGGCGCCAAGGACCTGACCGCGTTCCTTTCGAGGTCGGGGCTTTCGGTCTTTATCCGGGGTCACGAACCGGAGCTCGCGGGAAAGTCGCTCTACGACGGGCGGTGCCTCAACCTGCACACGACCCGGGTGTACGAACGGTACGGGGGGGTCCTCCTGGCGCACCTACCCTTGGACCGTCTTATCAGCACGGTCGCCGACGTTCGCGTCGAGCACCTGTCGACCGAAGGGCGTCGTTTTCCGACCTTAGACTGAAGCTCACCCGTCAGGAGCTCCTCCGAACAAGCGTCGCTCGGCGGCTCGCACTCCGGCGGCGTCGCGTTCCCGGGTGTACGCGGCGAGTCGTTCGGCGTTGACGCGCAGAAAGGAGTCGCTGCCGCTGAACCCCTCCAATATCCGTTCTGCGTCGGCGGGACGACCGACCAGGTAGAGGGCCGCGGCGAGAGCCTCGACCGTGTTGAGCTGCGCCGGTTTCCCGTAATGCTGCGGGTTCGTCGCGATCAAGATCGGAAGGCGACGTCGGATCCCCCGCCCCCGCTCGCCCTCCTCGGATCCGGGAAACCGACCGCGCTCGGACAACCGATTCCACGAGCAGTCGACCGCGAGGATGCCGCCCCGCACTGCGGCCTTTCGGTCGGAGGGTCCGAGCGGGTCCGGCGCGTACGGGTCGAGAACGACCGGTGTCGGCGAGATTCCCTCGATCCGACGCACCTCTCGGGCGAGGCCCCGATGCAGGAGGCGACGCCCCGTACACGCCTTCGGATGGTCCTCCCCGGCGAGGGCGATGTAGAGGCGGACGGGGCGGCTAGGCCGGGGGTTGCGCGTACTCCCGGAAGATGGCATGAAGTTCCCGCGTCATTCGGAGCGCCTCGGCCTTTGGCCGCTGCCACATATTGCGGCCGAAGATGATCCCGGTCGCGCCGTCGTCCATGGACGAGCGGACCTTCGTGAGCAGATCCGCATCCCCGACCTTCTCGCCGCCGGAGACGAGCACGAGGCATCGGCCCGCACTCTGGACGACCTTTCGGAACGCCTCGCTCGCGGTGAGCTTCAATGTGTTGTAGGGCGGAGGGCTCTCGGCGTCCTTTTCGGAAGGGACCGGGAAGTTGACCTTCACGATGTCCGCGCCCAGCTCGAGGGCGACCCGGGCCGCGTAGTCGATCGCGTAGAGACTCTCCTTGCCGCCCTTCTTCGCGACGGCCTCGCCCCGCGGGTAGGCCCATACGATGACCGGCATCCCGAGGCGCGCGGCGGCCTCGCGTACCTCGCGAAACTGCGCAAAGTCCCGGTCCTGCGCCGGGGAGCCGACATAGACGGTGTACCCCACCGCGTCCGCGCCGAGCCGGACGGCGTCTTCGACCGACCCCGTGAGCCCGCTGAACGCCTGTGCGTCGGAAGGGATGCTGGTCTTCCCGTTCAGCTTGAGGATGAGCGGGACGTCGCCGGCGTACTCGATGGAAGTACTTCTCGGCGAGACCGATGTGCAGCGCGATCGCACTGAACTTCCCCTCGCGCGCGAGGTCGAATTGATAGCTCGGGTCGAGCGAGTCGGGGTTGGCGAAGAAGTCCATCGGTCCGTGCTCGAGACCCTGATCGATCGGGAGAACGAGCAGGGTGCCGCCGCCGGGCCCGTGGTCGTAGAGGAGCCGCTTGAGCCGAGTGCGCTTCCCCGGGCCGAGTCCCATCTCGGAAAGGGTGGGACGGGCGTGGCGGTGGGGAGCATCGGACCGGAGTGCGGTTGCCGCCGGGGAAACGGTGGCCGGACGAAGGGATGGCTCGCTCATCGGAGGCTCCGGTCCGCGGACGGGACACCGCGATTTAACTCTTGGTCTCAAAGAGCTCGACCCTTTCACTTTTCGCCGCGGTCGGAACCCTTAATCCCCGGCGGCCGGTGAGGAGGCATCCCGGAGGAGTCCCCGGGAATTCGATGCGCCCCCAGGTCATCATCGTCGCGACCCTTCTGCTCAGCGCCGCCCTGTTTGTGGTCAACCTGGTCGTCGCGATCGCGTCGGGCAGCCGGGCCGTGCTCGCTCAAGCGATCTTCACGATCACCGACCTGGTCGGAAGCAGCCTGTTGCTGTGGGGGCTACACCTCTCGAAGCGCCCGGCGTCCCACGAGTATCCGTTCGGCCGAGGCAAGGAACGGTTCTTCTGGGCGTTCGTCTCGATCGTCGTCACGTTCACCGTCGCCGGCGTTCTCGCCCTGACCGAAGGGGTGGATCAGATCGTATCGCCCGAGCCGTTGTCGCACCTCGGGGAGGCGTTGCTCGTCGTCGGCGCGACGATCCTCGTGAGCCTTCTCAGCATCTGGGTGACGTTACGCGAGCTCCGGATCTCGCGCGTCACCCTCGCGAGCCTCCTCGAATCCGCCAACCAGGGGCTGAAGGCGATCTTCTACCAGGACCTCGTTTCGATCGTCGGCAGCGTAGTCGCGTTCGGCGGCATCCTGGTCGTATACCAGACCGGCCGGCCGCTCGCGGACGGGATCAGTGCCGCGATCGAGGGGGTCTTGCTCATCGCCACCGGGTTCGTCCTCACCGCCGAGAGCCGGGAGTATCTCATCGGGAAGGCCCTCGCCCCCGAGGATGCGCGAGCGATGCTCGCGGTGATCGAACGCAACGCATCGGTCGCGAAGGTGCGAAGTCTCCAGTCGATGCTCCTCGGGCCGGACGATGCCCTGCTCGCGCTCCGCATCAATTTCCAGGACGGGATGACGACCGATCAGCTCGAGGCGGCGATCGACCAGGTGACGCTCGCCCTGCGTACTTCCTATCCGGTCCTGAAGCACATCGTCATCGAGCCGGAGTCGTAGGGTTCGCCATCGATTCGTCGCCGGGCCTCCACATACCGGGCCGCGGTGAGCACGGCGAGAGCCGCGGCGATGCCCCCGAAGAACAGGTCGAGTCCCGGGAGTGCCCAGTCGATCGACCAGTTGGGTCGACACGACCAGACCCAGAATCATTCCGAGCGAGATGGTGAGCGAATAGATCGCCATCGTCGTGGCCCGGCTGAGCGCGAAGGCGAGGTCCGCGAGTGCGGCAAGGGCCGCGGGAGCGTAGGCGAGCGCGGCCAGGATGCACACTCCGGCCACGCCCAAGAGGAGCGGTTGCGGCCCGAACTGTAGCAGGAGGACCGCTGTGAGCAGGATCCCGACGAACCCGGTCGCTCCAATGGTCATCATGCGCATTCGACCGTACCGGTCGGCGAGGCGACCGAACCGAGGCTGCGAAAGCACGAGGACGGCGCCCCCGCCGCCGATGACCAGCGCGAGGTACGTCGTGGAAATTCCACTACCCTTGGCTGCGGGCCCCAGGAATACGAGGACGTAGCCGATCAGCATGTAGATGACGAGCCACGGGAGCGTGACGAGCAAGACGTTCCGTCGGAAGGCGTTCCGGAAGACCTGGCTCACTGGGTAGCCGCGGGCCGTGGGTCCGCGGGGGACCCCCCGCAGGAGGACCACCGCGACGGCGAGGCCCGCGGCCAGCGCCCCGGCCCCCAGGAGGAAGACGTAGGGTAGAGAGGACACCGGAATGGCGCCACCGACACCGATGCCAAAGGCGAACCCGCCCAACCATCCGAACAGGTTCATCGCGTCGAACCGTCCCATCTCGAAGCCCCGTTCCTTGGTCCCCGAGCGGTCCGCGACGACTGCCAGACTGGAGGCGAGGATCGCCCCGCTCGAGATGCCGAAGAGGAAGTTCATCGCACCGAGTGCGACGGTCGACCGAGTGGTCGCCACCAGGACGAACAGGATGGCCGCGCCCGCCATACCGCCGAACAACACCGGGAGCCGGCCATATCGATCGGCCGCGACCCCCGAGAGAAGGACCGTGCTGAACTCCCCGACAGGAGCCATCGCGCTGACCAGTCCGACGACGGCCGTGTCGTTCCCGCTCAATGCGGTCCAGTGTCCAGTGATGTAGCTGGCGAAGACCGAGAGCGTGATGCCAAAGGCGAACCGAACGAAGAACGTGGCTTCGAAAACCGCCGCCAGGGACCGCCGGTGAATGTCGCCACTGGGATCGGCCAACGCCTCCGCCACGGTCGTCAAACTCGGCGGCGGTCGGGGCGGGCTCGATCAGCTCGATCCACACGTCGTTCGGGTCGAGGATGAACGCGATGCGCGACGAACCGCCGGAGAGGCGGTACGGTTCCTTGGCGATCCGCACGTTCTTGCTCCGCATCTTCATCAGGAAACGGTCGAGGTCGGGGACCTCGAACGCGAGGTGGTCGAGCTGCTCGCCGGGCTCGAACTCGTCCTTCCCGTCCCAGTGGGTCAGTTCGACCCGTGCTCCGGAGGCGGGGTCCTTGACGAACGCGATCTCCGCGTGGTTCTCCGGGATCGTTCGGCGGCGCTCGAACTCGAGCCCGAGGACTTCCGTGTAGAACTGGAGGCTCTCGTCCATGTGCCGAACGGTGATCGAGGTGTGCAGGAATCGCATGCGCACTCGCGGCGAGAGAGCCCGCCCCGGCTTCTAAACCTTCGCGCGGACTTCAGGGGTGTCCGTAGACCGCGCGCAACGGGCGCGCACCGGGAGCCCAGTTGCCGTCGACCCGAATGAACCCCACCCGCTCGAACTGGAAGATGTCGCGAGGTCCCGCATCGGCGAGCTCCCGCTCTCCGATCCCGATCGAGTGATTTCCCTCCACGTCCAGGAGGTCGACGGGGACCGCCCCTTCGACCCCCACCCACTGGAGCCGCGGAAGGCGCTGATTCTCCCGGCTCGTGAACGTGGCGGTGAGCCCCTCACCCGCCGCAGGGATCTCCGCGGGGAGCCGGACGTTGAGAAGGTCCTTGAGCCGGACCTCAGCACCGGGGCGGGAGGCGAGGTCGTGATACGGCAGGAAAAATACCGGTCCCGCGGGCACCACGCGCTTCCCCAGCTCGGGCCGGTCCGGATGATTGGGAAGCTCCACCGTCGCAAGGCCTGGAGGGTACCCCGCCACCTCGACTCGAACGGGGTCGGGCACGAAGGCTCGTCGCACGGTGGTCAGCGTCGATCCGCTTGCGGTTCTCCGCATAGAGGGTTTCGGCGGGCACCTCGATGTCGGCGAGCGACATGCCGAAGGAGAGGATGAATGCCCGAAGCGCCCCCATCGAGATGCCCCGACGGTCGAGCGAGCGCAGCGACCAGGTCCGCGGGTCGGCCCAACCGTCGTAGAGTCCGCTCTTGACCTCCCGGAACGACTTGCTCTTCGCGACCTTCGCCTCGCGGACGCGTAAGATCCCCCAGTGCAGGAACGGAGGCCCCTGGATTCCCAGGAGGTCCCAGATGTACCGCTGCATGCGGTCCTCGATAACCAGGTCCTTGCCGCGGAGCACGTGCGTGATCCCGAGCTCGATGTCATCGACCGCCCACGAGAACTCGAGCATCGGCCAGACGCGGTACTTGCGACCGACCCGTGGGTGGTCGAGATCACTGATCCGGCAGAGGACCCGGTCGCGGAACGCCGGGTCCGGGTCCTGAAGGTCGGTCTTCAGGCGGAGTACCGCGCCCCCGGGGGCGGTACTCTCCGGCGAGCATGCGTTCCCACTCTTCCGCGGCCGTGGTGGGCGATTGCACGCGCTCCGGGCAGGCCACTCCGAGGGCCCGATTGCTGCGCAGCAGCTCCGCCGGACACCGACAGACGTACGCGCCACCCTTTTCGACGATGCGCCGGGCCCAGGGGTAGAAGAGCGGGATCCGGTCAGATTTGTAGACGACCTCGTCCGGGGTGACCCCGGCGAGTTCGCAGTCGCCGAGGATGAGGTCGAAGAACTCCGTCTCGACCCGCTTCTCCTCGGACCCGATGGTGTCGTCGAATACCAGGAGCAACCGGCCCCCGTACCGTTCGCGATAGTGTTGGTGTACGTAGAGCATCCTTCCGTGTCCCACATGGAGCACCCCGCTCGGGAACGGAGCCATCCGGAGCACCACCTTCCCCGGGACCGCGCCGGGAAGGTCGGGGAAGTCCCCGCCTTCCGAGTGCGGCTCCTTGGGACGTTCGGGTTCGGGGCCCCCGAGGGTCGCGAGAGCCGCCTCCAGCTCGGGTCGGGAGAGCCATCTCACCTCAGCTACGACCGTCTCGACGACTGCGCGGACTTCGCCGGCTTGCGCGCGCAGACTCGGCTCGGTTGCGAGCAGCCGTGCGACGATCGGTCCGACCTGCGGGGCCCCGTCGTGAGCCAGGGAGTTTTCTATCGCAACACGACGCACGCGCGTCGTGAGGTCGGGGGAGAGCGGCACGGGAGACCGACCGCGGGTCGGATTAAAGCCGTTCCCGCCGAACGGTCTCAGCTCCGGGTGCGGGCCGGGGCCCTTGGCGGTCGTTGCGGGGCGCCAGCGTATCGGCGACCGCCTCGGCCATCGAGATCTCCCCCCGGAGGACACGATGCGCCGACGAGCGAGAGATCGTCACCAGACCCCCGCTCCCCTCCCGACTGAGCCGCTGGGTGTCCGCAATCTCCCCCGGGGTCGGGTTGGTGGGAAGTTGATCGCGGACCGATCGGCCAACGCCCCGGGCGATCGATCGGGCCGCGAGGGCGTCCCGCGGGCGACGATGTCCTCGCGGGGTGGTCCCCTGCTCGTCCACGAGCTCGACAGTTCGGTGGTGGGTCAGTAGCGTGTTGACGATTCGATTGCGTCGGGGTGGGTCCCCTGCGCCGACGCGGAAAAGAACACGCCGTGAGGCGAACCGATGACGGAGCTGTCCCGAGAACGCCCCCGCCGCCTCGGGAGAGTCCAGTATTCCCTCACCAATGCAGGTGTCCCCCGCGAAGACGGCGTACCCGGGCCGAGGTCCCGGGTCGATCCCGACGATGAGGTCCCCCTCGAGCTCTCCCACTTCGAGCGCATGTTCGACGGCCGCGCCGAGTGCGCGACGGTCACCGTCCTCGGCGACCACGAGGATGTGCGGGTGGGAAATTTCCGCCGCCTCGTTCAGGGACGTCAGGACGACGGCGACCCGGTCCGGAATCCGTTGGCCGGGCAGGAGGCTGACCGAAGGCAACCGGCGCTCGCGCAAGAACCCCGCCAGCTCCCCGTAGAGAGCCGGGTCCCGAGTGACGAGTGCGACCGACCGGTGTCTCAACGGGGTACCTGACGGTGATATACGGCATTAATCTTGCCGTTCTCGTGACGGTCTGCCTCCATTGTGGTCAGAGCGCCCCCTCGGGGGCGCTCTTCTGCGCCAAATGCGGATTCACTCTCCCCCAAGTCGACTCGTCGCCGCCTCCTCCGCTACCAATCCCTCCTCCTACGTATCCCGGCGTCGCGCCGGCATCGATGCGCGTCGCCGTCGGTACCCCCGCGGCGTACGCGGTGGCGGCGAGCGCGGCCGGGATGCCGACGGGTGCGATCGCCCCTCCCCCATCCGGAAAATACTGCGTTCGATGTCGCACGATCATCTCGAGAGCCGCGGTGTACTGCCCCGTATGTCAGCAGCCACAAACTCCGTGAGGCGGGGCGGGCGCCGGGGCCGTCGAACCGCAGGGATGGTTCGGATCGCGCGGGAGCGGATCTCAACGCTCTTCGCCCTCGCCGAGCGGGAGGCAGCGACCGGGCACGGTGAACTGGCGGACCGATACGTCACCATTGCCCGAGCCGTCGGAACGCGCTACAACGTTCGGGTGCTCCCCGAATACCGGGAACTGTATTGCCGAGGCTGTTCTGCCTTCTGGGTTGAAGGCCGAACGGTCCGCACTCGTTTCCGTTCGGGACGACGGATCCGGACCTGTCTCCGATGTGGTCGGGAACGCCGCACGTCACTGCATCTGACCCCGCCCCCGACCGGGGGAACGGTCGAATCCGGGCCGACGAGAGTACCCCGTGACGACGTGATCCTCGCCGAGGCGACCTCCGATGAGGAGCCAAGCGGCCTGTCAGACGACGAGACGGAAGAAGATTAAGCGCCGGCCGTTCCTCTCCACGAGAGCGCCGGGGTGGCCGAGTGGCCAAAGGCGGCAGACTCAAGATCTGCTCTCGCAGGAGTTCCCAGGTTCAAATCCTGGCCCCGGCATGAACTTCTTTGCGGTGTCCCTCTTCGGCTCAACCTTTGCAAAGGGGAGAGTTGCCTAACCCCGGTCAGGCCACCCTCACAGGGCCGTGGTCAGAATCCGACGCGCGCCCGAACTAGGGCCCAGCGGGCCGGGTCCACGTTCGCCGTCCCGATCCCGTTCACAAACTGCAAGAACTGCGGGGGGGCTCCATTTTTCACGCCGGACAGCATTCCGGTGAGTTCGTCCAGAGTCAGCGACGGGAGCATCCATCGCAAGTAGTTCGCGAGCCGCTCCGGCGGCATCGCACCCATAATGGCGCCCTGCATCGCCCGCAGCTGTTCGTTCGTGAAGTGTTCCTTCATCGCGGGGACGATGGTGACCTCTTCCTTGTTCATGTGCCCGAGGTAGAAGGTGAAGAACTCATTCGCCTCGCGGTTGATGCGCGCCCCCCATTCCACGCGTCGAGCCTGGGCTTCGATGCCTTCCAGCTCTTCGGCCATTGCTGTGAGAGTAACCAGCCGCCGGCGAATCTCCTGATGGTCCTCGAGAAGCGCCTGGATCAAGCTTGGATCGATCGATTCCATCGAAGGAAAGATGCCGGACTCCTCGGAGCCGGCGTGTGCGTGCAGGAGACAAAGAACACACGTGCTCGAGATCGCGTTCGTAAACTCGTACTGGAGGTCGGAGAGGACGGCGGCGCAGGCGGCTTTGTCCTTAAAATCCGCGCTCTGAAGACGGCCGCCCAGACTGTAGATCATTGACCGTACTGCCTTGTGGATTGGGGTAAACAAGTCCTCGGTAGCGGTCATAGGAAGTTTATCTCGTCCCGTCGTCGGGACAAAGTTCGGCTGCTCGCCCGGGGATATCTAACTTCCTTCGCCCTGCGACGAGGCGGTATCTCGCCCGTCGTGGTGGGTTGCCGCTGGGGAACACAGGAGCGAGCCGTGAGAGCGGCCAAGGCGCCTGACATCGACAGTTCTCGGGGTCGCGGGCGTCGCGGAAGCGAAACGGGCACTCTTCGTTAGCCTAAGTGTACCGCGCCGCGAGGCGTAGAGATCGTGCCCGCCTCCTAACAAAAGGCCATCGAGTCGACCTCGCGGACCGATTTGCAACGACGGGGCTGTGTAACGGCGAGTATGCCTCACCTGTGAGCTCCCGTCGCCCCTCAATCGTCCTGTTTGGACGATGATTTAGAGTCGGAAGATTCGTTCGGTGCCTGGCCCCGGCACACGAACGTCTTTGCACTGTCCCGCTCCGGCAACCACGGTCATGGGAATGTTCTGATTGTTCCAGAGGCTCACTTCCTAGAACTCGCTTCATGGTCCGTCATCGACTGCGCGGAGCCCATCGAGATCGCAGTCGCGGGGGATCAGTCCGTCGACAACGGCAGTCTGTCGACCGGTCATCTTCCGACTCCGGACCCGGTTAGGGCGTTCGAAACCTCGCAAGCCCCTTTTAGTCCCCGCGCGGTTCGCGGCGGGCAGGGCATGGGCTCACGTTCCTTGATTGAAACAAGCCGGTGGGGCGGATATCGAGCAGGACCTGCGCATCGCGCTGTTCTTCCTCGTGACCGCGGTACCCGTCTGGCTCGCGTCCCATTTTCTCTGGGGATACGACGGAGGGTTCAATCTTTGGCCCCTCAAGAACGAAATCGAACTTCTCTCGGTGGCCCTCGTCGCCGGGGGGTTCACCGCTTGGTGCATTCTGGGGCGAGCGCCCAGGTCCCGGGGAATCATGGCGGTGCCGATATTCTTGGCGAGCTCGGCCTTCCTTCTCGGCGGATTCAAGGCCGCCAACGATTATCTCGATCTCCCCGACCTGCTCCTCGGGATACTGGCCCAGCTGGTGGGGTTCATCTATCTCTTTACCGTCATTCCAGCGGTCCCCCACGACCCCGGTCCCGAACCCCACCCGGCGGAGCTCGGCATCGGCTGAGGGCGGTTTCGGCCCTCCCCACCGTCCCCGTGTCTCGGCCCCTCCTCGCGCTGCACAGGCCGCGGGTCCCGCGCCGCCGCGGAGGACGTCAGGCGACCGGCGTCGAGAACGTCGGCACGTACCCCTCAGCGAGTCGCCCGACGATCGGTATCTGGTGGCCGCACGCGCGGCACCGGTTCCGGGAGTCGAGATTCCAGCCCTGGATCGTGAAGCCGTAACGCCGGACGGCGATCGCGCCGCACGCCGGACAGTACGTGTGCTCGAGGGGGTGACCCCAAACGTTGCCGAGGTAGGCGTACTCGAGGCCCTCTTCTTTGAGCACGGCATGCAGCTTTTCGAGGGTCGCGACCGGGGTCTCGGGAAAGTCCATCATCTTGTAGTCGGGATGGAACCTCAGGAGATGGAACGGGGTCTCGGGCCCGAGCTCGTCCACGACGTAGCGGGCGAGCTTGCGCGTCGCGTCGTCCGAATCCCCGACGTCGGGAACGATCAGGTCGGTGACTTCGACGTGGACGCCGTGCTTCTGGAGGTCGCGCATCGTCGATAGGATCGGCTCCGGCCCTTTGGCGGTGATGTACTTTCGCATGAAGCCGGGCTCGCCGCTTCCCTTGAAGTCCACGCTCACCGCGTCGAGCTGGGAGCCGAGGAGCGTCACTGCCTCGGGGGTCATGTATCCGTTCGTCACGAAGTTCCCGAAGAGCCCGGCGCGATGGCCCTCCCGCATCACATCGAGGGCGTATTCGATGAAGATCGTTGGTTCGTTGTAGGTGAACGTGATCCCTTGGCATCCGAACCGTAGCGCTCCCTCGACCGCGGCGCGCGGGGAGAGCAACCGACCACTCACCTCCTGCTCCTGGGAGATCTCGGAGTTCTGGCAGTAGAGGCAGCGCCAGTTGCACCCGACCGTCCCGATCGAGTAGACGCGCGACCCCGGATGGTAGTGCGAGAGCGGCTTCTTCTCGACCGGGTCGACCTGCACCGCGGACGCTCGGCCGTAGGAGAGCAACACCAGCCGCCCGCCCTCGTTCTTCCGAACGAAACAGAACCCGTGCGAGCCCTCGGGGATCGTGCAGTACCGCGCACAGGCGGTGCAGCGGACCTTCGAGTCCGGGAGCGGCTCGAACAAGGTCGCGAGGTGGGCCGACGACGACGACATGTACCTGCTCCGGCGGTACAAGGCCGCGCGGAAGGAAGAAGACTACCCTGACCCCCGGCTCGAGCCGAAGGTTCATCTTCCCGGCAGCGTCCACTCCTCCGATGCCGGACCGCGAGCGCGGGGTCGAAGCCACCGCCGAGGCAGACCGCGTCGAGGCGCGGGTCGGGGAACGCATCGCCCCGACTCCCGAGTTCCTCGAGCGAGTCGCCGCGGTCCGGGTCGAGCTCGTCCGTCGGGTCGACGAGGCGGCGCGGGCCCGGTCGAGCCCCCTCGTCCGGGCGCTCGTCGCCGGGAGCGCGGCGAGGGGCACGTTCCTTTCCGACCGGCTCGGACGTCGACCTCTTCCTCCTCTTCCCTCCCGACCTCTCTCGGGAACGGCTCCGAGAGGAGGGTCTCGCCCTCGGTCGAGCGGTCCTAACGAACACCGAGACCCGCTACGCGGAACATCCCTACCTCCGCGGCGAGTTCGATGGGTTTCGGGTCGACGCCGTTCCCGGGTTCGCCATCACGGACCCGTCGCACCCACTGTCACCCGTCGACCGCACGCCGTTCCATCAGGAGGTACCTCGCCCGTCGGGAGACCCCCGAGATCGTGGGGCAGGTGCGACTCGCCAAGCAGTTCCTCCGGACTCTCGGAGTGTATGGGTCGGAGGCGAAGACCGAAGGACTCTCCGGGTACCTGGTCGAGCTCCTGGTGCTCCAGTTCGGTTCCCTTCGGGGCGTCCTGAGGGCCGCGAGGGCCTGGCGTCTCCCGGTCCGCCTCGGGGAGCCCGGGACAGACCCTCCTCGCCTGCCTGCGGAGGTGGCCCTGATCTTGGCCGACCCGGTCGACCCCCACCGCAACGTCGCGAGCGCGCTTTCCCGGCGAAACCTCGCTCTCGTCATCCTCGCCTCGGCGGCCTACCTCGAACGCCCGTTGGAGGCCTGGTTCGAGCCCCATCCCCGGGATCCGCTCTCCCGATCGGCAGCACTTGCGATTCTCCAGGACCGCACGAGCCACGTGACCGTGGTCCGGCTGCCCCGACCCGACCTCGTCGACGACACGCTCTATCCCCAAGTGCGGAAGGCGGAACGGGCAATCGCCGAGGAGGTCGGCCGGTCCGACTTCGAGGTCCTCGGGTCGTCGAGCGTGGTCGGGCCGGACCGGGTCCTGGTCGTCCTCGAGGTCGCTCACTCGCATCGTTCCGCGGTCCGGCGGCAGGACGGGCCTCCGCCCGGACTCGACCGCGTGGGTAACTTCCTCGCGAAGTGGACCGCATCGGACGCCCCGGTCCTGCAGGGCCCCTACGTCCGTCCGGACGGAAGTCTCGGAGTCGAGGCGCGGCGGACCGACCGGGACGTTGAGGCGGTGATCCGGTCCGTCCTTCCCCGGCTCGCGCTCGGGAAGGACCTCACGCCCGCCGACCCGGGCCAGGTGGAGGTCCATCCACTCGCCGGAGCACCCGGACTCCCCGGCGCTCGAGGAGGCGCTTCGGGATCTCCTCGGAAAGCGGCTTCCGTGGCTCGACCGTCCCTAGTGGACGGCGGGCACGAGGTCGAGCAAGAGGAACCAGAGTGCGAACCAGCCGAAGAGCTCCATCGCGATCAGTCCGGCCCAATCTCCCTTTGTGTAGAGGGTCGAGCGCTTCCGAAGCCGTTGGATCACGAACGGGCTCAGGACGATCACGAAGATCCCGACCGCGAGGGGGACCCAGACCGTCAGTCCGGCGATCGAGAGCGCCCAGGAGGCGAACCCGATCACGACGGTGATGATCCCAACCACGAGCAGTCCCATGCCGAGCTCGAACTCCTTGGTCGCGTAGGTGGCCTCGTCGAACGGAGGGAACTCGAACGCGGCCGCCTCCTCTTCCTCGAGCCTGCGGCGGACCTTCTTGGCCATCGGTCAGCTCCCTCGGGCCGTTCGCGCGCGGCAGTAGAGCTCCTCGGCGTGGTACGAACTGCGGACGAGCGGGCCCGCCTCGACCCCCGAAAAGCCAAGGTCGGCCGCGACCGACTTCCACCGGTCGAACTCGGCGGGAGGGACGTATCTTCGCACCGGGACGTGGGTCGCGGTGGGTCGGAGGTACTGGCCGAGCGTGAGAAGGTCGACCCCAGCGTCCCGAAGGTCGGAGAACGCCTCGGAAAGCTCCTCGTCCCCTTCTCCGAGCCCGAGCATGATCGAGCTCTTCGTGACCAGGCGTGGAGACCCCATCTCGCGGGCCAGACCGAGCACCCGCAGCGAGCGGTCGTAGCCCGCCCTCCTGTCGCGGACCCCCGGCGAGAGCGAGCGGACGGTCTCGAGATTGTGAGCGAGGACGTCCGGCGGGTCGACCAGTAGGGTCGCGGAGCGCGTCCTCGTTCCCCGCGAGGTCCCCGATCAGGAGCTCGACCAGCACCGACGGGGCCGCTGCACGAATCCGACGGACCGTCTCGGCCAGGAGCGAGGCCCCCCCGTCCGGGAGGTCGTCCCGACAGACCTGGGTGAGGACGACGTATCGGAGCCCCCAACCCCGCACGGCCTCGGTGACTCGGGCCGGTTCCGTCGAGTCCACGGCACCGTTGGGCCAGTGCGTGGTGACCGCGCAGAATCCGCAGCGGCGCGTGCAGTCGGTGCCGAGGAGCATGAGGGTGGCGGTGCCCGCGGACCAGCACTCCGGGAGGTTCGGGCACCGGGCCTCCCGGCAGACAGTCTCGAGCCGGAGTTGGCCGAGGAGCTCCCGGACCTCGGGGTAGAGGGTCCCCTGCGGGGGGCGCGTGCGGATCCAATCGGGGAGCCCGTGCGAGGACGGAAGTGGGAGAACCGGGGCAGTAGTGCTGGCCACGAACGTCCGACCCGAGGGGTCGCTTTAGGCTTTGCGAGCGCGGGCTCCGCCGGTCCGCTCCTCGAGGAGGGTCGTGAGCAGGCTCGCCGGGAGCTCGTCCATCCCGACCTGACTCGATTCCCCCGACGCGCCGGCATCGAGCGTGACGAGCCCGTCACGCTCGAGCTCCTTGAGCGTGCGCCAGAAGGTGGTCCGGCTCAAGGGAGGTGCGCCGAGCTCCTCGACCAGGGCGGCGTGCGTCGAACGGAGCTTCTGGCTGGGGACGGCCACGCCACGCCGCTTCAACGTCCGCGTCAGGGCGAGGAGGACCCCGAGCTGGTTCACCGAGAGCGCTTCGAGGTGGGACTCGGTCACGGTCGGGAGAAGCGACCCCTTCGCGCGACGGACATGCTCAGCGAGGACGGCGTCCGAGCCAGCGTCCTCGGCCGCGTGCGCGGCCCCCGCGAGGATCTCGAGCGCAAAGCGCGCGTCCCCGTTCGGGGCGGCGACCCGCGCGACCTGGTCGAGCACGTCTCGGTCCACGCTCCCCGGGCGCAGGGCGAGCTTCGCCCGCTCCTCCAGGATGTCCGTGAGCGCAGGGCGGTCGTAGGGGGCGAGGGAGAGACGGTGGGTGACACCGAAGCTCGACCGGCTGGGAGCGTCCAGGAACGGGAACAGGTCCTCCGAGGCGACGAGTACCGAGCGAGATCGAACCGAGCTCGACCTCCCTCGAGCGGGAGAGGAGGTAGACGAGCTTCGTTTCCTGCTTCACGAGAGCGGCGGCCTCGTCCAGGACGATGACGAGATGTTGCGGACTCCGCCGAATACCCTGTTCGAAGACATCGAGCATTTCCGAAAGGCTGTACCCGCGGTCGGGGAGGGAGACCTTGACGCTCCGCAGGAGGTCGAGCATCACTGTACGGTCGCTCGCACGCCGCCAGCAGTTCACGTACGGAGCACGCACCGGAAGGTCGCCCAGCCGGCCGCCCCGCTCGAGGTCGGTTCCGAGCCGCCGTACGAGGGCGGTCTTGCCGCTCCCCACCCCCCCGGTGACCAGACAGTGGTAGGGGATGCCTTTGGAGAGACTCTCGCGAAATCGTTTGGAAAGGAGGCCGAGCTCGGCCCCCCGGTGGACGAGTCGTGGCGGCAGGAAGGACGGGTCGAGGGTCTCTTCTTTCAGCAGAATCCGGGCGGAAGGGGTCATCGGGGTCTCCCGGGGACGAGGCTCGGCAATATCACCTTCGCCGTCGTGAGGGGCGGGCCGACGCGTGGGGAGGCGTCGGGGAAAGGATACGCTCCAACCTCGGGAGAACCGCCCGGACCTCGGTCGCGGTCGGGAGCCGGGCGTCGACGACGATCCAATCCTTCCGACGGGAGAGTTTCCGATATGCCTTCGCGACGCGGCGGAGGGTCTCGCGCCGCTCGAGGGGCCCTCGGCGAAGGGCCCGAACCCCCAACCGACGAAGGGCCGAGTTCGGGTCGATGTCGAGGAGTACCGCACGGTCCGGGACGATCGTCGCCTGTCGTTGCAGTTGCTCGAGGCGGCGCCGTTCCGTGGGACCTAACGCGCTCCCCTGATAGGCGAGGGTAGAATAGAACGAGCGGTCGGAGAGCACGAGGTCGTGCGTCGCGAGGTCCTCCGCGAGGGCAGCGTGGGCCAGGTGGCGGTCGACGGTGAAGTACACCCCGCCGGTCCACGGGTCCCGTACGCTCGCTGCCTGCGCGAGCGCCCCGAGGGTTCGGTCCGTCGGGCTCGTGCCGGAGCGCGACCGACCAACCCCGGCGGCGCAATGCGTTTCCCAGCGCCCGCACGAAGGTCGATTTTCCCGAGCCGTCGATCCCCTCGACCGCCACGAGTCGTCCGCGGTGCAGCTGACGACGCGTCACGCAGGACCCCCGGCAGGTACTTCGGGTCGAAGTCCATAGACCTTCTCGACCGACTCAACGAACGGGATCTGAAGCCGGTCGGCCCCATCCGGAACCTCTTCCGCGATCGCACGTGCCCGACGGGGGACCGTCGCGAGGTCGAGCACGGCACCGGGTCGAGCGGGGTCGTCCAAGAAGTCCGTTTCGAGGAACCAGGGCCCGGGGTCGTTCTTCACTACTCGGACGAGCTCGCGTCGAGCGAGGTACGACGGAGCAACGCCTCCGCACTCCTCCCGCCGGACGCGGGCTCGAGCAAAATGCTTCACGACCCGTTCGGGAGGCATCCCCACCTCCCGGGCACGTTCGGCGAGTTCTCGGAAGCCGGCCTCGTCCAGGTCGGCCGAGTGCACGACGATCGGACATCCCACGTCCCGGGCGACCTCAAAGGCGTGCCGGAACGCGGTCTCGAGGAGGGTGGCGATGTCGTTGGAAACGGGAAAGTGTGCGCGTCCGACCTCACCGAGCGCGACCGCACGGCCCTCGCGAACCCACTCGCCGGCGAGGTCGAGCGCGGCCCGGTGGACGTCCAACGCTGATGCGGCCCCGAGGAGCGGCGTGGCGTTCACCAGGTCGATCGGGTAGGGTGCAACGACGCAGTAGGCCACTACCCCCGTCTCCTCTCGAACGCGTTTGCCGAGGCGCTCGGTCGTCTCGAACTGTCGACGGTAATCCTCGAGCGAGCGAGGAACCTCGGTCTCATAGTTCTGGGTGGTCAGGAAAAGGTGCGTCCCACCCGCCGCCCGGAAGCGACGGGCCGCTGCCACCCCCTCGCCGGACGCAGAGAGATGACAATGGTGGTCCACGATCGGTAGACCCCGCGGCAGCGGCACGCCGGCCGTCCGGGGCTCCGGTTCAGCGCAGGAGACCCGCGCCCTGGAGCTCCTTCGTGATCTTCTTGACGGCGACTTCGACGTCCGACGGCTTGCGCGCGCCGGTGCAGACGAGCTTTCCGCTCCCGAAGAGCAGCACGACGACCTTCGGGTCCTCGATCCGGCACACGAGGCCCGGGAACTGCTCAGGCTCGTACTCGACACGGTCGAGTCCCAGGGTGACCGCGATCGCGTTCAGGTTGATCTCGCTCTCGAGGTCCGAGCTCGCGACGATGTTCTGGACCTCGATCTTGGGCTTCATGTTGATCTTCTGGCCACCCTTCTTGATTTGGGCCGCGACCGTGTGGATCGACTCTTCGACCTCGTGCATGCTCTTCGCGCCGGTGCAGACGACCTTGCCCGAGCGGAACAGGAGGATCGCGGTCTTGGGCTGCTTGAGGCGGTAAATGAGGCCCGGGAACTGCTCGGGTTCGTATTCGGCCCCGTCGAGGCCAAGCGCGATCGACTGCAGGTCGAGCTCGTCACCGAGGGAAGTCGACGCGACGACGTTTTCGATTCGAATCTTGACCAAAAGAATCCCCGGCCGCGTCAGTATTTAAGAACCTATTTAAAGGGTCGCCCGGGTGAATTCGGCTCTGGAGGCCAAATCCCCGAAACCTGCGTGTACGGTAAACTTCCCTGCACCGAGGGAATGTCAGCCCAGCCGGACACTCGCGTCCGCGTCGCCGCCCCGCTGGCGGGAGGGATCGGGGGCGAATGCAGGCCCACCCCACTCGTCCTCCGCGCCCAGCCCGAAGAACTCCCGTACGATCCGGCGGGTGAAACCCCAGAGGACATGCCCCTCGTGGATGGTGGCGGGAACCTCGATCAACCCTCGGCCTGTCTCGCGGTGGATCCGTTGGGTGAGACCGAGCACCGACCGGGGAAGCCAGAACACATGGGCGACCTCGTCCGCACTGAGGACGGTCGGTGCGTTCCCGTCCGGCCCGAGTGCCGCCGCGAAGATCGCGACCGCAACGCCGAATCGGATGGCGTGCTCGGTGCCGACATAGTGCGGCGGCCCGGCAAGGTCGGTTTCGGTGAGCCCGACCTCCTCCTGCAACTCCCGCAGCACCGTCACTCCCAGGGAACCGTCGGAGTCCTCGACGCGCCCGCCGGGAAAGGCCACCTGGCCCGAGGCGGGGTCGGTGGGACGCTCGGTGCGTTCGATCAGGAGCGTCTCTACTTCCGACAGGCCCTGTCGGAGAAGGATCATGACCGCGGCGCCTGCCGTTCCCGTCGGTGGGGATTCTTCAGGAAAGCGGCCCAATAACCCATCGATCGTAGCCGGGGCGGAGCCGACCAGGGCGCTCGCGCCGGGCGGCACGGCTATGCCTGCCAGTCGTACGCGACCTTCTCGCGGACCGCGGTGCGGTCGGAAGGATGTTCCTGCCGTGGATCGAGCTTCTGCTCAAGCGTCAGCTAGGCGGAGCCGAAGGTCCCGCAGGTCCTTTTCCAGTTGCGCCAGCTTGGCGGCCATCTGGCCCGCGTCGTCGTCGGGAGGCATCAAACCCGAATCGTCTCTCGAATTGATAAGTCCGCGCCCAGGGCTACGTCGCAGGCGGAAGGCTGCGGGACCGCTCTTCGGCGGCGCGCACGAATCCACCGATCGCTTCGACCGTTTCCTTCGGTCGCTCAAGGGGCACCATATGTCCAGTCTCCGCGAGGATCCGGATCTGTGCCCCGGGGATCGATTGGCGGAGGATCCGTCCGTGGGACGCGTCGACGACCTGGTCGTCCATCGCCTGCACGATCAAGGTCGGGACTTTCAGGCCCGCCACCCGAGATTTCTCGTCGAACTTCGCCATCGACGCGCTCCATCGGGTCGCGGGTTCGAAGTCCTGGTGTCGGACCGCCTCGCGGACCTGGTCGGCGAAATCGAGATGGGCCTCGATCCAGTCCGGATAGTAGAGGTCCTTGAGGATTCGCAGACCGAAGGCGTCCGGGCCCTCCTTCTCGTAGGTCTCGGTCCAACGTTGCTCGATCGCACGCGTGTGATTGTCCACATACGCGGATCCACAGATCATGATGAGCCCTCGGACTCGTTCCGGGTGGTCGAGCGCGAGTCGGAGCGCGAGCAGGGCACCGCCCGAATGGCCCACCACGTACGCGGTGTCGACCCCCTTCGCGTCGAGAAGACCAAGGAGGTCCTCTTCGAGTTCCGTGAAGCCGAAGCGCGAACCCGGTGGGTTAGGGCTCTTCCCATGTCCCCGAAGGTCCGGGGCGATCACGCGAAACTCGGACCCGAGTCCGGGAAGGACGTCGTTCCAGACCGTGTGACTCAGCCCGACCCCGTGCAGCAGGAGAACGACCGGTCCCGCTCCCTCATCCCGGCTGTGAAGCGGGACAGGAGGGAGAGCATCCTCGGACACGGTCCATCGACCCGCGTGCGGTATTTACCTCCGGCTCACCCCGGAGATGCCGCGAGGGAGTGTGAGTGAGAACCCCTACGTTGGGTAGGGACTCCCCATCTCCCTTCCCGTCCGCTCCGCCCGTGCCCCTCGGATCGACTCCGAAGGGTAGAGAGGCCTCACCGCATCATGGAGAAGGGCGTCGAGGTCCACTCGAAGACCTCCGAGTTCCCGCGTCTCCGCGAGAACCTTTCCCGCCAGGTTCGCCCCGGCATTGGTCTGCCGGTCCAACTCCCACCCGCACCCGTCACAGACGAACTTGGCCCCCACCCTGCTTCGGCGACCTTGGATCACGCCACATCTCGGGCAGGTTCGACTCGTGTACCGAGGATTCACAAGGATCACGGGGACCCCGCGTTCCTCGGACTTGTAGAAGATCTGACGATGTAACTCCCGACGGGGCCACGAGGAGAGGCGACGACGCAACGCCCCAGACGCACGACGCTTCACCGGGAAGTTCTCGAGCTTCTCGAGGGCCAGGGCGGACTCCTTGGCGCGGGCGGTCTCCACGAGCGCCTTGCTGATCCGATGGAGTCGTTGGGTGATCCGAGCGTGCTCCCGACTGTCCTTCGCGACCGAGCAACTTCCGGGCGACTCGTCGGTCGGTGGGCTTTCTTCTGGTTGAGACGTTGCCGCCGGTCGTGATGCCGCTGCTGGATGACCCGCACTTCCGGGAACGGCAGAGTCACCGGAGTCGTCCCTTGGGGGGTGATCTCGACGCCGTCGAGCGAGCTCTCGTTGGTGTCGAGGGCGAGGAGGGAGGTGGGCTCGTAGGGTTGCGGGACCTCCTTCTCGATCACCACGCTCACTCGAGTCGGTTGGATGTGAATCTCCTTGACCTCGTTCCCGGGGTCGGTGAGAATCGCCCGGTGGGTAGTCCGCGAGGGGGAGGACGAAGGAACTCCGCTCCCCCGGGCGGAGGGAAAGCCGGACCTTGCCGGTCATCGAGTCGAGATGGAACGTCAGATGTGTGGCGATGAGGAAGGGGTGACGGACGTAGGGGGTAGTGGAGGAGAGGCCCTTGCGGATGCGGCGACGATGTCCCTTCCCGAGGGCCAGGGCGACCTCAGTGGCGCGTCGGGCGTGCTGGAAGCTCATCCGGTAAGTCGCGGGCGGCACCCTGCGCGAAGGGCACGAGAGAACCGCGGGCGGTGAGACGGAGCTCGAGGGCGGCCCGCACCGCTTGGTTGACGAGGAGTTGGAAGTCTCGGAGGAGAAGAGTGAGCGGAGCGGAAAGCGGCCCCGTGAGTTGGAACACCAATGCTCGTCGAACGCCCACACGAAAGTGTCGGAAATCCGGGGGATAAACGCGAGCAGGTCGGTGGAATGTGAACGGTGAGTCGCGTCAAGGAACGATTGAGGAGTAACGAACGCCCCTGCTAGGGAACGAGACAGTTTCAAGTCAACCTTGCGGCGAGGCCATGCCTAAATAGAACGACCGAGGTAGTCGGTGCGAAAAATGGCGCGCGGGGTGATGCTTATGAGCGGCGGCATCGATTCGCCGGTCGCGATCCACTACATGCTCCGCCAGGGGCACGAGATCGTGGCCGTCCACATGGACAACCGACCGTTCACTGATGACTCTCCCCTCGAGAAGGTCGTCGATCACCTTACCCTCCTTCGAGAACGCTACCAGCAACCGATCCCGCTCTACGTGGTCCCTCACGGCTCGACCCAGACGACCCTCATGCGCAACACCGACCGGCACGTGGGCTGCGTCCTCTGCCGCCGGTTCATGTGGCGGTCCGCCGAGCGGGTCGCCGAACGGGAGGCCGCGACCTTCCTTGTGACGGGGGAGGCGCTTGGCCAGGTCGCCTCGCAAACGCTCTCCAACATGCACAGCGCGACCGCGTCGGTGCACCTCCCCATCGTCCGCCCGCTGATCGGGTTCGACAAGCAGGAGATCGAGGCGGTCGCGAAGCAGATCGGGACCTACGGCATCTCGATCCGGCCCGGGGTCTGCTGCCAAGCCGTGCCCGACAAGCCGGCGACCCGCTCGAACCTGCTTCAGATCCTCCGGGAAGAGGAGCAGGTCGACGTCGAGCAGATCATCGACGACTGCGTTCGGAAGGCCGTAATCCTGTAGCGAGCGCCCGCCCACTAACGTGCGCGGGACGCGGCAGAAAAGGGAGAGAAGTGGTTGGCCTGCTGCGCCTCGATTGGGCTCAGAGGTACTGCTTGTCCGTGTAGCAGTAGTAGCGGCCGTACTGCGGGATGAAGGTGCCCGGCTGGCCACAGGTGGGGCAGAAGGGGACGCTCGGGGCCGCTGCCGGGGGCGGTGCGGGGGCCATCATCGGGGCCGGGGCCGCCATCGGGGCGGGGGCCGCCTGAGGGGGTGGGCTCCCGAAGGCAGGCGGGGGTTGAGCGTACATCGGCTGGCCCCCCTGAGGCGGGTAGGTTGCCTGCGGGGGCTGGCCCCCCATCTGGGCCCGCTGGGAGTTGATCAGCGGGTCGAACTTGATGTAGGCAATCAGCAGGATGATTCCGAGGATGATCCCGAAGATGAAGCCGAGGATCATCCAGATCAGGGTCTGGGATTTCGCCGCCTCATACTGGCGGGCGTTGACCTTGGCTTCAATCGATTTCATCTGCATCCAGACGATGACGATGAAGACCCCGGAGATCACGAAGTAGATGGCGGGGATTAGGGCCGCACCAACAGCGGCACCGCAGTAAGGGTCAACTCCCACGAAACTGGAGCAAACGCTGGCGTAGTAGGCGACGACCGCGACGTAGATTAGCCCACCCAGAAAAAGGAGGATGCCGAAGATTAGCGCGAGAATTCTAGCGAGGTGAAGCATCGACTTGATCGACTGTGCCTCGGCCGGTTCCTGCTGATAGTACATCGGTTGTGCCAAGTTCGCCACCCTGCTGTTCTCGGTCGCGCCACGGGCCAGTCGGGTACATAAACCTACCTAAAGTCAAGCCGTCCGCCTCTCCGAGACGTGGTGAATTACGTCCGTGTCAATCGTCCGGACTCGTTCGGGGGCCGCCCGTCATCGAGAAGTGCCGGAGACCTCTGGCACTGGAGGGGTGCTCCGGCGGATGTATCGGAAACTCCGGCTTTGTTCGAACAACGGTGGGTACGAGGCCATACCTGAGCCGCCGCTCCGGCTCGACCTGTCCGAAGCACGTTCCGCCCTCGAGGAGGTCGGGATCGCGGTGGTGGACGCCAGGGTGATGCTCATAGCCGCGACCGACCCCGAGGTCACGATCAGCCGCTCCGGTCGTCTGCTGTTCAAGACCCAGGATTCTGCGGCGGCCGAGCGTGTGTTCCAGCAACTCCGCCGGCTGCTCGAACTGCCCGGAACTCAACCGGACGATGCTATACCCGCGACGCGGCGGGATACCCTAAATCCTGTCGCCGGATTCCTCTGCCAAGGTGAATTCGATGCGCGAAGCGTGGGTCGTCGGGGCCGCTTCGAACCGGTTCGGCAAGATGAAGGAGACGGGCCGGGAGGCCGCGACGCGGGTCTCGTTCGAGGCGATCCGGAAGTCCGGGCTTGAGCCGAAAGACATCGGCTACACGTTCGTCTCCAACTGCTTCGGTTTCACCGAAAAGCAAGGGCATGTCGGGCCGCTCATCAACGGGGGTCTCGGGATCCCGGATGTTCCGTCGTGCACGATCGAGTCCGCGTGCTCCTCCTCGAGCGCCGGCCTCCATGAGGCGTTCGTACACGTCGCGGGAGGGTTCTGCGATGCCGCGCTCGTCGTCGGGGTGGAGAAGCTGTCGCATCTCGACACGTTGACGGTCACGAGCTATTTCGCGGAAGCCGCCGACTACGCGTTCGAGACGAAGAACGGCGCGACGTTCCCCAGTCTCTATGCGACGCTCGCCGACGCCTACCAGAAGGCGTTCCCGATGAAGCCCGAGGTCCTCGGTTCGGTCGCGATCAAGGACCACGCCAATGCGGCCTTGAACCCGCACGCGCAGTTCCAGAAACCGATCACGATGGAGACCTACCTGAACTCGCCGATGATCGCCTCCCCGCTCCGCCTCTACGACTGTTGTCCGTTTTCCGACGGAGCCGCTGCGATTGTGGTGGCGGCGAAGGAGTCCGTGAAGCAGCCCGTGACCGAACCCTTGGTCATTCGTGCGTCGGCCCGCGCGGGCTCGATCACGGATATGCAGGACCGCCCGGGCCTCTTCGGGCTTCCCGCGACCCGGACCGCCGCCGAAAAGGCGTTCAAGCAGGCACACCTGGAGCGGAACCAGATCGACTTCATGGAGGTGCATGACTGCTTCACGATCGCCGAGCTGTTTGCCCTCGAGGACCTGGGATTCTTTCCGCGCGGGACCTCCGGTGCTGCCGAGGTCGATGGGGTAACGGCGCGCGACGGGAAGCTGCCGGTCAACGCCTCGGGGGGCCTGAAGGCGAAGGGCCACCCAGTGAGCGCCACGGGGGTAAGCCAGGTCGTCGAGATCTTCGAGCAGTTCAACGGTCTTGCGAAGGGGCGCGAGGTCCCTCGTACCGAGACAGCCCTCGCGCACAACGTCGGCGCGACCGGCGGCTCCTGCTCCGTGCACATCTTCTCGCGTCGGTAGGGAGGGATCGCGATGTCGGACGAACTTCCCTCCGCCTCCCACACGATCCAGGATTTCGTCCATGGCTACGAGGAGGATCACCGGCTGCGGGGATTCCGGTCCCCCAACTGCGGCTTCATCACGGCGACCTGGGGGCTCGCCTGTCCGCGGTGCGGCAAGGCGGACCTTGAGGAGACCGAGCTCTCGCAACGGGGAAAAGTCAGCGCGTTCACGATCCTCAGCGTCCCGGGGGAGGAGTTCCTGAACGACGCCCCCTACGCGTACGTGGTGGTCGAACTCGAGGGCGGGGGCCGGATCACCGGATGGATGCCGGCCGTCAGGTCGGAGAGCGACCTCGTCATTGGAACTCCGGTCCACTTCGCTCCCGGATACAAGCCCGGAGTGCAGTTCGCTAAGGACGCCGACCCGACGGGCCCTGGGTGAGCCTCGTGGCGGTACCGGTCCCCCAGGACATGGACCGCGTTTGGCTGAAGAAGTACCCGCCCGACGTTCCGCCGACGGTCGAGATCCCCAACGTTCTCGTGTCCGAACTCATCGAGGCGAGCAGCCGGAGATGGGCGGACCGGACTGCGCTCATCTACTACGGGGCAGAGTGGTCGTACCGCCGGTTCTGGGCCGAGAGCGAACGGTTCGCCGCGGCACTCCGCCAGAACGGCGTCGGACCTGGCGACCGAGTCGCAATCTATCTCCCCAACTGCCCGCTCTATCCTATCGCGCTCTTCGCCACGCTCCGCCTCGGAGCGATCGTCGTTCAGGTCAGCCCGCTCTACCTGGGCCAGGACCTTACCCGGATCCTCCGGGACTCCGGGGCGAAGGCGATCGTCACCCTCGAGATCCTCTATCCCAACCTCGCGAAGGTCCGTGCGGAGTACCCGATCCCCGTGGCGTTCGTCGCGCGACTGAGGGAATTTTATCCGTGGTACCTCCGGCCGTTCGTCAACTCGGTCCTCCGCAAACAGCACCTCCCCACCGAATTCCCGCACGAGTCGTGGGTTCATTCGTACTCGACGGCGATCCGGTCGCAGGGGGCGGTCGACCTGTATCGCGCCGACCCGGCGCGGACGGTGGCGGTCTACCAGTATACCGGCGGCACCACCGGGGTCCCCAAAGCGGCGATGCTGACGCATCGCAACCTGGTCGCGAACATCGCTCAGGCCAGTGCATGGAACACGACGCGCGTTCCCGGCGAGGAGGTCGTCATTGCCGCGATCCCGTTCTTCCACATCTACGGCCTCACGATCGCGCTCCTCTTGGGGCTCGCCGACGGCGGCGCCATCGTCATCCAGACGAGGCCCGAGATCCGGGAGCTGCTCAAACTGATCGACAAATACCAACCCACGCAATTCCCCGGCGTACCGGCTCTCTACAATGCGTTCAATCATCAGCCGGACATTTCGAAGCACCGAATCCATTCGATCAGGTACTGTCTCTCCGGCTCCGCCCCCCTTCCCCTGGAGGTCGCGCGGCGATTCGAGGCGCTTACGGGCGGGAGCGTCGTGGAGGGCTACGGGCTCAGCGAGACCTCGCCCGCGACGCACGCGAACCCCCTCAACGGCGAGCGACGCGCCGGGTCGATCGGGCTCCCGCTCCCGAACACCGACCAGCGCCTGGTCGACCTCGAGACCGGCTCCCGGGTGCTCGGTCCGGACGGGGTCGGAGAGCTGTCGGTCCGGGGGCCCCAGGTCATGCTCGGGTACTTCGGGCACCCCGAGGAGACGGCCGCCGTCCTGAAGGACGGCTGGTTCCGCACGGGGGACGCCGCCCGCATCGACGCGGACGGCTATGCCTACATCGTCGACCGAAAGAAGGACATGGTGAACGTCGGCGGGATGAAGGTCTACCCGAGGGAGGTCGAGGAGGTCCTCTTCCAGCACCCGGCCGTCCAGGACGTCGCGGCCATCGGCGTTCCCGACGTCGGGCATGGCGAGGTCATCAAAGCGTTCGTTGTCCGGAAGCCCGGGACCGCGGTCACCGCCGACGAGCTGATCGCCTTCGTCCGCGAGCGGATCGCGCACTACAAGGCGCCGCGCACGGTCGAGTTCCGCGATTCGCTGCCGCGCAGCGGGGTGCAAAAGGTCCTCCGCCGCGTGCTCCGCGACGAGGAGCTCGCGAAGGCCGCGCCTACAGCCCCCGCGAAATAACGTCGCGCGAGATGACCAGCCGCTGAATCTCGTTCGTCCCTTCGAAGATCCGGCTGATCCGCGCATCCCGGTAGGCCCGCTCGATCGGGGTGCCTCGAATGTAACCGAGACCGCCGTGGATCTGCAGGGCCTCGTCGATGACCTCGTCCGCCCATTCCGAGGCCAGGCACTTCACGACCGCCGATTCCCGAGTCTTCTCGGCGCGTTCCAGGCGCGGCCACTTCTTCGGGTCCGTCCCGAGCCGGTCCTGGTGCGCCGCGGCGTGGTAGACCATGTACCGCAGCGCGTGGACCTTCATCGCCATGTCCGCGAGCTTGAACTGGATCGCCTCGTACTCGCTGATCGGGAGGCCAAACTGGGTTCGGTTCTTCGAGAAGTCGAGCGCCTCCTGGGTCGCCGCCTGCATCCCGCCGAGCGAAGCGGCCCCGAGGGAGACGCGGCCGACGTCGAGGGCGGTCATGGCGACGGGGAACCCCTTCCCGACCTCTCCGATCACGTGCTCCGGGCCGAGGGCGACGTGGTCGAGGATCAGCTCGGCCGTGGACGTGCCGTGGAGTCCCATCTTCTTCTCGCACCGACCGACCTTGAAGCCGGGGAGGTTGGTGTCGACGATGAACGCGGTGACGCCCCCGTTCGGCCCGAGCTTCACGTCGTTGCCGGCCATGAGGACGATCGAATCGGCCTCTCGGCCGTTCGAGACGTAGATCTTGTTGCCCGTGAGGAGCCACTGGTCCCCGGAGCGCTCCGCGACCGTGTGCACGGCACCGGAATCGCTGCCCGAGCCCGGCTCGGTCAGGCTGAACGCGAGGAGCTTCTCGCCTTTCGCGGCGGGGACGAGCCAGCGACGTTTCTGCTCCTCCGTGCCGTAGTAGAGCAGCGGCGTCGTTCCGAGCGACGTATGGGCGCCGACGATCGTCCCGTGGGAGGCGTCGACCTTCCCCAGCTCCTCGAGGAAGATGCAGTAGCCCACCTTCCCGAGGCCGAGGCCCCCGTACTCTTCGGGGATCGGCACGCCGAAGTACCCTTCGGCCTGCATCTTCGCGACGCTCGCGCGAGGGTACTCTTCCGTCTCGTCCATCCCGGCGACCACGGGAGCGACCTCCTTCTGGAGGAACGCACGCACGGCCGACCGGAACGCCTCTTGGTCGGCGGTGAACGAGAAATCGATGCCCATCGCTAGGCCCCCGGAACTTCGGAGGTCGGCGCTCGATGAACGCGGCGAGTCCCTCGCCGAGGTCCTCCGAACTCATCACCTCGGTCTCGAACCAACGGGTCTCGTTCTCGATCCCTTTCGCGAGCGGCAGCTCGAGCCCCTCGACGATCGCCCTCTTGGCGGCCTGCACCGCTTTGGGGGCCTTTTGGGCGATCGTATGGGCGAGGTCGCGCGCGGCGCGCAGCTCCTGGCCCGCGGGGACGGTCTTGTTGACGAGGCCGATCTTCAACGCCTCGGCGGCAGAGATCATCGCGCCCGTGAAGATCAGCTCCTTCGCTTTCGCTATCCCTACGAGCCGGGGCAAGCGCTGAGTCCCGCCGTAGGCGGGGATCAACCCGAGGGTCACCTCGGGGGCGCCCAATTTGGCGGACTCGCCGGCGAGTCGGAGGTCGCAGGAGAGCGCGAGCTCGAGCCCGCCGCCGACCGCGAGACCGTTGATGGCCGCGATCACGGGGGGGCGCAGCGCCGCGAGCCGGCCGTAGACCGCGAGCCCCTGACGGGCGACCTCGGGAGCGGCCGAAAGGTCCAGGGTCGCCATTTCCTTCAGGTCCGCGCCCGCACTGAAGTACTGGCCCTCGCCCGTCACGACGACCGCCCGCACCTTCGGGTCCGCGGCCAGCTCTCCGATCCGCCGGTCCAGGTCCCCCATCAATCCCGTGCTGAGGGCATTCACGGGGGGATTGTTCAGTACCAGGATCTCGACGCCGTCCTCCTCGCTCTTGCGGCCCACCCGGAGACTTTCGGCCATCGACATCGCCCGCAAAACCGAGGGCGAGGGAACTTCTTAACCCATCCGCAACGCCGGGGCCGGTGATGTCGTCGAGTCCCCCTTCCCCTTGATAAGGCGACGCTCCTCGTACCCGTTCCGTGGCGAGCCGCGAACTTCTCTCGCTCTCGCTCTACTCGCTGCTCGCGAGCAACCGGGGCGGCCTCTTCATCGTCTTCCTGCCCCTCTACCTGGTCGAACTGAAGGGCGCGAGCCTCCCGGTCGCGCTCGCGATCCTCGCCCTAGCCTACATTCCGGCGAGCCTGATCGGCCCTCTGGTCGGACGCCTCTCCGACCGGGCCGGCCGCCGGCGACCCTACCTGCTGCTCGGCGAAGCGATGGCGTTCCCGCTCTTCCTCGCCGTCACCTTCGCCCCCGGGTACGCGCTCGCGGGCGCGTTCTTCATCGCCGCGGAGCTCGCGCTCGCGATCGGTGGACCGGCCTACACCGCCTACGTCGCGGACGTGACCCGTGCGGGCGAGCGGGGCGCCGGCTACGGCCTCCTCAACGCCACGTCGAGCGCGGGAGGGGTCGTCGGGGTCATCCTCGCGGGCGTGATCACGTTCGAGTTCGGGCTGATCGCGCTGTTCCCGTTCGTGATCGCCGTCATGATCGGAACGCTCTCGGTCGTCATCTTCCTCATTCCGGATATCCATGTGCCGGCCACGCCGGCCCGCTCGTCCTCTCCGGGAGATGAAGCCGGTCATCACGTTCTCGTTCGCGGTCTCGATCCGCGCGATCGGCAGCGGCGCGGTCGGGACGTTCTACGGATACCTCGCGGCGAGCCTTGGCGCGAACAACTTCGAGGTGAGCATCGTCGCGGTCGCGGGCCTCCTCACGGGCGCCTTCGTCTCCCTTCCTCTCGGCCGCCTGATCGACCGACGGGGGGAGATCCGGGGGATTTGGTGACGGTACAGCGCTCAGCCTCGCTTCGTACGGGATCTTCCTGTTCTCGAGCACGTGGACCGAAACTATCCCAGGCCAGGCGGTGCGCAATGGCGGCCTCGCTCTGGTGGGCACGGGCATGCAAGCGTGGGTCGCCCGCGCGGCCCCGGAGGGTCACCGGGCCGAATATCTTGGGGTGTTCTCCCTGATCAATTCTTCGTTGTGGAGCGCCGGCCCGCTCGTCGGAGCGGTCGCCATAGAATTCTTCGGCTACGTGGGACTGTTCGTCATGGCGATCGGCACCACGGTCATTTCCCTGGTCGTGATGGAATTCCTCTACGGAGAGATGGGGATCCGCGCCCGCCTCCACCCCCCAACAACGCCGGCGCTGTCGTAAGGTCGGACCGCTCCGCCCGAGGCGTATTGTATCGGACCGAGTTGCCGTGCCGATGGTGTCGTTCCGGATCACCAAGGAGATCCACGCACCTCCGGCGTTCGTCGTCAAATGGTGGCTCGATTATTCGTCGGACGACCCGGGCTCACTCGGGGAATGGCCGGTCGGAGGGTGGAGCGGATCGACGAGAACCGGGTCCACCTGACGACCACCACCCACTTCGGCGGCCGGGTCCGCACGACGGACGGCACCGTCACACGGACCGGGCCCACGACCTGGCACATGACCGGGCACGTCCTCTCGGGCGGTGTCGTGGTTTCCACGCTCCAATCGTCGTACTCGGTCGAACCGACCGTGGACGGCAGCCGCCTCCACGCCGATTTCGAGTTCCTGGGACGAACCTTCGCCTGGAGGCTCGCGATCGCGGTCTCGGGGTACTTCCTCGAACGGCGGCAGGGGAAGACGTTCCGTGACTACGTCGAGGCAATCGAAACGGAGTACGACGCGAGCCGTGCCGCTTCCCGTTCTGGCGCGGCCAAGACGGTCCCACCTTCGAGGTCCGTCCCGCCGAGCTGACTACGCTTATTACGGCGCACCGCCGTCGCTCGCCCGTGCAACGCCCCAGCACGTTCTTGGACGCGAACGCATCGTTCGACGACTCGGAGTTCGTCATCGTCGGCGTACCGTTCGACCGTACCACGTCGTTCCGGCCCGGGGCCGGTTCGGACCGGACTCGATCCGCCAACACTCGTTCAACTTCGAATCCTACGACCTCGAGACCGGTCTCGACCTCTCGGACGTCGCGATCCATGACCTCGGGAACACCGAGGAGTTCGGGAGCGCGGCCGATATGGTGAGGTCGGTCCGCGAGGTGGTCCGCCCCATCTACGCCGCCGGGAAGATCCCGATCGTGCTCGGGGGCGACCACGCCTGCTCTCCCCCCGCGGTCGAAGCTTATCCCGACTCCTCCCCCAGTCTGGGGGTGCTGTACCTGGACGCCCACATGGACTTTCGCGCGAGCTACCTCGGGGACCCCCGCAGCCACGGCTGTTCGGCGCGCCGGATCCTGGAGAAGGTCGGTGCGCGGAACATCGTCGTCCTCGGGGTGCGGTCCGTCTCCCAAGAGGAGATGGACGACAATAAATCGATCGGCATGTCGTATGTCACGGCCCACGAGGTCGCCCGGAACGGGATCGAGTCCGCGGTGCAGCAGGCGTTCAACATGTTGAAGACCGAGCGGATCTACATCTCGCTCGACATCGACGCGATCGACCCGGCCTACGCGGGGGGCACGGGCACACCGGAACCGTTCGGCCTCACTCCGCGCGACGTGAAGTACGTGATCGACCAGACGGCGCCCCGCCTCGCAGGGCTTGATATCATGGAAGTGAGTCCGCACTACGATACCGGCAATACGAGCGCGCTCGCGGCGCGCCTCGCCCGCGAAGCGATCGTCCGGAGCGTCGCCGCGCGGAAGGGACGTTAGGCCGGGGTCCTCGGATGGTGGACGAATCTCCCGAAGGACCCCCGCTCTCGCGGGGAGCCGAGGCGACCCTGCGGGCCGTCGAGTGGATGGGCCTGCCCGCACTTCTGAAAGAGCGCGAGGTCAAGACCTACCGCGCGAAGGCGCTTGACGACCGATTGCGCCGGGAGCGGACCCGGACCGAAGCACGGCTCCTCGTCGACGCCCGGAAGCTCGGAGTCCGGACCCCGATCGTCTACGACATCGACCTTCCGAAGCACCGCCTGGTGCTCGAGCGGCTCGCCGGTCCAACCCTCAAGGAGATGCTGGAGGACCCCGCGTTGCCGTTCGACACGTTGAGCGCGGCCGCGCGTCGTTTCGGAGAGGGGCTCGGGCGCCTGCACGCGGGGGGGATCTCGCACGGCGACCTGACGAGCTCGAACGTGATGTTCCCCGAGGGGCCGAACGGCCCACCGGCCTTCCTCGACCTTTCGATGGGCTCGCGAAGCCCCGGGGTCGAGGAGCTGGGGATCGACCTCCACCTCGTCGAGGAGGACCTGAAGGCGTTGCACGCGAAGTCCGACTCCCTCGTCCGGACCTTCCTGGAGGGTTACAGCGCGGGCAACCCGGCGGGAGCGAAGGACGTGCGCGCGCGGGCGAAGGCGATCCGGGGCCGCGTGCGTTACGCCTGACGAGGGCCGGCTATCCGGTCGGGTGGACGCGTTCCAGGCCCGCGACCAGGACCGTGGGCAACTCCTCGATCACGTCCGTGGCCACGAGGCCGAAGCTCTTGCGGGCCGCCATTCGCGTACCGGACTCACCGACCCACCAGGTTCCTAGGCGGGCCGCATGCAGCGGATAAACGCCCTGCGCGAGCAAGCTCACCACGACTCCCCCCAGCACGTCCCCGACCCCCCCCACAGTCATCGACGGGTGGTGATGGCCGTTCTCGAACGCGTTCGCCCCGTCGGAGAGGAGGTCGGGGTCCCCTTTCGCGAGCAGAGTGAGGCGCCGCTCGGCCGCGGTGGCGCGCGCGCGTTCACTTCGTTCGGGCGCTCCTCCCGCGAGGGACCCGCCGAAGTACCGCTCGTACTCCCCCCCGTTCGGCGTCGCGAGGAGGATCGGCGCGTCCCCGCTCCCCGCGATCTCTTCCGGCGTGGGGAGCCCGGCGAGCCCGTCCGCGTCGACCAGCAGGGGGACCGAGCCCACGAGTGCCCGTTCGAGCTCTCGCAACGCCTCGACCGTTTCGGGATGGGCGCCCGCTCCCATTCCGAGGGCGACCGCGCCGGGTCGAGAGGTGCGGACGAATTCGAGGATCTCCGCGACATCGGTGGGGCGAAACCGGTCGACCCCGAACGGTCGGACGACCAGGTTCGGGCTGAACGATTGGATGCGTTCCGCCGCTCCCTCCGGTGCGATGACCGTGGCCCGCTCGGCGCCGGAACGGAGCGCGGCCATCGCGGTCAGCGCGGGGGCTCCGGAGTACGGACCACCGCCGATGACCACGACCCGTCCGGTCCGCCCACGGTCGCCGCGACCGGTGGGGCGCGGAAAGAAGAGGAACTCCCCCGGACCCGTGCGGTGCCAGGCGTCGGGCGGGATCCCGATGTCCCGAACGATGACCTCGCCCGACGACCCGGGGAGCATCTCTTCCTTGGGGCACGTGAGCGTGACGGTCCAGGACGGTCGGAGTCCCTCCGGGTCGCTCACCCCGGTCGGCACGTCGATCGACAGGACGGGCGACCGGCTCTCGCGGATCGCCGCGACGGCCTCCCGGACCGGCGCGCGTAGCCGACCTCCCTGTCCGGTCCCCAGGAGCCCGTCGAGTACGAGCGGCATCGAAGCGAGCTCGTCCGCCCGGGGCACCCCGAAGTGGATGGAACAACGTCGCTCGACCCGTTCGAAGCACCGTCGCGCGGCGCGAGACGAGATCTCGGGCGGGGGACGAACCATCCAGATCTCGGGAGCATATCCCCACTGTTGCAGGTAGAACGCCGCGCACGTCGCGTCCCCGCCGTTGTTGCCGTTCCCCGCCACGACCGCGACCCGGGCTGGCGGCGACGGGAGGTGGCCCGTGGCTTCCTCCGCGACCGCGCGACCGGCGTTCTCCATCAAGAAATCGACCGTGGAACCGAGCGCGACCGCGTTGGCCTCCACGACCGCCATCTCGAGGGACGTCAACGGACGGGCAGAAGCGGCCCACATGGACGGGTCAGGCCGGGGGGCAGCGTCGGCCCGCGGCTCGGTCGCGAACAGATTCACTGAGGGGGGCAGGAGGTTCTTTCGAGCAAGATACTGGGATTGGGTCCGGCTGGAACCGGAACAGGATGTCGGCCTTTCCCTCCTGGAAGCCCCAAGGTCGGATGATCAGGAGGTCCCCCTCCCGAATCCACATCTTCTTCTTCATCTTCCCGGTGATCCGACCCATCCGGGATACCGAATCCTCGCACATCACCCGGATCCGCGCGGCCCCCAGGAGTTGACTCGCGATCCCGAACACCTCCCCTCGGGGGCGTCGCGGGAGGGGAAGTCGCCCGACCTCCTCGCCGCCCTCGACGACCTCGACGGTCGGCGGTGCCTCCTCCACCTCGGGGGTCGGGGGGACCTCCTCGGTGGTAGGCGCCTTAGGGGCTTCGTCCACGCCGGGGCGAGCGAGCCGTAGTATT
Organism: uncultured Thermoplasmata archaeon; assembly: GCA_963749205.1. GTDB lineage: Archaea > Thermoplasmatota > Thermoplasmata > Lutacidiplasmatales > UBA184 > Lutacidiplasma. Next base: position 175,375 of record CAVVLW010000011.1, on the reverse strand, counting down.
TCACGAAGGCACTAGGACTTGAGCCGAGGGAAGACGCGATTCGGATTCTCCTCGAGGATGCGTCGCTGGGCGTCCCGCGGAATCGGCAGGGCGCGGAAGGCATCGAGGTTCGCCCGGATATCCTTCACGCCGGGTCCCGGCCAATCGGTGCCGAAGAGAACCTTGTCGGCCAGCGTCGGCAACCGGGGGAAGTACTCGAAGAGGCGCGTCGGAGGGATCCCCGAGACCTCGAGCCAAACGTTCGGGAACCGTCGCGCGAGAAAGGTCGCCGACTCCATCCAGATCGGCCGACCCCCGTGGGCGAGGACGATCGTCAGGTCCGGGAAATCGATCGCGATGTCCTCTATGAGCATCGGGTCGGAGAACTTGTTGCGAGCGCGGGGGAACACCGAGGTTCCGGTACGCATGATCACGGGGAGGTGGAGTCGCTCGCACGTCGCATAGATCGCTTGGAGCGCCGGGAGTTCTCCGTCGACGTAGGCATTCGGTCGGAACAGCTGGTGCGGCGGATGGAGTTTGATCGCTCGGATGCCGAGCGCGGTCGCGAGCCGCTCGATCTCGCGCTCGGCATCGGGGCGGTCCGGGCGGATCCCGCCGACCGCGATCGAACCGCTCGGGGTCGGTCCGGACGTACTCGCTCACGAAATCGTTCGACTTCTCGGTGTAGCCGATGACCTCGGGAGCGACGTAGTTCACGAGCACCGCGCGCTCGACGCCGCACGCGTCGAGGTAGTCGAGGAACGCGGAAGGCTCCTGGAGGTATCGGGCGTCCGTGGGGTCGGCGTGGGACAGGAGACGGACCGCGTCGGGACGCATCTCCCAGAGCGGATTGATGTGCACGTGGCAATCCGTAACGCCCATCGGCGCCCGGGACGGCCCGGGTGATAATAAGCGCCGAGCGGGCGCGCGCGCGAGCGCACGAGGTTTTATCACCCGCTCCCGGCTCATGTCGGCCTGATGTCCGCCCCCACCGCCGCTCCCCCGTCGATTCCTCGCACCGCCACCGCGCCGATGTCGACTTCCCGCCCGCTGCCCAAGCTGCTCAAGGCCACGTACCTCGCCGACCAGGAGTTCCTCCTCGAGGAGACCAGGGCGACCAAGCTGTTCTACTTCCCGGGCCCGGTCCTCTCGGATCCTCATCACCGGAGTTCTGACGTACCTCTCCGCCGCCGACCAGCACGGATGGGGCGGCCAACTCACGGTGTGGAACAACGTGATCTCGACCCTCGCGTCGTGGACGCACGTTGCGCTCTCGACCTTCCAGCTCTGGACGGTCCTCTTCTTCGCGCTCCTCCTCCTGCTCGGTCTACTCCGGCTCGTCGTCCGCTACCTCCGCTGGATCCGCACGGTCTACGCCGTGACCTCGCACCGCGTCATCGTCCAGACGGGGATCCTCGGGAAGGACTTCCACGAGATCCCGGTGACTCAGGTCCGCGGGGTCGACGTCAAGCAATCGTTCCTCCAGCGAATCCTGGGCTACGGCACCGTCCGCGTGAGTTCGGAAGGGGGGACCACCCTGGGGAATGAAGACTGGAAAGGGATCCCGAAGCCGTTCCGGTTCCAGAAGATGATCGAGGACGCGAGCCAGGGCGTCATGCAGAACGCCGGCCAGGGCGGTTGGGTCCGCTCGTAGCGAGGGCCCGGGCTCGGGGCGAAGGGCTCCCGGCCCGCCCTGCACGCACCGTTAAATCGACCCACCGACGTCCGCCGCCCGATGGGCGACGACTTTGACGTCATCGTCGTCGGCGCGGGGATGGCCGGCAGTTCGGCCGCGATCCGGCTCGCCCAGGGAGGGTCGAACGTTCTTCTCCTCGAGCGGGGGGCGGAGCCTGGATCCAAGAATCTGTCGGGTGGAGTGCTCTGGGGCCATGACCTCGACCGGATCCTCCCGAACTGGAGGCACGAGATGCCGGTCGAACGCCACCTCGTCCGGAAGCGATTCGGATTCCTCACCGCGGAGAGTGCGGTCTCCTTCGACTTGGAGGACGCCGGGTGGCGGAAGGAGCCGTACGTCGCGCACACGGTCCTGCGCGCGCGTACGGACGCGTGGCTGGCTAAGAAGGCCGAGGAAGCCGGGGCGACCGTCGTCAGCTCGGTGCCGGTCGAGCGGTTGAACTGGGAAGGGAGGCGCGTCCACGGGATCGTCCAGGGAGGAGAAACGATGACGGCAGCGGTCACGATCCTCGCCGACGGCGCGAACTCCCGGCTTTCCCTCGGCACTCCCATCCGACCCGACACGAGACTCTCGGGGGAAGCGACCGAGCTCGGGATGAAGGAGGTCTACCGCCTAGACCCGTCGGTCATCCAGGACCGATTCGGCGTCGGCCCGGGCGAAGGTCACGCCGAGGAGTGGGTCGCCGGCATCTTCCCCCCGGGGTGATGGGGGGAGGATTCCTCTACACCAACCGCGACACGTTGTCGGTGGGCCTCATCCTCAACATACAGTCCCTGTTCGGTAAGGGAGTCTACTCCCACGACCTGATGGAGCAGTTCAAGCTCCACCCCACGATCGCGAGCCGACTCCGCGGGGGCGAGCTCGTCGAGTACGGGGCGAAGCTAATCAGCTCGGGGTGGGCCAGCCGCCCTGCGGCGTTTCACGGCGACGGCTGGATGGTCGCCGGCGACGCGGCCGGCTTCGTGTTCTCGAACGGGCTCACGATCCAGGGGATGAACTACGCGGTCGCTACCGGCCTCGAGGCGGCGGAGACCGCCCTCGCCGCCAAGAAGGCCGGCAGCTCCTCCGCCGCCCAGCTCGCCGAGTACGACCGTCGCCTCGCGGCGACGAGCGTCCTCTCCGATTTCCGCGAGTTCGCCCGGTTGGACCGGGTGAAGTGGAATCCCCGGATCTACTCCCTGTACCCGAAGTTCGCGGCCGAGATCTTCCGCGCGATGTTCAATGAGCGGGGCGCGAAGCAGCACGCCCGTCGGCTTCTCCTGAGCGCGCAGAAGGCCGCGGGCGTCCCCCTTTCGACCCTGGTCCGCGACGGGATCGAGGTCGTCCGCGACCTGTCAGCCGGGTCAGTGTCCGCGAACGCGTTGCACTTCGGCGGTCAGGGCGGGCACGACCTGGAAGAGGTCTCCCACGATCCCGTAGTCGGCGACCTTGAAGATCGGGGCCGAGGCGTCGGAGTTGATCGCGACGATCACGCGCGAACTCACCATCCCGACGATGTGCTGGATCGCGCCCGAGATCCCGACCGCGATGTAGAGCTGCGGCGAGACCGCCCGCCCGGTCTGGCCGACCTGAAGGGAGGTCGGTCTCCACCCCGCGTCCGTGACCGCACGCGAGGCTCCCACCGCTGCGCCGAGCGCGGCCGCGAGCTCCTCCACGAGGTGGAAATTCTCGGGTCCCCGCACCCCTCGGCCGCCCGATACCACGATCACCGCGCTCGTTAAGGCCGGGTCCGCTCCCTCGGGCCGTGTCGGTGACCTGGGTACGTTGCGGGGCGAGGAACGCCGGTGGGATTTCTCCCCGAACGATTTCCCGGACCACGCAGGGAACAGCGGTCTCCGCCGGGGATGCAAATGCGTGAGGCCGGATCGCGACCCCGACGCGCGCCCCCTCGAGTCGGCGGGTCTCCGTGGCCCGTCCGCCAAAGATCGGACGTCGCACGCGAACTCCTCCCTCGACCGCGGTGACCTCCGTAACCCCGGTGGCGACCGCCGCGTCCCATGCTACCGAGATCCGTCCGAGGAGGTCTCGGCCGAACGTGGTGCCTCCGACCACCAGGATCGCAGCCCCGAGCTTCTCCGCGACCTGCCGCAGCGACGGAACTCGGGACGCGACCGGAGCGTGGTCGAGCCGAGGGTCCTCCCCCGCGTACGCTTCGGCGATGCCGAAACGACCGAACTCGAGCGCCGCCGCCATCGCTCCGGGGCCGGCAACGTACCCCACGACGTTCGACCCACCCAACCCCCGGGCAACGCCGATGGCCTCCAGCGTCGCGCCGACGAGGCGCCCCTCCTGGACTTCGCCTACCACCAACACGCTGGGGGTCACGGGAACACCTTCGCTTCTTCTCGAAGGATCTTGACGAGCTTTTGAGCCGCCTCTTCGGGCGTCTTGTACTCGATCATCTGGGCCCCGGTCCGCGGGGGGGGCAGCTCGAATTTCTCGGGGATGCTCCGGGGACCCGGAGGAGCGGGCCCGGGGGGGGCCACCTTCGAGATCGTCGCCTTCCGCGACTTCAGGATCGCCGGAAGTTTGGCCGTGCGCGGGTCGTTCCACGCCTGCTGAAGGCCCACGACGCACGGAGCCGGGGACGACCACGTCTCCTGCCCGGCCTCGGTGGTCCGTTGGAATCGGAATTGGGAGGCCGCCGCGTCCCAGCGGAGGTCGACCACGCAGCTGAAGTCGGGGAGACCCAGCAGTTCCGCGAGCGCTCCCGCGACGATTCCGCCCTCGTCGTCGCCGGCTTGCTTTCCGCAGAGGACGAGGTCGTGGGCCACGGGCGCGACCGCGAGTGCGAGGGATCGGGCTGCGTTCACCGGGTCGCCCGAGGTGTCGGCGGCCGCATCGACCCACGTCGCCTGGTCGCAACCGAGAGCGATCGCGGACCGCAGCACTTCCTCGGTCCGGGGTGCCGGCCCGTACGACACGACGTGGACCTTCGAGCCGGGGGTCGATTCCTTCAGCAGCAGTGCCTGCTCGACCGCGGATTCATCGTAGCCCGCGAGCACGAACTTCACCCCTTCGGGGTCGAGGGTCCTTCCGTCCGGACGTGGCGCGAAGGCGCGTCTCCGCCTCGGGGACGGGCTTCACGCAGACGACGATCTCCACGGGCCCTCCGGCTCACGCGTACCGCGGAGGAGTTCGCGCGCGATCACGGTCCGCTGGATCTCGTTCGAGCCCTCGTAGATCTGGGTGAGCTTCGCGTCGCGCAGGAGCTTCTCGACCGGGTACTCCTTCATGTATCCGTACCCGCCGAAGGTCTGGATCGCCTCGTCGGCGACGTGGAGCGCCGCGTCCGAGGCGAAGCACTTGGCGATCGACGATTCGAGCGTTCCCTTCGCCCCGTGGTCGATCGTCCACGCGGCGTGCCACGTGAGCAGACGGGCGGCGTGGACCGCCTGGGCCATGTTCGCGAGCTTGATCTGGATCGCCTGGTGCTCGGCGATCGGCTTGCCGAACGATCTGCCGCTGGAGCGAGTACGCCGCCGCGTGGTCGAGCGCGGCCTGCGCGATCCCGGTCGCGAGCGCCCCGATCGGGGTGCGGGTCTGGTCGAGGGTGCGCATCGCGAGCGAGAAGCCCTCGCCGTCCGCTCCCAGCCGGTCGGCGACGGGAACTCGGACCCCGTCGAACCGAACCGTGCTCGTCGAGGAGGCGCGGTGGCCCATCTTCTCCTCGTCCTTGCCCGGGCGTGACTCCCTCGGCCGACCGGGGCACGACGAACGCGGTGATCCCCTTGTGACGTAGGCTCGGGTCGACGGTCGCGAAGACCGTGTAGAGCGAGGCGTGGGGGGCGTTCGTGATGAAGCACTTCTCGCCGTCGAGGACGTAGTGGTCCCCGTCGCGACGGGCGCGCGTTTTCAATCCGCCCGCGTCGCTCCCCCCCGAGGGCTCGGTCAGACAGAACGAGGCGAGGTGGTACTCGGCGCAGAACGGCTTCAGGATCCGGTCCTTCTGCTCGGGGGTGCCGCCCAGCAGGATCGGCTCGAGCGCGAGGCAGTTCGCGATGATCGAGGTCGTCATGCCCCCGCACGCGTACGCGAGCTCCTCGACGATAAGGCACTGGTCGATCGACGCCGAGCCCGCTGCCCGCCGTACTCGGTCGGAACGTTCAGGTTCATCAGCCCGAGGTCGAACGCCTTTCGGTAGATCTCCTCGGGAAAACGAGCGACCTCGGTCGCACTCCGCGGCGTGCGGTGCCATCTCCGTGCGCGCGAACTTTCGAGCGAGGTCGCGCAGGCTCTCCTGCTCGGGGGTGAGCGAGAAATCGGGCATGGAAACGTCGCGCGCGGACCACGGGTGTCCGCTATATCACGGCTTGGGTCCTCGGGACCGTGGTGCGCGTTCCTCGCCGGACAAAGCGCGTCCGGGAACCCCGGAGGAACGTGGTCGGCCCGTATGCACGATTCGACCGGGACCGCCCCCGGAGGGTCGGTGTTCCCGAGGTGATCCTGGGCGAAGGGAAGACCGTCGTGCACCTGATGGGGATCGTCCGCTCGCTCGCCGCCAACGGGACCGGGGGGCTGGTCTCCCGCCCGACCGCACCGCAGCGCCGAGCCCTGGAGCACGCCCGAAGAGGCGGGTTACCGGTCCGATTCCTCGCCGACGGTCGGCTCGTTCGGCTCGCGGGTCCGCTCGGGGGAGCCCGCTGGCGAGGGGTCGTGGGGATCGTCACCGCCGGCACCAGCGATGTCCCGCTGGCCGAGGAGGCCCGCGGTCTCCTCGAAGAGCTGGGGATCCAGGTCGTGACCGCCTACGATGTGGGGGTCGCCGGGCTGCATCGGCTGCTCCGTGCGGCGCGGCGGCTCGAGCGCGCTCGACCCGGGATCTACCTCGCGTTCGCCGGTCGGGAGGGAGCCCTTCCGACCGTCCTCGCCGGCCTCGTGCACGCGCCCGTGGTGGGCATCCCAACGTCCGTGGGGTACGGCCGCGGAGGGCGAGGAGAGGCCGCGCTGAACGCGATGCTCCAGTCCTGCGCTCCAATCGCGGTCGTGAATATCGACGGGGCGATACCCGCGGCCCTCTTCGCAGCGCAGCAGTTCGCCTCGCCGCACCGCCGACCACGGGCACGCACTCTCCGCAGGAGCCGCTGAGTTCAACCCCGGACCGACTCCCGGACGGGGGGGGAAGGGCTTTTCTGACCCCCGGAACCTCTACGACGCGTGCCGCCACGGCCGGTCCTCTCCGACGACGAGGAGGGCAAGGAGCGCGAGGGCCAGGTGAGGCTGCGGGCGATCGACGCGCGCCTGCGCACGCTCGACAGCCAGCGATACGACCTGATCGCAGAGATGCGAAAGCTCTCGGCCGAGCAGAAGGAGCTCTACGACCGGCGCCAGGCCCCTCAGGTCGAGGTCGAGCGACTCTACGACGAGCACGGGGGTCTCGGAAAACGCATCGCGGAGATCCGGAACCAACGCGACGCGGCGCGCCGAGCCCTCGAGGAGGCGGTCGTCACCCTCCGGGAGTTGAAGCTTTCGTTCTCTCCAGGCGAACGGCTCCGCCCCGAGCAGATCCGTCGCGAGATCGCGCAGCTCGAGCACCGTCAGCAGACCCGAGCCCTTCCGCTCGACGAGGAGAACGCCCTGATCGCCCACGTGCGGCAGCGCCACCGCGACCTGAAGACCGCAGAGGCGCAGACCGAGGTGGTGGCGAACCACGAGAAACTTCGCAAAGAGGCGGAGGCCCGGGTCGCCGCGGCACGGGCCGAGGTCGACCGGCTCGGCATCGAGGCCGCGAAGACCCGGTCGGCTCCGGGACGCGAAGATGGGAGAGGTCCGTGCGAAACTCGTCGCCGCGGGCGGTCTCGTCGCGGACCTGCGGGCGAAGGGGAAGGCCCGTGCCGAGGTCATGCACAAGATCGATTCCGTTTCGCGGGAAATGAACGAACTCGACCGGGAAGGTCGCAGGATCCTCGGGGAGATTCGCGCGCGCCGCGACGAGGCGAGGAAGACCGTTCGCGCGTATGCCCCCAGCCGCGGACGCCCCGCGTCCTCGATCGTCGACCGGACGGCCGACGCGCAGCTCGAAGAGCTGCTGAAGCGCGGGAAGATCACGCTCGGCGGGTCAGCCGGGCCCGTCACGGCACGAAGATGTCGACCACGCTGACGATGAAGATCAGGGTCTGCCCATCGACTTCCGGGTTGTAGTCCTCGACGTAGGTCTGGCTCGTCAGGTCCACCTGGCTGACGATGAACTTGGTCGTGCCGCAGACCCCGCTCCCCGCTGCGTGCCCCGCCACCTGGCCGGCTTGGCTTGGGGAGAGCTGGCTGCGAAGGGTGATCGTGCTCGCCGTGATGTTCGACACGATCACCGGCCAGCCGCTCGGGTTCGTCGTCATGCCGAGGGTCGGAAGGTTCTCGTACGTCACCGCGCTCGAATTGACGGTGAGGACCACGTCCGACCAGCCGTAGACGGGGTCGGTGTACACCGTACCGGCCATCGCGGCAACGTTCGGGAAGAGCGTCTGGAACTGCGTCGGGCTGACGGTCACGAGAACGGGCGCCGTCGTGGTCAACGGTTGGGTCACGAAGCAGGACGAGTTCACGAAACTGTACCCCAAGGCCGGGGGGATCGTGATGTAATGGGTCTGGTTCCCGGGAAGTCCGACGAGCCCCTGCCAGAATCCGGGCACGACGCCGCCGAAGGTCACGTTGCCGATCATGTACCCGGAGCTCGGAGCGTTCCCTCCCACGTAGACCCCGAGCGGAGTGTAATCGGAGGGTTTCCCCCCTCGGGAAGTGTACTGGAGCGACTTGAGCCACGACGCGTTGTTGAGGGCGACCGAGTACCTCCGAAGTGTCGAAGACCCGGCCCTGCTGCGGACCCGCCGCGAACAGTCCAACATAGTTGACCGTGACGTTGTCTCCGACCTGGACTGTCAGCCCGGAGGAGCCCGCGGACTTGTGATTCTCGTAGTAGAGGAAGGCCGGCTCCGGCTCCTCCCGCGACGAGGACGATCACCACGAGGATAATCGTGAAGACGGGGGAAGTTCGCGGTTCGGCCATGGCTCTAGGAAGTTCCGAGGAGGGGGGTCAGCTCGTCGCTGGTCTCGTCATGAAATCGGAGAGACAGGTGTTCCTCATTCCCCCGCGCCTCCGAGCCCGAGGATTATATATAATCTATCGAGAGGGCGGGGAATGCCGGCACCCCGTCAGGAGCGCCGCAACTTCCCGACGATCGGTTCCTCGACCACTCCTTCTTCTTCAAGACGATTCAACACCGTCTCGGCCCGGTCGCCGACCAGTCCCTGGGCCTCGAGGCGGTTCAACACCTCCTTCAAGTCGGCGTACCCGTCGACCGATACCTCCGCGATCTCGTCGAGGAGGTCGAGGAACACCGACTCTTCGGCCCGTTCGGCGGCGCCGGGGGGCGCCGCCGGGGGGCGGGGCGGGGGCACTCGCGTCACGGTGACGGTCGCCGGGGACGGGGAGGGCGAAGCGAGCGGTCCGTTCTCCCCTGCGACCCTGCGGATCGCCCGGCACGAGCTCCCGACGGAACGCTGCCCGGTCAACGTCCGGATACCGACGGAGCGACTCGTGCGCGGCCCGTACCCAAGCGGAAGGAACTCCCTCCGACCGGAGGGCCTCCTCCGTTGTGGACGGGGCCTTCTCGATCCGTTCGACCAATTCGAGTCGGTCGAGCGTCTGGCGGACCATGTCGGCGAGCAAGGCCCGTTCGTCGTTTTCCGAGACGGATCGGACCGCCTCGGCGCGGACCGAGACGTAGCCGACGCCGTCGCGCCCGCGGTAGAGGTGGACTTTGCCGACCACGACCGCCGGTCGGGGTTCCCGCGCGGCCCGGAGCTGGGCCATGGCTCGGGGCTGGAAGCTTCCCGCGGTGATCGCGACCGCTCCGGTGGGATCCGACAGTCGGGCGCGCCAGAACGTTTGGGCCTCCTCGCGGCCGATCGGTTCGGCCGGTGAGAGCGTGCCTGCGAGCAGAACGCGGTTCATCCGGGCGCCAAACGGTGAGAGCACGTACCCCGCCGCGCGTTCCCCCGAACCACGCTCCTCTTCGAGCGAGCTCTCGAGCTCCCGGGCGCTCACGCGCCACGCCGCCTCGCGAAGGGCCATCAGCGCGCTCCGAGCAGTCGCGCCGAGAGTTCGGAAGCGGCCTCGTCGAGGTCAACCTCGACCGACTCGATCGACTCCGGCTGGATCGTGACCCCGAAGTCGTCCTTCGTCCCGTGACCCCGCACTCGAAGTCGACGACCGAGCAGGGTCTCGAGGATCTGTGCTTCGAAGAGGCTCGGGTCCGGTTGGTCTCGGAGACGCGCGCGGGCCTCGGCGAGCGTGACTCCCCAGAGGCGTTCGGTCTCGGGGCGGCCCGCGTTCACGGTGAGGGCGCCGGTCCCGTCATCCAGGACGATGCGGGCCCGGAGGTCGGGCTGCCCTTCGACCTGGCCGTGGACCCGGCAGATCCCGGCTTGGATCGACCGACGGCACGTCGGGCATCGGTAGACCAGTCCGCTCGGTGGCAGCAGGCCGACCACGATCCCTTCGACGGCGACTGCTTCCCCTCCGCCTTCGTCCTCGACCTGAGCGATCGACCTCGGGGCGGCGCGAAGGAGTTCGGCCGGGTCGGGCAGGTTGCCGGGGTCGATCCGTGTGACGGCCGAGCGCTCGTCGAGCACGAGCTGAGCGCGGCCGCGGAAGCTGCGTAGGTAGCCGCCCGCGACCTGGATCGCCTCGCCCGACGAGAGCTGGAAGTCGCTCCAGGAGGAGAAGGCGATCGCGCCGCTCCGGTCCGCGAGGAGCCCCTCGTGCACGACCCGGCGCTCTTCGCCGACCGTGACCGACTTCGCTTGGACGCGGACCACCCGAACGCGGACGCGGAAGCCTTCGTCCGGCGGAGCGAGCTCGCGGACGGTCTTCAGGGGCAATTCTTCACCGGTGACCTGGGGCAGCTCGACCGGGCTCGCCGGCTCGACCCGCGTCTTCCAGTTGAACGTCAGTTCGGGTCGACCCCGGAACTCCCGGACCTCTGCGCCCGCGGCGCGGAGAACGGTCCCGCGCTCGATCCCCTCGCGCGGCGGGTCCCACCAGGTGAACCGGACCGTGGCCGTGCCATCGCTCAACAGGCCCGAGAGCAGCGGGCGGCGACTGCCGTCGGACCGGCGGGTGATCTCGCGTCGCTCGAGCGAGACCACCCGTGCGATGATCTCAACCGGCGACGGTGTCGGGCGGAGGTCCCGCAGTCGGATCTCAGGGGGCGATGGCGTAGGTTCGGTCGTGACCATCGTCGGTTCCCGGACTCGGGAACGACCGAGCCCGATAAAAGCGACGTAGCGGGCGCGAACGATGAACTTTGAACTTGGGCAATCTATTTGGCCCGGGCCCGCTGACTCCGGGTCGGTGCCGGAGAAATTCGTCCAACGGGTCGACCGTCTTCTCAAAACCCGAGATTCGCTCGTCTGCGTCGGTCTCGACCCCGACCCGAGCCAGATGCCGAAGCCCCTGCGGCGACTGCCGGCGCATCGGCAGCTCGACCGCTTCCTCGACGGGGTCGTCACGGCGACCTACCCGCACGCCGCCGCCTACAAAATGCAGCTGGCGACCTACTTTCGCTACGGCCCCGCGGGGTTCGCGAGCCTCGCGCGTATCTGCCGAAAGATCGGACCGACCCGCGTGCGGATCTTGGACCTCAAGGCGAACGATATCCCGAACACCATGGGCCTCCTGCGCGACGGCGCGTTCAAGGAATTCGGTTTTGACGCGGTGACCGTCACTCCCTGGATTGGCTGGGACTCCTTCCAGCCGTTCCTGGACGACCCGACCCACGGGATCTTCGTCGTCGCCCATTCCTCGAACCCCGGAGCGCCGGATTTCCAAGAGATCCCCACCCCCCGCGGACCGCTCTGGCTCGCGGTGGTCGGGGAGGCCCGCCGGCTCTCGCATGCGCACGGGAACGTCGGCGTCGTTCTCGGGGCTACGTTCTCGGACGCCTTCCGCGCCGCCCGATCGCTCCTCGGGAACGGTATCCCCATCCTCGTTCCCGGAGTGGGGGCCCAGGGCGGGTCGCTCTCGAGCGCGGTGCGCGACGGGGTCGACGCCCACGGCCGCGGGCTCCTGATCAACGCGTCCCGAAGCATCACCTACGCGTCGGCCGGCGCCGATTGGAAACGGGCGGCCGGGGCCGAGGCCGCGCGGCTCAAGGTCCAGATAAACCAGCTTCGTGCAGGTCTCCGTACAGGCTAAGGAGCTGGTGCGCGACCGTCGCCAGCCCGTAGCGTTCCTCGGCCCGGCGCCGGCCAGCGGCCCCCATCCTTCGGGCTAGTTCGGGGTCATCCAGCAGGACCCGGACCTTCGCGGCGAGGTCGGTGGCAAGGAGCGGCTCGGCGAGGAGACCTTCCTTACCGGGCGCGATGACCTCGCGGACCCCCGGCATGTCGGCGATGACGACGGGCAGGCCGACCGCCATCGCCTCGGCGACGGCGAGGCCGAAACCTTCGAGCCGGCTCTGGGACGGGAAAGACGAAGAGGTCCGCGAGGGCGAGGTACCGCGGCAGGTCGTCGTCGCTGACGCGCGCGCAGAAGCGAACCCGTTCCGAGACCCCGAGCCGCCGGGCGAGACCCACCAGGCTCGGGAGACGGGGCCGGCCCCGACGACGAGGAGGACGACGTCCTCGGGCAGGTCCGTGAGCGCCTGCAGGATGACGTCCACCCCCTTGTGGGGAACGAGCCGTCCCGTGAACCCGAGGACCCGCTTCCCTTCGAGGCGAAGGGGGCCACGCAGGTCGCTCGCGTCCAGGCCGGGCCGGAACCAGTCGAGGTCGACCACCGAGGGGATGACGGCGAGCTCCCGGCCCCGGAGCATCGTCGAGGTCACGCCGTAGCTACGGGTGTGCACGATGATCCGGCCGACGCGGCGGAGCGTAGGAGGAAGGAATACCCGTTGGTAGAGACCGGCCAAGAGCCCCCCGAAGGCCCCGGCAAGGTAGAGGTCGCAATGGTAGGTTAGGCAGACCGGGACGCTCCGACGCTGGAGCGAGCGCGTGGCGAAGTAGGACGTAATGGGAGGGGGGTAATGCAGGTGCACGACGTCCGCGTCCAGGTCGCGAAGGATCGCCCGGAATCCCGATATCGAACGGAGTGTTGAATGCCATGCCCAAGGTGCGTGCCCGGAGGACTCGATACCCCTCGGTTCGCTCCTCCCGGGGCAGCGAGGACCGATACCGGGAGGTGACCACGGTGACATCGTGCCCCTCGCGGGCGAACTCTCGGGCGAGGCTCCGTACGTGCGATTCGACCCCCCCGCATGGGGGTGGAAGAACGGGGTGACCTGGACGATGCGCACGGGGGCACAACCGCGCTCCCATCTTAACACGCTTCGGCCGGCGGGTACCCGGCGCGGCGCGGGCTCGGTTCAGGCTTCGGTCAGGTTTCGACGGCCGACGGGCGCCGACTCACGGGACTGCAACAGCTCGTCCGTGGCGAGGGTTGCGATGTCCACGCCCTTCATCGGCTCCCCGAGCCCCGTCGACACTCGGGCGACGACCTCGGGCTGGTCGTAGTGGGTGGACGCCTCCACGATCGCGCGGGCGACCTTCATCGGGTGCTGCGATTTGAAAATCCCGCTGCCGACGAACAGGCCGTCGACACCGAGCATCCGACAGAGCGCCGCGTCCGAGGGGGTCGCGATGCCACCGGCGGCGAAATTCACCACGGGAAGTCGCCCCAGGGATCGGACCTCGTTGACCACGCCGGTCGGAGACGTGCTCCTTCCGGGCCCACGCGCCGACCGCCTTCTGGGAGAGTTTGCGGACGAGTGCGACCTCGCCCGTGATCTGATGAATATGGCGCACCGCTTCGACCACGTTCCCGGTCCCCGCCTCGCCCTTCGTCCGGATCATGGCCGCACCCTCCTCGATCCGCCGGAGGGCCTCGCCCAGGTTCCGCGCCCCGCAGACGAACGGGATCTGGAACGCCTTCTTGTCGACGTGGTGGAACGGGTCCGCGGGCGTGAGCACCTCCGACTCGTCGATCATGTCGACGGCGAGCGCCTCCAGGACGCGGGCCTCTGCGGTGTGCCCGATCCGGCACTTGGCCATGACCGGGATGGATACCCGGTCCTGGATCTCGCGGATCTTGAGCGGGTCGGCCATCCGGGCGACGCCCCCGGCCGCGCGGATGTCGGCCGGCACCCGCTCGAGCGCCATGACGGCCACCGCGCCGGCCTCCTCGGCGATCGCGGCCTGGTCGGCCGTTGTGACGTCCATGATGACACCGCCCTGCTGCATGCGAGCGAAGCCGCGTTTGACAAGCTCCGTTCCGAATCGGAGCTTCTCCATCGGGTCGGACATGGGCACCGTCATCGTAGGCAGACCTCCCGAGCGCTTAAACGGTGCGGGGTTCGGCGGGGTGGCGATGAAAAGCGTTAACTCGAGGGGCGCCATGCACGCTCGGGTAGGGGGAGCTGGGCACCGGCTGAGAGGACGAGGACGACCTCGTCGACCCCAAGAACCTGCACGGGATAATGCCCGCGAAGGGAACGCGATGCAGCACCTGAGGAAACTCTCCGCCGGCCCGCGGAGGACGTGACATCGACCTCCTCGGCTGCCCCGCCTCGTAGGCTCCGGCGGCCGGGGCGCCTGGGCCGTGCGCTCCTGGCCGTCGTGGTCGCGATCGTCATTGCGGTCGCGGGATTCGGCACCTACGAGTACGCGTCCAACCTCGCCCCCGCCGGAGAGCCGACGCTCGTGATCTACACCTATCCCAGTCTCCTGGGAGGGGCCGTCTGCAACCCGCCGGTGTTCTCCACGGTCTTCGGGACGTTCGAATCGGCGCACCACGTCCGCATCGAGCTCGAATGCCCGGCCGGCACCCTGCTCAGCACGCTGGTCACGCAGAAGGGCTCGTCCGGCGCGGACCTCGTGATCGGCCTGGACGAGCTCACCACGCCGGTGGCGGAGGCAGACCATCTGCTGGTCCCCTACCATCCGGCCGCCCTCGCCAACGTCTCCCCGGAGATCGCCGCCGAGCTCAGTCCGGACGATGGCGCCGTGCCGTACGAGTACGGCTACCTCGCGATCGATTACAACACCACCTTCGCCGGGAGCACGGGCGGGGCGGTCGCGCGCGCCACCTTCCCCGACTTCACCACGAACTCGACGTGGGCCCGGGGACTCCTGACGGAGAACCCGGAGTACGACATCACCGGGGAGGAGTTCCTCGTCTGGCAGATCGAGTACTATGAGGCGGTGCTCCACGAGAACTGGGAGACGTTCTGGCAGGATGTCTGGGCGGAGGGTCTCCCCGAGCGGCACCGGATTGGGGCACAGCGTTTGGGGAGTTCTCCGCCCCGAGCGGAAACCCCGCGATGGTCGTGAGCTATTCGACCGACCCCGCGTACGCGGCGGCTAACGGCGAAGCGGGCCAGTTCAACTCGACGGTCTCTTGGTGGAACGGGACCGAGTACGCCTGGCGGACGATCTACGGGATCGGCATCGTGTCCGGCACGCAGCACCTCACGCTCGACCAGGAGTTCGAGAACTGGTTCCTGGGTGGAACCGTTCAATCGGAGATCCCGGAGAACGAATGGGAGTACCCGGCCAACACCACGGTCCCGTTGCCGGCCGTTTTCTCCGCCGCGGTGGATCCGACGTCGATCCTCCCGCTGAATGACAACCTGACCCCAAGCCAGCTCGCAGCGGAGCTGCCCGGGTGGGTCGCCACGTGGCTCTCGCTCGCTCCCGGATCCGCATGAACCGGATCGAAACGGACGGCGCATTTCTCCTGCCGGTCGTCGCGTTCGTCGCCCTCTTCGCTCTCCTGCCGGTAGCGGTCCTGTTCGTCGGCGCGCTCGCTTCCGCCGGAGGGTCGGCCGGCGTGGTGGCGATCCTCGCGGAGGGGCAGAACCTCCGAGCGGTCCAGAATTCGCTGGTCCAAGGTACGCTCTCCGCGGTACTCGCCGTGGCCTTCGGGTACCCTGCGGGCGTGTTCCTGGGGCGCTACGAATGGCCCAGTCGGTCGATCCTTCGGTCGTTCCTCCTCGTACCGTTCCTCCTTCCAAGCCTGGTCGTGGTGTTCGGGGTCCTCGACCTGTTCGGCCCGTCCGGGTTGCTCTCGTCGACGATGCCGGCGCTCTCGGTCTTGGGGAGCGGCCTCCCGGCGATCGTCGCGGCCAATCTCCTCTTCAACGTCCCGATCGTGGTCCTCCTCACCGCGGCCGGATGCGAGGGAGCTCGCCCGCGCTCGAGGAGACGGTCGCGACCCTCGGTGGCTCGCCCGCCCGGGACGTACCTCGATGTGTGGGCGAGACCGACGTGGGTCGGCGCGATCGCGGGTGGGCTGCTCACGTTCCTGTTCTCGGCCCTCTCCTTCGCTCCGCCCCTCCTCCTGTGCGGGCCGGGCTGCTACACGGTCGAGGCGCAGGTCTGGTTCCTGGACACGTTCGGTCTCCAGCCCACGGCCGCCGGGGTGCTCTCGGTGGCGATGGTCGCGGTCTTTGCGGTGCCGACGGTGGCCTATCTCTGGATCCTCTCCCGGCTGCGTTCGGCGGGCGGACGCGCGGGGTCGCGCCCTCGGCCGCGTCCCCGGTGGTCCTGGGTCTCGGTCGGGCTCGCGGTCGAGACGGGAGCGGTGCTGCTGGGCGTGTTCGGCTTGCTGGGTGCGGTGCTCTACCGCAGCCTCGCTCCGGTCGGAGGGGGCGGGACCGGGTCGGCCTGGTCGTCGTTATTCTCCCCGACCACGACCGCCCGGCTCGGCATCTCGGCGGTGGGAGCCGTGGGCAACACCCTCTTCTTCGCGATCGTGGCGGCCGCGATCGCGATCGTGCTCGGCCTCGTGTCGGGCTACGCGGTCGCGCGGCGTCCGAGGCGCGGCGGGGCGTTGGGGCTGCTCCTGTTCGTGCCGCTCTTGCTGTCGCCGGTGGTCCTCGCCTTCTCGCTCGCTCAGTTCTGGCGGCCTCTGCTGGGGGGGGAGTCGACGGTCTGGGCGCTCGTGATCGTGAGCCAGGCGGCCCTCGCTCTTCCGCTCGCACTGCAGAGCCTCGAGATCCCCCTCTCGGGCCTCACTCCCGAGGAGCGAGAGGTCGCCCGCACGCTCGGGGCGACCGAATGGGGGGCGTTTCTGGACGCAGACCTCCCCCGGGTCCGGGACGGCCTCATCACCGCCGGACTCTTCGCCTTCGCGCTGGGGCTCGGGGAGTTCACCGCGACGTACTTTCTCGTCACCCCCACCTTCACGACCCTGCCCGTGATGCTCTACACGCTCGCGAACGCGCGGCTCTTCCCTGTCGCCGATGCCGCGGCCGGGCTGCTCCTACTGCTCAGCCTCGCGGTGTTCGGCGTTCTCGCGATCGGAGGTCGTCGTGTCGAGCTCTGAGCCGCTACTCCGCGTCGAACGACTCTCGGCCGCGTGGGGAACGACGACGGTCCTCCACGCGGTCTCGCTCACGGTGGGGTCCGGCAGAGTACTTCGTGCTGCTCGGCCCGAACGGCAGCGGGAAGACGACGCTGCTCCGATGCATCGCCGGGCTCGAGCGGCCGACCCAGGGCCGGGTCTTTCTCGGGGGAGACGACCTCTCCGACCGGCCGCCGCACCGCCGGGCGATCGGGCTCATGTTCCAGGACCCCGCGCTCTTCTCGCACCGTTCAGTGTTCGAGAACATCGCCTACGCGCCCCTCCTCCAGCGACAACCCCGCGCCGTGGTCGACGAGGTCGTCGGCCGCATGGTCGACCTGCTCCGGCTCGAGGGGTTCGAGGATCGTCGGCCGGACGAGCTCTCGGGGGGGGAACGCCAGCGGGTCGCTCTCGCGCGCACGCTCGCGGCTCGGCCCCGGCTCGTTCTCCTCGACGAACCGTTCGCGTCCATCGACGCCGAACTCAAGGAGGACCTCCGGACCGATTTTCGACGGGTGCTCTCCGCGCTCGGCACGGCCGCCATCCACGTCACCCACGACCGCGAGGAGGGCCTTTTTCTCGGAGACCGGGTCGCCCTCCTGTTCGAGGGGGCACTGGAATCCGTGGGCGTTCCCGAGGAGGTGTACGGAGACCCCCGGACCGAGCGGACCGCCCGATTTCTCGGCTACAACGTGCTCCCGGGACCGACTGGTCCCGAGGCGGTCCATCCGAGCGACCTACGGATCGTCGCGGCGGGCGCTCCCGGACTTCCGCTCACGATTGAGGCAGCGGGCACGGTAGGGCGGGAGAGCCTCCTCGTCCTGCGGACGGAGAGTGACCACCGGGTCGAGGCTCGCTTTCCCGGCCCCGTCGGCGAACTCGTCCCGGGGCGGCGCGTGACGGGGCAGTGGGAGCGTTCCGCGTTCCTCGGCCGCCGCGGGCGCGACTAATCTTCCGAACCCCGTTGCGCGCTTGCAGTGCCCGGCAACAGCGGCAGGTACCGGTGCGGTTCCCACAGTCCGGCCTCAATATCGGCCGGCAGCCGGAAAGGGGAGACCGGCGCAGGGCCGGGGCTCCGCGACCTTTCAAGCAAAGGGTAAAGGCCGTGAACCAATCGATGGGGCGGCAGGACGAGCACCGATGGGGTCGTGGCCGTGGTAGGGCTCGAGATGGCGGGCGGAGCTCGTCGGTCGCGATCTGTGAGCTTGCAGTCGCTACCCTCCGTCACTTCCATTTCGCTACCTACGGGCCGCCCAAAGACCGTGAGGACCGGACGGGGGTATCGTCCGCCGCCTGTTTCTCAGGAGTGATTCTCAGCGATGGGAAACGGCCGAGAGGATAGACCCACGGTCGACGCCTCTGCTGGTGGGAACGGGGAGGCGCAAGCGGCGGGTCCCGGGGACCTCGCGGCCGGTCTCCGCGCGCCCGACCGGAAGGAACGGATCCTTGAAGCGCTGGGCGACCGATGGTCGCGGGAGATCCTCTTGATGCTCAATGAATCGCCGCGCTCCGCTCAGGAGATACAGTCGACGAATCGGATCCCCCAGAGCACCCTCTACCGGAAGCTCCACGAGCTCGGCGAGATCGGACTCGTGGGCGTGCAGCGGAGCGTTATCTCGCCGGACGGGAAGCGGGTCGAGCTGTACCGGAGCCTCCTCGACGAGCTCAAGGTCGAGATGCGGGGCGCCCGCCTCCGGATCGACGTCCGTTTCCGTGACCTCGCGTCCGAGCGCCTGAAGGAGATGTGGCGGGACGTCCGCAAGGGGGTGGGTCGCGAATGAGCTACGTCGACAGCTCGATCTGGGCGGCGTACGGACTGTGGGTGGTCATCGTCGCCCTCGGAGTCGCGGTCGCGGTGGTCGCCCTTCGCGCCGGACGCCGTGCGCCCTCGCGCAGCCTGACCCTCCTCGGGGTCGGTTTCCTCTTGATCTCGGTCGTCGCCGGGGTGCTGTGGATCGGTCTCTACCTCGCGATCGCGGACCCCGTGATGGCCGACGTCGGAGCGTGCGCGGCGATGGCCGCGGGGTTCGCGGCCGTCCTGGCGAGCGTCATGGTCCGCACGCTGTAGTTCCGGCCCGAGCGCGACCGCCGGACGAGCCCAAAGAACCCAAAAGCCCTCGGTTCCTGCGACCGCTATGAGCGCGCGCGACCCCCTCGGCGTCACGGAATCCACCCCCTTAGGGAGCGAGACCGCCCTCGTCTTTCACCCGGACCGCCTGAAGGGAGTCGACCCCGCCCGGTACGCCCGGCGGCCCGAACGGTGCGGGTCTTCCTCGAGAACGTCGTCCGGCACTACGACCGGGGCCACGCCGACCTCGCGTCGCTGGTCGCGCTGGCCAACGGGGCCCCCCTTTCGGACGAGATCGAGTTCCCGGTACCTATCCAGAACGCGTCCTGTTGCAGGATTTTACCGGTGTTCCGGTGATCGTGGACCTATCCATTCTGCGGAGCGCCGCGGTGGCGCGGGGGATCCCGAGCGAGCGGGTGAATCCCGTCGTCCCGGTGGACCTCATCGTCGACCATTCCGTCCAGGTCGACAGCTTCGGTTCGCCGAGGTCGCTCACCATCAATCTCGATCGCGAGTACGAGCGGAACCAGGAACGATACCAGTTCCTCCGGTGGGCGAAGGATGCCTACCAGAACTCTCGCATCGTCCCACCGGGGAACGGCATCTGTCACCAGGTCAACCTGGAGTATCTAGCGACCGTGGTGAGCCGACGCGAGTCGGACGGCGGCGCGGTGGCATTCCCGGACACCCTCATCGGCACCGATTCCCACACGACGATGGTCAACGGTCTCTCCGTGCTCGGTTGGGGCGTGGGCGGGATCGAGGCCGAGGCGGTCATGCTCGGTGAACCGTACTTCCTTCCCCGGCCGTTCGTCGTCGGGGTCGAGCTCACCGGATCCCTCCCCGAGGGCGCCACCGCGACGGACCTGGTCCTGACGGTCACCCGAAAGTTGCGGGAAAAGGGGGTCGTGGACCGGTTCGTCGAGTTCTTCGGACCGGGGGTGGCCCATCTGTCGGTCCCGGACCGGGCCACCATCTCCAACATGTGTCCGGAGTACGGCGCGACCGCGGCAATGTTCCCGATCGACGACGCTACGATCGCCTACCTTCGGGGCACGGGACGGAACCGGCGCCACGTGGCCCGGGTCGAGGCGTACGCCCGCGCGATGGGGTTCTGGGGGTCGCCCGCGTCCGGTGCGATCGATTACGACGACCTGCTCACCATCGATCTGGCCAGCATAGTTCCCACCATCGCGGGGCCAAGGAACCCGGACGAGAGCGTCGCGCTCGGCGACGCGCCGCTCTCGTTCCAGCGCGCCCAGGAGGCGTATCGGAAGGACCGGCCGGCCAAACTCCGGACGGCCGGGACTCCGCGCCCCTCCCCGGTCGTGAGCGACGGCTCGGTGGTGATCGCGGCGATCACGAGCTGCACGAACACGTCGAACCCGACCGTCATGGTCGGGGCCGGGTCTGATCGCACGTCGCGCTCTCGACCTCGGTCTCCGGGTCCCGCCCTACGTGAAGACATCGCTCGCCCCGGGCTCGAAGGTCGTCACCGCGTACCTCGACCGGGCCGGCCTGCTTGCCCCGCTCGCGACGCTCGGATTCGACGTGGTGGGATTCGGTTGCACGACGTGCATCGGGAACTCGGGTCCCCTGATCCCCGCGGTGTCTCAGCAAGTGCGCGAGGACGACCTCTACGTCGCGGCCGTGCTGAGCGGGAACCGGAACTTTGACGCCCGCATCAACATCGACACACGGGCAGCGTACCTCGCCTCCCCGATGCTGGTGGTCGCCTACGCGCTCGCCGGCCGGATGGACCTCGATCTCTCGACCCAGCCGCTGGGCAAGGGACCGGACGGCTCTCCGGTTTTCCTCCGAGACCTCTGGCCGTCCCCCGGGGAGGTCCGCAAGATCGTCGAGGCGAACTTGGACCCGGGGATGTTCCGCGACCAGTACCGTGGCATCGAGGTCGGGGACGCCCACTGGGAAACGCTCGACGTCCCGAAGAGCCGAGAGTATCCGTGGAGCCCCGACTCGACGTACCTCGCCGAGGCGCCGTTCCTGAAGCTCCCGCCCCCATGGCTCCCGAAGTCCGGAGTCCTGGCCCGCGGCGCGCGGGCGCTGGTCGCACTGGGTGACCGCGTGTCCACCGACCACATCTCGCCGGCCGGGGAGATCCCCGAGAGCACCCCGGCCGGGCAGTGGCTCCTCGCCCACCACGTGCCGGTCGCGGAGTTCAACACCTACGGGACCCGACGTGGCCACCACGAAGTGATGATCCGCGGGACGTTCGCGAACGTCCGACTGCGCAACGAGCTTGTCGCGCCCAAGGAAGGAGGATTCACCGCCCATCTCCCCGACGGGGCGGTCACGACGGTGTTCGCCGCGTCCCAGCGTTACCTCGAGGACGGGGTCCCGCTCGTCGTCCTCGGAGGTAAGAGCTACGGTCAGGGGAGTTCCCGGGATTGGGCGGCGAAGGGACCGCGGCTCCTCGGCGTGGGGGCCGTCATCGTGGAGAGCTTCGAGCGGATCCACCGATCGAACCTGATCGAGATGGGCGTCCTGCCATTGACGTTCCCGAAGGGAAGCGGTTGGAAGGCCCTCGGCCTGACCGGGCGCGAGTCGTTCGACCTCCTCCTCCCCGACGGGAACCTCGCGCCCCGCCGCCCCGTCGAGGTCGCGGCCACGAAGGACGACGATTCCACTGTCTCGTTCCGAGCGCGGTGCGAACTCCACTCCTCCACGGAGCTCGAGTACTATCGGGCGGGCGGGGTGCTTCCCTACGTGATGGAACATCGATTCGCGAAATAGGTCGGACCGGGGTTCACGCCCCGGCGGACCCCGCGGCGGGTCCCCACCGGGCCGAGCCCCACGAGGCGAGAGCCTCCACCCGGTGGTAGGTCACAGTCCGGTCCCCCACTCGATCCCGGGCGACCTGGATGGCGCGGGCCATCGCCTCAGGAGGGATGGTCAGCAGGTTCCGGTGCCCCCGCTTGGCCAGTCGGTCGATGCGCGACCGGAGGGACTCGGTGACGTCGGTCTCGTGGACTACGCGCAGGGAGTCCGGAGGGACGCGGGCGAGCAGGTCCCGCTCCTTCGTCCATGGGCTCGCCCGGGGGGCCGTGGCGAATCCTTGCTCGGCGAGGATCTCGCGGAGGAGCCGTCGGGGTTCGTCCTCCCGGCGAGCACCCATCGCCGCCTCCTCCCCCTGGGGATGCACGAGGGCGTACGCCCCGATGCGGCCGACCCGCGTCCCTTCGCGGAGTGCGGTCACCGGGTCGTCGAGCACGTGCAGCACGTGCACGAAGAGGGCCGCGTCGAACGCGGCGTCGCGAAACGGCAGTCGGTACCCACTTCCCCGAACGAGCCGGGAGAGACCCTTCTCGCGCGCTTTCGCGAGCATTCCGCGGGAGGCGTCAATTCCGGTGACGGCGATCCCACGGTCGGAGAGTGGCTTCCCCACGCGACCCGTCCCGACCCCGACCTCAAGGACCGACGACACGCCCGCGGCGCGGAGCGCCGCGGCGAGTCCGTCGACCGTCGGCGGGTCGAGGGGGTCGCGGGTCTCGTCGTACACGAGAGAGATCTGGTCGAACTGTGCGGCGACCTCGCGCGTGGGCATCTTCCTTCCGCCGGGTCGAGACGACCGGAGTATTTTTCGTCCCGGAGCAGCAACGAATAAAGTCCAGAAATCTCTCCCCTCCCGTGCCTTGGACCGAGCGTTGATGCCCGATCCCGTCAACGCTGACCGCGGAGAACCCGAGAGCTCCCCGCCGGCGGAGATTCCGCCCCTTCCGGCCCCTCGGGGTTCCCCCGGGGGGGAGCCCGGCGCGGCGGGGGCACGACGGGCTCGCGTTCGCGAGGACGCGGGGCGCCTCGCCCAGGTCTTCGTCGGGCTGTTCTCCGTGGGATTCGCGGTGGTCGTCCTCGCACAGCCGCAGCTTTCCGACACGGGGCTCGTGCTCCTCCTGGCCGAAGCGGTGGGGCTCGTCTCCCTCCAGACCATCGTCGCAGGAGGGCGGCTCCTCACTTCGATCCGGTCGGGCCTGAGGGAGCCCGAGGCGTGGTGGCGGCGGATCCAGTCGTGGGGAATCGTCGGGGTCGGATTGCTCGCGGTCGCCCTCGCGGCCTTCGCGGTGCTCGACCCGACCATCGCCGTGACGGCAGCCGTAGCGGTGCTGGCCTTCGCTCTCGTGACGGCAGGCTTTGGGCGGATCTTTCAGTCGAATGGGGTGGCCCTCCCCCGTTGGCTCCGCGGGTCCGCCCTCGGGACGGGGGTCTTCACCGTGGGGGTGGTGATCGTCGCGATCGCGTTCAACGGGTTTGCGGTCGCGACGTTCTCGATCCTCGTCGGCGTGATCCTGGCGATCAATGGGATCGAGACGGTGGTCGCCGGACTCCGACCCACCGACCCCCGCCAATTCGTACTTCTGAAGCTCATCCTCTTCTCGGCGTTCTACGGTCTCATCCTCATCAATTGGATCGATCTCTTCGGGAAGACGGTACCGGCCTACGGGATCTGGCTGATCCTCACGTACATGGCCCCGTTCGGGGTCCTCCTCGTCTTCGAGGGCTGGGATTCGTGGCCGCTCGCGACGAGCCTGGGCCTCCTCGTTTCCCTTTTCAACGACGTCGGGTACTTCTTCATCGGGAATCTGATCTTCGGGTTTCACGAGGATCTCGGCCCCTGGATCGCGGGCCAGTTGGGCTTCCATGGCTCCCAGACCGTCACGTACTTCGAGGGCGGTAACTTCGTGATCACCGTCGCCTCTTGGATGATGGGACTCTCGATCTATCTCCGAGCCCTCGTGGTCGGCGTGATACTGTTCTACTGGTGGCGGCACCCCGGGAGGATCGTCGCCAAGACGGACCATCCTACCCCGGCGGCGTCCGACTAGCCGCCCTTCGCTGGCGGGACCCGCCGGCCAACACCTCGAGTGTCCTGCTCGCGGCCGCTCGGACTCCTCGGCAGTGGTCTTAAACCCCCGACGTGCTCCGCCCGCCCGGACGGGACCCCGAGGCCGTGCTGCCGTACCTACCGGAGATCTACGCCGCGATCGCGGTCACGATCAGCGTCGTCGCAGGATATTTTTTCTCCCGCTGGGGTGCGGACCGCCTTCGCCAACGGAACGCACCGCCTTCCTCCGTGCGGGGAGCACGGTGGGGAATCATGGTCCTGTCCATCGTTGTCGCCGCGGCGGCGGCGTTCATCCTGATCGGTCCGATCGGGCTCGTGCCGGGCCTCACGGTCTCCGCGATCTTGGGTCTGGCCGCGACCCTAGCGTTGCAGACGACCCTCGGCAACGTCGTCGCGGGCTTCATTCTGCTCCAGGACCGCATGCTCCGGATGAACGACATCATCACCATCAGCGGGGTCACTGGGCGAGTCGTCCAGATAGGCCTCGTGACGGTGTGGCTGCGGCTCGACGACGGCAGCGTGGCCTCCATGAGTAACTCGGAACTGCTCAGCGGGCCGATGATCAACCGAAGCGCGAAGGACCGGCTGAAAGGAGAGTACTAGGGGTTAGGATCCCGGCCTCGGAGTCGTATCCCCACCGGCGCGTGGCTTCGCGGCACGCGCGGCGACTTCGAGCGGTCGTTTTCCCCTCCCTCCACGGGTGCGATGCACCCGCCCGCGCTGGGCGTGGCTCAGGTCAGGAAAAGCTCCTAATTCATCGAGCGTCGCGAGTCCATCTCATTTCGTAGATTTCCTGATGGTCCGGAGACTCCTGGAAGGCCCAGCGGGTCCGAAGATGGAGCGAGTGGGACGGGTCCAATGCAAGAACGTCGCTCTCGAGTTGGCGATGGAGGGTTTCCGGGGTCGCTCCCTCGGGGAGAGGTACGACGGCCCTCCACTCCGCGGGGTGCTCCCGGCTCGGTCGCGGCGGAACCTTTACGTCCCACGCCTCCGGCCAACGCTGGGAAAGCAGGGCGCTGATCCGGTCCGCGAGGGATGCAGGAAGTTCCCCGTCCGAATAGATCTCGAGACGAACTTCGAGGGCAGAATCCTCCGACATCTCGAGCCGGTGAGTCGGGCTCACGATAAAGCCACGTCGCACTTCACGGCCTTCGCTCGGAGCATCGGTCCTTCGCCGATCGACCCGGTGGGCCCCATTTTGGACCCACCGTGCACTACCGCCCCCCTCCCTCCGGGTCCTGCTTCGATCAGGTACCGTAGTTCCGGTCGCGCCCTGGTCCGGACCGAAGGGGTCGTCGTGTTATCGGGGGTACGGCGACCGTCATCCGAAAGGACCGAAGCGCCGCATCGGAACCCGAACTCGAATCGAACGGAATCAGTCGTGGTCCGCTTCGAGGATCCCGTGCTGGCTGAGCGGGAGCGGAGTCGAGTTGTGTTTGAAGACCCTCCAGCGTCCGAATCCTTGCTCGCGCACTCGGTCGAGCAGGACCGACAACGGGGTCTCGCCGGGGCTCAATCCGGGCGCGATCCAGTAGTATTCGATTGCGAGATGGTCGAATCGACCGATCGCGCGCTGCCGCGCCAGCTCGTACTCCGCGCCTTTGCAATCGGACTTGAGCAGATGGACGCGGTCCCTCCCTGCGAGGATGGTCTCCAGATCGACGGACTTCACCCGTCGAACGGTGCCGGCGGTTTCGTACATCCCGCTGCCGCCGCCCAGTCCTCCATGAAACTCCACCTCCCCTTCCACCCCGACCGCGAACGGGAACGGATGGATGCGGGAGCGCAAGGTCGGATTGAGGTCGAGGTTGGCCAGGAGCCATCGAAAGTTCGCGGGGTCGGGCTCGTAGGCCACGACTTCCGCCCCCCGCTCGGCAAAGTATAGTGCCGTGTCGCCGACGTTGGCCCCGACATCGATCACCGTCTTCCCGCGCAGGTCGCCCCCCGAGGAGTGGATGTCGTAGAGGTAGGTCTCGGCCAGGACCAGACCGTCCACCGAGGGCAAGTGAAACCGGATCCCCGTCGGGGTCGTGATGATGCGGTCGCGCGGCCCCAATCCCCAGGTCAGGCGCACCGGGTCGAATGTGTCGGAGAAC
Organism: uncultured Thermoplasmata archaeon; assembly: GCA_963749205.1. Taxonomy (GTDB): domain Archaea; phylum Thermoplasmatota; class Thermoplasmata; order Lutacidiplasmatales; family UBA184; genus Lutacidiplasma. The sequence goes on along the minus strand of CAVVLW010000011.1, from coordinate 149,338 downwards.
TTCACTCCGTTCGCGCTCAGGAACAGGAGGGTTCCCGCCTCGTTCGGGGTGGGTTTCGGGAAGGAGAATCCCTGACGGAAATGCAGGGAGACGGGGCGCCCGAGGAACCGGGCCATCCAGTACGTGGGCCAATTCGCGAGGCCCATCATGCTCTGGGCGCCCTGCATCGCGAGCCAGCGCGACGGGGCATTGGAGGGGTTGGGTCGGGGTGTTTCGATGTCCATGGGCGCTCTGCCTGCGGTGGACCCTGAGAGTACGACCTCCTCTATTGAGTGTTGTGTCCTCCCGACGTAGAACAGCCGCGGGAACGGGGAGACGACGCCGGGACGCGGAGGCGAAGTTCGTGATGGCGGGTTCGGCGGGGCAGGGTCGCCCCAGAGGGTTTCGTGCGCGCTTCCCGGAGTCGGGTCACGGACAGCACGCGCCACGGTTCGCCGTCGCGTCCGACCGCACCTTCGAGAAATCTCGAGGACGCATCGGGTGCGCCTGGGGTCGCGGTCGACCACCACCAGGTGTAGTGCACTCTCCGACGATGGCTATTTACGCCAAACCGGACTAGATTAGTCGGGCTACCTTGTCACCATGAGCGATCGCGAGAACTTGTTCCAGCCCATCCACAAGGGCATCCGATCGATGCTCTACGAGTTGGGGAGCCAGCTGCAGCGCACCGACTTTAGCGACGAATCCGAGTCGAACCTCGTCGTGGCGCGATTGAAACACGACCTCGGGGATTCCCTTTCGAACTGCATTCTCTGTCTGCTCCGGGTCCACTCGAGCCACGAGGAGAAGGACATCTTCTCCAAGATGAGAGCTCACGATCCGGACGTGATCGATCTGGTGGTCAAGGAACACGGAGAAGTGGCTCGACGAATCTGGAACCTGTCCAAGACCTGCGACGAGGTTCTCGCCCTCGGCTCGACCGCACGTCGGATCGAGGTGGGAGACCGGCTCAACCAGGAGGCCAACGACCTGTTCGTGTTCTACCTCACGCACCTGAACAACGAGGATGCGACGTTGGTGCCGCTCATGTGGGACCGGTTCACGGACGATGAGCTCCGCGCGATGAGGGCCCATTTTTACGATAGTCTCCCCCTCTCTTTGTTCGAGACATGGATGCGCTGGACACTCCCGTCCTTGAACCAGCACGAACTGGTCGTGCTCTTCTCGGGATTGAAGAAGGACCGAGCGACCGACCGCTACAAGGAATGGGAGCGTCTCGCGCACGAGACGCTGGACCCCAACCGCTGGCTCAATCTCAAGGAACAGGTCGGTCTCGCGGTCACCTGACGAACCCTCGATCGCGAACCGACCGAGCGGCCGGCGTTTTGCGTTCGTTCGACAGAGCTCGAACTGCCCGCCCCGGTCGCGTCATCCGGTGTGCGTCATGTGGGCCCGTAACTCCGGAAAACCGCCCGTGCTGGGATTCGTGACCCCGAGGGGCACGAACCTCGTGCGGAACATCGCCCGTATGGGGTCACCGGGCTAGGGGTGGCGACCCGCCCGACGAGAGTTGATATTGGGCAGTCCTTTCCTTCCCCGGGTCAGGAATGCCCGACGCACCGTCTCCCAGGGTCCTCGTGACGGGCGCGAGCACCGGGATCGGTCGGACGATCGTGGAGCGCCTCGCCGGCGACGGACATCCGGTGATCGCCGGCGCCCGCAAGGAATCCGACCTCGCAGCGCTCCGACGACTCCCGAGAGTCACTCCGATTCGGCTGGACGTAACCCGACCGGAGGACGTGTCCGAAGCAGCCGCATCGATCCGTGCGTCGGGCTCGGGTCTCTATGGTCTCGTCAACAACGCCGGGATCGGGGGGATGGGACCCCTCGTGGAGACCTCCGTCGCGGAGCTGCACCGCGTCCTCGAGGTCAACCTGGACGGCATGCATCGGATGGTCTGCGCCATGTTTCCGTTCCTGCGCGAATCGCAGGGACGCATCGTCAACATCAGCTCCGTGGGGGGCATCCTGACGGAAACGTTCCTGGGCACGTACGGAATCAGCAAGCATGCGGTCGAGGCGTACACGGACATCTTGCGCGAGGAGGTGACCGGATTCGGCATGCGGGTGAGCGCCGTCGAACCGGGCCCGTTTCGGAGCGAGATTGTCGCCAACGGAGTGGCGCTGATGGGGGACAAGCTACGGCGCCAATTCGAACAATCGATCTATCGTGACATGATGCTGGGGGCGTTGGACTCGTTCTCCGCCACGCCAGAGGCCCTCCACCGGCGGAATTTCCCATTGCCGACCCCGGTCGCGGAGGCCGTCGCCCACGCCCTGTTTTCTTCTGAGCCGAAGTCACGATACCTCGTCAGCGATAAGGAGGTCTCGGATGCGGTCATTGATCGCATCCTCCAGATCCTCAAGGAGCTGAACGAACAGCACCCGCACTCCCTGACCGCTTCTCAGCTCCTCGAGAAGCTGCAAAAGACGATGACCTGAGCCTCCGCCGACGCGAAGTGGGGCGCGGGTGAGCGGCGCGCTTGGAGGTCGAATTCGCTCGTCGGGTCGGACGCCCGTGCTGGGATTCGTTAGGCTTGGCTAACGAATACCCCGTCAACGTCTGCAAGCGAGTGAGGTTCCAATATCGAGCGCGGATGCCACCCCAAGGGCAGTGGGATCCGAGTATGGCCCAGCCTGGCGTCGCGAACCGGTTTCCAACGCCAGTCCGGCCAGGTCCCGTGCCGAATCCTTCGGGCGAGTCGCCAAACGGAGCTGCCAACAAGTTCGGCTCCTAACCGTTCGGGGGCCTTCAGGGGCGGTTAGAGAAACCCCTCCGTCAAAAAAGATCGAAGTGGCCGACTAGTCAGCGGGGAGCGAGGTACGGCGCCCCTTTCGACAAGAACTCCCCACCGTGGCCGGTGCGGAGAGACATCCGGTCGAATGGCACGAACCAGTTAGGGTCGTGCGACATGATTCGAATCCCCCCGCGGATGTCACACCCCCACCGCCCCGGAACTCGTGGGAGGGGCATTCGAACCGGGGCTCGATGTCGCCCCGAACTTACGTAGGTCCTCTGTGAGCACGGCGAGCACCTCGAATCCCCTCGTTCGGGGAAATCCGGCTTCCCAGTGCAACTGCTCAGAGAGTTCCCATTCGTGCCCGCTGTACGGCCCGGCCCCCGCAGCGTAGCCTTCGAGGTGAACTAAGGTCTTCCCCTCCGCCGAAGTGAATCGAAACTCGATGACGACCGCGCCGGAATACCGCACACTCGTCGCGACTGTGTCGCCAGGCGCAGGATGGAGCTTCAGGCTAACGATTCCAAAGGGAAACTTGACCGCCGATCCGTCGGAGTCGACGTCGACGATAACGAACTCATTCGACCGCAACCAGCTGATCAAGTGGGTTCGAACCTCGGCAATCGTCCTCCCGTCGACTGGAATTGTCTGGACGGTCCGGGGCATCGGAGCAAAGATACGTGTCCGCCCCTTAGGGATTACGGCCCGAGGGCATCCGTTTTTCCAGTCGGCTTCCGTTCGACAATTGGAAGCCGAGACCGCTCACCCGAGGTGCTCACGAGACCCCTTCTTTATCGGGCGAAGCGAATCCAATGCCACAATTCCCCCGGGGAGGCGAGCCACTTGGGCGCAGATGGACTCACCATCTCCGAAGTCACGCCCGTGCTGGGATTCGTAGGTCTAAACGTTCGAACAGGGGTGTTTAGCGACGAATGTGAACGGATCCCGTTCGGTCTGGTGGAGATAGTACCGGACGTACGCGTTTCGCGCGTCCACACCCGTTGCGCTCGACCAGTAGGCCCGCAGAAACTCGTCCCACGCACGGCGGTCGGCGCGGTGGCCGAGCGCGATCACCTGGGCTACTCGCTCACACGCGGGACAGCTGACCACCTCCGAATGTTCGGCAATCGAGCCGATGTGCCCTAGCACGGTTTCTCTGACCGCTTTAGCGACTTCGTACGCGTACTCAGCCATTATTCTCGCCTAGACGAAAACAGATACTTAACAGCGGGGCCATATCCGGAGTGCCGATGGGAATCGGAACCCTCGGCGAGCGTTTGCGCAGGCCGCGCAGGGGCCACGCTCGGCGCCGCCTTCCACCCGCGGCAGGCGAGCTTGGTACCATCTCACGACTGATTGTGTCCTCGGAACCGGTCAGGCGTTGGGCAGTGCGGGAGCTTCCAGCCAACCACCCGCTTGCTGGACTAATTGCCGACTTGCCACCGTTCCTCGATTCGCGAGATCTGGCGATACTCAGCCGGTGAGTGGGCGCGTCTCCTGAGGCTGCTGGACGCGGGGGAGCGCGGCCAGTGACTGATCGGGTCGCGCTTTACGTTAGAGTCTCGACCGCCGAGCAGGACCTGGAAGGGCAGGAAGAAGAGTTACGTGCCTACGCCGAAGCTCAGAACTGGCCCATTGTGGGGATGTACGCCGAAAAAATCAGTGGGACCGGGAAGGCCGAGCGGAAGGAGTATGACCGCCTTCTTCGAGACGCGAAGGAGGGGACGTTCGATCACGTCCTTACCTGGGCATTGGACCGCTTCAGCCGAGAAGAAACCTTCACGAAGGCGACACAGGCAATCCTCGACCTCGAGAAACTCGGTCTGAGGTTTCACTCGCTAAGGGAACCGATGCTCGACACGCCCGAGGACGGCAGACCGAACCTCGGACGGGATGTGCTGCTCGCCCTCCTCCCGGTCATCGCGAGCTTCGAAAGCCGGCGGAGGTCCGAGCGCGTCCGCGTCGCGATGCGCGAGATTCGGGAGGGCAGGCGGAAGACACGATCGGGAAGACCGCCGGGCCGGCCCCGAAGGGTGACTCCCGAGAAGGCCCAGGCGATCCTCGAGATGAAGGCCCAAGGCGTCAGCTACAAGGTCATGGCGCAGCGTGTCGGCCTCCCACGAGGGACTTGCGCCAATGTTGTGTCCCGGGCACGCCGGGGGCTGTTAGACAAATCGCTTGTTAGCCAAGGGTCAGAGGAACCGACGGAGGAACCCGAGCATACTTAGGGTGCCCCCTTCGAGTGTGTTTTGCATATCCGTCGATGCTCCGAACACGTGAACCCCTGGAACGTTCCGGGTCGAACGTGACCGGAGCGACGAGGAACCCGTCCGACGACCTGGTTACTCGTCGACTTCCGATCGGACTGATACCGAGCCAATCGCTACGGGCGTAACGGCAGTTGGACGGTATTCAAGCTAACCTCGAACGGTTGAACGCCCATCGTTTCTTGCGTGAGAACGGCGACCGGGAAATTCCACGGGCCCGGGAGGCTTGTTAGGTTGACGTAGGTTGGGATCCCCGATACACCCGGGGTGACCGTTACTGAGAATCCATCGATTCTCACCGTAACGGGCTCTGCGTAGGGCCCATAAGCGTAGGCATAGGGTGCGCTGTAGGCGACCACCTGCACCAGCGCTTGCGGGAATTTGCCGATGAAGTGGTTGAACATGAGGCCTGCCTCCGTCGGATTGTTAGCGAGACCATCCGAGCTTACGGCTATGCCTATCTGGCTGCCTGAAATCAGGTTGTCAAACGGTGTATAGGTACCATCCGTCAAGACCATTCCTTCCCACCGGTTGTTCAGGACCAAATTGTTCGAGGAACTCGCTGAGTCGTCGTAATTCCAGATCCCAATATCGTTGCGGTAGACCGTATTGTCGCTCACCATCGTGCCGGCACCCGACTCTTCGGTGAGAATCCCTTGACCTAGGTATTGAGTGATATAGTCCGGGCCGCAGATCGTGGTTACGTTGCACTCGTTGCCGCTAGCGATGTTGTAGGACACTTTCCCCACGGCCCCGTACAGAATGGCGATACCGGCAGGGAACACCGGCGCGAGCGCAGAATACTTCGCGTAAAACGAAACGGCGTTCTCCCTCACGTTGCACTCGACTCCCGCCCCGAAGCACGCGATCCCGTATTCGTTGTAGTTGGGAACGACGTTATTGGTAATCGTGATCGTTTCTGTGGGGGCGATGTTGTTGGTGTCGGCGTTGATGCCTCCGCCGTCCAAGCAGCCGGCCTGGTCCGGTGGCAGGTAGATGTTCTTGACTATGTTGTTCGAGATCAAGCCGGCGGCGCCGTTGAAGTTTACGCCGGCATAATCAGTCGAGCAGAGAGCAAAGTTGTCCATCGACGAAGAAGCTGCCGCCCCGTCGATGACCAGGTTCGTGACGCTGACGCTGGCCAAGTTGCTGCCGCTTCCGCTGATGCCGGCAAGGATTATCGCGGCCTGGGGATAGCCTCCGAAAGCACTCAGATAGTTGTTCACGACGACCGACGACGGTTCGATGATGACCTGTCCCAGGTCCGTCCCGGGTGCACTCGTCAGGACGACATTGCTGGATGTGATTGTGATTTGAGTATCGTACGTTCCTGCGGTGAGGCAGTAGATTCCCGGGCTGTTGATGGTCCATTGTTGGGCCGGTGGAGCCGAATAGGTGTGGGTACATGCCGGATAAGCGGCTGTGGCTGAACCGCTCGAGGCGACCAGAAGTGCTGACAAGACAAAGAGAACAACTAGCGAGAGGCTCGCGGTTTTCATCATAGATGGTCGAGATCCCTCGAACGGGGGACGGTGTCGAGGAAGTAGAACCCTGGTTTCCTTACGCGAAACCGACCGGTAAGCGGGGTCTCGAGTGACCGCATATCCTGGGTGGGGGCTTCGATGACAGGCAAGTCGGCGCGATGCGGGGTCGGTCAGGTGTTGCCGAGGCGGGGATGCCGTAGGCGCGCGGAGCTTAGAATCTTCCGACCAGGCCAAGTCCTTCGCCCCGGAGCGGACCCGCGACGGGGGGTGGCCGCGTGAGAGCGCCGTGTCCCCTTCGAGACCAGGTGCGCGGCAATCAGAGAATCCGCCCAATGAGGAAACCAACGGAAAGGGCCCCAAATCGTGGGTCGGACCATATTCACCCCGGGAAGCCGGGAGAGCTCGAGCTCGAGCCTTTGGCTCTCACCCGGCGAATGCGCGGGGACTCGGACTACCAGGAGGGGCCGTGATCCGTAGATGGGCCGGACAAATCCGAAACCCGCCGTCGACATCGGGAGGTAATGCGGGAAGCGAGCGTCCAACTCGGCGCGGACCCGATCCATATCCCACAGATTGCGGCAGAATAGGGTGAGGCAGACGCTCGGGTGCCGCGACCAATCGATATTCGGCAGGTACCATACGGCGTGGGATTCGATCAGCGCGGAGCGGCGGCGAGCGGCGGTCTTGAGCGTCACACCGACGAAGCGCGCAATCTGGGAGAGCGAGGCACCGGAGTTGGCGACGATGACAGCGAGGATTCGCCAATCGAGCGGGCTTAGTTCCCGCGTGCACTGGGGGGGAATGTCTCTGTAGGGACCGTACACTGTCCCGGTGGGTGAGATTCTCTTCAGGAGCCGCACGACAGGGTCGACTTCCGTCCGGTCGTCGGCGGCGAACCTTAGCTGGACAACCTCTTCGTTGCGACCGTTTCCCGTGGTGGTGAAGGCGACATTCGAGACGAGAACCCTACCCACGAGTCCAAGTTCCTCGACCAGGGCCCACCCTTGGGATGCGTCCGCCACCGGTATCTCAACCTGGAACTGATTCAGCCCGAAGAGGCAGGGATTCGGGCGAACCGTGGGGTCCTGCCAGAGACCGGATTGCCTCCACTGTCGAATCCGGGCCCACACGGCCTTGCGACGCAAGCCAACGTGTTGAGCAATTTCGGCGGTCGTAATTCTCGGGTCGATTCCCCAATAGGACCAGACGCCGCCGGGATACATCCAGCGGTAGATGCTGAGGTCTAGGTCATCCACAGGAGGGAAGCAATTCCTCAGTCAATAAGCCCGTATGTTACTTCCTTCGGTCGGCCTCCCTCAGCGTGCCCTCCGTCAGCCCCACCGTGGGAGCGGTGGACGAAGACCCTGGGGGGCAACGAATCGGGCAGAAATGGAACCATAAGAGTACGAGTCCCAGCACCGGCTTCCATCTGGGGATCACGCAACATACGGATTCCCAGCGCGCGGAATGTCTCTCTCGACTTTCCAACGGTGAAAGCTCGAGGGCAGTGTCCCATGCACTCAAGATTCCAGCCTCAACGGTGCGGCGGATTTGGCGTCAAGCCCGGGCAGAAACTCCCCCTCCCCCCGGACTACCTCGGATTCTCCGAGACACGTAGTGCTGACGGGAAGTGCAGATTTCCCATCACTGGGGAGGCGGGAAGAACGGGATCGCGCGAAAAATCTCGCCGAGCCGAGGATGAAGCCTTGCCGCCCAAAACCGACCGTTTTCGAGACGCCGTGACCCTTTACGCGTGCGGGAGGTCGCCCTTTTCATCCGAGCCGGCCCTTGCGTCGACGTGTCCCAGAAGTGGAGGATCCTCTATCGTTTCCCTCCTACGGGCCCACCACTCGTCCTCATCGTGGAGTCCGTCACCGGGTTGATGGTCAAGTTTCCGGCCGTAACCAGCAGCGACCACGTGATGGTTACGAAGGAACCGGGGGGCATGGGGAAGCATCTCACCGACGAGACCGTCAAAGAAGGCAAGGGCCGGCATCAGCACCTGGGCAAGATGACCTCCGAGACGGTACCGGTCGAGCTCCTCGAATCTCTATCGGTAGAGCTCAAGGACGACGAACCCATCTACATCTTTGCCAGCGACCCGACCCCTTCGGGTGGAATCCTCGAAAGGAAGCACGTCCCAGGTCGGGATCTCGTTCCGACCGAGGATTTCCTAAAGATGCTCGCGACCGTCGACCTTGACTCGATCCCGCTCCTCCGCAAGGCAACCTGGGGACAAGCCCGGAAATCGGGTCTGCCGCACGGGCTTCGGAAGGAGGGTGGTGATCTCGTCCTCTACGTGCAGCGGCAGAACGGCAAGGTGATTCGTTTCCCGCTCATCGGTTCGGTCGACAAGCTTCCTATCGTGGCCGAAGTGTCAGGGCTCGGAGCGCTCTTCGAACGCGCGGGCCTGCCCTCTGGAGGCTCGTATTGTGACGAGAGACCTTGGTATAGGATTGGAAGATTCGTTCGGTGCCTGGCCCCGGCACATGAACTTCGTTGCGGTGTCCCCCTCCGGCGCTGATCCGACAGCCCGGGGCGGGCGGGTCACTTGCCGGGCGACCGCCGTCTGGGGCGCGTGAACTGTCCGATGGTTCCTGTCCGGAAAAGGGTGGGTTTCCGCAATCGGGGGGCCTCGCGGGAGCCGCTCCTCAGGCCTGCACGCCCCTCGCGGAAGAACCTGAATTGCCTGCCAACCGTTTGCGACGCGTGACACGACTGAGGGATACCTGCTGATCGTCGACGGCCATCTCGATGAATTCTACCAGATTCGCCTCGCCGTCCAGGACCCGGACAACGACCTCATTCCAATCGCTGCTCGAGGAGAGACGAAGGCGGACGCTCGGCTTCTCCCTACGCTCTTTCCCCAACTCAGGAGTGGTCTCCTCTGTGACCCGAACCTCGACGGAGCCAGGTGGGTGTGCATGGACGAGTTCCCTTCCCTCGACCCAGAATGCAGGGCCTCGGTGAAAGCGCGAGGCTCGTTCACGCTCAGGTACGATACCGTACGCTTGGGATATCTGTGAGGCCCGCGCCTCGAGTCAGGCGTAACCGAAATGGCGAACGGGCGTCCGCTTCTGAGCTACGGCGAGCGCTCGCTGTGTTGGAACCTCGTCTCAGAACCCAGGCGTCGTTGGAAGAACTCCATCATGGGGACGACCGATCGCATGCGCTGCTCGACGTCAAAGGAACTGTGCCCCTCGTCGGAGAATTCGAGATATTCGAAGTCCTCCCCCTCGTGGTGGCCTGTCTGGAGGAGGGCATCGCGGAAGACGTGAGCGTGAATGATCGGGCACCGGGGATCGTGGACCCCGTGGATCATCAGGAGTGGCGCCTTCATCTGACGAGCAAAATTCACCGGGCTTCGGTCCTCCCATAGCTCGGCATTCGTCGCGGGGTCGCCCATTAACGCGCGAAGGTAATGTTGGAGCGCCGGCAACTGTCCTTCGTATCCTTTCAGCCAGTCGGTGATACCGGCCTCGGCGCACCCCGCAGTCCAAATTTCCGGCTGCTTGGTCAATGCCATATACGTCATGAATCCGCCGTAACTGATCCCGGTGACTCCCAAACGCGCGGCATCCACGTAGGGTAGGGACGCGAGGGAGCGAGCCGCTGCGGCGAGGTCCTGCAGATCCCCGCCCCCGAGGTCCATTCGGTTCAGGTCGCGGAACGTCGCCCCGTAGCCCGTGCTGCCCCGAATGTTGGGGAGCAGGACGACGAACCCCCGAGAGACCATGAACTGAACCACCGGGTCGAACTCGTCAAACCACTGCCAGGTAGGTCCCCCGTGAACGTAGACGATGGCCGGCCATCGCTGACCTTCCTCCGAAACTCGAGGAGCGATCCGGAGGGCCTCTATCTCCCGACCGTCGTACGTTGGGTAGTGGACGATCCGGCCGGCGACGAGTGAATCGGGCGCCACGCCGCCGCTCGGTGGTGACCACAGAACTTGTACCTCATCGGTCTCGAGGTGCCAGCGAATGATCTCGTTGGGCTGATTCGATCCGTCGCGCATGGCCACCACCCACGGCTCGTCGGATGTGAACCCGGCTTCGCCCTTGTAGGACATCTGAAACGGGGAGGTCTGCGCACGGCCCGTAGCGAGGTCGTACACTGCCAACGCCACTCGCAGACCCATGGTCCGCATCACCAAAAGTCGCCAGCCGTCCGGGGAAAACTCCATCGGAGTTTCGTCGTACTCGCCCGGGGCCATCCAACGGGCCTCCCGCGTCTCCACGTCGAGGATGCCGGCTCGGAGTCGGTCGAACGCATCCGAGAATATCACCAACTTCTTGCCGTCCGGGCTCCAACCTACCGGAACATCACGGGAGCCCTTCTTCACGGTGTAGACGAGTTCCGATCTCGATCCGTCCGTATCTGCGACGTAAACCCCGACGTCGTTGAGATCGTCGGTCTCGCTCGCTCCGTACGCGATCTTCTTCCCGTCCGGTCGGAATACGTTCCGAGAATAGAAGGGATAGATCGGCTGCGCATGATGGGTGAGCCGCTGGGCGGCGCCCCCCAGTTCGCCGGCATCCGCCAGAAATCCAGCTGGCGCGCCTCGCCCTCAGCGCCCTTGTCGGACGCGAAGAGCAGCCATCGGCCATCCGGACTGAATTCCCAGGGGTACCGCTGGCAGGTTCGGTCGTGGGTCAGTTGCTCCGCGGCGCGGGTTCCGAGCCGAAATCGATACAGGTCATGGAGTTCGTCTCCCTCGTGGTCGCGCGACAGAACGATCTCCTGATCGTCCGTGTTCCAAACGATCACCGGAGTGGGCGTCCGTTCGAGCTCACCGTGGCTGAGCTGGATCATGCTCGATCCCGCTAGAGGAAGGCTATACAACTCGAAACGCCCGGTCGCGTTCGAAAAGATCCCGATCTTGTCCCGTCGATTGGAGACCCGTGCGCCGAAGATGTGGGGAATCGACAGAAGTGATCTCAGACGGTCTTGGTCGGAGGACTCAGCGCCGGTCATGCTTTGGGCCTAGGCCTCCCGGCTATTAGCTCCCTCCCGAATCTCCTCGGTCCCGTTCGCCCATCGCGGTCAGCGATCGCCCGAACGCCCCCTTCATCAAGGTCGCGACGGCCTTCGTCCGCGGTCAAGTCGTCCCGCTCGGCGCCGTACCCGTCGCCGCGTTTGGAAAGGGGTAGGGTCGGCCCGGTCCTCGAAACATAAAAGTCCCCGGAACTCTCGATGGGGCCGAGGTCGAGTATGCGGTTCCTCACCTACGACGAGCTTTCCCCCTCGACCGAGACGGACCGTATGCTCATCCAGCTCGCCTCGTTCGCCAGCGTGTTTCCCAGACGGTCCATCGATTTGTGGCGCCGACGAACGAAGCGCTTCGCCGACTATGTCGGAGTGTTCGCGGAGGAGCGTGGACGGCTGCTTGGACAGACGTTCGTTCTTCGAATACCGTATACGTTCCGGGGCGGCACTGAGGTCGTAAGCGGTATCGCTGGGGTCGGAACGCGACCCGACCGTGGGCGGGCGGGGGTGGCGCGTGCGATTCTCACAGAAGTTCATCGCCGGGAGAAGGAGGCGGGAATACGGTTCTCGACCCTATGGACCAATCGATCCTGGGGAGCCCACGATCTCTACGCGAAGCTCGGGTACCAGGACGTCTACTCCTCTCCTTGGGTCGTCCACGGTCCCTCGCGGGCCGTTCCTCGGAAGTTTAAGACCGTCCGACCCGCCCGCCGGGGCGAACTCGCCGAACTTGAGCGGTTTCATGCTGCCCGGCTCAGGGCCGCCTTGGGTTTCTTCGGGAACCAAACGGATACCTCGCGGCGCGGACAGCCTTGGGGGGTCTCCACCCGACCAAGGAGCTCTTCCTGGTGCGCTCGTCCGGGCGACTTCAGGGCTACGCCCACGTAGAAAGCAACCCTCTCAGGACGATTTGCGGAGAGCTCGTGGCAACAACCCCCACCGCCCGTCGGGCACTGATTTCGGAGGTCCAACGTAGGGCGAGGCGGAGGCCGTTTGCGTTCCAACACACCCCGGTCAGCGACGCAACCGACCTGTTCCGAGGCGGGGGCTACGCCACCGTGAAGACCGACTGGTACGTCTTGATGGCAAGCCTCCTCGGCCGAAGCTGGAAGCAACGAGCCGCGGTCGCACAGTTCGCGACTCACGACCCACGCTTCCTGTGCCTGTCGGGGGATCGCTTCTAGGTCGACTGGACGACCCTCTCGTCGTTCGCTTGTTGCCCACCCATGTTCCAATGGCCGTTGGAAAGGAGCACTTTGCGCATCCCTAACCGATGCCTTCGGGTGAGACCACCGTTCCGTAACAAGGGGATTCTCTAAAGGGTCCCCGAAAGGGGTCGATTTCGCGCCGGAAGGGCATCAATCATCCTGTCGATTATGCTCTAAAGAACCGGACGGATTTTTCCACAATAGGGTTAGCGGCCAGAAGGCGCCGAGCCGACCTTCCGACAAGTGGCTGCGGGATTTCCATGTGCTCGCCAATCACGGACCACTCCAGCCGCATGCCCCATGGAGTCTAGATCCGCTCTGTAACCTCAGCATTCAGCCCCCGGCAGAGGAGTCTCAAGGGGGACAGTAGGGTTGGTGATGGGATTCCTTGAGAGCCTTCTTCAGGGCCGGAACTAGCTCTGGCCAAGCGACCAGATCAAAGAGCAGCGGCTTGCCGCACAATGGGCAAGGAATCAGGAATCGCCCGAATCCGGCAAGGCGGAACGGGAGCATCTCCCTCTCCAAGACGCCGAGTCCCTGGCGAAGGATGTCAGAGAAGCTTACACCCCTCAACGCGGCCTGCTCCTTGAGCCGGCGTAGCTCCGCGTGCGTGACGCGGCAGTTTACATTGGGGTGGGCCTCCTTCCACGGGCCAGGCTTCGCGGAACCGGTCTTCTTCGACCGCGGGACCGATGGGTTTGCCCTGAGGTATTCCCTCAGGTTTTCCCTGGGTTTTCCTCGGGGTCTTCCCCCTGGGGCTTCTCCTTCATCCCCACCGAAAGCGGGGGTCATGGGCGACGAGCCTCCCAGAGTCGCCAGAGCCGGTCGGTCTGCACGCGAGCGACCTCGTTCCTTAGGTCGCGGTCCTGCCCTTCGAGGTCCTGCTCAGCGGTCGAGGCTCGGAGATACAGAATGACGCCTGGCTCGGGTGGGGGCTGGGCTGCCAAGAAGCACTCCGTGACGATGAACCCTCACATCAAGGGGGGGCGGTCGCCGCTGCTCTTGTCCGTCATGGACTGTGATCCCCGAACAGTCGTCCCATCGCCTTGAGGCGTTGATGGATGGTTTCCACATGGTCGGCGCGGACCTCGATCCCGATGCTCTTGCGCGCCAGGCGCGCCGCCGCGAGCATCGTGGTTCCGCTCCCCGCGAACGGGTCCAACACCGTGTCCCCGACGACGGAGTGACGCAGGATCAGCCGGAGTGGAAGCTCGAGCGGGAAGGGTGCCGGGTGTAAGTCCCGACGCTCGCCCTGGATGACCCACAGGTCGTCGTCCCGCGCCGACCGGAGACTCGAAGGGAGCCGTGAGGCGGCATACTCCTCCTCGGTCGGCGTACGCTTTGGAGACCCCGGTTTGCGGAAGAGCGCGATGCGCTCGTGGTTGAACCCGTAGAGCATGTTGGGGGGTCGGTTGCCGCCGAGGATCCTACCTCCCCCGGAACCGCGCTGCGTCGCGATCTTCCTCCACACGATCTCCCCCATGTAATAGAATCCCGCGTCGATGATCCCGGCCACCGTCTTCACGGCCGACGGTACGACTCGGAACCTCCCGTAGTCGTCCGTCGAGCCGTACTGGTCCATGGTGTTCACGCAGAGCCACCGCCCGCAGTCCAGTACCCGAAAACACTCCCGAAAGACGGAGTCGAGAACCGCAAGGTACTCGGTAAGGTTCTCCCACGTCCCCTCGTTCACCGAGTAATATGGGGGTGACGTCACGACCAAGTGGACACTGTCGGACGGGATTTCCTTCGACCGGACTCGCCCGTCACCGAGAAGGATCTCCGGTCGGTGGAGGCTGGGTCGAACGTGACCGAAACACGCGATGGCCCTCGAGCGATAGTGTCCTCCCTCGCGCCATCGGAGCACCAACGAGATCGTGCCCGAGTTCTCCTTTAGGATCACCGCGCCCCGTTCCCCATTTCGAAGGGTTACCCCGAAGGACTGTGCCCCGAACCCGCCCGAGTTGGGGCACAAAGCCTCCTCGGTCGGTCCCGAAATAGGGACCAGAAAACCGTCATCTCGGGCGGGCGGAAACGAACCCGATCTGGAATGTTCCTGGGACTCGTCCTCGGGGGAGTTGGGCTCATCGCGATGGCCACCGAGAACGTGGTCCGGTACATCGCGGTCGCGGGCGTCCTCGGCACCCCCGTGCTCATCACCTACGGCATCGCGACCATGCTCCACGGAGCGTACAGGTCTAGTCGCGCGGTCGTGCGTTCTGATCGATCTCTTCCCGGGTCTCGGAATCGAGGCGAGTGGCCGCCAAGCTATGGCACGGGGCGCCGGTGAATCGTGGCGTATCGGGGGTAGCGGTCACTGTCCGCGCCCAGATCTCCTCGCGGGTCTGGTCCTCGTCCTCCGTGGCGGCCGGGGGTTCTGTCTCCCGACCCGAACGGCGGGGACGTTCTCTCAGGTCGCTCCTCCAGGACGGCCAGCCAGTCGTCCAGCTTCGAGTCGAGCTCGGACACTCGAATCACATCCGGAGTTCGATCCAGCATCCGATTCAGCGGATGCGTAGCCGGGAGCAGCCTTCGTGCGTTCGTCTTGAACAGAGTGATGCGAACCGCGGGGTCGTCACCGGTCTGGACGAGGCGCGCTCGGGTCATTTCACCCCGACCACGGTAGGTATGTGTATTTAATTGTCCATATTTTCAGATATATAAATATGTCGTAGTGTCAACACCCTCTTCTCGGGGTGAAGTGGTCGACGGACATCTGCGATCTTTCAAATTTCCACTTCCGGATCAGGAGCCGGCGAGCGTCGCTCGAACGATTGCACGTGCGGTCTCCCGGACCCGCTTCCGGATCGTCTCCGCGTCCCTTTCCGGGATCTCCGCCCTCACCAGCGCGTGTTCCATCGCGGCTAGGTGGAGATTGACGAGAGCGTCCTCGAGAGGCAATGGGTCGAGACTTGAGAGCCGGGTCTGGAGAGCCTCGGCGTCCCGACGGAGCCTTCGCTTATCGGCTGGCCCCCATTTGGGTGGGCGCCAGGTGAGGGGCCGTGGGGTCGGACTTTCGACGCCATCGACCAGGGGTCCCGACACCCCTTTGATAGTAAGCTCGATCAATGTCTGGAACCTCCAACGCTCCTTCACTACCTCTCTCAGTCGGATGGGATGACGCCGGCGAGCCAGTTCGGCGAGAAGGCGTGTTGCACTTTCGGCCGATTCGAGGACCAAGGTGTAGGCCTCGCGCCAGGGTCGTTCGCGTCGTGCTCGAACCTTGGTACTAGGTCGGCCTCGTCGGCCCTTCTGTTCCTCCTGGTTCCAAGGAGCATCGGGGCGGCCATCAAACCAATGGGGCATGACTAGGTCTCCTGCCGCGATGAGTCTCAAGTTCCGACCGGACCAGGGGGGATCCTCATCGCCCGGCCGCCAGTTCACGCCCAGGCTGTTCGAGTCGTCGTGATAGAGGGAGGAAAACCGGTCGGCCGTGGCACGAACGCGTCGATCGTGGTGGGACACTTCGTCGAGGGCCGAAAGGACCTCGAGGACGGCGCCCGCCTCACCGCGCGTTAGCTTCCGGCGAGCCCCAGCCATCTTCCGTCGACCTAGCGCTCGGGAGGACAATATCTGTTTCCGAAGCGACTTCGCAGCTAGCCGTAGGCGCGCTTGGGTGGCGCGAACGTCCGGCTCCTCAACAGAAGAGATGGGTGGCACGTAGGAACGGACAGCCCGGGTTACAATGGCATTGCTAGTTTTATGTCTGCTCAACGACGCTCCGCTCCCCCACTGCGGGGACTTACTTCCCACTCGGGATTATTCCCAGCCACTCGACAACCGCCATCGTACCGCTCAGTGGCGACCGGAAGGCCCACCCGGCGGCGAGGTAAGGTCCCGTCATGTCGGCGTCCACAACTCGCTGCTCGCCTGCCCTCGTCGCCGGCGCCGGAACATACGGGGGCGCTTGAGCTGTCGAGCCCCTCGTTCCCGGCCGGTGCCGCTCCTCGGGCGTCGCGGAGGACCTGCTTCAGGCTCTCCCCTGTTAGAACGCCCCCGTCGGCCTTCTTCCCGGTCGCCGCCTCGACGGCTTTGAGGAGGGATTGGAGGAGTTCGGCTTTGACATCGACCTTCGTCGTCGAGGTTGTCTCTAGGAACTGTGAGGCGTTTCGGTATTGTCGACGGGCCTCCTCGACCAGCTCCGGACCCCACTTCTTGCCGACGTGGTAGCGGCCCGAAACCCCCGTGTCGTGACCGAGGATGCTCTCGCGTAGGTCGCGTGAGATAAGCCCGCTCCCCTCCGCGAGAAGCAACCTTGTTGAAGCGTAACCTCTGAGCGAGTAGGGGCGGAATTTTGTCCCCTCGGGGGCGGCAAACTTGAGGGCCTCTCGGACCTCGCTGACGATCGCCTTCGTCGTCAGGAATCGGGTCCCCCTCGCTTCCCGAGAAATTTTGGCCGCTCCCCGGGTGTCACCCGCCGCGACGATCGGGGACGACACGGACAGCGTCTCGCCGGATCCCCGGCGATCGGCGAGGGAAGAAACCATGACCGCGGCTAGTTGCCCGCTCCCGAAGGTCGTGTAGGCGACCCGAGTCTTTGAGAGACCGGCGGGAACCCGAACGACAAACGGGACCTCGGAGAACTTGATCGCTCCTCCTACGCTCAGCTCAGGGAGGTCCCCCAGCGTGAGCCCTTTCTCTCCGCGATAGGACCCGAGGACCCACGGCCGGACCCCGGTTTGGGACATGAGGAGCGCGATTCAGCCGGCCCCGAAGGGAGAGCTGGTCGAGGGCGCGGCCCAGTTCTTCCGGAGTCGGGACCCGCTCATTGACTGAGATTCCCCCCGGATCGGCTCGAGCCTCGGGAAATCGTCGAAGGCCATGTGGGAGAACACGAAGAAGGAGCGGAGCCCATCGAACGTCTTTGCCACGTAGCTGTCGAGCCGCCCGACGCGCTTGAGGTCCGCAACGTACCGGATGAGCCGCCGCCGCAGCTCATCAGGATCTCGGGATCCCTGCGAGATCGATTCGGACGGCGTCAGCCCTAGGCGCCCCAGCATCAGCCCAAGCTGCCGGAGGTAGACGTCGGCGGAGAGTTCGGACCGGAGCTTCCTTGCGTCGTACCAGTCTTTCACCTTCGGGTCGGCCATTAGATCGGCGTAGCGTCTCCGCGTGACGGCCTGATTTGGGCGGGGGCGCCGCGGCATCGCCGAGGCTAGAAGGTCGTCGATATATGACTATTCGTTACCCCGGGGGAGACGCCCGTGCTGGGATTCGAACCCAGGTCTGAGGCTCCGCAGGCCTCTAGGATAATCCATTGCAGCAGGTCGGGCAGGGGCCCGACCCGTAGCTACCCCACACGGGCATCCGGGTGCGTATGCGTTCCCGGCGCGCCGAGGAAGGTCGCCTATAAAAGCGGGGGGCCGACCACTGCGCGGCCCATGTGACCGTTAAGAGCCAGAGAGACTCCTCGACCTGTCGGGGCTCACGGGGCGTTCCATGGCCGGTGCGAATCACGACGACCCGTGGAACGCACTGCGCGCCCTTCCGACGGGACAACGCGTCGAACTCTCGGATGGTCATGACCAGCGCTGGACGGGAACGGTCGTGCCGCGTCAGGAAATGTCCGGGGACCGGGTCCTCCAGTTGAAGCTGGACTCGGGTTACAACGTAGGCGTACTGGTCCGACCTACGTTCCGGTATCGGCTGCTCGAATCGTCCCTCCCTTCCGCTGGACCAACCCCACGCTCGAGCTCCAACGAAACGCCGAAGTTGTCAGGTGATGGGCCGTGGGTTGCCTTGTTGACCACCGGGGGAACGATCGCGTCTCGCGTCGACTACGAGACGGGGGGTGTTCGTCCCGTGAAGGAGGAACGCGAGGTCTTTGAATTCTATCCCGAGCTCGAGGCGAACGGAAGTGTTCGGATCATTCCGGTCTTCGACCGGCTGAGTGAGGACATAGTTCCGGACGATTGGCTGACTCTCGCCGGCAAGGTGGTCGACCAGTTCCACGAGGGAGCGCGAGGAGTCGTCATCGCCCACGGAACCGATACCCTTGCGTTCACCGCGGCGGCATTGAGCTTCCTTCTGGTCGACCTGCCGGGACCCGTGGTCCTGGTCGGCGCCCAACGATCCCCGGACCGGCCTTCGTCCGATGGACCGTCGAACCTGGCCGCGGCGGTCCAGGTCGCGCGAGACGGGTCCTTCGGAGAGGTCGTCGTCGTCATGCACTCTGGACTCTCCGACGGCCGGTACGCGATCCATCGGGGTACATGGGTCCGCAAGATGCACTCGAGCCGGCGGGACGCCTTCCAGAGCCGGAATGGCCCGCCGCTCGGGTTCGTCGCCGCGACCGGTCTTCATTTTGACGTTGCCGTGCGGCCGCCAGCTGCCGGCCCGGCCCGCGCCGACGGGCCCCTCGACCCGGGCGGTGGCCTCCTGTGGTTCTACCCGGGTCTCACTCCCGCGAAGGCAGAGTCGTTCGCGAACGGACTGCGGGGCCTCGTGCTGGCCGGCACGGGACTGGGCCACGTCGGCTCCGAGCATCTTCCGTGGATCCGCGCGGCCATCGGCGCAGGGGCGGTCGTCGCGATGACGACGCAGTGCCTCGAGGGGAACGCGGACCCTTTCGTCTACGCCACGGGTCGGGAGCTCCAGCGCGCGGGAGTGCTCTATCTCGGGGACCTTCTCCCCGAGGTCGCGTACGCGAAACTCCTCTGGGCGCTCGGTCACGCTAGCCACCCGAAAGGCGTCGAGGCCTTGCTCCTCTCGGACCTCGCCGGTGAATTCCACTGGCGCCACGTGTCCGGAGGCGACACGTGAAGGCGGGGCTGGAGGTCCACCAACAGCTCGCCACAGGCAAGCTGTTCTGTGACTGTCCGAGCGAGCTCTCCGAAACGGTGGCCGGGTCTTTCGCCCGGCGCCTTCGCTCGGCCAGCGGGGAGAACCGCGCGGTCGACCCCGCGGCGGCGTTCCAAGCAGCTCGGGGGCTGCTGTACCGTTACGAGATCGCCGAGTCAAGCTGCCTGGTCGAAATGGACGAGGAGCCCCCGCACCCGCTCAACCCCGCCGCCCTCGAGGTGGCGCTCACTCTCGCCCTCCTGCTCGAGGCCCGCCCCGTCGATGAGATCTCGGTGATGCGCAAGATCGTGGTCGACGGTTCGAACACCGCCGGGTTTCAGCGCACCGCGCTCGTCGCCGTCGACGGGCACCTCGAACTCCACGGGAAGCGGTACTCGATCGCCTCGATCTGCCTCGAAGAGGACGCCGCGCGAAAGGTACGGGAATCCGACGGCGAGGTGACCTATCGACTCGACCGGCTCGGAATCCCGCTCATCGAGATCGCGACCGGTCCTGAAATCGAAGGAGGCGGCGAGGCCCGCGAGGTCGCCGAGGAGATCGGCGCACTCCTGCGAGCCACGCGCCAGACCCGACGTGGGATCGGGACGATCCGGGAGGATGTCAACGTCTCCGCCGAGGGTGGGCGCCGGATCGAGATCAAGGGAGTCCAGGAACTCAGGAAGATCCAGGAATACGTCGACCGCGAGGTCGGTCGGCAAAAAGCACTCCTCGGCGTCCGCGACGAGCTCGTGCGCCGCGGCGTGGCTGCCCAGTCGGGCGAGGTCGTCGACGTCACGCCGGTGCTCGCGGCGATCTCTTCCGGCCCCCTTTCTTCGGCGACCCGCAAGGGGGGACCGATCCTCGCGCTACGTCTCCCGGGGTTTGCCGGACTGTTGCGAGCCTCGGCGGGGTCGGACGAGCGTCTCGGTCGCGAGCTCGCGGACCACGCCCGCACGTTCGGGCTGCGCGGGCTGCTCCATTCCGATGAGCTTCCCGCGTACGGTGTCGAGGCGAGCCACGTGGAGCGTCTCCGGTCCGACCTCGGGCTCGGACCCAACGATGCCTTCGTGCTGGTCACTGACCGGGACCGGTCGCGGGCCGAGGGCGCGCTCGCTCGGGTGGCGGCCCGAACCCGGGCAGCGCTCGAAGGGATCCCCGGCGAGACCCGGGATCCCCTCCCGGACGGACGCACGCGCTACTCTCGACCGCTTCCCGGGCGCGAGCGAATGTATCCGGAGACGGACATCCCACCGATCCCGATCACGGCAGAGCACCTGGCTCGACTCGCGGCTCGGCTCCCCGAACGTCCCACCGCTCTGCGGGAGCGCCTCTCCAGAGAAACGGGGCTCGCGAACGAGGTGGTCCTCCAGCTGGTCGCGGGGGGGCGGACCGACCTCTTCGAGGAGCTGGTCCGCGGCGGACCGGCCGGCGCTCGCCGCTCGCCTGTTGATCCAGGACGTTCCGGCGGTTCCGCACGCAGAGGGGGAACCCGAACGGGTATTCCCGCTCGCTGTCCTGGACGAACTCCTTCGGGCGGAGGAGACGGGAAGTTTCGCAAAGGAGGGGATACCGGCGGTGCTCCTCGAGCTCGCGAAGGGGGCCCCGACCGTGGCGATCGCGGTCGGCCGCGCCGGACTCTCCGGGTTCTCGTCCGCCGAACTCGAGGGACTCATCGAGCGAGTCGTGGCGCAGAACGATCTCCTCGTCCGGAGCCGCGGCGGGGAAGCGTTCTCCCCACTGATGGGCGACGTGATGCGCGAGGTCCGCGGCCGTCGGGACGGTCAAGAGGTCGCCGATGCGCTCCGACGTGCGATCGCCCGACGCCAAGCCGACCCCGCGGCGTAGTCTCGGGAGGGGTTCCCGTGGCCACGCCGGGTCGGTCGAGAGCGGCGTCTCTTCCGCTTCGCCGATTCCGTGTCGTCGTCACGGACGTCGACGGAACCCTGACGGGGGCCGACCGGCGTCTCGTGCCACGCGCGATGTCCGCGGTCCGCTGGCTCGAATCCCACGGCATACCGGTGGTGCTCGCCACGGGCAACGTGCTCCCCATCGCCCTCGGCCTCCATCGCTCGCTCGGTCTTTCGGGACCGATCGTGGCCGAGAACGGAGGTCTTCTCTATCGCACGGTCGACGGGCAGGAGCGTATCGAACGCCTGGCCGACCGACGAGTCGCGCTCGAGGCGTACCGGGCGCTGCTCGCGGCCGGACTCCCCGTCCGTCGGTTGTTCACGGACCGCTGGCGGGAAACCGAGGTCGGGCTCGAGCCGACCGTGCCGTTGGCACGGATCCGCAGGGTGCTCGCGCTCCGAGGGATCCCCGTGCAACCGATCGCGACCGGGTTCGCCATCCATCTGATGGAGCGGGGCGCGGGGAAACTCCCGGCCCTGCGGCGAGCGCTCCGGCCCATGGGACTGCGGGTGACCGACTGTGTGGTCCTGGGGGACGGCGACAACGACGTCGGGATGCTCCGGGCATCGGGCTTCGGCGTGAGCTTTGCCTCCGGGAGCCCGCGCGCGCGCCGGGCGGCCCGATACGTCGCCCGTTCGTCCTTCGCCGATGGGTTCGTCGAAGGGCTTAAGGCCAGCGGGATAATGCATCGCCGTCGTTCCTCTCCGGGAGGGAACTAGCCAGTGCTCGTAGGCCAGTGCGCGCGGTGCGGATTACCCGCTTCGCTGGGTTGTACCGTCTGCGGACGAACGTTCTGTCGGAACGACCTCGACGCGGACGAGCGTGTCTGCTCGGATTGCGCGGCGTCGCTCAAGAACGCGAAGGGCCCCGTGTCGGCGCGGACCCCTCCTTCGCGGCGCCTCTCGCGCGCCCGACCCCCGGCCTTGGGCCGGGTTCAGTAGTCGACACCGGGCAGGACGAGCCGTCCTTTCGGGGTCGCCTGACCCACGAAGAGCAGTCCCACTCCGACCGCCCCGGTCATCAGTCCGAATCCGAACGCAGCCCAGGCGTACGTCCCGACCGCGTGGCCGAACCAGATCCCGGCCACCGTGAACCCGCCCGCGGGCGCGAGCATGTGCAGCCAGAGATTCAGCACCACGCCGAGGCCCCAGCCGAGGAAGAGGAGGGTCGCTCCCGCGAGGAAGTAGCCCGAGCGTTCATCGCCGCCGTAGTCCGTCGGGGGGACAGCCGGGGTCTCCTGGAGGTCGACCACGCCGAACGGACTTTCAGCGGGTCTATAGGACTTTCCCTTGACGCGTGCTACGTCACCACACGGTAGTCCCCCGCCAGGCGCGGGAGAGATCCGTCGGGGTTCATCGCCGCAGGAGACGCCCGAAGAGAAACACCGCCCACCGTCGTCCTCAGGAAACGGGTGGCGAGCCCGGACCCCCCGGGGCTGGTCTATCCGAAGCCGGTGGCCGCCTTCGGGTCCTTGGCCGACGGCCGCAACGGGGGCTTCCGGAGCTCCTTCGGGCATTCCACGAGCCGCACGAGCGGCGCCGACTGGACGACGTAGGCGGGGAGGCCCGTGTTCGGGTCGTTGCCGGCCCTGAGGATGTTCATGATCTCGAGACGGATCTCGACCACCGAGCCGTCCTTGAGCTTCAGGCGGACCTTGCCGTCCCCGCTGACCGTCTCGTAGTCCACGATCTCGGCGTTGGCGAGGTCCGGCGGCGAACCCCCGGGGCCCATCATCGGGCGCCCCGGGCGGCGACGCGGGTCTTCAGGAGGGCGCGCGGGTCCTCGCCGTCGACCGTCAGTCCGAGCGAAACGCACGTGCCGATCACCTGGTTCATCTTTTCCTCGACCGAACGGCCGTGCATGTCGTCGCCCTTCGCCTCGGCGATCCGCTTTACCGCGTCCAGGCTGACGTCCCCGACGACCTCGGTCTTCGCCTTGCCGGACCCTTTCTCCTTGCCCGCTTCCTTCAGGAGGAGCGCGGCGACCGGCGGGCGACCGACGACGAGGGTGAACGCGCGGGTGGACGGGTTGACCTTGACGACGACCGGGACGCGCATCCCCGCGAACTGCTTGGTCAGCTCGTTGATCTGCAGCGACGACCAGGCCGACGTTGACCCCGAGCGGTCCGAGCGCCGGACCGAGCGGCGGGCCGGCGGAGGCCTTGCCGCCCTCGACGAGGACGCTCACCTCATCCGCCACTCTTTCCGCCTCCCTTCTCCAGCATGCGGACGTGGTCGCCCCGGACCGTGACCGGGATCGGCACGACCGCCTCGATGAGCTCCACGGTGATCTCCTCCTTGGCCTGGTCGATCTTCTTCACGCGGGCCTTCTCGCCCTTGAACGGTCCCGAGATAAGCTCGACGATCGCGCCCTCGACGAACCCTTCGACCGTGATCTTCGGGACGAGGAGCGGCTCGACCTCCTTCAGGGTCGTCTCGCCGTCGACGAGCCCGCGGGCCTTGCGGATCCCCTTCAGCATCTCGCGGACCCCCTCGAAGCTCATCCCCTCGGCGAAGACGTAGCCCCGCAGGCGACGACGGGACGAGGAGCGCGAAGACGACGTCCGGCTTCTCGTCCGTGCGGGCGAGGAGGGTGTCGGCGACCTCGCGTTCGTAGCCGCGGGAGGTCTTGATCGCGAGGATCGCCTGGCGGGCGATCGAGCGCGAGCGTGAGGCGGCGCCGGGCTCCCGTCCGGGTCGTGGGCGGTGAGGCGGATCTCGACCCGGTCCCCGTATCGGACCCCGACGGGGGCGGTGATCTCGAAGGAGAGCGGGACGCCGGTCCCGGGGAGGATCGTGAGCGGATGGGTGACCTTGCGGGCAAAGAGCTCGGTCGGGGTCCGCTTTCCCGGCGGGGTCCATCGGACCGGCCATTCGGCGCCCTCCCCGGGGTAGGTGGAGGTGTAGGTGACCTCGATCCCGATCGGGATCGTCAGCGACTCGGCCGCCTTGCTCGTGAGGACCGCGGAGAGGGTCGTGACCGTGCCGGCGGTGACCTCGCGGGGACCCTCGTCGGCGGCCTTCAGGCTCAGGACCGCGGAGACCTGGGGCTTCGGGGGCACGGGAGGGCTCGGGGCGGCGACCGGGGCGATCGTCTGTGCGGCGGGCTCGCCCTTCGTGGCCGGGGCCGCGCGGGGGGTCCCGGAGCAGTAGACCGATGCCTTCGCCGTCCTCTTGGGTGCTCTTCCATCGCTCCCCTTTCCGCGGGGCCGAACCTAGAGCCCCGCAGAAGAAGTTTGCCCAGAGCCACGGTCCCACCTGGGTGAAGAAGATGTAGATCACGAACCCGATGCTCCCGATCAGCACCGCGCCGAGCCCCGTGACCTCGAGGACCTTCACGTACTCCTCCGGGGTCGGTCGGCGGGCCATGCGCAGGATGCGGCCGTACTTGCCGTGCCCGACGGTCCTCAGGCGGCCGTCGAACGTTGTCCTGCACGCGACTCGCCCGGTCGAGGAAAGCCATGTTGATTCCCTAGCGCACGACGTCGATCTCCGGCCCCGGCTTCCTGCCCGGGCCCGACCCCGTCGAGGGGCCCCGAAAATCTGGGGGGATTTAACTCCGGTGACCACGAGCATGACGCGGATCGTGCTCTGCATCGTCGGGTCGACGGCGGCGCCCCAGATGATGCGGGCGGTCGGGCTGATCGCCTTCTGGACGACCTCGGCCGCCTTCTGGGCCTCGCTGACGGTCATGTCCGGCCCGCCCGTGACGTTGATGAGCGCGCCCGTCGCGCCGGCGATGTCGACCCTCAGGAGCGGGGAGTTGATCGCCTCGAGCACGGCGTCCTCGGCCCGGTTCTCGCTCTCCGACTCGCCGATGCCGATGAGGGCGACCCCGCCGCCCTTCATGATCGTGCGGAGGTCGTTGAAGTCGAGGTTGACGAGGCCGGGGCGGGTGATGATCTCCGTGATCCCCCGGATCGCCCGGGCGAGGACGGAGTCCGCGACCTTGAACGCGGTCTGGATCGGGAGGCGGGGCACGAGCTCGAGGAGTCGGTCGTTGGGGATCGTGATGACGGTGTCGATCGAGCCGCGGAGGCGTTCGAGGCCCCACATCGCGTTCTCCGGCCCGGACGAGCCCCTCCGAGGCGAACGGGAGCGTGCAGACCGCGATCGTGAGCGGGTTGCCGCCGTTCGCGTCCTTCGCGCACTGGGCGATGACCGGCAGCCGAGCCGGTGCCGGTCCCGCCGCCGAGCCCGAGCGTGATGAAGACCATGTCCGAGTCCGCGAGCGCCTTCTTGATCTCGTCCTCGGCCTCCTTCGCGGCCTGCTCGCCGACCTGGGGGAGCGCCCCGGCGCCGAGCCCGCGGGTCAGCCGGCGCCCGAGGAGGATCTTCTTCGGTGCGTGGATGGCGAGCAGATGCTGCGCGTCGGTGTTGCACGCGACCATCTCGGCGCCGCCGAGTCCCTCCTCGGCGAGCCGATTGATCGTGTTGCAGCCGCCGCCCCCGCACCCGACGACCTTGATGTTGGTCTTGAGCGAGGCGAGCACCGCCTCGAGCTCCGCGTCGTCGTTCTGAGGCGGTGGCGGAGCCTCGGCGGCGCGTCTCGAGTCTCCCGGCAGGTGGGACAGAATCTCCTGAGCTAGCGGTCGCATCACGGCGGTAACCCTATCGGCGGAAGAGCAGTGGCCACATTATAAAGCGTCTGTCGACTCGGGCGCTCGAAATGGAGTACGCAGCCTGGGCGCCCTTGTACCGTCAGATCGCTGAGGAGTTCCGTTTCCCCTTCGACCGCGAGGAGCGGTCTGCGGACCGACTCGAGTGCTGCTTCCGGTTCGCTGCCCGCTCCGAACCGCTCGTACGGGTCCGACAGCGACTCTCCGGACGAGACGTGATCGTGGTCGGACTCGCCCCACGGCGCCGGACCCCCGCCGATCTGGCGGCTTCCCTGCCCGGAGCCCCCTGCCGTGGTCGTCGCCGCGGACGGCGCGACGACGGCGTGCCTCGACGCGGGCATCGTTCCCGGAGTGATCGTCTCGGACCTCGACGGTCCGCTGGCCGCGGAGGTGAGCGCGAACCGTCGGGGAAGCCTCGTGGTCGTTCACGCACACGGGGACAACATCGAGGTGGTTGCCGAGTGGGTACCGCAGTTTCCCGGGGAACTCGCGGGCTCCTGGGCGGGCCCTCCGCGGCCCGGTTGCTCAACGTCGGGGGTTTCACCGACGGGGACCGGGCGGTGTTCCTGGCCGAGCACTCGGGCGCCCGCCGGATCCTGCTCTGGGGGTTCGACTTCGGGTCGGTCGACGAGCCTGACCCCGGGGCTCGCGCGCGCAAGCTCGCCAAGCTCGCCTGGGCGGGCCGGCTGATCGGCGAGCTGGCGCGCTTCCGGCCGCTCCCCGATCGAACGGTGGGAGCGGGACGGTTCGTCGGTCCCTTACCCTGCGGGCAACAGCGTCGAATCCACGAGATAGACGACATCCTGCCCGTTCTCGTAGAGTAGGACGAACGGGAGTCCGCCGAACCACGCGATCGCCTGGGGCGTCATCGGGACGCGCGGAGCTCGAAGGATCGAGCGCGACCCCCGCGTACATGACCGAGTCGATCGCGACCAGGTCGATCGGGAAGCAAGGTGTGGGGCGCGTCCGACGATCCGCAGCTCGCTCCACGGCCTCGGACCAATTGGTCCCGGTGAACAGTCCCGGAGTCGAATCCCACGTTGCGGGTTTCCGTCGAACCCGAAGATCATCGAGCTCAACCGGTGGTCGCTTCGAGACGACCGCGGTCCGGGGTTCGGCGATCCCGATCCACCCCCAGAGTCCCGCGTCCCCGTGGGTCAGTCCTTCCTCGAACCCGCCGAGGTCGGCCTGGGCGGGATAGCACGATCGCCGCGTTCGCGCCGAGCAACACGACCACGGCGACGCACGCCGGCGAGGAACGCCCGTCGCCCCGCTCGGTCACCGGCGCGCGCACGAGCCGAGCGAGTCCGACCGCGACGAGGAGCCCGAGCGGGAGGAACGGGTACTCGGCGAACCTTTCGGCAGGGATTGCCGCGGCGTAGCGCCGAACGGGTCCCGGGGAGCGCTCCGGTCGCGAGGGCCAGCACTGCCGAGACAGGCCGAGCGCGCCGAGCCACGCGAGCGCGAACGGTCCGAGTCGGGCCGGGGTCAGCGCCTTTCGGCTTCCGCTCGCGAAGAGCGCCGAGCACGAGGACCGGCAGGAACCAGAGGATCGCCGCCCGACTCGTCGTCTGGGTCGTCCCGGGGAGCGGCACGACGAGCAACACGGCGATCCCCCCGAAGATCCACGACCAGCAGGATCACGAAATCCCGGAGGACGCTCGAGTCGCTCGGGAGACGGACCCAGGCCCGGCGGGCGCGGAAGTGGGCTCGTCGCCAGCGAACGAGCAGTGCGGCCACGACAACCACCACGAGCCCGGTCGCCTCGAGCAATCCGAACGCGAGCGCCGGTGTCGCGCGGATCGCGCTCGGGAACGCGGGGAGGATCACGTTCGAGACGAAGGACGTCGTGCCGTAGAACCAGAAGAGCAACGTTGCCGTGAGGAAGCTGCCGAGGAAGACGAGCTCTCGGGTGGGGAACCGCCGGCTCCAGAGTCCGGGTCGCCAAAGTTCGAGGAAGAGGAGTCCCCCGAGCGCCCCGACGACGAAGAAGTACGTCGAGAGATGATGGGTGACGATCAGCACGCCTCCCGTCAGCGCGAGGGGGAGGAACCACCGCTCGTCCCGTCGGCTCTCGACGAACATCCAGAGGGCCGCGACCCCGAGGAAGTCGCCGAGCGCGACCGGTGCCGCATGGGCGATCGAGAACAACCGCGGCATCGCGATCGAGGCGATCGCCGCGGCGAGCAGCGCGACCGCGTCGTGCGGGTAGAGTCGGCGGAAGAGGAGGAAGAGCGGGAGCACGGAGAGGACCGCGATGACGGGGATGATGACCGTGATTGCCGTGAACGGGTCCAGCCCGATTGCTCCGGCACCCGCGCCGGCGAGCAGGAAGATCCCCGGGAAATCCGGATACGCGGACCCCCAGCCTCCGTACGCGGACCCCAGCGGTACATGGCCGGTGGCCAGGAGCGTCGCCGTGAGCCGGTAGTATTCGCCGGTGTCGGACCCGAAGACGGCGTAGGAGAGGTACGGTTCGAGCGCGAGGAACACCAGTACCAGGGCCAGGCCTCCGAGGAACAGCGCCGTCTCCGGGCGAACCGCGGGTCGCGGGAGCAGCGCCGCTGTGGGCGGGGAGGGTTCCGACGGCTGCGCAGGGCTCATCCGAGTTCACCGAACCGGGACGCGAGCTATAGGTATTGGCTCGGAAGCGTCCGGCGCGCCCGTCCCGCCCCTTCGCGAACGGCACGCATAAATAGAGGGGGTTGGTGCGCCCGCTTCGAGGCTCCGAGGAATGCCCTCCGCCCGGCGTCAAAAACCGAAGCCGAAGCCGGCGGTCCGCAGGGCCGCTCCCACTCGTAAGTCGGTCCCGAAGAAGCCGGCACGTCCGTCGGTCCAGAAAGCTCCGGCGGCCAAGTCAGCCCCGAAGGGGAACCGCGCCGCGTCTCCGAAGGCCGCCGGGAAGGGGAACCCCTCGGTCACCGCCGTCGTGCCGGTCGGCGCCGACGCTCGGATGGCCGGGTCCACGTGCTGTCGCTCTCCTTTGTCCGCGACGGCGACGAGTTCCTCGCCCGCATGGAGACCGACGGGGGCCAGATCACCGAGCTCAAGAACCGGTCCCTCGACCAGCTCCTCACCCTCGTCGCGAGCGAGCTCGAGGACCTGCTCGAGTGAGCCGGGCGCTCTCGCGCGCGCTACCCGGTTCTGGCCGGCGCTCGGGGAGCAGTCCCTCTTCGAGATGGTAGGTGCGACGGTGCCCGACGTCATCGACGATCTCGGCCACCTCCACCGCACGACTCGATAGGAAGCTCTTCGGGTACCGTCGCACGAGCGAGACGCGGATCTCTCCGATCGGTGGGAACCGCCGGTGCTTGCCCCACGACTCGATGACGACCACGAACTCCGGGTGGACCTCGATCGCGCGGGGCACCGGTCCGAACGCGACCCAGATCCCTCCGACGGCCAGGGCGGCGGCGATTCCGCTGAAATAGAGCATCCCGGTCTCGGCGGTCGCGCTCGTTCCACCGGGGGACGCACGGTCGAGCAGCACGAACCCAACGTAGAGCACGACGAGCGCTCCGAGGTAGATAATCGTCAGCCGGCGCGCCCGTTCGTTCGCCGCCTGATTCTGCCGGAGGTCGAGCTTGGCTGGCCGCTCCTGCGGTGGGAGGGGGGTCGGCGAGAGAGCCACAGGGGCGCCGGTAGCTGGAGGCGCGGTCGCGCTCGCCCGTGGGATCCGGATCGCTCGGGGGGTGGCCACGCGTCGCCCTCGGGGAAGAAGGGCTTCCGCCCGAGCTTAAAGGTACGCGTGCGCCCCGTCCCGCGGGTTCAGGTTTCCAGGTGGGCGTCGAGGGTGACCGACGGGACCCGAGGGTGGGGGAGCGGTGTGTCGAGGTCCACGAGCGGCACCTTCCGCGCGATCTCGGCGGCCATCGCCGAACAGGTCGACGGAGGGACCGGGGTGAGGGTGTAGCCGGGAAGGGCGAGGTCGTAGGTGACGAACTTCTTCTCGGCGATCGTCTCCCAGACGGCGCGGAATACCCGGTCCGCCGCCTCGGTCTCGCGGAGATGGCGCAGGAGGAGTTCCACGCACAGGATCTCGGCGGTAGGGTCGGCCTTGTCCGACCCGGCGTACTTCGGCGCGGAGCCGTGGACCGGCTCGAAGACGGCGAGCGTATCCCCGTAGAGGGCGCCCGGGGCGACGCCGAGCCCTCCGGCGAGGCCGGCGGCGAGGTCCGAAAGGATGTCGCCGAAGAGGTTCGTCGTGACGATCATGTCGTAGTCGGACGGCTTCTTCACGAGCTGCATGCACATGTTGTCGATCAAGCGCTCGTCGGCGAGAATGTCCGGGTACTTCGGGGCGATCTCCCGGAACGCGGTCTGGAAGAGGGCCCCGGTCGTCTTCATGATGTTCGCCTTGTGGACCGCAGTGATGTGCTTGCGCCGCTCGCGCCGGGCGAGCTCGAAAGCGAACTTGATGATCCGGTCGGACGCCTTTCGAGTGACGATGTTGACCGTTTCTGCGGCGCTGTGGTCCCGGTCGACCCAGTGTTCCACGCCGGAGTAGAGTCCTTCGGTCGCCTCCCGTACGACGATCAGGTCGGTCTCAGGATAGCGGGTGCCCTCGCCCGCGATCGCGCGCGCCGGGCGCACCGAGGCGTAGAGGTCGAGTTGCTGGCGCAGCGCGACATTGACCGAGCGGAATCCGCTCCCGATCGGGGTGGTGATCGGGCCCTTCAGCGCGAGGCGGTTCTTGCGGATCGAATCGAAGACGGCGTCCGGTAGCGGGTTGCCCGATTGCTTGATCGCCTTCTCGCCGGCCTCCACGACGTCCCACGCGATCTCGACCCCAGTCGCATCGGCGACCTTGCGGGCGGCGGCCGTTACCTCCGGCCCGATCCCGTCCCCGGGGATCAACGTCACTCGATAGCCCATCGTCCCTCTTCGGCCCGCCCGAGCGCCGGGTGAATTTAAAGGAGCGGAAGCGGCGGACTCCTTGGCGGCGGAGACCCCCTTCGGCTAGTGCTCGACAAGGTGGTTCCCGGGAGTGAACGATGATAATATTAGAATTCTTATAACAGATAGTTATACAATAATTCATGCTTCCCACGCCCCACCCCGAAGTGCTCGCCGACGATTGGCTGCCGCCGGTGGTTCTCGGTCGCGAGACCGAAGTCCTCGACGTCGTTCGACGCCTCGACCCCCCGCGCCCTCAAGCGCCCGCCCCTTGGATGGTGGGGGTGGCCGGCCCCCGAGGGTCCGGTACCAGCTCCGTGGCCCGACGCGCGGGGCGCGAGGTCGCGGACCGCGTGCGCTCGTCGAGCTCGGGGCCACCGCCGCGATGGATCGCTCTCCGTACCGCTCGGTTCCGGGGGACCCACGGCGTAGCTTCCGCCTTGCTCGGTACTATCGACGACGGGTTCGACGGACGGGGGTTTCCGGTCGCGGAGATCCTCGCCGGTTTTCTCCGTAGGCTTCGCCGCGAGGCACGGCCGTGCGTCCTCGTCCTGGACGACATCCGCGTCGGAGGGCCGGACCTCGGTCCGATCCTTCGGGCGCTCGGGGACCCCGACCGGTTTCTTCCAGAAGGGGAGAGTGGGATCCCTCCCCTCTGGACGGTCCTCGCGGGAACGATCGAGGCCCTGCGACGGGCCGAGAGCGAACTCGGAGGTCGCTGGCGGATCGGTCCGTTCGTCCTTCTCACGCCCTACGACCTTCACGCTCTCCGGGCGTTGGTCGTCGACCGCGCGAACCGGGCACTCGGACGACCGGCGTCTCCCGAGCTGATCGACCGTTTCGTCGAGCGCGCGGTCTCGGAGGGGGGCGGAGCGATCCATGCCATCGACCTCCTTCGTCGGGCGCTGATCGCGCCCGGGCACCAGAAGCCGGGCATGCATCCGCGCCTGCCTCGTGGAGGATCTGCCCTTCCGATCGAGTCTCGGGTGGTCCGCGCGATCGAGGAGGCGTCCCAAGGGGCGTCCGCGCGGCTCGGCGAGGTCCGTCGGTTCGAGGCTCGTCTCGCTCGCGCCGAGGGGGTCTCGCCTCTGCCGCCGACCACGCTATGGCGACGCATCGTCCGACTCGAGCAGGCGGGGTACGTCCGTCGCGAGGTCCGGCCCGGTGGCGTGGGGGGGACCCGTTCGGTCCTTCGGGTGATCGCCCCGGTCGAGGAGTGGGTTATCGCTCCGGATCGCCCGGAAACTCATCGAGCGTCCGAGGAGTGGAGCGGGCGGGGGACGATGGACGGCTGGGGGTCCGGCGGGCCGGGACGGTCTCTGGTCGCTCTCCCGCTCCCGGACGACGAAGCTGGTTAGCGACCATCTCCGCGAGCTTTCGCGAACGGAGCACCTGCTCGATCCGGTCGAGCGGTGCCTGGCGGAGCGACTCCCGGTCGGCATATCCGGCGCGGTAGAGGAGCCGGGCACGGACCCGGCCGATGCCCCGGAGCCGGACGAGGTCGAGCAGCTCCTCCCGAGCCCCGTACCGAACGCGCAGCGACAGGTCGTCGATCGTGCGGCCCAGCCGGCGCTGGAATCGGGAAGCGAGTCGTCCGGCGCCGAAGAGCAACCATTCGGCATCCTCTACCTTCGTGCGAAGGTCGCCGGCGCCGATGCCGAAGCGACGGGTGATCTCGAGGATCGGGACCTCGTTGATCCACGCCTCGAGGACGGAAGCGGTCTTCAGTGTCGAGAGGAACCCATCGAGGTCGAGCTCGAGCGGAGCCTCCTCCGGCTTGACCAGAAGCTCCTCGGCCTCATCGGTGTACCGAGTGAGGAGGTCGGACTCCTCGCCGCGTCGGCAGGAAGAGCGGCGGAAGGTCGGGCGTCGCGGCGATCGATGCGAGGAGGGGGAACGCCGCGACCCCGAGCGGGGCCCGCTCGAGCACCTGACGAAGCACTACAGCGCTCAGCGGGTCGAGGTAGAGCTCGCTCGTCATCGCCCCGAACGGGGTCGCACGCAGGGTCTTCCCAGGGACGAGGAAGTCGCTCTCCTCGAGGAAGCGTCGGACGGTCGATACCGTGGAGCGCAGCTCCGCAAGGGGCAGGGTGTGGCCGTAGAACGTGGAGGCGAAGAACGACTCGAGGTCGTCCTCGGACCCGACGGCTCCGCTCGCGACGAGCGCGAGCACATGCATCCGGAGCGCGGGCTCGGCCGCGAGGCGGCTGACCACCGACTCCGGCGCCGCCGAGAGGTAGCCGTCCAGGAGCCGGTCCTCGTCGTCGGGGGTCCGGGCCAGGATCACGGCCTCTCCGGTCGAATCGAAGCGGGGGCGGCCGGCGCGGCCGAGCATCTGGTGGACCTCCGTGGCCGGGATCGGCGCCTGCATCCCGAGCCGGTCGTCGTAGCGGGTGGTGTCGCGCACGACCACCCGACGGGCCGGGAGATTGATCCCGGCCGCGAGCGTCGGCGTCGCGACGAGGGCCTTCAGCACGCGGTCGCGGAAGGCGTGCTCGACGACCCGTCGCTCGGGGTTCGTCAGGGATGCGTTGTGGAACGCGACGCCGTTGGGGATCAGGGAGGCGAGCCGCCGGAGCCCCTCGGTCTCCTCGTCCGAGACCCCGCCGAGCTCCTCGACCGCCACGCGCGCCTGGGCCCGCTCTTCGGGAGAGAGAAGGGACCGCACGGTCGGAACGAGCGATTCCGCGACCTGCTCGCTCGCCTTCCGGGTGTTCACGAAGACGAGCGCCTGACCCCCCTCCTCCACGACCGTACCGCACGAGCCGCGGGATCGCCTCGCCGGGCGGCGCGAGCTCACGGGTCGTGAGGTCGGTGAAGGTGATCCGGCCGTCGTGGTAGACGCCAAGCTTGAGAGGGACGGGTCGGAAATCGCTCGCGATGTGACGGGCGTGGAGCCATGCGGCGACCTCCTCGGAGTTGCCGACCGTGGCGGACAGCGCGACGATCTGCAGGTCCGGATACGACCGACGGAGGCGGGTCAAGCTGACTTCGAGGGTCGGACCCCGGTCGGGGTCGCGCAATAGGTGGACCTCGTCCGCGACCACGACGCCGAGCCGGTCGAGCCACGGGCTTCCACGACGCAAGAGCCCGTCCGCCTTCTCGCTCGTCGCGACCAGCACGTCGAGCGTCTCGAGCTTCTCGGCGGGCAGGTCGAAGTCGCCGATCGAGATTCCGACCTTGAGCCCCAGAGATTCGAATCGGCCGAGTTCCTCCGCCTTCTCCTGGGCGAGCGCACGGAGGGGAACGAGGTAGAGTCCGGTACGGCCGGCGCGCGCGGCTCGCAGGAGGGCGAGGTAGGCCACGAGCGACTTTCCGCTCGCGGTCGGGCACGCGAGCAGCAAGCTCTCGCCCGCGAGGACCGGGCCGAGGGCCGCGGCCTGGGGAGGGAACAATCGGGTGATCCCGTCCGCCTCGAGGACCCGTTTCAGCTCGGGGTCGAGGGGCGTGGCATCGAGGGGAACCAACTCGTGGCTCGGCGCCGGCTTCACCGCGGGAGACGCCCGCGTACGCGAATGGGACGGCACGGACGCGTCGAGGTCGCGCCGCTTCTAAGCGTTTGGCGGGTCCCCGGGGGTGAGCAGGCTGCGACCTAGGATCAGCTCCTGGATCTCCGTGGTGCCTTCGACAATCGGGAAGACGCGGGCGTCCCGCCAAAGGCGCTCTGCCGGATGCCCGGCCCGGACCCCTTCGGGCCCGGCGATTTCGACCCCGGCGGAGGCGATCGAGACGGCGGCCCGGGAGGCGACCAGCTTCGCGACCGACGCGTCCCGGACGAACGGCTCTCCCGCATCCTTTCGGGCGGCCGCCGTGCGGACGAGCGCCCGCGCCGCGGCGAGGTCCGCGTACGCGACCGCGAGACGGCTTCGCTTCCATTCTTCGTCGTGCGCGCTGACCGCCCCCAGCATCTCATCGAACGCCGCTTGCGCGACGCCCAGCGCGCAGCTCGCGATGCCGACGCGTCCCCCGGCGAGCGCGGAGAGCGCCACCTTGAGTCCCGCGCCCTCCGGTCCGAGCATCGCGTCCGCGGGGAGACGAACGTCGTCCAGCACGAGCTCGGTCGTTTCGCTACCTCGAAGTCCCATCTTGTCGAGTCGTTGCGCAACCGAGAACCCGGCGGTTCCGGGAGGGACGATGAAGGCCGAGATGCCGTGACTCCGGAGCCCCGGGTCGAGGGTGGCGAAGACGAGGATCACCCCAGCGGAGACCGCGTTCGACGTGAACATCTTCGTGCCGCGAAGCACGAAACCCTCCTCTTCCCGGCGGTAGCGAGTGACGAGGCTCGCGGTGTCGGAGCCGGCGCCCGGCTCCGTGAGCGCGAACGCGCCGACCGTCTCTCCGCGAGCGAGCGGCCGCAAGTACTGTTCCTTCTGATGGTCGTTCCCCCACTCCAAGATCGGCTGAGCGCATACGGAGAGATGTACCGCCAGCGTCACGGCGACGGCGGCGCTCGCGTGGGCGAGCGCCTCGAGAACGGTCACGGTCGCGCGGGTATCCCCACCGGAGCCGCCCCAGTCGGACGGAAGACCGAGACCGAAGAACCGCTCGGCGGCGAGTCGCCGGAGTATCTCGTCGGGGATTCGGTCGTCGCGGTCGATGCTCGCGGCGGCCGGCCGAACGTAACGGTCGGCGAACGAGCGCGCCCGCTCCCCCCAGACCGCCGCGTCCGCCGCTCCCTCGACCATGGCTGCGAGGGGGACCGCGCCGAACCCTTAAGGTGTAACGGCGGGTCGCCGAGCCCGTACGGGGAGAACGACAGTGTCGGGCGCTCCCACACCCAAGGACCGATTCACCTCCCTCGACACCCTGGCCGTCGCACGCGAGGTACGAGTCCTCTCGCGGGCCCGGGTCGACAAGGTCTTCGACGTCGCCGGCGGAGGCTGGTCGCTCGCGTTCCGAGTCCCGGGGGAGGGGCGGCGGGAATTGCTCATGGTTCCCGGGAGGTATGCGGCCGTCCTCCCCACGGGAGATCCCGAGCACACGGAGGAGCTTTCCTCGTTCGCGCGGGAGCTCCGAAGACTCCTGGTCGGCGCGGGGCTCCGCGGAGCGTCCGAACCCCAGGGCGAACGGTACCTCGAGCTCGCCCTCGGTCGAAGCGACGACCCGGAACCCTTGCTCGTAGCGCTCGAGATGTTCGGGACCGGCAACTTGATCGTTGCCCAGGGGGGAAAGATCGTCGCCGTAGCGCAGACCCGTCGTTGGGCCCACCGACTCGTGCGGGTTGGCGCCGACTACTCGCGTCCCCCGGTCCGCCTCGACCCGTGGGTCGTGGGACGTGCGGAGCTCGAGGCGGAGCTCGCGCGTTCGCGCAACGACCTCGCGAGCACGCTCGCCGCCCGCCTCTCGTTCGGCGGACCGGTCGCGGAGGAGTTGATCGTACGGGCCGGGGCTCGACGGAGCGGAGCCCGCGTCGACCCGGCCTCCGGTCGTCGCGGAACGGCTGCACTCCACGATATCGGAACTGCTTCGCGAGGTCGGGGAACGACCGAAGGGTTTCGTGTATCTCCGCGATGGATCGGTGGTGGACGCCACTCCCTACGCGTCGCGTCGCTGGTCCGGTGACGCGGCCGTAGAGGAAGCGTCGCGGTCGACCTTCTCCGAGGCGGCCCACGAGTACTTCCGCTCCCTCGTGATCGTGCCACCGTCCGAGGCGGACGCCGAGGCAGAACGCGCTCGACGGGGTCTCGAGCGCCTCCGCGAGCAGCAGACCACGGCCATCGCGACGCTCTCCGACTCCATCCGCGAGCTCCAGGGTGTCGCGGAAACAATCTTCGCCCACTACCCCGAGGCGGAGGCGGCGCTCGAGCGGGCACGAGCGGAACGGTCCGACGATCCGAAGGTTACCGTCTCACTGGGTGACAAAGACGTGCCACTCCGAGTGGACCGGACCCCTCGGGAAGCCGCCCAGGAGCTCTACACCGAGGTGAAGCGTCTCCAGTCCAAGCTCGCGGGGGCCCGCGCCGCGCTCGCCGAAACGGAGGCGAAAGCCGGTACGCCCCCGCCCGCGGCGAGTCGGTCCGCCCGCCGCGCAGCGGCGGAGGAGGAACTCCGCCGAAAGCCGCACTGGTTCGAGCGGTTCCGCTGGTTCCTCAGTTCCGAAGGCGCGGTCGTTATCGCCGGGCGCGACGCCTCCTCGAACGACCTCATCGTGCGTCGGAACATGAAGGACGGAGACCTCTACGTCCACGCCGACCTCCACGGCGCCGCGAGCGTGATCGTGAAACATCCGGCGCCGGGAGAACCCCCGGTGACCGACGCGACCCTGCGTGAAGCCGGCCAGTGGGCGGTCGTGTACTCGAAGGCGTGGCGCGCGGGCCTCGCGTCCGCGTCCGCCTTCTGGGTGACCCACGAGCAGGTCTCCAAGGCCGCAACAAGCGGGGAGTTCGTGGCGCGCGGCGCATGGGCGATCCACGGCACGAAGCACGTGATGCGTGACCTTCCGACCGAGCTCGGGCTGGGTACGATCGACTACAAGGGCGCTACGCTCTGGACCGCCGCGCCGCCTTCCGCGATCCGGACCCGCGGAACAGTCCGGGCGGTCCTGGTGCCAGGCCCCGAACGAGAACGCGATGCGCTCGAGGTGGAGCTCGCAGGGGAACTCGGCCTCACCCGCACCCGCCTCCAATCGCTACTGCCCGCCGGTGGCGTATCGAGGCGCCGCCCGTAGAGCCGTTGCACGTCGCTCACCGGGAAACGGTCCCCGACCTTCCTCCAGGTGTGACCGCGAGCTCGAAGCGCGACAACGACCACGGTCGACCGGTCCACGACGACCTCGTCTCCGACGGCGACCTCGGTCCCCGAAGGGACCACCCACCGAACCGCATGCGTCCGTGCCCGCTCGACGATGGAGACCGGGACCGCGGTCTCCCCTTCGCGCGTGGCCCAGACCGTGGCCGTCTCCTCCGTGGTGGCGCTGCCCACCGACTCCTCCGCCCGGGTGTCGATGCGGCGGATCCGAAGCGACCCGCTCTCTCCCGGCACCCCGGAGCCGACCTGCAGGCGTCGGTGCGCGGGGAGACGAGTCTTCTTTCGGATCGATCGCGGTCCCTCGGACACAACGAGGGCGACGTCCACCTCGGCGGGCGCGGTCTCCGTGAACGGGTGAGTCCAGCGACACTCCTGACATCGGGCGATTCCGGAGAGCGAACCTCGCCGGCCGGAGCTGCGGGGGTCCCAGCGAAGGATGCGGTGAGGGGTCGTGCGGCCACAGTTCTCGCACCGAAGGCTCGCGGACTGGAGGCGGGCCGCCGTCGCGGGAGGTGGGACGATACCCTCCTCGGTCGTACCTTCGTCCATGGCGCGCGGAGACGACGTCCGGAGCGTTTGAGCGTTCCGGGAGTCCCCGGTTCGGGTCGGGCCCCGCGGGCCGGGTCAAGGAAGATATGTATGCTCTCGGTCCGCTGCGGGAGGGAGGATGATACCAAGCCAGTTTCCCCAGTACCTTCCGCTCGCCCGACCGTCTCCGTGGGGGGTCGGGGTGCCGTGACCGGTCGGGGCCACTCCCACCCCACGGTGGGGATCCTGGGGGTGGGGTACATGGGAATCGCGACCGGCCTCGCGTTCGCCCATCGCGGGCGAACGGTGTTCGCCTATGACCTCAACCCGAACGTGCGGAGTTCGCTGCGTCGAGGGCGTAGCCCCTACAGGGAAGAAGGGCTGCAAGCGCTGCTCCGGACGGAGGCGCGCCGCGGCCGATTTCGGGTAGTCGACGACGTACGCGCGCTCGCCGAGGCGGCGGACTGCATCTTTCTCTGCCTCCCGACTCCTCCCGCGCGAAACGGGAAGATCGACCTTGGCCCGATGCGGACCGCCGCTCGCGCCCTGGGAAGCGCTCTTCGGTCCGTCCGCAGATACCGTCTGGTCGTCGTCAAGAGCACCGTGGTCCCCGGGACGTCCATCGAGGTGGTCGAGCCCCTGCTTCGTCGAGCGAGCGGGAAAGGCCCGAATTCGCTCGGCGTGGCCGCGAATCCAGAGTTCCTTTCCGAAGGGCGGATGGTGCACGACGCGCTGTACCCCGAACGGATCGTGATCGGGACGACCGACGCGCACAGTCACCGCGAGCTCCGGGCAGCATACGAGGGCTTTGAAGCCCCGGTCCTGGAGCTCTCGCCCTCCGGCGCCGAACTCGTCAAGCATGCATCCAATGCGTTCCTCGCGCTCAAGGTCTCCTACGCGAACGAGCTCTCTCGCTGGACGGAGCGGCTCGGCGAGAACGTCGACGACGTGGTCGCCGCGATCGGAGCCGACCCGCGGATCGGGGTTGCTTTCCTGCGGGCCGGGCCCGGTTTCGGGGGAAGCTGCTTCGACAAGGACCTGCGAGCGTTCCATCATCGCGGCGAGGAGCTCGGGATCCCGATTCGGTCCGCCGAGACCGCGCTGGCGATCAATGTCGACCAAACGACCCACGCCTTCGAGCTGGTCCGTGTTGCCGCGGGAACCCTCCGAGGAAAGACCGTGGCGATGCTCGGTCTGGCCTTCAAGGCGGGAACCGATGACGTCCGAGAGTCCCGGGCGTTCCCAATCGCCGAGCGACTGCTCACGGCCGGCGCACGCATTCGGTTCCACGACCCGGCCGCGCTATCCAAATTCGAGCGGGAATGGAGGCGTCGGGCTGCTTCGTCCCCCGGTCGAGTGACGTTCTCAGCCTCGGTACCACGAACGCTGCGGGGGGCGGACGTCGCCGTCCTCCAGGCGGATTGGCCCGAGTACCTCCGTTGGCGCCCGCGATGGTCCAAGATCATGCGCACGCCGCTGCTGGTCGACCTGCGGCGGGCGATCTCCCCTCGAGTGGCCGAGCGGGCGGGTTTGAGGGTGGTCGCGCTCGGGGTAGGGGCTGCCGTCGCAAAAAACGCAGGTAGGGCCGCCAGTCGTCCCGCCCGGAGGCGGAAATGAAGGTCGTGATCCCAGCGGCCGGTCTCGGCACCCGGTTCCTGCCCGCGACGAAAAGCCAACCGAAGGAGATGCTCCCCGTCGTCGACCGCCCGATCATCCAATACGTCGTGGAGGAGGCGGTGGCCTCGGGCGCCGACGACATCCTGATCGTCACCGGGAGGGGCAAGCGAGCCTTGGAGGACCATTTCGATTATAACCCGGAGTTCGAGGGGTCCGCCAAGTACCCCGAGATGCAACACCTCGCGGACCTCGGCCGCCAGGCCCGCATCCATTTCGTCCGGCAGCGAGAACCCCGAGGTCTCGCCGATGCGATCGGCCTGGCCCGCCATCACACCGGAAGCGAGCCGTTCGGCGTCCTCCTGGGGGATACGATCAACGTGTGCGAGCCGCCGCTCTTGCGGCAGCTCTGGGACCGATATGAGAAACTCCACGCCACCGTCCTCGCGGTCGAAGAGGTCCCAGACGAAAAGGTGCGGGACTACGGGATCGTCGAGGGGGAGGAGGAGTCCTCCGGTCTCTACCGGTGCCGTCGACTGCTGGAAAAGCCGGCCTCGTCCCAAACTCCCAGCCGTCTCGGCATCACGGGGGCCTATGTCTTCACCCCCGCGATCTACGCGGCGATCGACCGCACCGTCCCCGACGTCCGCGGCGAGCTCCAGATCACGGACGCCCTCCAGATCCTCGCTGATCAGCAGTCCGTCTATGCGAGTACCTTCCGGGGAATCCGGTATGATATCGGCGACCGGTTCCTGTGGCTGCGCGCGAATCTCGAGTTCGCCTACTCGGATCCGGAGCACCGCGTGAAACTCCGGCCGATTCTCGAGCGCCTCCTTCGCGAGACACCGGCCGGTGGGGCGAGCGAGGCGGCCCCCCCGACGCACCGAACCCACCGACGGAGGGAGCGGCGTGCCCGGTAGCGACGACTCCCCTCGGGTGGCGATCGTCACGGGGGCGAGCCGGGGCCTCGGCCGGGCGGTCGCGCGGGAGCTCGCCGGTCGGAACTGCCAGGTCATCACTTGCTCTACCGGGGAGAAAGGGCCGGGCGTCGGGGAGGTCCTCCACCGGCAGGCGGACGTCACCGACCCTGCCGCGGTCGACCAAATCGTCCAGGCCACACTCTCGCGCTGGGGCCGGATCGACGTGCTGGTCAATAACGCCGGTTACGCCCCGACCCCTGCCCAGATCTCGGAAACCACGAACGAAGCGGCCCGGCGCTGCTTTGCGACCAACGTCCTCGGACCGTACTACTTCCTGCGGCGGGTCCTTCCCGGAATGGTCGCGCTCCCGGGCGGAGGGGTGGTGATCAACGTCGCGTCGCGGGCCGGGATCCGACCGGTGCCGAGGATGGCCGCTTACTCTGCGAGCAAGTCGGCCCTGGTATCGCTGACCCTCGCGGTGGCGAAGGAGCTCCCTAACGGGAAGGTCCTTTGTGTCTCCATTTGTCCGGGGGGGATGGACACCGAGATGCGCGAGTCGGTCTACGGGTCCGACGACGCCCGACGCCAACTGGACCCGATGCGGGTCGCGGACGTAGTGGTCGAGCTCGCGACCGCTCGCACGCTGAACCGCCGTCCGGTGCGTTCCGGCTCGGCCGTCCTCGTCACGAAGGAGGGGGGCGCAACGGTCCTCGAATGGCCGGTCGATGAGCGCGGCCAAGCGAGTCTTTTCTTCGCGGACCCCGCGAAGCGCTAAAGCGGACCGGGCTTCGAGACATCCGACCATGGGTGGGGAGAGTTCCCGGTCGGCGACGCGAACGGGCTGCCGGGTCTGTGGGGAAGCGCGCGGGGTGCAAGCGTTCCTCTCCCTGGGGGCGCTGCCCCTCGGCAACGCCTTCATTCCGGTGAGCGCGATCGCTTCCGAACAAGTGTTTCCGCTCACGATGGGCGTCTGCGCGGTGTGCCACCTCATCCAGATCGTCGAACCCGCCCCGGTCGAGGCGATCGAGAACGTCTACCGGAACTACTCCTACGTGCCCACGGGCGAGACCCTCGCTCGCCACTACGGCGCCCTCGCCCAAGAAATGGTCCGCGTGGTCGAACCGAAACCGGGCTCGGTCTTCCTCGACATCGGCAGCAACGACGGTCTCCTCCTCCGGTCGATCCGGGAACGCGCCCCCGATGCCCGTATTGGGGGCGTGGAGCCTTCGCCGCGGATCGCGGAGATCGCCCGGAGCCAGGGCGTTCCCACGATCGACGGGTTCTTCGACGCCCGCGCCGCGGAACAGGTGGCGACTCGGTTCGGCGGGGTCGACGTGGCGAGTGCGACGCAGGTGTTGCAGCATATCCGCGACCCGACCACGTTGCTGAGGTCCGTACACGGGATCCTGAATCCGGACGGAGTGCTCGTCCTCGAGGGTCGGGCATATTTCCCGGACGTCGCGGACAAGGTCGCCTTCGACACGTTCTACCACGAATTGCTCTACTGCTTCACCCTGCATTCACTCACCCATCTGCTCGGAATGGCCGGGTTCGCCGTCTTCCACGCGGAACGATCGGACGTCTACGGGGGATCGCTCCGCGTGTTCGCCCAGCGCATCGACGGCGGCCGTCGACCCGTGCGGGGATCGGTGAAGGAGATCCGGGACGCGGAGGTCGCCGCAGGGGTCACCCGCTACGAGACCTACGCCGCATTTGCCGGACGTGTCGAGGGGGTGCGGTCCCGGTTGCGACAGACGGTGGGCGACCTCAGCTCGAAGGGAAGCTCGATCGCCGGCTACGGCGCGCCCTCGACGGGGACCACCTTACTGAGCTACTGCGGGCTCGGCCGCGATGTCATCGCCTACATCGTCGACGACAATCCGCTGAAGCAGGGGCTCGTCACGCCCGGGACCCATGTGCCGATCACCCCTTCCTCCTCCCTAACGGAACGTCCCCCCGATTACGTCCTGATCATCGCGTGGAGGCTCAAGGACGAGATCCTCGCGCGGCTCGCGCCGCTACGGGGAGACCGAATTAAGGGGGTCATCGTGCCCCTTCCGACCCCCGAGCTCGTACGCGGAGGAGGGTAACGAACCATGGCTACGGTCGCGGTCACGGGCGCGGGCGGATTCATCGGCAGTCACCTCACGGACGCTCTCTTGGCCCGTGGGGACTCGGTGCTCGCCCTCGACATCAGGCGAAAGGTGCCGCGCAATCTTGCGGAGGCGGCCGGACGGCCGGGGTTCACCTATCGGACGTGCGACGTGACCCGCCCGAGCTCGGTACGCAAGGCATTCGCGTCCCTCCCGAATGCCGTGGTGCACGCCGCGGCGACCGTCGGGGTCGAATCGTACCTCCGCACCCCGATGGAGACGGTCGAGTCGAGCGTGATCGGCACCCGGACCGTCCTACGCGCCTCGATGAAGCCCGCGGTGCGGTTCGTCTACTTGAGCTCGAGCGAGGTCTTCGGCCGGAATCCCGCAGTCCCGTGGA
The DNA here is from genome assembly GCA_963749205.1 of uncultured Thermoplasmata archaeon. Taxonomy (GTDB): domain Archaea; phylum Thermoplasmatota; class Thermoplasmata; order Lutacidiplasmatales; family UBA184; genus Lutacidiplasma. Next base: position 106,152 of record CAVVLW010000011.1, on the reverse strand, counting down.
CCGAAACGTCCGATCGGGTGCTCGGGGACCCTTCGCTCGACCGCTGGAGCTACAGCTCGAGCAAGGGACTCTGCGAGCACCTCGTGAACGCGGCCCACACGGAGTACGGGCTGCCGACCGCGATCGCCCGCCCATTCAACATCTACGGGGCTCGCCAGCGGCCCGCGTTCGTGATCCCGGCCACGGTGCATCGCGTCCTGAACCGGCGTGAGCCGGTGATCTACGGGGACGGGCTCCAGACCCGTTGTTTCACGTACATCGTCGACCTCCTCGAGGCGCTCCTTCTTTGCCTCGACCGCGACGCGGCGGTGGGAGAGACGTTCAACTTCGGGAACCCGCGCGAGCGGACCGTCCTCGAGGCCGTTCGCCTGGTACTCGCTACCTGCGACTCCCAGCTCGTCCCGACGCACGCCGACCCGCGCGAGACGTTCGGCAGGGGGTTTGACGAGATCCCGCGTCGAGTGCCCGAGGTCAGCAAAGCGGCGCGGGTGCTCCAATGGAGTGCGAAGACCGATCTGCCGGCGGGCCTCTCGGCGACGGTCGCCTGGGCGCGGTCGCACCCGGAGTGGCTGCGGCTTCGGGTCTCCTGACGCCCCACGACGGGTGACCCCGACCTCAGGCCTGAGCGAAGCACCTAACCCTGGTTGTGATGGAATCCCACCAGGGATCTCCAGACGCGGTTCACCCGGATGGCCAGCTTCGGAGAAAGAGGATAACCGAACATCAGGGTCGAGGGGACCGTCAACGGTCGTCGCACCCCGACTCCGTCGAGGATCGCTCGCATCGCTCGCTTGTAATCCTTGAACTCGGTTTCGTCCGTGAGGAACACGAGGTGGATGATCGCCGAGGCGACCACGGGATTCAAGGTCTCCGGACCCCGCCGGTCTGGGAGTCCAGCTGATCGAGCATCCACCGGATGTCGCGCTCCGCGCTCGCGCCAGGGCGGTGCCAGATGGACTGTACCGGGCGCAGCACCCCGTTGACCTGTCCCAGGTGATAACCGGTGAGGACGCTCCGGTCCATCGCCATCCACTTCCGTGCTGCCACGGCCATCATGAAGATCGTGTGGTCGGCGATCGTGAGCTGGCGGAGGTCGCCGAGCCACGGCTCGATCATGTCCCGTCGCACGGTAATGCAACTGGTGAGCACCGGCCTCAGCCCGTTCCGGTACTGGTTGGCCTCCCCGGTCTTGAAGAGCCGGACCGGTCCGGCCTCGCCATGGTCGGGCGGCGTCTCGGTGAAGGGAAGGTAGCGGTTGGAGCAGAAGACCACGCGGGGGTCGCCGAAGATCTCCCGCATCCGGGAGACCCGGCCCGGCAGGAGGACGTCGTCGTCGTCCAGGAGCGCGATGGCGTCCCCGGTCGCGCGTTCGACCCCGTCGGCGATCTTCCCTCCCTGATAGGGTTCGGAGGTCACCCGGACCGTGGCGCCCATGGCGGCCAGCTCGCCGTCCAACTCGGCGTCCCGTTCGTACTTTACGACGACGATCTCCTCCGGACCCTGAGACGCCGCCGACGCGACCGCCCGCTTGAGGTATTGGACCCGCGTGTGGGCGGCGATGAGGACGCTGATACGGGGCGCGTCGCGGCCGACCGGCGGAGGAGGGTTCGACGATGGACCGCCTGCACGCGTCCCCGCCGGCACCGTTCGGCCGGCGCCTTCGCGTCTCTCAGGGCCCATTGCTTGACCTCCCTCGGGCAAGCAGGCGCACGGACCGTTATTGGCTGTGCGGGTGGCGGTCCTGCTCGCGCGGGGTCAGCATCGGACCGGGTCATTCCACTCGACGGTCAGCCCGGGGTCGTGCGACCCCGGCCCCCGCCGAGCCCCTCGAGGGGAAGGGTTTACTTTGGCTCGGCGTCCGGGTTGCGTGCGACTCGTCCTGTCGAGCCACAGTTACTTTCCCGCGGTGGGCGGCTCGGAACGCTTCGTCCAAGGGCTCGCCGAAGGAGCCGCGCAGCGGGGCATCGACACCAGCGTCGTCACGCGCCAAGATCCCGGGACGTCCCGACGCGAGGAGCTCCACGGGGTCACGATCCTCCGGCTCCCGATGGTCCGGATCGGGCGATTTGACGCCCCGCGCGGGTACCGCGCGACCCTGCGGGGCCTGCGCCCGGATGTGGTCCACCTGAACGGGAACCGCGTCTGGTCGGCGGATTTCTACCTCCCGTTCGCCGGAACGTTCGGCTGGGCTCAGGTCATGGCCGGTCTCGGATTCTACCAGTACGAGATGCACCGGCGCCCCTGGGACCGGTGGTATTTCGAAAAGTACCTTCCCCGCCGCATCGGTCACTTCGACGTGTACGCTGCCTCCACCGAGCATGAGCGGAACCAGCTCGTGAGCTGGGGCGTCGCCCCGGACCGTGTAGAACTCGTGCCCCTCGGAATTCCGCTCGGAGAAATCGGCCAGGCTCGAACCGATCCCGCATCGGTTCGCTCCCGATGGGGTCTCGAGACCTCCCACATCGCGTTCTATGGCGGTGGGTTCTACGAGAACAAGCGGGTCGACCGCCTCGTGCGTGCCGTGGGCGCCACGGGAGGGACCTGGGGGCTGGTCGCAGTGGGACGCGACGTTCCCGATTCCCCCTCTAGCCGGCAGCGGGTCACTCGGCTGGCCTCGGACACGCGAGCGCGCGCAAGGTTCCAGGACGTCGTGACCCGCTCGGAGTTCCTCGACGCCGTCTCGGCATCCGACGCGGTCGTGCTCGGGAGTTCGTACGAAGGATTCGGTCTCCTGCTGCTCGAGGCGATGGCGATGGGTCGACCGTTCGTCGCGTATCGGACCGGGGCTGCGCCCGAACTCGCGGCGAAGGGCGGCGGATTCTGTGTCGAGACCGAGGCCGAGTTCGTGGAGGCGCTCCATCGACTCGAGGACCCGGGACTGCGCGCGCGGATGGGAGCGCGCGGACGGGAAGTGGTCCTGGACTATTCGGTCGAAGACGAGGTCCGTCGCTATCTCGCCGTCTACGAGCGTGCCCTCGCCGCTCACCCAGGCCGGGAACGCCGGCCGTGAGCGCGCCGACGGTATCGGTCGTCGTGATCGCGCACCGGCGGACCGAGTATCTCGCCGACGCGCTGCGATCCCTGGAGCGGCAGACGAAGCTCCCGGACGAGGTGGTCGTGGTCGAAGACAACCCTCCGTACGGCCCCCCGTCGATTCGACCCCCCCCACCTTCCGTACCAGTGGGCCAACCGGGGGGACCTGCCGGCGGCCGGGGAAAAGTTCGCGTTCGGCGTATCGGCGGCCGGGGGGGAGATCGTGGCGTTCCTCGAGGACGACGACCGGTTCGCGCCGACGAAGATCGCCCACGTCGCCGAGGTCTTTGGGCACCACCCCGAGGTGGTGTTCCTGCGAAACCGGCTCTCCTTCATCGGAGCGCGCGGAGAGCCGTTGCCGCCCACCTCACGGATCCGATATCATCCGGAGGGTCCCGTTCCGCCGGTCCCGAGCGCGATGTCGCGGGGGCTGATGACCCTCAACATGTCCGGGATGACCGTGCGGAGAAGCGCCTATCTGCCCGTTCTCGGGTTCTACGGGGGCCGGAACCCCTCCTCCGACATCATCACGTACTGGCTTTCCGCCTATCTCGGGGGCACCGCGTGGTACTCACCCGAGCCCCTCACGGAGTACCGATTCCACGCCAAGAACGCGAGCCGAGCGGACGAGGTCGACGTCACCCTCCGCTCCCACGAGCTCGCCCGACGCCTCGTGACCGCCTCGCCCCCGAGCAGTCCGGCTTTCCGCCTCGCTCAATCGATCGAGCGGTCCCAGCGGGTCGGAGCGGCGATGGCGTCCGGGAGAAATCCGCGGCCCGGCGAATTTGCCGGGCAGGCCTGGGACGGCTTCGTGCGACTCTCGGCCGCCCACTTTCTCCGCATCGTCACCGTTTACCGGCGCTGGGGGGCCTTGCGCGCCTCGGTCCCTCCGCCCCCTCCCCTGTCCCAAGAGCGTTAATTGAGGGGTGTGATGGGGTAGTCGAGGGTCCGTGAGAGAAGCTGCCGACCCCCGGTTGGTGGTCGCGACCCTCGTGGTCCTGGCAGCCATCTTGAACCTCGTCGAAGGCGCCGTCGAAGTTTCCCTGGGGGATAGTCTCGTCGCGCAGTTTCCTTCGGCGGGCGTTTTGGCCGGCTACGGAGCCATCTCCATCCTGTTCGCGTTTGTTCTGTTCGTCCTCACGATCTATTACTATCTGGATCCCGAGCTCCACGCAGCGCTCGGGACGGGGATGATCGTCATCGCGGTCTTTTCACTCCTGGTCGGAGGAGGGTTCTTGGTCGGATTCATCCTGGCATTGATCGGAGGCATTTTCGCCGTCGCGTTGCCCCACGCGGACGCGGTCGACGATTTACCTCCCCTCGAAATTGCTCGACGGTACGACCTTGCCCGACAGAACGACATTGCTCGACGAGCCGCCCAACTCGCGGAGTCTCCAACGAAAGAAAGGACACAGCCGGAATCGACCTCGAAACCCGTCGCGTATGCGTACCCATTCGGTGAAGGAAAGATCGTCCGGGTACTGTCCGCGGTGCGGAGGGAGGAATCCTCTGGAGAGCACGAATTGCTCCGCCTGTGGCATGGCGATGGTGGGGAAGGCGGTAGGGCGGGCTGCTGCCACGTGACGTTTCGCAGGACCGAGTCGACTCTCTGTCTGCCAGGGCCCAAAAAACTGCCGACCCAGGTCTAGTGCGCGGAATGGGGCTGCCCGAATTTGAATCGGGGTCCCGAGCTCCCAAAGCTCGAAGGATGGACCAGTAGAGCGGACCGAGGTTTCTGCCTCGCGCCCGTAGCTACCCCACAGCCCCACATCCGGACCTAGACCGCGTCGACCCGTTTGAGCGTTCGTCCGATACGGCACTCGGCGGGTTCGGGGTCGACCCGCTGGATGCGGAATCGCTGCTTGGGCGGAAGGCTCGGTCCGGCGCAGACCCACCAGTTCGGGCAGTCGACGCGTCGGCACGGATAGCGACCGGTCTCGACCGAGCTCCCGACCACCGCACTGCGCGAGTCCACGACCAAGGTTCGTGGGACCGGCTTCACCTCGACCACATGGGCCTCCGACTCCTGCAGTGCGCACGGATGCGTAACCGCGCGCACCTTGGCGACGGCGTACCGCCGCCCCACGTCCAAGGTCAAGCAGGCGTGCCGGTAGGGGCAGGTCCGGCAGACCGGGGCGCCCCCCTGATAGACGAATTCGTACCCCTCCCGCGCTTCGGCCGTGGCGATGAGGGTGATCTCGGCCATGCTACCCGATCACTCCGGTGCGGGTCGCCAGGCGCTCGGCCGCGTCGCGCGTTAGGCCATTGTCGCCGAGGATCGTGTACCGCTCGGGCCGGAGGGTATGGGCGAGCACGAGGGCAGTCACGACCTCTTCGGCAGTCACGCCGAGCTCTTTTGAGGTGGTGGGAGCGCCCACGGTACGCAGCGCGCCCTGCACGCGTTGCCAGTCTCCCCCGTGGAGGTACATCATCATGACCGCCCCGACCCCGCACTGCTCTCCGTGAAGACTGGGGTGGGCGGCGACCCGGTCGAGCGCGTGGCTGAACAGGTGCTCGCTCCCGTGAGCACGGTCGGGACGAGCCGGCGACGCTCATTGCGATTCCCGCGACGATCATCGGTCGGATCGCGATCCACACCGACTCCTCGAGCCCCGGCTTGATCGACCCGGCGTGGTCGATGATCTCTCGGGCCGCGTACTCGCTCAGGGTCGCGGCCGTGCTCGAGAACTCCTCGTTCTTCAAGCGGACGGCGAGGTGCCAGTCGAGGACGGCGGTGACGTTGGAGATCACGTCCGCGCATCCGGAGGCGAGCAGCCGGAACGGCGCGTGGACGATGACCTCGGTGTCGGCGATGATCCCGATCGGCACGGCGGCCTCGATGCTGGTCGTCCGCTCGCGGCCGTGCAGCGAGGCTCGGGGCGAGGAGATCCCGTCGTGCGCTGCCGACGTCGGGACGCTCACGAACGGGATGCGCAGCCGGTGGGCGACGACCTTCGTGATGTCGATCTTGCTCCCACCGCCCGCGGCGATCAGGAAGCGCGCGCCGATCGCTCGGACCTCCGACTCTACCCGGGCGACCTCCGCCTCGGTCGCCTCCTTGGCGATGATCACCGGGGCGTCGAACCCGACCTTGGTGAGGATCTCGGCGGCGCGATTGCCCGCGAGTTCCGCGGTCTTCGGACCCGTGATCACCGCCCCCGAGTCGAGAAAATCGAACTGCCGGCAGGTCGGTGCCCAGCTCGTTCAGGACCCCGTGTCCCGCCAGGACCACCCGGGGAAACACCATCCCGCGCGTCTTTCCGAACGGTGAATCGGAGGCGGTCAGAGGAGTGTGAAAGGACGGGTCGTGTGCGGCCATGGCTCGGAAGGTCGGACGGGGGAACGACCCTCTTTAGGGTATCGCGGGAGCGCGGCCGCCGGGCTCGCCGTTGCTATCGACCGGGAACGTTGCCCCAGAGGAGCTTGTGCTCCTGCAGCATGACCCGGACATCGAGCCGGTCGGCGAGGACCCAGTCGGCGAGTTGGCCGGAGTCGGTTCCCCACACCGGTTGGAACACGAGCGAGGCGGGTCCTCGGTATCGCCGAAGGATTCGCTTCGCGTAGAGGTAATCCTTCCGGTCCTGGATCACGAATTTGAGGACGTCCGTGGACCGGAGCATCGGCAGGTTCGACCAGCGGTTCTTTCCCTCCATCTTCGACGAAGGGCATTTCACATCGACGCTGAGGACCACGCGCGGGATATCGAGGTAGGGCTGGACATCCAACGAGCCTCCCGTTTCGATCACCGTGGTGATCCCGCGCGCGGAGAGCTCCCGGACGAGCGAAACCGAATCGTTCTGAAGGAGGGGTTCCCCCCCGGTGAGGCAAACGTTCCGGGTGCGGTGTTTTCCCACTTCGCGGAGCAGGGAGGGGATCGACCGCTCGCGACCGGGACCGAACGAATACGTCGTGTCGCACCAGGAGCAGCGAAGGTTGCACCTCGCGGTGCGCACGAACGTGGTGCGCACGCCGGTGAAAAGCCCTTCCCCCTGGATCGAATGGAAGACCTCGATGATGCGCATCAACGTCACATCGGCTCCCGCGCGTATAGGCGCTTCTGCTGTCCGGTGCCCATCGGACCCGGGGAGCAGCAACTGGGCCGCAAGCGTTCAATAACCGTCCGCTGCTCGAAGGGCCGCGATGGATTCCCGCAGCGCTCAGCGATGGCAAGAGGAGTGGGCGCGCGCGGGGATCGCGACCGGCGGCGCGAATCCGGTCGGGGAAAGTTCTACGCGCTCATCGCCTATCCGGGAGCGAGCGGATTCCTCCACGTCGGTCACCTGCGTGCGTTCGCCTACGCCGATGCGCTCCACCGGTTCCATCGTGCCCTCGGCGAGTCGGTGCTGTTCCCGTTCGGACTGCACGCCTCCGGGCTTCCTGCGGTGACGTGGTCGCGCCGGGTGAAGGCCCGCGACCCGACGGTCGTCCGATCCCTGGAGGATGCCGGCGTCCCTCCGCCCGTATGGCCAGCCCTCGAGGAGCCGGAAGAGGCCGCCCGCTTCCTGGGGGACGAGTACCGCCGCGTCCTGCGCCGAATCGGCGCCCTCGTCGACGAGAGCACGTATCTCACTACGATCGACGAGGACTACCGTCGGTTCGTCCAGTGGCAATTGCGGACGCTCCACGCCGCGGGCGAAGTGGTGCAGGGCACGTACTTCTCCTCGGTATGCCCCGTCTGCGGTCCGGTCGCCGTCGATCCGTCGGAGACCGACCTGGAGAGCGGAGGGGACGCGGAGATCGTCCGATACGTTCTCGTGCCGTTCCGTCTGGGCGACGGGCGGACCCTCCTTGCGGCGACCCTGCGGCCCGAGACGGTTTACGGCGTGACGAACCTCTGGCTCGCCCCGGGCGAAGAGCTCGTCGTTTGGCACCACGGAACGGAGGAATTCCTCGTCGCAGGTCCGGGCGCCGAGCGGCTGATAGAACAGCACGGAGGTCACCTGGGCCACGCGGTCTCGGCGTCCCAGCTGCTCGGTCGCACGGTTCACGTTCCGTTGACTGGGAGTTCTGTCCCGATCCTCGCAAGCCCGGTGGTCGAGCCGAAGGTCGGCACGGGGGTGGTGATGAGCGTGCCAGCCCACGCTCCCGCAGACGCCGCCGCGCTCCTCGAACTCCCGCCGGCCGAGCGCGCGACCGTGGGTCCTCCACCGGTGCCTGCTCGAGATCCCGACCGGGTCGGCTCTCTCCACCTCTGAAGAAGCACTGCTCGAGGGGGACGGCACTCCGGCGGAACGCGCCCTGCGGGCCACGGGTGCCAAGGGTCTCTCCGACCGGGCGGCGGTGGAGGCCGCCACCGAGCGACTCTATCGCCTCGAGTTCGTCCGCGGACGGATGACGGTCCCGTCGATCGCCGGAACACCGGTACGCGAGGCCCGCGAGCTCGTCGAGAAACTCCTCGCCGGGACCGGAGGTTCGCTCGAGCTTCAGGAGTTCTCGAAGCCCGTCATCTGCCGGAACGGGCACCGAGTGGGGATCCGAAAGGTCTCCGACCAGTGGTTCTTACGGTACAGCGACCCCGATTGGAAAGCCCGGGCGCTCGAGGCGGCGCGCGCGATCGCCACCTGGCCCCCGGAGTACGGCCGCGAGCTTCCCGGGCATCGTGGAGTGGTTCGCGGACCGACCGTGCGCCCGCAAGGGGCCGTGGCTCGGGACCCCGCTCCCCTTTGACCCCAGCTGGACCATCGAGCCGATCGCCGACTCGACGTTCTACATGGCCTACTACATCGTGCGGCGGTTCGTCGTGTCGGGTCGTCTCGTTCCTGCTCAGCTCACGGACGCGTTCTTCGACCACGTCTTCCAGGGCAAGGGTCCGGGAGAGCCTTCGGTTCCGACCGACCTCCAGTCCGAAGTGCGGGAGGAGTTCCTCTACTGGTACCCACTCGACATCAACATGGGGGGCCACGAACACAAGAGCGTCCACTTCCCGGTCTTCGTGTACACGCACGCGCGGCTCCTTCCCGCCGAGCTCCGACCGCGCGCGATCTACGTCAACGGCTGGATCACCGGGCCCGCGGGCACGAAGCTCTCGAAGAAGGAGATCTACTCGGGGGGGGTTCGGATCCCCCCGATCGACCGCGCGCTCGAGCGGTGGGGGCCGGATGCACTGCGCCTGTACCTACGTGAGCGCCGCCTCCCCATCGGCGAACGTTGAGTGGAACTCGGAAGCGGTCGATGCCGCCCTCGCCCGGCTCGTCGAGGTCGAACGCCTCGTGAAAGAGACCCGCGGCGGAGGGCGGGGCTCGCCCGAGCTGGATGCCTGGCTGTTGTCGAGAATGGGTCGGATCATCACCCGGGTCCGAGCGGGGCTGAGCGCGGCCGACCTGAGACCCGTCGCCGAAGAGGTCTACGTGAGCGTACCCACGCTGCTTCGCCGGTACTACGCCCGGGGCGGGGTGGCGGGAGATGCGACCGACAAGGTCGGGAGGGCGTGGGTCCTGCTCCTCGCCCCGATCACACCGCACCTGGCCGAGGAAACCGGCGAGGGCCGGTTCCCGGGGCTGGTGGCCACACAGCCGTTCCCGGCACCGTCCGATTTTGCCGTCTCGGAAGAATCCGAGTCTCGCGAGGAGTATCTCCAACATATCGAGGACGATCTTCGAGCGGTGATTCGGCCATCTCAGGAACGGGGCGACCCGGTCCCGGAGGAAGCGATCTTCTTCGTCGCGGCACCCTGGAAATCTGTCGTGGAACGGTGGATGCGAGAGGCCGTCGCGAGGGGAGAGACCCCGACCGTGAAAGCGATCATGGAACGGGTGCAGGTGCACGCGGAGCTTACGGGATTCCGCGGCGAGATCCCGAAGTACGTTCAGCGGGTCGGTCCTCTGTTGCGCTCGGAGCCCACGACGGGGCCTCCCGCCGTGGCCGAGGAGGCCACGCTCCGTGCCGCCGACGCCTATCTCGTTCGGCGCTTCGGATTCCGGTCGGTCACCGTCCATCCCGAGGGCGAAGGCGAGCCGTTCGACCCTCTCGGTCGACGCGAGCGTTCGCGTCCGGGCCGGCCCGCCTTCTATCTCGTCCGACCGGGCGAGCACCGCGAAGGGTAGCCGCGAGCGCGCTGTCGTTTGACGTCAGCGGCGCCGCGCGCCGCGCTTCGCAGGAAAATTGAGGTGCATGCGCGACGGGGTCGGGTGGGCCGATACCTTCCGGTACTTCGCCGACTTCTTCGCGGAGTAGCTGCGCGCGATGCGGCCGGAGATCTCGAAGTAGATCAGCTGCCCGACCGGCATTCGCGGGTAGATGCGGACCGGGAGCTTGACGCTCATTTCGAGCGTCCAGTAATTGCAGAACCCCTCGTCCCCCTTACCCGCGGTCGAGTGGATGTCGATCCCGAGGCGTCCGAGACTCGATTTGCCCTCCAGGAACGGAACGAACCCGTGGGTCTCGGTGTACTCCTCCGTCACCCCGAGATAGAGCTGCCCCGGAACGAGGACGTAGCCCTCCTTCGGGATGCGGAACTCGTCCACCGGGTTCGGCAACCGCGCGTCCAGTGCCCCGTTCGAATAGACGGCGAGATACGGGCCTAGATGGACGTCATAGGAATTCGTTCCGAGGCATTCGCGCCGGAACGGGCGGATCACGATGTGACCCCGGCGCATCTCTTCGCGGATCTTTACGTCCGAGAGGATCATGCCGCGCCGGGCGCGCCGAGCCGGCCTCGCTATTTAACGGGCGGCGCGGGGGTGGTCGTTGCCTCGAGGGCGATCGAGGCGTACCCGACCACCTCGCGCATGGCCTGCGCCTCTCCGGAGTGCCCCCACCGGAGGAGCCGGGTCCCGAGCTGCTCGTCGGCGAGGGCGGAGAGGAGCACGGTGGTCGGAGCGATCCCGCACATCGAGATCTCGTTGTCGACGACCGTGTCGTACAACCGCCGGGCATCCCGCGCTAGGATCGGGTCGATCGCCATCCGGTCGAGACGCTCTGCCGTCCGTGCGGGCACGTAGTGCGAAAAGTCGGTGGACGCGAGGAGGAGGACGTCGCGATCCTTGACCGCTTCCTGAACGACGCGCCCGACGTCCCGCAGGTAGTCGAAGGGTCCGAAACGCACCTGCAGCGCGACGAACTTCGGCTGGGGCAGCACGTACTGGAGGAACGGCAGTTGCACCTCGATCGAGTGCTCCTGGGCCTGCGCCGGCTCGTCCACCGAGATCGGGTCTCTCGAGAGGGCCCGCACGAGGTCGTGGTCCGCGGAGACCGGACCGAGCGGAGTAACCCACGCGCGGTCCGAGAGCGCGGCCCCCGCTCCCATCCCGTGGTGGTCGACCCCGAGGATGAGGACCGTCTCGGGAGGCCGCTCCCCGGCGACGAGGGAGTAGGCGTGGGCGGCGATGGCTCCCGAGAACTCGTACCCCGCGTGAGGGACGACCGCGGCCTGGAGAGAGCGGGTCGACGTACGGTGGCGGGTCGGGAGCTCACCGGGTCCGCGGGGGTCGAGAAAGCATCGCTCGAGCTGATGGGCGAGCTCGGCTCCCGTACCCGCGTAGAACTGTCCCGCGACGGCGGGAGGACGCGTAGAATCGGTCAATCGTATCCTCAAGGAACCGAAAGTTCGGCCACGACGCGTTTCGCCTCTTCGTCGGTGAGGCGGACGCGCTCCCGTGGATGGAACGGATTCGGCTCCCCATAGCGCGGGATGAGGTGAAAGTGGAGATGGAAGACGATCTGTCCGGCGTTCGCCCCCGCGTTCAGCGCGACGTTGTAGTCCGGAGCGAGTCGCTCCGCGCGTCGGCACATCTTCTCGAGCGTGCGAAGGACGGCCGCTAGGTCGTCGGGCCCGAAGTCGGTCAGCCGCGCTCCGTGGCGCTTGGGGACCACCAGGAGATGACCCCGGGTGAACGGGAACAGGTCGAGGAAGGCGAGGGTAGTCTCGTCCTCGTAGACCCGGTACGCCGAAGCCCGGCCCGCAACGATCTCGCAGAAGACGCACTTCGCGGTAGCGGTCGGGGACAGAGGCATTCGAGTCCCGACCTCGCTATCCAATAAAGGGTTGCGCGCCGCCGTCCGTTTGGGTGGGTCTCATTAGGAGCGCGCGACCTCCGGGAGACGATGCGGACACCGGTCGCGATCCTGGCGGCGGTACTCGCCACCCTCGTCGTGGCTTCACCACTGGTCGCGGGCGAGCGCTCGGGGAGCCCCGTTCCCGCGATTGCCGCCGCAGAGGAGCTAGTGACGGACGCGGTGGCGCTCCCGGTCGGTGCGTCGGTCGTCCCGATGTCGTCCGCCACCCCTCTCGAGATCTCCCTCACGCTCGCCTATCCGGATCCCGGTGCTCTCGACCGGTTCCTATCGGCGGTCGAGGACCCTTCCTCCCCACTCTACCGCTCCTATCTGACCCACGCCGAATTCGAGTCCACCTTTGCCCCCAGCACCTCGGCGACGGGAACGGTGGTCGGGGTCCTCGACGCCGCGGGGGCTCGCGAGGTCTCCGTGGCCCCCGACCGACTCTCCGTCGTCGCGACCCTCTCGGCGGCGGCCGTCGGTTCGCTCTTCGATGTTCGGATGGTGCACCTCTCGAACGTCGATGGGGGCTCCCTCTACACTGCGGCCGGGACCCCCACCCTTCCGTCAAGCCTTGTAGGACTGGTCTCGGGGGTCACGGGTCTCAGCAATTCGGCCGACCTGCGCCTCACTCTCAACCTCGCGGCGAGCCGCCTTGCCGAGGCGCCGAAGCGGCTCGGCGACGAACAGTTCATCGTGAACAATTCGTCAGGGGAGCAGTTCTTCATCGGGTCGGATTTCACCCAGGCGTTTCAGGCGACGGGCCTGTTTCCTGGGAATGCGAGCGTCGTGAACCCCGTCAACGCGAGCTACCCTACCGGGGTCGCGATCGCGACGCTCCTGGCGAGCGGGTACAACACTACCACGACGGACAGCACCCCCCCGTGGGACCCGGCGGTCGTCCGGGCCTACTTCAACGACACGTTACAGAACGATAGTCCGAGCACGAAGTGGCCCCAGTCGAACCTCACGGGGGTCCCGGTGACCATCGCGGGGGACACCCCGCCCCTCCCGGGGTCGTTCGGGAACGTTACCGATGACTCGCTGGACGAGATCGAGAACTCGCTCGACCTCGAGATGGCCGGCAGTCTCGCTCCCGGGGCTCCCCTCTACAACTTCTACTTCGCGGGGAATCTGCTTGCGAATGCGGTCGCCGACGCCGACGTCGCCTCGTACTTCGACCAGGACCTCGCGTCGGCCCTCTCGTACAACTACACCTCGGCCCGTCTCGGGGTCGTCTCCGCCTCCTTCGGCATCGCGGACCTCAACGACTCCACTTGGGACCAGGAGCTCCAGGAGGCTGCGGCGACCGGGGTGACGATCGTCGCAGCGAGCGGCGACCAGGGGAACGCCCCCGACAGCCTCACCGGACGGAGCGACGGCCCGTGGCCGGTCTGGCCCGCGTCCGCGGCGTTCAACACGTCGGGTGCGCTCTCGGTCGGGGGCACGTCCCTCGGGTTCAACGGCACCCCGGAGGGCTGGCTCAACGCGACGAATCTGAACGTCGCGTACGACCCCACGCTCGGCCATCTGAACCATGCGTCTGCATGGTGGGACATCGCGAGTGGTGCGGGCGAGTACGCTGGGACCGAAGGAGGCGTCAGCACGGTCTACCCAGAGCCCGGGTGGCAGTTCTCCTCGGCGGCGGGCTGGAACATCGTGAACGCGACGGTCGAGCAGGGCGCCAGCGCGGTCGGTCGGGCGGGCCCAGACCTCGCGTTCCCCGGCAATGCAACGATCGCGTACGTCGAGGCGAATGCGACGGGGCAGATATTCGCCCTGCTCCTCGAAGGCACGAGCATCGCCGCGCCGGCGTTCGCGGGATTCCTCGCGGACGAGATCCAGGTGGCGAACCACCGGTTCGGGTTCGTGGACCCCGAGGTCTACCGGGTCGCGAGCTACTTCGCCGCACATCCCGGTCCGACGAATCCTTTCTACGATGTGACGAACGGGTCGAACTACGTCTTCTCCGCCGGACCCGGCTGGGATCCGCTGACCGGCTGGGGCCTGCCGATCGCACCGCTCTTCTACGCGGCCGACGGGAACCCCGCGATCCGGGATTACAACTACACCGGGGCGACGCATTCGCTACCGACCAGTCCCCCGCCCCCCGGTGTTCCCTGGACGGAGATCTTCATCATCTTCGGCGTCGGGGCGACCGTGGCGATCGCGCTCGTCGTCGTGATGGCGCGTCCGGGGAAGACCGCCGACCCTCCACCTCCCCCACCGTCCTACGGACCCCTTCCCCCGGCCGCCTCCGGCGCGTTCCCCACCTCTGTCTACAACGGGCCGTCGTTCCTCTGCCCGTACTGCGGGGCGCTCCGACCGGCCGAGCCGGTCCGATGTCCGCGATGTGGCGCGCTCTAGAGCGCGGGGGGCGGCTCCGCGGGCGGGCCGACCTCGGTGGGGGCGGGCTCGGGTGAGGGAGCTTCCGGCGTCTCGGTCGGCGCGACCGGTGCCGCGAGGACGACCGGGGTCGGGGCGACCCCGAGCTTCTGTTCGAGAAACCGCCGGATCTCCTCGGGCCGCGTCGACGCGATGCCGAAGTACTCGACGAACCGTCGCGTCGTCGTGAGCTCGAGGGTGGAGCCTTTTGGCTCGGTGTGCACGAGACCGAGCGTCCGCAAGTGCTGGACCTCCTCGTAGGCGACGTCGCCGATCATGCGTACGAGGACGCTCTGGAGGATCGGCTGGTGGTAGGCGACGAGCGTGAGGGCCTTCAACGTCCGCGGGGCCATCTCGACCGGGGTGACCGAGTGAACCGTCGCGACGTACCGCTCCTCCAGCTGCAGGGCGTACCGGTCCCCGACCTTCCGAACCTCGAGGGCCGACTGCCGATTCCCATACGTCTGTTCGAGGGTTCGCACCGCCTTGAGGACGGGCCGGTAGTCCCCGAGTCCCAGGGCGTCGGTGATCTCCTTCACGCTGAGCGGTTTCCCCGCGGCGAACAGGACGGCTTCGACCTGGAAGACCAGGTCGTCCAACTTGGACGGCATTGTTCAGTTCTCCTCCGTTACCACCTTGCGTGCCTCGGCGGTGCGGACCATCAGCACGGGGCTCCTTCCCAGGACCTCCTGACGGAGGTCGACCGAGCGCTCCCGGGCGAGGAAGAGCGCCGCGAGGAAGATCGCGACCAGGCGGTCGCGGCCCGAGAGGGGGTTCCAGAGGTCGAGGAGCGGGAACGGCTGGTCGATGGGGTGACGGAGGGCGGCCTCCCAGGTGTCGACGAGGTCGTGCTCGGGGAGGTCGCCGTGCACGAGGAGTTCGGGGGGGGCGCGCTGCTCCTCCCGCAGGCGGTCGCGCAGCTCCTGGATGTGCACCGCGCGTCGGGCATCGACCTCGGCTTCACCGAACGCGCGGACGAGCTCGAAGAGCGATACCGGTCGAGTTTCCGGGTGCCGCACCATCTCAAGGAGAGGGGGAGCGTCCATCGAGCCGAGGATCGTGGACGTGACGTCCACAGCCTCGGGGGTCTCCAGCAGGGGAAGATAGCCATCGTCCACCGGACTCGTTTCCAGGGGGTCACCAGTCGGTAGCGTGACCCCGTCCTCGCGGGCCTTGAGGATCGCTTCCGATTGCAGGTAGAGGATGCTCCATGCCATGTAGACGAGGCGGCCGGCGATCGCGAAGTTGACCGCGCCGTCCGTCTGGACGCGCTCCAGGTAGGACTGGGTGAACTTGACGAGGTCGATCTCCCACGGGTCGAACTCCTCCTCCATGACGAGCTCGAAGAGGAGGGCCATCGCCTTCTGGAATGGGTCGGGTATGACGAGGTGCACCCCGTCCTTCAGGTTCTCGACCAGGGTCAGGTACCGTTCGAGGAGGACCGAGGTGTCCTCGGCCTCGCCGAGCAGCGACCGGTGGAATACGAGGTACCCCAGCATCTTCTCCGCGGCCTCCCGAGGCACCGAGTTCGGACGAGCGAGGACGACGGCCTCGCTCTCGGAGATCGTCATCGGGCCTCCACGACCGGGGGAGACGCTTCGGGGGCACGCGCGCCCTCACGGCTCTCGACGTCCTGGATCTCGTCGAGATGGATCCCGATCACGCGCGAGCACCCGTCGCCGTGCATCGTCACGCCGTAGAGATGGCTCGCGAACTTGAGGGTCACCTTGCGGAGCGAGATGACGATGAACTGGGCCCGCTCGGCGTTGTGCCGGAGCATGCGGCCCACGTACTCCGCGTTGAGGCCATCGAGCGACATGTCGATCTCGTCGAACACGTAGAGGGGGCTCGGGTCGTACCGCTGAAGGGAGAAGATGAACGCGAGGCTGGCGAGGGATTTCTCCCCCCCCGAGAGCTGCTCGAGCCGGGCGACGGTCTTGCCGACCGGCCGCGCCTTGATCAGGAGTCCTCCCGCGAGGGGGTCGGCCGGGTTCTCGAGGGCGATCTCCCCCTCGCCCCCCGCCGATAGTTCGCCGTAGATCTCGCGGTAGTTCGCGTTGACCTTGACAACGACCTCGTTGATCTTCTCGCGCTTCTTCTTCTCGATCTCCTGGACGAGGCCGACCATCTCGGTCTTTTCGGTCGTCAGCCGCTGGACCTCCGCCCCGAACTCGTCGAGCCGGCCCTTCTCGAGCGTCGTAGTCCTCGACCGCGCGCAGGTTGACGTCCCCGAGCGCGGCGAGCTGTTGCTCGAGGGTCGCGATCTTCCGTTTGAGCTCCTCGACCGACATCGCCTTCTCGTCGGGCTCGGGGTCGGGGAACTGCTTCAACGCGTCTTCGAGCTCGCGGAACTTCGGTCTCGGCGACGGCGAGGCGCGTCTCCTCCTGCGTCAGCATCGAGCGACGGGTCTCGAGGTTGGCCTGCGCTTCTCCCAGCTTCCCAGTAAGGGTAAGGCGCTCCTCTTCGAAGGCTCGCTTCTTCTCCCCCTGGGCCTTCTGCGCTTCGCTCTGCTTCGACTCGACGGACTTGAGCGCCTCCAACGCCTCCTTGGCCGCGCGGAGCGATTTCTCGGTCTGGACGATCTCCTTCTTTTTGGCGGCGATCGACGCCCGGTCCGCTTCGAGCTCCTTGGTCCGTCCGTCGAGGCTCATGACGAGCGCGGCGATCGACGCCCGGATCGATTCGAGCTCGCCGTTGACCTGAACGCGCTCTTCAGAGGTCTTCTGCGCGGCTTCTTGAAGGGAACGGAGCTTCGCGCCGAGGGCCCCGGGAAGCTGTCCAAGGTACTGCTCCTGCGCCTTGGAGATGGATGCCTTGAGCCCTGCGATCTCCTCGCCGAGCCGTCGGACAGCTTCCTCGGCCCGTGTGAACCCGGATTCCGCCTTCTTCTGTTCGGCCGACGCCGCGGCGATCCGGTCTTGGGCGGCCTCGAGCCGGCCGCGGGCCGCCGAGAGGTCCTTCTCGAGAATCTGGCGGGAGGACTGGTGGGACTGGTCCTGGATCGAACGGGTCGCGAGCTCTTCGCTGACAGCGCGGATGCGCTCCACTGCTTTCGCGAGAGAGGTCCGCGCCGCCGTCTCGGCACCACTCTTCTGGCGCAGCTCCTCGCCGAGCCGTTTGAGTTCGACCGCGCTGTCCGCGCCCCGACCCTGAGCGGTCGGGTCGAGGTATCCACCCGAGATTGCCCCGGTCGCCTCGATGAGGTCGCCCGTCAGGGTGACCAGGCGAACGCCGCCCATCTGGGAACGGGCGCGGGAGAGGTCGTCCATGACGACGGTCTCTCCGAAGACGTACCAGAACGCG
Source organism: uncultured Thermoplasmata archaeon (assembly GCA_963749205.1). Classification (GTDB taxonomy): domain Archaea; phylum Thermoplasmatota; class Thermoplasmata; order Lutacidiplasmatales; family UBA184; genus Lutacidiplasma. The sequence goes on along the minus strand of CAVVLW010000011.1, from coordinate 88,436 downwards.
GGCCGCAAGGCCTCGTCGAACTTCACGAGGTCGAGGGCGAAGCCGGTGGCCCCGGGGGCCTTCGACACGAGCAGCGATTTGCCGTGGGGCCGGCCGGGCAACATCTTGTTGAGCGGAAGGAACGTCGCGCGTCCCCGCTTCTCGTCGCGGAGCAGCCGGATGCATTCCTCGGCGACCTGGTCCGTTTCGACGACCAGCGCCTGGAACCGGTTCCCGCCGGCGACCTGGAGGGCGGTCTTCAATCTTCGGGTCGAAGTCAGCGAGCTCCTCGACCGTACCGCGGATCCCGGGGATCTTTCCGAGGTTCCGTTGGGAGAGGAGAAAGTCGACCGCCGCCAGCTGGTTCGGGCGGGCCCCGGATTCCGTGCGAGCCTTGAGCCGTGCGTCGAGGGTGAGGTACCGCCGGTTGATCTCGCCCACCTCCCGGGTGAGTCGTTCGCACTCCACCGTGAGGCTCTTCTCCTGGTTCTTGAGGGTAAAGAGCTCCTTCTGGAGGTCGCCGGTCGTCGGACCCCCGGAACCCTTGGCAGGGCCCGTCTCCTTGATCCGCAGCTCGAGGTCCTTGACCTCGACCTCCCGCTCCCGAAGGTCGTCCTCGGCCTGGGCTTGAGTGCGCTCGGCGGACTCTCGCGCCGCGTTCGACGCTTCCCGCTCCTGCACGGCCGCCTGCCAGGCCTTCTGCTTCGCGTCGTTCTGACGCTCGAGTTCGAGCTGCTGCTTTCGAGCGCCCGCGATCTTTTCACCGGGTTTGCCCGGTGTTCCCGTCGCGGCCTGGATGCCGCGGGCGTCCTCCTCGGCGCGTTCCGTCAGGGCGGAGAGCCGGTCGGAGAGCGTCGACTCCTGCTTGCCGAGCGTGGTCCGCTGGGTCTCGTCCCCCTGGACGGTCTTCGCGAGCTCCTCGGTCTGGGCGACGAGGGTTTCGAGGGCCTCGCGTAGATGTCCCAGGCTTTGGTCGAGCCGGGCGAACGCCATGCGTTTCTCGTCGAGCTCTTGCTTGAATTTCACCGCCGCGGCGCCGCCCGCCTCCGCGATCTCCCGGTCGACCTCGTCGATCGAACGGGTCAGCTCTTCCTGACGGGCCGAGAGCTCCGTGCGCGCGGTATCGAGGCGCGCGATATCTGTCTCGGACGGATCCGACCTGCTTACGGCAGGTCGACGAGCTCCTGCTCCGCCATCCGGTGGCCGGCGCGGGCGAGACGGGCCTGGCGAGTGGCGCTGGTCGTCCTGGAGCTGCTTGTACTGGATCGCCTGGAGACGCTGGCCCTCGAGCGAGGCCAGCCGTCCCTTGATCTCCCCGAGCAGCGTCTGGATCCGTTCGAGATTCTGGTCGAGGTCTAGCGCGCTTCGTCTCCGCGTGTTCGAGTTCGTCGTCGTATTGGCTGATGCCAGCGAGTCGTTCGAGGAGGCCCCGGCGCGGCACCGGCCCCATCGTGACGATCTTGTTCACGTCCCCTTGCTGAACGAGGTTGTACCCGTCGCCCGAGAGCCGCCCGTGCGAGAGGAGCGAGTCGATCTCCGTCTGGGTGGTGCGCTTTCCGTTCACGTAGAAGTACGAGTAGTACCCGTCGGGGTCGCTCGGTGCGAGCTTGACGTACCGCGTGACCTCGACCTCAGCGGAGTCGCACGGCAGGAGCTTGTCGGCGTTGTCGAAGACGAGCGAGACCTCGCACTCCGTCGCGGCCTTCTTGGACGACCCCCCATTGAAGAAGAGGTGGGTGAGGCGCTCCGCGCGAAGCGCCTTCGAACTCGTCGGGCCGCAGGACGAACAGAATGGCGTCCGAGATGTTCGACTTGCCCATCCCGTTGGGCCCCGCGACCCCCGTGAACCCGGGTTGGAACGGGATCTCCGTCGCCCCCGCGAACGACTTGAAGTTCCGCACCTTGACCCGTTTGAGATACATCGAGCGTCCCTCCTATCCGGCTTCCGATTTGCGACGTCCGTCGCCGATGACCACCGTTTGTCAGACAGTCGTCAGCAGCGTTTCCCGAGCCCTGTCAGCCATATTTAACAACTCGTTTGGTTCGGAACCGTTCAGAATCGGGTGGTGGAGGGGTCTCGATTTTTGACTGTCCGGTTAACGGGTGTTCGACCAGTTCTTCATCGAGGTGAGCGCGGAAATTTGGCTCACATTCCAATACGCATTGTCGTGTCGGACAAACGGATCGGCAGGTCTTTTGCGACCCTCAGGAGCCCTAATCCCTGACGTGCGGCCACTTCATCCGGTACAGTTGTCTGACAGACGTATTCGGCGTCACGTTTCACATTCCACTCGGAGCGCAACCGGCTAAACGCACCACTGCCTACTCAGGTCGAACAGTCGATCGATGACGACGGACGTCCTGGTGCCGTGGACCGACCAACGCACTCCCGCTCTCGCCATCGTTTCGCGGGGGGACCAGATCCGGACCCTCTCCCCAACCCACTACGAGGTGCGTTCGCAGAGTCGGCCCGACCGAAAGTACGGGATCTCGATTCGCAAGGACAGGTGGTCGTGTTCTTGCGCGTTTCACCGGTCGGCGCGCGCTGTTTGCATTCACATTCTCGCGGTGCGGTATCGGGAGCGTCTCAGTGACCTCCCCGAAGCCGTCAGGCCCGCCCTGGAGTGTCCCAAATGCGGGTCCCCGAGCGTCATTCGATTCGGAAGACGGTACAACGTCTCGGGAACGGTGAATCGCTATCTCTGTAGGGCCTGCGAGGCGAGATTTACGAATCGCGGGGGGGCCCTTCGGCTCCGGTGCGACTCAAGGACCGTCGCACTTGCCCTGGACCTGTATTTTCGGGGTCTTTCCCTTAGGAAGGTCTCCGATCACTTGGGACAAGCCTATGCCCTCTCGGTCGCGCCCGCGACAATCTATGGTTGGATTTCCCGCTTCGGCCCGAAGGCGGCGAAATGGATGGATTCCCTTGGCGCCCGGACGGGTGACCAGTGGCACGTGGACGAGACAGTCGTGAAATCCGATGGCAATCCCCGGTGGGTGTGGAATGTGGTGGACGCGACCACCCGATTTCTCCTCGCGACGCACGTCACGAAACTGCGGCGAGTGCGCGACGCCAGGGTCCTTTTGAAGCGGGCGAAACAGCGCACTACGGATCGACCGCTCGCGGTCCTCTCGGACGGTCTTCCGGCTTACCGAAAGGCAATCGGTCGAGAGCTTGCGTTCCGGAGCGGGGCGGAGGTAGTCAACCCCCACATGCGAGTGCCCTCGATCCGTGCGAAGAGATCGAACAACCTGGTCGAGCGCTTGCATGGGACCGAGAAGGAACGGATCAAGGTCATGCGAGGCTTCCACGGGAAGAACGGAACCGAGTTGCTCCTCGAGGGATTTCGGGTGCATTACAACATGGTGCGGCCGCATCAAGCGCTCGCAACGCGGCCCGGGGTCGCCGCGGGACTGCCGGACGTGGGCGGGTTTCGCTGGAAGGAAATACTGAACGAAGCGGCCCGGGAGGTTCCCCCGGGCAAGGCGGAGATCGTGTTCGTGGTGACCAGACCACATTCGACGGCCCCCGTCTAGGAGGTAAGCGTCAGACCCCCCGTCGGGCCAGCGCGAGGACCCAATCGGGCAGCTCGAGCCCACTCTTCCGAAGCACCTCGTCGTGGGCGTCGCCAAAGCGGGCGTCAACCCCCCATTGCGCGAGCAAGGAGCGAGCGGCCTCCCCTCGCGCTGCGAGGCCTCCGATCCGGTAACGAACGTGGACTCCTGTAAACCCCGCCTCGGCCAAACCGTCGGCCGCTTGACGGGGCGGGGGTGAGAACCACTTTCGAGATGACCGTGAGGACCATCGCGGATCGGAATCGGCCTCCACCACGAGCCGCTGCCGTTCGTTTCTCGGGTTCGGAGAGAGGAACAAGTGAGCAGTTGTCCCGCCCTTTCGTAGGAGTTTATAGCAGCCCCGAAAGAAATCAGCCATCTGGCCTGCATCGAGTTCGGGAAGGAATTCGCTGGAAACGACGAGGTCGAAGCGCGGGGATTGGCGGCGAGCCATCCACCGAAGAGCATCCGCCTGGACAACAGTGGCCCGATCCGCGGCCCCGATCTGGGCTAGGCCGCCTTCGAGAGCGGAACGATCGGCGGCGTAGGGTCTCCGGAACCTGTCAATGGCAGTGATCTGAGCACCCGGAAAGCATTCGGCGAGTGGAAGGGTGATTTGGCCCCGTCCAGTGCCGACTTCTAGGATTGACTCCGGCATGTTCGGGAGCGAGGCCGCGGTCCAGCGAACCACTCGATAGTGGACGTCGCGCCACGCCCCGCCCAGCTGTTCCGGCCGGGAGATCACAGTCATTGCCGCGCACCCGAAGTGACGACGGGCGCCTTCTGCCCTTTGGTCCGCGCCTGGGCAGCGAGCTCCCGCCGGTTCCTACGGGCGAGGACGGGGCGGCGGGAGGCGACCCTCGGGTCGCCTCCCGATTTTGAACAACTTCATTTTCAAGATGGCGACCTCCCGTTCCTCGAACAGAACCAGTTCGTGATGCACGCTGAAGGGTGGTCGGAGGTCGAGCACAAATCCCGAGAGATCCCGCATGGTCTATTGGCAGTGACGACATCGAACCGACCGCTTGAGGCGCCATGAACCCGGAGTTGTATCTCGTGCGGCCGTTCGCTGACGCGGACTTCGAGCTGATGAGCCGGCTGTTCTCCCTGGAGAACCCCGAGGATCCCACTACCGAAGAAGATCAGCGCCACTTCGAGCAGACCTTCTCCGCCCCCCATTTCTTCCGCAAGAAGTGGACGGTAGAGGACCGGAGAACCGGGAAGTCGGTCGCCGTGGGCATCCTGGCCCACTCGCCGTTCCAGTACCACCCCCGCAAGTTCTGGGCGATGGTCATCGTCGACCCAGACCATCGTGGTCGCGGGGTCGGTCGGGCCCTCTCGGCCCTCATCGATGCCGAGGCGGTCTCCCTTCAGGCCGAGTGCCTTTGGCTCACCATTCGGCGGGATGACCTCCGGAGCATGGATTTCACCCAAAAACAAGGCTTTCTCGAACTCCGCCGGCTTTGGTTGAGCTCCCTTGAGGTCCCTCGAGCCAACCTGCCCATGGACTCGGACCGCGGCACAGCGCTCGAGAGGGAGGGAATCCGTTTCGCGACCCTCGCCGAAGAAGGACCCGAATCGTCCGAGGTACGCCATCTCCTCTTCGACTTGTTCGCGGAGGTCGCGAGGGACATCCCCCGCCTCGGAGAACACAGCCCGATCTCCTTCGAGGAGTTCGTCGGAATGAACCTGGAAGGTCCCGGCTTCTTTCCCGAGGGCATTTTCCTGGCCCGCGACCGGGACGCGTACGTCGCGGTCAGCACCCTCGAACTCAACCCGGTGCGGCCGGACGTGCTTCGGGTCGGATTCACCGGAACGCGAGCTCCCTACCGGGGTCGGGGCATTGCAACGGAGTTGAAACGGAGAGCGCTCGAGTATGCGCAACGCCAAGGCATCCAGTACCTATGGACGATGAACGACTCGCTCAACCTGCCGATCTGGGCCATCAATGAAAAGCAGGGGTTCCGACGCTCGATGGAGTGGTCTAGCCAAGAACGCCAACTTTCCAGTGGCGCTTCCGCCCCGGGCTCTTCGCCCGAGGGTTGAAGATGAGGCATGGAGGCCCCGTACTCGTCGGAGCCCGGTGCCGTTGGGGCCGCGGGCCCGCGGTCGATCTCCAATAGGTCCGTTCCCCTCGCCGGACTACACTTCGGACCTGGCCGAAGTTTCGGGGGACAAACCCTTTTATTGGGGACGACCCTCAGAAGTACGAATGCGTCGCCACACGACCGAGGGGTAGGCCGACTTTGGCCCCCCGCACCTAACGATTCCTTCCGCGGTCGGACCTCATGGACGTCCTCGACGCTATCCGCGCCTACCGCCCTTGCGTGCAGTATCAATCCCGGCCCGTCTCGTCGGAGAAGCTGAAGACCGTCCTCGCCGCCGCGCGTCTCGCCCCCAGCCAGCGCAACATGCAACCGTGGCGGTTCGTCGTGGTCCAGGATGATGAACGCAAGCGCCTTTTGGCCCAGGCCTCGAATCGGGGGCGACTGATCGCCGAGGCCCCCGCGGTCATCGTGGCGTTCGCGGTCGAGGAGGATATCCCCGTGACGATCGGCGGGTACATCTCCGCCTATCCGCTCGATGTCGCGGTCGCGGTGGACCACCTGCAACTTGCCGCCACCGCCGAAGGTTTGGGCAGCATCTGGATCATCGAATTCAACGAGGAGAAGGTGCGTTCCGTCCTCCACGTCCCGGAAGGGGTCCATCCGATCGGCATTATCCCGATCGGCTATCCCGCCGAAGCGAACGGGTCGGCGAAGCCTCCCGAGGACGGTCGCAAGAGTCCGGACGAGATCATTGCCTACAACGAATACCCCTGGTGATGGGGACCGCGTGATCGACGTCACCTTCGTCAGCACCAACCGGGGCAAGTATCGGGAAATTCGGGACGTCCTCCGTCCGTACGGACTTCGGGTTCGCTGGAGACGGCGGCGCCTGCCGGAACCTCAGGCCGACGACCTCGCCGAGGTGCTCGCCGCGAAGCTCGAGTCGGTCCGGGACATTCCGGGGTACGTTCTGGTCGAAGATTCCGGGTTGTTCATCCCCGCATTGCGCGACTTTCCCGGGGTCTACTCGGCGCACTTCCTCCGGATCTGGAAGTTCGGTCCGATCTTCGCGCTGCTTCATGGTCGGCGTCGCACCGCCTATTTCCGGACGGTCGCTGGGCTGCAGAACGGCCGTCGACGCTGGACGTTCGTGGGGGAGGTGGCGGGCGAGATCGCGCGTCGGGCGGCGGGGAAGGGTGGATTCGGTTACGACCCGATCTTCGTCCCTCGCGGCTGGCACAAGACCTTCGCTCAGGGGACCGCGGACGAGAAGAACGCGATCTCTCACCGGGCACGGGCGATCCGGCAGGTCGGGGAGCTTCTCCGACGTCGTGCTCCGAGAGCGCCCTCCCGACGACCGACCGAGGCCAGAGATCAAGCGCCGGGTTTAACCCGCCCGCCGGACATGGGGGATCCGTGTCGGTAGACTCGATCTCCGAATCTCCGATACTGGCTCTCATCGACCAGATCTTCCGGCTACGGCAGGAAGGGCAGTCGGTCCTCGGGCTCCACATCGGGGAACCAGATTTTGACACTCCCGCGGGGATACGAGACGCGGCGTACCGTGCGATGAACGAGGGGTTCACGCACTACGTCTCTGCACAGGGGATGCCCGACCTCCGGACCGCGATCTCCGAGCGCCTGCGATCGCGCCACCACGTCGCGGTCTCCCCCGACGACATCGTGGTCATGAGCGCCAAGTTCGCGATCTATGCGACCCTCCTCGCGACGGTGAGCCCGGGTGACGAGGTCATTCTCCCCGACCCGACCTACCTGTTCGAACAGCCGGTCCAACTCGCCGGGGCATCTGCCGGTCTACGTCCCGCTCCACGCCGACTTCTCCCTGGACGCGGACGCGGTGCGAGCCGCGGTGACCCCTCGGTCGAAGCTGCTGGTCCTCGTCTCGCCCGCGAATCCGACCGGCCGCGTGCTCCGGCGGGAGGAAGTGCGCGCGGCGATCGAGATCGCCCGTGACCACCATCTCACGATCGTCAGCGACGAAACGTACGAGTCGCTGATCTACGAGGGAACGCACGTCAGCCCGGCGAGCCTTGCGGGAGAGGGGGTGCCCGTCGTGACGATCGGGAGCTTCTCCAAACTCTACGCGATGACTGGATGGAGGGCCGGGTTCGCCGCCGCGCCCCCCGAGATCCGTGCGCGCCTCGTGAAGGTGATGGAACACACCTTGACGTGCGTTCCTCCGTTCGTCCAGAAGGCGTGCGTCTGGGCACTCGCGAACGCCGGTCCCGGACGAGGAGAAGTTTCCGGGCCGCGTTCCGAGAGCGCCGGGACCATCTCGTTCGACGACTCTCCGAGATCGACGGCCTCACGACGGTGCGGCCCGAGGGTGCGTTCTATGTCTTTCCCCAGTACGATCTTGCGTCTGTCCTCCCTGTCCTTCTGCTCCCAGCTGCTGAACGAGGAGAAGCTCGCCGTGGTTCCGGGGATCGCGTTCGGTCCCCACGGGGAGCACCACGTCCGGATCTCGTACACCTCGCCGATCGAGACGCTCGACGAAGGGGTCGAACGGCTCGAGCGGTTCCTCGTCCGGCACACTCCGGGCGGCCGTTCGGACGCTCCCGGCGGCCGCCCGACCGTTTTAGTACCCCCACATCCTCGCGGGCACATGCCCACCCCACGTCGCGTTCACGACCTGACGGCGCTGCTCCAGACGTACATGCCCGTGTGGCCGTCCGCGCCCCTGCCCACGTTCGAACCGGTCGGAATCGTCGCCCGGGACGGGTACTCGATCGAACGCGTGACGTGCATGACCCACACCGGGACGCACATGGACGCTCCCTACCATTTCCTCGAGGATGGGTTGACGGTCGACCGTATCCCTCCCGCCAACTTGGTCGGCACCGCGGTCGTCCTGGACGTGCGGGAGGAGGTCGACGGGACGGTCATCTGGGCGAAGTCGATCGAGAAGCATTGGCCAAAGCGAAAGCATCCCGACTTTGTCCTCCTGCGCACCGATTGGAGCCGCAAGCGGGCTCCGACGAAGGAGTATCTCTACGATTTCCCCGGACTCGATACCGGAGCCGCAGAATGGCTCGTCCACCAGTCGGTCAAGGGCGTGGGCACGGACACCCTCGGGATCGACCCGTACAGCAACACGAAGTTCGAAGCCCACAAGGTCCTGCTGCGGAAGGGGATCTGGATCCTCGAGGCGCTCGACCACCTCGACGAGCTTGACCGAGGGTGTGGAGTACACGCTGGTCGCCGCCCCCCTCAAGATCGACGGCGCGAGCGGTGCGATGGCCCGTGTTTTCGCGATCGAGGGGTAGGGCCGCGCCGTGCCGATCGGCTCCGGACTCGAAGGCGCCCGGGTGCTCGTCACGGCGGCGAGCCAGGGGATCGGGTACGGAGCCGCGGAAGCGTTCCTCGGCGAAGGCGCGCGCGTAGTCGTCAACTCCTCGAACCCCGAACGATTGGCCTCCGCGGCTCGAGCGGCTCGGGCGCCTCGGGGAGGCTCCACGGAGTCGTCGCCGACCTCACCCGCTCGGCGGACCTCGACCGTCTCCTCGCCGAGACGGTGGGGCACCTCGGCGGGCTCGACACCCTCGTGTACGTCACCGGATCTCCGCACCCCGGGGTCTTCATGGAGCAGGGGTTTGACGACTGGGACCGCGCGGCCGCCATGCTCGTGGTCAGTCCCGCCTACCTCGCACGGAAGTCCGCCGAGGCGATGCTCCTGGGAACGAAGGGAGGTCGCATGGTATTCCTCACGTCCCTCGCGATCCGGGAGCCGATCCCGAATCTGGCGACGTCGAGCGTCTGCCGTATCGCGGTCGCCGGCCTCGTGAAGACCCTCTCCCGCGAGCTCGGTCCGAAAGGGATCCGGGTCAACGGGATTCTTCCCGGATATATTCACACCGGGCGCATCGACGAGGTCGCCGCAGACGCCGCGCGACGGCAGGGGATTTCGCCCGACGAGGTGATCCGAAGGCTCGAGCGGGACATCCCGCTCGGACGGATCGGGTCGCCCGAAGAGCTCGCGCGCGCGATCGTCTTCCTCGGCAGCGACCTGTCGAGCTACGTGTCGGGAGCGATGCTCCCGGTCGACGGCGGGCTTCTGCGATCGGTGCTGTAGGCGGGCTCACTCGCGGTCGGGACGGACCGTCTCGTGGAGGAACTCTTCGCGTCTCGGCGTGAAGACATCGAGGACCACGGTCGGCGACGTTCGGGTCCGCCTTGAGCTCGTGCGGCACGTTTCGCCGGGACGGTGTAGGAGGAACCGACCCGCAGGGTCCAGGTCTCGTTCCCGACCTGGAACTGGCCACCCCCCTCGAGGACCGTGCCAGACTGAACGTGGGGGTGGGTGTGCATCGCAAAGCGGCTCCCCGGGGCGATTCGGTAGAGCACCATCATCACGCCGCTTTCGTGCGCCAGGATCCTGCGGTGGACCCCCGGCTGGATCTCGTGCCAGGCTTCGGGCTTGTCTTCCCACAAAGGCATGGTCGCGGCCACACCGACTCGGTATTTCTCGCTGACGCGTGGACCGGTTACGCCAACGCCTGCTTGAGGTCCGCGACCAGGTCCGCGGCGTCCTCGACGCCGACGCTGAACCGCAGGAGGCCGTCCCGGATCCCTTGCTGCTCGCGCAGCTCCTTCGGAACCGAACGGTGGGTCATGAGCGCCGGCACGTTGACAAGCGACTCGACCCCGCCGAGGCTCTCCGCGAGCGTGAACACTTTGAGTCGCCGGACCACACGCTTCGCTGCGGGAAGGCCTCCACGGACCTCGGCCGATACCATGCCACCGAAGTCGTCCATCTGGCGCCGAGCGACCGCAAATCCCGGGTGGCTCGGGAGTCCCGGGTAGAGCGTCCGCAGGATGCCGGGGATGTCGCGCGAGGAACGCCGCGACCTTCCGCGCGTTGGCACAGTGCGCCCGGACGCGAAGACCCATCGTGTGAATTCCGCGCAGGACGAGGAAACAGTCGAGTGGTCCGGGGATGCCGCCCTGGGTGTTCTGGTACCAGCGATATTTCTCGAGCAGCCCCCGCGACCGAAAGACGAGAGCCCCGCCGATCAGGTCGCTGTGGCCTCCGAGGTACTTCGTGGTCGAGTGCACGACGACGTCCGCGCCGAGTTCGAGAGGGCGTTGGAGGACCGGAGAGGCGAACGTGTTGTCGACCGCGACCCGGGTGCGGCGGGACCGAGCGAGGGCGATCGCTCCCCGCAGGTCGGTGACCTTGAGCAGCGGATTCGTCGGCGTCTCGAGATAGAGCAGGTCGGCCCTCGGGGTGGAGGCGAGTGCTCTCCGCACGTTCGCGAGGTCGGTCGTGTCGATGAAGTCCACGTGGACCCCGTGGGTCCGCGCGACCTGGAGCAATCGCCAGGTCCCCGCGTAGAGGTCGTCCCCCGCTACGATGCGGCTCCCGCTCGGGTAGGCCATGAAGAGCGACGAGGTCGCGGCGAGTCCCGAGCCGAACGCGAGAGCTCCCGACGCCCCCCTCCAGTCGACCGAGGACCTTCTCGAGCGCGGCGCGGGTCGGGTTGCCGGTCCGAGAATAGACGTATCCCTTGGCCCTTTGCCAGGGGAAGTCTCCGCGAACGTCGACGTGAGATAGACCGGCACGTTCACCGCGCCGGTGAGCGGGTCGGGTTCCTGTCCGTCGTGGATGAGTCGCGTGTCCCAGTTCATGGGTCCTCGCTCGATGGGAACCACCCAGGGACATCAATCATTCGTGTCGCTCTCCCACTGCCCCGGGCCCGCCGAGGGACGCGGATTCTCGCACGTCGATGGTATTAATAGCCGGTACGAAATTCGCGTGTCAGGGCCTAGCTCGGTAACGGCGAGCAGGGCACCGGACCGGGGAAGAAGCGTTGACTGCTGCGATTAGCACCGAGCAGGCCGGAACCGTCGTGAATCTGCCCGGCGGCGAGAGCGTTCGCCGGGAGGTCAGTAGCAAGGACCTCTACGTCCGCCAGTCGTCGGGGCTCGTCCGGACCGTCGGCGCCCGGACCGCCCTGTTCGCGAACCTCGTCGCGATGGGTATCATCGTGAACTACTTCTGGATCGTCTTCGCCTCCGCCGGGTACCCGAACGCGAACCTCGTCACGACCGTCGCGATCGGGGTCACGATCAACGTCGGGGTCGGCTACGTTTACTGGATGCTGTCGAGCGCGATGCCGCGTTCGGGCGGTGACTACGTCTTCATGGGTCGCATCTTCCATCCGAGTATCGGTCTCGGAACGAACCTGCTGTTTACGGTCGTATTCATTTCTTGGGCGGGATATTTCTCCTACTATGTAGCGTCGTACGGCATCCCGATGATGCTGGCTGCGTATTCCGTCGCTGGTGGGGGCACGCAAGCCCTCACGGATGCCGCTTGGTTCACGGCGAGCAATGCGAACCTGTTCATAGTTGGTTTCATCGTCCTCGGGCTCGTACTCCTCATCAGCCTCCTGCCCACGAAGTGGGTCTTTCGAGCGACCGTCGGGATCTTTGTCGTCACCGCTGTGATCTACGTCGTCATGATCGCCTTGCTTCTCACGACCAGTCAGGCCACCTTCGCGAATGACTGGAACGCCCACAACGCAGCCTCCCAGAGCTACGCCACCGTCGCGGCGAGCGGGGCGAGCTTTGACAACGTCACTTTGACCGGGACCTTCCTTGGGATCGTGTATACGATGCTCAGTTTCATCGGGTACGCGAACAGCTCGTACTACGCTGGGGAGATCCGCGGAAACCCGACCCGGACCCAGGGCCTCGCCATTTTCGGCGCCCCGATCATCTTCGCGGGACTCATCGGCGCACTCTACGCCGCAACGTACTACACATTTGGCCGGGACTTCATCGTCGGCGTGAGCGGGGGATACCTCACCGGGACCGTGACACTGAACGCGATCCCGTCGCCGCTGTTCTTGGCGGCCTACATCACTTCAAGCCCGATGCTGGCCGCTTTCCTCACGTTCGGCATCGTGCTGACGTTCTTCGGGTTCGCTTTCATCTACTTCATCATCCCGACCCGGAACCTGTTCGCCTGGTCGTTCGACCGCATCCTCCCGTCGTTCTTCACCCGCGTAACGCGGAACGGAGTTCCCTGGGTCGCGGTCATCACGCTCTGGTTCGCGGCGCTGATCGCGCTGTACGTCGCCGTCTACACCACCCTGTTCACGTATCTCTCCTATTCCAACTTCGGGTTCTGGCTGGCGGTGGGTATCGTCTGCCTTGGCGGGGCACTGTTCCCCTTCCTCCGCCCGAAATTGTTCGCGCAGGCCCCCCGGATCGTGCAGGCCAGGGTGGGACCGGTCCCGATCCTGACCCTGGTCGGTCTCGCGTCGTGGGTCGGCGCTTGGTACGTGAGCTACGCCGCGTCCACAGCGCAATACGTCGAACCGCCTGGGGCGTACGCCTACGGCTACCTAGTCTTCCTCCCCATCGTCTTCGTTGTCGGGATCGTCGTGTACTTCATCTCCTACGCGATCCAGAAGGCGCGCGGGGTTCCGGTCGACCTCATCAGCAAGGAGCTGCCACCGGACTAGGGGGCCACCACCGGCCTCCTTTTGGGGGCCGGCGGCTCGGCTGACGGTGTGGGAGAGGTCGTCGATCTCGTCATCGACCCTCGGAGGGGCGAGCGGGTCTCGATCGAGCTCCCGATCGCGTTCCGGACGCCGGTCGAGGACGCCCGCCGACAGCTCGCCCTTCCGGATTGGGTCGACCTATCGGACCCGATCGTGGCGCGCGGGGTCGCGCTGCTCGCGGCCGCGCGTCGCGCGGAACCCACGATCCACTTGGCGCTTCTCGGGGGCGCGGCCCACCGCTTCCGATGCCTCGCGAGCAACCGCACCGACCTCGGTCTACGCCGGACGCTCCACGACTTGGACGTCGCCTGCCTACACAAGGAACTCCCGGCGGTACGCGCCTTTCTCGCCGCCATCCATGAGCGCGAGGGCAGTGGCCTCCGGTTCTTCGAAACCGGTGGGGACCGCATCATCAATTCGCTCGGCGAGGGCCGCCGACTGCGCCTCCACATGGTCCTCGAGGAGCACGAGGGCGACATCGCGCTGGGGAGCATGGACCTGCTCGCGGACGAGTTCCGGTTCTGCCACCGGTTCGACCTGAGGGCGGACGTCCTGGACGCCGCCCAGCAGTGCGGTACCCTCTCCCCGACGCTCCTCCTGCTCGCCAAGCTGCAGTTCATCCAGCGGATCCCGGGCGAGGACCGGGAAAAGGTCGGGGAGCGGGTGCTCGCTCCCTACGGCCGCCATGACGTGGTGATCGGGCCTGAGGCCAAGGACGTCCGCGACGTACTGGCGCTCCTCCTCGACCACCCCATCGCCGAAACCCCCGAGGGAATCTCTCCCCAGCGGCTCTCCGCGATCGTTTCCGCGGACTGGGGGCTCTGGAAAACCCTGTCGTTGAACCTCGAGATGGTTCGCCGCTCGTCGATCCTCCGGGACCTCCCCGCGGCACCCCGAGCGCAAATCGCGAGCCGGCTCGAGTCCCTGGGATCGACCGTCTCCGCCCTCACTCCTCGACGCGGGTTCGGATTCCTCGGGGGGAGGTGGTGGGAAGAGGTCGACGCCCTCCCCTCCGTCGACGGCTCGGTGAGCGTCGAGGGCTCCTCGCCCGTCATCCCGAAGTGAGGACCGCCGACCGAACCTCATCGGCCGACAGGTCGACCAACGCGCCGAGGAGCGCCCCTTCGGTGTACGCGCTGCCGCAGTTCATCGACAGCGTCCGTCCGAAGGTCGTCGTTCCCCGGGACTCGTGGATGTGTCCGTGGAGTCCGAGTAGGGGGTGATGACGCTCGAGCGCGTCCCGGACCGCTGTGCTGCCGACATGGACCATCTCGGGCTCGCCGCCGGGGGCCATTACCTTCGTGAGGGCGACGTCGAGTCGGGGGGCGACGTCGAGGGGAGTGCCGTAGGGCGGCACGTGGATGTTGAAGACCGCGGAGTCCGGGCGTTCCAGTCGCGCAGCGGTCCGGTCGATGTGTCGGGCGATCTCTTCCTCGGGGAGCTCCCGATGGGTCTTCCACGGCGTGGGATTGCTGTACGGGAGGGTCAAGAGCTCGTGTCGGTCGTCGACGCGAAGGATCTGCCGGTCGGTCAATTCCGCGAACTCGTCCTCTTGAATCACGGCCTCCATCGAAGTGAGGTCGTCATTGCCGAGGCCCACGCAAAGCCGGGAGGAGCCCGTGCCGATCCGGGCCCGGGCCCAGGCGAGCCACCGCCCGAGTTCCACGAGGGCGCAGCGCTCGAAGACATCGTCGAGCTTCCCGGGGCTCGCGCGGAGCTCTTCCCACTCCGCGCGGGTGGTCCGGAACGGTACCGTCGCGGAATCCCGGAGTGAATCTTCCAGTCGCTCGAGTTCGGGTAGCGAGGCGGCGGTCCGACGCCGTCCTTCCACGGAGGTCGTCCATCCGCCGTTCTCCCCGAGAATGGGGGTGAGCGTTTTCGCGGCGATATCCCCCCCGACGAGGAGGATGTCCGCGCGATAGACCTTCGCGGCGTTGATGAACTTCCGCCAGCAGATCGCCGAGCCGTGAAGGTCGGCCACGAAGAATATCCGGGTGGGCTTCGCCAACGGTAAACCCCTCCTGTGCGAACGAGGGAGGGGCCCCCCAAAAAGGTGCTGGGGACGTCGGAAGAATCGTAACCCCGGAGGGGATCCTCCGGGGTCGGGGAAAAGGTTCGGATCGGGAACGGGGGGGCTTCAGTCCTCGCCGAAGTCGCCGCCGCCCATGCCGCCCATGCCACCCATGCCGCCGCACCGGGGCCGCCCGGGCCGCCCCCGCCGGGCGCGGGGCCCGACTTGGACGCGATGACGTCATCGATCCTGAGGATCATGACCGCGGCGTCGGTGGCGCTCTCGATCGCCTGGCGTCCGACACGGATCGGCTCGATGACATGCAATTCCAGCATGTCCCCGACCTTGCCCGCCATCACGTTGACACCGGCCGACTTCTGACCGTTCTTGTGCGCCTTGCGCAGCTCGATCAGGATGTCGATCGGGTCGAGTCCGGCGTTTTCCGCGAGGGTGCGCGGGATCGTTTCGAGCGCCTCGGCAAAGCTCTCGAACGCCATCTGCTCGCGTCCGCCGATCTTCGCCGCTTCGTCGCGAAGCTGCATGGCAAGCTCTGCCGCGGACGCGCCGCCCCCGATGACGTACTTTCCGTCCTCGACGGCGACCGCGACCACGTTCAGGGCGTCATCGAGCGAGCGCTCGATCTCGTCCAGCACGTGCTCCGTTCCGCCGCGCATCAGGATCGAGACCGCGCGGGCCTTCTTCGCGCCCGTCACGAACGTGAGGGCGTCGTCCCCGATCTTTCGCTCCTCGACGAGTCCGGCCGTTCCGACGTCCTGGGGGGTCAGTTCGCTGACCTTCGAGACGATGCTCGCCCCGGTCGCCTTCGCGAGCTTCTCCATGTCGGACTTCTTGACGCGGCGGACCGCGTAGATGCCTTCCTTGGCGAGGTAGTGCTGGGCGAGGTCGTCGATCCCCTTCTGACAGAGGACCACGTTCGCTCCGGACTTCTTCACCTGGTCGACCATCCGGCGCAGCATGTTCTCCTCCTCCTGGAGGAACGCGTTCAGCTGCGACGGCTCGTTGATCTCGATCTTCGCGTCGATCTCGGTCTTCTTGATCTCGAGCGCGGCGTCGAGGAGAGCGATCTTCGGGTTCTCGACCCGCGTCGGCATCCCCGAGTGGACCTTCTCCTTGTCGACGATGACGCCCTCGATGAGCGAGGTGTCCGAGATCTGGCCGCCCTGCTTCTTGATCAGCTGGATGTTGTCGAGGTCCACGTAGTAGCCCTCGCCCTTCTTGTCGGCGACCGCGGTCACGGCCTTGACGGCGATCTCGCCGAGCGCGTCCCGGTTGAACGAGACGGACTTCGATGCCATCGAGGTGATCGCGATCTGGAGCAGGCTCGCGTGGTCCGAGATCGTGACGGGGGCGCTGATCTGGTCCAAGATCTGCAGCGCCTTCGAGGACGCCAGTCGGTAACCCTGGGAGATGATCGTCGGGTGGATGTTCTGGTCGATGAGTGCTTCGGCGCGCTTCAACAGCTCGCCGGCGAGGACCACCGCGGTGGTCGTTCCGTCGCCCGCTTCCTGGTCCTGGGTCTTCGCGACCTCGACCAGCATCTTCGCCGCGGGGTGCTCGACGTCCATCTCCTTCAGGATGGTGACCCCGTCGTTCGTGACGACGACGTCGCCCATCGAGTCGACGAGCATCTTGTCGAGCCCGCGCGGCCCGAGGGTGGAGCGAACCGCGTCCGAGATCGCCTTCGCGGCCTGGATGTTGTTGTTGAGCGCTCCGCGCCCCTTCTCTCGCTTCGTCCCTTCTCGCAGCACCAGAATTGGCGTGTTCCCTGCCATCATGTTCGTATCACTCGAGATTACTCTCAGGTGTCAGGTTGAGTGAGTAAGCCCTTCTATTTAATAACTCCGCAGACCCTCCCCGAATGTGGAGTCCAGGAATTAGTTCCCCCTGTCAGACGGCGAACTCCCGCCTGGTGGCTGACGTGGCGTCCACCCTCGCTTCCGAGAGACGCCGCGCGGCCTATTCCCTCGAAGACTCCCGTCCGTGTGACCCGACTGACCAATCGACAGCTGGTGTGGTTGATCCGCCAAGCCCAGGGATTCGGGCGACCCCGCGAGACGTTGGGACAGATGGCCGCTCGCTGGGGAGTGACCGTACGCTGGCTCCGGAAGCTCGTTCGGCGATGGCGAAATACCGGGGTGGTGCCTCAGTTGAACCCCCAGCGCCGGCCACCCGGACCGCCGTTGAGCGAGGATCAGCAACGGGCGATTCGGGAGGAGTGGCGTCGTTCTCCTCGGGGGGCTACGAAGCTCTACCAGTCCTTGGCCAAGCAAGGGACCCACATTCCGAAGATGCAGATCTATCGATTCGGGAAGACCCAGGGGTGGGTGGTCGCGAATCCAAGGAAGCAGAGGAAGCGTCGGTATGTCCGCTACGAGCGGGCTCACTCGGGGTCGTTGTTGCACGGAGATTTCCATCGGTCGAGCGAGACGAGTCCGCACTGCATTCTCTGGGAGGATGATGCGAGTCGAATGGTGTTGAGCGGAGGAGAGTTCGGTCAGGCGACGGCGGAGGCGGCGATCGCTACTCTGACGGAGGCGTTGGGTCGAGCGGCCGAATGGGGCGTGGAGGTCCGTGAGGTCAACACCGATCGGGGCTGCCAGTTCTTTGCGAATCCCCGAGAGGAGCAGGCGGTAGGGCGGGGTCAGTTCGAGCGATTTCTCGCGATTCGGGGGATCCGTCACGTGGTCAGTCGGGTGAATCATCCTCAGACGAACGGGAAACTCGAGCGGCTCTGGCTGGAATACGACCGGCATCGGGGGCGTTTCGGGGGCCTGGAAGGATTCCTGGCATGGTACAACGGCGAAGTCCACGGGAGTCTGTGGGTGGAGCAGTATGAGTCACCGGGCGAGGCGTGGCAACGGAAACTGCCGGTTGACGTGCAGCTCGGGCTCTTCCTCCGAAGGGCGGAAACGGAGGCCGTGTCATGAGTTCTAATAGAGGAAGAAATACCCAGGCTCTACACAGACCCTCCCCGAATCGGGACCGCCGATTCCCCGTCGCACCAAGTCCGACCGGAGGGCCTCGGGGCCTGGCCGCGTACGGAGCCGAATCCCGCAGTACCCCGCGCCCCGATGTTGGGAGCCGGTCCGGAGTGCGTTACTTAAGCCGTCGTCCGGTCGGTAGCTCTCGGGGGGAGCGACTCGCCGGAATCGTCCTACGGGCAGCTGTTCCAGAATCGGAACTACGTTCGGGTCTTCGCGGCCGGAATCGGCTCCGTCGCGGGCTCGGCGATCGCGAGCGTTTGCCTCGTCTGGCTGGTCTTCTCCGAGACGAGGTCGCCCCTGGATGTCGCATTGCTCGGGACATCGTTCATCGTTCCGGCCCTGATCTTCGGGACCCTCGCCGGTACCCTCGTCGACCGCTACAACCGACGTCATCTCATGATCCTAGCCGACCTCGCGCGATGCGGCGCGATGGGCGCAGCGGTGGTCCTCCTTCTCGCCGCGGGATTCGACCTGCCGGTGGTCCTGGTGGCCTACGGGGTGATCGGCGCGTTCGCCACCCTGTTCAACCCCGCGGAGCAGTCGTTGATCCCCGCGCTGGTTCCGGCGTCGCACGTCGCGGACGCCAACGGGCTGGTCCTCTCCAGCCGATCGGCGGTGCAGTTCGCGGGGGTCTCTGTGGGCGGGGTCCTGATCGTCACTGCCGGCCCCCTCTGGGGGCTGGCGGTCAACGCGGTCACCTTCGCCGTTTCCGCGCTCCTCCTGACCGGGATGCACGTCGGGCTCGCGGCATCGACCCCGGGAGGGAGCTCCCGAAGGACAGGATACTTCGTTGACCTCCGGGAAGGCTTCCGATGGCTGTGGCGCGCGAAGGGGTTCCTGCAGCTAACGATCTCGGCCACGTTCTTCAATTTCTGCGCGAACCTCATGGGAACGTTCCTGGTCGTTTACGCCACGGTCGTGCTGCACGGCTCGGCCCTCGTATACGCGGCTCTTCTGGCGTTCGAGGTCGCCGGGACCGCGCTCGGGTCGCTCCTCGTCGGGCGGGTGGGCTCCGAACGTTATGCGGGAAAGGCCTGGGTCGTGCCCTACGGGATCGTCGCGGGGACGGTCACCCTCGCGCTCTCCGTGATCCCGAGCGTTCCGGTCGCGATCGGGGTCCTCTTCCTCGTGGGAGCCCTTGGGGGGTTCGCGGGAACCTCCTGGCTGACCGCCGTCCAGTTGCTGGTCCCGACGGAGATCCAGGGCCGGTACTTCGGCATCGACGCCCTGGGAAGTACCGTCATCCTGCCCCTTTCCCAGATCGGGGGTGCCCTCTTGATCGGCGCCTACGGTACTCGGACAACGTACCTGCTTGCGGCGGTCCTCTGGATCGTCGCGGGGGCCGCGTTCCTCTTCCCGCGCGCCCTCTGGAACCTCGGTGTGAAGCCGGGAGGCGCCGTTATGCCCCGTACCGTCGCCGACGAAGCTGGAAGGTCCTGATCGCGCGCAGGAATTCGAGGCGGGTCAATCCCGGCCACATTACGTCCGAGAAGTACAGCTCGGAGTACGCGGACTGCCAGAGGAGGAAATTCGAGATCCGCTCCTCCCCGCTCGTCCGGAAGATCAGGTCGGGGTCGGGGAGGTCCCGGGTGTAGAGATGCCGGGCGACCGCGTCGGAGTCGATCGAGTCGGGGTCCAGTCCCGCGTCTCGTACCTCTCGCGCGAGCGCGCGGATCGCATGGACGATCTCGTCCCGTCCTCCGTAGGCCAGCGCAACGTTGTACTGGTAGGCGGAGTAATCGCGAGTCGCCCGCTCAGCGATCTCGATCGCCTCCTGGACCCGCGCCGGGAGCGCCGCCCGGTTGCCGATGACCCGCACACGGATCTGGTGCCGATGCACCCGCTCGTCGGTCGCGATGTCGCGGAGCGAGCGGTCGAACAGGTCCATGAGGCCGTTCAGCTCCTCCGTCGGTCGGGAGAAGTTCTCCGTCGAAAGGGCGTAGACCGTCAGGATCCGGATTTGGAGGTCGAGGCACCAGTTGAGGAGTTCCTCGAGAGTGTCCCGGCCGCTTGGTGGCCGTCCTGGACATCCAGGCCGCGCTCGCCCGCGAACCGACGGTTGCCGTCCATGATGATCGCGAGGTGCTTCGGGACCGGTTCGGTCCGCACGAGCTCGGCGAGGCGCTTTTCGGTCAGGTCCCGAAGCGTATCGCCGACGATGTGGGAGAGGTAGGGGGACGAGCTCTCCTTCTCGACCTTCTTGGCGTCGGCCACGATGTAGAGATGTCTCTGGCAGGATAAGGGGTGGGGGGCCGCCGCGGCGAACGGCCCATCCCGGGTAGGGAGGCGCCCTGGTCGGGAGTTCCGGGCGGAGGGGGGCGACCCCTCCGCGCCTTCGAACCCGAGTCGCAGGCTCGACAGACCTACATCCTAGACCGCTAGACTACCAGGGCAACCCCGCTGGCCTAACCACTGCATGGTATGAATCTTGCCGAACGTGCTCGCGCGCCGACGCGCCCGCGCCCGCGCCCGAGCGCGCGCTGCGCGCGCGCGTTCGACCGAGCCCGAACGTCGTGGCCGCGCAACCCGTCGTGCGAGTCGAGGTCGCGATTTATGTATCGGAAGCGCCGGAACAGACCTCCGCCCGAGCCGGTGAAGACGATGACCGCGGTAATGAGCTGGTTTATTTCGGTGATGGCCGTCCTCGGCCTCGTACTCGCGCTGAACCACCTCGGGGTCGATGTCATGTCGGCCATCGGGTCGTTCCTCCACGGCACCGAACAGTTCCTCGGCCGGCCGCTGCTCACTTTCTAGGGCGCGCGACTCACGTGCGCCCCCGGTCCGATAGGGCGCGCGCGAGCGCTCGGGGTCTAACGACACCGAGCGGGGTGACGAAGGCGGTGACGTACTTCGCCGGCGTCACGTCAAAGGCGGGGTTCCGGGCGTGGGACCGTAGCGGGCGTCGTCCGTCGCCCTCCGTACTCGAGCACCTCGGACTCGGCGCGTTCCTCTACGGGGATCGCCGTGCCCGTGGCGCGGCGCGGCGTCGAACGTGCTCCACGGGGCCGCGACATAGAACGGCACCCCGTTCTCCCGGGCGACCACGGCCTTCTCATACGTTCCGATCTTGTTCGCAAAATCTCCGTTCCGGGCGATCCGGTCGGCTCCGACGATGACCGCGTCCACCTGTCCGGTTCGGAAGAAGTGGCCGGCGGCGTTGTCGGCGATGACCGCGTGCGGGATTCGTTCGCGCGCCAGCTCCCAGGCGGTGAGGCGGGCGCCCTGGAGGAGGGGGCGAGTCTCGTCGACCCAGACGAACAGTTTCGCTCCCCGGTCCCGGGCCACCCGAATCGGTGCGAGGGCCGTGCCCCATTCGACCGTCGCGAGGGCGCCGGCGTTGCAATGCGTCAGGACCCGCTTCGAGTCGGCGAGCAGAGGGGCTCCAGCGACCCCGATCTGGTGACACTCTTCCACGATCCGGGCGCGGTAGGCATCCGCGGAGACCTGTGGGTCTTCGCCCGAGGCCCAGGCGCGTCGCACGGTCTCGATCCCGACGAACAGGTCGACCGCGGTCGGGCGGGTCGCCCGAAGCACCCTCGCCGCCCGCTCGGGGGTGTAGATCCCCTCCCGCTGTCCGAGGACCATCCCGTACGCGGCGGCCACCCCGATCGACGGAGCGCCCCGAACCGCCATCGTGCGTATGGCGTCGGCGGTCGCCCGCAGCGTCCGAAGTCGGCGGACGACCGTCCGGGAGGGGAGCTCTCGCTGGTCGAGAAGAAAGAGAGTTCCGTTACGGTACCAGAGCGCCCGAACCGGCATCGGCCTCCCTAGGCGTCGAAAGTGTGCAACAGGTCGAGCCAGTCCGCCGAGACGGTCTTCGTGGTCCCGAGCGCGTCGTCGAGGGGAATGCCGACCACCGACGGTCCCCGGAGCACCGCCACCTCCCCGAACCGGCCGGCCAGCGCGAGGTCCACCGCGCCCGCGCCGAGCCGGGTGGCGAGGATCCGGTCGAAGAGTTCGGGCGACCCTCCACGTTGGATGTGACCGATCTGGGCACTGCGAGACTCCACACCGGTCCGCTCCTGGATGCGCCGGGCGAGCTCCGCTCCGACCTCCCGCTCCCGCAGGAGTTCGTGACCGAACTCGTCCTTCGCTCCGGGGGCACCCTTCCGAGGGCCGAGCTCGATCCCTTCGCTCGTTACGACAAGCGCGTATCCGCGGGCGGCGATGGCCCGGCGGACCTTCGCGAACAGGAGTTCCTCATCGAACGGCTCCTCGGGAAGCAGGGTCGCGTCCGCCCCGCCTGCGAGGCCGGTCGCGAGGGCGACCCATCCGGCGTGGCGACCCATCACTTCGAGCACGATCGCCCGGCGGTGGCTGTCAGCCGTGTCCCGCAACCGTTCGAGCGCATCGACCGAGACCGCGACCGCCGAATGGAAGCCGAACGTCCAGTCGGTCCCCGCCACATCGTTATCCATCGTTTTCGGGACCCCGACAACCTTTCCTCCCCGTCGATGGAGTTCTCGCGCCGCAGAGAGGGTATCGTCTCCCCCGACCGCGACCAGCGCGTCGATCCTGTGCCGGGCGAGCGTCGCGACGACCCGCGCCGCGTCGGCCTCTTTGGCGAACGCGTTCGTCCGGGAAGTTCCGAGGATCGTTCCACCGCGTGCGAGGAGGCCGTGAACGCTCGCGAGGTCGAGCGGACGCGAGAGGTCGTCGCGGAGTCCTTTCCAGCCGTCGAGGAATCCCACGGTCTCGTGGCCGAAGAGGGCGGACCGCTGGACGATGGCGCGGATTGCCGGGTTGAGCCCCGGACAGTCTCCCCCGCCCGTGAGGACGCCGAACCTCACGCCGGGACCTCGAGGTACTCTCGCGGAGCGGTGGTAAGGAACTCGTATCCGTTCTTCGTGACGACGATGTCGTCCTCGATCCGGACCCCTCCGTGGCCGGGCAGGTAGATGCCGGGTTCGACCGTGATCGCCATCCCCACTTCCAGCGCATCCTCGGCCGTGGCCCCGTAGGCCCATCCGTCGTGTACGACCAGGCCGATGGAGTGACCGACCCCATGGGTCAGGCGGCCCTTCCACGGAGAGTCGTCGATCACCTTCGCGGCGGCGAGGTGGACCTCCTTCGAAGGGACTCCTGGTCGAACGACCGCCAGGGCGGCCTGCTGGGCTTTGAGCACGGTCTCGTGGACCTTCTTCATCTCGTCGTCCCGTCGCCCGAAATGGAACGAGCGGGTGATGTCGCTCGCGTAGCGCCGGTAGTACGCGCCGAAGTCGCAGACGATCGAGTCGCCCGCTTTCAGTTTCGTTTCGGCCGGCGCGTAGTGCGGCTCGGCGCTGTGGGGACCGAACGCGACGATCGTGGCGAACGAGCGCCCGCTCGCGCCGTGTCGGTTCATCCGGTACTCCATCTCCGCGGCGAGCTCGAGCTCGGACATGCCGGCCTTGAGCAGCCCCGGGATCTCCTCGACCGACCTTCGAGCCGATCTCCCCTGCCTTCCGGAGGAGTTCCACCTCGTTGGCATCCTTGGTCACGCGCGCGCGCCGGATTGCGTTCGAGCAGTCGACCCACTTCGGTCCGCCGAACGCCGAATCCAGGCGCAGGAACCATTCGTGGGTCAATTCTCGGTAGTTGAGCCCGAGCGTGGTCCTCGGCCCGAGGAGCTTGCGGGCGGCGGCGGCCGTCTCGTCGCGCGCGACGACGTGGACGGTCACATGGGGGTCGCGCTTCGCCGCCTCGTGCGCGGTCTCGGCCTCGAGCGGCGAAGAGAAGACGTCGAGTTCCCCGTCCGGGTGGCCGATCGCGATCGACCCCTCGAAGAGGCCCGCGGGCACGTCGAACAGGTAGAAGAACGTCTGGTCGAGGTGCGGGTCGATCGCGTTCGAGAAGAGGACCGCCTCCGGTTTCGGGTCGAGCTGCGCGAAGATCTTGAGGACTCGGGGCTTCATCGCCCCGAACCCACCGGCCCCGGGGTTTCAACCTTTGCCCCCGCCGCGCGGAGGTCCTTCCAGGAGAGGCGGGGTTCGCGAGCGGCTTGCACCTCGTCGATCCGGCCGACGGCGAGCCAACGGGGCGCTGCCCGGAGGTTCTCGGGAGTGTCGGAGACCGCGCGCTCGAACGCGGCGACGTAGTTGTCGAGCTCGCGCTTGGACTCGGTCTCGGGGAGCTCGACCATCAATGACTCCTCTACGAGGGACGGGAAGTAGACGGTCGGGGCGTGCACCCCTTCGTCGAGGAGACGTTTCGCGAGGTCGAGGGTCCGCACCCCGTGGACCTTCAGTGGGGCCCCGGAGAGCAAGAACTCGTGCTTCACCAGCGCCCGGAATGGTCGGGGCAGGCTCTTTCCCATTCGGAGGGCGAGGTAGTTCGAGTTGAGCACGGCCCGACGGGCCACGTGGTTGAGGCCTTCCTCCCCGTGCGTGAGAGCGAAGACGTAGGCCCGGACGTCGAGCCCGAAATTTCCGTAGGCCGTCTTGATCTTGCCGATCGACTTCGGTCGGTCGTAATCGAGACGGAACTTCCTCCCGTTCTTGACCACCCGGGGGACGGGAAGGTACGGCGCGAGCGCCTCGCTCGCTCCCAGCACCCCCGCGCCCGGGCCCCCGCCCCCGTGGGGCGTCGCGAACGTCTTGTGGAGGTTCAGGTGCGCGACGTCGAACCCCATCCGTCCCGGGTGCGTGATCCCGAGGATCGCGTTCAGGTTTGCTCCATCGTAATAGAGCGTCCCCCCCGCTCCGTGGACGATCTCCGCGATCTCGAGGATGTCGCTCTCGAACAACCCGGCCGTGTTCGGGTTGGTGAGCATGAAACAGGCGGTCCGGTCGCTGACGGCCGCACGAAGGGCATCGAGGTCGACGCACCCTTCCTTGGACCGGATCTCGCGGGTCGTGAAGCCGGCCATCATCGCCGACGCCGGATTGGTTCCGTGGGCCGTGTCGGGAAGGAGCACCTCGGTCCGCCGGTCGATCTCTCCCCGGTCACGGAGGAAGGCTCGGACCATCAATAGGGCGGCCCACTCCCCGTGCGCCCCCGCGCCGGCCTGGAGAGAGACCTCGGGGAGTCCGGTGACTTTCGTGAGGATCCGCTCGAGTCGCCAGAGAAGCTCGAGCGCCCCCTGGACCGTCTCCTCCGGTTGGTAGGGGTGGAGGTTCGCGGCCCCCGGTCGGCGGGCGAGCAGTTCCGAGACCTTCGGGTTGTACTTCATCGTACACGACCCCAGGGGGTAGGGGGCCGTGTCGATCCCGAAGTTCATCTGAGAGAGCCGAGTGTAGTGGCGGACCACTTCGAGCTCGGAGAGCTCCGGCCACCGAACGGCCTCCTTGCGACGGAGGCGCTCGGGAATCCCGGCGATCGTGGGAGGGGCGACCCCGTCCCGGGGCGGGGAGAGGTCCCAAATGGAGGGCTCGTCCCACCGGGCCTGACGGAACGTCACGCGCTCCTCCCCACCGCATCGATCGCGGCGCGGGCGGCCCGGGTGTATTTCTCGATCTCCTTCTCGGTCGTCGCGTCGGACGCGGCCACGAGGAGCCGCTCCGGAGTCCCCTCGGCACCGGGACGTGGGTCGGCGAGCGGGTGACCGCCCAGGATCTTCTTCCGGCGGAGGCGGTCGAGGAATTCGGCGGCGGTTCCGCGCGTCAGTTCGATCGTGAACTCCCCCAGGTACGGCGAGTCGAACCGGGGGGCCTGGATCCCCTCGATCCCGCCGAGGGCGCTCGCGAGCGTTCGTGCCTTCTCCGCGACTCGCGCCTGAAGCTCTGCTAGGCCCCGGGGTCCAACGAGGCTCGCGTAGACGACGAAGGCGAGGGCCATCAGGGACTGGTTCGTGCAGATGTTGGACGTCGCCCGCGAGCGGCGGATGTGCTGCTCTCGCGTCTGCAACGTGAGCGTGAACGCGGGGCGCCCATCCACGTCGTGGGTCGCCCCAACGATCCGCCCCGGCGCAGAGCGCACGTGCTCGGACCGGCATGCAAACAACCCGAGGAGTGGCCCTCCAAACGAGGGAGCGATCCCGAAACCCTGCCCCTCGCCGATTACGACGTCGGCGCCGTAGCTTCCCGGAGGTTCGAGGACCGATAGGGCGAGCGGGTCGGCTTCCACGACGAGGGGAATCTCTCCGAGGATCCCTTTCAGGTCGGCGACCCCTTCGTCGACGTGGCCGAAACCGTTCGGCACGTCGGCGAGCACCCCGAAGACGTCGCCCGCCGCCACGGCGCGCCGGATGAAATCGACGTCGAGACGTCCGGTACGATCGTCGTACGGGACCTCCTCCACGGTCAGTCGGGGTCCGCTCGCGTAGTTCCGGAGGACGCTCTTCTCCTCCCACGGAAGGCTGGCGGGCACGAGGAACCGTTGCCCCTCGTGGACCCGGTGGCTGAACAAGAGCGCCTCACCGGCCGCGGTGGCGCCGTCGTAGAGGGAGGCGTTCGCGACATCGAGGCCGGTAAGTTCGACCCAGAGGCTCTGGAACTCGAACAGGACCCGCAGCATCCCCTGGCTCGCCTCGGGCTGGTAGGGCGTGTAGGCCGTGTAGAATTCGCTGCGGGAAACGATCGCGTCCACGGCGGCCGGGGTGTACCGCGTCGAGACGCGTCCCCCGAGAAAGCTCGCGAACTTGGCGAGGGGCTTGTTCCGCTCCAGGATCTGGTCGACCAGGCGAACGACCTCGGGTTCGTCGTGGCCCGGTCCCACGCCCATGCGTCCGATCCGGGCCTTCTTGGGGACGTCCGTGAACAGTTGGTCCACCGAGGAGATGCCGAGGGCCTCGAGCAGTGCGGTCTCCTCGCCGGGCTCGTTCGAAATCCAGCGAGACACGACCAATCTCCGGGGAGCGAGGGAGCGGGGGCGGGAATAAATCAGTTCGGATGACCGAGGGAGCGACGGGGCAAACGTATTCGAGCGGCCCGCCTCCCCCGCGCGGGGAGTTTCGGTGGCACGGGCGAGGGTTCCGGGGCGTCGGGGGGCGTCGACGCCGCGTCGCCCGCCCCCGTCCGTCGAGATCCTGGACACCGCGTTCCACCG
This sequence comes from uncultured Thermoplasmata archaeon, assembly GCA_963749205.1. Lineage (GTDB taxonomy): Archaea > Thermoplasmatota > Thermoplasmata > Lutacidiplasmatales > UBA184 > Lutacidiplasma. Next base: position 61,342 of record CAVVLW010000011.1, on the reverse strand, counting down.
GGCCTCGCTCGCGACGCCGCACGGTGACACGAAGCCCGAACGCGACCGCCTACGCGCGAAGTTGAAGGTCGTCCGGAGCGGCGCCACCGTCGTCACGACACCTTCGAATCGAGGCCCGACGTTTCGCGAAGCCCGGTCTCACCGAATTCGAGAAAGCGCTCGTCGCGGGGGCGTTCGGGGACGGAACGCTCGACCGGTCCCTGCTGCGCCTGCGGCGTGCCGAGGAGCGGATCCGCGGACTGTCGCGCGACGCGGAGCAGGCGACCCGGCGGGCGTCGGGCTCGGAGGAGCTCGGGGACCAGATCCGTGCGTACTACGGCCGCCTCTCGAGCTTCGTGCGCGAGGTCGACCGGGACATCGAGAGTCTTCGGGCGATCACCGATTTCCTCCACGACCGACCGCACCTCGACCCGTCCGCCCCGACCCTGGTGGTCGCGGGATTTCCGAACGTCGGCAAATCCTCGCTGGTCGCCCGGCTCTCCACCGCGCGCCCCAAGGTCGCGGATTATCCGTTCACCACCCTCTCGATCGCGGTCGGCCACGCCGACCTCGGCTTCGACCGGCTCCAGGTCCTCGATACGCCCGGAGTGCTCGGACGAAAACACCGGGCGAACCTGGCCGAGGAGGAGGCGACCACCGCGGTCGGGCGAGCGGCGACGGTCGTCCTCTTCGTGATCGACCCCACGGGAATGTCCGGCTATACCCTCGAGGAGCAGGAGGCCCTGCTCGCCCGATGGCGCGAGGAGTATCCCGGGATCCCGATCATCGATGTCGAGACGAAGGCCGACCTCGCCCGGCGCGCGACCGAACGGCCCCGGGTCTCCGCGACCACGGGCGAGGGGATCGAACCGCTCTGGACAACGCTGCGGACCCTGATGCGGCCAAGAGGCGACCTTCCCCCGCTCCAGGAGGCGACCGTGGAAGCGGAATCGACGATGCTCGGCGCGCGAGAGGACGACGAGATCGTCGAACCCCGTCCCCGGCGCGACCGGGCCCGGCGCGAACGGGGTCCCCGCTAGTCAGAGCGTGAACGGCTCCCCGTTCTCGGGAAGCAGCACGTTGAGCGATTCGGGGAGCGCTTCCTTCAGGAGCTCGCGGCGGTCCCCGTGCATGAGGACGACCGTCTGGGCATGGCTTTCCTCGATGAATCGAACGAGGTCGGAGTGGCCAGCATGGGCCGAGAAATCGAACTTCTCGATCTCGCACACCGGATGGATCGTCGTTTCGTCGATCGTGAGCGTTCCCTCATCCATGAGTTGGCGGCCGTTCGACCCCTCGACCTGGTATCCCGTCAGGAAGATCGAGCTGTTCGCGTCCCGGTAGAGCTCGCCGATGTAGTACAGGACCGGGCCGCCGTCCAACATCCCGCCGGTGGTGACGATCACGTCGGCCTCTCGCAGCGCCTTCTTCCGGTCGCCGGGGGCTTCGATCATGTGCACGGCTTCGAGCGCTCGGCGGAATCGTCGCGCGTCGGCGAGGTACTCGGGAGCGCTCAGGTAGATCGAGTTCACCTTGCGAGCCATCCCGTCGAGGTAGGTCTCGAACCCGGACGATGCGAGCGCCATCAGGACCTCTTGCGCGCGTCCGACGGCGAACGCCGGAACGATCACCTTCCCGCCGCGTTCGATCGTCTCCGCGACCTTGTCGCGGAAGCGTCGTTCCGTCTCCTTCCGGTCGGGGTGCTCCTTGCCGGCGTAGGTCGATTCGATGACGAGCACGTCGCACTCGAGCGGTTCGGCCCCCCCGACCAAGTGGGTCGGCATCGTCTGCAGGTCGCCCGTGAACAGTACGTCCTTCGCGCCCTTGTAGAGCATCATCGCTGCTCCGGGGATGTGACCCGCCGAGGTCATCTGGACCTCGATCCCCTTGTGCCGGAACGTGGTGTGCCGGTCGACCGCGGTGAACCGCTCACCGACCGAGTGGATGTCCTGGGAGGTGTAGGGGGGAAGGTACCCCTCGATCCGGGCGATCTTGAGCGCGTCCCGGGTCAGCACGTCCGCGACCGCGATGGTGACCGACGTCGCGACGAGGCGGGCTTTCGGGAGCCGGCTCAGGACCGGGGTCATTCCCGAATGGTCGAGATGGGCGTGCGAGAGGAACGCCACGTCGATGTTCACGGGCGCCGGTCGCGGATAGGTCGGCGGGTCCGTGGGCGTCATCCCGTAATCGAAGAGAAGGGTGCGCCCTTGGTCGCGCACGACGAGGCCGAGCGATCCGATCTCCGAAGCGCCCCCGAGAAACTGGAGTTCCATCGCCCGGCCGAGCGGCGTCCCCAGATAACGTCATGCCGGGTCGAGGGCCGGTCGGACCCGAAGAAGGGGTCATTAATTCGCCCTCTGTCCGGCGTCCGTGGTCGGAGGGGCGCCGCCGGAGCTCGAGGTGCTCTACCGGGTGAGCGTCGCGGTCCACCGGGTCGTGCGGGACGCCCGCAGTTCGCCGCACCGCGCCGACGTGGTCGCGATGGGCGCGGACGGGACCCCGACCGAGGAGCTGGACCGACTCGCCGAGGGGGAGATACTCCGCGTGCTGGACGCGGAAGGGGTCGACTGGGATCTGCTCTCCGAGGAGATCGGCCACGTCTCGCGCGGGGGCGATCGAACCCTCGTCGTCGACCCGATCGACGGGAGCCACAACGCGCTTCGGAACCTGCCGTTCTTCACCGTCTCCCTCGCTCTCGGCCGAGGGGATCTTGCGGGGATCGACGTGGGCCTGGTCCGCGACCTCCATCACGGGACGACCTGGTGGGCGAGCCGCGGGACCGGAGCGTTCCGGGACGGACGGCCGATCCAGACCCGCCCATGGAACCCGAAGACGGAAACGGTGTTCGTGAACCTCGGGCGCAACGCGACGGCACGGTCGGTCCGTCTCGCCGGCAAGGCGCGGCGCGTGCGCTCGCTCGGTTGCGCCTCCCAGGAGCTCTTGATGGTGGCCCAGGGGGGCGCCGACGGGTTCTTTTTCGAGAACGACCCCGACGCCCGAAATCTCCGCTCGACCGACATCGCCGCAGCGTATCGGATCGTGGAGGAGGCCGGCGGAGGGGTCACCGACGCCCGCGGGAAATCCCTTGACGCATTCCCCCTCACGCTCGAGCGGCGTACGAGCGTCCTCGCGTGGGGAGACCCAGGGTTCCGGAAGGCCGCGGAGGAGGGATATCTCTGAAGATCGGCCTCACCGCCCATCCCGACAAGCCGAAGGCGCTCGACCTCGCCTCCGAGCTCCTCCGGCTGGTCGGCGACCGCGCCGAAGTCCTCCTGAGCGACGAGGTCGCGCGGGCCGACCCCTCGCGCCCTCACGCCCCGCTCGAGCGGATCGGATGCGACGTGCTCGTCGCGATCGGAGGGGACGGAACGTTCCTGCACACGCTCCGGCGCTCGAACGCTCCACTCTTGCCGATCAACGCCGGCACGGTGGGGGTCCTCGCGGAAGTGGAGACGCGCCACCCCAAGGAGTTCGAGTGGGCGATCGAGCGCCTTCTTCAGGGATTCTACTTCCTCGAGGAGCGGATGAAGCTCGCCGCCGAGATCGGGAACCAGCCGCTCCCGGACGCGACGAACGAGTTCGTGGTTCACTCGGCCGCGGTCGCGAAGATGGGTCTCTTCGAGCTCGCGTTCGATGGCCACGTCGCGGGACGACTGCGCGCCGACGGTCTCATCGTCGCGAGCCCCACCGGCTCGACCGCCTACTCCCTGAGCTCCCGCGGTCCGATCGTCGATAGCTCGATCGACGCCCTCGTCCTCGCGGCGATCGCGCCGTTCCGTACCGACCCCCGCGCGCTCGTCCTCGAGCCGATGCGGACCGTGCGCTTGCGTCCGGTCGAGGAAAAGCCCGGCGCCGTCGTGGTCGTGGACGGCGAGACGGAGTACCGGCTCTCGCCCTCCGAGCCCGTCACCATCTATCGCTCTCCCCGACGCGCGGTCCTCGTGCGATTCGGGTCCCGGTTCTTCCAGCGGCTTCGAGGGAAGAAGATCCTGCCGTGGTCCGAGGAGTTCGCCGAGGAGGGGCCGTCGATTGCCGATCTTCCGTCCCCAACGTAAGCGCCCCCCTGGCGGGCCCCGCCTCGGAGACACCCCGACCGCGATCACTCGCCGGGCCCTCGAGAGCGCGCTCGCGAGCGCACGGTCCGCCCTCCCGAATGAGTTCGGGGGGGTGCTGCGGGCCGACCCGCCGGGGGTCATCAGCGAGTTGTTGCTGCTCCCTGGTACCACCGCCGGCCGTCGCCACGCCAACTTCCAGCTATGGATGCTCCACGCCGACCTCTCGGTCGCCGGCACCGTGCACTCCCACCCCTCGGGCGCGCTCCGCCCGTCGGACGCGGACCTCCGGCTCTTCCGCAGCTGGGGTCGGCGGCACCTGATCCTCGGAGCCCCGTACGGACGGGGCGCGTGGAGGGCCTACGACGGGAACGGAAGCGAGACGACCCTGCGGGTGGTGGAGACGCCGCGGGCGGCCTACGAATCTGCCCCGGCGCCTTACCGAAGGCCGGTGCCCCTGCGCGCGGCGCTGACCGCCCCGCCGGACGAGTCCTTTCCCGAAGACGAGGCGTAGGCCGACGGCCTACTCACGGACGGGGATCGTCGGGATCGGCAGCCGGTCGGGGTACAGGTTCGGGTCCGCGATCTCGCGGCCACGGCGGACCGCAGGACTGTACAGGCCGTTCAGCTTGGCGATTCCTTCGAGGAAATTGATGAACCCGAGGAAGCCCGTCCGGTACAGCCGGGTGTGGTTTCCCTCCCAGTCGAAGAAGTCGTGCAGCAGCGCACGTGACTGGCGCAGGCCGTGGGTCAGGGCGCGCTTCAGCAACTCTTGCTGGAGGGGAGAAAGCCGGTCGCGCTTCATCCAGTCCCGCGACTTCAGGTGCCCGAGAGGCACGAAGAACATCGGCACGAGGATCGCCTTGAAGTCCCACAGGTCGTCGATCAGGTCGATCGTCTTCGCGACGTCGTCCTCGGTCTCCTGGGGGAGTCCGACGATGAAGGTACACGCCGGGTAGACCTTGTTGTCGTTCATCAGGCCGGCGGCCTGGATTACCAACTCAGGCCACTGGGATGCCTTGAACGGTGCGACCTTCCCCGGCATCGCGGCGGTCACCATGCGAGGCGATCCGGTCTCGACGCCCACCTCGACGCCCCACCAGTCCTGTTTCTCGTCGAGGAGGACCTCGCCGCATTTCTGGAGCAGCTTCGGCTTGGTCATGAGCGACGCGATTGCGACATGGCTCCAGCCGACCTGAGCGTAGTACCGCTTCGCGAGCTTCAGCAGGGGGATCAGCTTTTCCTCGTGCGGCATGACGTTCGGGCTTCCGTAGAAGTATACGTCGTCCGAGTGCAGGAGTCCCTTGCGAACGCCGATCTTCGCGTTCACCTTGAGCTCCTCCTCGATCTTCTCGAGGGGGTACCACCGCGTCGGGCGGGTCGTGACGGAACAGAACGAGCAGCCGCGGCAGCAGCCTCGCCCGATTTCAATGAGCCCGTTCACGCTCGGGAAACGGATCGAAGAGATCTGGTCGACTCTCGGCGCCTCCTTCGCGCTCATGACCACGTGGGGCGGAAGGAACTCATCGCGGAGCGCCTTCCCGACGATCTCGCGGACGAACAGGTCGGCTTCCCCCTCGACCACCGTGTCGATCCCGCCGATCGAGTCGACGAACTCCTGGATCCAGGGGAGCTTCATCCGGGTGGCCGGAGCGAGCTGCCAGGCGCACGGGCCCCCCGCGATGATCTTGAGCCCCTGCTTCCGCGCCTCGACAACCGCGGGCTGACGCAGCATCCGCTTGAAGTTCACCGAGTTGAGCGGCTCTTTGTGCATCACGCCGCCGAACGTCGAACTCGGCGGGTTGAGGCCGAAATAATCGTGACCCGAGATGAGCAGGACCTTCGCCTCGCCCGGCATGTACTTGTCAAGGTGGCTCGGGTGGACGATGCGGGCATCGAAACCGGCGTCCATGAGGGAGGCTTCGATCTTCCGCATCCCGTACGGTGCCATCTTGGGGAAGCCGTTCTCATCGCACGGCATCTTGGGAAAGAACATCTTGGCGTACACGGCCTCCGGGAAGAGGTAGGCCGGGGTGGTGGTGCCGAACCCCAGGAATTCCTTCCCGTGGTGGTCACTCATCATCGTCCAGTCACAGGTGATCACAACTTCGGGCATGGGGTCTCCCTGAACGCAAGCCGCGGTGGCTGAGGACGGCCACGAAGGCCCCCTTCTTAAGCGTTGCAAGCGAGCGGACGGGTCTTCGCCAGCGAGACAGATCCCCCGGTCACTCGAAGTCTGTCTCGTCGTCGTCGCGGGGAAGGACGCCATCGATCGAATCGCCGATGTCGTCGCTCGGTTCTGATCCCTCCGTAGTCTCCCGGAACGCCGGGTCACGCTGGAGGAGATGGACCCGGACGCAGTCTCGGTGCGCGGGACTTCCGTTCCACGAGCTCGTCTCTTCCGGGTGCCCGAGGGGCTCCTTGCAGAGCGTGCAGATCTCGGGGGGCGGGCTGATCCACGAAATGCGCCGGGACGGGGCGTCCATCGCTCAGGTCGAGGGAACGCGTTCCGTCTCCTTTACCTTTCGGGCGCGCCGGAAGCAGTTCTGCCGGACGCCCGAAGCGCCATAACCTCGGGCGGCCGTATTGTCCGAGCCCGGATGGACACCTTCACTGAGATCCGTAAACGTCGCGTCGCGCTCGGGATCTCCCTTGGGGAGCTGGCGCGAGCCGTGGGACGCAGCGACGCGACCCTCTCACGGATCGAAAGGGGCCGCATCCGGCCCTCCTACGACCTCGTCCAGCACATCCTCTCGTACTTGGAAGCCCAGGAGGGGTTCGCCGCCCCGCGGCTCACCGTCGGCGAACTGATGAATCGCGCGCTCGTCACGATCGAGTCGTCCGCGACACTGGCCACCGCCGCCCAACGCCTCGAAGGCGGCGCGTTCTCCCAGTTGCCCGTCGTCGACGGAGGGAAGGTCGTCGGCTCCCTTTCGGAATCGGCGCTCCTTCGCGCGCTCGGCCAACCCTCGTCCCGGCGGGGCCGGGTGCGGGACGTGCTGGAACCCGCGTATCCGGTCGTGGATGAAGGATTTCCCGCCGACCTCTTGCCGGGGCTATTGGGGAGGTATCCCGCCGTCCTCGTCGCACGGAAAGGAGACCTGCAAGGGATCGTCACCAAAGCCGACCTGATCCGGGGATTGCGCGGGACGCCCCTCCGTAGAGCCCCGGCCGGTTGAACTCAGTCGGTCGGGTTGGCGGTCCGGATCGCAGTCAGGACGGCCTCCACCGCGAGCTCAGCGGCCCACATCCCGAGGCGGTCGGCGAGCTCGCCCGGTCGGGATTCGGCGCGCCCCGGTTGGGCGACCCCGGTCGCGGCGACGAAGAGAATGTCCCCGTCGGTCGAACTATGGAACGGCCGAATGACGGAGGACAGCCCCGCGTGGACGATGGAGGCGACGCGCGCGAGGGCGGGTCGGTCGACCGCAAGGTCCGTCACGACGATCCCGAGTGTAGTTCCGGCGATGGAGTCCCGTCCGCTACGCGGTCGGTCCGGAGGAACGACGCGGCCGCCGGCTCCTCGAGCACCGGCGATCCACGACCCCGAGGCAGGGTCACGGACCGCCCCGACCGAGTTGACCACCACCATGACACCGACCGTACCGAGACCGCGGCGTCGAGCGGCCGCGCTTCCCACTCCTCCGTGCATCGCGCGTGCGCGACCCCGATACTTTCCGACCGTCGCGCCGGCTCCCGCCCCCACGGCTCCGACGGCGACGGGGCCACGGTTTGCCCGACGGGCGGCCTCGTAGCCCAGCGGCAGGTAGTCGGGAAGCCCCTCCCGCCTTCGCGGGAGGTCGAACAGGGCGGCGCCCGAGATCGGGACGACCGGGTTAGGGTTCCGGAACGCCCGGTGCCCACCGCCGGTCTCGAGGATGCGGGTCCGAATCCCGCGGGCGGCATCGAGTCCGTAGAGGCTTCCGCCCGAGAAGAATATCGCCCAGCGGCGGCCGAAGGTCGAATCCAGGGAGAGCGACGCCGTGTCGTACGTCGCCGAGGCCCCACCGCGAACATCGACCACCGTCGGGGCCGGTGTGTCGAAGAGAATGGCCGACACGCCGCTCGCCCCGTCGGGCGTCTCGACCTGACCGACGCGGAGCCCTCGCACGAGGGTGAGCGTACGAGCCCGGGCCGTCATGGACGCCGGCAGGTCGTCCACGGGAAAAGCGATAGCGGGGTCCCGCGAGATATTCCGTGCCCTTTATCTATCGGCCGTTCTCGCCTTCCGTCGATGCCCACCGCCCCGAAGAAGCGACCCAAGAAATCCGACGACCCTCCGGGATTTCGTGTCTCGCGCGACATGCCGCCGGGGCGGCATCCACTCCTCGCGGTGTTTCCCGGACTCGACCAGTTGGCTCCGGCCAAGCGGCTCGAACCCGACCCGGTGAAGCGAGAACGACTCTTCGAGGATACCTGCGTCGAGGTCGTCGATGCGGACATGTGGATGTACGTTGCCCCGCACGACATTCCCGAGTCGTTCCGCGGCCGATGGAAACCGGTCGTCTCCCCGGGTCCGATTGTATCGTGGTCGGAAAGGGCCACCTGCGCGACAGCCCCGCGGTGATGCTGTTCATGGATATCTACCATGAACTCTGCCACGTGCGACAACGCCAGGGCGGCGCGAACCTCTGGGAACCCGGCGTCAGTTACGTCAAGCGATGGACCGAAGTCGAAGCGTACCGTTTCGTCGTCGAGGAGGCGCGCTCGCTCGGCGTGGCGGACGATTTCATCCGGGAGTACCTCAAGGTCGAGTGGATCTCTGCGAAGGAACATCGCGAACTCCTCGCGGAGCTCAGGGTCTCCGCGAAGTAGGCGGGCGAGCGCCGGTCCCTGTCGGACCGAGCGAGCTCCGGCTCGCCGGGGGTTCCATAAGAACGCCGCCTTTATCGTCCGACCCCTGGAATCTTCCCCCTACCCCGGGGTGCTCGCCGCTCATCCATGGACATCAAGGCCCACGCGAAGATTCGGCCGTCGACCAATGACCTCTGGTTCCTCGCGTACTTGCCGCTCGCGATCTCGGACGGGATCGCCGCGCCCCTGATCCCGCTCCTCGCGCTCCAGAAGTTCTACGCCTCCCCGTTCGCGGTCACGATCATCATCGCCGCCTCGGCCATGAGTCAGGTGCCGTTCACGATCCTCTGGGGAAACCTCTCCGACCGGGTGGCGCACCGCAAGTACTTCCTCGTCGGCTCGTTCCTCGCTACTGGCGCCGCGATCATCGCGATCGCGCTCGCTCAGAACATACTCACGTACTTCTGGCTGAACATCGTCGAGGGGCTCGCGTCGGCCGCGAGCGCCCCGATCGGGACGATGCTCCTGCTCGAGACCCGCCACAAGCGCTGGTGGCCGACCGACATCGGTCTCTTCGGGCTGATCTCGGGCCTCGGTACGACGGTTGGCCTCGCGCTCGGATTCGTCTGGCTGTTCGTCGTGGGCGTGAACCAGAGCGTGATCCAGGGGATGACGGCCCTGCTCATCCTCTCGGGGGGACTCGCGCTCCTCTCGGCGGGGATCGCCTGGGCCTGGATCCAGGAGCCAAACGGCCGGATCGAGCGCCGAAGCGTGTCCGACCTGATGCATCTTCACCGGAGCGTCAACGAACGGGTCCGCCAGCTGCGAAGCCGGGTGGTCGGGGTGATCGACCTCACTCGCTCCAGCGCGGAGAAGCTCCCCGGGAAGGAGTACCTCTTCCTCGTGGCCCTGGGGGTGATGAGCGTCGGGTTCGACATCTTCTACGGACCGTTTCCGGTTTTCCTCTGGCAGGACGCGAAATTCACCGACGCCGGGATCTTCATCGTGTACCTCGGGGCGGCGGCGGCGTCCACCGCGCTCTTCATCCACTCCGGGAAGGCGGTCGACAAGCACTCCCCGAAGGGAGTGTTCCTCGAGTCCCTCGGGGCACGCGTCCTCCTGATGCTGCTCTTTCTCTGGGGGCCCCTCTACATCCTGTTCGGCCTCGGCAGCCCCGCGCTCCTCGGTTGGCTGACCCTCCTCAACGCCCTTCTGGGAGTGAGCTGGGCGTTCATCAGCACGGCGAGTACGCTGTTCCTCGTCCGACTCGTCGGACGTTCGTCGCGGGGGCGAGCGCTCGGGCTCTACAGTGCGGTCGCGGGGGCCGGGGGACTCATCGGGACCCTCCTGGGGGGGTGGCTCTACGCGACGTACGGGGTGCACCTAGCCTACTCGATCGGGGCATTCACCGTGATCGCCGGTGGACTCCTGCTGCTCCCGATCCCCTACCATATGTTCCAGATCCCCCACTCCGCCGCCCACCATCACCCTCTCGCGCGTAGCACACGGGCCACGGTGCCGCCTCCCCCGAAGCCTCCGCGCCAGTGGCGATGAACGGGGTCACGCGAAGATCATTTCCCACGCCAGGGTCCGAATGACGTAACCGAGCGCAAGGTTGGCGAAAAACGGCTCGAGCTCGGGCGGGTACTCCTCGATCGTGCACGACCGGAACCCGAGCTGGCCCACGCCCATGGGGTCGCTCCCGCGCAGGATCGCGAACCGTCCCGTGAGCCGCTCGTTGATGGTATACTTCACCCCGTTGTAATCGATCGTCATCGGCCCGAACGTGGTGGAGACCGTTCGCCAGGTCTGGTCGCCGACGTGGATCCGGATCTCGTCCTTTTTCCGGTGGTACGTTACCGTGGAGTGCACTTCCTCGGAGCGGGGAGGGACGAAGGTGTGATAGTCCTGGGAGAAGAGGGCGGCGATCCGGCTCCCGAACCCTTCCTGGCTCGCTTGGACCGGACGGCAGTCCCAGACGATGTCGCCTACCTCGATCTCGATGACGTTCTTGAGCACGCGGGCGGTCGCCTTGATCATCGGCGCTTCCCCCGGGCGGACCATCCCCCCTTCTATTAATCATGGCCTGAGTGCGCGACCGTGATGAATAACCGCTGGCGGCCTCCGGCGGCAGAACGACACATCGGTCTCGAGTTCTACGCCACCGAATCCCCGGGCGTGGCCGGGCGGCTAAAGATCACCCCGGAGGAGTTCCGGGTGACGGAAGTCTCGAGCTACCCGCTGCCGGACGAGGCCGGCACGTTCGTCTGTCCTCCGGGTGGTGAGCCGTGATTGGGAGCAGCACGAACTCGCCGCCGCGATCGCACGGCGCTTGTCCCTTCCTCCGCATTCGGTCCAGTGGGCGGGGACGAAGGACCGACGAGCGGTCGCCGAACGCCTGTTTTCGTACCGGGGAACCCTTCCCTCGGGCGACCTCGACCTCCACGACGTCACCCTGCTGGAAGCGTACCGCGCACGAGACGGCCTCGTGCTCGGACATCACTACGGCAACGTGTTCGATGTGAAGGTCGGGGAGCTTGAGCGCTCGCCCACGGAAGCCGTCGTCGCGTTCCGATCGGTCGAGACGGAGCTCCGGACTCGCGACGGCGTCCCGAACTTCTTCGGCCCCCAACGGTTCGGGGAGGTCCGGCCGATCACCCACGAGGTGGGCCGATGGGTCGTTCGGGGGGACCTGGCCCGGGCGGTCGAGGCTTACCTGGTCGACCGTCCCGAGGACGGGATTCCCGGCGCCGGGGATGAGGCCCGCCGGGCGTACGGAGAGCATCGAGACCCGGCGCGCGCGTTGCGAGAGTTCCCCCGGGAGTACCGGTTCGAGCGCAGCCTCCTCGAGCATCTCGCGCGCGGCCATCCACCCGAGCGGGCGTTCCGCGCCTTGTCGCGCGACCTGCGAACGCTGTTCGTCCACGCATTCCAGGCGTTGGTCTTCAACAAGTGGCTCGACGCCCGTCATGCGGCGGAGCTTCCCTTGAACCGTCCGACCGAGGGGGACCGTATCATGCGCATCGGGCGAGATGGAACGATCCGAGGAACCGATTCCGTCCCCGTAGGGTCGGACAATCTCACGGAATGCCGCGAGCTGGTCGCCCGGGGACGCGCGCTCGTCGCCGGCCCGTTGGTCGGCTACGAGACCCCGCCCGGCGCCGGAGTGCCGGGCGAGGAGCTCGATCGGATCCTCCGCGACGAAGGGGTGGAACGATCGATGTTCCGCGTCCCCGCATCCCCTGAGGTCGCGAGCCGCGGTGCGTGGAGGCCCCTCCTCGTGCCCACTCCTCCCCTCGCGATCGTCGCGGAAGGCGAGGGGGTCCGGTTCCGATTTGCCCTCCCGAAAGGGGCGTACGCGACCGTCCTACTGCGCGAATTTCTGAAGAACGGCGCCGAGCCCGTGGCCGGGTAGCACGGGTCGAGGCGAGTCTACTAATACCTCGCCGCGGGCTCGATGCGCCCGGGTGCGGTTCCGCAATGGCGACGGAGTCACCACGCCCGTTCCTCTTCCCGAGCACCAGCTCGCGGCCGTTCCGTCCCCCCGAGCTGTCCGACCAGCCGGCGAGAGTGCCGACGGGGGTTCCGGACTTTGACTACCTGACCGGCGGGCTTCCCGCGGGGTCGGTCGTGCTCCTCTTCGGTGCGGCGGGCGCGGGTCACCAGGAGTTCGCCCTCACCTCGGCGGTCCACCTCATGCTTCGATTCGACGACCCGCGCCTGCACCAGTTCTACCTCGGGAACGCGAAGGGGCCGTTCGTCTTCCCCGACGCGGTCGTCTACGTCAGCACCAGTCGCTCCCGCGAACAGCTAATGGGCGAACTCCGCGGGGCGTTCGACGGGACGTACCCGAGCGTGCTCGGGCGACACCTCACGTTCCGGGACATCTCGCCGGCCTACTTCGCAGATACTCCGGTCCCGTCGGCGTGGTCGTCGGTCTCGAACTCGCTGCTCACGGGCGTTCCGGCCCGGGCGGCGTCGAGCGAAGGCCCTCTGCGGGCCCTGGCCGACGCGGTCGAGGAGAGCGGCGACAACCATCTCGTGATCGTCGACTCGTTGACCGACCTGCTCGTGCGGCGGGGGGTGGACGCGGCCGACGTGCTGACGCTGGTCAAGGGGCTCCGACGACGGGCGAAGGAATGGGGCGGGCTCGTCTACCTGATCCTGTCGGAGGGCGTGGCGCCCCCGCCCGTCGAACAGGCCGTGATGGACTCGGTGGACGGGGTGCTGCACTTCAACTGGCTGACCAGCCCCAGCCACTCGCACCGGCAGCGCGCGATGCTCATCGAGAAATTCATGCCCGTGCTTTCCCGCCTTCCCGCGGAGCACCAGGGGCGGTTCGTCATCCGAGTCAATGCGAAGAACGGGTTGGTGACCACGCAGTATGAGCGGGTCTGAGCCGCCGCACCCGAAGGTGCCGACGGGCATCGACGGTCTCGACGAGATGCTCGGGGGGGGTTTCCCTCGCGGCCACGTGGTGCTCGTCACCGGACTTCCCGGCACCGGGAAAACGTGTTTGGGCCTCCAATTCCTGCTTGCCGGGGTCGCGAACGGGGAGAAGGGCGTCTTCCTCTCGCTCGAGGAAGACACCCCGCAGCTGCTCGAGAGTGCCCGCCAGTTCCGGTGGCCGGTCGACGCCGCCGTCGAAAAGGGGATGCTCAAGGTCGTCCGGCTCGACCCTCGGGAGACCCGGCAGAGCCTGCATCGGGTCCAGGGAGAGCTGGGCAAGGAACTCGCCGGCCTCGGCGCGCAACGGATCGTCGTCGATTCGGTCTCTCTTCTGAACATGTTGAGCGACGACGAACCCAGCCGGCGCGCGACGTTGTTCGCGCTCGCGGGTGCGTGCCGTCAGGCGGGAGCGACCACCGTCCTCACCGCGGAAGCCGACCCCCTCCACCCTGAGGTCAGCCGGGACGGGCTTTCGGAGTACGTCTCGGACGGGGTGCTGCTCCTCGGATACAGCACGGGACCGGACGGTCATCGGGTGGGTCTCTCCCTCCGGATCCTGAAGATGCGGAGGACCGCCCATGCGCGGACGGTGCAGCCGTACCTCGATCGGACCGACCGGCCTGATCGTCGACTCGAAGGCAGTCGACTTCGGCGGCGCGTAGACCCGCGAGAGAAACCCCCAAGCCGAGCTCATCTCTGCGAGACGAGAGGTCTGCGCATGCGGTGGACGGTGTACGTCGACCTGGACGCGTACTACGTGTCGTGCGAGCTGCGAGAACGACCTGACCTCGTGGGCAAACCGGTGATCGTCGGACCGCCCCAGACCGGGGGCCCGACCCGAGGCGTCGTCCTGTCGGCGAGCTATGAGGCACGGAAATTCGGCATCCATAGCGCGCAGCCGGCGGCCCAGGCGGCGCGGCTCTGCCCGGAGGCGGTCTGGATCCCGCCGGACCACGCGAAGTACGGTCGGGTCGCCGCCGAGGTGCGTGCGCTCCTCGCCCGTTTTTCGCAGGACCTGGTCCCTCTCTCCATCGACGAGGCTGCGCTGGGGTTCGACCTCGAATCTCCCGAGGAAGCGCGCGACGTGGCGGAACGAGTCCAGGCGCGCACTGCGTGCCGAGCTTCGACTGCCGGCGTCGATCGGGGTGGCGACGACCCGTACCGTCGGCGAAGATCGCGACCGACCGGGCGAAGCCCGGGGGCGTCCTCGTCGTGGCTCCCGGCACCGAGGCGGCGTTCCTCGCGCCGCTGCCCGTCCGGGCGATCCCGGGCGTCGGGCCGAAGACGGAGGAACTGTTCCGTGCGGCGGGGGTGGCGACGATCGGAGAGCTCGCCGCCCAGCGGCCCTCGATCGTCGCCCGCCACGATCGGTTCGTTCGCCCGTGAATGGGTCGCGTTGGCTCGGGGCGAGGGGAAAGACCCCGTCGACGAGGAGTCCGGTCCGAGGTCGCGCTCCACTGACCGCACCTTTCCGCGCGACGTGGACCGGTGGGAAGAGATCGAACCGGCGGTGCGAGAGCTCGCGACCGAGCTGGCGCGGAGCCTAGAGAAGGAAGAGCTTCGATACGCCTCGGTCGGGGTCGCGTACCGGTGGAGCGATTTCGCGAGGTCTCAGCGGAGCCGCGCGCTCGGGGCCGCTCGGGAGGGCCCGGGGCCGCTCGAGGCGGCGGCGGTCCGTCTGGCCCGGGAGCTCTGGGAAGCCGAACGGTCGGCCCGGGGTCGGTCGGTCCGGACGCTGTCGGTAAAGACCGAACGTCTCTCCGAACGGCGCCAGCGGCAGGTCTCGCTGGACGAGTTTCCCGGACCTCCGTCTGAGCGGATTCGGGAGCAAGCGCGATCGCCGGACCTTCAATAGGGTGCATCCGCTCCGGGCCCGGTACATGTCCGAATTCCGGAAGGACCCGCTCACAGGGCACTGGCGGATCGTTGCCGAGGGCCGGTCTCGCCCGGCCGAACGACTACTCGGCCCCGCCTCCCCCTCGTTCCGCTGAGGAGGACTGCCCGTTCTGCGAGGGTCACGAGGGAAGCACTCCCCTCGAGATCGCGGCCGTTCGGGGTGCCCGGAGCCCGCCCAACGGACCCGGGTGGACCGTTCGGGCGATCCCCAACCGGTTTCCGACGGTATCGCCGAGGTCGATCGCCGATCGCCCTCCAATCTCTCCTCTCTTCGAGCAGGCCCCGGCCGCGGGCGTCCACGAAGTGATCGTCGCGGGTCCGAAGCACTCGCCCGACCTGGCCTATCTCGCCCCCGAGCAGCTTCGCTCGCTCTTCCGCTTCTTTCGGGAGCGGGTCCGGTCCCTCACCGCCCGGCCCGACATCGGTGCGGTGCTGTTGTTCGAGAACCGAGGGCCGGAATCCGGAGGAACGCTCCCTCACCCACACGCCCAGCTCGTCGCGACCGAGAAGGTCCCGACGAGGTTCGAGGAGGAGCGGGAAGGATTTCGCCGGGACGCATCCCGAGCGACCGGTGGATGCCTCCTCGAGTCGATGGTCGCCGCGGAGCGGGATGCCCACGAGCGGATCGTCTCGGACGCCGGGGCGTTCACCACCCTCGCCCCGTTCGCCTCGGAATTCCCCTACGAGGTCTGGTTGGTACCGAAGCGACATGCGACCAGCTTCGCGGACTCGTCCGACGCGGAGGTCGACCAGCTCGCCGAGCGGCTTCCGGCGGTCCTCCGGGCGATCGACGCGATCTACCCACAGGCGTCCTACAACTGGTTCGTCCACGGCCTCGCGGCTGCACCCGGCGCCGGGGCGGAGTTCCACTGGCACGTCGAGGTCGCTCCGCGGCTCGTTCGCGCCGACGGCTTCGAGCTCGGTGCGGGGACCGCGGTAAATCCGGTCGCGCCGGAGACCGCGGCCGCAGAGATCCGCGCCAGGCTCGGGGCCTAGGACTGGCCGGGGGCTCAGAAACCCTAATGGTTCATGGCCCGTCGTACGGGCGTGGTCGACCTCCGAGAGCCGATCGTCTCCCTGCTGGGTCACGTCGACCACGGGAAGACGACCCTGCTGGACCGCATCGCGGGGAGCGTACCGAGCTTCGAAGGAAGCCGGCGGCATCACGCAACACATCGGCGCGATCGAGGTCCCCGGACCGACGGTACGCCGACTGTGCGAAGGGATTCTGACCACGGACCAGCTCGCGGTCCCGGGCCTACTGTTCGTCGACACGCCCGGCCACCGGTCGTTCGAGACGCTCCGCCGCCGGGGCGGTGCGCTCGCGGACCTCGCGATCCTGGTCGTGGATGTCCGGGAGGGGCTGATGCCCCAGACTCGGGAATCGATCCAGATCCTCCGTCACGAGAAGACCCCGTTCGCGATCGCCCTCACGAAGATCGACCTCCTGGCGGGATGGCGGAAGACCCCGACCCCGGTTCCCCTCGCCGACCAGATCGCGCGCGGGCGGGCCCGAGTTCGCCCGGACACTCGACCAGCACCTTTACTCGGTCGCGGAAGAGGTCGTCCGGCTCGGATTCTCGGCCGACCGGTACGACCGGGTGAGTGATTTCACCCGGAACGTCGGGATCGTTCCGGTCTCGGCGAAGAGCGGGGTCGGAGTGCCGGAGCTCATCGCGCTGCTGGTCGGACTCGCCCAGCGATTCCTCCAGGAGGAGCTCGCACTCGTCACCGAGGGCGGCGAGGCGACGATCCTCGAACGGAGCGACCAGAAAGGGATCGGGCCGGTCGGGAACGTCATCGTGTACAGCGGCCGCTTGAAGGTCGGCGACGAGATCGTCGCGACGGGGCGGACCGAACCGTTCTCGACCCGGATCCGAGGGATCTATCGACCCATCCCGTTGAAACCCGGCACGTCATCGAAGCAAGTGAAGCTCCGGTCGTTCGACGAGGTCCTGGCCGCTGCGGGAGTCTACCTCGCAGCGCCCGGGATCGAGGACGCGATGCCGGGGGGGTTGCTCAAGGTCGTGCACTCGGCCGAGGAGGCCGCGCGCGTTCGGGCCGAGCTCGCCCAGGAGGCCCAGCCCGTGGCGGAACTCGCCGAGAGTGGCGTTGCGATCTGTGCCGATGCGCTCGGCGGGCTGGAAGCGCTCGCCTTCGAGTGCCGGGAGGGCAAGATCCCGGTCCACGAGGCGACGGTGGGTCCCGTCGGACGGCCGACCGTCATCCGCATGGCGACCGTGAAGGACCCGACCCATCGCGCCGTGCTGGCGTTCAATGTGCCCATCGCTTCCGGACGCCCAGCCGGAAGGCGAAGCAGGGCCGGTGCGGATCTTCCGAGGCGAGGTGATGTACCGCGTCATCGAAGAGTACACGACCTGGCGCGACGAGCGGCAGCGGGCGATGCAGGCGCAGCGCCGGCTGGAGCTCGTCCATCCCGCGAAGCTCGAGATACTCCCCGGGTTCGTCTTCCGTGCGTCGAAGCCGGCAATCGTCGGGGTGAAGGTCCTCGGCGGCATCCTTCGACCGGGGGTTCGGCTCATGAAGACGGACGGCACCGAGGTGGGAGTGCTCCGCGGCCTCCAGAAGGATGGGGAATCGGTCGCGTCGGCCGAGGAACTGACCGAGCTCGCGGCGTCCATCGAGGGCGCCGTCGTCGGACGGAACGTGAAGGAAGGGGACCAGCTGCTCGTGTCGATCCCGGAATCCGCAGCACGCGCATTGAGGGGCCAAGGGCTCACGCCCCGAGAGGCGGAGATCCTTGAGGAGGTCGCACGGCTCCACCGGTCCGCTCACCCGTTCTGGGGCCAGTGAACTTTCCGGGGCCGTGATCACCCGTTCCCACCGGGGGGAGGACCTTCGTCCTCGCCGAGGTCGTCGGCCTCGCCCACGTCATCGAATTCGTCGTCGTCTATGCCATCGTACAGCGGCTCGACTGGGCCGGGACCCGAGTAGACGCCCCGCGGAAGGAACAGTCCGAGAAAGATCCCCACCCCCCCGATCGCGACTAGGACGATCGCACCGATCAGGGGCAAGAAGAGCCCCCAGAGTCCCCACGTAGGATTGGTCGCAGCGCCCGTGGAATAGGTTTCCTCCAGGGATCCGGAGAACGACACCGTAGTGCCGTTCGGGTTCGTTAGATTCAGGAACAGGGGAAAGGAGAGCCCTCCGCTGACCGACCAACTCCCCGCATCGTCCCACCACGATTGCAGCGCCTGCCCGCCCGGACAGACCCCTTTGTTCTGCGGGCAGGGAACCGAGGGGTAGATCGCGACGAGTAGGGACTGGGTAGAGTCCCAGACCACGTGGGTGGTGGCGGAGGATCGGCTCACGCCCGCGAGCTCACGTTCATAGAACGAGTGCCCAAGGAGGCCCGCGACCGTGACCGTGTCGATCTGGGTGACGGTGGGCCCGCCGGAAAACGTGAGGGAGGCGAGCAGGACACCGACGCCGATGACGGCGATAGCGGCGCCCACCGCAAAGAGACCAGCCCGCACGAGGGAGAACGTAGCGGCCACCCGAGAATAAGTTTACCGGCGAAAGACCCCCTTTCCCAAACGTGAGACCCGCCCGACAGCTATTAAGCAAGTGATGGCCCTCGGTAGTACCGTGCCAGACCGTGTCATGCGTCCCGCGCCGGCTTCGACCGGAGCTGGAGCGCAGGCCCCGACATGTCCCATGTGCGGGAGCGGGCACCGGATCGTCGACCCGATCCGGGCCGAGACGCATTGTGCGGAGTGCGGCCTCGTGTTCGAAACTTCCGAGATCCTGGCAGTCCCCCCCCCACCCGTCGGTGCCTCCGGTTCCGAGGGCAGCGGCCGCGGGATCGGGCCGTTCGTTCCCCCCGGCGGGTCCAAACGAGCGCTCGGGTCGACCCTGTCCACCGCGCGCGACGGTCAGGGGAAGCGACTCGACTGGCACCGTCGGTACGAATTCCAGCACCTCAAGCGCGTCATGCAGCGGCAGACCTCGCGGGTCGCGGACGGGCCTCTCGACCGCTCCCCCGCGCGCAACGAGATCGTGGTCGCCGTGGAACGCCTCGGGCTTCCGCCGGTGATCCAGGCCGAAGCGGAGCACGTCTTCCGGGAAGCAAAACACCGCGGCCTTTTCCGCGGGCGCAGCCTTCCCGCCAGCGTCGGCGCCGCCCTCTACGTCGCCTGCCGTCGGTACTCGGTTCCGCGCACCCTCGGCGAGGTGGCGGAGGCGGTCAACGCGAAACGATCCGAGGTCGGTCGTACGTTCAAGGTCATTCAGCGTGGGACCGGGCAAAGCGTGCCCAGTGTGGGGACCAAGGCGTTCCTTGGGCGGTATGCGCAGGAACTCGCGCTCTCCCCGTGGGTTCGCTCGACCGTCGAGGCGATGCTCGACGAGGCCAGGGACGACCCCGAGCTCTCGGGCCTCTCTCCCCACGGCTTGGTCGCCGCACTGATCTACCTCGCGGCGGAGAAGCACGGCGAGCGGCGCTCCCGAGCCCAGGTCGCTCGGGTCAGCGCCGTGACCGAAGTGACCCTGCGGTCCACCAGCCGTCTCCTCGAGAAGGTATGGGGCCGACGCGGCCTGCCCACGGCCCTCGGGCCCGACTCGCCGAGCTAGCGGATCAGATAGTAACCCGCGGCCTTCTCGCGGACCTTGCGCCGGACGTAGGCTTTCGCCTGAAGCTCCTGGAGGGCGTTCAGCACCATGTTCTTCGGCAGCTTCGCCGACTGAGTGATCCGTTCCGCGGTTCCCATCTTTTCGTCGGAGACGTTCCCGAGGTCCTTCATCGTCTTGTAGACTTTGACCGCGTTGGCCGACACGTCGTCATCGATCCCCATCTTCGCCTCGGGTCTCGCGACCCGGCGCGGCTATTAACAGTGCCTTGCAGGCGCCGCTACTGGCGCGCCGGGTTTATCCGACTGCCCGTTCGACGCTGCATGATGGGGCACCGTCGCCGTACGCAGTGGGTGGGAGGCAAGGAGTGAGCCCACCGTCCCTCACGGTCATCTGGGACGAGCGGTTCCGCGCCTACGACCTTGGGGCGGAGCACCCCTTCTCCGAGCGGAGCCGGGCGCTGGCGGCCGACCTTCTCGCGGCGGCGAGCGAGGCGCGCGACCCGGACGCGATCGAATGGGTCCGGAAGGTTCCGCCGGCATCGCGGAGCGTACTCGAATCGTTCCACCGTCCCGAGTACGTCGAGTTCGTCGAGCGGGCGAGCGGATACGAGAACCCGATCCTCCTCGACGGGGGGGATACCCCGTCGTTCCCGGGGTGCTACGAGGAGGCCGCCCGGATCGTCGAGGGGGCCGACCGGGCGCTGGCCCACGCGATGCGGGATTCCCGTCCAGCGTTTCACCCGGCGGGAGGACTGCACCACGCGCGACCCGAGGGGGCGAGTGGTTTCTGCATCTTCAACGACGTCGCCGTCGCGGTCGGCCGCGCCGCGAGCGCGGGCCATCGGGTGGCGTACATCGACATCGACGCGCACCACGGCGACGGCGTGATGTACGGATTCTACGACTCGGGGCGGGTGCTCGACATCGACGTGCATCAGGACGGGCGGACCTTGTTCCCGGGAACCGGGTTCCCGCCCGAAACGGGTCGCGGGGACGGAGAAGGATTGAAGGTCAATCTGCCCCTCCCACCGCTCTCGGGAGACGAAGCACTCCTTCCGCTGTTCCGGCGCATCGTCCCTCCACTCCTCCGGTCGTTCCGGCCCGCCGTGATCGTCCTCCAACACGGCGTGGACGGGCACGTCGGAGATTCGCTCGCGCATCTGCAGTACACCCCTCATGCCTATGCAGAGATCGACCGCACCTTGCTCGCGCTGGCCCAGGAGGTGTGCGGAGGTCGCCTCGTGGTCACGGGGGGCGGCGGATACCGGGCAAGCTCCGTCAGCCGGGTCCTAGCTCGGGCGGGAGTGCTCTTGGCGGGGCTGGCGCCCCCCGACGACTCCGAGGAGCTGCCGGAACGGTGGAGGAACGAGTACCGCCAGACGATGGGCGAGCTCTCGCCCAAGACGTGGGCCGACCCCGAAGAGCCGACCGGATCCCGTTGGCGCCCGGAGCACACGGCGAAGCTGGCCGAGGAGCTCGAGCGGCTGCTCGGGCAAAAATTTCCCCCCGTGGGGTCGCCCTAGAACCGGTCTCCCCAGCTGTCGCGGTCGAGGAGGTCCTGGTCGGTCGCCCGGATCCCGTCCGCGACCTCCGACCGCGAGAGTCGGTCCACCGTCCCCCTCCGGAGCTTTGCACGAACCTCCGCCCGCGAAAGGACCAGCGCGCCGATTCCTTCGAGCTCCCCCTCGACCCGCTCGGTGACCGTGCCCGCCTCCGCCGACCGCAGCATTTGGAGGTGAACGGCGCCAAAGAGCGCGTCGCGCCGCAGCCAGTAGCCGAGATATCCCTCCAATAGTCGGGCGGCGTTCGGTTCGAGGGACGGCGCCCGGTCCGGCGGCGGCACCACGCCGAGGGAACGGGCGACTCCCCCCTCCGGACGGAGTTCGAGGAACTCCCACCCCCCCAGCGCGCGTGCGAGGGCGACCGGTGCGCCCCGTCCGTCGAAGAAGAGGGGCAGGAGGTCCAGTCCGTCGTCCGCCGAAGGTGGGTCAGCGACCGGGAACTGGTCGTCGGGGGGCATCGGCAAGGACCGTCGGACGGTGCGTCGAACATCTTCCTCCTCCTCCCAACGGCCCTCCTCGGTGAGCGCGCGCAGGATCTTGCGACGGCGGCGGCGACTTGCCTCCAAGCGCCGCAGGGTCGTCGTGCGTCCACCCGTTCTCGAAGTGCGGCGACTTCCGTCGGAAATCCCGGGCGTGCGTGACCCCCCCCTCCGCTCTGCGAAGAGTGAAGCATCGAGAGGTCGACCCCCGGACAGGAGAGTACGACCGTCGCTTGCAGGCGGTCGCCGACGTGAGCGGTGACGGGAAACTCCCGGGCAAGGGTGAGGCCGGGCGGTGTGGGCGCGGCAGCGATTTCCCGAGAGCAACTGGCAGGCGCCCCCCTCCCCGTGCCCGGCGATGAAGCGGTCTGGACCCTCTCCGACGAACTGGAGTTCCGGGACGATTTGGAGGAGGCGCGACCGTTCGGCCGCGACGGCCCGTGGCTGGGCGTAGCAGCAGAGCCCGCAGTCGGGCCGGGCATTCGAATCCGAAGCCTGCGAGCAGACTGACATCGAGCTCGGGGGCAGGGCTCGCCGAGTCGGTCATGAGTCCATCGGAGCGGTCCAATCATGCACGGTATTAATCCCCCGGGCGTCTCCGCGGTCGATGGTGCTCGTGGCCAAGGACATCATGGAGAAGACGGTACTGACCGTGGACGAGGGCGTGGATGCGCTGACCTGCGCCCGCACGATGGTCCAGCAGCACAAGGGCTACGCCGTGCTGATCCGGTCTCCCGGGACGATCGCCGGGATCGTGACCGAGTGGGATTACCTCTCGAAGGTCGTGGCTCCCGGTCTCGACCCGGCGAAGGTCGGGGTCCGCGAGATCGCCACGACGGTCGTGGACTCCTGTCCTCCCGACACTCCGACCGACGTCGTGGTGGCGACCATGTCCGAGAAGGGGGTCCGCCGGATGGTCGTCCGCTCGGGCGACCAGGTCTTGGGGATCATCACGGCGCGGACCGTGCTGCGGATGTTCCGCGAGTACGTCGACAAGGTGTCGTCCGAGATCGCAGGATTCCAGACCAACCCGTCGACCCTCGGTTAACGGCGGGTACGAGTGTCGAGCCCGACTTCCGGCGAGTACCTCTGGCCGGCCGATGCCGGTTCCGTCGTGACGGCCCAAGGTGGCCCGGGCCGGTCGTTCCCTCGCTTCCGACGATGAAGTACAAGTGGCTCGTCCTTTCCAACACGACCGTCGCCACCCTCATGGCGGCCATCGACACCAACATCGTGCTGATCTCGCTGCCCACGATCGGACGACAGCTCCCCGACACGAACGCCACGACGCTCCTCTGGATCCTCCTCGGCTATTCTCTCCTTACCGCGGTCGTTCTCCTCAACTTTGGCCGCCTCTCCGACATGTTCGGGCGCGTACGCCTCTACGTGCTCGGCTTCGCGATCTTCACGGTCGGCTCCCTCGTCTGCGGTCTCTCCCAGACCGGGCTCGAGCTTGTCCTGTTCCGGCTGATCCAGGCGATCGGCGCCGGATTCCTCTTCGCCAACTCTGCGGCGATCATCACGGACGCTTTTCCTCCCAACGAGCGTGGGCGCGCGCTCGGGATCAACCAGATATCAATCGTCGTCGGCGCCGTGGCGGGCCTGGTGCTCGGAGGCGTGATCACGTCCACCATCGGCTGGCGATGGATCTTCTTCGTCAACGTCCCGATCGGGATCGTCGCGACCCTGCGAGCGCGCGTCGACCTCAAGGAGCTCGTCCCCCGGGAGCAGGAACCCCACATTGACTGGTTGGGGAACGTTGCCTTCGCCGTCGGCCTCACGCTGATCCTGGCCGGGATCACCCTCGGCGCCCTCGGCAACCTGAGCGGAGCCGCGGCGATCACCACGGTGGTCGTCGGCGGCGCCGTGCTCGTCGCGTTCGTTTGGATCGAGAGCTGGGTCCCGTCGCCGATGCTCGACCTCTCCCTCTTCCGGAACCGGGTATTCTCCACCTCCACTACGGCGACCTTGATGAATTCCCTTGCCCGCGGCGCCTTCGTCTTCGTCCTCGTGTTCTACCTCCAGGGCCCGCCGCGATACCTCAGCCCGTTCACCGCCGGTCTCTTCCTGATCCCGGTGTCCGCATCGCTCGCGACCTTCGGCCCCGTGAGCGGATGGCTCTCGGACCGGTACGGACCGACCTGGTTCACCGTGTTCGGTCTCCTCATCTCGGCCTCCGGATTCCTCTGGCTCGGGACGATCGGCCCGATGGATTCGTTTCTCCAGCTGACCCCACCGTTGATCCTCGTCGGAGCAGGGATGGGACTGTTCGCCGCCCCGAATCGCGCGACGATGATGACAGCGGTACCTCCCAACCGTCGGGGGGTCGCGTCGGGCATCGGAACGACCTTCCTCAACACCGGGGCGGTCGTGAGCCTCGGCCTTACGCTCGTGATCATGTCGACCGTCGTTCCCCGGTCGACGCTGGAGATCATCCTCACCGGCGGCACCATCGCGAACGGGTCCGCCGCGGCGGCGGCCGGATTCCTGGAGTCGATCCACCTGATTTTCTTCGTCTCGGCGGCGGTGGTCCTGCTGTCGCTGATCCCGATCGCCCTTCGCGGGAGGCCTCCGCCGGCCCTCGCGGAACCCGCCCCCGAGGCGGGGGACTGACCTCGGGCGCGCCTACGCCTTGGGGGCGAGCGCGCGGCGCGCGAGCAGCGTCGCGAGGAGGAACATCGCCATGGCCCACACGAAGAGGCCCAGGAGGTAAACGGCGGGGGTGTCCGGATGATAGGCGGTGGCCCCGGAGAAGAGATTCTCCCGGATGACGTTGACCGCGAGCGTGATCGGGTTGTACGAGGCGATGTTACGGAACCACACCGGCATCGTCCCCCAGGGGAAGAGGGCCGCCGACGTTAGCAGGACCGGCAGGTTGATCGCGTTCACGACCGCGAAGTAGGACTGGGGCTGCTCGATGGAGAACCCGACCGCGAGGAACAACGAGGCGAACATCGCCGACAGGATCACGATCGCGAGCACGATCTCGACCGCGCCGACGGCCGAGAACGACGCGGTGATCTCAGGCCCGTGAGCCCGACATGGCCCAGGACGACCGCGAGGCCGAGGACGAGGAAGGCGAGTCCGACCGGCTGGATCATGCCCGCCAAGAGGCGCGAGCCGAAGATCTCGGTCGCGGTCGCCGGCGATGCCGCGATCCGCTTGAGCGTACCGAAGAGACGGTCGAAGATGACGTTCGCCCCGATGAACAGCGTCGCGGTCACCGCCACGAACCCGACCATCCCTGCCGCGAAGTACGAGAAGTAGGTCGGAGCGCCGCGGGTGAGTGTTAGCAGTCCTGCCTTAGGGATGACGGCGCCCAGGTTGAAGGCCTGTCCGAAGAGGATCAGGTAGAGGATCGGTAGCATGAGCGAGGTGATGATCGCCTGCGGGTTCCGCGCGAGGCGTAGCAGTTCGCGATGGGTGAGGGCGCTCAGTTCCCGGATCATCGCCGGCTCCTCCCGAACGCCTGCTGCACCTGACCGATCCGCACCGCGCGGTCGGTCGCATTCATTCCTCCCTCGTCCTCCCGGTACTCGCGGCCCGTGAACTCGAGGAAGACTTCGTCCAGGCTGGGACGCTTGAGCGAGACCCCGGCCAGTCCGATCCCGGCGCGAGTGCAGGCGTCCACCAGGATCGGGATCAACTCCTCGCCCCGAGGCACCTTGACGCGGTAGCTTCCCTCCGAGGAAGTGACCGACACGACACCGGGCAGTCCCTTGAGCAGGGTCTCCACCTCCGGCCCGAGCGGCCGGTCGGTACGGACCGTGACGATGTCGCCGCCGAGCCGGTCCTTGAGCTCGGAGGGAGTGCCGGTGGCGACGATCTTGCCGTGGTCGATGATCGCGATGCGGTCGCACATCGTATCGGCCTCATCGAGGTAGTGGGTGGTGACGAAGACCGTCACCCCATGGTCCTTCCGAAGCTCCAGCACGTAGCGCCAGAATCCCGCCCGTCCCTGGGGGTCGAGCCCGAGCGTCGGCTCGTCTAGGAACAGGACCTGTGGAGAGTGGACGATCCCGACCGCGAGCTCGAGTCGTCGGCGCATTCCCCCCGAATACGTCTTCACGAGCCGGTCGGCAGCGTCCCCGATCTGCATCCGCTCCAGCAGGGAATTGATCGTGGACTTCGTCGTCCGCAGCGGCACACGGAACAGCGCGGCCGCGAGCTCGAGGTTCTCGCGACCGGTGAGGTCGGGGTCGGCCGTCGACTCCTGGAAGACGAGGCCGATGCGTTCCTTCACCTTGAGCGGATCTCGGGCCACGTCCACCCCGGCGACGGTCGCATGCCCGCCGGTCAGGCGCAAGTTCCCCGTGAGCATCTGAACCGTGGTCGTCTTGCCCGCGCCATTCGGGCCGAGGAAGCCGTACAATTCCCCGTCCTGGATGCTGAAGCTGACGTCGTCGACGGCGCGGATCTTCCCGCCGTAGACCTTGACGAGGTGCTCGGACACGATCGGATCCGACATCGGAGACCAGTCAGGGCAACCCTCGGCGTAGATAAAGTTGGAACTCACCTGCGCGGCTCACCCGTCGTGGAGGGCGGCCTCCGGGGCGGAGTTTGTGAACGGCAACCCTTATCGTCGGAGCCCCCGTGCCGGCGGTCATGCGCGTCGGAATCCTCGGTAGTGGCGTGGTCGGTCAAACGCTCGGGACGGGCTTCGCCGAGCACGGGCACGATGTCCAGATCGGGTCGAAGACACCGGACAAGCCGGAGCTCGTAGCGTGGAAGAAGGCTACTCCGGGAAAGGTCTCGACGGGGACGTTCGCCGAGGCCGCGCAGCATGGGGAGGTCGTCGTCCTCGCCTGCTTGGGTACCGCAAGTGAAGAGGTCATCGCGCTCGCCGGGCCCGAACACTTTGACGGGAAGGTCCTCATCGACGCGACGAACGCCCTCGACTTCTCCCACGGACCGCCCCCCGGTCTTTTCGTAGGCATGACCGACTCCCTCGGCGAGCGTCACCAGCGAAAGCTGCCAGGGTCGCGCGTCGTGAAGTGCTTCAACATCGTTCCGGCGAATGTGATGACCCATCCGGCCATCCACGGGGCCAGCCCCACCATGATCATCGCGGGAAACGACGACGGGGCCAAGGCCGAAGTCGACCGCATCCTTCGGGAGTTCGGATGGTCCGGGTCGGTGGACCTTGGAGGCATCGAAGGGGCCCGGTGGCTCGAGGCCCTCGTACCTCTCTGGGTGCGAGTGGCGATGAAGCTGGGCAACTTCAATATCGCCTTCCGAGTTCTCTCTTAGCGTCGTAGGTCACCTTCAGCGGCCAGCGGGTCCACGATTCGGCGGAGACACCGTTGACCCGCTGACCACCGGGAGTTTTAACCGCCTCTGGCGGTTGGCGGCCCCCGATGGGGTCGAAACGTCCGCCACGACCGAAGCGAATTCTCGTCCTCGACGTCGGTGGGAGCCACGTGAAGGCGGGTTTCTCGGACGGGGGGAGAGAAATCAAGATCCCTTCCGGCCCGAACTTTGAACCCGGTGAGATGGTGAAGAGGCTGGCTCGACGATTGAGAG
This sequence comes from uncultured Thermoplasmata archaeon, assembly GCA_963749205.1. GTDB lineage: Archaea > Thermoplasmatota > Thermoplasmata > Lutacidiplasmatales > UBA184 > Lutacidiplasma. Next base: position 34,019 of record CAVVLW010000011.1, on the reverse strand, counting down.
GAGAACGGTACGACCTGGTGTCGGTCGGCTACCCCGGGCTTGTCGTCCACGGCCGGCCCGTGGCCGAACCCCCGAACCTCGGGAAAGGGTGGGTGGGGTTCGGGTTCGAGAACGCGTTCCGTCGCCCGACCCGGGTCGTGAACGACGCGGCCATGCAGGCCCTCGGGAGCTACCACGGCGGGCGGATGCTCTTCCTCGGACTCGGGACCGGCCGAGGAAGCGCGATGATCGTCGAGGGGAAGCTCGAGCCCATGGAACTCGCCCATCTCCCGTACAAGAAAGGAAAGACGTACGAGGATTTTGTTGGCGAGGATGGTCTGGAGCGCCTCGGTCGGAGGAAGTGGCAGAAGGAGGTCTTCGCCGTCACGAAGACCCTCTCGGACGCGCTCGAACCCGACTACGTGGTGCTGGGAGGGGGAACGTTCGCAAGCTCCGAGAGCTCCCGCCCCGGGCGGAGCGCGGCGATAATCGGAACGCGATGGTCGGCGGGGTTCGGCTCTGGGCCGACGTCACTCCGGCCCGACCCGTGTGACGGGCCCGGAGCTAGTTGGAGCGGCGACCCGCCCTCGGGGACGGAAGCCCGTCCGCCGCCGCAGAATCCAGAAACCAGAATGCGGGCCCCGGGGGCCGCACAGGCTCGCCGGAAGGCCGAGGTCCCCCGCAGGACCGGTTCGAAGACGCCGGCTACCGCGTCCGCCTTGTCCGCTCCCGCGACGAGGAAGCAGACCTCTCGGGACGAGGAGAGGGCCGGGGGCGTCAACGTCAACCGGGGGACGAACGGACGCAACCCCGAATGCGGCACCGCGACCACGGCGCGCCGCTCCTCGTGCGCCGCGGGACTGCCCGGGGAACACGGACGCGGTGTGACCGTCCGGACCGATCCCCAGCAAGACCACGTCGAAACGTGGAGGAAGCGAGTTTCCCGGGAGCGCGAGATGCCCGAGTGCGCGCGCGTACCGCGCCGCGGCTTCCGAGGGAGGCTTCAGCTCCCCGCGCAGTCGGTGGATCCGGTGGCGCGGGATCGTCACCCGGGAAAGGAACGTGTCCCACGCCACGCCGAAATTGCTCTCGGGATTCCGCGATGGAACACAGCGTTCGTCCGCGAAGAACAGGTCGGTCGACTTCCACGGAAAACGGCGACCGGCGGCTCCTCCGAGGCGCCGGTAGAGTCCGAGCGGGGTGCGTCCGCCCGAGATTACGAGCGAGAAGCCGCCTCGCTCACGCACGGAGGCGATCGCGGTGGTGACGAGATGACGGGCGAGGGCCGCGCTGGCGGTATCGAGATCCGGGAAGACGAGCGCCCTACGGTCTAACCGTAATACCAACGGTGCCCCCACCCCTGGACGAGCGTCTGAGCCTCCTCGGGTCCCCACGAACCCGCAGGATAGAACTTCAGCGGGGGAGGCGACCGGAGCAGCGGTTCGTAGAGGCGCCACGACTCCTCTACCTCGTCGGCGCGGACGAAGAGGGTGGGGTCCCCCAGCATCACGTCGATCAGGAGCGTCTCGTACCCGTCCGGAAGCTCGCCGAACACCTCGGCATAGTTGAACTTCATCCGATGGGTCTGCAGGCGCATCTCCCGGCCGGGCACCTTCACCTCGAACGCGAGCTCGAACCCCTCGTCGGGCTGGATGAGGATCGAGATGCGGTCCGGGTTCGCGTTGTACTCCTGGGCCGTCTGAAAGAACGTCACGGGGGGGCCTTAAAGGTCAGCACGACCCAGCTTGACTTCGCGGGGAGTCGCTTGCCCGTTCGCAGGAAGAACGGGACGTCCTGCCACCGCCAGTTCGCGATTTTCAGACCGGAGCGCAACGAACGTCTCGGTGTCCGATTCGGAAGCGACTCCGGGTTCCTCCCGATAACCCGAGACCGGCGCTCCGTCGATGTTCCCCGAGGTGTACTGGCCCCGAACCACGTCACCGGGTCCGAAGCGGACGATGCTTTGGAGCACCTTGACCTTCTCGTTCCGGATCGAGTCCTCGTCCCGGGTCGCGGGAGGCTCCATCGCGATGAGCGTCAGGACCTGCGTCACGTGGTTCTGGATCATGTCACGCAGTGCCCCCGACGTTTCGTAGTAGCGGGCGCGCCCTTCCACGCCGAGCGACTCCGCGACGGTGATCGTCACGTGGTCGATCCGTTCGCGCGTCCAGAGCGACTCGATGAACATATTGGCAAACCGGAAGACCAGGAGATTCTGCACGGTCTCCTTGCCGAGATAGTGGTCGATCCGGAATACCTGCTTCTCCTCGAAGTACCGGTGGACGAGCCCGTTCAGTGCTTCGGCAGATGCGAGGTCCCGCCCGAACGGCTTCTCGATCACGACGCGGGTCCAGCCGGGGCCGGCGTTCAGCCCCGCTTCGCCCAGCCCGGCCAGGGTGGGGGCGAACGCTTCGAGGGGCAGCGCGAGGTAAAAGATTCGATTTCCCACCAGACCGTGCTCCTGCTCCAGTTGTTCGACCCGTCGCCGCAGGCCCGCGAAGCTCGGCGCAGTTTCGTCCGCGACCGCTTGGTAGAAGAGAGTCGCATCGCAGAAGGAGCGGAGCGGCCCGGGCTCTGCGACCTTTTCCGCAGTGAGCGAGCGCGAGGGCCATGCCACGGAAGGCCGAGTCGTCCATCGGCCGGCGCGCGACCCCGAGGACGACCGTTCCGGTCGGGAGCTTTCCCCTCGCGTTCAGTCGGTACAGCACGGGAAGGAGCTTGCGCTGCATCAGGTCCCCGGTCGCGCCGAACACCACGAACAAGTGCCGCTCGGGACCGGGGCTCCCCATGCCTAGCTCTCCCGCTTCACGTCGTGGCCGCCGAACTTGTTGCGCATCATTGCGAGGAGCCGCTCGGTGAACGGGTCGGCCTCCCTCGATCGCAGCCGCGCTTGCAGGGCGAGCGTGATCACCGGGGCGGGGATGTTGAGGTCCATCGCCTCCGTCACCGTCCATCGACCCTCCCCGGAGTCCGCGACCCACGGTTCGATGCCGGCGAGCGTCGGATTCTCGGCGAGCGCGTCCTCGGTCAGCTCGAGCAGCCACGACCGGATGACGCTGCCGTACCTCCAGACCTCCGCGACCTGATGCAGGTCCAACGCGAACTCCGTCTTCCCCTGGAGCACGGCAAAGCCTTCGGCGTACGCCTGCATCATTCCGTACTCGATCCCGTTGTGGACCATCTTGACGAAATGACCGGAGCCGACGGGACCCATGTGGCCCCACCCGAGCTTGGGGCCGGGCGCGAGCGTCTCGAGGATCGGCCGAACGCGCTCGACATCGGCGTCGTCGCCGCCGACCATCATCGAATACCCTTCCTTGAGCCCCCAGATCCCTCCGCTCGTACCCGACATCCACGTACCGGAATGCCCCAACCGGTGACCCGGGCGGATCGACGGAGCGTGTCCCGGTAGTAGGAGTTCCCCCGTCCACGACGAGGTCGCCGGGCGCGAGCAACGGATGGAGCTGGTCGAGCGTCTGGTCGACGGGGTCGCCCGACGGGATCATCAGCCAGACGACCCGTGGGGGCTCGAGCTGCTGCACGAGATTCGCGAGCGAGTCCGCGCCGGAGGCCCCCTGCGCTACGACCGCGTCGACCACGGCCTTCGTCCGAGCGTAGCCCACCACGTGGTGTCCTCCCTCGACCAACCGTACCGTCATGTTCGCGCCCATTTTTCCGAGCCCGACCATTCCCAGTTCCATCGTTCTCCTCCTACCCCGACGTGACGCCCGCGAGCGCCAGCTCTTCCCGAAGTCGCTCGGGGTCCCGCACTTCGAGCGTGCGAAGACCGAGCCGGGCGGCGGCCGAGATGTTCTCGGGCCGGTCGTCGAGGAAGAGGGTCTCAGGGGGCGTACGTTGCAGCGATGTCGAGCGCGTACCGGTAGGCGGCGGGGTCGGGCTTCCGGTAGCCGGTATAACACGAGCTGAAGAACGCGTGGAACACCTCGGTGAGTCCGAAGGTCCGGATGCGGTACTCGTTCAGCTCTCGGGATTCATTGTTCAGCGCCGCCATCACGTACCTTCCCTCGCTCCGGAGCGCTCGGGCAGTCGCGAGAGCGGGGTATTGCCTCGGGACTGCTCCCGCATGAACTTCCGGAACGCGTCCGAGGTGAACGACCGGGGCGCATAGAAGACGGTCGCTGCGAGATACCCGTTCCCAATCGAGCCGTCCGGTCTCGAACGCCGTCTCGACCAGTTGGTGTCGTCGTTCCAGTTCCGCCGACGTCGAGGTTGAAGTCGAGCGGCCGCGGCTGCGCGGGCGGTCCGGTCCCAGCCGTTCGAGAGCAGCACTCCTCCGACGTCCCACAGGAGGAGCGAGACACTCAGGCACGCAGCACCTCGATGAGATGATGAAGGCCGCCGCGGACGTCGGACCCGAGGTCCACTCTAAGGATCCGGCGCTGCTTCTGACGGAGCGCCTGGTAGTCCCCGAGCGATTGGGCCCGTATGAGCTCCCCGAACGTGTACCCGGCTCCTGGCACCGAGAGGTCGTGCTGGGGTGCGTCGATCAGCTGGAGGAAGAGCCCGGTGTTCGGACCGCCCTTGTGCAGCTGCCCGGTGGAATGGAGAAAGCGGGGACCGTAGCCCAGCGTCGTCGCGACGTTCAGAAGCTCGAGGAGTCGGCGGCGCACCCGATCGAGGGCGCTCGAGGTCTCGGTGGTGGGCGCCAGATAGGCCTGGATCCCGACGTAATCCCCGGGGCGGGCCGAATCGAGCCATTCCCGGACGGCCGCGTGGAAGTCTGCCCCGCTATCGATTCGAACCGTCACCACATCGGCCGCTCCCGTGGCGCCGGACGGCTGCGCCATCGCCTTGCGAGCGAGCTCCTTGGCGAACTCGACATCGGGCTGGTCGTACGGGTTGATCCCGAGGACGATCCCGGCACTCGCCACGGCCATCTCCCAGCGGAAGAATTCCTCGCCGACGGCGAGCCGGTCCGGCGCCCGGATGCGCACCACCGGAAAACCCGCAGCCTCGAGTCGACTCGTGTGCGTCGCGAGCGGACCGTCGAGGTGGCCGGTTTCCTGGATCTCCACGAACAGTCGGTCCGCCCCGTAGTGCTCGAGAGCGACCCGCGGCTCGTCGACGACCGGCACGATCCCCTTGCCGATCTTGCCAGTGCTCTCGGCGACCAATTGCTCGACCCAGACCGGGAACGGGGCGAAGCTCTTCCCCGCGTAGAACGTGAGCTTGTCTCTGCCGTGGGTAGCGAGTTCGCCGAGGACCGCGCCGAGCGATAGCCCAGGATTTTCATCGACCGGCACCGAGGGCGCGCACGCCTTCGGCCATCGTCCACGCGCGGTCGAGGAGCAGACGCACGTCGAACCCGATGAGCTGCCGCGGGGACGAGGCCGAACATCGTGAGCGCAGAGTACCTCCGCCCGACCGTCGGGACGGCGAGGAAGACTGCGCGAAACCCTTCGTCGTGAGCGAGCTTCTCGAGCGGAGTACCTGGGTCCGTGACCGCCGACGAAACAACGTCCCGGCGCGATGCCGCTCGCGCGGACTGTCTCCGAGAAGTACCCGGTAGAACGCGAGCGGCTCGGTGGTCGTGCCCGACTTGCTCGAGACCAGGAAGAGGGTGTGCGCCGGGTCGATACTCCGATGGACCGCGGCGATCGCGTCCGGGATGAGTGCTATCGAGAACGAGCAGCTCGGGATACCCCGGACGGCTGCCAAATATCCCGCGTAGGACGTCGGGAGCGAGGCTCGAGCCACCCATCCCCAGAACCACGGCGTGGCGGAATCCCTCGGAACGGACCTCTTCCGCGAAAGTGCTCGAGCCGGGGAAGCTGGTCGTGCATCAGTTCGGGGAGCTGAAGCCACCCCATGCGAGAGACGACGTCGCTCCGGGGGGCAGCGGGCCAGAGGGTCGCATCCAGTTTCCAGAATCGCTCGGCGGTCCGCGCCGCCTGCCAGCTTGCCTCAACCGCCTCGACCCGGCCGCTATCTGCTACCGAGGTTCCAGGATTCGGGGTCGAGGTTTCCCGCGAGAAGTCGCTTCCTTCTTACTCGCGAGGGTTCGGAGCAGAAGGGCGTACGAGTCCGCGAACAGCCCGACCCCCTCGGTCTGCAGGTCCTCGGTGATCTGGGCGAGATTGACCCCGACCGCGGCCACATGGACGAGCTGTTCGAGCGACTGCGCGATCCCTTGGGTCACCGTGTCCCCACGGACGACTCCGTGGTCCTCGAACGCGGCAAGAGTCGCGGGAGGGATCGTGTCGACGGTCTCGGGTCCGATGAGCTCCTCGACGTAGAGCGTGTCGCGGTAGTGGGGGTCCTTCGTGCTCGTGCTGGCCCAGAGCACACGTTGAGGCCGCGCTCCCCGGGCACTCGGAGTGGCGAACGAGCGGCCCTTGAAAGATCTCCTGGAATCGCGCATAGATCACGCGACAGTTGGCGAGGGCGACCGTTCCCTTGAGGGCGGTAGCCGTCGCCACGTTCGCGGCGTCGAGGGCGCGGTCCACGGCGGTGTCGATCCGGCTGACGAAGACGGACGCGACCGACGCGACCCGCGCCGGGTCCCGGGCCCGCGCGACCCCACGCAGGTACGCCTGGGCGACGGCCTCGTACTGAGAGAGGGAGAACAGAAGGGTCACATTGACGTTGATCCCTTCGGAGAGCAACTCCTCGATCGCTGGGACCCCTTCGGGCGTTCCCGGGACCTTGATCAGCAGGTTGGGCCGATCGACCTCAGCCCAGAGCCGGCGCGCCTCGGCGACAGTGCCCGCAGTATCGTGGGCGAGGCCGGGAGCGACCTCGAGGCTGACGAAACCGTCCTTGCCCTCGGTGCGGTCGAACACCGGCCGCAGGACGTCCGCCGCGCGGACGGACATCCTCCACCGCCAGCCGCTCATAGAGCTCGGCCGGACCGAGGTGGGGTTCGTGGGTCGAGGAGATCTTTCAACGCGTCGTCATAATCATGGCTTCCTGCGATCGCCTTCTCGAAGATCGTCGGATTGATCGTTACCCCGGTGATCCCGTCCTTCTTCGACCATCCGCTCGAGCTCGCCGCTCGTCGAGAAGCTACGTCGGATGTAATCCAGCCACGGCGATTGGCCGCGGGAGAGAAGCTCGGAGAGACTGGTCACGGCGGACCCGCCCCGCTTCGGCCGCCCCAGCACTCGCATCGTCACTTCGAGCGACGTGGTCCATGGTGAAGCCGAACTCCCGCTGAAGCACCGGCCCGGGAGCCGAGGCACCGAAATGGTCGATCCCGATCGATGCCCCGCCGGGACCGACGTACCGCGCCCACCCGAGGGTCGTCCCCGCTTCGATGGAGACCTTCGGGAGTGCCGGGGGGGAGGACCGAGTCGCGGTACGCCGGCGATTGCTCGTCGAACAGGCGCCAGCACGGCAGAGACACGACCCGCGCCGCCACACCGAGGTCGCCGAGCTTCGCCTGCGCATCGAGGGCGAGGGAGACCTCCGAACCGGTCGCGACGAGGACGACCGCCTGGCGGACCCGCCGGCGCCTCCGAGAGAACGTATCCGCCCCGAGGGACCCCCTCCGCGATCGGATAGCGAGCCGGGTCGAGGACGGAGACTTTTTGACGAGTGAAGACGAGTGCCGTGGGACCCGGTCGCTGGACGGCGAGCCGCCAAACTGCGGTGGTCTCGTTCGCGTCGGCCGGCCGGATAGAGACAGAAGTCCGGGATCGCGCGTAGACTCACGAGCTGTTCGATGGGTTGGTGGGTCGGTCCGTCCTCCCCCATGCCGATGCTGTCGTGGGTGAAGACGAAGATCGCGTGCGTTTGCTGCAGCGCAGCGAGCCGGAGCGCCCCCCGGGCGTAGTCCGAGAAGACGAGGAACGTCCCCCCGTACGGGAGGAGCCCGCCGTGGAGCGCCATGCCGTTGAGCGCGCTGACCATCGCGTGCTCCCGGACGCCGAAGTGGAAATTACGTCCAAGCCCGTCGGTCGCGGAGTAATCCGGGAACCCGGGGAGCAGCGTCTTCGTAGAAGGGGAAAGGTCCGCTGCGCCCCCGATGAGCGCGGGGAGCTTGGGTCCGAGTGCGGTGAGTACCTTCTGGGAGGCGTCGCGGGTCGCCAGTCGGTCCGTCGCTCGGACGAAAGCGCGGGCAGGTCCGAGTCCCAGCCTGCCGGGAGCGTTCCCGCGTACTGGTCTTCGATCTGTCCGCGCCCGCTCGGCCGGTTGCTGAGACCGAAGCGGTCACGGAGCGTCTCCCACTCCTTCTGCCACCGAGCGCCGCGTTCCAGCGCCTCACGAAAGTGAGCACGGGCCTCCGCTGGCACGAGGAACGTGGGTTCGAGAGGCCAGCCCAGCTTCTCCTTCGTCGCCCGCAGATTGGCCGGGCCCGAGGGGCTCGCCGTGGGCCTCGCGGGTGTCCTGGACGGGGCTGCCGTAGCCGAGGTGGGTACGGACGCAGATCGAGGCTGGGTCGTGCGGTGTCCGCTCTGCGCTTCCCGAGGGCGCTTCTCGATGGCCGCGAGGTCGTTGCCGTCCGGCCACCCGCAGCACCTGCCAACCGTAGGCCTCGAATCGACGCCCGACGTCCTCCGTGAAGGCCCAGATGGTCGGCCCTTCGAGCGAGACGTGGTTATCGTCGTAAAGATAGATCAACTTCCCGAGCCCGAGGTGCGCCGGCGAGCGACGCGGCCTCGGAGGAGATGCCTTCCATGAGGTCGCCGTCGGAGACGATCCCGTACGTGCAGTGGTCGACGAGCGGATACCCGTCCCGATTCCACGCCGCCGCCAGGTGCTGCTCGGCGATCGCCATCCCGACCCCCATCGCGAATCCCTGTCCGAGCGGGCCGGTCGTTGCCTCGACGCCGGGCGTGCGGCCGTACTCGGGGTGGCCCGGGGTCCGGCTACCCCACTGCCGAAATCGTTGGAGTTCCTCGATGGGAAGGTCGTAGCCCGTGAGGTGGAGCAGCGCGTAGAGCAGGGCCGACCCGTGGCCGGCCGAGAGGACGAATCGGTCGCGATTCGGCCAGTGGGGATCGGCCGGGTTGTGGCGGAGGAAGCGGTCCCAGAGGACGTAGGCCATCGGAGCGGCACCAAGAGGAAGGCCGGGATGACCCGATTTTGCCTTTTCAACCGAATCCACTGCGAGGAATCGAATCGTGTTGATGCATGTCTGGTCCCGGTCGCTCATTGTTGGTGCGGGAACACCGGAAGGAGGAAAAGGTGGCGGGGCCCGGAACGGCACCCGCTGGGGGTGTATCGTTCGAGCCCTGCCGATCGTAATGCACTCATCACACGGGCTGCCGCCCGATGCCATTCTCCGGGATGATCGTGGTCCGCAGCGTCCTTGAGGAGAGGATGACGGCGGAATCCGCCCGGGACGCGTCGCCCGGAGACGGACTGGACTGATTCACCCCGCCGATCAATTTCACGGGGAACTCGTGCGTCCCCTCTCGGTCAGATGCTCACCGTGATGACGAATGTGGAAGGGTCCCGGCATGCCGAGGGACGGGGGATCTTGGGGTTGGGAGATTCGACCGTTCGAAAGGCGGATATCACTCCCCCCAATCCCCTCACGGCATGGGGGAAGCGGACTCCCGACCCCGCTCGTTACCCAGGGTGCGCTTCCGGAGGACTCTTTCGCCATGACGGTCGCAACTCCCCCCGACGTGGTGGCCGATCGGACCACGGTGACGAGCCTGCTATGGCGGTTTCCGATCAACCGCCAAGCATTCGACGACCCTCGACTCGAGTGGCGGCGGCTGTTCGCCGAGGTCATCGGAACGTTCTTCCTGGTCGTCGTCGCTGCCGGCGCGACGGTAGTGAACGCGGTAGTCCCGGGTTCGGTCTCTCCCACCGCGGCCGTCGTGGCGCCCGGCCTCATGGTGATGGCCGTAATCCTGTTCATGGGAGCGGTTTCGGGAGCGCACCTCAATCCGGCTGTGAGCATCGCCTTTGCGGCCCGAGGGGACTTTCCCTGGAGGCGAGTCCCCGGGTACATCGGCTCCCAACTCTTCGGGGCGGCGCTGGCGTGCGGGTTCCTCGCCCTGATGTTCGGTAGGGTCGGGATGCTGGGTGCGACCCACCCCGGTCCGGGAATTTCGGACGTCCAGGCGCTGGTCATGGAGCTGGTCCTCACGCTCGGGCTCGTGAGCGTCATCCTCGGAACGGCCTCCAAGGCACAGAACGTGGGTCCGATCGCAGCGCTCGCGGTGGGAGGATACATCGCTCTCGCGGGCCTCTGGGGGAGCCCGATCAGCGGCGCGTCGATGAAATCCGGCGCGGTCGTTCGGGCCCGACCTCATCCTCGGGAACTTCGCTCACTACTGGATTTACCTCGCGGGTCCGCTCGCCGGAGCGCTGCTGGCGGTCGGCGTGGCGTACGTCCTACGGGGTCCCGGGGGGGACCTGCCCGCGGTCCAGGCGGCTCAAGGCCGACTTCAGGAATTCCTTCCCCTACCGGAAAAGCCGACCGCGCCGACGAGTCCCGCCGAAGCCATCCAGCCGAAGCTCATGCCTCCGCCCGGGACGGGCCCTTGAACGGTCGATCTCACGGCGGGGCGTGCGGTCGCGCGTGGTGGATAAATCCGGTCGAAGGCCGAGGGCCTGATTGTGAGGAGATTCAGATGCTTCAGCGTGTACCGCGGCCCCCGGCGCGGAGCAGGACCGACCTTGGGGACCTGCAGCAGGGTGGTGTCGGATGGGTTCTCCGTCGAGTTGTGGAGGTCGGTACGGGGCTGATCCTCGGGACGAGGACCCACCGATTGGGGTTCCCTCGTCAGGACCTAGGGATGTCGGCATCTCGGCCCTCTTGAAACTCGCGGTTTCAGACCGCGCAGGGGGTCGTGCTACTGCGGTTTGATCATCTTCGCCGGGTCGACCACTCGGTCGAACATTTCTTCGGTCACGAAGCCCAGCTTCAGCGCGGCGGCCTTCAGTGTGAGGTCGTTTTCCAAGGCATAGTGCGCGATCTGTGACGCCTTGTCGTAGCCGATGACCGGCGAGAGAGCGGTCACGAGCATGAGGGAGCGGTCGACGTACTCCTGGATCTTTTTCCGATTCGGCTCCGTCCCCTCGATCAAGAACTTGCGGAAGTTGGTACACCCGTCCGCCATGATCGTGATCGAGTGGGTGACGTTGTAGATCATCAGGGGCTTGTAGACGTTCATCTCGAGGTAACCTCCTGCGCCGCCGAAGCCGACGGCGACGTCGTTCGCCATCACCTGGACCGCGATCATCGTCAGCGCCTCGGCCTGCGTCGGGTTCACCTTGCCCGGCATGATGGACGACCCGGGCTCGTTCTCCGGGATCGACAGCTCGGCGAACCCCGCTCGAGGACCGCAGGACAAAAGTCGGATATCATTCGCGATCTTGTAGAGCGAGCCGGCGAGCGTACGAAGCGTACCGGAAAGCTGCACCAGCGCGTCGTGGGCGCCCTGCACCGCGAACTTGTTGGGTGCGCTTACAAAGGGCAGACCCGTGGACCGGGCGATCTCGGCCGCCGCCGCCTCGCCGAAACCGGGCGCCGAATTGATGCCGGTCCCGACCGCGGTCCCGCCCAAGGCGAGTCGGTACACGCCCTTCAATGCGTCCTCGATCCGCTCCAGGTCCTCCGCCAGCATTCCCGCATAACCGGACCACTCTTGGCCGAGGGCCAGGGGCGTGGCGTCCTGCAGGTGAGTCCGCCCGATCTTCACGATGTCGCGCCACGCTTCGGCCTTCGAAGCGATCGCCGCCTCGAGCGCCTTTACCGCCGGGACCAGCTTCTGCTTCACGCTCATGGCCGCGGCGATGTACATGGCGGACGGGAAGGTGTCATTGGTCGATTGGGCCATGTTAACGTGGTCGTTCGGGTGCACCGGCAATTTGCTTCCGAGCGGCGTCCCAGCAAGTTGGCAGCAGCGGTTGGAGATCACCTCGTTCACGTTCATGTTGAACTGGGTGCCGCTCCCCGTCATCCAAACGTGAAGCGGAAACATGTCGTGATGCTGGCCGGCAAGGATCTCGTCGCAGACCTGTACCGATCAACCGGTAGGGTCCCTCGGCCAGCCGATGGCCGTCATGGTTGGCGATCGCGGCGGCCTTCTTCAGCGTCGCGTAAGCGGTGATCATCTCCCGCGGAATGAGGTCTTGGCCGATGCTGAAGTATTCAAGGGATCGCTGGGTCTGCGCTCCCCAAAGCTTGTCTGCGGGAACGTCGACCTCGCCGAGGCTGTCGGTCTCCTTTCGAATGCCGGTCATGGGAGGTCCTCTACCGATGACCGGGTGAAGACGTAGCGGCCCATGTCGTTCTTCGACCCCGGCTCCCGACAGCTACGCCTGCCTTTTGAACGTTGGGAGGGCCGAATGCGCCACCGGCTCACTGGGTTCAGGGCCGTGCTTCGAAGACCCGGTTGAATGGCGTCTCGATCGCCTTCCGAACCCGCGTGAATCCCGCGTCGCGGAACACTTCGAACAGGCTCGCATCGCTCGCCTGAGCCCCCAAACCTTTCCCGACCTCCTGAGATAGGGACGCGGGGACGCAGACCAAGAGGGACGCGTTATAGAAGATCCGGCCGACCGGATTCATGTTCTGTTCGACCCGGTCGTGGGCAAACGGTTCGACGACCATCAGCGTCCCGTCCGGTTTGAGCGTCTTGAGCGCGTGGTGCGCCGCACCGACGGGGTCGCCCATGTCGTGGAGACAGTCGAAGAAACAAATGAGGTCGTAGTCCTTCCCCCGGAAATCCTTCGCGGTCGCGACCTCAAAGTCCGTGTTGGGGGTCACACTCGCCGTCACCGCATCGTTCTGGGCCCATTCGATCGACTCCAAGTGGTAGTCGAAGCCGATGAACTTGGATTTCGGAAACGCCTTGGCCATGATGATGGTCGAGGCGCCGAGACCGCAGCCGACATCAGCGACGCGGGCGCCCGCCTCGAGCTTCGGCACGACCCCCTCGAGGCTCGGGAGCCAGGAACTCACGAGATTGGCGAGATAGCCGGGTCGAAAGAACTTCTTCGTGCCGATGAAGAGGTCGTTGTGGTGTTCGTGCCAGCCGAACCCCTTGCCGGACTTGATCGCCTCGGCGATCTTCCGTTGGTCCTTGTAGACGGACCCGATCGTGTAGTACACCCCCGGAATGTAGACCGGGTTGTCCTCCACCGTCAAGGCGAACGCCTGTTCGGGCGTCATCCAGTAACGTCCGGCGCCGGCACTGGTACTCTGACGTACCCGGAAGCTGCCTGCCCCGCGAGCCACTCGCGGGCGTAGCGTTCTGGAATGCCGGTCTTTTCCGCGAGTCGCTCCGAGCTCATTGGTCCGCCCGCGGCCAGGGCCTTGTAGAGACCGAGTTGTTCTCCGATCAAGATGGTCGGTCCGTGGATAGCAGCACCGACATCGCCGAGAAACTTTCCGACGAACTGGTTCAACTTGTCTGGATCGACTGCCATGGAACCACCCGGACGGTATCAGGCCCGGAGGTTAAGCCCTCGCCGGACCGGGCATAGGCCTCTGGGGGGGAAGGGCGGACCAACCCCACGCTTTATTCTGCCCGGCCCTTGAGCGAGGTTGTGGTGTCCGAGACCGTCCTCGTCGTCGGATCGACCGGCCTGGTGGGCGAAGCGGCCACCCGGGCACTGGCTGCGCACGGCCACACCGTTCGGGCGCTGATCCGGCGACCCGAGGCAGCGAAACTATTCCAGGGCCAACAAGTTGCCACGGTCGTCGGAGACCTGTCGGGCCAAGGCGACTGGCAAGCGGCGATGGAAGGGATCACGGCCGTCGTGGACGCAACGCAGGTCCGATTCTCCGGCCGCTGACTTTGGGCAAGGCCCGTCGTGGGGCGGAGGTGCGGCGACGAATGGTCGCCTTCCTCCTCTCGAAGGTGCGTGCCCAGGCGGCCTCGCTCCATACCTATGTGGCACTGAGCGGCCTCGAAGACTACGCCCCGACGGGCGAAGCATGGTTCGACGAATCCACGCCCCGCGCTTCGGCGCCCAGCGGTTATTCGCACCTCAGTGTCCTCTCCCGTGCGCTCCTCGCCGAGGCGCAGCGGGAGTGGGGGCTTCCGCTCGTCACGCTCCGGATGGGACTCATTTACGGGCCGTCCGGCTGGTTCCCGGGATTCGCTAACCGAATTCGCCAGAACCGGGGGGTGCTGGTCGGCCTCGGGTCCAATTACTCGTCGTTGGTGTCGTCGACGGACGTCGGGGAAGGGATTCGGGCCGCGGTGGAGCGCGCTCACCGGGGAGAGGAGTTCCTCATCGTCGACGACGAGCCGCTGACCCAATCTGCGTGGCAAGCAAGCTTGGCAGCAAGCCTCGGACGACCTCCGGTTCGGCGGACCGTCCCGGTATGGCTCGCGTCCCTCATGGTAGGGCGCGTGAATGCGGAGACGTTCACGAGCTCTCGTAGAGCCCGCAATCAGCGGGCGAAGGACCTGTTGGGTCTGGAACTCAAGTTTCCCACCGTCCGTCAAGGGTTTCCTGCCGTGCTCGCGAGTTCCACAGGGGCGGGCGCGCCGTAAACCACTCAGGAGGGGGATATCGCCCTGAGCGGATTCGCCTGCCGCAACGGGATAAGTTGGATACATCCGCGGCGTGCATACGCATGCTGGCCGATCAAACCCACGGAACTTTGCGCGTCCAACTCTCGGGGGGCCTCCTCGGCCGCTCCATGAACCCATTTCAATGATCGGAATCGGTCCGGGTCCGACCCCGGCGACGGCGGTGGAGGCTCCCATCCGCACTCGCCAGGCTCAACCAGGGCCGGGCACCCTCATATAGTCAGTAACAGATAGCAGATTGTATGAAGTTAATCCAAACCCGAGTTCCGGAAGCAGAGTACGAGCTCCTCCGCCGGAAGGCACGCGGTGAAGGTAAGACGATGCAGGATTGGATTCGGGCCGCCCTTCGGGCGCAGCTGTTGCCGGACAACGTGGACCCGTCAGATCCGCTTTTTACCGCATTCCCTCTCGTCCGGAGAAAGGGACCGAGGACGAACGTGGCCGAGCATCACGACGAAATCCTGTATGGTCCCCTAGAATGATCCTTGTCGACTCGAGCGCTTGGTACGCGCTCGCAGACAATCGTGAGCGCCGCAACGAGGATGCGGTCAAGCTCTTCGGGCGCGTGACCGAGGGGGAGTTCGGCAGAATCCTGACCACGGATTATGTTCTCGATGAGACCTACACGCTCCTTCGTATGCGGCTCGGAATCGGTCCAGTGCGAAGTCTGCGAGGCCTTCTCACCGGCTCGTCAAACCTGCAAATGCTGCGGGTCTCCGAGCGCGACTTCGACCATGCGGTCGAGCTGATGCTCGCTCATGAGGACAAGCGGTGGAGCCTGACCGATTGCACGAGCTTTGTCCTGATGCAAGAGCTCGAAATCGGTCGCGCCTTCACCTTCGACCACAATTTTTCGGAGGCTGGTTTCCAGGTTCTTCCGGCTCGGAATCCCTAAACGCGTGCTGCGGTCCGAAGGAAATGGGGCCCCAGCCACGGGCCGAGCGACGCAGGAAGGAGAAGACCTAGCCCACCCGCGAAAAGCCGGACTCCGCCCTCCCTTCGGAGACCGGCCTCTTTGCACACCCCCGGCGCTAGAAAACCGCTCAAGGCTCAGTACCGCAGCCTGACACTGTTGAGTACGGGTATTAGTTCCGGTACTTGAACGGTGGGGGTTCGGGGGAGGATCTCCGTCGGTCATGCCTCTCCTGCGATCGCCGCGACCTGACGTAGGTGGAGTCCCAGGAGGACCTCGGGGGGTAGCTTCCGCTGGAACGCCTCCCGCGGGGTCTCGTACATCTCCAGCCACAGCGCGTCGTGGATCTGGTCGTTGTACCACTCGATGAACTCCCCCAGCGTGGGGAACCGCCACCGATGGCGGTCGGTACTGGTACCACAACCGCTCTAGCTTGCCGTTGGTTTGTGGGTTCTTCAGCCGACTGACGACATGGCGGATCCCGTGCTCCGCCAGGAATCGCTGGAACTGCCCCGGGCTGGCGTCCGGCCGGTCGACCTTCGGACTGACGAAGAACTCCGTCCCCCGGTCGGTGTTCACCTCGCGGATCGAGAGGCCCCAGCTCGCCGCCTCCGCGATCGCCTCCTCGAGCATCTCGATCGCATGCTCGGTCGACTGCTCGGGGAACTCGCCCCCGGCCAGCACCTTCCGACTGGCGTCGTCCTCGTAGAGGATGACGTGGGGATGGTCCAGGCTGGTTCGGTGGAAGTCGGTGTGCACCAGAGAGCCCGTGTGCTCCCGCTCGTATCGACATCGGCCCCGGGGTCGCTGCTTGCGCGGGTTGGGTACCGCCCAGCCTTGGCTCCGGGCGTAGCGGTAGACCTTCTCGTGCGGGATGCGGACTCCGCGTCGCGCCAGAGCTCGCCAGAGCTTCGTGGCGCCGCGAGGCGACCGACGGTGTTCCTCCTCTATCGCCTGCTTCTCCTCGTCGGTCAGCGGAGGCCCGGGAGGTCGCCGTCGGGGGTTGAGGTGGGGCACGACCCCGGACTGGCGCCACCGTTGAAGGAGCTTCCTCAGCCAGCGAGGCGTGACGCCCCAGCGGGCGGCCATCTGACCGACCGTCTCGCGAGGCCGAACGGTTCCTTGCGCCTGGCGGATCAGCCACTCGATGCGACGGTCGGTGAGCTTGGTCACGCGACCGAAGGACCTCGGGGGAAGGAGACGCTGCCAGGAACCGAAGGTCGGTCCCCCCTTCGAACCCCCCTTTCCAGTGGAAGGCAGGAGGGCAGGTTCTTCTTGGGCGGGAGAGGGAACTAATTTCCGTACTCCAGAACCGCAGCCTGACACGGATAGGTTGAATACCTCGGAGCCGAATCCCGGCGGGGCGAATGGATGGCGGCGCTCGTCGGATCGGCCGGCACACCGCCCCCCGGATCCTCTCTAGAACCCGGTGGGCCGCGACCAACCGGTATCACTCAAAAACCGCATCGAGTCCGACGTTGGGCAGCCATCGCCGCCGTCGTAGTCGTGGTCCTGAGCGTCGTATTCGCCACGTTCTACCTGGAGACCCGGGCGAGTGGACCGACGGACGTGCTCGTTAACGGTGCAAATCTATGGTTCAACTACACCAATGTGCCGGCGGGTAAGACGGCGACGAATGTTTTCGAATACGTCGGAGCTTGGTTCAATGCCACCAGCGAATCGCCCTCTGTTTGGACAATTCAGGCTCCCGCAGGAAGCGCGGTGCGGCTCGGCCTGACAATCTATGAAGACCTCTTTCCCCCCGGCGTCCCAGTGAACTGCAGTGTGAACGGGATCGTCGCGCTCTCCCCCTTTGCGATTCTATCGTTGGAGGCACAGCTCAAGAGTGGCGTCTGGAGCGCTCACCCGTTCCCACTGAACTTCTCGGGGGAGAACGCCAACTCCAACCCCCCAGCGTCCCTCTGGCTGAACGTCACGCTGCCCTCACAGAACGGAGTGTACACTCCTACGTTCGTCTTCGATATCACCTGCGAGCAGTACCCGTAGCCGTCGTTTCGACTGCCGACTTCGGCCTTTGTTGATCCGGCGGAGCCATCCCCCTGCATCAAGATCTCTCGCAGCCAAGAGGGCCGGCCTCAGCAACTTTGTCGCGGCGGGAGCCAGTGATTCGTGGAGTGAACTTCGCTCACTGCGGGGACGTACTCAAGCAACCCCTTCCGGGACGGTCGGTTCTTCAGGCGCCGCCCGCGGAACGCCCTAGCCAGAAGGCGAGTGGTGTGAACTAGCCCCGAGCGGATTCGAACCGCTGTCGCCGGCTCCAAAGGCCAGCATGCTTGGCCACTACACCACGGGGCTGCACCGTCTCCACGGTCGGGGGGATACTAAAGACCGAACTCCCGAGGTTCCCCGGGGGATTCCGCACTACGCTCGCCCGGATGCCCGGTACCCCGAACTTCGACGTCCGGTGTCGTCGCGGCGTCGCTGTGGGAACCTTGGACCCAGATCAAGAGCGGCAGAGTCGCGACCCCGACGACCCCGGCGAAGACCCACGCAACGGTGTATCCGTACCCGGCCGCGATGAATCCGAACGCGATCGCTAGGGCACTACCGGCAAAGATCTGAACGCAGTTGACGAGGGCGAGCGCTAGGGCGAGGCCGTCTCCGGCCGCCTCGGCGTAGTAGGAGGGGATGAGATAGAGGACGGCGAATACCACCCCGTCGGCGAATCCGAGGAAAACAAAGACCGCAACGAGTCCCGCGAGCGGCACGAATGGGATGAGGATGACCGCGAGGGCAGCCGGGACCCCGAAGATCAGGAGCGCATAGCGCATGTCGCGCCGCTGCTCGCCGAAGATGCCGCCGATCGGGCCGCCCACGATCTCCACGAGGATCATTACGGTCGGGAGGCTCGCTGCAAGCGTGAGGCTCCAGGTTGGATGGACCGTCGCGGCGAACTCGACAAAGTACTGCGCCACGATGTAGAACGCAGCCCAGACCCCGGTGAGCGCCAAGGCGAGCGCCCAGAGCGGGCGCGACCGAAGGACCGGCGTGGCGGCGTGGACGAGTTCGGAAACGGTTCGACGGGCGATCGGGACGGGGGTCTCGGGCAGGACGAACGCAGCCCCCGCCGCCGGCACGAGGAGACCGAGCCCACCGACCGCGAGCGCCCACGGCCATCCGAACTCGCTCCCGAGCACGGCACCGATCAGAATTCCCGCCGCCGCTCCCGCGCTGAACCCCGCGTTGTAGAGGCCAAAGATGGGACCCCGGGTTCCCGCCGGATAGTACGTTGCCACCAGTCCGAGGGCGGGGGCAAAGAAGAACGCAGCGCCGGCGCCGGTACCGAAGCGGAGAGCGGCGAGGACGTACCAATCCGGAGAGAACGCGGAGGCGAGGGCGAAGGCGCCCATCATCGCCAGCGCGGCGAGACAGACGCGTCGGCTCCCCCATCGGAGGGCGGCAAATCCCGCAGGGATCTGGAACACGGCGGCGCCGAGGAGGAACGAGCCGAGCACGAGCCCCAGTTCGGCCGTATGGATATCGAGCCCGGAACCGATGAGCGGTAGCACGGCTCCAACGTTGTACCAGCTGAACGCGTAGACCGCCCGGGCGAGAAACAAGGTGAAGGCGGCGCGGCGGCGGGAACGCGCGTCGATCTCCGTCAGGCTAACCCCTCTCGAAGCGACCCGCGGGTCTCGAAGTAGCGGAGGAAGCCCTGCGCGGCGAGGTCGTACCCCGAGACAAGTACCGACCGGTCATCCGGGGCCGGGGCATCCCTCTGTTCCCCTCCCGCGGAAGGAGTATCGTGCTCCCGCAATCGTTCCGCGATATAGTTTGCCTCGGGTTTCTCTCGCGCGGCAGCGAGCGCCACGTCCCGCCATTCCTCCACGATCGTTCGGTAGCGCACCAGGTCGACCGCGCCATCGGGGCTCGGTCCGAAATGGCTGTAGAGGACGAGCGCCGGGTCCATTCGCCGCATGGCCTCTAGGCTGGAGAACAGGAGTTCGAGGTCGAGGTCCGGCGGAGGCACCGCGGGCCGGATCCGCGCACTCCGCTCGAGCCGGACCCCGGCGCCGTCCCCGGCGAATATCCCGCGGGTCGCGGAATCGAAGAACGCGAGATGATGCTTGGCGTGCCCGGGGGTCGCGAGGACCGAGAGCTCGCCGCCTCGGAGCGGAAAGCGTTCGCCGCCGTGCAGCGCCACGATCCGCGGCGGAGGTACCGGTAGTATCGCTCCCCACAGGGGATCCGCCGCCGCGCCCCACGCGCGGCGGGCGCTCGCAATCAGCTTCGTCGGGTCGATCAGATGCGGCACCCCGAGTTCGTGCGCATAGAAGGTAGCCCGGGGGAGTTGGTCCGCCAGCGCCCCCACGCCCCCCGCATGGTCAAGATGGATATGGGTGACGAAGACACGCCGGATCTCCTCCCGGGCGACCCCCGCATGTCGGATGCCCTCGAGCAGGGCGTCGCGACAGGACGTGGGCCCGGTCTCGATCAGGGACCATCCGTCCTCCTCCGGGAGCAAATAGGCCGCGACGAGCCCCTCCGTATCGCGAAAATCGATGTCGACGAGCAGGCGTCCCTGTCCGAGCTCGAGGACCCTGGGCCGCGGCACGCTCGATTGACCTCAGCCGTGCAGGAAGGGAGTCCCGTAGTAGAAGAAGGAGAGCCAGCTGACCGCCCCCACCGCGACCGCGACCGTCATGACCGCGGCCCAGATTCCCCAGCTCCAGCGCGCGACCTTCGCTCCGTCGAGGACGCCGAATGGGATGAGGTTGAACACGGCGAACCACGAGTTGATGAACGCGAGGAGCAGGAGCCAACGGAAGGCGGATGCCCCGGCGCTCCAGGCGACCACGGCGGTGGCGTAGAACATTCCCCCGAAAACGAGATTGATCACCGGGCCGGCCAGGGCCGTGCGACCCCACTCCCGAGGGTCGGACATTCCGCCGACCCGCGTGGCCCCCGGTGCCGCGAAGAGGAACCCAAAGGCGGCGGTGAACACGGAAAACAGGAGGCCGACCGGAGACCACTGGAACTCCGCCCAGTACCCGCGTCGTTGCGCGACGACCTTGTGGGCCATCTCGTGCGCGAGGAACCCCGTGAGGGCCGCCGTCGCGGCGACCGCCACGATCGTGGGGGTGACGAGGTAGGTCACGCTCGATACGTTGGTGCCGAAGAGGAGGTCCGAGCCGCTCAACAACAGCACCAGGTCGAGCGTGAGGACCGCGAACGCGACCGTGATCTGCACCACTTCGCCCCGCGAAGTCGTGACGTGTCCCGTCTGCGGGAGGGGCGAACTCCACGAGTACCCGTACGGCAGTGGTTGGCCCGAGCTCATGCGGAGGCGGCCTCCGACGGGCGGGCGAACGGCTCCACGGGGATCGGGGGACGCCAGGACGCGCCCGTGAGGAGGTGTCGCACGAGGTCTACGCCGTCCGCGAGGCGCGGTCCGGGACGGGAAAAGTACGCTTCATCGGCGACGTAGACGCCCTTCGGCGCCGGGACCTCCGAGATGGCCCGCCGCAACTCCTCATCGAGGAGCTCTCGCCGGCTCCGTTCCACGGAGAAACTGCACGGACTCAGGACGAGGAGGTCCGGGGAGCCCTCCGCGATCTCCTTCCACGTGGTGCGGACGCCGGGCTTCCCGCGCCGAGTGCCCACGACGGACCCTCCCGCGGCTCGGACCATCTCCGGTACCCAGAGACCGGCGAGGATCGGGGGATCGAGCCATTCCACCACCGCGACCCGGGGCGGCCGAGCGGGGAGTCGGTTCGGGGCCGTTCGGGCTTGGAGTGTGCGCCTGAACTCCCGCCCCCGAAACGGATCGTCGAGTGCACCTGCCACCGTCTCGATGCTGAACCAAACCTCCGAGAGGGTGCGGGGGGTCAGGGAGACGATGAGCGGAGCGACGTCGGCCTTCGCACAGGCCGCGGCGACCTCCGCGTCCGTGACCGAACAGACGCCGCAGAGGTCCTGCGTTAAGAGCACGTCCGGTTCGAGCCGGGCCAACAGGTCGATGTCGAGCTCGTAGAGGCTCTCGCGCCGCCCGCGCACGTTCCGGACCCGTGCGTCGATCTCCCGGGAAGGTTGGGCCGAATCCCAGGTTCGTGGGCGCATCACCACTGGCAGCGAGGTCGCCTCGAGGGGGAAGTCGCACTCCGAGCTCCGCCCCACTAGCTCCGCGCCGTGACCCAGGCCATACACGATCTCCGTCGCGCTCGGGAGCACGGAAACGACACGCATCGCGACCTCGGGGTACGCGTCGAGTCGGCGGACGCTTAGTTACGTTTTCGGTGCGCCGGTCGCCGGACGGGAGTCCGAGCCCTCGCCGCGGGGGCCTTTGGCGCAAGGACGGGTTTTCCCACCGCACGGCGGCGCGGCTTCGGCCGCGGCGGCGAACGGGCGCGGCGGACCGGACCCGCGATGGTCGGAGCCATCCCCCTTGTGGTCGGCGGAGAAGGCGGGGGAAGACCGAGGTGGAGGCACAGCGCGGTCTCTCGTTCTAGGGTGAGTCCCAGCTGCCGAGCCTCGTCCCGCTCCTGGTCGGCGCCCTCTTTCTCCCCGGTCCGAGTGAGCGTCACCGAATGCAGGAACCGGAGCTGGGGGTCCTCCGGGGTGGTCGAGAGCATCGCTTCCACCTCTACCCGCGCCGCCGCCCAGTCGCCGAGCTCGACGAGCGCGGCGACCAGGTGAGCCCGGACCTCGACACGCGCATCGTCCTCCGCGAGCAACGCCCGATAGACCTCGATCTCCTCCTTCGGCCTCGCCCGGGCGCCGAGCACGGCCGCCTTGCCTAGCCACGCATCGAGGTCCGCGGGTCGGACCGCGATCACCTCCATGAACGCGCGGTCGGCATCGTCCGTCAGCCCCAGGCCCAGCAAGGAACGTCCGACGCCGATCTTGGCCGGAAGGAAGCCCGGCTTGAGATCGGTGGCCTGACGGTAGAATCGCAATGCGAGAGCGGGAACTCCCCATTCGAGCCAGGTTCGAGCCCGACTCATCGCCGCGTCCAAAAGCCGGGCGCTCGGAAGGAGCCGGGGTCGGGCGGCGCCGGGAGCCCGGGGTTCCTCCCCCAGCAGCGACTCGAGCCCGAGCTGACGCGCAAGCTCCGCGAAGCGCGCTCCCTCGACCAGGGTACCCGAGCGCTGTTGCACCTCGGCGGCGATCGCGAGGGGCAGGTGCCCGGGTGTCAGTACGACCAGGTGCGCGGGAGTACCATCGCCGGCCTCGAACACGCGGCGGATCGTATCGAGGGAAACCTGGTCGGGGTCCTCGAGGAAGGCATAGAGGAAACCGTCCTCGGTTCGGAGGACCAGACCCTCGGGGAGTGGCTTCGCCGCGTCGAGCCGTTGACCCATCGCCTCGACGAGTCCCCCGAGAGCTGGACGAATGCCGTGGACGCCACGACTCAGTCGGAAACCCGGGTGCATTAAATACGCGGGTGTCCACACGCAATCTTCGTGAATCTCTCCGAACTCTATCGGTACCTTCGCCCGGTCGAGGCGGAACTGCGGGCCTCGTATCGCCGAGAACGAAAAACCGCCCCCCTCACTGTCCGACCGTATCTGGAGGTGAACAGCGAATTCACCCTTCGGGGAGGGAAGCGGCTCCGGGCGGTCCTCCTGCTTGCGGGGTATCACCTCGCGACCGGGCGCGCCCCTCGGCCCGCGGTCCCGGCGGCGGCGGCGCTCGAGCACTTCCAGAGCTGGATGTTGATCCACGACGACATCATCGACCACTCCGAAGAGCGTCGGGGGGGGCCCACCGTGCACCGCGCGGTCAGCGCGAGCCATCGCAAGGAGCGACGCGAGGGCTCCAGCGAGGAATACGGGATGGGGATCGCGATCACCCTCGGCGACCTCGAGGAGCCGTTCACCGTGCAGGCGATCCTCTCGACGTCCGTGCCCGCTGCGGCCCGGCTCGCCGCCCTGGCCGAGTACGTGCGGATGACCCGGCTCACCGCCTACGGACAGCTGCTCGACATCCGAAATGGGACCCTCGACCCCGGGTCGGTGACGGAAGCCGACGTCCTGAACGTCCATCGTCTCAAGTCCGCGATGTACACGGTGGCGTGCCCGTTGCGGATCGGTGCGGTCCTCGGCGGCATGTCTCGCGCAGGACTCGCGGACCTCGAGTCCATCGGGACCGACCTTGGGATCGCGTTCCAGTTGCGGGACGACGTGCTCGGCGCCGGCTTCGATGCCGACGAGTCCGGGAAGAGCGCGAACGACCTCGCGGAGGGGAAGCGGACGCTGCTCGTCGTGCGGGCATGGGCGTCGGCTAGCGAAGCGGACCGGACCCGCCTCACTCGAGTGCTCGGTAACGCCGAGGCGACCCCGGAGGACGTGGAGCGCGCGCGCGAGGTCATCCGCGCCACCGGAAGCCTCGCGTACTCCGAACGGCGGATCGCCGAACTGACCACCCGCGCGCTCAAACGACTCGACCGGAGCCGTAGCCTAGGACGCCGAGGCAAACCCCTGATCCGGGAGATCGCCGACCGGCTGGTCCGCCGGAAATCGTAAAGGGCTATTCCGAGGTCGAACCCGAGGGCTGAATGCCCGCGGCCTGCAGGGCCTGGGTGAGTTCCTGCTGCATCGTCGTGTAGCGATCTTTCAGGTGATTTTCCTGGCGTTCGATCGCCTTCGCCCGCACCTCGGCCGTCTCCTTCTCTTCCGAGAGCAGGTCCTCGACCTCCTTCTTGTTCTTCGCGCGGACGAGGAGGCCACCAATCGGCCGGTAGAGGACCGCATCGTCGGCGATGGTCTTCAGTTCCTCGAGCGTGTGCGTGACCTCACGCAACTTGAGGTCGATCTGCATGCGCTGCTGTTGGGCGTTCCCCAGCTCCTGCTGAAGGCGCTGGAACTGCTTCAGGTCGTTTTGGAGCTTCGCGGGAAGGGCCACGGCCGCCTGACCCGGCGCGGAACATAAGCGCTTCGGCGGAACGTTAGCGGGCACGCGGCTCGGGCGATGAGCCCGCCCGCGTGGCGGATCGCAGGGTGGTGAGTGCCAACGAAACCCAACCGAGGTACGTGTTCAATGCGGCCCGCATGGCGCCGGAATCACGTGCGGTTATCGCAAGCTCGACGATGTGGGGGGAGGGCCGTCGCAGCGTGGCGCGCGCGCGGGGCACTTCCCGGTCCGCCTCGGGGCGCAACGAGCGCTCGAGCATCGCCGTGAGACGGTCGTTGCGGGTCCGAACGGTCACCGTGGCGGTCCAGGGTTCGCCCTCGACGCTCATCCCTTTAGCTCGCCCTCGAGGACCGCCACTACCCGGTCGGTCTTCTCGGCCGCCGCACGCACGTAGCTGGCCGGGTCGAGGAGCTCGTCGATCTCGTGGGCCGTCAGGAGTTTCTGGATCGCCGTATCGGCTCGGGCGCGGTCGGCGAGCGGTGGGCCCTCTGCCGGGTTCCGTGTGAGCTTTCGGAGGGCCTCGTGAGCCTCGGACCGCGCGAGGCCCTTGGACGTGAGGGCGAGCATCAGGTTCTCCGTCATGGCTGCGCCGCCGGTGCGGGCCAACTCCTCCCCCATGCGCTTCGGGTCGACGTGCAGGCCCCGGAAAATATCGACGAGCTTGGAGAGCAAATCATCTTCGAGCACGATCGCGTGCGGAATCACGATCCGCTCGTTGGCCGAGTTCGCCAGGTCTCGTTCGTGCCATTGGACCATGTTCTCGAGCGGAGGCAAGGCGAACGCACGTACGAGGCGGGCCAAGCTGCTCACGTTCTCGGAGACGATCGGGTTCCGTTTCTGGGCCAGCGTGGAGCTGCCGACCTGATGGACCTCGTCGAACGGCTCGGAGACCTCCGAGATCTCGGTGCGTTGCAGGTTGCGAACCTCCGTGGACAGGCGCTCCGCCGTCGCGGCGACGAGCGCCATCCAGTTGGTGAATTCGGCGAGTCGGTCCCGCCCCACGAGCTGGGTCGGGGCCTCGTCGGCGGTCAGGCCCAGTCGGTGCATCACGCCCGTCTCGACCGCGACCGCGTGTCGCCCAAAGCCCGCGCCCGTGCCGACCGCTCCCGCCATCTTCCCGACCGCGAGACGGGGGAGCAGTTCGTCCAACCTTCGACGGT
The DNA here is from genome assembly GCA_963749205.1 of uncultured Thermoplasmata archaeon. Classification (GTDB taxonomy): domain Archaea; phylum Thermoplasmatota; class Thermoplasmata; order Lutacidiplasmatales; family UBA184; genus Lutacidiplasma. Next base: position 8,622 of record CAVVLW010000011.1, on the reverse strand, counting down.
GGCGCATCACTTCCGCGGCGCCGACCGCGGCCTTGTAGCCGAAGCTGATCGGAATCCCGTGTTGACCGTGAGTCCGTCCGATCTCGGGGGTCGCTCGATGGCGCTTCGCTAGGTCGACCAGCGCACGCGCCAGCTCGGTCAGGTCCTGGCGAAGGACCACCGCGCTCTCCTTCAGTTCAAGCGCCAAGGCTGTGTCGGTGATGTCCACGCTCGTGGCGCCGAAGTGGACCCATCGACCGTCCGGCCCCGCGGCTTCGGCGAGGGCGCGGGTCATCGACATGACGTCGTGGCGCAGGGACCGCTCGAACACGTCGACCGTGTCGATGGAGACGTGGTCGAGGTCGGCCACCCGGCCGATCGCGACGGCGGCCTCCGGGGGGATCATCCCGACCTCGGCCTCGGTCGCGGCGAGCGCCGCCTCGACCCGCAGGGCTCGAGCGAGTCGGGCGCCTCGGGAGAACAGGGCGCGGACGTTCTCCCGTCCGTATCGAAACTCGAGCGGGCAGAAGAGATCGGAGGAATCGTCCGCCACGGCCCGGGACCCGGGCCCGGATATATAGGGCTACTGTCGATGACGAAGAAAACGGGGCCACACCCGCTTATCGAGGACCCGGATTGCCCCTCGCCTCCTCGGGAACGAGGCGATCCACGCCACTCCCGTACTGGAGCGCCCGCTTCGGACGGGTCGCGATCACTGCGGGCAATCCCCGTCGCATTGCCCACTCCCGGAAAAAACCCTTCGGTACCGGTTCGGACATCCGACGCTCGATAGGCACCTCGCCCGCCGCCGCGACGAATTCCGGGTGTAGATACGGCGCGACCACCGTCCGTCCGGTCCGCCGTGCGATCTGCTGGGACCGGGGCCAGTCGCGCTCGAGGAGAACGCGGAGGTCGGCTTGGGATCGTTTCGCGGCCTCGGCGGGACCCAGCCCATGGAAGTGAGCGTAGCCCAGAAAGAGTTCGTCCACGCCTTGGCCACAGAGGATCGGCGTTCGGGGCGCGCGGTCGAGAGCGAGCGCGAACGCGATGAGGACGTTGCGAGTCGTTCGCGGGAGGTCGACGGTATCGGCACGGGTCCGGTCCGCCAGCTCCCGGACCTCGGGGGCGGTGATCTCGGAGGACACCCATCGGGTCCCGATGAGGGCCGCGCTCTCCTCCGCGGCACGAAGGTCGGGACTGCCGCGCACCCCGACCGTGATGAGCGTGAGGCCGGGGTGGTGCCGCAGCGCCCAGGCGAGCAGACCGGAATCAACACCACCGGAGAAAAGGAGCGTTACCGGGGTTTCGGGCTTTTCCCAAGGCGAGATGGCGCGTTCAAAGGCTGCATCGAGGGTGGAAAATCGGTGCTCGTCCCGCATGTCGAGCGGACCGTCCTGCCGAAACGTCATGACAGGATTCTCACCCCGCCTCAACTCTTATCGTTCGTGGCGATGCCCTGCGGCAATGGGAACCAACGGAGGGCGGGCGCCGCCGGCCCGGCCGGTCCGTCGAGCGCTCTTCACGGACCGCGATGGGACGCTCAACCCCGACCTGCACTATCTCAAGGAAGCAGAACGCCTCGACCTGTTCCGCGGCGTGGGGGATGCGCTCTCGCTCGCGCGTCAGCACGGGTACCTGGTCATCTGTGTCACCAACCAATCCGGAGTCGACCGAGGGCTCTATACGCGGGAGGACGTGGAACGAGTCCACCGTCGTCTGAACGAGCTTCTTCGCCGGAAGCGCGCCGAGATTGACGGGTTCTATTACTGCCCGCACGCGCCCGAGCGCCACTGCGCTTGCCGCAAGCCCGGCACCCTGCTCTTCGAGGAGGCCCAACGGGACTGGAATATCGATTTCTCTTCGAGTGCGATCGTCGGCGACCGCCGATTGGATATCGAAGCCGGACGTAAACTCGGACTCCTGACCGCACTCGTGCCGAATCGAACCCGCACCGAGGAATCCTTCGCCGAGTTCGCAAAAGGGGACTTGAGTCCCGACCTACTCGCCGGTACGTTCGAGAACGCCGTACTGCGCATTCTCGCGAGAGGTTAGGACGGGAATCGCCGCCGGTTGTTCGGAAGGCGTTAAACCCTCCGCCCTCTGGCGACCGTGGGCGGATCGTGGTATCGGAATCATCCCCGCCTCCTTCGGAGTCATCTTCACCGTTGCACTTGCCGTCGGCGCTGTCGCGGCGCGGGCGCTGACCCCTCTCGCGGGGGTGGTCGCCGCGGCCTTCGGGGTCGTGATCGTGGTCCTGGTAGGTTTCCCCTTCCTCGCGCTCCTGATCCTCTTCGTCGTCGCAAGCGTACTGGCCACCCGGTTCCGGATCCAGGAGAAACGAAGCAAGAACGTGCAGGAGGGCACGGCGGGGGAGCGGGGGGTCTCGAACGTCGTCGCGCACATCGTCCTTCCCACCGGCCTCGCGATCGCCGGTGGCTGGGCCCCACCGTTGATCCCTGCCCCGACGCTCGCGGTGCTCTACGCGAGCGCCCTCGCGTTCGGCGCAGCGGACACCTTTGCGAGCGAGCTCGGCGTGCTCGCGGGCAAAGCACGCAGCATCCTCACCTTACGGCCCGTCACGCCCGGCACCAACGGAGGGGTCTCGGCCGTCGGGGAGGCCTGGGGATTCGTGGGCGCAGGTCTCACCGCGATCGTCGGCCTCGCGCTATTCCGGCTGTTCGCCGCGGCGGTGCCGGCGGCGCCCGTCTTCCTCGGCGCGGTGGTCGTGGCGGGGTTCCTCGGCTGCCAGGTCGACTCCGTCCTCGGGGAGACGCTCGAGAACCGCGGTTATCTTTCGAAAGGCGCCACGAACTTCCTCGGGATGCTCTCGGCGGTCGCGATCGCGGCGGTGATAGTTGCCGCGTGGGGAGGGGTCGGATGAGCTCTGCCCGGACCCGGCACGGGAACGTCGTCCTCCTCTCGGGAGGCATGGACTCGGCGGCCTGCCTCGCGCTCGTCGCTAGGGAACGCGGACCGGTGCATGCGCTCACGGTCGTCTACGGGCAACGGCATGCGCGAGAGGTACGGTCCGCGCGCGCCCTCGCGCGGCGTTACCGGGTCCAACGCCACGTCGTCCTCCACCTCCCGCTCGGTCCCCTGCTCGATTCGTCGTTGACCGACCGACGGCGAAGGATTCCTCCCGGCCGGTGCGCCAGGAAAAGATCCCGTCCACCTACGTTCCCGCCCGGAATACGATCCTCCTTGCGATCGCGCTGGGGTACGCCGAAAGCCACCGACTCGACACGATCGTGATCGGGGCGAATGCCATCGACTACTCCGGCTACCCGGACTGCCGGCCCGCGTTCCTGAAGGCATTCGAACGACTGGCGCGCGTGGCGACCAAGGCAGGGGTAGAGGGGAAGGTGCGCTTCCGCGTTCGCGCCCCCCTGCTCACCAAATCCAAGGCCGACATCGTTCGCTGGGGAGAACGGCTCGGTGTGCCCTGGTCGCTCACCTGGAGCTGCTACGCCGGTGGTCGAACTCCCTGCGGGACGTGCGATTCCTGTCGCCTGCGGGCTCGAGGGTTCGCTGAGGCGGCCGTTGCGGACCCGCTCGCGCAGTCGCACTAGGTCGCGGGCGCCGACACGGCGGGCGAAACCGGCGTTACAACCGAGGTGCAGAACGAGCAGCGTCGGGCGGCGAGCGGGATCTGAGAGAGGCATTCCGGGCACGGCCGTGTGGTCGGGGTGGCAGCGGGCGCCTTCGCCGCCTGTCGGTCGACCCACCGTTGGTAGGGTAAGGCGATCACGAAGAAGACCACCAGCGCGATCGTGAGGAACGAGATGAGCGAGTTGAGGAACGCCCCTTGCATGATCGTACTTCCGTGGACCGTGTAGCTCCACGAGGCGAAATTGAAGTTCCCGGCGATCCCGATCAGGGGGGTGAAGATGTCTGACACCATCGCGGTGACGAGCACGGTGAACGCCGCACCCATGACGAAGGCGATCGCGAGCTGGACGAGGTTCCCCTTGGTGATGAACGCGACGAAGTCCTCTTTGATCGATGCCATGGCCTTCTCGAGGGAGTCGGACGTACGCGAGCTATTTGGACGTTCCGACTTCGCCCGTCACATCGTCTCGAGTCGGGGGATTCCGAGCAGGAGAAGGGCGTTTCCCAAGGTTTGTCGCACCGCCGCGACGAGCGCGATGCGGCTCTCGCGTTCCGCGCCCGACCGGATCACCGGGACGGCGTGATAGAACCGGTTGAACTGATCGGCGAGGTCGTGCGCGTACCCGGCCACTGCCTGGACGTGCATCGTCCGCGCCGCGTACACGACCGTGCGGGGGAACCGCGCGAGGATCCGGACGAGCGCCAGCTCTTCGGGGTGGGTAAGCTGTCCCGCGTCGAAGGCGTGGGCCCCCTCCGGATCCGCCCCTGCCTTTCGGAGGACGCTCGACGCCCGGGCGTAGGAGTACTGGATGAAGGGTCCGCTCCGACCCTCGAAGGAGAGCGCATCCTCCCAACGGAACACGACAGGCTTCTCGGGAGCGACGCGGAGGATGTGATACCGAACGGCCCCGGTCGCCACCGCCTCGGCGATGCGGTCGGTATCCTGCTGGTCGAGGTCCTCCCGCCGGGCCATCACCTCCGCTCGCGCCCGTTCGACCGACTCTGCGAGCAGGTGGTCGAGCCACACCGCCGAACCCCCTCGGGTCGACATCCGTCCCCCTTCGGGGACCGTGATGTCCTGATAGATCAGGTAGGTCGGGGTCCGCTGCTCGCCGATCTCGGCGAGGAGGGCGTTCAGGGTCCGGGCGTGCAGCTGGTGGTCCTGACCGAGCACGTCCACGACCCGGTCGAAGCGGGCGAACTTGGCGAGATGGTACGCGACGTCCCGCAGCACGTAGAGGCTGGTCCCGTCGGCCCGCTGGAAGACAACTTTGCTCGATTCCTTCGGCAACCCGTACGCGGCGGCATCGATCGCCCAGGCCCCGTTCTCCTCCCGGCTCGCGTGCGGGGCGTGACGCAGCCGCTCGAGGACGCGGTCGACCGAGCCGTCGCGCACGAAGTCGGATTCCCAAACGAACTCGTCGAAGTGAATGCCGAGGCGCGCGAGCGATCCGAGCATCCCATCGAGGATCGCCTGCGCAAGTTCGCGATGCCGTCGGGGGCGGGGTCCCGCTCTCGACCTGGCGCACGAGCTCCGCGACCTCGGCCTGGGCCTCCGGGGTGCTCCTTGAGGTAGGCGCTGACGGCCGGATACGGTCGGCCGCGGTGGGCGTCCGCCTTCTCGCCGGCGACCTCTTGCCCGTCCACCGCCTTGCGGATCGATTCGGGCCAGCTCTCCCGAGGTTTCGACCAGATCCAAGTGATCATCGCCGCCTGGCGGCCCATGTCGTCGACGTAGATACTGGGTCGTGACCGGGGTGCCGGCGGCTCGAACGATCCGCGCGAGAGTGTCACCAATGATCGCGTTGCGAACCCGACCGATGTGGAACGGTCCGGTCGGATTCGCGCTCGTATGCTCGATGCAGGCGGGCGCCCCCGAGACGAGTCCGTGACCGTACCCCGCTCCGCGCTCGAACACGAGGCCAAGGGTCGCCGAGGTGAGTCGAGCCGGATCGAGCGTGAAATTCACGTACGCCCCCTTCGCGACGACCGAATGGATCGAACGCGAGGGCGGGAATGCCGCCGCGAGCTTCCCTGCAAATTCGTCCGGCCGAGACTTCGCGAGCGACGCAGCACGGTGCGCTGGGAATGCGGCATCGCCTTCGGGTCCACCGTCCAGGTCGAGCTGCCCTGCGACCGCCTCGCGGGAGAGCGGCGCACCGAGCGACGCGAGGGACGAGATGAGGCCCGAGAGGATCTCTTCGACGAAGGAATGGGTCGGATCGGCCGCCGCGGGCGTGGGGTCGATCGGGTTGGTCACGACCATCAGCGTCCGGGAAGCGCTTTAGCGGAGGACCCATCTTAACGGTTCTCCTATGCCGTCTCAAATTCTCGTTCGGTACGGCGAACTCGCGCTCAAATCGGCGCCGGTGCGTCGAGAGTTCGAGAGCTTTCTCCGCCGAAACATCCTCGATCAGTTCGTCCGGGAAGGTCTGACGGGGCGACTGCGCTCCGACCATGGGCACTTGTACGTTGAGGTCGATGACGGACCCCGAGCGCTCCGTGTGCTCCAGCGGGTCTTCGGGATCACCTCCTTGAGCCTCGTGCACGAGGTCCCGAGCGACCGGGCCGCGATCCGGGACCGTCTGCTCGAGCTCTCCGACCCAGGCTCGCGCCGGGGGCCTCGTTCGCCGTCCGCGCCCGTCGCGACGGGCGGGCGGCATCCGTTCACCAGCCAGGAACTCGCCCGCGACCTCGGGGGAGATGTGCTCGAGCGGTTCGCCGACCGTCACCTGCAGGTCGACCTTGAGGACCATCCGGATGTCGAACTGTTCGTCGAGGTACGGGGACCTCGCACCTATCTATCGTTCGACCGAGTCCGCGGTCCCGGCGGCCTCCCGCTCGGGGTCGCGGGTCGCCTGGTGGCCCTCGTCGACGGTCCTCGAGGTGCGCTCGGTGCCTACCTGATGATGAAGCGCGGCTGCCGGGTCGCGATCGTCGCGGTTCCCTCCGGGGAAGTTCTTGCCCGAGACGTCCTGGGCGATTCGACCCGGGGTCCGGATCTCGACTGCTCCACCGATCCGTACCGAATGGGGAGATGCAATGGCGTCCTTGAGCGAGCAGTCCCACGCCGAAGGCGTCGATCGCTCCCCCTCCGGGTGGACGAGTATCCAGCGGCACGCGCCCAGTGGGGCGATCGCGTCCTGTTCTCCCCGACGGTCGGGCTGAGTGATTCGGAAGTGGAGGCGCGGTGGAAGAACGCGGTGGCGCTCATCGAGTGAGGCAGCGGCATCTCGGCGACCCTCCGGAGGAGGAGACTCTCGACGAGGCCGACGAGGCGCCCCCGTCCTCCCGGACGGCCCCGGACCCGCCGCGAAACGTGGAACCCGTCGCTCCTCCGCTTTCCCGGGGACCTTCCGACACTGCCTTGCGGCAGCGCCAGCGAGCGTGGCGGGAAGAACGCGCCCGCTTCGAGGCGTCCAGAGAACGCCGGCGACTCGCCGATGAAGATTCGAAATAGGCCCTTGGCCTAGACGGTTCCGGAGATGGCGAGCCCGCCACCGGCGTTGACGGCCCTCGTTGACACGTTCGTCCCCGGGTCGGAGGGACACATTCCCTACCCGCCGGCGAGCGTCCTCGGCGTGGATCGGGACGTCGCCGAGCTCGTCGCGAACCTTCCCGAAGCCCCACGGCACGAGTTCGAGTCGCTGCTCCGCGCGGTCGAGAGTCCGTGGGTGAATTTGCTGCTCACGGGGCGCCCGCGTCGGTTCACTCGGCTCACCCCCGCGGCGCGGGAGGAGTACCTGCTCGGTTGGTCGCGGAGCCGCCTCGCGGTCAAGCGGAAGGGATTCCAAGCGGCGAAGCGCCTCGCCACGTGGTTCTGTTTCTCGGCTCGGACGTCCGACGGGAGAAATCCGCTGTGGGACCGGATCCACTACGAGCCCCCCGCTCTCCCTAACCCACCGGCGACCTCCCCGAGTTTCGCCCCGACGGTCCCGGACCGCGACGAGGAGCTCTCGGCGGACGTTTGCGTCATCGGCAGCGGTGCGGGTGGGGGAGTTCTGGCCAGCCGGGTTGCGGCCGCTGGGTATCGGGTGGTCGTTCTCGAGGCGGGCGACTGGGTCACCGGTTTGGCGTACCCCAGAGCGAGCGGGCGGGATTCGACCACCTCTACTTCGGCCGCGGGGTCGTGACGACGTCCGACTCGGCGATCGCGATCTTAGCGGGCGAAACGCCCGGTGGGGGCACCTCGATCAACTGGATGACCTGTCTCCCTCCCCGTCCCGAGGCTCGGGCGGAGTGGGTTCGTGAGGGGGGCCTCATGGGGGCGGACGGTCCCGAATTCGACGCCGCTCTCGACGCCGTGTCAACTCGGCTGCGTGTCTCTCGAACCGAGAGCGACGTGAACCCTTCGAACGATGCGCTGCTCCGCGGCTCTCGTGCCCTCGGGTACGTGCAAGGCACGGACTGGGACATCCTCCCGAGGAACGCGGTCGGCTGTGCGCGCCGCTGCGGATTCTGCGCGTACGGTTGTCCGTACACGACTCGGCAGTCGGTGCTCACGACTTTCCTCGCGGATGCCCTCACGGCGGGAGCGCGACTCTACTGCTCCACACGCGCCGAACTCGTCGAGGTCGATGGGGGCCGGGCTGGGCGGTACGCGCAACGTATCGAGGCCCGGGAGGCCCTCACGCAGTCCGCGTAAAGGCTCGCGCGATCGTCGTCGCCTGTGGGGCCCTTCAGACCCCCGGACTGCTCCTCCGCTCCGGCGTGAATTTCCCCGGTGTCGGTCTCGGTCTCCGGCTCGACCCGACGACCTCAATGGTCGGGGAGTTCCCCCAGCCCGTCCGAACGTGGGAGGGCCCGCCCCAGACGGTCGGGGTCTTTCGATTCCAGGGTGCCGACCCCGGGGCCCACGGGCCGTGGCTCGAGGTCGCCCCGGCCCACCCGGGGCTGGCCGCCCTCGCAACGCCCTGGGCGGGGTCCCAGGACTTCCTCCGCCTCATCGAACGGATCGAATTCGTCGCCACTCCGATCGTGCTCGTGCGCGATTCGGGCGCGGGTCGAGTGCGGGTGGACCGCCACGGCCGTCCG
>CAVVLW010000010.1:0-74796 GCA_963749205.1 uncultured Thermoplasmata archaeon | reverse complement strand
GCTTGATGGGACGGCTCTCGGCGCGCTCTCCGAACCGAGCTACCCGCTCGAGGACAGTCCGCATCTCTCGGCGAACGCTTCGGCGGCGATGACGTTCCTCCGTCTCTCCGCTCTGATCAAGGACGACCGTTGGCGAGAGAAAGCGAACGCGCTCCTTCCGCCGATCGCGGCCCGGATCGGCTCGGCCGGACTGTTCGCGTCCGGTTCGGCGCTCGCCGCGGGCCTCGCTCTCACCGGGCCCGCGACCGTCGTGGTCGAAGGCGTCGGCCCCCGCGCGGAGGAACTCTTCCGGGCCGCGCGGCGAGCGTGGCACCCCAACGTCTGGGTGTTCCGCGGGGCGCCACCGGCCCCGTTCTCGCTCCCCGATGAGCTCGCCGTCGCCGCCCAGGGGGCCGAGGCCCGTGCGCTCGTCTGTTTCGGATCCTCGTGCGGGCCGCCGGTCACGGAACCGGCGGGGGTCGCCCCGCTCCTTGCGGCTGGTGGACGGACTGCGATCCGGTAGGGATGAGCCCGAGGTCGGTTCCGTCCAGCAGGTACGCCCGTGCGGGGCCGCGCGAGAGGAAGCGTCCGAACAGGAACGACCGGCCGCGCGCGGGTCGCTGACGATTGAGCGCTTCGACCCCCGCGAGCGGATTGAACGCCGGGAGGATGACGATCTCCCGGGCACGGAGCTCGGTGTGGCGACGCCTTCTCCGCGGCGGGGACGCGGTGGGTCCGACCTCGACGCGAACCCAGCAGGGGCGTTTCCCGCGAGGGTCGTCCCGGGTCGGCGCGAGCCGGAACCCGGGGTGCAGGTGGCCGGCGACGAGGCGCGACGCCCTCAGCACCTGGTCGGACGGCCAGCAGTGGCCGTGAAAGACCCCGACGCCGTCGCGCACCACGCCCCCGGCGGGGTGCACGACGACTTCCCTCGGCAGGTACCGAACGAGGCCGACGTCGTGGTTGCCCAGCGCGACCTCGACCGCAAATCCCTCGGAAAGGAGTCGGGAGAAGAATGAGAAGACGATCGGTCGCAGCGGGAGCGGCGTGCCGACGATCGGGTGCTTCACGTCCCCCGCGATGAGGAGCGTCCCGGCCTGTTGGGAGCTCAACAGTCGGACCAGCCGCTCCGCGAGGAAGTCGGCGGACCCTTCCGGGGGTCCGCCCGGCCGCTCCATGCTCCCTCCGAGGCCGAGGTGGAGGTCGGCGACCAGGAGGGTTCGGCTTTCGCCCGGCCCGGTGCGCGTCAGCAGCAGCGCCGGCTCATCGGGAACCGGGTCGAGGTCCGTCTCCACGCTTCCAGGAGCGAGCTCGGAGCCAAGACGCTTCGCGTGGGGGATGGGCGGGAGAGCACGCCGGGGTCCGTCAGAAGCGACCTACCCCCTTCATATAGAAGCGATAGCTCGATACACTGAGGCGGAAGACGATGCAGCGATCGCGGGAACGCTGGATCGAACATGTCCAGCAGATGCTGGAGCGCGCCGGCTTCTACGTGGCGGATACCCATGGGGTCCGGCCCTCCAGCTTCGACCTCGCCGCCCGGCGGGATTCGACGCTGCTACTCGTCAAGGTGCTGAAGAACATCGACGCCCTCGACGCCGAGGAGGCGTCCCGGCTCCTCGAGCTGGGCCGACTCTTCCCGGCGCTCTCGCTCGTGATCGGTCAGACCTCGGGGGCCTCGGAGCTGGACCCCGGGGTCGTCTACACCCGGTACGGGGTGCCGATCATCAGCGAAGAGACCCTGCAAGAGTATCTCGACAAAGCGCTCCCGCCGTTCCTCTACGCGAGCCCGGGAGGAACCTTCGCGCGCGTGGACGGCGAACGCCTTCGCTTGCTGCGACAGGCTCGGGGCCTCTCGCTCGGCACGCTCGCGGGGGTCGCGGGCGTCTCGCGCCGAGCGATCCAACTCTACGAGGAGGGCGCGGGAGCCGAGTTGGGCGTCATCGACCGCATCGAGTCGTTCCTCGGGGAACCGATCGTCCGGCCGATCGAGCTGTTCGAGCGCCCGGCTCGCCGCTCCGCCTCGTCGAAAGACGCCGCGACCGCCTCCGCCGAATCGGATTCCCGCAAGAACGCCGCCGTGCGCCCTCGCCCCCGCACCGGCGACGCGCTACGCGACGGAGTCTTGGACCAGCTGGACGGGATGGGTCTCGACGTCGTCGTGACGGTGCGGGCCCCGTTCGACGCGTTCACGCGCACTCCGGAGATCCTCCTCGCGTCGATGGGGAGCCTGCGGGCAGCTCTTCACCGGGCCGAGATCCTCCACGGGCTCGCTCGCGTCTCCGAGGGCCACGCGATGTTCATCGTGCGCGAGAACGTCCACCGCCCGTCGATCTCCGGACTCCCGATCCTCAACGTCGCCGAGTTGAAGCGACACCGCGACGGGGACGACCTGATCGAGGAGATCTCCGAGCGAGAAGGACCGTGAAATCCGAGCGGGTCCGCTCGGTGAGTGATGTCCTGCTCCTCGCCCCGGTACGGGGCCTCGCGGCCGAGGTCGGTCCGGTCTTGGCACAGCTGGAAGAGTACGCGCCGGAGGCCGTGGGCGTCGGGCTCTCGGCGGACGAGATGGAGGCGCTCCGGCAGTACTTCGTGCTCTCCGAGGCCGACCCGATCGTCCCCCTCACTTCCATCGAGACGAGCGAGGTCCGGGGTCTCTCCCGTTTCGGAGAGGTCCGCGTGCCCAACCCGGTTTTCGTCGAGCTCTTGCGTTGGGGCGAGGAACGCTCGATCCCGATCGAGGCGCTCGACCCGAGCGACGACCGGACCGCGAGCCTGTTCACCGAGCACATCGGATACGTCGAGCTCGTCCGACGCACGGTTAAGGAACGGTCCGTCTCCCGAAAGCCCCCCACCCCGTCCACCGCGGACGAGTACGCTCTCGAATGGGACCGCGAGGTCGCGGGCGGCCGGGGGTCGCGGGGTTTTGCGCGCGCTCGCGACCGGCACCTCGTTCGGGGGGCGCAGCGGATCGGTGCCGGCCGCTCGCGGGTCGCAGTCGTAGTCGACCGGGAACGGTTCGACCTTGTTCGTGCACTCCTGACCGGCGCCGAACCCGACGCGATCGGGGAAGACTGAACGAAGCCTCTTGGCGGCGGCCGGGAGTCCGGGCGTCGTGTAGGGCACCCCGCGCCCGGTCAATCTCTGGGGTCCCGGTGGGACCCCTAGTCGTCGTCCCGCTTCAGGACCGACTCGAGCATCGAGCGCGCGTTCCGGCGAAACTCGTCGAGCGTCCCTTCGTTGACGAGCATCCCGTCCGCCAGCGCGAACGCGTTGCCGATCCCCCACTTCAACTCGCGGCGATCCCGGTCGTAGAAGTCCTGGAGGTCGACGTCGTCGCTCCGGTTCCGAGCGGTCAGGCGGTCATGGCGGGTCTCGGGCGAGGCGAAGATCCCGAGGACGAACAGGTCCCCGAAGTTGTGACGGAAGACGGAGACCTCGCTGTCGGACCGGCACCCGTCCACGAGCATCCGCGTCTCGGTGAGCTTCGGCAGCGCCCGTTGCGCCCAGACGCCGGGGCCGTGCTTATCACGCTCCTCGGACGCGATGCGTCCCACGTTCTGGTTCGTGAGCTGCAGGCCGCGGCGGCGGGTCTCGTCGCGGACGAGGTCCCCCATCTTCAGGGTCGCGAGACCCATCGACTGCGCGACCGCGATCAGCTCGTCCTTGCCCGAGCCGGGCATTCCGACCGTGACGATGAGTTTCATGGGGCCCGGGAACCGTCGTCCGCCGCGCGCGGCGCGGCATTCGCCTTCAGATTCGAGGCGACGTCGGTCTCGGTGATCATCTGAAGCCGGTCGGCGCGTTGTCGGTAGGCGGCGGCCTCCTGTTCCTCGAGGCGGGCGGTTTCGAGGTACCGGTCGACTTTCACCTTGAGCTCAGCGGTCTTCTGGGTCTTCATCGCCGCCCGGTGCTCGAGGGTGCGGGACTTCTGCTGACGGTCGACGACCTTCTGCTGGAGCTTGCGGACGCGATAGTGCAGGCTCGTGATGTCGGACCCGACCTGGGCTCCCCCCGCTTGCTGGGTACCGGCCTCGATGTCCCGCTCGTGCTGTTTCATCTGCTGCTCGATCTCGGGGATCTGGGCGAGCGCTCGCTGGCCCTTCTCGCGGAGCACCGTCGATTGGTGGCGGAGCTTTTCGATCCGGGTGTTGATCCGGGACGCCCGCTGGCTCATTCGCCCGGCCGCCCGGTCGTGCTTGGCGGCGAGCTCCCGTAGTTTCGTGATGTCCGCGTACCCCTGACCGAGCCAGCGGGATTGGCGGTGCATGAGCGGGGTCGTTGCCCCGCCCGCCGTGGGAGGAGGACCCCCGCCGGTTGCCATCGAACGCCACCTAGGCCTCGCGGGCTATATCGATTGTCGCTCGACACGAACCTCGGGCGACCTACGCCCGGGGCGGGCGTGGCGGCTCGAGGGTGGGGCGAATCCGCGCGACCAGGTCCGTGACCCGGACCCGCTCCTGACTTTTCGAATCCCGGTCCCGGAGCGTGACGGTGCCCTTATCCGGGCCGTCCTCCAGCGTCCGGCCGTCGACCGTGAGGCAGTACGGGGTGCCCGCTTCGTCCATGCGGGCGTACCGTTTGCCGATCGTTCCCCCGTCGTCGAACCGGGCCGGTATCCCGGCCGCAGCGAGGGTCTCCGTCACCTGGAGAGCGTACTCGGCGTGCTCTTTCGCGATCAACGGGAAGACACCGACCGCGACGGGGCGAGGTACGGCGGGAGGTGCCAGACCATCCGCTCGCCGTCCTTCGCGAGGTGGAGGTCGGCCAGTGCCCAGACATTCCGGTCGGACCCGAACGTCAGTTCGAGGACGTGGGGCAGGATCTTCGTGCCGTTCTGCAGGGTCACCGAGAGGTCCTTGCCCGAGCCCTCGCTGTGGCGCGAGAGGTCGTAGTCCCCTCGGTAATGGACGGCGCACATCTCCTTGAACCCGCCGAGGCTCTCGAGGTCGACCTCGCCATCGAATTGGATCCGGTTGTAGAACGCCCGCTCCTGGTCCGATTTCTCCAGCAGGCGGATCCGTTCCGCGGGTAGCGCAGCACGTCGCGGAGGAATCGGAAGGTCTGAACGAGGTGGTAGACGTAGAACTCCGGGAGTCTGCCCGGATCCACGAGGTCGGCCGCGGAGACCCACTCCGGGGTCTCCTCCCCCAACTCCCGGCGCGGTACCCGGAGGACCGGGAGCTTCTCGTCGCGGACCCGGTCGAACGGAAGGGGGAAGTTCGACGGGTCGAAGAAGATCTGCAGCTCGGCTTGCGTGAACGCCCGCATACGGAAGAGCGCCTGACGCGGGGCGATCTCGTTGCGGTACGCCTTGCCGATCACCGCGATCCCGAGGGGGAGCGCGTGACGGCCGACGTCCCACATCCGGGGGAAGGAGAGGTAGCTGCTCTGCGCGGTCTCGGGCCGGAGGTACGCCCGCTCCTTCCCGGTCACGCCAAACTCCACCCCGAACATCAGGTTGAACGCGCGCGGCACGCTAAGCGCGGTCGAACCGCAGTTCGGGCAGCGGACCTGGCGGGCCTGGACGATCTCGCTGATCTGCGCCGGAGAGAGCCCGTCGACCCCCTCGGGGCGTACCTTCTCGAGGACGGTGTCGGCGCGGAACACGCTGTGGCACTGCTCGCAGGTGATCTCGGGGTCCGTGAAGTTCTCGAGGTGCCCCGAGGCTCGAAGGACAGCCTCGGGCAGGATCTCGGAGGGATCGATCCGGTAGTAGTCGGGAGAGAGCCCGACAAACCACGCTGCCCAGGCATCCTCGACGCGACGTTTCAGCGCCGTCCCCAAGGGCCCGTAATCGTAGAGGCCCTGCGCGCCGCCGTAGATCTCCGCCGTGGGCCAGATGACGCCCCGACGCCGCAAGAGAGCGAACAACTCGCCGTTCTTCATGGGGAGGCCCGAGCCGAGTTCCGGGGCCCGACCCGGACGATAAGATGTTCGGTCGTCCGCGTCACGACCTGGTAGGCGGGGTCGTCCGGAGGGAGCCGTAGGACGAGCGGCGGGACGGTCATCCCCGGCGCGACACGCGCCGCTCGAGGTTCGCCGAGCCAACGCCACGGCTCGACGAGGGCGGCCCGCGCGAGGAAATCCGCCGACGCGGGTCGCTGACGGAGGCGGGTCGCGACGTACGCGAATTCGAGCTCGCGCCAGATCGAGGGGGCGTGGAACATCGCGTTGTCGGTGCCGAGCAGGACGGAGAGCCCGAGCCGCTCCATCGAACGGAGGTCCGGCTGCCGACCGAACAAGGCGTTCGAGCGCGGGCAGACCGCGACCGAGACCTTCGCATCGCGCACCGCCTCGAGGTCGTCCGGCGTCGCCTTGGCGAGGTGGATCACGAGGTCGGGGTGCGGGTGAAGGTACGAGTCCGGAGGCTCGCGTCGGGCTTCGCTCGCATGGAGGCCGTAGCGCTTTCCCCTCGTCCGGCACGCGCGAGCGACGACCGTGCGGGTCTCGAACGTCTCTTCGAGCGCGCTCGAAAGGCCGACCCCGTCGGCGACGGCGAGCAGCGAGGCGAGCTCTCGGCGGTCGACGGGCCGCGCGAGCGGACGACCCATCACGACCGTGCGCAAGGAGGTGCCCTGCGCGGCCGCGCGAAAGAGGCGAACCCCGTCGACGCCCTCCTCGCGGAAATCGATCACCGCCGCAACCCCGTCCCGCGCCATCCGGGCGAACGCCCCGCGGAGCGCGCGGAACTTCGCCGTCCGGGACGCGGTCGACAAGAGGCGGAATTTGTACCCGTTCGGGGGGCGGACCAGGGTGGCAACCGGCCCGGGCGGCGGTTCGCGCACGGAGATCGCGTCCCCGAGGTGCGTGTGGCTATTGACGGGGGACGGGATCACGATCCCACGAAGCCGCCGCTCTCGCCCCCGGGTAGAGTCCGTGCCGAGTTTGCCGACCTCGACAACGCGACCGTCGCGGATCCGCACGTACCCCGGCCGTGAACCCTCGATGTCCAGGATCGCCCCCTCGACGAGCATGGCGGACGCGGACGGAGGGGCCGGACCGCTTAAGCCCGACCCGCGTGCCCCCCGAAGCGCTATGCGGGAGAGCTCCTCATGCCCGGCTCGGTGCCGATGACGGAGGAACTCGCCGACCGTCCGAGGGACCTGCTCGTGTCGGGCCACGTCAACGTGGACCGCTTTCTTCGGCTCCCCCAGTTTCCCCCGAGCGACCGCACGGTGCCCGTCGAGTCCGAGCGCGTCGAACTCGGTGGGCCGGCAGCGAACATCGCGCTTTCCGCCACTCGGTACGGGGTTTCGACGGGACTCGTGGCCCGGATCGGCGACGAGTTCCCCGCCGCCTTCTGGGAGCGGCTTCGGCACGCCCATATCGACCTCCGGGGGGTCGAGCGGGTGCGTGGGGCATCCACGCCCACCGCCTATATCCTCGAGGACCGGCAGGGTCGCCACCGGACACTCATGGACCAGGGGCCGATGGGGAACCCACCGTCGCGTACGAGGTCGAGACCGTGGCTCACCGAGTATTCCTGGATGCACCTCACTACCGGCGACCCCGATTTCCAACTGCGTCTGCTCGCCGATGGGCGCGCCCGGGGGGTGCACGCCGCGGTCGACCCGGCGCAGGAAGTCCATTACCGTTGGGACCGAGGCCGCCTGAAGAGGCTGCTCGCCGGGGCGGAGATCCTGTTCGGAAACCGCTCGGAGATCGACCGGGTGGCGCGCATGGTCGGCGTTCGGGGAACGGAAGGCCTGCTCGCTTCGGTCCCGTTGATCGTCCGAACCGAGGGGGCGTCGGGAGTGACCGGATTCGCCCGCACGGGTACGGTCCACGTCGCGTCGGTCCGACCCAAGTTCGTCCGCTCGCGGGTCGGAGCGGGGGATTCGTTCCGCGGCGGCTTCTACGCCGCGTGGTTTGAAGGTGAGGAACTCGGGGGATGCCTCCGTGCCGGAGCACGGTCGTCCGCACGCTGGATGGAGGGAGCTCGGTAGAGCGGGACGGTCACCATGGAGATGCATGCGTTCGGTCGGTTGATGGATGTCGAGGTCGCTCGTCGCCGATTGCTCGCCGCCGCCCACCCGGTCCCTCGGTACGGAGCGCGTCCGGGTGGAGGGTGCGTTCGGGCGGGTCTCCGCGATGATGTACCGGGCTCCTCGCCCGGTCCCCAGTTTCCCTCGAGCGACGTGGGACGGCTACGCGCTTCGGTCGGTCGACACGCGCGAGGCGAGTCGCCGCCATCCGGTCGAGCTGCGCGTCGTCGGGGAGGTGTTCGCCGAGCAGGCATTTCCCGGCCAGGTCGGACCCGGAGAGACGGTGGCGATCGCTACGGGGGGAGCGCTCCCGTCGGGGGCGAACGCGATCATCATCTTCGAGGAAGTGGACCGGCGGGGAAAGCGGATCCGGGTGTCCCATCCGGTACCGGTGGGGGACCGATACTCCCGCCCTGGCCATGACTTCCCTCGCGGGAAGGTGTTGGTGCGGCGGGGAGAGGAGCTGACCGCGACCGCTCTCGGCACCCTCGCGGCGTGCGGGATCCGGTTCGCACGGGTCTTCGCGCGGCCCGTGGTCACGATCGTACCGAACGGAAACGAACTGCTGTCGCCGGGGGCGCGCGAAGCGCCCGGGCGGATCTACGAGAGCAACAACGCCGCCCTTTCGGCCGTGATCACCGCCGCGGGGGCGATTCCCCGGCCCCTCGCGCCCCTGCCGGACGACCCGAAGCGGATCGAATCGACGATCCGTCGGGAGTTGCGGACCTCGGACCTGGTCCTCGCGACCGGGGGGAGTTCGGTCGGGGAGCGGGACCACCTCCCCCGCATCCTCCCAAGGCTCGGCACGCTGCTGTTCCATGGGATCGCCGTGCGCGCGGGGAAGCCGACCCTGGCGGCCTCGGTCGACGGCAAGCTCGTGGTCGGGATGCCCGGCCACCCCACCTCCTGTCTCGTCAACATGTACTGGCTGGTGCTTCCCGTCCTTCGAAAGCTCGGTCATCGCGCGGGTCCGGGGTGGTCCGAGGGCACGGCGGTCCTGGGGAGCGATGCGGTCGCCCCGACGCCCGGGCTGTCGACCGTCGTGCCGCTCGAGTTCCGGGGCGGCAAAGCCTTCTCCACCTATCGTGGGTCGTCCGTCATCACTAGCCTCTCCGGCGCAACGGCGTACGCGATGCTGCCTCCCGGGACGGCGCAAGGTCCGTGCTGGTTCAGACGATCCGGGTCTACCGGCTCGGACCCTCCGCTCGGCCCGGGGCACTGAGGGAGAGATCGAGGGCGGGGAACGGTTAAGCCCGACCCGACCGCTCGCGGGATCGTGGCCCGGCGGGACCTGCGGATCGCGCTCCTCTCCATCGAAGGCACGAACTGCGACGAGGAGCTCCGCGTCGCGCTCGCCACCCTCGGAGCACGCCCCGAGATCGTCTCGCTGAAGCAGTTCGAAGGGCGGGACGTCGGGGCCGACGAACGCCGGCGGCTCGCGGATTACGACGCCCTCTTCATCCCCGGAGGGTTCTCCGCAGGAGACTACGTCCGCGCGGGGGCGATCTTCGCGGCGCGCGTCCGAGCGTCGATCGGGATCGAGCTCGAGGAGTTCGTCCGCTCCGGCCACCTCGTGGGCGGGGTCTGCAACGGGTTCCAGGTCGTCGTAGAGCTGGGGCTCCTCCCCGGCCGCCCGGGCGGACGTTCGGGGATACCGGAGGCCGCGCTCCTCACGAACGACTCCGGACATTTCGAATGCCGACCGACCTTCGTCGCCTGGCAGGGAGGGGCGTTTCCAGCGCTCCAAGGTATGCCGAAGGGTACCCGGTTCCTCTTCCCGTCCGCCCACGCGGAGGGGAAGCTCGTCCTCTCGGGCGACCCCGAGACCCACCTTCGCGAGCTCGAGAACGCCGGCCAGGTCCTGTTCCGATGGGTCGCTCCGGACGGTGGACCCGCCGTGTATCCATGGAATCCGAACGGCTCGCAGGGGAACGTCGCGGGCCTGCACGAACCCCGAAGGGAACGTGTTCGGCCTCATGCCGCACCCCGAACGGTCGTTTTTCCGGGCCCAGTCCCCGGACTGGTCGCGTCACGGAGGGCCCAACGGTTTCGGCGACGGGCACCGTTTCCTGGATGCCGTCCTCACCCACGCGGAACGCTCTCGCTAGGGGCGGGTTCGCTCCGCCGGGGGCGTCGAACCGCCATACTTGCAGCCGCTCGCCTTCGAGGGTCCGTTCGCCGACGACCGAGCACTCACCGCCGTGGGACGACCAGCGGTCTCGGATCGCGGTGAGACCGGACTCCGATTGGACCGACGAGACCGACGACAAACGCAGTGCCGGCGGACGTGAGGTGGTCCGAGAGCGACTCGACCAGCCGTGCCGTCACCAGGCATCCGTCCGGTCCTCCATCCAGCGCGAGATTATGCCAGGGGTCCGGGTCCCGCTCCTCCGGACCGGTCGGCAGGTAAGGGGGGTTCGCGACGATGCGGTCGAATCGACCGAGACCCCGTGCGAGGTCCGTGCGAATCACCTCGACCTCGAGCCGTTGCTCCTGAGCGCGTTCCCTCAGCCGACGGAGGGCGATGGGATTGAGGTCCGTCGCGACCACGCGGGCCCCTCCGCGGGCGGCCTCGAGCGCCGCCCAACCCGTTCCGGCGCCGACCTCGAGAAGGGAACTACCCCGTGCGACGCGAGCGAACGGCACGAGGAGGAGAGTGTCCTCGCGGGGAGGGTACACGGGTTCCGAGGAGGGCCGGGGGCGGGTGCCAGGACGTTTCCGTTCGGGACGTGCGTCATGCCGGAGATACGCTCTTATTGCATGCCGCCCTAGATGCCGCTACTAACGGTGTTATCGGCTATGCCCCGACGTCTCTCTCCACCGGTAAAGATTGGCATTACCGGCCTCCCGGGCTCTCGGGAAGACGCAAACGCTGCTCCGCATCATCGAGCTGCTCGAGGAGGAAGGCGTGACGGTCGGTGGGATGGTGACCGAGCCGATCATCGAGAAGCAACGGCGGGCGGGATTTCAGATCACGAACTGGCTCACGAAAGAACACGAGGTCTTCGCCCACGAATCGCTCAAGTCGCGCATCCGTTCCGGACGCTACGGCGTCAACCTCGCCGCGCTCGAGGGCATCGGGACCCGCTCCCTCGCGGAGGCCCGCGAATCGGCCGACGTCATCGTGATCGATGAGGTCGGGAAGATGGAGGTCGAGAGCGAGCTGTTCACCAAGGCCGTGGTCGAAACCCTCGATGCCAAGAAATCGATCGTCATGACCCTTCACAAGAAGTCCCGGAACCCCTCCTCCAGGACATCCGTCGGAGGGACGAACTACGACTGCTCGAAGTGACGCCGATCAACAAGAACCTCCTCGCGTTCAAGATCGTCCACCTCATCACGGGTCGGTCGCACTAGCGCGCTCCCGCGAAGGCGGGACCGAGCTCTGGCTTCCGCCCGCGTCCCCCGGACCGGGTCCCCGGGCGAGGTCGCCCGTGTTCTACAACCCCGCGATGGCCGGCGACCGGGACATCGGAGTGGCGTTCGCGACCGCATGGTCTGCCGGGACCGGCCACCGACTTTCGGGGTGGGAGGTTACGGCCGCGACCGGGGTCCGAGGCCTCCGCCTGCTGAACGAGAGCGGCGCCTTCGACCGGATCTTTCTCAGTGAGGCGAACGACGAGGCCGCTCGGGTCCTGGCCCAGAATGCCGCCCACTGGCCGGGGGCGTCGACAGAGCGACGTGACGGCCAGTACCCCGCCGACCACGGGTGCGTTCGACTACGTTGACATCGACCCGTACGGGACGCCGGCGCCTTTCGTGCCGGCGGCGCTCGCCGCGCTCCGTCCGGGCGGCGTCCTTGCCGTGACCGCGACCGATATGATGGTTCTCGCCGGGGTGCAGCCGGGGCGCGTGCGAACGTCGCTACGAAGCCCGTCCGATCCGTGGTCGCTCGAGTCCCGAGGGGGGGTTACGCATCCTGCTCGGGTACCTCGCCCGCGAGGCGAGATCCCACGCCCGAACGGTTCGGCCCCTCCTCGCCTACACGCGGGACCATCACGTTCGCGCCTACGTCGAGGTCGCCACGGTCGCCGAGGACAGCTCCGAGGACCCGGTCGCGGTCATCGACCCGGTGACCTGGACAGGACCCCCGGTCGGCGGTCAGGGTCCTTACGGGCCGATGTGGCTCGGACCGCTCTTCGACGGCGACGCTCGTGCGCGCCCTGGCCCCTCCGTCGGTGGCGGCGCGAACAGTCGAAACCGGGCGATTCGTTGCTCGTCTCCAGAAAGAGATCGAGGCGGACGTTCCCTTCTACTACGAATCCAACCGGCTCGCCGGGGAGCTCGGTCTCGGCGCCCCTCCCGCGCTCCCTTCCCTCCTCGAGGCCCTCCACGCGCGCGGATTTCGCGCGGCGAGGACCCACGCCCGACCCGAGGGATTCCGGACCGATGCCCCCCGAGCGGCCGTGGAGACCGTAACGCGGTCGCTCTCGGCCCGGGCCTAGTCCCAGAACGCCCGAGTCTTCGCGTAGCTCCGCTCGGCCCGAAGGATCTCCGTGAAGAACGCGTCGTCGTCCCGGTAGAGGCGCATCAGGAGCCGGCGGGCGGTCTCGGGCCCGATCCCTCGGGCCGCGAGAGCGAAGAGGGCGCGTTCCCCATAGTGGGCCACGAGCTCGGCCGACGTGTAGCCCGAACGCACGAGGACCTCGACGTCCGCCGTCGGCGGCCGCGGCCGTCGTTTCCCACGGACCGCCGTCTTCCTCGTCGGTCGCCATTTTTCTCGGGCGTACCGGGAGAGTCGGTCGATCTCCTCCGTCCGTCGAGGGGAGAGCACCGCCGAGAGCGAGCCGTGGCAGAGGAGGCACCGGCTGCCTCCTTCCGCACGGTACCGCGCGGGCGTCGTGGTACGGACGAAACCGCAACGAAGGCAGACGAGCACGAGCGATTCTTTCTCCAGACGCTCCCGGATGGCCTTGAGGAGCGTCGGGGGCGGAATGTCGGGCAGGGTCCGCCAGGAGAGCCGTTCAAGCGGGCCGTCCGAAAGCGCGGCGGGCGGGGCCGCGACCACCTCGATCGACCCCGACCGAACCGCTGCTAGGACCGATTCGGCGTGCGCAACATCGAAGCGGTCGTGCAGCGTCTTGTCGAGCACCTCCTCGCCGAGCGGAGACGTTCGCGCGGCGTCCATGAGCGGCTCGAGCGTCCGCAGGTCTCGCGGGTCCGCGGACGAGGGTAGAACGCCCAGCTTCCGCGCGACGGAGAGGAAGACCCAGCGGTAATCGAGGCCGGAAGGGACGAGCCGCTCGACCAGGGGCCGGAGGGAGCTCGGCTCGACCGAGAACGCATCGACGAGGGTCGCGGCGTCGACGGCGATCGGGAGCTCGAGGACGAACCAGGTCGGCTCGACCTCGACGACCTCGGTGCGGGCGCCGAGGCGGGCCGTCAGAAGTCCGGCGGTCGAGAGGGCGAGGGTCTCGTTGGTCCGGGTGCCGAAGCACGCACCATAGACCACGACCCTCCCGCGAGGCGTGACCGTGACTTGACGGTCGGTGGGGAGGGCGTGAGCGTCGATCGCCGCCGTTCGCCGGATGTCGAGACGCCCCCGGTCCAACGCGGAGATCGGGTATTCTTCGAAGTTCCCCTCGCGCCGAATCCGTCCGATCTCTTGGGCCACGTCGAACGGGACCGGGAGGTCCTCCCCTGCCCAGCGCGGTTCCCGGCCAATCTCGCTCACCGTCTCGACCAAGAGCTCCCCGTCGCGGTACTCCACGACCTTCCAGGTCCGTCCGTGGAGGAGGAAGATCTCGTCCGGCTGGGCGAGGATCTGCGTCAGCACGAATCGCTCGTCGAGCGTGCCGATCGTGCGCCGCGTGGCGATGTCCCGCAGCCGATACGTCCGCTCGTCGGGGATCAATGAGAGGGAGGAGTAGAATCGATGCAACGTACCCCGGCCCGAGGTCAGTTGCCCACCGGATGACTTTGCGAGACCGAGGCTGACGAGGTACGCGATCAGCGCATCCCAGTCGCTCCGAGAGAGCTCTGACACGGCGGCCGCCCGTCCGAGGGTCGCCACCATCCGGTCCCGGTCGACCGTACCCTCTGCCCGCAGCGTCGCGACGATCTGCTGCGCCGCCGCGAGCCGGTTTCGGGTTCGCCAGGACGCCGGCTCCACTTTTCCCTCGTCGGCCCGTCGCGCGAGGACCGCGGCTTCCTCGAGGTCGTCGTCGTCCAGTGAGAGCACGACCCCGTGGATCGTCCGGTCGCTGCGATGCCCCGAACGCCCGACCCGCTGGACCAGCCGGCCGACCTGGTGGGGCGAGCCGAACTGCACGACGTGGTCGACCACTCCAATGTCGATCCCGAGCTCGAGCGACGACGTGGCGACCAATGCACGAAGCTGCCCGTCTCGAAACGCCCGTTCGGCGTCTTCGCGAACTTCTCGAGAGAGCGACCCATGGTGGACCGCGATGGCGAGGTCCGGTGCGAGTCGGTTCAGCCGAGCGGCGAGCCCCTCGGCCGTCGGGCGCGTATTGACGAAGACGAGCGTGGTGCGATGGGCTCGGATCTCCTCTTCGACGGCCCGCAGGCCCTCGAGGAGGGTCGCGTCCGCCTTCAGCTCCCGGACGAGTTCCGGGTCGAGCGGCGCCCTCTCTTCGAGGGGCCGACGCGCGGTGAGGACGAGGTCCCGAGGCTCGCGGGCGGTGCGCACCTCGATCTTCCTCGGCGAGGGCGAAAGGAACCGCGCGACGTCGTCCGGGTTCCCCACGGTCGCGGAGAGACCGATACGGCGCACCGTTCTCCCCGTCCACGCATCGAGTCGTTCGAGCGTCAGGCTGAGTTGGGCGCCCCGGTCGGACCCGACCAACTCGTGGATCTCGTCCACGACCACCGTGCGGACGTTGCGCAGCCCTTCGCGGAGCCGCTTCCCGACGAGCAGGATCTGGAGGGTCTCCGGTGTGGTGAGGAGAAGGTCCGGAGGGGACCGGGATTGGGCGAGTCGCGCAGCGGCGGTGGTGTCCCCGTGGCGCACGGCCGCAGTCAACCCGACGTCGCGCACCAACGATACGAGCCGGTGCTCGAGGTCCCGATTGAGCGCACGGAGGGGAGTGACGTAGAGCAACGAGATCGGGGGGGACGGGTCCGCGAGCCGGCCGGAAAGGAGGGGAAGCAGGGCCGCCTCCGTCTTCCCGGTGCCGGTCGGTGACAGGAGCAGGGCGTCCGACCCAGTAACGAGGACCGGAAGGGCGAGGCGCTGGATCTCGGTGTAGACCCGAATGCCTCGACGGCCCACCGCGTCGGCGAGCCGTGGGTCAATCCCTTCGAGGGGAGGAGGAATATCCGTGACCATGGAAGCCCCGCGCGACCACGACCGGACGGAAAGGCATGTCGGAGTGGCTTAGAGGTGGCCCCCGGGGAGAAGGTCCAGCATTCGGAGGCCCCAGCTCTCTACGAGCGGTCGGTCGAAAGTGCGTCCCGGGAACGTAGTGAGGACTATTTCCTCTAGGACGCCGACCGTCGCCCGAATAAGATGACCGCCGACCAGGCGGTGGTCGGGTCCGGCGACCGCGCCGTGCAGATGGACCGAGGGAGCGCCGTCGACCCGCGCGATCGTGCCGTGCAGCGCGACGACCTCGTGCGGAACGGTCAGCTCGAGCGGCTGGTATTGCTTTCCATCCCAGTAGCCGAACGTCGCCTTCTGGAACATTCCGATCCCGAACAAGACCGCCGCGGCGGACATCTTCTCGCGGTCGGCAAATTCGGAGAGGGCCTCGAATAGGTCCTGCCCATCGTCCAGTCGAAGTACCCACTGCGGTCCGTCCTGGATCGCTTGCATCTCCCAGGGAAGCTCGGCGCGGCTCTTGTGATTTTGTACGCCCCGACGGTCGGGGGAGACGGTCGTGCGCGGTCGCTCGGGCGCACGACGAGGCGAGAGTCCCGCGGGTATACCAAACCGTTTTGGTCGGCGGCCCCTTGCCGCTCCTCTTCCATGGGGCACCTAGTCGACCCGGTCACTCGCGTTCATACGGACGTGGAGATCCTCCACCGCATCGCAGGCCGGGGGACGGCCCTCGTCGCCCTCTCGGGAGGGGTCGACTCGTCCCTCGTAGCGGCGCTGGCGTTCGAGGCGCTCGGCCCCCGTAGCGTCGCGGTGACGCTTGCGGGGCCCGCGGTGGCCCGGTCGGAGGTGGAGCGTGCCCGCCAGGTCGCGAGGTCGATCGGGATCGAACACGTCGTGCTCGAGGTGAACCCCCTCTCACGTGCCGAGTATCGGGCGAACACCCCCAACCGCTGCTACTTCTGCCGGTCAGTGGAGACCGAGGTTCTCCGCCGGGCGGGAAGCGCTCGGGGGATCGACCAATACCTGGACGGGGTCCACGTCGACGACCTCACGGACGACCGTCCGGGTCTCCGGGCGATGGACGAGGCTGGGTTCGACCATCCCCTGGTCTGGGCCGGATGGACCAAGCTGTTGGTGCGGAGGGCCGCGCACGAGCGACATCTCCCCAACTGGGACCAGCCTTCGGATGCATGCCTCTCCTCTCGGGTCGCCCACGGCAATCCCGTCTCCGCCGAACTGCTCGGGCGGATCGAATTGGGCGAGGCATGGATCGCCGGTCGGGGATTCCGGAGGGTCCGGGTCCGGACCCGCGGCCAGGGCGCCCGAATCGAGGTCGACCCCGACGACGTCGCACGCCTGAGCGCAGAACCCCTCGTCTCCGAGGTCCGGCGTGCGCTCGGGGGACTCGGCTTCGACCCGGTGGAAATCGATGCCTTCGGTTACCGGGGGTCCGCTGCAGGGGGACGGGCGGCCCAATGACGGGAGACCGCACGGCGGTCCCACCCCGGGCCGAGCTCCCCGGTCGCTTCCAACTCGAGACGGACCTCTTGCCCCAGGGAGACCAGCCGAAGGCGATCGAGGAGGTCGTCCGTCGGATCGAGAAGGGGGAGAAGTACGTCACGCTGCTCGGGGTCACGGGCAGCGGCAAGACCTTCACGATGGCGCACACGGTCGCCCGCCTCCAGCGGCCGACCCTCGTCGTGAGCCCGAACAAGACCCTCGCCGCCCAGCTGGTGAGCGAGTTCCGCGCCCTGTTCCCCCACAACGCCGTCGAGTACTTCGTCAGCTACTACGACTACTACCAGCCCGAGGCGTACGTTCCCCAGATCGACCTCTACATCGAGAAAGACGCGACGATCAACGAGGAGATCGACCGACTCCGCCACCGGGCGACCCAGGCCCTGTTGACCCGACGGGACGTCCTCGATCGTCGCGTCGGTCAGCTGCATCTACGGCCTCGGCTCCCCCGAGGACTACCGCGCCTCCGTGGTCGAGCTCGCGGTCGGTCAGTCGACCGGCCGCCAATCCCTCCTCGAGCACCTGGTCCGAATGAAGTACCATCGGAACGACATCGAGCTCAAGCGGGGTCGCTTCCGCGTCCGGGGCGGGACGATCGACGTGATGGGCGCCGGGGAGACGGTGCATCGCATCCTCCTCGACGGGAGCACGGTCGGCGCGATCGCCGAGCTCGACCCGATCACGCAGGAGGAGGTCCGAGAGCTCGACCGTCTCTCGATCTTCCCCGCGACGCACTTCCTCACCGTGGATGAACGGGTCCGCCTGGTGCTCGGCGAGATCCAGAAGGAGAAGGAGGCCCGCGTCCGAGAGTTGCGGCAATCGGAGAAGATCGTCGAGGCCCAACGGCTCCAGGGGCGGGTCGAGTACGACCTCGAGATGATCCAGGAAACCGGGTTTTGCTCCGGGATCGAGAACTACGCGCGGTACTTCTCGGGTCGGAAACCGGGGGAACCTCCCTACACGTTGATGGATTTCTTCCCGGACGACCTGCTCGTCTTCCTCGACGAATCGCACGTCACGGTGCCCCAGCTCCAGGGAATGTACAAGGGCGACCGCAGCCGCAAGGACAACCTCGTCGAATTTGGCTGGCGCCTCCCGTCGTGCCGCGACAATCGACCTCTCAAGTTCCCCGAGTTCCTCGAGCACGTGCCCGAGCTCGTCTTCGTCTCCGCCACACCGGGACCGTTCGAACGGAAAGCGTCGAAGGGGGTGGTCGAGCAGATCATCCGCCCGACCGGACTGGTCGACCCTCCGATCGAAGTGCGCCCCCTGAAGGGACACATCGCCGACCTGATCGCGGAGCTCCGCGCGTGCGTCGCTCGAGGGGACCGAGCCCTGGTCACCACGCTCACTAAAGCCACGTCGGAGGAGCTCGCGAACTACCTCGCGAACCAGGGCTTCAAGGTCCGGTATCTCCACTCGGAGGTCGAGACGCTGAAGCGTGTCGAGGTCCTGCGGGATCTCCGCGTCGGACGGTACGATATCCTCGTGGGCATCAACCTCCTCCGGGAGGGGCTCGACCTCCCCGAGGTGAGCTTCGTGGCGATCATGGACGCGGACAAGGAGGGTTTCCTGCGGAGCGAGACGTCGATCGTGCAGACGGCCGGCCGCGCGAGCCGAAACCTCGACGGGAAGGTCGTCCTCTACGCGGACCGGACGACCGGATCCATGGCGCGAGCGATGGCCGAGATGGCACGGCGGAGAGCCACCCAGGTCGCGTACAACGACGAACACGGGATCGTCCCCGAGACGATCGTGAAAGAGGTCCGTTCCCTCCTCGCTCCGGAGGAGGAGGCCCCGTCCGGCGACCTCTCCGTCTCAGGGCTCGGCAAGAAGTGGAAGGAGCGCCTCCCGATCCTTCTCGCCAATCTCGAGGAAGAGATGCGGCTCGCGGCGGAGCGGCTCGATTTCGAGGAGGCCGCGCGGATCCGCGACCGCATCCGCGAGGTCCGTCGCAACGCCGAGGAGAAGGCGCCAGGGCGCGGACCGTCCCGCGCGCGCGCGGCATAAACTCGGTTTGTCAAGCTCCGAAAGAGAGCTTTAATCCTGCGCGGGGTTCGTCACGCCCATGACGGGGATGCGACCGGAGACGTCCGGCCCGCCCGCCGAGGGACTCGCGGGTCTCCGGCGGGGCGGCGCGGTGACCGAGCTCCTGTTCCTCTACGAGTGCACGACGCTCGAGCCGAGCCAGCTCCGGCCGATCGCCGACCGTCTCGGGCTCACAGTGCAGGCCGCCTCCCACTCCTACCGGTCGCTCGCGCGGCGGGGACTGGTCGAATTCCGCGACGGCCGGTACCGGCCGACGGTGCGGGGAGTGGCGTGGGTCCACGAGTCCCTCGGGCGGCTGGGAACGGAAGTGCGAAGCCGACTCGAGCGTCTGCACGTCATCCGGTCTTGCCCGGGCGATCGCTCTCGCCTCGCTCTCCGCCGGCGACGAAGTATCCCTCGAGCTCGTCGACGGCCTGCTGTCGGCCCGGCCGGGCCGCACGGGTCCGTCCCGAGGTCGGGTGGCCCGGGCAGTTCGAAAAGGCGCTCTCGTCGAGGTCTCCGAGCTCGAAGGGATCGTCCCCCTGTCACCGGCGCCGATCCATGTCCGGACCCTCTCCGAGGACGACCTGGGGGACGGGCGATTAACCGACCGGCTCCGGGAGGCTCTCACGAGTGCGGCCGCGGGCCTCATCGCGGCCCACGGACTCGAGGCGTTTCACGCACTCCGCTCCGCCACGGACCGGCCGATCGGACGGTTCGCTGCCGCCGCCGAAGCCCAGGAGGCGTCCCGACTCGGCGTACCGAGCACGGTCTTCGTGCTGGAAGGGGAGCTCCCCCGATTCCTGGCGGAGTTCGGCGGACCGAACCCTCCGCCACTGGACGTGACTCCGTTACCCACGCGCCGCGGCCGGTAGCGACGCGGGTGGCGACCTCGACGGCCTTAGAAGTTTGGACAGTTCGCCGAGCAGCTCGTCCGCCCCGCCTACCTCCCGCGCCCCCGCGTGACGGATCGCGGCGAGGAGTTCGGACGCCCGTCCGCCAGTGAAATCCCACGCGGGCGATGCGGGATGCACCAGCACGAGCGTCGGGATCGGGCCCACGAAAGGGAGGACGTCTTCCAGGTTGGCGACGTTTGACGGTCCGACGGCGAAGGCAGTGAGAACAATGGCACGCGCGGCACTGATCAGTTCCCGGTTCCGCCCGCGAACCTCCGCGCCGAGGGGGGCGAACGGAACCTCGACGGCGGCGGGGATTCCGAGCGTCTCGGCAGTCTCCGTATCCGAATCCAAGAGGTGCAGGGCGCCGGCCGTCACGCGGTAGCCCTCGTCCGCCAGGGTCCGGAGGTAAAGACTGCCGGCCCCGCCACCCCCGACCACGTGCACCGGACCGAGCATCGGGGGGACCGTTCCGTCGGGGGGCGGGGCGACAACGCGATGGGGCAACAGGTAAGGAGCGCCGGTGCGCGGGTCCCGTCGGAGGTCGGCGACCACTCCCCAAACCCGGACGAGGAGCTCCTCGGAGATCACGCGAGCCGGAGGGCCGTCGGCGTACGCGCGTCCCCGGGACAGGACGAAGATCCGGTCGGCGAACCGGGCCGCAAGATTGAGGTCGTGGAGTGCGGCGATCACAGTGACCCCGCGCCGGCGGCTCAGCTGCCGGACCCGTTCCAGCAGGTCGAGCTGGTGACCGATGTCGAGGTGGGCGGTCGGTTCGTCGAGCAGGAGCACCGGGGCGTCCTGAGCGAGAGCCCGGGCGAGGATGGCCCGTTGTCGCTCTCCTCCGCTGATCGAGAGGATCCCGTCGAGGGCACGGTCGGCGAGCCCGACGTCGTCCAGCGCCTGCCGCCCTCGACGAAGATCCTCCTCCGTCTCACCCTCCAACGGCCCCAAGTGGGCGTAACGCCCGTAGAGGACGTAGTCCAGGATGGGAACGTCGTCGCGGGGGCTCTCTTCCTGGGGGACCCAAGCGACGCGCCGTGCCCGCTCGCGGACGGAGAGGTCGTCCACCGGGGTCCCGAGCAGCTCAACCGACCCCTCCTGCGGTGCGAGGAATCCGAGGAGGGCGCGCAACAGGGTCGTTTTTCCCGACCCGTTGGGACCCGCAAGCGCGAGGAACTCTCCGCGTCGCACCGAGAGGTCGACGGAGTGGAGCGCGGTGCGCTCCCCGAACCGCACGGTGACCCCTGTCCACCGGGCCGCCGGACCCGTCTCCCCGAGGGCGCTCACGGGCCCCCCATCGTGCTCACGCGGCGCCGCCGGTAGAGCAGATACAGGAAGAACGGAGCGCCGGCGAACGAAGTAAAGATTCCGATGGGCAGGATACTTGCGGGAAACGCGAGGAGGGAAAGGTCCCGCGCCGCGAGGAGGAACGCAGCCCCCGCCACCGCCGCTCCGGGCAGGACGATCCGGTAGTCGCTCCCTGCGATACGACGTACGACGTGGGGGGAGACGAGCCCGACGAACCCGATGATCCCCGTGAAGGCGACCGCGACGGCCGTGGTGACCGACGTCAGCAAGAGGAGACGGTTCCGCACGGCGCGGGCATCGACGCCGGCGCTCTGAGCGACGTCATTCCCGAGCTGGAGGAGGTTCAATTCGCGTCCGTGGATTGCGATCACGGTACCGGCCGCCAAGATGGCGCCGAACGCGATCCCGTCCCGCAACCAGCTGGCGCCGCCGAGTCCGCCGAGCAGCCAGAAGTCGACCTGCAGGCTCGCGACGGGATTGTAGAGGAGGATGACGGTCAGGATGGACGAGAGGAACGCGTTGAGTGCCACTCCGGTGAGCAGCAAGGTCTCGACCGACCCGTACCGCCCCCGGGCGGCCGCGAGGATCGCGAGTCCGGTCGCGAGGGAGCCGACGAACGCGAGCAAGGGGAGGGCGAGATTGGCTTCACTCTCCCCGACGTTGAACACGAACACGAGCGAGGCGCCCAGCGTTCCTCCGGTGGAGATGCCAAGGAGGAACGGGTCCGCGAGCGGGTTCCGGAAGATCCCCTGGAGCGCGCCCCCCGAGATGCCCAACGCCGCCCCGGCGAGAACGGCGAGAAGGATCTCGGGGAGCCGTTCCTGCCAGACGATCTCGACGTAGGCGGAACAGACGCTCGCGGCACCCGCACACGGGTTGAAGAGCGCTCCCCCACCGGAGAAGACGATCTCCAGGACGCGGGAGGGAGGGATCGGGACGGACCCGATAAGTGGGGAAAAAAGGAGGACGAGTGCGGCCCCGGCAAGAAAGAACGCGAGCCAGGCTCTTCGCCATCGGGGCCGAGGGGTCGGCGGTCCGGCCGCCGGGGCGGCCGCGGTCGCTCCGGGGAAGGCCACGGGTCTAGCCCGTGACCCCGGGGTGGAAGAGCGCCACGAACTGGGGGAGGCCCTCCAAGATCATCGTCGGGTCGGGTTCCGTGAGGTAGTTCGAGTCGATGCCGATCGCATTTCCGTTTTGCGTCGCCGACAACTCTGACCAGAATGGGGCGCTCGCATAGGAACTCTCGTTGAGGCCGAAGCCGGTCCCGTAGACGAGGTAGGTCGGATCGCTGACGAGGACGGTCTCTCCCGAGAGCTCAGGGTAGGGGAAGGTGGAATTGGCGGAGATGCTCGTGGCGCTCGCGAGCTCGATAAGAGACTCCCCGAACGTCCCGGGTCCGAACGTCCAGTAGCCGTTCTCGTCGGTCGAGTAGGTCACGAGCGCGGTGGGGAACGGCGTGCCGAGGTCCGTGAGGTTTGCCTGGACCGCCGCCGCGGCGGCGAGTCCGTCCTGCAGCTGCGCGTTCAAATGTGCAGCCGCCGCCTCGACACCGAAGATCGTCCCGAGGAGCGAGACGTCGATCTCGATCCCACTCAGCGTCGGGGGCTGGAGCATCACGACCGGAATGTGGTAGGTCACGCTGATCTCCTCCACGGCGGCGACCGAGACGATTGTGGATGCGAGCACGAGCTCGGGGGAATCGTTGAGGAGCGCTTCGACGTTCAGCGTCGGAGCGATCTGGATGCACTGGGACGCCGAAAGGTTCCAGAGGGCTATCTGGTCGGGTGAGTAATCCGCGGAGAGCCCGCCGAAGGCGGCTGCGTAGCAGTCGACCCCGACGACGTGCGATCGCAGTCCCAGGCGGTAGACGGGGTCCATGATGCTCGGAGAGAGCACGGCGATGCGTCCCGGGTCCCGGGGGATCGAGACGGTCCGTCCAAGGTCGTCGGTGACTGTTAGGGGGCCACCGCTGCCGGAGCCCGGACTCGAGTAGACGATGGCCGTAGCGGCGACCGCGACCCCCGCCACGACCAGGAGCGCGACCGCGAAGAGCGCCAGGGAAACGGTTCGGGGGCGCGGGGCCGAGACCGGCAAACCGTTATTCAAGGACATTGGATTTCAGGCAAACACGCTTTCACATAAGGGTTGCGTCGCCGACTCCGCGGGTCGGCCACGGAACGGCCGGGGCGCTCACGTCGGCACGACAAAGGATATCTCTTGAGAGTCTGACCCTCCTTCGGAGGGAGCATAGGCTAACTTGGCAGACCAGCGGGCTCCAGTCAGGGCGCGGCGAACCGTGCCCTGTGAATAGGGTCTGCGGAGGAACGCGTTTCGCGTTCCCGTGACGATTGACTGGAGCGCGCGGAGAGACCCGCATATGGGGGTTCAAATCCCCCTGCTCCCACTTCCCATCTCCGCGGGTCTGCCACCACCCTGATGCCCCCTCCACGGGGGAACGCGGTTCCTCCTTCAAGGATCCCGCATCCGAAGCCCATTGCGAACGCGCTTTGGCGCCAGTCGACAACCACAGCGCGGTGCATGGGCGATCCCCTCCGAAGTATTCCACCGATTTGACACCCGGGAAGCGCAGCGTCTAACGTCGCCGTTTGCTATTTCTAACCCAACGACTGACCCCGCTCCTTCTTCGTACCCGCGCCGGTAGTTTGTCGCGCCGACCTTGGGATATTTGCAGCTCGAGGGTGGCTGGGTGTAAGCATCATTCATTCGTTATCGGATAAGCCCCCCAGACCCCTCCATCCCCCTACCCCCTTCCATTCGAAGACATCAAGTTCATCAGCCAGCCCACCAACGCTCCCGGATACGTCGCACCTCCGATCGCGCACCCCGCACCGCTCGCGGACCGCCGGCCACCCTCCTCCAAGACACCCTCCTCGAACTGTTCCCCTCCGACGTCCTCCAGCGGATCGCCGAGGAACCGGCTTCGTCCGTCGCCACCGCAAGGTCGACCCCGTCGCCTTCTTCTGGGCCGTCACCCTCGAGGCCGGTGTCTACCTCCAGCGCTCCCTCGAGCAGCTCCGTTTCGTCTACAACCACAAGGCCCCCAAGCCCCTCTACAGCTACGCGAGCTTCTACGACCGCTTCACTCCCGAACTGGTCGAGTTCCTCCACCAGTGTGTCGCCTACGGCCTCTCCCAACTGAAGAGTGCTCCCGGCCACCGCCTCAGCCCGAAGCTCGCCCGCTTCGAGGATCTCCTCATCCAAGACTCCACGATCGTTCGACTGTATGCCTCTCTCGCCACCCTCTACCCCCCAGCGCGAGCGAACCACCCCGCCGCTGGGGTGAAGGTCGCCACGCTCGTGAGTGTGCGAGCGAACGGACCGAAACGGGTGGAGCTCTACGCCGAGAGCACCAACGATCGGGACACGCTGAAGGTGGGTCCGTGGGTGAGGAATTCCATTCTCCTCACCGACCTCGGGTTCTACAAGCACCAGGCGTTCGCTCGCATCGCCGAGAATGGGGGCTTCTTCGTCACGCGCTTGGCCCCCCAGGTGAACCCTCGATTGGTCCGATCCCACCTCGTCCATCGAGGTCCGGCCATCGACCTCGACGGAAAGCGATGGAGAGAGGTGGAACCCCACCTCCGCCGAGAGATTCTCGACACCGAAGTGGCGATCGACTTCGATCGGCGGAAGTATGGCGGTCACCAGTCGCGCGATACCCTCACCGCTCGACTGGTAGCCGTGTGGAACGAGGAGACGCGGAAGTACCACGTCTACCTGACGAACCTCCCCGTCGACGTGTTGAGTGCCGAGGAGGTCGCCTCACTCTATGGATGCCGATGGGAGGTCGAGCTGGTGTTCAAGGAGTTGAAGAGCGAGTATGCGCTCGACCGGGTGAACACGTCGAATCGGTACGTGGCAGAGTCGCTCATCTGGGCGTCGATCCTGACGATGGTGGTGAGCCGTCGGCTGCACACGGCGGTGCGGGAACGGATCAAAGAGGAGTATCGGGCGCGCTACACCCCGATCCGCTGGGCGAGGGCATTCCGAGAGCAGTCGGGGCGGATCCTCGACACGTTGATCGACCGGTTACATCGGAAACGAATCGCGCCCGAACCTCTCCTGGAGATCGCTCGAGCTCTGATGGCTCGCGCGATCGACCCGAACGCTGGACGGACCCGGTTCCGAGCGGAATACTGGGCTTAAGCGATAACACATGAAGCATCATTGCACCCTTCTTGCCCCACTGATTTTCCGGAACGAGAACCCGTCACGCCTTCAGAACGGGCGCGACTCAAACGGCCGGGCGCCAAGAGCGAACTCGGTGGAGGCGGGCGTCGGAGTACCTGTAAAGCCGCCGGCTTTGGAACCGTGGCTGCGACCACCCGGGAGGCGGGGCATGATGAGCGGACCTCCCCCCCGAGAAGCCGAGGAGCGCCGACGACGGGCGCCGCCGGGCTGTCACCGCCGCCATCGCGGTTCTCGCGGCCTCCCTGATTTTCCTGCTGCTGATGTTTGTCCCGCTGTGGACGACCGCCCACCGGCTTTCCGTTCCAAGCTTCCGGGTACACGCTCTCCTTCTCGATCGCGTCTCCGACCGAGGTGACTGTCCACCTCGAGGAGCGAGATGCTCTGTCGGTCAATTACTGGATACGAGGTCCCGG
The DNA here is from genome assembly GCA_963749205.1 of uncultured Thermoplasmata archaeon. Taxonomy (GTDB): domain Archaea; phylum Thermoplasmatota; class Thermoplasmata; order Lutacidiplasmatales; family UBA184; genus Lutacidiplasma. The sequence goes on along the minus strand of CAVVLW010000010.1, from coordinate 49,172 downwards.
GATCATGGCCGGAAACGCCTCGGGGGTCGTTGACCCATCGGGCAGCAGCATCGCGTTCTGGACGTGGGGCGGAGCCTATCAGGTCGGTTTCCTCGGCGGCACCTACACCTGCGGGCTCCCCTGCTATTTCCCGAGCACGACGACGGTCTGGGTGAACGTCACCACCGGAGTCGTCTAAGGCGAACCCCCCCGCAAGCACCGGGGCGCATCCACCGGCGGACGAACTGATCGTGCGTGAGCGGCCGTTCCCTCAGGTCTGTGGGGCGGAGAGCTTCCTTCATGAATACCATACCGTTGGCCGAGTTCGTCGGTCAGTAGGGCCGTCCGTCGGACCCGCGGAAGGGCCAGGCCGAGAACTCCCGCCGCGATGAGTCCCCCTCCCACCGCAACGCCCAGATGGACCGATTCCCCAGTGACCGCAACTGCGCTGATCACGAGGGCACCGATCGAGCTCGTGATCCCGGGGAAGAGGTACATGTTCGAAACGAGTCGGCCGATCTTCTCCGGCGCGACGGCTCCGCGGAAGAACGTGTACTTGGCGTCGAGGTAGGCCGCGGAAGCGAACCCGATCCCGAACCACGCAATCACCCCCAGCCACAATAGGGACGGTAGTCCGACGGCGATGATGTAGGCGGCACCGGTCGCACCGAGCGCGGCACCCATGACGATTCCGACCCTCGCCCGAGGGTTCCAATGACCGAGGGCCAGCCCGGCCCCGACCCCCCCGACCACGAACGCCGTGAACAGCACCCCGTACCCCGTTCGCGGATTGATGATAAGTCGCGGTCGCGAGCAGGGTGATCAGGATCGGAGCGGCCGAGGCGAAAAATCCCTCCACCGAATCGACCGTTGCCAGTTGGAGCAACGGACGTCCTGCTCCACCGACCACGAGCCTCCAGCCTTCCCAGAAGCTCTCGGAGAACGACGTCTCGGGTCCCGGCGGCGGGGTGATCGTGAGCGGGATTGCGATCACCGCGGCCAGCGACGAGCAGTGCGGCGTAGAGGAACATCCCGCCCTCGGGCCCGACGAGTACGGATGAGCGTCCCGCCGACCGCGTAGCCCGCGATCGTGAGGACGCCGCCCACCGCTCCCGAGACCCCGGAAGCGGCGAACTGCTCGTCTGGGGCGAGCAGATCCCCCGGTGCGGCATTAATCGCGGCCCAGGTCATGTCCCAAAGGATCGAGAGGACGGTCACGAGCGCGAACAGGAGACCGACCGAGAGGAACCCGTCGAGCACTCCGAACCCGATCGCGGCGGCCGCGGCCGCCTGGATCGGATACGACACGACGAAGATCGTCCGTTGGTTCCGGACGCGGTCTACGAACGGCCCGATGAGGAAGGTCGCGGTGTAGCACGCGTACTCGATGAAGATGACCGCGCCGACGACCAGGAAATTGTGCGAGACCGTGTAGGCGAGCCAGACGATCGAGACCGAGTATACCGCGTAGCCCACGGTCGCGGCGTTGGACGAGCCGAGGAAGATCAGGAACTGCCGGTTGCCCAAGACCGACCGATATCGGCCCCCGGCTAGGCGCCGGCGTCGAGCTCACGTCCGATCCCGGGGTAGGGTCAGGACGTTTTCCCTAAGAACCTCCGCCCTCCCGTGGGGAACCCGCCTGAAACCGCGGGGTGCCGGCTCAAATAGACGAGTGGCGAAACCCCCGCGTGCTCGAGTACACCGGGATTCGGGTTCGCGACCTCGCCCGCTCGATCCGCTTCTATACCGAGGGCCTTGGCCTCCGCCTGGGCCCCAAGGGGCGGATGGCCGCGGGGGGGCTCTGGCAGGAGCTCCGCGACGCGGAGTCCGGGGGGATTCTCGAGCTGAACTTCTACCCGGGCGAGCCGCCGTATCGCGAAGGAGACGAACTGGACCACCTCGGTTTCCGGGTTGATGACCTCCCGACCGCGGTCGCCCGGCTCGAGGCGCTCGGAGGGCGTGTCCGGATTCCTCCCTTCACCGAAGGAGACGAGCTCCTCGCCTTCCTCACCGACCCCGACGGAGTCTGGGTCGAGCTGTACGAACGGCGGACCGAAGAGGTTCCGCCGACCTCCCGCGAAGGCGGTTAGCGTCTCCGCTACCGGCGTGGACCCGCAGGCATAAGAGCGACGGTCCGCCTCGGTAGCGCGGTCGACCTTGGATCGGTCTAGTTCTGCCCCGGGCGCGCCGCCTCCGACGCCCGCGGCGCCCGCGGTCCCCCAGCAGGCGATGTCGCTCACCCTTAGCTCGGGGGCGGTCTTCGCCGCGTCGGTTGCGACCCAGCTGATTGGTTTCATCGCGAGCCTGTTCCTCTACAAGCAGATCGGCATCTCCGCCGACGGCCGGGTCCTGCTCGGCACGGTCCAGTTCTTCCTCCTGATCGGTTCGTCGATCAACGGCATCGGAGACCTCCGGCTCGGGACCGCGTACACCTACTTCCTCGCCCGGGGAAAGCCGGCGACCGACATGACGACGGTCTACCTCGTGGTGCGGATGATGATGGTCGGCCTCGCCGGCCTCGTCATCTTCATCATCGCGCCGCTCTCGATCGGCGGCTCCCAGATCGCCTCAGGGAAAGTCGAGCTGACCGCAGTAGGGATCTTCGTCGCGCTGCCGCTGTTGTGGTCGTTCTCGACCGTCTACAACCAGCTATTCATCGGGGAAGGCAACTCGCTCAAGGCCCAGTTCCCCGGCCTCGTGGAGGCGCTCGCGCGTCTCCCGGTCCTGATCTTCGTGGCGTACTACGACCACACGATCCTGGGGCTCACCCTCGCCTACGTGGTCGGTGCGACGGCGTCCACCCTCTACGCCGCCCCGGCGGTAATCCGACGCATGCGTCACTTCCGGAAGTTCGAGGCCCTCCTGATGTTCCGATTCGCCTGGCCGCTGATGGGGAGCCTGATGTTGAACTATCTCGTCACCAACATGATCCCGCTGTTCGTCAACGCCCAGCTCGGGGCCCAGAACCTCTCGATCTTTCTCGCCTCGAACGGGTTCCGGATCCTCGTCCTCTCGCTCCCGGCGGCGGTGACCACTCCTCTTTTCCCATACATCGCAGGACTTCATCGACAGGAGCGGTACGAAGCGGTCCGCGAAGGGACGTGGCAGGCGTTACGGTACACCTCGATCCTGTTGCTTCCCGGGGTGGTCGCCCTCGTCACCTATCGGACCAACTTCCTCAACATCTTCGCGAACCGGGCCTACGCCACCGCCGGGGCGCTCCCGCTCGCGATCCTCGTGGTCGGGGCCATCCCGCTCGCGTTGAGCCAGATCATGCAATCGAGCCTCAACGCCATCGGTCGTCAGCGGCTGGAACTGTACCTGACCAGCACCCAGGTCGCGGTGCTCCTCGTGGCGATCTTCCTGCTGTTGCCACCGTTTGGCTTTTTCCCGGCGAGCGACGGCCTGGTCGCCGCGTCGGTCGCGGTACTCCTCTCCTCCATCGCCGCCCTGGGCTTGAACACCTACTTCACGGAGACGCTGATCCGGGTTCGGATCCAGCCGTGGTCGATTCTCGGGATCACTTTCAGCGCCGGTCTCGCGTTCGGCGCGATCTCTCGCCTCAACCGCTACCTTCCCGTCAACACCTGGTACCAACTGCTGGGAGTGGTGCTCCTCTGCTTCGCGGTCTACTTTGTCGTCCTGGCACTCGTCGGCGAACTCTCGAAACAGGACGTGCGACGGATCGGTCGGTCCGTCGGTCTACCCTCCCGAGTGTGCGATGCGCTCGAGCGGCTCTGCTGGCGAGCGTCGTCTCCCGGCCTTCCACCGGTCGACCTCAAGACCGCCCCGGGACTGCGTCAGACGGAGCTCCCCGAGACGTTCACGGGCACCACCGAACTTCCCGGGATCGGTTCTCCGCTTCCCGAGGAGCCTGAAGACGAGGACAAGCCTTCTTCCCCATAGGCTTGGAACCCGCGGCCCGAGTGCTTCCGCGTCCCACGCCGCCCCTCGGTGAGTCGGGTCGGGCGTCGGTCCCCGGAACGACGTCCGGTCGTGGTTGTATCACCGTGCGCTACTTTCGCATTCCGATAGGGCGGAGGGGCTAGGAAGCAACTGGTGTAGCTGCGGGAGCGGCAGAGAGCTTAAGGGCTCTAACTGGGTTCTTCCTCCGAGGATCGTCCATGATTCATGTCGAGATTCGTCCCGCGGCCATCGAGCAGGTAAAAACACTCATTCGGGGCCAGAAGCCCGACATCGGAGTTCGAGTCTACGCCCAGCCGGGCGGCGGAGGGTGTTGCGGCGGCGGGAGCGCCGTGCAGTTCGGCCTCGCGTTCGCCAAGCCGCGCGCCGACGACGAGGTACTTCGGGTTGACGGCGTTGCCGTCTTGATCGACCCGACGAGCACGAAGTTCGTGGATGGGGCGGTCATCGACTACGTCGAAGACCTGAGCCAGTCCGGTTTCAAGATCACGAACCCCACGCTCCCCGAGCCCGATGCGGCCGGGCATGGCCGGCGGATGCACCTCCTGCGGCAGCAACGCCGACAACGGCGGCGGCTGCGGCTGCGGAAGCCACTAGACGGACGGGATTCCGACGAAGCCCCGCCTGCCGACTCCGGCGGGTCGCCCGAGCGCGACCGCGTCATTCCTTCGACGGGTGTCGCCCGAGCGTTCCTCGCTCCGTCCGTGGTTAAGTACCGTCCTGAAGTGGGCCGCGTCCCATGAGCGGAGAAGCCCTGCGGAGCGTCGACCTCCGCAAGACCTACAACTCCCGGGGCGCTCCCCCGGTCGAGGCCCTGACGGGCGTCTCGATGGAGGTGCGCCGGGGGGAGCGCGTCGCCCTGCTCGGTCGCAACGGCGCGGGCAAGACGACGTTCCTCAAGATCGCGTCGACGTTGCTGCGTCCGACCTCGGGCAGTGTCGAGGTCTTCGGGTTCGACATCACCCGTTCCCCGGAGAAGGCCCGCCCCTACATCGCCGTCGTTCCTCAGGAAGGGAAGCCGTTCTTCCACCTGACACCGCGGGAGCAGATCTACACGTATCTCCGGGCCCGTGGATTCGGCCGGGAGACCGCGAAGTCGCGGACCGAGGGGGCCCTTGACCGAATGGGACTGACCGACTTCGCGGACCGGCTCTCGGTCACCCTCTCGGGCGGACAGCGCCAGCGGACGATGGTCGCCACCGTGATCGCGACCGAAGCGCCGCTTCTCTTCCTGGACGAACCGACGATCGGCATGGACCCGTTCGCCCGGCGCGAGGTCTGGGACTCCCTCCGCACCTTGACCCAGAAGGGGTCGACGATCCTGCTCACCACCCACTACCTGGACGAGGCCGAGGTCCTGAGCAACCGCCTCTACATCATCGAACGCGGGGCGGTGCTGCTCCAGGGAACCTCGGACGAGCTGAAGCGCTCGGTGGGCGGCACGCTGAAGGTGCTGATCCCCGGGGGCGCCTCCCAGGCCGAGCTGTTCCGCTCGTTCGGCACCTGCGTGACGGACGGACCGTCGCTCACGGTCATCGTCTCCCCGAGCACCCTCGGGGAGGTGATGGAGCTCGTCGAGCGTTCCGAGATGACGGCCACGGTCGGACCGGTGACCCTCGAAGAGGCGTTCCTGAGCGCGGTGGGGCGGTCGATCGATGAAGACTAGCGATGCGCTCGCTCCGTCGCGGGCATTCGCGGGCACCGCGGCGTTCGTCTGGACCGAGGTGCTCGTTCAGGGCAACGAGCGCCTTGCGATGCTCACGTCGATGGTCGTCCCGGGGATCATCCTCGTGTTCGTCGAGATCCTGAACCCGGCGCTGATCGGGGTTGCCCTCGTGGGAGCGATCCTCTTCGCGACGTTCACGATGGGCCAACGGGTCCTCAACGAGGCCGCGTACCTCCGGATCGACCACAAGGCGAACGACCTCTACCTCGCCGGGCCGCTGACGCCGGAGGCGTACTTTGTCGGGATGTCGGTCGGGATCCTGATCGTCTACATCACCCCGATCGTCTTCCTGGGGGTCCTCGCGGTCGTCGTCGTGCCGCTGTCCCTCGCGACCGGCCTGCTTCTGCTCGTCCTCGCAGCGGTCGTGTGGTTGTTCGCCGCGTCGACCGGGTACGTGTTCTCCACGTTCTTCCGGGACAACCGCGCGATCTGGGCGTACTCGAGCCTCTTCTTCAACGTCTTCGGAGTGCTGGTTCCGGTCTTCTACCCGCTCGGCCTCTTCCCGTCAGCGCTTCGCCCCATCGTCCTGCTCATGCCGCCGAGCGCGGCCGCCGCGCTGGTCCAGACCGCGATCGGGGCCGCGACCCTCGCCCCGGGGCAGGCGGCGTTGGCGGCGGGCGGGCTCGGGGTCGAGACCGTGGCCGCGTTCCTGTTCGCGATCTACTGGGCGCGACGCACGGTGAGGGCGGCCTAGATGGCGACGGTGAACGAGCCGTTCCCCGGCGTGCCCACTCGGGGTCGTTCGCTGCCCGCCTTCGGGATCGTCGGGTGGCGATGGATCTCGCCGCAATCCGGCGGTCGCGGTCACCCCGGTGCTCCTCCCGTTCATCTTCCTCTATTTTCTCTCGCTGATCTCGCCTCCGAGCCTCCTGCCGCTCGAGATCGTCGGCGCGATGCTGTTCACGATGCAGAACATCGGGAGCTGGACGCTCGGCGACAGCGCGTTCTGGCGGATCGAGTGCTCCCTCCAGGACCTGTTCGTCGCAAGCCCGCTCTCGCGGGTCCGCTACCTGTTCGGGATCGCGTTCTCGAACCTGATCGCGATGCTTCCCGCCCTCGCGATCCTGACCGTCCTGCTCGCATGGGTCGGTGGGGCGCGCGGCCATCCCCTCACACCGTTCGCCGCCGTCGCGCTCTTCGCGGGACTCCTGACCCTCTGGGTGCTCTTCTCGTCCATCGGCATCGCGATCTCGAGCCGGATCCAGACCCAGCGGGAGATCTGGCCGGTCGGCAACCTGACGTTCACGATCCTCGGGATGCTCTCTCCCCTGTACTATCCCCTGAGCGCCCTACCGCCGCTCTGGCAGGACGTCGCGCGCTTCCTTCCGACCACCTACGCCGCGCTCCTCGTCCAGGGAGCCCTCGGGATCACCCCGCGACACCCCGCTCCAGCTGGGGCTCTACGCCGCACTCCTCGCCGTGTGCGCGCTCGTCGGGTTGGCCATCACGCTCCGCCTTTACCGCTGGGGCGAGGGATGAAGCGGGCGTTGGAAACGTTCAAACGGAGCGCCGGGCATGGTACCTGCGGTGCGCCCTCCGCAACTCAGACCGAACACTCTCCGCCCCGACGTGCGCGCCGGGAAGTACGTTCCGGCCTCCTCCGTTTTCCGATCCGTCCGTTCCGCGAGGGAGGACGGTAGAGAGACCGAACGATGGGCAACGACGAGTTCGACGAGATACTGTCGGCGCTGGACCGCGAGACCGCCCGGATACGGGTGCGTGCCGAGCCCCGGCGCTACAACAAGCCGGCGACCGTGATCGGGGGCTTCCCGCCCGGGGTCGACCTGGTCGAGACGACCCGGTCGCTCAAGAACCGCCTCGCGACGGGCGGCTCGGTGGTCGACGGCGAGGTCTACCTGCAGGGGGACCACCGCGCCCGTATCCGCGATGAGCTCGCTCGGCTCGGCTTCGACCCCGAAACGGTCGAGGTTTCGGACGCCCCGCTCCCGAAGCGGGGGCGGCGAGGGTAGACCGGCTCGGCGCACCGATTGCGCCGGTCGGGCATGGAGCGGCCTAGTTCCCGCACTTATCCCGCTCCGTTCGACACCGATGGTGTCGGTCGTGGAGGGTATATCCTCGGTCGACTGGGCGTAGAGCGAGTACCATGGCAGCGTACGCACACCCCGAAGTGCTCGTAGAGAACGACTGGCTCGCCGCGCACCTGAACGACCCGAAGGTCCGCGTCGCGGAGGTCGACTACGACCCCGCGGCGAACTACGAGCTTGGGCACGTTCCAGGGTCGGTCCTCTTCGACTGGCGCAAGGACATCAACGACCCGGTCCGCCGTGACATCCTCTCCCCCGAGGCGTTCACGGAGCTGTTCCGGCGCGCGGGGATCGACCCCGACACGACGATCGTGCTCTACGGGGACTTCAACAACTGGTTCGCCGCGTTCGCCTACTGGGTGTTCACCTACTACGGGGCGAAGAACCTGAAACTCCTCAACGGGGGCCGGAAGAAATGGATCGCGGAGGACCGGCCGCTCACGAAGGACGCGCCGACGCCCGCGGCAGGGAAGTTCCACGCGAGCGCGCCCGACCCGAAGCTGCGCGCGTTCCTGGACGACGTCCGGAAGGCCCTTCCCGAGGTCAAGGCGGGGACGTTCGGCCTCGTGGACGTCCGCGGTCCGAAGGAGTTCTCGGGAGAGATCACCGCGCCCCCCGAGTACCCGACCGAGCACGCCCAGCGCGGCGGCCACATCCCCGGGGCGAAGAACATCCCGTGGGCCCAGGCGGTCAAGGACGACGGGACGTTCAAGTCGCGCGAGGAGCTCGAAGAGCTCTACAAATCGAAGGGCCTCGGCCCCGCCCACCCGGTCATCACGTACTGCCGGATCGGGGAGCGCTCGAGCCACACCTGGTTCGTCCTGAAGTATCTTCTCGGATACCCCGACGTCCGGAACTACGACGGTTCGTGGACCGAGTGGGGAAATCTCGTTCGGACACCGATCGAAAAGCCATAGTCCGACGCGCGCCTCGGGGAACCCGGCTGGCTCCCCGGCCGTTTCCGTGGCATGGGGTGGGCCTCCTTCCGGACGAGGAACTGGTGGAGGTCGCCCTCCCTCCGGTGGGCGAGGAGCCGATGGCCGGTCTGGTCCGACCACCGCTCCATCTCGATCGGGCTCGTGGGGTCGTCCGTCACGAGCAGGAGTGCCTCGCCCGGCGGGCGACCCCGCAGCTCTTCGTTCAGCATCGTCAGCACCGCCGAGCACTCGACCCCGATCTCGTAGAGCTCGAGGTCGGGGGTCTGCGGCCAACACCGGATCCGCTGGGTCCGGATCCGTTCCGTGAGGCGAGCGGCGATCGCCTCGGCCGTCTCGAGCCACGGAGGGACGGGCGGCGCTCCCTCGGCACGGACCCGGACCACCCAGCCGTCGTCGTAAGGGGAGTCGTTCAAGAGCCGCGGTCGCTCGACGAGCGCGAGATTGCGCTCGACGATCGTCGCCTCCAGCGGGAGACGTACCGCCCCCGTATACCGGGTGCTCTCCACCGTGGCGACGCTCCGCCCGCGCCCGACCGGGCCGCTCACCGGCCGGAACGAGACCGTTTGGAACAGGCCGGCGAACCAGACGAGCGGGCCGAGTAGGCCGACCCGGGCGAGCCCGCCGGACGGCTCGGGGAGGTACCAGACGTCGTTCTCGAGGTCGTAGAGCCGGTCTTCGGGAACGGGGCAACCGCCGATCTCCACGTTCGAGGGAGAATGACGGGCGGCTTTAGCGCTGCAGGCCGCAAGCTTTTCTCTCTCCTGGGCTCGTGGTCCGCCCCATGGCATCTCGGGGGGGAGAGGGGTCGTTCCACCCGCTGCGCGCGCGATGCCGATGCGGCCACCTTCCGACGCATCACATGGTGGTCGTGCCAGTCGACGGACGCGCGAACTTCCGCCTCGACCCGTCCGGCCCCTGCGCGATCTGCGGCGAGGCCGTGTGTCGGAAGTTCACGCCCGGCGGGTCGTGAACGGAGCTAACCGTACGCCGCCTTGATCAGGTAATCCTTGAGCAGGTGGAGTCGCTCGTCCCACAGATGGAAATGCCAGGAGCGAGCGTCCTCCCACGCCTCACCGGAACCCCAACCGGAGTGTTCGAGAGTGACGTCGATCCCCTCGGGGGACTCGGTAAGACGCACGTAGACGTGGGTCTTCGGCGCCGGCTCGTTGAGGAGCGCGGCGAACGGCGGAGGAGCGAGCCAGCTGAAGTCGATATCGAGGTCGGGCTGCATCTGGAGGATCTGGCCGCGGCTTTCGAAGGCGGTGGGGCTCGACCACCCGAGCGTGTACTCGCCGCCCACCCGCGGGTCCACGCGGGCGGAGTCGCAGAGCCAGCCCTTCAACTGGGTCGGGTCGGTGAACGCCGCGTAGATCATCGGGATCGGCAACGGGACCGTCACCTGGATCAGGATCGGGTCGAGTTCATCGTCGGGCACGGCGTCCCGCTGCGCCGCCCACGGCTAAAGACTTTGCGCGCGCTGTCCCACCGCCGGGGAGCGGGCGAGAGGGCGTCGAACACGCCGGCCGCTCGAAGCCCCGCCGAAACACGGGCCACGCAACGGGTAGCGCACGCGGCGAAGCCCATCCGTCGAAAGCGGGCCGTGGCTACCGGACGAAGCGACGGAAGAAGCTCTCGGGCTTCCACTCCGGCCGGTGGCCCGCGTCGGCGACGCGGAGCGTCAGCTGTTCGAGCATTGAGTTGAATTGCGCCGCGGCGGCCAAGTCGACCGGCTGGTCCAGGTCGTCGGCGGGAGCGTGGTAGCGCTCGGTGAGCCAGGCCTTGAAGAGCTTCTCTTCCGGAAGTGCCCGGGACGTAGCTGAACTTGAACGTCAATGCCGGAACTCCCTGCTTGATGAAGCTGTACTGGTCGCTTCGGATGAACAGATTGTGCTCCGGTTCCTGGTCGGGTTGCACCTCGACGCCCAACGGCTCGGCCACGGCTCGAATATCCTCGCCCAGGGTAGACTCGGCGAGGCCCTGCACCTCGAGGTATTTCAAGGGGAAAATCGGATTGAACATGTCCATGTTCAGGTCGGCGACCATCGGACCGGACACCGTGGGATGCGTGGCAAAATACTGCGAGCCGAGCAGCCCCTTTTCCTCGCCCGTGACAGCAACGAACAGGATCGAACGCTTGGGCTTCGCACCGGAATCCTTCATCAGTCGGGCGACCTCGATCAACGACGCGGTTCCCGAGGCGTTGTCCATCGCGCCGCTGTAGATGCGGTCGCCGTGGACGGGCTCGCCGATCCCGACGTGGTCCAGGTGCGCGCTGACGACGACATATTCGTTCTTGAGGGACGGATCATGGCCCGGGAAAACGCCCACGACGTTTTCCGACTTCGCTTCCGAACGGGTCATTCCGACTCGCGCACGGATCTTCACGCCGAGGGGAAAGTGGGGCAGCGGCTTGTCCGCATCGAGTGCCGCGAGAACCTCCTGAAAAGTGTGGCCGCTCCCCGCGAAGAGGAGGTCGGCGTGCTCGGTATTGAACACCATTTCCGACGGGAGCGGAGGCGGGACGTCGTACCCCGGATCGCGCAGTTCCATTCTCGGCAAAAATCGTGCCGAGGCCAATCGCGACCAAGGAACCTCGACGCTCTTCGGGTTCTGCAAGATGACCGCGCCGATGACCCCCGCCTTCCGCAGCGCCTTTCGGCGTTCGTCCGGCGATTGGTAGTGGGCCTTGATCGGCCCGGACATCTCCGTGGGACCGCCGGTGACCAAGACGACGATCTTGCCCTTCACGTTCTGGCCCGCCAGATCGTCGTGGCCCAATTCGGGTACCGTGAGCCCGTAGCCAACGAACACGGCCTCGGCTTCGATACTCTCGGTCGAGCGCGTACTCACGAGGAGCACGGCCTCATCCCCCAGTTTCACCGACGCGGCTTTTCCGTCGCGGAGAAGGTCGAGAGAGCTCCGAGCTTCGTCCAGCCGCACCTCGTCGAAATCCATGGGTTGCCGGTAACCGTCGATGCCGGCGGGCTGCAATCCCGCGGCGCGAAACTGCTCGGCCATGTAGGCCGCGGCTTTTTCGAATCCCCGGCTCCCGGTATCGCGGCCTTCGAGGCTGTCGTCCGCGAGAAACTGAACGTGCGACCACCAGCGTTGGCCGAGCGCGCTCCAATCGGGGCTGGATGTCACAACGGCGGCCCCCAGGAAAACCGGTACGAGGGCAGCAACCTCTGGCTCAGGCAATCCACGTCGGAACGCCTCCGAAATCCGACTCGGGAGGCACGGCGCAACTCGTGGGGGGGGATAACATGCTCCGGCGGGAGAGGTGCCCGGAAAACCAACGAAAACAATGCCCCCGATGGACAGAAGCGTGGCGGGGCGCGATGGACTGGTCGGGATTTGAACCCGAGGCCTCCGGTTTGCAAAACCGGCGATCTTCCGGACTGATCTACCAGCCCATCCGGACGGTCAGGTGGGGGCCTCCGTCTTAGCCTTTCGGACGGTGCGCCATCGATCTGGGCGGCCCGGGTTCCCTGCCGCGGGAAACGCCTTCTACCCGACGCGAGTCTCGCGGTGCGTGAAGCTCAGCGCGTTCACGGTGGTCGACGCGGTACGAGGGGGTCCCCCCGGAGGTTCGGATCGGTTCGCGGACGTGGTCCGTCTCGCGGAAGCCGTGGAAACCGGAGGACTCTCGACCCTGTGGGTCGCCGAGCACCACTTCCAACCGGGCGGGGTCTGTCCCGCGCCCCCGGTGCTCCTCGCGGCCTGCGCCGCGCGGACCAAGCGCATCCGCCTGGGGGCCATGGTGAGCGTGCTCCCGTTCCACCGCCCGATCGAGCTGGCCGAACAGTACGCGATGGTAGATCGCCTCAGTAACGGGCGCCTGAACCTCGGTGTCGGGAGTGGATACATCCCCCTCGAATTCGAGGGGTTCGGGGTCGATCCGGCAACCAAGCGCGAGCGATTCGACCGAAGCCTCGAGACGTTGCTGGCCGCGTTCGACGACCGCGAGGTCCGCGCGGACGAGGCTGGAGCGGTCCCCGTTCGGATCAATGTCCTCCCGGTCCAGCGGCCGCACCCGCCGCTCTGGATCGCCGTCCAGCGGCGCGAAGCGATCCCGTTCGTCGCGCGGCGCGGCGCGTCGCTCGCCCTCGTCCCCTACGCAACCGTCGCGAGTCTCTCCGAACTCGGGGACCAGATACGAGAGTTCCGGACCCACCTGCCCACCGGGCCGAACGGCGGAGGTGGCGGTCGCCGTGCATTTGTTACGTCGGGGACCGGCCGGAGCGGGCGCGGGCAGCGCTCCAGCGGTACCTCGAGGCCCGGCTTCGAACCCAGAGCACCTTCTACCAGGAGAAAGTGCGGCGCGACCCGCACCACGCGAACGCGACGACGATCGAAGAGTGCGGCTTCGCGCTCTTCGGCACGGCCGCGACGGTCGCCGAACGGCTCGGCGAGTACGCCCGGCTCGGGGTGGACGAAGTGCTCGGGATCTTCGACTTCGGTGGCCTCGGCTCGGACGAAGTGACCCGCTCCGTTAGGGAGCTCGGCGCGGAGTTTGCCCGGGCCCGAAGCGTCGCGTCCGGGTCGGTCGCTCGAAAGTAGAAGGAAGGGGTTAGCGCTCTCGTTCGGTCGTTCCCGCTACTGAGCTCCCGGGGGGGGCGTCGGGAGTGCCGGAGGCGCATCCCCCGCGGCCGGGGGAGATGCACGGCGGGGAACCCTGCCACTCCGCTGCCGGTGGGGTCGAGGGCGCGGGTGCGGGAGGTGACATCGAACCGGTCGTGGCCATGTACGACGACGGGGGGTTCTTGGGGGCTCGTCCGCGTCGGAACAGGAGCACCAGTAGCAGCGCGACCACGATGATCACGATCAGCAGGATCAGCCAGCCCACCGTGAGCCCGGAGCCCGCGCCGAGTTCCATGTTGAGGGCGGAGGGGCTCGGATTGACCTGGTAGGAGACCTGCCCAGAGGTGTAGCAGGAGTTGTCGCACGCGCCTGCCGCGTCGACCGCCACGTAGAGCGACTGGGATCCCGCGGGCGCCCCCGAGGGGACCGTGTATTGGAACGACCCCGAGGTGGCCGAGGTCACGATCTCGGAGACTGCAGCGGAGTCGCCGAACCAGCCGTTGGCGGTCCAAAGGGAAACGTAGTACTCGGGGCTGACCGTTCCCACTCCGTAGGCCGCGATATTCCAGGTGACGGTCAAGGTCTGGCCCGGCTGGAAGCTTCCGTCCGAATACTTCGACACCGTGGAGATCCCGACCGTGACCGCGATCCCGCCCGATTCGTAGAGGTAGAGGTCGCTCGTGGCGAAGGTGCCGAGGGCCGTCGATTGCGCGTAGACCTCGACGTAGAGCTCGGTCGGGGCGGCTCCTACGGGGACGGTGAAGGAGAACGAGCCTCCCGTCACCACGCCCGAACCCAGGATGCCGCCGCCGTACGCTTCGACGGATTCGTACAGGGTGGCGCCTGCAAAGGCCGGGCCCTCGGTCGTGACCGAGATCACGATCGTGTCACCCGGGTTGTATTGGGTCTCGCTCGGGCTGAGGAGGATCGCCGATTCGAAAACGTCCGCCTCAGTGTAGGCGTACCAGTACAGGGTCTGGTTGTGCGCGACGACCTCGAGCTCGATGTACCCCGTGAAGGCGGCCGGGGCCGTGAAGGAGATCGTCCCCGACGTGCCGGTGATCAGGGCGATCGCGAGCACCGTGGACGGGGAATCCGCTGGGACCGCGATGAGCTCGTAGGCGATCGCGTTCCAGCCGCTGACCGTTCCGCCGCCGATCGGAACGACCTTCCAGGTCGCTGTTCCCGCCTCTCCACCGTAGTAGGTGGCGGCGCCGAAGGCGACGGTGACGCTGGCCAAGCTGGTCCCGTTGGTCGCGACATAGAACTGCTCGGTCTCGTTGTAGTAGACCGCGGGCGAGCTGGGGCCGCTCGGCTGGACGAGGACGGAGATATTGACCTGGTTCACGGCCGTGGTCGAGAACACCGACGTCGCGGCGAGGAACAGGATCGTCGCCTGACCGCTCGCTCCCGAGTTCACCGTGGTCGGGGGGTCACCGGGGATCGCGGAGTTGGCGACGGCGGTCCCGCCACTCAAGAAGTTGAACGAAATGGGCAGCCCGGGCGCGCGCTGATCACAGTCGCAGTACCCCGAATACATGTACGGGGTGACGGTGACCGTGACCGGGGTGTTCGCGAAGACGTAATTGTCGACGCCGGCCGCGTTGAACGAGACGGACGCGTACTCGAAGAGGCCGATGTATCCGTCGTACCTCCTGCTCCTCCACGAACGATCCCGCGTTGGTGACGTTGGCCCATGCAACGATCAAAATCTGCCCCTCATAGCTCGCATTGAGCGGGAGGGTGAACGACACCGATCCGGACGCGGTCCCGGCGGGGAAGTGGGACTGACTGAGGGCGAGGGTCTGGTAGGCAAAGGTCGTTCCATCGAAGTACACGGCCGTCAGGTTGACAGAGCTGATCTGAGTGTAGGGTAGGCCGCTCGCTTCTCCGTAGATGAAGAAGGTAACCACCCCTCCAAAGCCGGGCAGGACCACCTCGGGACCGCTGAGGCCGAACTCGTAGGTCTGGACCGTGAAGGCGTTGCTGTAGAACCCACCGACTGCCCCGGACGCCGTCACGTTCCAGTTTCCGCCGTAGACCAGGGACGTCGGAAGAGTGTATTCGATACCATGAGTGGTAGAGGTATACGTGCCGCTCGAGGCGTTGACTATCCACGAGGCCACAGGGTTCGTGAGGCCGTCCCGCGTCGCGTTCCCGTCGTTGATTTGGACCGTGACCTTGTCGTCGAGGCTGGGATCGTCCACGGCGAAGTAGACCCGACCATCCTGTCCGGGGTAGAACGTATACTGCGCATAGCCCTCGTAGTAGAGTGGCGTCACGGAGATCGTCGCCGCCGGACGGACCGCGGCGACGGGGGCCGACCGGGCACCCGCACCCGTGCCCACGGCCGAAGAAGCCGTCAGGACCACGGCAAATAGAGCCACTGCGATCAACAACGCGGTTACACCCAGCACGGCCAGCCGATTCGCCATCGGAGTGGCCCTTCGTATGACCCTGTATATCAAACCAACTCCCGTTACGAATAACCCAAGCTACGGCGTGACAGACCCGGGTTTCGAAGCGCGACCGGAACTTCGGCGGCCCTGCCGAGCAGCCCCGGCCGAATGCGATTTATGCGAATGGACCTAGCCCGCGGATAGGTGGCGAATGACGGAAATCCTTCCCGGAGTACATCTGATCGATGGGATTGACCCCAGCCCCGACTTCTCGACGCACGTCTACCTCGTGAAGGACAAGGGCTCGACCTGGACCCTGATCGACACCGGACTCCCAGGCGCCCATGCGGCGGTCGAGAGGTACCTGGCCCTGTTGAAGGTCGAACCGACCTCGGTCAAGAAGATCCTCCTCACGCACCTCCACCGGGACCACGTCGGGTCCTTGAAGCCCCTCGCGAATCGGACCCATGCGAAGACCTACGCCCACTGGATCGAAGCTGCCTTCATCGCGTGCGACCCGGTGTACGACGGTCCGGGCACCCCCCCTGCCGAGCCGTTCACCGTGGACGAGACGTTCAAGGACGGCGACCCGATCGATGCCGCGGGAGGATTGATCGCCTACCACACCCCCGGTGCACACGCCCGGACACACTTCGTACTACCAACCGGAGCGCAAACTCCTCTTCTCGGGCGACCTGTTCTTCGGGCGGAAGGAGAGAAGGTCCTCCTCACCCTCCCCGAGTTCACCCACCACAGCCCCACCGCGCTGATCTCGGCCCGCCGGATGAACCAACTCTCGGTCGATTCGCTCCTGACCTATCACGGCGGGCCGGTGCTGAAGAACGGCGGGAAGGCGATGCGCGCCTTCACCCGGAAGATCTAGGGAAGGTACAGGCCGACTCCCCAGCGCGACCACCGCCCTTGGTGCGCGGGCGGCAATGGGACTGGCCAGATTTGAACTGGCGTCTCGGAGTCCCGAACCCCGAAGGATGGACCAAGCTACCCCACAGTCCCAGACAGGGGTCGGCGACCCCACCCCGCTATTTGAGCGCGTGGGCCGAGTCCTTCGAGCGAAGCCTCGGCGGGTGTTTCGCGACCTCTCGAGCGAGGTATTCAACCCCGCGCGCTCTGGCTCGGTTGAGCCCCATGGCGCAGTCGTCGGCGGAATCGCCGCTCCCCGGTAATCGCCCCCCTGGAGTCGCTCTCTTGGAGCATTCCCGGCCTCCGCGAGGACCCGACGATGTGCATCCGCTGTCGGTCCGCGCAACTCCTCTGCGGAAAGCCCGTCTGCCCGATCCTCGTCAAGTACCACGCGCTTCGAACGGTCCCTCCCGCTGGTCGCAGGGAACGACCTTTCCGGGAGTTCCCCGCCCGGTGTGTTCGTCGGCCGGTACGGGTATCCCAAGGTCTCGTTCGGACCCGCTCCTCAGTCCGGTCCACGGCTCAACCGAACTGCTCGATAGCCCGGAGGATTGGGTCGGCCGGTCGGTCTCCGAGGTGGTGTCGTTCCGGACCGGATCTGGTGCGGGGGACCGCCCCGATCCGGGTCACGGACGCCGAGCGACCGATCCGCCTCCTCCAGGACCTTCAGCTCCTGGGAATCGCCGCCGAGTCGGCGGAGAGCGAGACCCGGTTCCGCCGCCCCCCACGGGGTCACCTCGCGCTCTCCGACTCCACTCCGCCGTTCGGGCCGTCCGCGCCGATCGAGCGATTTCGGCTCGACGTGCGGCGGGTCGACCCACATCTCGACCGGCTCTCGTCGGACACGGACGCGAACGCGCGGGTCGCGGTCGGTGAACTCTATCACCGCGGGGTCCGCGTGAGCCGGATCCAGCGAGCGTTCAGCGTGGGCACCCTCGGGCGACACGGTCGGCGCCGGCTGGTGCCCACGCGCTGGAGCATCACCGCGGTGGACGACCTCCTCTCGAAGCAGAACCTGGAGCGCGTTCGCCTCCTTCCCGAGCTATCGGAGATCCGGGTCCACCGCCTGACGGCGCTCGACAACCGATGGCTGATCGCCTTCCTTCCCGGAGCCTACCGGTACGAATCGATCGAGGCCTGGTATCCGAACACCCTGTGGAACCCGAACACCACGAACATCGTGATCATGGGCGACCACGAGGGGAACGGGGGACGTACGACGTACGCTTCGATCGGCGGCTGCTACTACGCCGCCCGCCTCGCCACGAGCGAGGCCCTCCTCGCCACCGGGCGGCAGGGCGGCGTGGTCGTGCTGCGGGAGGTGCACCCGGGGGAGATTCTCCCCCTCGGCGTTTGGAATGTTCGGGAGCACGTACGGGCGGCCCTCCAACGCCCTCCCGAGAGGTTCGGGACTCTCTCCGAGCTTTCGATGGCGATCGGTTCAACGTTCGCCATTCCGCTCGAGCGTTGGCTCAAGGCGAGTGCGGTGCTCCACGACGCCCGGACCCAGCGCCGACTGGACGAGTGGCTGACCGACCGGCCGCCCGAGCACGCCCCGGAAGCTAACTGAACCGCTCGCCGCAGCGGCCGCAGAACGTGTCGTTCGGGGTCCGCGGCGTCCCGCAGCGGGGGCACGCGCTCGAGGTCCGCGGAGCCCCGCACCCACGACAGAAGACATCCTCCGGAGTGGTTGGATAGCCGCAGCTCGGGCAACGCGCGGCGCTGGCGGCGCTCTCGGCGGCCTGGGCGGGGTCGAGGGGGCCGACGGGTACGTCAGGCCCCCGCGTGGCTGGCCCCGGGGCGACGGTCTCGACGTTCCCTCCCAGCCCCCGCCGTCCCTTGAGGGCGAATCGAAACGCTTCGGTGTACTGCCCCGCGTCGTAGGCGGTTTGCGCCTTGCTCTGGAAGTCGACCCCCGCGAGGGTCCCCGGGTCGGAAGGGCGGTTCTTCTTCGCCGTCGCGAGGTCGAGGTCGAGCAGCCGCATCTCGAACTGGGACTCCACCCTGTTGCGTGGGAGGCCAGCCGAGGGGGCCGTTGGCAGTGGTGACGAGTCACCGGTGGATTGGGGAGCGAGTGAGGAGGGGGACGACGTAGGGAAGACGACCGGGCCGGGCGCTGCGCGGGGACCCGACCGGGGGCTCATGGGCTCCGCGGTGGAAACCGGTGGGGTCGAAGTCCTACCGTGTCGTACGGCGACCAGGGACTCATGGGCGGACTGGGCGAGCTCGTAGGCGCGGTCGAACTGGCGGAGGTCGAGGGCTGACTGCGACTGTGCGACCATCTCGCGAGCGCGGGTGACGTCGGTCCCCTGTCTCGCAACGATGTCCGCCTCGCGACGGGCCATCTCGAGGCGGTTGAAGGCACGGTCCGCGTCGAGCCGGGGAGACCGGTTCAACTCGCTGATGAGCTGAGCCCTCCGGCGTCGAAGCCGCTGGATCGCGAACAAGAGGACCGCGACGAAGACGATGACGAGGACGATTACCCCGAACAGAAGGAGGTAGACCTGCTCCGTCGCCACGCGTCCTCGTGCCTCGCAGTCCGACCTCCCGAAAGCCTCGGCGGAGGGACCACGGAGTATGTGGAAGCAACGGGTATTTAGTCCGACGCTTCGCGCCGCGGCGGCCCCGCCGGCGGGCCGGAGCGCAGCAGGCCCCCCGCGAAGGGGGCTGCCGCAGTTCCTCTCAGAAGACCGTCAGCTTCCCGGTCAAGAGCCGCCGGGGGATCGAGTCGATCTGGTCGAACCAGCTGTTCGCCACGGCTTCCGCCTTCGACTTGACCGAGGAGAGCTTGACGCCGTCCGCGGGGAGGATCTGGAGGCCCGCGACCTGGGGCTGGTCCACCGGTTTGCCGATCTGGGAGAGGATGCGGACGTGGACCTCCTTGACGTTCCCGCCGGTCTCCTTGACGATGTCGTTCGCGATCAGGTTCCCGAGGATGTTGTAGATCTTCCCGACGTGGTTCACGGGGTTCTTGCCCGCCGACGCTTCGAGGCTCATCGGGCGGCACGGGGTGATGAGCCCGTTCGCGCGATTCCCCCGTCCGACGGAGCCGTCGTCCCCCGCCTCCATCGAGCAGCCGGTGACGGTCAGGTAGAACCGGCCGAGCTCGGGGTCGTCCGCGGTGTTGACGTCGATCGCGACCTCGCGCTGGGTCAACTTCGCCGCCTGGTCGGCGAGGTTCTCCCCGATCTGGTCGCACACCGCCCGGTACTCCCTCGGGTTCGCGACCTCGCTATCGACCAGGGCGGCCGCGACCGTAAGGTGGATCCGGTTCCCCTGGCGGTAGCCCATGACCTTGACGTCCTCGCCGAGGGCAGGGAGTTTCTTCTTGAGCTTCAACGTGAGGAAGTGCTCGCTCTCCAGCACGAGCCGCTCGAGGTCGGAGAGGGGAGCGAACCCGACGCCGAACGACGTGTCGTTCGAGAGGACGTTCTTCTGCTCGAAGACGCCGCGCAGGTCGACCGACCCTTGGCCGATGCGGGAGTCGAACTCCACGTGCTTGTCGACGTCGATGTGGGCGCAGACGGACCGGACGTACTTCCGGGCCGCCTCGATCGAGGTATCGTGGATCGGGAGCTTCTCGCCGTTGACCTCGGAGGTGGCGCGTCCGACCAGGAGCATGTAGATCGGCTTCGTGACCTTTCCGCCCCCGAACTTCGGCTCCGAGGCGCCCCCGACGACCTGGGTCTCGTCGGTATTGTGGTGCAGGATGTGGCCGAACTCGTCGAGGTAGAGGCGGCAGAGCGCCTGGCTGACCGACTCGGAGACCCCGTCGGCGATCGAGTCGGGGTGGCCGAGCCCCTTGCGTTCGACCATTTCGACCATTTGGTCTTCGATATGGACGGTCCGGAGCGGCTCCACCTGGAAATTGCGGGCCATCGAGGTCACTTCGGTCGGCGGAGTGCGGGTTGGGTTTAACGGTTGCGCGACCGTGGAGGTTGACTGAGAAACCATCCATCAGCTTTGGTGGTAGGTGACGGCGAGGGCATTCCACACGATCACTCGGCTGAGGATCTCCACGCGTTGGGTGAGGGCTCGGCGGGAGCGGAGGGTCGCACCGAACCGTTCCTTGAACGCTCCGAATACCCCCTCGATCACTGCCCGACGTCGATACCTGCATCGGAACTCCCGTCGATGGGTGAGCTGATCGACGACCATCGTCTTCCACGCCGGGCATCCGTCGGGGGTCGTGGTGGTCTGAATGGTCTCTTTCAGCGCGATCACCGGCCGACCTCCCCGATCCGCGATCGCCTGGGCGTTGCGCTTGCCGATGTATCCTCGGTCCAGAGCGACATTGCCGAGGGAGAGGTCGGGAGGGAGTTGATGGAGGAGGCTCCCGAGCTCGGTGCTGTCGTTGGTGTACGGGTCGGTGACGTGGGCGGCGTAGAAGAGGGGGAACTGGGCGCGGGTCGACACGAGGGCGTGGAGCTTCACGAAGGTGTGGCGGTGGCCCGAGGGGGTTCGCGCGGCGATCCACCGCTCAAAGCGACGGGTGGAGAGGCCGGTACCATCGCCCGCGAGGTGGAGAGGACGGGGAGCGCATCGACGGCCGAGTTCGGCGATCAGTCGCTCGAGATACGGTGGGGGCACTCGGGAAGCGAGGGCGGCGACCGTGGGCGCCGCCGGGAGGTGACGGAATCCGAGTCGACGGCGAAAGTCGGTACCGGCGGCGAGGGTGGCGTGGGTCTCGTCATAGGACCACCCCTCGAGCGCGCGGAGGAGGAGAAATCGGACGACATCGCGGGGATCGGTCGGGGGCCGTCCTCGGGTGCCGGGAGGGCGAATGGAGTAGGGGGTGGGGAGGTCGCGGACGAGTCGGCGGAGGAGAGTGAGGAGGGGCCTCCAACCGTGACGGAGGAATCGACGGTAACGGGCCCAATCGATCCGTCGGAACCGATGCTCCGGGGCCGATGGGTATTTCGTTCGGTCGGGTTGTGGCGAAGCTCGGGCCGCAAGGCCCCCTCCGTGGTCGGTGGCGTACACAACCAGTCGGTCGCGGAGGCCCCCTCTTCTTCGAGAGCTTCCACGAGAACTGCTCGTTAGGCCGAGGATTTCTCAGTCAACCTCGCGACCGTGCGAGGCGTCCGGCCGCCCGTCAGTCGTTGCGTGGGGTGCAGAGGGGTTTCCTCATGTGCGGGCCGGCACGCTCGTAGCCGTGAGCCCGGTAGGTACTCGCGCGTCCCAACCGCGCTCGTGACGTATAGTCCGGAGAAGCCCTGGTCCCGGACCTCGGTTTCGGCCGCGCCCAGCAGTGAGCTTCCGAACCCACGATGCTGGTAGGCGGTCGGCCGACCGGCGGGGGTCCCGACGGCGACCTCGCTCCCGACGACCTTGAGCTCCCGGATCACCGGCTCGGCCAGTCCCCCCGTCGTGTTCGGGGAAGGGAACCGCAGTCGAAGGAACCCCGCCACCGAGTCGGTCGTTCCGTCCTCCCAGACGTAGAACACTTCTCGGCCCCCGTTCGCCGCATACTCGGTCCGATGGAGGTGGAACGCATCGAAGGGGGGGGTCGCCCGTCGGCCCGCTTCGCGGCACCGCAGGCATCGGCAATCCGCTCCCCCCGCCCGGAGCCGGGCCACGGCCTTCTGGCGGACGTTGCTCGCTCGGACCCCGGCGGCGACGAG
Organism: uncultured Thermoplasmata archaeon; assembly: GCA_963749205.1. Classification (GTDB taxonomy): domain Archaea; phylum Thermoplasmatota; class Thermoplasmata; order Lutacidiplasmatales; family UBA184; genus Lutacidiplasma. Next base: position 27,035 of record CAVVLW010000010.1, on the reverse strand, counting down.
GCGGGAAGGGATGTCCCGCTGGATCCGCTGGATCCGGACCCACGCGGGGACGATCCGTTTCATCTCGGCGAGGACCTCAACCGCCGTGGGTGTGTCGTAGGGTGCGTAGCGCCCCGCCTTCCAGTCGTCGTAGAGCGGGGTGCCGGGGAGCACCAGCGTCGGGTAGATCTTGAGCAGGTCGGGCCGGAAGTCGGGCTCCTCCCACAGACGTCGGAAGTCAGCGAGGTCGGAGGTGGGGTCCATTCCAGGGAGGCCGATCATGAGATGGTAGCAGACCTTGAGGCCCCGGTCGCGCGCCTCGCGGGTCGCCCGCGCCACGTCCCCGGCATCGTGCGCCCGGCCGACCGCCGTGAGGACCTCGTCGTGGAGGCACTCCACACCGACCTCCACTCGGGTCACTCCCGCCTCGAGCAGGAACGGCAGCACCCGCGCGTCGCACCAGTCCGGGCGCGTCTCGACGGTGAGCCCGACCATCCGGTGCGCGGCGACCTCGTTCCGTCGTACGGCTTCGACGAGGGACGGGCTCGGCGTGCCGTTCAGCCCGTCGTAGATCCCGTGCAGGACCTCCTCCTGGTAGGCTCGGGGTCGCGCCGGGAACGTCCCCCCCATCACGATCACCTCGACCTTGGAGGTCGGATGCCCGATCGCTTCGAGCGTCTCGATGCGCTGGCGGGTGATCGCGGCCGAGTCCCAGTGGAACTGAGCCCCGCGAAGGGCGGACGGCTCCTCGCCCGTGTAGCTCTGGGGGCTCGCGTTCTCCACCCCTCCCGGACAGTACGTGCAACGCCCGTGCGGGCAGCGGGCGGGCGCCGTCATGACGGCGACGACCGCGACCCCCGAGAGTGTGCGCGACGGCTTCCGCCGGATCGACCCCGCGAACCGGACCTGTTCGTCCGGCGGGAGGCTTCGGATCCAGTCGACGTTGGACGGGAGCGGGCCGGCCGGGCCCGACTTCGCCCGGTCGAGCTTCTCGCGGTGAACGTCCTCGGGGGAGGGCGGTACCGACGACGCCTACCGGTGGAGCCATTGTCGGCTCTCTCCCGTCACGAGGTACGGCGCCCGTCGCAGGTCGTCGAGCGTGCGGGAGCCGGTGAGGAACATCGCCACCTTGAGCTCGTGCACGAGCGTCTCGAGCTCGCGCCGGGTCTCGTCATAGCCGGTCGACGCAGCTTTCAGGACTCCGCCCGCGGTCCCCGCCGCGGTCGCCCCGAGCGCGACGGCCCGCGCGACGTCGAGGCCCGAACGGATCCCTCCGCTCGCGACGACCGGGAGACCGAGCGGGACGAGTTCGAGGACCGAGACGGGCGAAGGGATCCCCCAATCCCAGAACGTTTTGCCCACACGGGCCTCGCGCGTCGCTCCCTGGTCGACCGCGCGGTAGTGTTCCACGGCAGCGAACGAGGTCCCCCCCGTGCCGCTGACGTCGAACGCACGTACGTTGCGCTCCCGCAGCCCTTCCGCCACCTCCCGGGAGATCCCAGCCCCGGTTTCCTTCACGAGGACCGGGAACTGTTGCGCGAGCTCGCCAATCTTCTGGAGGCACCCGCGGGCGCGACGGTCGCCTTCGGGCTGCACCATCTCTTGGAGGAAGTTGAGATGGATCGCGAGCACGTCCGCGTGAATGAGGTCCATCGCCGCTCGCACTTCCTCGGCCCCGACGACCCGGTCGTTCGGGCGCCTGGGGGATGATCTGGGGAGCCCCGATGTTCGCGAACTTGAGCGGAACCGCGTGACGCGCGACCGTGGCGTAGCTCTCGGGGTACTGCCCCTTGAGGACCGCGGCGCGTTCGCTCCCGACGCCCATCGCGACGCCCACGTCCGCCGCCGCGCGGGCCAGGTTGTCGTTGATCTTGACGGCGTCCGGGAAGCCCCCGGTCATGCCCGTGATCACGATCGGGGCCGCGAGCCGGTGGCCGAGGAGCGTGACGGACGGGTCGATCTCGGCGAAGTCGACCTCGGGCAGCGCTTTATGGACCAGCTGGACGTCGTTCCAGTAGCGGTACCGCCCCTCGACGTCGCGTCCGAGAACGACCTTGACGTGCTCGGCTTTTCGATGGCTCAGGTCGAGGCCGGAGGCGTCGCGGGGTTCATCCGGACCGTGCGTGCGCCCAGCTCCCGTAGACCATCTCCCCCCGAAGGGCGCGAGAGAGTCCACCATCCGTGAGTCCGCTAATAAGACCTGCGTCCACGCCGGCGTCCGCGATCCGGAGCATCGACTCCGCTTTGCTGCGAATGCCCCCCGTGACATCCGGGGCGCCCTGGGCGGGTCGCAGGCCAGCGACGACATCGTCCGTGAGGTCGCGGACGACGGTACGCACGGCCGCGGGCAGGTCCTTCCAAGATCCCTGCCACGTCGCTCACGAAGAGGACCCGCGACGGCCGAAGCGGGAGGACCAGCTTTTCGGCGATCGTGTCCGCGCTCAGGATCGAAGCTCCCCAACGTTCGTCCGGCACGACGTCCCCGAAGGAAACGGGGGTGAGGCCGCGGTGGAGCGCGTCCGCGAACGGGGCCGCGTCGAACTCGACCGACCGGCCCTCGCGATTGAGGGCGTGGGTGGCGATGGGGACGGATGCCGGGGAGACCCCCGCGCGGACCAGGGCGCGAAGGACCAACAGGTGCAGACGTCGGACCTCGGTCGCCACGATCGCGGCGCCGCGCGCCCGGTGGCCCGGGGACTCCGAATCGAGCGGAGCTCGCGCGAGGCCGAACTGGAGCGCTCCAGGGTGACCGAACGAGCCCGCGCCGTGGAGGACGACGACGCGTCGGTCCTTCACGGCGGAGATCTCCCGTGCCAGTCGCGCGAGCACCTTCGGGCGGGCGCGCTCGACCTCGCGCTTCCGAGTGATCACCGACCCGCCGAGCTTGACGACAACGAGCGGCCGTTCCCCCGAGGGCGAGGCCGTCATCCCACCGGGTCCGAGCGACTACGCGTGGTCCAGGCCGGCGCGCTGGTCGAGGAGCATGAGGGTCCCCGCGAAGACGAAGAGCGGGCCTAGCACGAAGTAGGGCCACGATATCGTCATCAGCCCCCACCAGAGAAGGGTCAGGCCGACGGCACAGAGGAGGGACGCGGCCACGACCCAGGTCACCGAGATCGGGCTCGAAACGTGGTGCGAGTGGTCCCCGGCACCGGTGGCGTACTCCGACATCGCGGAGACCAAGACGGAGCCCCTTCAAATGCGTTCGGTCGAAACGAAGTGGCGTGCACAGGCGCCCGGAACCCCGATGCGACGCGCGACGCGCCCCTCCCCGGCGATTTTCAAAAATTCTTGCAGAAGGTTGATATGGCACGCCTGCCTCGCATCGCCGCCCGAGGCCCGGGTAGGCGTCGACGGTGCCACCTGCTACCGAAGACCGGCCGGCGGAAACGTCGGAACGGTTGGAACCGCACACAGCCAACAACGGGGCGGTCACGCCGGTCAGTGACCGCCCGCCGAGCGGGGGGTCGGCGCCGAACCGGTCGTACGGTCCCGCGTCCCCCTCGCCCGGAACCTCGACCGCGGAGTTCCTCGACGCGTTCCTGCAAACGAAGAGCGAGCTTTTCCGCGAGAGCCGCGAGGTGCTGCGCGACTCCTACGTTCCCGCGCGACTTCCGCACCGCGACGGCGAACTGCGTCAGGTCGCGGAGGTGCTTGTACCCGCGCTCCGGGGCGACGTTCCTTCGAACCTCTTGATCTACGGCAAGATCGGGACCGGCAAGACCGCGGTCGTGACGCAGGTCCGCCAAGACCTGCAACGTCGCGCCGAGGCCGCGTCCAAACTCACGTTCGTCACGGTGAACTGCGGAAACATCGACACCGCCTACAGCCTGCTCCAGAACATCGGGAACACGTTCGCGAAGACCGATGCCGACCGGATCCCGACGGGTTGGTCCCTCGACCGCGTCCAGGCGGCGATGCGTCGATTGATGGACACGAAGGGCGGGACGATCATCCTGGTCCTGGACGAGATCGACCGACTGGTCGCCCGCAGCGGCGACAACGTACTCTACACGTTGAGCCAGATCAACACCGAGCTCGAGACCGCGCGCCTCGTCCTCCTCGGCATCTCGAACGATTTGAAGTTCACGAACCATCTGGATGCGCGCGTCCGCAGCCGCCTCAACGAGGAGAAGATCCTCTTCGACCCCTACAAGGCTCCCCAGCTCCAGGACATCCTTCAAGACCGGGCCCGAGTTGCATTCCGCGAGGGGGTCGTCGACCCGGGAGTGATCGAGCTCTGCGCGGCGTACGCTCAGCTCGAGAGCGGGGACGCCCGTCGAGCGCTCGCGCTCCTGCGTCTCGCGGCCGAGATGGCCGAACGGGACCACGCCAAGCGGATCACCCGCGACCACGTCGTGAAGGCGAAGAACCGGCTCGAGAAGGACATCATCGTCGAATGCTGCCGATCCCTCCCGCCGCACTGCAAGGTGCTCCTCTACGCGATCCTCCAATCGTACGAGCGCCGTCGTACAGGCGTGCTGACCGGCGAGGTCTACGACAACTACAAGCGGCTCGCCGAACGGTTGGGCCTCCCCCCGCTCCACGCCCGGTCGATCTCGAACTACGTGAGCGAGCTCGAATCGCTCGGCCTCATCCGAGCCACGATCGTGTCTCGCGGCCGGGGGGGACGCACGCGCGAGATCCAGGTCGATGTCCCGATCTCGGAGACGATGCCGGCCCTCGAGGAGGACCCGCTCCTCGCGCCGCTGGGCCGTCCGAAGAGCCGGGGTCAGACGCTGCTCACGAACTTCGACAACCCCGGGCGCACCGGTCCGACGTACTGACGCTCGCCGACGGCCGCCCACCGACCGCGTTCGGTCGGACGTCAGGCGGTCTCGCTCTCCGTCGTGACGCTCGCCCGTACCGAAACCTCGGCCGGTCCGCGGCGTCGCGCCCGCTCGCGACGGAACTCGGAGAGGTCGCGCTCGAGCTCCCGCAGCTCGGCGCTCGTCGCGTCGGACCCGGACCTTCGCGATCCGCTCGGTCGCGGCGATCTCGCGCTCGAGCGCCTCGTCCGAGCCCCGGAACGGGCTCATTCCCCGCCGTTCTCCTCGATCTGGGCCTTCTGCAGTTTCGAGGAGAAGTCGATGAAGACCGTCTTGATCTCGGTGAACTCCTCGATCGCCACGCTGCCGGCCTCCCGGCCCCCGTTCCCGGTGTTCTTCACTCCACCGAACGGGAGCTGGACCTCCGCACCGATCGTGGGGGCGTTGATGTAGGTGATGCCGGCCTCGAAGTCGCCCATCGCCCGGAACGCGCGGTTGACGTCGCGCGTGTAGATCGACGAGGAGAGCCCGTAGTCGACGTCGTTCGCGACGCGCACGGCCTGCTCATAGTTCCGGACCTTGATCACCGACAGGACCGGCCCGAAGATCTCCTCCTTGGAGATCCGCGTGCCGTGCTTCGTCTCGAAGATCGTCGGGGCGATGAAGTAACCGCGGTCGTACGCGCCTCCCTTGAGCTTCGTTCCGCCGTACCGAAGCTTCGCCTCCTTCTTCCCGACCGCGATGTAGCGCAGGATCTTCCGCTCCTGGTCGGCGGAAGCGACGGGGCCCATCCCCGTCTTCGGGTCGAGCGGGTCCCCGACCGTGAACTTGTCGAGCCGCGCCGTCAATCGTCCGAGGAAGTCGTCGTAGACGTCCTTGTGCACGATCAGCCGGCTGGTCGCCGTGCACCGCTGGCCCGACGTTCCGAACGCCCCAAACAGCACCCCGTCGAGGGCGAGAGCGAGGTCGGCGTCCTCCATGAGGATCACCGGGTTCTTGCCGCCGAGCTCGAGGTGGACCATCTTGAGCCCCCGGGCGCCGCGTACGTAGACCTCGCGCCCGGTCTCCACGCCTCCGGTGAACGAGACCGCCCGGACCCGGGGGTCGCCGACGAGGGCGTTGCCGACGACCCCACCGGGACCCGTGACGAGGTTGAGCACTCCGCGAGGGAGACCGGCGTCCTCGTAGATGCGGACGACCTCGACCGCGCAACGCGCGGTGTTCGACGCCGGTTTGAAGACGATCGAGTTCCCCGAGATCAGGGCCGCCGCGATCTTCCAGTTCGGGATCGCCGTCGGGAAGTTCCACGGGGTGATGCACGCGACGACGCCCTTCGGCTGTCGGACCGTAAGGCAGAACTTCGAGCGGAGCTCGGAGGGGACGGTCTCCCCGAAGAGCCGTCGACCCTCACCGGCCATGTATTCGATGAAATCGATCGACTCCTGAACGTCCCCAAGACCCTCGGCGATCACCTTGCCCATTTCGCGGGTAACGATACGTCCGACCTCGGGCTTCCGCTCTTTGAAGAGGCGGGCCGCTTCGAGGAGGATGTCCCCCCGCTTCGGGGCAGGCGTCTCCTTCCACGACCGGAACGCCTTCACGGCCGCGCCGACGGCCCGGTCGATGTCCTCCGGGGTACCCGAGACGAACGAGGCGATCGGCTCCCCGGTCGCCGGGTTCACGGTCTCGAACCGCTTCGCCTCCGGGGCGACGCCCACTTTCCGCCGATGAACAGGCCGAACTCCTCCACCTTGGTCGCCATGAGTCGAGGACCCGGGGACCAATCCCCCGCAAGGGTACATAGGAGTTTGCCGGGGGACGGGGGTTCGCGGAACCTCCGCAGGCGACCCCCTCCGAAGGGACAAAGACTTTCGCGGGACGGTGGTTGGGGAGGGACGTGATCGACCTCGACCTCGTGCGCAAGGAACCCGAACGGGTCCTCGCCAACCTGGAGCGGCGGAGGGATCCTGAGGTACGGCCGCCTCTTTGCGGAGGCGCGCGCGAAGGACGCCGAGTGGCGCGCGACCATGGTCGACGCCGACCACCTTCGCCAACGCCGGAACGAGTTGAGCCGCCAGATCGCGGCGGAGCGCAAGAAGGCGGCGCCGTCCCCGACGCTCGACGCCGAGGCGAAGGGGATTCCCGATACGCTGCGAGCCATCGAGGCGCGGGAGTCGGAGCTGCGGGACGCGCGAGACGCGTTGGTCCGACGCCTCCCGAACCTCCTCGATGAGTCGGTCCCCTACGGAAAGGACGACACAGAGAACGTCGTGGTGGCCCAGTGGGGCGAGCCGGGGGCGGTTCGCCCGGACCTCGCACCGCACGGCGAGGTGCTGGAGCGCCTCGGCATGGCGGAATTCGATCGCGCGCATCGGGTCAGCGGCGCCGGTTTCTACTACCTGCGGGGCGACGCGGTCCTCCTCGACCTGGCCCTCCAGCGGTTCGCACTCGACCTCCTGATCGAGCGCGGGTTCACGCCGGTGGCTCCGCCGTACATGCTCCGGCGGGGACCGTACGAGGGAGTGACGGACCTCGCCGACTTCGAGAACGTCATGTACAAGATCGAGGGCGAGGACCTGTACCTCGTCGCTACGAGCGAGCACCCGCTCGCGGCGCTGTATCTGGGAGAGATCCTGGATGAGGACCGCCTCCCCCTACGGCTCGCGGGTCTCAGCCCGTGCTTCCGAAAGGAGATCGGCGGACACGGGGTGGACCAGAAAGGGGTCTTCCGAGTCCACCAGTTCCAGAAGGTCGAGCAGTTCGTCTTCGCTCGACCCGAGGATTCCCCGGCGATCCACGAAGAGCTGCGGGCGAACGCGGAGGAGGTGTTTCGCCGGCTCAATGTCCCGTACCGGGTCGTCAACGTCTGTACGGGAGACGTCGGCACCGTGGCCGCGAAGAAGTACGACATCGAGGCGTGGTTCCCGCGGCAGCAAGCGTACCGCGAGGTCGTGAGCTGCTCGAACTGCACCGATTATCAGGCCCGCCGGCTGGGGATCCGACTGGGAAAGGCGGGTCGGCCGGGAAAGCGAGTACCGCACACGCTCAACTCCACTGCGATCGCGACCTCGAGAGGGCTCGCGGTGCTCCTAGAACAATACCAGCAGCCCGACGGTTCCGTCACGATCCCCGAGGTGTTGCGCCCGTACCTTGGCGGTATGAGCGCTCTCACCGCGACTCCCCCGGTCGGCTGAGCGCGAATGGGTCGCGAGGTCACGGTGGGCCGCCAGCGTCTCCTCGACGATTTCGCCGCCGGGGGAATCACTGCGGCCGAGCCCCCGACCGCCCTGGCGACCCGACCGCATCCCGACGCGCTGCCGGGGGTATGGCGTATCGTCGAAGGCCACGTGGAGCATCCCTTCCTCCGACCCGGTGTCGTTCGAGCCTATCCGTTCCAGCTGGACATGGCCCGCATCGACCTAGAAGAGGACCTGCTCGTGGTCCTGCCTACGGGGCTCGGCAAGACCGTCATCGCGGCGCTCGTGGCCGCCGAGGTGCTTCGTCGTTCGAGCGGGAAGGTCCTGGTTCTCGCGCCCACTCGGCCCCTGGTGCAGCAACACGCGGATTCGTTCGCCCGCTGGCTCACCCCTCTGCGCTCCGCGCGGTTCACCGGAACCGTTCGCCGTCCCGTGCGCGAGGGCGCGTGGGAGACCGCCGACATCGTGTTCGCGACCCCCGAGATCGTCCATAACGACCTCCTCGCCGAACGGTACCGGCTGGACGATGTCGCCCTGCTCGTCTTTGACGAGGCCCACCACGCGGTCGGGAAGTACGTTTACGTACCGATCGCCGAGAGGTACCGCGCCGAACGCCCCCAGGGGGGGCGGGTCCTGGGCCTGACCGCCTCCCCGGGGGGAAGGACGAGCGCATCGAGGCGGTCGTCGGGGCACTCGGGGTCGAGCGGATCGAGGCCCGATCCCGCGAAGACCCCGGGGTCGCCGAGTACGTCCAGCCGACCGATGTCGACCTCGTCTGGGTCGACCTTTCGCCCCGGGCCACTCGGATCCGCGAGATGCTCGCCGCGGCGTCGCACACTACGGCCCACAAGCTCCAGAAGATGGGGTACCTGCGGAAGAAACCGATCCGGTCGCTCTCGGTCAAGGACCTGATCGCGCTCCGGGCCGAGATCTTCGCCCGACCGGGACCGATGGTGCGTCGGTTCGGACCGTTGTTCCACCAGCTCGTGCTCCTCCACCTCCACCACGCCCAGGAGCGCCTCGAGACCCAGGGACTCGAGCCGTTCCTGCAGTACCTCGACCGGGTCGGGGCGAAACCGAAACCGAGCCGCGGCGACCTTGCCTTCCTGAAACTGCCCGAGGTCGTTACCGCCCAGAGCGAAGCGAAGGAGTTTCTGCGCTCATCGAAGGAACCGTCCCATCCGAAGCTAGACGCGTTGGTCGACCTGGTCCGGGAGACGCTCGCGCGGCCACAGGACCACCCTCCTCGGGTGCTGGTGTTCGCTCAGTATCGGGACACGATCCAGGGGATCCAGACGATGCTCGAGCTCCAGGGATGGACCGTCGGACGGTTCGTGGGGCAGGCGACGCGCGACCCCGACGATAAGGGAATGAACCAAAAGGACCAGGGACGGGTTCTCCAGGGATTCCGGGACGGCCGGTTTCCCATCCTAGTCGCGAGCAGCGTCGCGGAGGAGGGCCTCGACGTGCCCGACGTCGACCTGGTCGTCTTCTTCGAGTCGGTCCCGAGCGAGATCCGGGCCATCCAGCGACGCGGAAGGACCGGGCGAACGTCGCTCGGTCGCGTCGCCGTGCTGCTCACGCGGGAGACGCGGGACGTCCAGTACCAGGCCGCCGAGGTCCGCCGCGAGAAGGCGATGAAACGGATCGTTCGACGCCTCTCCTCGGAGGCCCGAGGGCGGAGCCGGAAGGCGCCGGTCGCTCGTCGAGAACCGGGGGGCGTCGCGCTCGAAAACTTCCGTATAAGGGTTGGCGAGCCGTGCGATAGCGTGCCCGTGGGTCGTCGAGGCTAAATAACGGCCTCCGGGTCCAACGCTCAAGGTGCCGATGGGCCTCGTTTCCGCGCTCGCGCAGAACCTCGGACTTGGCCTCCCTCACCGTCATCGCCGTCGCCCTCACGCTCTACCTGCTCTACGTCGATGATCCACCCCGAGAAGTTCTGAGGGGGGTGGGACCCTTGGTCGACGTGCAATCGCTCTGGGACGTCATCCTCGTCGTGGGCCTCATCCTCGCGATCGCCCCGTGGTTCGGGGCCTACCTCGGCCGGGTCTACCTCAACCGCCCCGCGTTCGGCGACGTGATTCTGGCTCCGCTCGAGCGGGCCGTCTACCGGCTGCTCGGGACCTCTCCTCGTCGCTCGATGCGGGCGCGTGAGGTACATGGTCGCCTCTCTGCTCGTGAACGGAGCGGTCTTCGCCTTCCTCTATCTCTACTTCTTCTTCCAGGCCAGCCTTCCGCTCGACGCCGACCCGAGTCCCCGGAATGTCGTGGGACCTCGCCTTCCATTCGGCGGCGAGCTTCACGACGAACACCGACTTCACGCACTTCACCAACGAGTCCCAGGTCAGCATGGGTTCGGAGGTCATCGCCTGGCAGCTCGCGCTGTTCGTCTCGGCCGCGACCGGGCTTTCCGTCGCCGCCGCGATGATCCGGGGCTTCATCCGGAAGGACGGGACCCTCGGGAACTTCTACGTGGACGTGGTCCGAAGCGTAACCCGGGTCCTCCTCCCCCTCGCGATCCTCTTCGCCGTGATCCTCGTGCTCCTGGGGGTTCCCGAGACGTTCAAGAACTACGTCACCGCCTATCCGGTGACGGGCGGCACCCAGACAATCTACCTCGGACCGGTCGCGTCGTTCCAGTCGATCTCGCTGCTCGGGACCAACGGGGGGGGTTGGTTCAGCGCGAACGCCGCATCACCGCTCGCGAATCCCTCGGCCGTCTCGAACCTGTTCCTGGTCGGCGTGATGATGCTGATCCCGTTCTCCACGCCGTTCGCGTTCGCCCAGATCATCCGGCGGAAGGGGGAGGCGTGGCCGTACGTCGGGACGATCGTGATCGTCTTCGCGGTGGCCCTCGGACTGTTCATCGCCTACCAGGCGGCCACGAACCCCGCACTCACGGGCGTCTCCGGGCTCGGAGCGTCCACGAACGGCTACCCGGTCGGGCAGGAGACCCGGTTCAGCCTGCCGGAGGCCTCGCTCTTCCAGGTCGTGAGCGTCTACTCCAACGTCGGCGCGAACAACATGGCGATCGGCTCGGTCACGCCGGTCGCCCAGATGGTCCTCTTGTTCGGGATGTTCACCCAGAGCACTCCCGGAGGCGAAGGCACGGGGTTCGGGACCCTGCTGCTCTTCGCGGTCCTCGCGATCTTCATCGCCGGCCTGATGGTGGGCCGCACCCCCGAGTACCTCGGCAAGAAGATCGGAATCGGTCAGGTGAAATGGGCCGCGCTCGCCCTGCTCATTCATCCGGCGATCATCCTGATCCCGTTCTCCGTCGGGGTCCTGTGGGGGGATCCGGGGATCGCTTCCGCCACGCTGCCCGCCTCCGCCCACAACTTCACCGCGGTCCTCTACGAGTTCACCTCCGAGGCGGCGAACAACGGAAGCGCGCTCTCCACCGCCGCGTTCACGGACAACACGATGTTCTGGAACGTCTCGGGCGCCCTCGTGATGCTCGTGGGCCGGTTCGTCCCGATCTGGGCGATGCTCCAGGTCGGAGGGCTGTTCGCCGAGCAGTCGGAGCGCCCGCCCGGGCCCGGGACGCTCCGGACCGCCAGTGCGACGTTCACGATCTACCTCACGATGATCCTGATCATCGTCTCGGCGCTGCTCTTCCTGCCCGTCATCGCGATGGGGCCGCTCGCGCAGATCGTGTGAGGTGAGAACGGAGCATGGAAGCAGGAGCGCAGGTCTCGGTCCGGAGGGTTCCGCACACGTCCTGGCGGCGGGTCCTCGCGGATTCGTTCCGGATGTTCGACCCGCGTCGGGAGGTCCACAACCCGATGATGTTCGTCGTCTACGTGCTGTTCATCTTCCTGATCGTGCTGACGCTCTTTCCCCGAGCGTTCCCCGACATCGCCCGGTTCTACAGCCCGAGCTACTACCTCGGCGTCACGGTCATCCTGTTCCTCACGCTCTGGTTCGCGCACATCTCCGAGGCGATCGCCGAGGCGCAGGGGCGGGCCCAGGCCGACAGCCTGCGCGAGATCCGCAGCGGCATCCGCGCGCGCCAGATCCTTCCCGACGGCACGAGCCGGTGGGTCCCGTCGGACGTCCTGCGCATCGGCGACACGGTCGAGGTCCAGGCCGGGGAGCCGATCCCGATCGACGGCGACGTGATCCACGGCGCGGCGCTGATCGACGAGTCGATGATGACCGGGGAGTCCGCCGCGGTCACGCGGGAGAGCGGCGGCGACAAGACGAGCGTCCTCGGCGGCGCGCACGTCGTCCAGGGAACGGTCCGCGTGCGCGTGAGCGCTGTGCGGGGCGAATCGTTCCTCGACCGGCTCATCCGCCTGGTGGAAGGGCAGGCGCGCGAACCGACCCCGAACGAGCTCGCGCTCGGGGTCTTCCTCGCCGCGCTGACGATCGCGCTGTTCACGGTCGTCGTGACGTTCGTCTACCTCGCGAATTTCACCGACATCATCGCCATCGACCTCGCGACGATCGTGGCGCTCTTCGTCTGCCTGATGCCAACCACGATCGGCGCGCTGCTCCCCGCGATCGGGATCTCGGGCATCAACCGCGTCGCCCAGGCGAACGTGATCGCGAAGTCGGGCAAGGCGGTCGAAGCCGCGGGGGACCTCGACACCCTGATCCTCGACAAGACCGGAACGATCACGGTCGGGAACCGTCTCGCCGTCCAGTTCGTCGCGGCGCCCGACGTCCCGATGGACACGCTGGTCGAAGGGGCGATGCTCTCCTCCAGCCTGGACGACACCCCCGAGGGAAAGTCGATCGTCCGGCTCGCCGCTCGGCGCGCGACGCCCGTCCGGCGCCTCGAACAGGGCTCGTTCAAGGTCCTCCCGTTCACGGCCGAGCGTCGGATGAGCGGGATTGCCCTCGCCGACGGCACCGAGTTCTACAAGGGGTCGATCCAGGCGATCGAGGCGTACGGGGCACCCTCCCCGGTCCGCTTCGGAAGTCGGCGGCCGCAGGCGTCGCAGCGAGGGAATGACCCCGCTTGCGATCTCGGTGAACAAGCGGGTCGTCGGCCTCGTGTTCCTGAAGGACGTCGTGAAGCCCGGCATCAAGGACCGGATCCGAGAGCTCCGGACGATGGGGATCCGCACGGTCATGTGCACCGGGGACAACCGGCTCACCGCGGCCGCGATCGCGCGAGAGAGCGGTGTCGACGACTTCATCGCCGAGGCGAAACCCGAGACCAAGCTCGTGGTGATCGAGCGAGAGAAGGCCGAAGGTCGTCTCGTCGCGATGAGCGGCGACGGCTCCAACGACGCTCCGGCCCTCGCGCGCGCGGACGTCGGGCTGGCGATGAACAACGGCACGAGCGCCGCGAAGGAAGCCGGCAACATGGTCGACCTCGACAACGACCCCACGAAGCTCATCGAGATCGTATCGATCGGTAAGCAGCTCCTGATCACCCGCGGCGCCCTGACGACGTTCTCGATCACGAACGACGTCGCGAAGTACTTCGCGATCATCCCGGCGATCTTCGTCGCCTCGGGGGCGGTCGCGCTGCCCGGGGATCGGGTTCCTGAACCTCCTCGGCCTCTCGAACCCTCAGCTCGCCGTCCTGGCCGCCCTGTTGTTCAACGCCCTCATCATCCCGGTGCTGATCCCGCTCGCCCTGGCCGGCGTCCCGTTCCGGCCCCGGACCGCGATTGACCTTCTGCGCCGGAATCTGATCTACTACGGGTTCGGAGGTCTCGTCAGCGCCTTCGTCGGGATCAAGCTCCTCTACCTGCTCCTCGCCTGGCTCAACGGCCTTGCCTGGGTGCAGGGTGTCGGCGTGGCGGTCTCCCACTTCCTCCCGCTCGGAGGCCTGTGAGCGCGGTCCCGCCGGCGGTCACCGGCGGCCCGACCCCGCCCCCCGCGAACCCGCGGCCGACGACGCCCGGACCGTCGCACTCCCCGATGGGGCACGTGCGCGCGTCGATCGTCCTCGTCGTGTTGACGTTGCTCGTCTCGGGATTTGTCTACCCGCTCCTCGTGACGGGGATCGGGCAGGTGATCGACCCGTCGGCGGCGAACGGGTCGCTCCTCCACTACCCCAACGGTACCGTGGTCGGTTCGTCGCTGATCGCCCAGAACACGAGCGCCCCCTACCTGTTCTGGGAACGTTCTTCCCCCACGGACTACAATACCACCATGGGAATGGCGACCCCCCCCGGGCCCACCGACCCGGCGCTCGGGGCGTTACTGAACGAAACCATTGCCTACATGCGGGAGTATGGGAACTTCACCGTGAACGCCACGCTGCCGTTCTGGCTCGTCTCGGCGTCGGGCTCGTCCATCGACCCGGACCTGACTCCCGAGGCCGTCCTCGTCCAGGTGCCGAGGGTCGCGGAACGCGACCAGCCTGTCGATCTCCTTCGTGAACGAGTTCGTCAACGCGCACATCGTCAACCCACCGATCCCCTACCTCGGCGTCGCGTACGTGGACGTCCTCCAACTCGACCTCGACCTGCTGCCGTTGATCGGGAAGTAACGATGTACCGACAGATCCTCATCCCGGTCCAGGAGCCGTCCGAGGTCGAGCCCCTCATCCGGTTCGCGGCCATGCTCCTCGACACCGACGGCGATATCCGGGTCCTGCACATCATTCCGACGACGACCCTTCCTGAGGTGACCCGCGAGTGGCGCGCGTCCGTCAACCTGGTCGTCCCGGCCCACGAGGCCGGGGCGGCGCTCGACGTACGCGTGGACCCCGAGGTACGCGCGGTCGACCGACGTCCCCGGCGAGATCCTGGAGAGCGCCGAGTCCCACGGGGTCGATGCGATCCTCATGACCCTGCGGGGAGACAAACGCAGCCGCAATCCGTTCGTCGGCCACACCGCGAGCGGGATCCTGCATCATGCCCACGCCGACGTGCTCATCGTCAACCGGCTCGCCCTCGGCGCCGGGAAGCTCCCCCGGATCCTCCTGCCGTCGTTCCGCCCCACGCCGCTCCCCCGAGCGATGCAGGTCGCCGAGGAGATCGCGGTGCACAACGACGGTGCCTCCGTCACGACCCTCTCGCTCGGTCCTCGGACCCCGGGCGATGCGAGCGACTCGCTCGACCGCGAGGAGCGGACATCCCGCGGGGTCCCGGTCACCCACAAACGGTCGGTGTTCTCCGGCTCGCTTCTTCGACGGGCACGGCTTCCGGCGGTCATCCTTCAGGCCGCCCAGCGGGAACGGTACGGCCTTCTGCTCGTCAGCGAGGAAGGCGACCAGGCCGGCGGGGCGCTGCTCACGCGACCGTTCCTCGAGGACCTGTTCCGGGCGGCGCCCTGCCCGGTCCTCGCGCTTCGGTCGCTAGGCCAGGGAGGCGCCGGTGGCCGAGCTCGCGTTCGTCGGCCTCGGTCTCGGGGACGAGCGCGGACTCTCCGCCCGCGCGTGGGACGTGCTGCGCGCTGCCGAGGAGGTGTTCGCGGAGGAGTACACCGCGGTCGCGCCGGACGGGACCCTCGACCGGGTGAGCGCCGAGCTCCACCGCCGAGTCCAGCCGCTCGACCGCTCGTTGCTCGAGTCCGAGCGACCGATCCTGGACGCCCTCGACCGTTCCGCGCGGGTCGCGCTGATCGTCGTCGGGGACCCGTTCGCCGCCACGACCCACGTGGCGCTTCGCCTGGCGGTCGAACGGGCCGGTCACGACCTGGACGTACGTGCCGAACGCGAGCGTCCTCACTGCCGCGGCGGGGTTCCTCGGGCTCATGCACTACCGGTTCGGCCGAACGGTATCCTTCCCATTTCCCGGCGCCCGGCTTCGCCCCGCGCTCCCCGGTGGAACAGAATCGCCGGGAACCGCGAGCGGGGGCTCCACACGCTCGTACTGCTCGACCTGCGTCCGGAGGAAGGGCGGTTCCTGACCGCCAACGAGGCCCTCGCACTACTTCGCGAAAAGGACCCCGAGGGGGTGGTCGTCCCCGAGAACGCGCCGATCGCGGTCGCGGCCCGGGTCGGTCGCGAGCGACGAGGCGGGTTGGTTCGGCCCGCTCGAGGAGCTCGTCACCGGGTCGATTTCGGTCCGCCGATGCACGTCGTGATTGTCCCCGCCCCCGAGCTCCACTTCGAGGAGATCGCGGCGTTGGCGCGCTATCGGGGGCGGCCGCCCGTCGAAGAAGCGGTCGAGGAGGAGGGCGGGGTCCCGGTCGACCCCGGTGGCGAGGAGCGCCTCGGCGAACTGACGGATGCGAAACGGGCGGAGCAGCACTACGTCCGGCCCATGGTCGTGGTCCGCGGCAGGGGCGGGCGGGACGGGAGGCAGGGGCGACGAGGATGACGCGCATGTCGGGCGCGGCCCGCCGCGCCTCGGAGACGAGGGAGCCGGGACTCCCTTCCGCGAGGTTCACGTCCGCGACGAGGAGGGTCGGGTGATGTTCTCGGATGAGTTCGAGGCACTGGGTGGCGCCCTCCGCCTCCCCGTCGACCCGGAAGTGATGGAGGCGGAGGAGCCCGCGCAGCAGGACCCGAGTTTCCTCATCACCGGCAACGACAACGGCGGACGCCGCCGGCGGGCTCGTGTCGACCATTCTCACTGACCGGTCGCATTTGGCCTCCCGAAGGCCCGCTAACTGGTCGTAAATGGACTAGACCACCGACTATTTTTGCCTACCCTACAAACGGATTCAGGCGGATGGGCGCAGTCGCTCCCCGTTCTATTGGCCCGCGGGGTCGCTGGCGGGCCTCTCGGTCGCCCCAATCGGCCACGCCCGGCGGCCTGCAGCAGGGCATCGAGCGCCGCGTGATACGGTCTGCGGGAGCCGCCAGGGTGGAGCGGGCACGGTCCGCGAGCGCGGTCCCGAACTCCTGCTCCGTCTTCGAGAACTGCCAGGCGTGGGCGGCCCCGCGCCCGAGGGCGCTCAGCAGGCCGAACGCGAGCCCCCGCTCCTTTCCTTCCTGGGGAAGCGATTGGAGGATCGACCGCTCCGCGGCGGAGTTGCCGTGCGTCCGGTATTCCCGAGCGATCCGGTCGACCCAGGCCGCCTCCCGGGCCAGTTGGGAGTAGCGGGGGAGCTCGTCGAGCACTTGGCGCTCCTCGCTCCGGCGCTGGGCGCGCTTCAGGATCTCGGCTACCCGCCCCGGCGCGCCCCGGGCTTCGTCGATCCACCGTCGGGCCTCCGCGGGGTCGGTGACGATCGTTTGCACGATCACCTCGGCGTGGTCCGGCCACAAACGTTCGAGCGCCCGGCTCGCCGACGGCTCGTCGACCTCGAAGTACCCGTCGACGTCCTCGAGGGCGCGCGCGACCGCGTGACGTTCGATCGCGGTGGCGTCCAGCGCCTCGACGAACGTGGCGGCGTCACTGCCGTAGCACACGCCCCCGGCCACGAACGTCGGTCGGCGGGTCCCTTCGATACGGGGGCGCAGTTCGTCGGCGTACGCGTCCAGGAGCTGCGCGTCGGAAAGACGTCCGAGCTCGTACCGCTTTCGGATCGTCCGGGGGAGCTCGGGGAGGTGCGCGTGGACGCACTCCGGTCCTCCCTGGCAACGGACGTTCCACTCCGCCCCGACCGGGAACTCCTCGCTCGGGTCGGGCCCCGCGGCGCCGTCCGAGAGGCTCGAGAGGAGGTGCCGGTCCGCCTTCGCGCAACGACGGCAGACGCGGAACGCCGTCCCCGCCCCGGGCCAGCGCGACCTCGAGGAACGGTCGCGGCTGGTTCTCCTTCAGGTGCGGGCAGAGGTAGAGGTGCTTCGCGGGGTCCTCGATCAGGCGGTAGGGGAGGTCGGCGACCCGCTCCGCCCGGAACTCGTCCGGTGGGGTGGCGCTCTTCCCGGCGCACCAGAGGGCCTTTCGGGTCGCGAAGAAGTGGAACCCCTTCCGAGCCCAGTCGACGTACCCGAGCAAGAGACGCGCCGGCTCGTCCGATTGCTGGACCGCGACCTCGGTCTCCCGAGGGGCGCGGGCGAGCGGCGCGTAGGAGACCTCCCCGTCCGGCAGCGGGAACGAGACGACCCCGGGGGTCTTGGGGTCGAGATAGAACTTGAGCAGCCCGGCGTAGGACCGGACGAGCGGTTCTCCCCAGTGGGTCGCTCGCCCGAGCCGTTTCTCGTCGTCCCGGTCCTCGCGGACCGCCTCGAGGTCCGCTCGGAGCCGGTCGAACTTCTCGGGAGGGCAGTCCCGCGTGCGACGAGGAAGCAGGGGGTCGACCGACTCCCGCAGTGCCTTCGCCCGGGCGAGCAGGTCGTGCTCCCGGACTCCCGAACCTCGACGGACCCGCGGCATCGTCCCCCCTCACCGGGCGAGCGGCGGGTCGTACATATTCCCGAGGGTCGGGCCGGGCCTACCGGCGGCAGGCGTCGAGGAAGTGGCGGAACATCTCGTGCCCTCCCTCGGTGTGCTCCACCTCGGGGTGGAACTGGACCCCCCAGATCGGCCTCGACGGGTGGGCCATCGCCTCGACCGCGCAGCGCGGACGAATGCGCGAGCACCGTCCAGCCGGGGGGCGCCTCGGCGACCTCGTCGTTGTGGTTGGCCCAGACGCGGAATCGGTCCGGGAAGGCCCGCGAACAGCGGGTGGTCGGTTCGGTCGACCACGAGGTCGACCGAGCCGAACTCGGGGGAGGATCGGACCACCTTCCCCCCGAAGTGGCGTCCGAGGTACTGGTGGCCGACGCAGATCGCGAGCACGGGGACGTCGACCGAGTCGATCCACTCGCCGACGCGCCCGAGGGGCGCGTTCGTTCCCTCCAGGCTGAGCGCTCCCCCGGAGAGCACAACCCCATCGGCGTGCAGCTCGGCGAACGGCGTGGTATTGGGGACGATCGAGGTGTCCGCGCCCAGGTCGCGGAGGACCCTCCACTCGCGATGGGTCCACTGCCCGCCGTTGTCGAGCACCGGGATCTTCACGTCCCTCCCCCTTTCGGCGGGGCGGGAGGAGGGTCCGTCACTCGCTCGAGCGCCAGCTGTTCGACCGCGGCCTTGATGTCGCGCACGTCCCCGCGCATCCGGAGCACCTCCTCCTCGAACGAAGTGAACCCCTGCGGTCGCAGCACCCGCGCGGAGACGTAGATCCCGATGAAGATCGCCCCGACCACCGCGAGGACCGTCGTGAAGACGAGGGCAAAGAGGAGCGTGATGGGGTCGCCGAGCGCCGATGCGATCGGGAGGGTGAACAGGCGGGTGATTTCCGCGAACTCCACGACGACCAGCCCGACGATCAGGGCCGTCCAGAGCAGGGTCACCGTCCCGGACGACCTCACGAGGACCCTCCCGTTCCCGCGTACGAGAGCGGGATCGAGTAGGGCAGGTTCGCCACCGAAGTGGAGTAGCCGCTGATACCTGACGTGTCGGAGACGATGGTCAGGGTCTCAGTCGTCGACCCGGGCGCCGTTCCCACGTTCACGGCGAGGACCGCCACGTAGAGAGCGTTTACGCCGTTCACGGAGTAGAGCGCGGAGACATTGACCGCGACGGGGTTGCCGGTCGCGGCGCGATCGACCGACAGGACGGAGGAGGCGTTCGCCCAGTCCGTCCAGTTCAGCCGACCGCTGGGGAACGACCCCGTCCAGCGGAACCCGTAGGCGAAGCCGAGCTTGATCTCCGAGTAGCGGGCGCTGGTGCTCAATCCCCGGACGTAGAAGTGGGTCGAATCATTGCCGGGCATCCCGTCCACGATCAGGTACGCCTGCGACACGAAGGTCCCCACCGGAGGACTGACCCGTCAGAAAGGGGCGTCGCCACGATGAGCGCCGAGAGGAGCAGGGTGAGGCCGACGAACGGCCACGGGAACAGCTCCCCGACACGGACCGGAACGCATTACGGGTCCTCCGCCTTCCAGCCGCGGTAGAGCCGGTGCGGCACCTCGAGGTGGTCGAGGACCTTCCCGGCAAGGTACGCGGTCTGGTCCTCCACCGATTTCGGGTGGAGGTAGTAGGGGGGCGCCGCGTCGAGCACCACCGCCCCGAGCTCGCTCAGCGTCGTGAGGTGCCGCAAGAGGGTGGTGGGGAGGGGGGACTCCCGCGGAACCACGATCAACCGCCGCTGCTCTTTCAAATGCACGTGGGCTGCGCGTGTCAGGAGCGTGTCGCCGAGGCCCAGGGCGACCTTGGCCGCGGTGTTGGCCGAGCACGGGACGATCACCATTCCCCGGGTCCGCCTCGACCCGCTCGCGATCGGCGCGCCGAGGTCGTGGTCGGAGTAGAGATGCGTCGCGAGACCCGCCATGGCTTCCGGCCCGAGCCCGCACTCCTCGCGCAGGACGGCGAAGGCCCCGTCGGAGACGACGAGCGCGACCGGGACTCCCGCGCCTCGAAGTGCGTCGAGCACCTGGACCGCGATGGGGGCGCCGCTCGCCCCCGAGACTCCGACGACAATCGGAGGTTCTTCCGTCACTCGGCTCCCCGTCCTTATCAAGCTTCAACGACTCGGCCGTTAAGACGATTCTCGGGGCGGACACGGTGGGGCATCGAGCGGCGATCGTTGGCGCGGGGCACACGCGTTTCGGAGTGCTGGAAGCGGGGCCCCGGGCCCTCCTCCGGTCCGCGGTCGACGGCGCGCTCGCGAGCGTCGACAAGGGCGTAGAGCGGGCCGCGGTCGAGGAAGCGTTCCTCGCCACACTGGGATTCGGAGGGTGGCAGATCGGGAATGCCTCGGCGGTGCTCGCGGAGGAGTCGGGAATGCTCGGCGTCCCGACCACCCGGGTGGAGAACGCGTGTGCGTCGGGAGGCGCCGCGATCCGTGCCGCGGTGCGCGCGGTCGAACTCGGGGACCGAGACCTGGTCCTCGTGGCCGGCCTCGAGAAGATGACCGACGTGCCGAACGCCCGCCGCCGCTACTGGCTCGGCGTCTCGGGGGACACCGAATGGGAGCGTTCGGCGGGACTGACGTTCGCCGGCGTCTACGGGTTGATCGCCTCCCGGTACCTCTCCGAGCACCGGGTCGGTCCCGAGGCCCTTGCCGAGGTCGCGGTCAAGAACCACGAGAACGGGGCGCTCAACCCGAACGCCCAGTTCCAGAAACGGGTGACGCGGGAGGAGGTCCTCGCCGCTCCCCGGGTCGCCGACCCGCTGGGTCTCTACGACTGCTGCCCCGTCTCGGACGGAGCCGCCGCCCTGCTCGTCGCGACCCCCGAGGTCGCGCGAACCTTCACCGACAGCCCCGTCTACATCGACGGCGTCGGGGCCGGCTCGGACTCCCTCGCCGTCCAGGAGCGACCGGACCTCACGCGATTCGGTGCGACCCGGTGGGCGGCCGATGAGGCGTTCCATGCCGCCGGGGTCGCCCGCTCGGAGATCTCGTTCCTCGAGGTCCACGACTGCTTCACGATCGCGGAACTCCTCGCGCTCGAGGACCTGGGGTTCGCCCCGACGGGCACCGCCGGCACGATGACCCTCGAGGGCCACACCCGGCGCGACGGACGCCTGCCGGTCAACCCCGACGGGGGCCTCAAAGCGAAAGGCCACCCGATCGGGGCGACCGGCGTGAGCCAGGCGTACGAGGTGTTCCTCCAACTACGGGGCGCGGCCGGCGCACGTCAGGTCTCCCACCCGGAGCGGGCGCTGACCCACAACGTCGGGGGGGCCGGGGCGACAGCGAACGTGACCGTGTTTTCGGTGGGATGAGTCGTGCGGGGAATCGCGAGAGCCGCCGCCTACGTTCCGGTCGGTTCGATGGACGGCGCCCGCGTTGCGGCGCGCGACGAGGACGGGTTCACGCTCGCGGCGACCGCCCTCGAGCGGCTCGACGATATCAGCCGCGCGCTCCTTCCTCCGACGCGCGTCCTTCTTGTCGGGGACCTTCCGCCCACGGCGGACGCCGACCTCGTCCGGTTCCTCGGGTTCCCCGTGCCGACCGAACGGTTCGGAACAGGACTTGCGGGACTCGAGGCCGCGGTCGTCGCAGCGACCAACCTCGTTCGTGCCACGGAGCCGGTCCTCGTCGTCGCCGTTGACCTACCTTCAGTCACGGAGAGCCTCCCAGGAAATCGTCGGGGACCACACTCCGATGCGGCCGTGGCGGTGCGGTTCGGAGAGCGGGCAGCTCCCGGCGCGACCCTCGTCTTTGACGGTGGAGGGGACCGCAGGGGATCGGCGACGCTCCCAGTACTCCGGCTCGGACGCGAACGGGTCGGGGCCGAACCCGACGCCTGGGTGGGCGATTTCGTCGCGACCGACGGTCCGGCCCCGTCCCTCGGTTCTCCCCACGTCGGGCGGCCGACAATCCCATCGGACGGTCCGGTCTCGCAGGGGGCGTACGTGCCCCGACCCCGATATCTCGAGACTCTGGCGAGCCGGTGGCGATTCGCCGGAGAGAGATGTGCCTCATGCGGGACGATCACTTTCCCGCCCCGGGGTCGATGTCGCCAATGCGCCGCTACTCAGAACCTAGAGTCCGTGCGACTTCCGCGTGACGGCGGGCAGGTGGTCGCGTCGACGACGGTCGGTCCGGGGGGCCAGCCAACGGAGTTCGACGAGCAGGTGGCGTCGACCGGACGCTACGGGGTGGTGCTAGTAGAGCTGGTCCCGGGTGCCCGCGTCACGCTTCAGGTCGCCGACGCGCGGCCGGGGGAGCTCGCGATCGGGTCCCGCGTCGCCACCCGGCTCCGGCGCCTCTACCCTATGGAAGGGGAATGGCGGTACAGGTCGCAAAGCGGTCCCCCTCTCCTAACTCGACCGAGCGCCTTTCCCGAGGACCCGCAAACAGTTGGGGCGTTGGAATTCGTGCCGGCTCAGGCGAACCCCTGAACATCCTGGCCCCGTCGCTCCTTTCGAGAGTAGGGCTCGGAGGTGATCCCCAGGTGGGTCGAGATGGTCGTGAACGTCCGGACGAGCTGGTCGATCGCCTTCGCGAGCTCCCGCTGCTCTGCTCGAAGCTCGTGCAACTCCTCTCGAAGCTGACGGAGCTCGACTTCCCAGCGTTCTTTTTCGGCCGTCAACGTCATTGATATTCCTCGGTCGACACGACCCAAGGTTGGTACATAGGGGGTTCGGAAGCCCGCGGCGTGTACCTAGGTCCGGGTACCGGACGGGCCGAACGGAGAGCTTGACGTTCCCTTCTCGATGAACGGGACCCAGGCACCCTTGTCGGGGTCGTAGTCTACGCGTTGAAGTTCGACCACGAAGCTCTTCAGGAGGTCGCCCGGGGTCGGGCGGAGGGAGACCGCGTAGACGTAGATCCCGAAACCCATGAACTCGCTCACGCGCCGGAATACCTCCGCGAGATCCTCCCGAGGCACGGTCACCCGGATTGACGTTTCTCCCAGCAGACTCGCGAAATCGTCGACATCGAACGGCCGCTCGAGGGCGATGAGGGGGATGGGGGTCGCGCCGGCAGCGGTCGGGGCGACGGGGACGGGGGTCGCCTTGGGCGCCGTTACCGCGGGGGTCGGGGGGCCACGAACCGTGAGGGAGGGGTCCTTCGGAGGGTACTTCTCGAGGACGGGAGAGGCGTCCCTGCCCACGAAGCCGGGTGGCGATCGCGGCTGGGAAATCCGCGGGGGAGGTCGGGACGCCTTCCGGGCCTTCCTCGGCTTGCGTACCATGGTCCTGGGTACAGGAGGCTCGGGGAACCATAAGCTGTGGGAGCACGCCCGCACCCGGTTCGGACGACCCCGTGGTCGTGAGGGCTCTCTCGGTGAGCTGATGCCGGGATTCCGTGGCTGATTTTTCGCAGTTTGTAGCGAAGAGGACCGTGTGACTCTACGTCACGGAGAACGATTTTTGTAGCGTCCATGACGACAGATGGATTATGTAGGCCGGAGTGGGTGGTCCGCCAGAGTCCCATCGAAGGATGGACGGCTCGAAGTGGAGTAACGAGAATGCCGGCACGCGTCATGAAGGAGTTCCAGGCCCCGCGGGGCCTGCCCAGGAAGACGGCCTCGGTCTGCCCCGAATGCATCAAGGTCATTCCCGCGATCGTCCGCGAGAAGGACAACCGGGTCATCATGGAAAAGACCTGCCGTACCCACGGCTATTTCTGGGACATCATCTCGAACGACGTCGATTTCTACCTTCGGATGGAAGTCTACGCCCATGACGGGGTCGGATACGAGAACCCCTACTACGACAAGTTCCGCGGCTGCCCGACCACGTGCGGCATGTGCAGCCACCACAAGTCCCACACGGGACTCGCCCTCATCGACCTGACGAACCGTTGCAACCTGAAGTGCCCGGTCTGCTTCGCGAACGCGAACGCTGCGGGATACGTCTTTGAGCCGACCCGCGAGCAGATCCACTTCATGTTGAAGACCCTCCGGGAGCAGAAGCCCGTCGGAACGGTCGCGGTACAGTTCTCGGGAGGCGAACCGACCCTCTCGCCGCTGTTCCTCGATGCGGTCTCGATGGCGCGCGACCTCGGCTTCAAGCAGGTACAGGTCGCCACGAACGGCATTCGGGTGGCCAACGAGCCCGGCTTCGCCCAGGCGTGCCGTAACTCCGGACTCCACACGCTCTACCTCCAGTTCGACGGTCTGGACGACGAAATCTACCGGAAGGTCCGGGGGGTCCCGCTCCTGAAGGTCAAACAGAAGGCGATCCAGGCAGCGCGGGAGACTCACTCTTCCGCGGCCGAGCTCGCCGCGGGCAAGCCGGACAAGCCCCTCTCGGTCGTCCTCGTCCCGACGCTCGTCGGCGGGTTCAACGAGAAGGAGATCTGGCCGACGGTCAAGTTCGCGATCGACAACATCGACGTCGTGCGCGGCGTCAACTTCCAGCCGGTCGCGCTGACGGCCCGTATCCCGGACAAGGACCGCTTCCAGATGCGGTTCACCCAGTCGGACCTGGTGCGCATTCTGTGCACCGAGGGGCCGTTCGAGAAGTCGGATTTCTTCCCCGTGCCGTCGGTCGCTCCGATCTCGGAGCTCGTGTCGATCATCCACGGCGAGGAGAAGATGACGCTCACGACCCACCCCGGTCTGCGGATGCGCTACGTTCGCCTTCATCTCGAAGGACGGACAGAAGATCACCCCGCTCCCCCGGTTCATGGACGTCGACGGGTTCTTCGAGAACGTAGAGACGATGATCGAGAAGTACCGGGACGCGCGGTTCTCGCGGGTCCGGACCGCGGTCGCGGGAGCCCGGCTGCTCCACGACGTGTCGAAGTACTTCGACTTCTCGAAGGCGCCGGAGGGACTGAGCGAGAAGAACTGCGTCAAGGTGATCGCGGGGATCTTCACTGAAGGGAACAAGGAAGCCCTCGCGAAGTTCACGTGGCGCACGCTCTACATCGGGAACATGCACTTCCAGGACGCGTACGACTACGATATCCAGCGCCTGATGCGCTGCGACATTCACTACGCGGTACCGGACGGGCGCGTCATCCCGTTCTGCTCGTACAACTCGGGCCCGATCTACCGGACGGAGGTCGAGAAGAAGTTCTCGATCCCGATCCCCGACTGGCAGGCCGCGAAGAAGCAGAGCGGCGCGGGGATGTTGAAGACCATCGAGACGATGGGCGTCAACGGCGAGGTCGTCGTCGACCCGGAGTACTACAAAGTCCGTGCGCTGAAGGGCGCCCCCGGGATGGCCTCGACCTAGGTCGGACTCCCTGCCCCTTGCGCCAACCCCTTCTCGTCTGCCTTATTCTTCGCTCGTCCCTTCGAACAGAGTCGCCCCGGCGCGCCGCCAGCGTTGGCTCGGCGGGGCGGGGTCCTTCCCGGCGCCGCCGAGCCGCTGGTCGACCTTCTTCCAGACTCGCATCGTCCGCGCCGCGTCGCCTCCGCCCGGCTTCAGCGGAGGGGGGTTCGGATGGTCCGCGAGCCACCGAACCCCGGCTTCGATGTGCTTGCAGGTCCCCAGCCCCCGCTTCGCGAAGTCGGTGCACGTGCAGAGGGCGGACGACCGGGCCGGGAACTCTGGCAGCATGACCAGGTACTCCGTTTGGTGGAGCGGGTTGCGCACCTCGAGCAGTGGGTAGGGGTCGGCGGTTCGAAGGCGGACGTCGAGGGGCTCTTCGATCGCGCGCGCCCTGCGGTCGGCGACGGCCTCGGGGTCGGAGGAGGAAGGCTTCGAGGGTCGAGAGCGGGTGGACGGTCGTCGCACGTTCCCGGTACGGAGCGCGGACTCATTACCCCGAGGACGGGGGTTCGCGCAGGACGGTTCCGAATCGAGCAAAGATAGTTATGCCCTGATTCACCCGACCGAGCCGTGACGGGGCCCGCAGAATCGAGGAGAAACGGGCCGAACCGCTCACGGTCCTCGGTTCGGTGAGTGCGGTCGGGGAAGCGAGCATGATCGACCCGACGACCCAGTTCATCATCGGTCTCTTCCTTCTCGTCGCGTCCGGGGTCATCGTCGGAGAGATCTTCACCCACCTCGGTCAGGCGGCATTGGTCGGCCAACTCCTGGTCGGTGTCCTCCTCGGGCCCTCGCTGCTCGGCCCCGCCCTGGGCCTCTCCTCAGTGACGCCGGAATTCGTGGGGCTGCAAACCCTCGCCACGTTCTTCATCCTCCTCATGGCGGGGCTCTCGTTCAGCCCACAGCAGCTCCGGGCCACCGGGGTGCCGTCCATTCTGCTGGGGGTAGCGATCTTTTTCGTCCCCTTTCTCACGGGGGCCGGACTGGTACACCTTCCTCTTTCCCGCCTTCAGTACGATCGTCGACCTGTTCATCGCGATCGCGATTTCGATCACCGCGCTCCCGGTCCTCGGGATCATGCTTCGCGAGTTTGAACTCCTGGAGACCCACTTCGGTTCGACGCTGCTCAGTGCGGCAGTTGTGAACGAGCTCAGCGCAGTGACGGTCTTTGCGATCCTGCTCCGGGTCAATGCCGGGGGCGGGAACGCCTGGTCAGCGGTGGCGGCCTCGGTCGGGTCGGTCGCCCTGTTCCTCGGGACCATGCTCGCAGCGTATCTTCTCCTCCGGTTTTTGGCGAGCCGGCCCGCATGGAAACGATGGACGCGCGGCTTCCGAACGACCTGGAACTCCCGGGAGTCAGGGTTCGCGCTTCTGATCGTCGTCGGTCTCGGCGTCGCGCTCTACTCTCAGTTTCTGGGGCTGACCTTCATCATCGGGGCGTTCTACGCGGGATTGCTGATCACGCCCGAGGTCACGGGGCCGAAGACGCATCGCGCGATCAGCCTCGTCTTTGATGCGGTCACTTGGGGGTTCTTCATCCCGCTGTTCTTCGTCCTCGTGGGCTACGGCACGGACTTCCGGGACCTGGGGGGGGTCGTGATCCTCAGCGCATTTATCGGACTCCTC
>CAVVLW010000009.1:0-127998 GCA_963749205.1 uncultured Thermoplasmata archaeon | reverse complement strand
CTCATCGTCATATTTCTCCGCCTCATCGAACGGATCGAATTCGTCGCCACTCCGATCGTGCTCGTGCGCGATTCGGGCGCGGGTCGAGTGCGGGTGGACCGCCACGGCCGTCCGGTGGTCGACTACGAGCTCGGAACCGGCGACCGAGCGAACCTCCTCCGGGGTCTCGTGGAGACTGCCCGCATCCTCCGGGCCGCCGGCGCAACGCGGCTCCTCTCCCTCCACACCCCCTACATCGAAGTAGGTGACGGCAGTCGTCAGGTCTCTGCCGCCGAGCTCGATCGGTTCATCGCCGGTGTCGAGCGGGCCGGAGTGCGAAACCATTCCCTCGCGCTCTTCTCGGCCCACCCGATGGGCTCCGCGCGAGCTGGCCTCGACCCGCGACGCTCGACCGCGCGGCCGACCGGGGAGGTGCACGGGGTCGACGGTCTCTGGATCGGCGACGGGGGCCTGCTCCCGAGCGCCCCCGGTGCGAACCCGATGCTCTCGATCCTCGCCTGCGCGTGGCGTACGGCCGACCATCTCCTCGCAAGCCTCGCCGGCCCGCGGGCTCCGGCCGCCGTCCCTACCGGCCGCGGGCCGTTGAGTCGGGGTAGGCTCTTCCGGGTACTCTTAAGTGGCCCCCGTTGGTGGGCGGCGCCGCAGGTTAGCGCTCCGTGTCGACGTGGAAAATTCAAGGGTCGTTTTACGCCCGGCGGGGTTACTGGCAGACGTTCAGCAAGGAGTGCGACGCCGCGACGGACGTCGCCGCCCGCGAGTGGGCACTGTCCGAGATCGGCAGCTGCCACCACGTCAAGCGCCACCAGATCCGGATCGACCAGTTGTCGGCCGCGAAGAGCGAATGAGCGCGGACGCGACCGAGGTCACCGAGCAGCAGGTCCAGGAGGACCTGATGCGCCTCGAGGCCTACCGGAACCAGCTGAACGCGATGATCCAGCAGTATCAGATCCTGAGCTCCTCCCGCACCGAGCACATCCGTGCACGGGAGAGCCTCGAAGGCATCGACCGCTCCGACCCGGGCGCGGAGCTCCTGCTTCCGCTGGGTGGGGAGGCGTTCGTCCGCGGGTCGGTCGAGCGCGACGTCCCGGTCCTGATCGGCATCGGGTCGGGGATCGTCGTCGAGATGAACCGGGCGCAGGTGACCGAGCTGCTGGCGCAACGGTCGCTCCGGATCGATCAAGCCGTTCACGACCTCGAGGGCCAAATGGCCGGCCTCGACGAACGGATCCAGCTCCTGTCCCGACGGCTCGACGAGATCGCACGGTCGGGACCGGCGGGCGCCGATGTGGGCCGCAATTAAGGCGCGGCTCCGCCGCACCCAGGCCGGCGAGGCGGCCGGAACCCCGACCGCCCCGACAGCACCGGCGGCAGGCAGCCCACCCGTCCCGGGCTCCTCGACCGATGACCGCACGATCTTTACAGAGGGGTTCCTCGGGCGCGGTCTGAAGGAGACGACGATCGACTCGGTTCTGGACGACCTCGAGATCGTTCTGATGCAGTCCGACGTGGCGCTCCGGGTGGTCGAGCGGCTCAGCAAGGACCTGAAGAAGGAGCTCGCCGGGAAGAAGCTCCGCTTCGGGGTGGACGCCGAGGAGGCGATCCGTTCCTGCCTCGAGCGGTCGACCCGGGCGATGCTCGTCCGACCGTCGATCGATATCGCGCAGGCGATCCGAGCGCACTCGCCCAAACCCTACACGATCCTGTTCGTCGGGGTCAACGGCACCGGGAAGACCACGACCGTCGCGAAGCTCGCCGGTTGGTTGCGTGCCCAGGGGTTCACGAGCGTCATCGCGGCGGGAGACACGTTCCGCGCGGGCGCGATCGAGCAGCTCCTCGTGCACGGGGAGCGCCTCGGCATTCGCGTGGTGCGCCAGCAGGAGGGTAGCGACCCGGCCGCGGTCGCGTTCGATGCCGTGCAGCACGCCCGCGCGAAGGGGGTGGACGTCGTCCTGGTCGACACGGCCGGTCGTCAGCACACCAACGAGAACCTGATCGAGGAGGCGAAGAAGATCCGCCGCGTCGTCTCACCCGCCCTCACGATCTTCGTGGGGGACGCCTTGAGCGGGAACGACGTTCTCGAGCAGGCGCGGCTGTTCGACAAGTCCGTCGGGATCGACGGGCTGATCCTCACCAAGCTGGACGCGGACACCAAAGGCGGGGCGGCGCTCAGCGCCACCTACATCACGAAGAAGCCGATCCTGTTCGTCGGGGTCGGCCAGGGGTACGCCGACTTCCAGCCGTTCGACCCCGATTGGCTCGTGGGGCGCCTGTTCGCCGAGGGCGCCGCGGCGTGACCGCTCGGATCGAGGTCGTTCTCGTCCGGCCCAAAGAGGACGGGAACGTCGGGGCGGTGGCTCGCCTCGCCCGGAACTTCGGAGTGGAACGCCTCCTTTTCGTGGCGCCGAGAGCGCCGTTGGGCCCCGAGGCGCGGCGCAGGTCGATGGGCGGCCTCGCGCTCCTGCGGGCGGCGAAGAAGGTCTCCTCCTTCGAGCGGGCCGTCGCCGAGTCCGACCTCGTGGTCGGCACCACTGACATGTCGACGGGCCGGTCGAGCGCCTACCTACGACGGTCGATCAGCCCCGAGCGTCTCGGCGACCTCCTTCTGCCCGTCATCGGTCGCATCTCGATCGTCTTCGGGCCGGAAGACAACGGTCTTTCGCGAGACGAGCTCGCGCGGTGCGACCTCCTGGTTCACGTGCCCGCCCGCCGGGAGTTCCCGACCCTGAACCTATCCCACGCGGTAGCGGTGGTGCTCTACGCCGTCCACCGCGCTCGCGGCGCGGCCGACCCCGAGACGACGCCCGCCCCGCTCGACCTCGAACTCAACGGGAAGGAAAAGGAGCTGTTTCTCCAGCGGATGGGGGCCCTCTTGACCCAGATCGGCTACCCGGCGCACAAACGACGGGGTTTAATCCTCCTGTTTCGTCGTGTCTTGGGCCGAGCGACGCCTACTGAGGCGGAGTATCGGATGATGCTCGGGCTCTTTCGGAGCCTGGAGCGTTCAATGAACCGGGGTCCCATGGGCGAAAGCAACGGTGATTGGCTGCGGGCCCGGGGTATCGGCCGCGAGCGGTTCGCGGGCTACCTCGCGGACTACCTGGGAACGATCGGATACACGGTCGAGCGAAGCGATTCTACCGAGTCGTCGCTGAGCCGCGTACGCGGTCGCCTCGAGAAGATGAACCCCGCCGTGCCCCCGGTCGCTCGAGAGCTCGCGTTCCGCTTCTACCCCACCAGCGGCGGTGCCGCCCTCGTCTGGGAGACACCGGTCGAGATCCCGCCCGACGAACGCGCTCGGATGGACCGACTCGTCGCGGAGATCTCGAGCCATCTGATCCGCGCGGTCGCGACCGAGAGCCACGCCACGGCGAAGATCGTCGCCCCCACCGACTCCCGGCTCCCGTGGCAAGGGAACGGCGGAACCACGAACGGCGCCCCAGTTCACCCGTAGCCTTATAATCGGAACTCCGGTCGCCCCCCCACTTTCCATGAGCTCCTCTGCGTACCCGGTACATGGCCCGGTCGTTCCAGCAGACCCTCGGCGACGAGGGTTCGGTGCTCCGTCACGAGCGGCTGCTCGCCTGGCGACGCGAGGGCACGGTCACCCGGCTCGAGCACCCGACCCGCCTCGACCGGGCGCGCGCGCTCGGCTTCAAGGCGAAGGGTGGTTTCGTCATGGTGCGGGTCCGCGGTACGGCGCGGTGGCCAGCGCAAGCGCGAGATCATCGCCGGGCGGCGCCCGAAGCACAAGGGCGTCAACCGGATGACGCTGAAGAAGAGCCTGCGCCGGATCGCGGAAGAGCGTGCCCAGAAGCACTACCCGAACTTGGAGGTCCTGAACTCCTACTGGGTCGGAGAGGACGGGAAGCAGAAGTTCTTCGAGATCATCCTCGTCGACCCCTCCTCGCCCGAGATCCTCGCGGACCGTCAGATCGCCTGGATCGCGGCACCGGTCCAGAAGGGGAGGGTCTTCCGCGGCCTCACCAGCATCGGCAAGGAAGGGCGCGGGCTCCGGTGGAGCGGGAAGGGTACGGAGCGGTTCCGCCCGTCCTACCAGCGAAACCGACGCAACACCCGACGCACGCAGTACAAGGCAATCCCGTAAGGGCGCGTTCAGCCGGACTCGACGGACCCCAGCAGGTCGTCCAATGACTCGCCCTTTCGGTCGGCAAGGCGCCGGGCCCAGCCGTGCAGCCCCTCGACGTGGACGAGCTCCCCCCGAACGATCCGGGCGAGGCGACGCCGGTACTCGAGGTCGAGATGGAGCCGCTCGGCCTCGAGGAACTCCCGGAGGCGCCGCGCGAGGTGGCCGCCCTCGGTGTCCCAGTCCGTCAGCACGATCACGCGGCGGCTACGGCCGACCAGGTCGTGTGCGGTGCCGGCGAGCGCTCGGCCGCGATGGACCTTGACGATCGGTCCGGGGAGGCCGAGTCGACGGAGGGAGGTCTGGTCGCGCTCGCCTTCCACGACCACGACCGTTCCCACTTCCGCGCTCTCGGACCGCAGGCGATGCCACAGGCGGAGGAACTCCGTCAACGGGTCGGATCGGTCGCGCCCGTTGCCCATCTCCGAGAACTCCGAACGGACCGGACCAGCCCTGCCCGCGTCGGCCGAGACCGCACATCTCCTATACTACTTGGGATGTCCCCGACTCCCGTACTGTTCGTCCATGCCCGACCATTACACCCAGCTCCTCGAATGGCGCCGCAACGAGGCTGCCGTCCGGGGACTGTCGAAGTTACCCCACGACTTCTACCGCGCCACCTCCGCGTATCTCGCCGAGGTTCGGCGGTCCTACGAGGTCGACCTTCGCGAGAACCCGTCCGGCCGTAAGGGCGACATCTCCCGTCAGACGTACCAGCGCGCGAGCCAGATCTCGCGCGACATCGTCGAGGCGCGAACTCAGAAGGTGCTGACCGCCGCCTTTCAGGCGAGCATCGGTGGCACGCAAGAGCTTACGAACGCGCTCACCGAAGAACGCTCGATGTTCGATTCGATCCTCGCGACGCTCGCCGAACACCGCCGCGTCGCGGCCCCCTACCTCGATCCTTTGAGCGTCGCTCCGGCAACCGCCGGAGTGCCCTCCGCGGCACCGACCGCCCCCGAGCCATCCCGCCCGGCACCGGAACCCGGGCCCCTTCGACCGCGATCCGATCCGGCCGACCCGCGCCACCGCTCACGTACGTGCGGATCCTCAAGAACGGTCGGCCGCTCGAGATCGGGTCGGAGACGATCGACCTTCGCGAGGACGACGTGCTCTCGTTGCCGGCGGACGCGGCGAAGCTCCTGATCGACGCCAAGGTCGCGGAAGCGGTGGCGACCGGGTCGTTTCGGCCCGTTACGTAGCCGCGGCGAGACGCTCGGCCGTGCCCGGGCGGGCGAGCTCAAGGGCTCGGAACCGTCCGAACCCGAAGAGCAGGTTCTTGGCCGCCAGCTGCCGGCGGACCTTCGCCTCGGAGGACGGGGCCGAACGCAACGCGGCGTCGAGGAGCGGGGCGAATCCCCACGCTCCGAGCGCCTCGGCCTGGGACCGAAACGCGATCTCGACGAGTCCGCTCGCGCGCGCGGCCGACCGCAGCCGGGTGAAGTTGACGAACGTGGAGAGGTCCGCCGCCCCCGGCGCGTCGAGGGGGTCCGGGAAGGAACCGGTGGTCTCGGACCGCGGCGAGCGTGCCGCCCGAACGGCTCCGCACCAGCTCGGCCTCATCGAGACCGTAGTCGATCACGATCGCCTCGCCCTCGACCAGGTGGTCGGCGATCTCGCGCACGAGCCCCTCGGCCGACGGCGAGACCTCGAACACGAGGTCGGGGGGCGGGGAGGCCGGGAGGGGCGCGCCCGGGACGGGCCGAGCAAGCTCCGTCTCGGCTGCCTCGACCCGCCCGTCGATCACGCGGATCCCTGCTTCGTGCCACGCCGACCCGTCCCAGTGCAGGCGGCGAGTCGGCTGCGCGTCGAGGAGCTCGTTGGCGAGCACCACCCCGACGAACGGGCCGAGCGCGGCGAGCGATTCCGACGTGCGGACCGGGATCGAGGTCGTGACCCCCCCGACCCGTTCTACGGCGTCGCGGGCACGGGAGGAGGCCCGCTCGACGAGCACATACCTCAGCCCCGCGGGATCTGTCGCCAAAGTTCGAACGACCCCGGCGGCGAGGGTGC
The DNA here is from genome assembly GCA_963749205.1 of uncultured Thermoplasmata archaeon. GTDB lineage: Archaea > Thermoplasmatota > Thermoplasmata > Lutacidiplasmatales > UBA184 > Lutacidiplasma. The sequence continues at coordinate 121,841 of CAVVLW010000009.1, read as the reverse complement.
CGTCGCCCGGGCCGAGCTCGACGACCTGAAATCGCGGCGGACTCCCGAGCGCGGCCCGCACGACCCGGACCCGGGCAGCGAGGCACTCGGCGAAGAGCGGGTCGACCTGGGTCGCGGTGTAGAAATCTCCCGCCGGCCCGAGCGGGGACCGGGCGCGACCGTAGTACCCGCCGTCCTCCGAGTAGAGGGCGATCTCCATGAACCGGTCGAAGGGGAGGAAACCGTCCGCACCGCTCGCGGCGTGGAGACGGTCGACCACGCGACGGGAGCGCGCCGCGGCTTCGGCATCGAGCGGGGGGGGTGCGTGCGCCATCGCGAGGGAACCGCGGGACGTCCCCCGCTGATCAGCCGATGTACCCGAGGTCGTCGCGGGGCGGTGGACCGCCGGGCGTGCTCGTCTCGCCCGAGTGCTGCTCGGCGTCGTGGATCTTCTGGGCGATCCGGTCGATCTCCTTGGCCTTCGCCTGCAGCGCAGTGAAGTCGAGGTCGAGGTGGAGTACGTGCGCGAGGACCTTGAGCACGGCCTCGGCACTGCGGGGGTCGACGAAGTACCCGCTCGTCTCGCCCATGAGGCAGACCCCTTCCATCCCCACGAGGCGGCCGAGCCCGAGGAACAGCCCGCTCGCACCGATCAAGCCCCCTCCGGGGTCGTTGCGGGAGAAGACCACCGAGAACTTCTTCATCAGTTCGACGCGCGAGGGACTGGTCGCCGCCCCGAGCACGCGGGGCTGCTCCACGACGCGGCCCTGCGCGAAGCCAGCGAGCGTGAACACTTCCCGGACCCCGAGAGCATGGCAGTAATCGAGCACGCGCTCGGTGATCTCGTACTGGCCCTCCGGGCTGATCCCCTGGTAGTCGCCCCCCAGGATGAGCAGGTCGTGCTCGGCGGCCGCGGGGGCCTTCCAGTAGGAGAGGTCGTTGGAGACCAGGCGGATGATCCCTTCCTCCGAGACGTAGACCTGCGGAGGGAAGAACTTCGAGTAGATCGTCGCGAGCGGCTTTGCCGGGAGTTGGTCGCGCAGATAATCCGCGGCGAGCTTCCCTACGTTGCCGACCCCGGGGAGGCCTTCGACCAGGATCGGGTCCCGGAGGCTGACCTTCTCGAGGGTGCGGATGACGACGTCCTCCACGATATCCTCGGCGGTGGGAGCCGAATGCTACCGATAAAGACTCGGTAACTCTGGAGTAGGCCGCTATCCTGAGTCGCCCTCGAGGGCGCCCGAGACCCAGCCCCCGTCGCCCACATGCACCGGCGTGATGCGGGTCAGGTCGGGGCGGTTCGCGACCTTCTCGGTGTAGAGCGTGTGCGAGTACCGGGTCCCCCGAGCCTCGGCCTTCAGTTCGAAGACGAGGTCCGCGAGGTCCTGCAGGAGCCCGTAGATCGCGCGGTCGTGGGCGACCGAGTGGATCGTGAGCAGGGCCTGTCCACCGATCGTCTGGCACCGGTGCCGTATCTGCCGGGCCACGGTGGTGACGTCGTGGGGCTCGAGGACCTCGAAGAAAAAGTCGACCGAGTCGAGCACGAGCCGGAACGGCTGGTCCATCCCCGCGAGGTCGGCGAGCATCCGGTTGGTCAGGCTGAACGACTTCGTGGAGACGTCGCGGGGTTCCGCCCCCACGAGCTCGTCGAGGGAGAGGCCGTGCTCGCGGGCGCGCGCGATCTCGAGCCCCCGCACTAGCACGCGCTCGTAGTACTCGTCCGCGAGGTTGACGACCTTGACCTCGGAGGGGTCCCAACCGAAGTTCTGGAACGCTTTCTGGACGTCTTCGGTCCGCTCGAAGGTGGTGTAGAACAGCACCGGGACCCGACCGATCCCGGCGTAGGCGAACTGCTTGGCGAGGAGCGGCGCCCCCGAGCCCGAGTGGCCCGAGAGCAAGGCGAGCCACCCCGGTGGGAGCGCGGCAAAGAGCGCGCCGTCGACCTCGGGAATCCCGAAGATGGACTCGTTATCGTCCACGGTCAGCGTCCCCGGCCGATGTCGATCGTCTCGTCGACGAGGAGGTTCAGCATCTGTTCGAGACCCCCCTCCTCCTCGTCCGAGGTCATCAGGATCAGGGTGAGGACGTTGCGCGTCTTCAGATTCGTCAGGAAGATGTGGAAGAATTCCGAGAGCAGGTCGCGGGGATTGTGGATCGCGAGCGCGTTCAAACTGTCGACGACGACGATCGATCGGGGGTGCGGGAATTTCCGGAGGAGGTAGTCCACCCGGAGCATGATCTCCTCGAGCGCCCGGGGCGTCTCGATGTACGTCGTGTTCGGAAGCGGATTGGAGTAATTCATCATGATGTGACTGATCACATCGACGAAAGAGATTCGGTCGGCGGGCACGTCCAGCGCCTGGGCGAGCGACCAGACGAACGACGCCGGGTTGGTGACGGTGATGTAGATCACGTGGGCGCTCGTCTCGCTGCCGATATCGCGGAGCGTCGCGTTGAGGACCGCGAAATAGTGGTCGGCGTACTCGCGCGGGTCCAGCTTGAGCGCCACCGCGCTCCCTCCGGGGAGAGCGCGCAGCCGCTCGCCAATGTCCGCCGGGGGCACGGGCCTACGCTCCCTCCGGGTGCCCCCCCTTCAGGTGGGGGGCCATCAGGAGGCCGATCGGAGTGAGCTCGATCACGTACTGGGCTCGGGAGTGGGCGGTGCCCCGCATCTTGACGATCTGCAGAACGCGGAGGATGTCTCCCTGCCGCCGGGTGTTCCAGAGCAGCACGACCCCGTCGACGATGGCCTCCTCGACGCCGTGCATGGAATATCGGCCCGCGGTCGGTCCAATCTCCGACACGAGCAGGGAGGTGCAACCGAGGTTGCTCAGCGATTGGCCCAGGCGGAGCATGAAGTCGCGGATCGCCTCGTCGCGCCGGATCCGGTAACAGACGGACGTGAGACTGTCGAGGACGAGGCGCTTCACCCCCAGGGTCTGCACGAGGTCGCGGATCGTTCGGATCAGGATGTCGACCTCGTCCGGGGTCATCTCCTCATGCTCGAGGCCGAGCTTGTCGTACAAGGTCGGGAGGTCGACGAAGACGAGCGAACCGTCGGTCACCAGGTCGGGGCGGAAGAATTCAAACGTCGAGAGGTTCTGGACCAGCTTGTCGGACGCTTCGGTGACCGAGAGGAACAGGGAACGCTCCCCCTGCTCGGCCCCCCGCACCAGGAACTCGAGGCAGAGGGTCGTCTTGCCCGTACCCACGCTCCCCGCAACCAGGACCATGTTGCCGCGGGGAATCCCGCCTCCCAGGATATCGTCGAGTCCCTCGATCCCCGTAGCGCATCGTTCCAGCACCGTGGCCGGAGCCATCAGGGCCCGCGGCGCCGCTGGCGGTGCTGGAACCGGCTCTGCGGGGGCTTCCATCGAGGGAATCGAGCCGCTCTGAGCCTAAGAGCGTTGTGTTGGGCGCGAACCGGGCAAGCCAATGTCCGGCTGGGGGCGCTTTTCGACTGGGGAGATTCTCGAAGGGTCGATCCACCAACACGGTCCCAGCTCATCTCGCCCGGTTCGGAGGATCGCGCCGGAACGACCGAGGATCCTTCCAGCGGCTCGCACCGCCTTGCCGGTCGGGTCGAACTCCCGACGGAGATCGGCGAGGGAGATCCGCACCGGGAAGTCCGTCCCCGCTCGGTTGACGTGACGCACAATCGCGGCCAGCACGTCCTCGGACCCCCGGGGGTCCTCTCCCGGTTCGGGGGGTTGGCCGTTCGTGTCCCCGGACGGCGCCGCTTCGGGCTCGGTCGGGCCTTGCTTCTCCGCGGGGACCTGAGGGGGCGGAACCCTCGAGGCTCCGGAACACGCACCGGGCATCCGAGCCTGTACGGAGCCAGTGGACCGAATTCCCCTTCCCCAAGAGGACGACCGCCTCCCCACGCGGGAGCGACAGGACCGTCTCGGCGGAGACCCCCCGGGTGGCGCGGGCGAATTCGCGAGCCTCCTCGGGCGACCCTCGAAACGAGACGAAGTCGGCCACGTTGGTCCAGACCGCCTCTGCCACTGGCTCCGGGAGCGACGCGATCGCCTGGGTGGCGAGCACGACGTGGACGTTGCCGACGCCGGCCAAGGCGCAGCATTTCCGCCACGCTCTCGTGCACGAACCACTGCGCCTCGTCGAGCATCACGAACGTCTTTCCTCCCTACGGTCGAGAGAGCAACTCCGACCACACCAACGCGAGGTAGACGGAGAGCAGGTAGCGGGCCGTGGACTCTCCGACGGTCGCCGCGTCTCCCGCGATCAGGACGACCCGACCCGGGGCGACGAGGTCCGCCGCCCGGAGCGACGGCTGTCGGTCGCACAGCATCCGTACGAGAATGGGACTCCGTGTGACCTCGTACAACAAGCGGCGGGCCCCGTCGGCGTCCTCCGGACGGCTCCGGATCCGGTCGCCCAGTTCCCGGACTGCCTCGATCGCATCTCCCGGAATCGTGCGGAACCCCCGTCCCCCCGACGCAAGAAGGGCGTGGGCGTCCACCAGGGTCCCTCCGGGCAAAGCGGCAGCGGCGCGGAGCGCTCGGGTCAGCATCTCCTCCAATCGCGGGCCCCAGAATCCCGAGTCCGCGTACCGTCCGGAACGAACTCGGCGCAGCGAGTGCACGAGGTCATTGAGCTGGCGCTCCCGACCGGCCTCGCCGTGCCCGGACGTCCCCCGATCCCCTCGAGCGCATTGAGACCCACCGCGGCGCCGGACTGGATCCAGGTCATGCGAGCTTTCGTCGCGGCGGAGAGCTCCTCGCGAAGCGCCCGGGTCGTGTCGCCGAGCGGGTCGAACAAGATGAGGCCCGACTCCTCGACGACCCGTCGACCGACGGCGATCAGGAGCGAGCTCTTTCCCATGCCCGTCTCCCCGAGGACCGCGAGGTGCCGTCCCTGTCCGGGCTCGATTCTCGGGCCGATCACTGTTCCGGCCGCCGTCCTACCGAGGGGAAGTAAGTCCAACCGTGCCGTCGAGGGACGGAAGGCAGCGCCGGTCGCGGGACACGCAGGGCTCGGCAGGACCCAGGTCAGCTCCGACTCGGCGACGACGAAGCCCGCGCCCTGGTCGCCGGTCCACCAGTGCCGCCGGTGAAAGCGGAGCCCGTTTCCCCGGACGGTCCGAGTCGCTGACTCGAGCGCCCGCGCAGAACGGCTTGCGAGGGCAACTCCCCCCACCTCCCGGTCCGACCCGATGAGCACCCGAACATCCCAGAAGAGAGGTCGATCCCGTCCCTCCTCCGGCGGTTCGGGACGGGCGCGCCACTGGGGCGAGTCAGGCCCAGGACGTCGCGGAGGAGGCACGGGCGCGGGAGGGTCGATGTCCCACCATCGCGGGTGGGTCAGCGTGAGCGGGCGAACCCACCAGACGCACCGGGCCCCCGGGGGGAGGGCGCTGAACACGAGGACGACCGCGTCGATCATCGGTACCCCATCCGCCGCCGAACGGAGCGGGTTGGGCCACGGACGTGCGCGATCTCCATGCCAGACCCCCGAAAGATCCCCGGAGGGGTCTCCCTCCAAGGTCCAGGACCACTGAGGGCGCTCGTAGGCGGTGGTGAACACCCGTGCTGCCCAACGGACGGACGTAGGATCACGGGAGAGGAGACGCAAGGTCGGCTCCGGCCCGGAGCTCAGGGAAAATCCGAACGACGCCCCGGTTCCGTGCCCGGCCCGAAGTGCCGCTCCGAGACGGTCTCGTTGCGCCGCACCGTCGTCTCTCCGGACCTCCCGGGACGATTGGGGTCGGAACCGCCAGCTCCCCGGCGTGCGCGGCCCGTTCATGGTCCCGAGGGGGACCGACCGTGGCTCGGCTCTTTCCAGAGCCATGAACGATGAACGCTGCCGGAGTCGTCACCCTCAAGTGGGCGGGGGAGTCGGGAGGGAACTAGGTCCGTCCTCCGATGTCGTCGCTCGAAGAACACATCACCGAGGTCGAGGACGAGATCCGGAACACCTCGTACAACAAGGCGACCTCGGGCCACATCGGTCGGCTGAAGGCGAAGCTCGCCGTCCTGCGCCTCGAGCGTGAGTTCCGCGCCAAGGGGAAGGGCGGTGGTCTCGGCTACGCGGTCCGAAAGAGCGGGCACGCCACGGTCGGATTGGTGGGCTATCCGTCCGTCGGGAAGTCGACGCTGCTGAATCGGTTGACCTCGGCCGAGAGCGAGACCGGGGCCTACGATTTCACCACGCTGTCGATCATCCCCGGGATGCTCCGCTGGGGCGGGGCGTCCATCCAGATCCTCGACATGCCCGGGCTCGTCCCCGGGGCCGCGCGCGGGCGGGGACGCGGGCGCGAAGTGCTATCGGTCGTCCGCTCGGTCGACCTGATCCTTTTCATGATCGACCCGGAACACACGAACCTCCGGGCCCTCGTCAACGAGCTCGAAGGCTCGGGCGTTCGGATCAACGCCCGCCCGCCCCGTATCGTCGTGACGCATTCGGACCGCGGGGGGCTCACGGTTTCGAGCACTGTTCGGCTCACCCATCTCGGGGGAGGTCTCGCGTCGCAGATCGCCCGCGAGTTCAGTTTCCACAACGGCTCGATCATCTTCCGGGAGGACGCGACCCCCGACCAGCTGATCGATGTGCTCGCGGGCAACCGGGTCTACGTCCCCGCGCTGCTCTGCGTCAACAAGAGCGAGCAGCTCACCGCCGCGGACCGGGCGAAGTTCGTGCTCGAACAGCGCCCGTACGACCCGATCTTCGTCTCCGCACGCGACCGGCTCGGGCTCGACGCGCTCGTCGACCGGGTCGGCCACGCGCTCCGCTTCATTCGGGCGTACGTCAAACCCCCCGGCCGCCCGCCGGACAAGGACGAACCGGTCATCCTGCGCGAAGGGGACACGGTCCAGGCGCTGCTCGCGCGCCTGCCAACAGAGCTCGACCGGACGTTCAAGGCGGCCCAGGTGTGGGGCAAGAGCGCGCGCTTCCCCGGCCAGACCGTGGGCCGGGACCACATTCTTGCCGACGAGGACATCGTCACGGTCGTCGTCGCGCGAGGCGCGGCCCGCGCGACAGCGTGACGGGACGCCCGCTCCGGGGCCGGAACAGCTCGGGCCGGGCTCGCCCGCCGACGAGATAATGGCCCTTGTGGAACGGGTCGAGCCGGACCGACGCGACGAGGTCGACCCCCGGGGCGAGCTCACGCTCCGCGGCGTCCAGATGGGCGGCGGCGGTTCGGTCGCGACCCATACTCGCCGTCTTTAGCGCCAACAGGACCGCGGCTCCCGGAAGGTCGAGAAAAAGCTCGGCGTTCCGCCGGACGATCTCGACCTGGTCCGGCTGGGCGATGTCGGCGTAGAGACCGCCGACCGGCGGGACGAGGCGGCTGTAGGTACGGGGCTCACGGGCGTCGCCGAGGATCGGAAGAAGATTCGGCCAGCGTTCGGCGAGGGATAGGAGCCGCGCGAAGGGGCGGGGACTTCGTTCGAGGGCGTAGACGCGGCCGAACGGACCGACAAGGTCGGCGACGTGAGAAGCCGTGGTCCCGCTGGCGGCCCCCAGGTACAGCCACCGTTCTCCCTCGGAGGGGATCGGTCCTGCCCAATCGTGCACGATGCCGGCGGAGAGTTTACTGCGTCCGGGTTCGAACGACCGGAACGTCCGGTTGCCGGAGTGGACCCAACGTTCCCCGTATACCGGCGGCGGAGTCCCAACGGCCTCGGTGAAGATCTCGGTCCGGTCGGCGAAGCGGGACCGGACGAGTCGAGCAGACTTCCGGTCCCCGACGAACCGGCGCGGTGCCCTCATCCGGGCCTCGCCCGGAGCTGCGCGATGCGACGGTCCCGCCGCGCTACGAGCGCCGGAGAGATCTGGGCGTGCGTCGTCGCGTCCGCGCGGACGGCGATGGCGGCGATGGCGCCGAGGCTTCGCGCGTAGGCTCCGCGACGGCCGGCGGGAACCTCCGCCATCCCCTCTGCCCGGTAAAGGATCCCGTAGCGCGGTCCGCGCTCGGGAGAGGGACGACGTCGGGTGCCGAGGAGCTGGATCCGCCCGGCACGCATGCGGGCGAGCGCCGCTACTCCCCCGGCTTCCGAGACGAGACGGGCCGCCGCCCTCTCCCCGACGACCGCGGAGAGGTTCGGCACGAGGGCTCGCGCGTGGAGACGGACCATGTCTGCGAGCATCTCGTGATGCTGCGCGAGCGATGCCCGCACGCCAGTCCACTTCCGGGAGTACTCGGCGAGCGACGACCCGGGTAATACGAGAAAGGACTCCGCCGCGCGAGCTTCCCGCCCTACCGCCCGCTCGACCCGCTCTTCCTCCCGGGTCAGTGTGATGAGTACCTCTTCGGGAGTGCGAAGGGCCCGTTCGAGGGCGTCCCGGGCGACCCCCAGAAGGATCCGTCGCTCGTCCCCCGGGGCCGGGAGTGGCAATGCGGCACGCGCAGTACGAAGGTCGAGGGTGGTCGCAACCGTAACGACCCGCGCGAGTTTCGAGCCCACCGCGGAGGCGAGCACCTCGGTGTCGGCGGAAAGGGCCGTCCCGGGGGGCAGCACTCGGAGCGCTTCGAGGAGGCGGCCGGGAAGGCGGTCCGACGGCGGGTTATAGCCAGCCGCCGGGGACCGTTCTGCCCCCAGGGAATACGCGACCGGTCGGGAGGGCGGCGGACCCACTACGAAGATTTGCGCGCCGAGCTCCACGACGACCGCGCTCGCCACACCCTAGAACTCCTCGAGGGATTTCTGGAACCGGTGGTGCTCCTCCGGGACATCGACCGGGTATTGCCCGTGAGGCAGCCGAGACAGAGACTCTCGGCTGGGAGCGTGATCGACTCGACGAGCCCGGCCATCGAGAGGTAGTGGACGCTGTCCGCACCCACCACCCGCGCGATCTCGGCCTCGTCGCGCCCGGTGGCGACGAGCTCCTTGCCGCTCCTTCATGTCGACGCCGAAGTAGCACGGGGCGCGGATCGGCGGGCAACCGATCCGCACGTCGATGCGAGTCGCGCCGGCGCCGCGGACCATCTGGACGATCTCTCGGAAGGTCGTCCCGCGGACGATCGAATCGTCGAGCAGGACGATCCGCTTTCCCTTGAGCGACCCCGGGACGGGGTGCAGCTTCACACGAACCTCGGACTCCCGCCGCTTCTGGTCCGGCAGGATGAAGGTCCGTTCGACGAATCGGTTCTTGATCAATGCTTCGGCGTACGGGATCTTCGAACCTTCTGAGAAGCCGAGCGCCTGGGGGCGGGCCGAATCGGGCACGGGCACCACGAGGTCGGCCTCGACCGGGCTCTCTTTCGCGAGCCGGACCCCGATCCGATGGCGCACGTCGTAGATCGGGAGGTCCTCGGCGATCGAGTCCGGACGCGAAAAGTAGACCCACTCGAACATGCAGTGGGCGCGCTCTCCGGAGCTCGGGATGCGCGAGGTCCGGGCGAGCTGGCCCTTCTCGAGGACGACGACCTCGCCGGGGAGCACGTCGCGGATGAGCTTCCCGCCCATCAGTTCGAGCGCGACCGACTCGCTCGCGACCGCGACCCCGCCCTCGACCGTGCCGTAGACGAGCGGGCGGATCCCGAGGGGGTCGCGGAAGGCAAGATCCGGTTCCCGACGATCATGATCACCGCGTAGCCGCCGATCAGTTCTGGGCACGCGCGGCGGATCGCCGCATCGAGGTCCCGGGTATGCGTCGAACTCGAGCGCGATCGCTCTGGGCCATCGTCTCGGTGTCGGCGCTGCCGAGGAACTCGACCCCCTGGAGCTGGAGGCGGCGACGGACCCGTTCGTAGTTGACGATGTCGCCGTTGCGCGCGAGTGCGGCGTCCTCGTCGCGGAGCTTGAAGACGATCGGTTGCGCGTTCTCGAGCTCGGTCGCCCGTCGTCGGAGTAGCGCACGTGGCCGATCCCGATCGAGCCCGCGAAGGGCGTCGAGCATCTCCTGGGTGAAGATCTCGTGGACGAGACCCATGCCCTTGCGGTGATGGAGAACGCCGTGGCTCGTCGTCGCGATCCCGGCCGACTCCTGGCCCCGATGCTGGAGGGCGCGAAGGCCCCGGATAGAGGTACGGTGCGCCGCCCTTTCCCTGGAGCGAGACCCCTACGACGCCGCAGTGGTCCCTCGCCGGCATGGCTCAACCGAGGGCGGAAGTGGCGCCTCCCGCCCGAGCCACCCGGCCGCGCGTCTTAAGCCGTGCGCTCGCGGTGGCGGGAACTTCACCCGAAGAGCGCGGAGAGGCCCTCGGCCGCCTCTTCCTCGGTGACGCCCTTCTCTTCCTTCTTTTCCTCTTCCTTCTTCTCGCCCTTGCCGTCCTTCTTTTCCGGCGGCCGCGGCCGCAGCGGCCGGCGCGGCGAAGGTCTCGGCCTTCGCGAGGACGTCGGTCGAGTTGACGCCCTCGAGCGAGGCGATGAGCGCCTTCACCCGGGCCGCGTCGGGCGCGAGGCCCGCCGCCGTCAGGACGCCCGAGAGGCATTTTTCGTCGATCGGCTTTCCGGCGGCGTTGAGCAGCAGCGCACCATACACGTACTCCATCGTTGTCTCACTCCGTGACTTTGGGGTGGACCCTCAGTTGCCTGTCAGTCTTGTGGACCGCCGCCGCCTCGCGCATCGCCTTCGCGAAGAGCGGCTCGGAGCGTCTCCTTGGTCGTGTACCCGGCCGTCGACCGCGAGCGCGAGCGCGCGTCGGTGGGCCTTGGTGACAGGAGCGGGATCGTCTCGGGGGTCGTGTAGCCGATCTCGATCGCGAGCGCGAGGGCGCGCCGGGCGGCGCGGCCGACGTCCGCCCGTCGGGCATCGAGGTCGACGGACGCACCGACGGCGGGTAGAACGTCTCCCCGTCGACGACGGCGCGCAGCTCGAGGCCGACCTCGAGCGGGAAGATCTCGAGGCGAGTGAGCAGCCCGGCGACCTCCCGGGAGATCGTCCCCCCTGCCTTGACGATCGTGGTCTCCTTCTTCAGGACGACCTTTCCCTTCTCGATCGCCGCCGGGAATCCGGCGTGCTGGAGCTCTCCGACGATCGGTCCGGGCTTGAAGCTCGTTGCGCCCGACCGGGACGACGATGTCCGTGGGGGCGATCTCGCCGCCGCGCGCCGGTGTCGGCGACCGGGTCCGGGAGAACTCCCTGGAAGAGCGAGAACGGGTTTCCTTGGGTGGTCAGGACCGCGGTCTGGTCCTCGACCTGCCCGAGCAGCGGTTCCGAGGGACGGTCGCTTCTTGCTCGCCTTCTCGATCGCGTAGCGGATGGACGTATTGGTAGCGACCTGAATCGGATGACCCCGTTGGCGAAGTTCCCGGCGCATACGATTGGAGCGCCGAAGCAGGAACGCCGCGCACGCCGACGATGGCGGTCATCGGGCGGCGAAAAGAGCACGCCTTCGAGCGCGTCGACCGACGCGAGTCTTCTCCGGAGGGACGGAACCTCGACCGGGCATCGTTTTCTCCTCACCACAACCGGACGGCAGGGCCCATGGTCGTCTTGACGTAGACCGAATCGATGTTCGTTCGCCCTCGCTCGAGCTTCCCGACGACCCGTTCGAGCACTGCGTCCACGTTCTGGGCGATCTGCTCCGGCGTCATCCCGCGGGTGCCGACCGGGGCGTGGAACGTCCGGTTCCCTTTCGAGCGGATGCGGATGGACCGCTTGAGTGCGTTGACGAGGTTCGTCGGGTCGCTCCCCGGCGGCACCGGTCGGGGCATCTTGCCGCGCGGACCGAGCACGATCCCGAGTCGCTTACCGATCGTGGGCATGAGCGGGGCCTCCGCGAGGAAGAAGTCGATGTCGGTCGACGACCTTCTTGGCCGCCCTCTTGTCCTTCGCGAACTCATCGAGCTGTTCGCCGGGACTACGAGGTCGGCGACCCCTCGCATCTTCTGGCACAGTTCCGGCGACCCGAAGACCGCGACCTTGACGGTCTTGCCGCGTCCGTTCGGCAGCTGCACCTCGTCCTCGAGACGGTTCTTGGGGATCGTGAGGTCGAGTTCCTTGAGGTTGACCGAGACCTCCACCGATCTCCGAGAAACCTGCGCTCGGGAGATTTCCCGAGGGCTTCAGTGACCACAGCCAGTCGACGGTCGATCGGCCATTTTCTCCTCTGGGAGCGCGGCCGCCGAGAAGGCTTTGCTACATAAGCCTTCGGACGGGGCGCCGTCGGTACACCGCCGAGAACCGCCCGCGGGTATCGCCGGGACCGCTCAGGGAAAGTGGGAGGCGGTACCGTCTCTCCAACCCACTCGCCCCGTGGTCCCTCCGAAGACCGCTGCCTCTAACCCTATATATGTATCCTGCCTCGCGGCCCCCCGATGCACTATCCAAAGGTCGTGTCCACGTATTGCCCAAAGTGCAAGGTCCACACGGAGCACGAAGTGGAGAAGGTCAAGAAGCGCACGGCCTCCGAGCTGAAGTGGGGGCAACGCCGTTTCCGCCGGGCCACCTGCGGGTTACGGGGGTTTCCCGCGACCGAAGCCCGAGGGCCGCGCGAAGGCGGTCCGACGGGTGAACCTGAGGTTCCGATGCAAGAAGTGCGCGTACATCGTCCAGCCCGCGAGCTGGCGCGCGAGCAGCCTCGAACTCGTCGAGCACCACTAGGCGAAGTCCCGATGCGAGGTCCCTCTCCATTCTGGGTCGTCAAGTGCCCCGACTGCTCGACCGAGCAGACGATCTTCAGCCGTCCCGCCACGGTGGTCAACTGCGGGGTCTGCGGTGCGACGCTCGCCACACCGACTGGCGGTCAGGCGAAGCTCCGGGGCGAACTCGTCCGCCCCGTCACGGCGTAGAGCGGAAGCCGACCGCGGATGCCCCTCCGAGCAGAATATCCCGAGGAGGGCGACCTCGTCGTCGGGACCGTCACCTCGATCCGGAACTTCGGCGCGTTCGTCACGCTCGACGAGTATCGCGGGACGGGAGGCGTTCATCCACCTTTCCGAGGTCGCGACCGGGTGGGTCAAGTACATCCGTGACCACATCCGAGAAGGTCAGAAGATCGTCGCCCGGGTCCTGCAGCATCGACCCGGTGAAGAGCCAGATCGACCTTTCGCTCAAACGGATCAACGACCACCAGCGCCGGGAGAAGATCCAGGAATGGAAGAACGAGAGGCGCGCGATCCGGTTCGTCGCAGCGGTCGCGGAGCGCTGAAGATCACCGCCGACGAAGCGAGCGAGCTCTTCGGGGACGACCTTGATCGAAAGCTACGGTTCCCTGTTCCCGGCCTTCGAGGTCGCCTCGGCCGAGCCGAAGCGGTTCCCGCAGGAGAACGGAGAGGGCGCCTGGGTCACCGCGTTCCTGAAGGTCGCCGAGGAGAACATCGTTCCTCCGCACGTCACGATCCTCGGGTACCCTCGAGGTCTCCGACCCGATCCCGAACGGCGTGGAGGCCGTCCGGGAGGCGCTTGCTCGCGGCCGAAGAGATCGACCCGGAAGCGGTCAAGGTCCAGTACGTCGGCGCCCCGAAGTACCGCGTCCAGGTCTCGCGAGCCAATACAAGCAGGCCGAAGAGACCCTCAAGCGAGCCACGGAGGCTGCGCTCAAGTCGATCAAGGCCGCCGGCGGGGAGGGGACCTTCGCGCGCGCATGACCGAATCGATGCTCCACGTTTGTCGCGCCTGCGACCGCTACTCGCTCCACGAGAAGTGCCCCGGCTGCGGCGGCCGGACGCGGACCCCCCATCCCGCCCGGTTCTCCCCGCAGGACCGGTACGGGAAGTACCGCGTGCGTGCTTACCGAAGCGACCCGACTCCCCGAGGGGACCGGAGCGTGATGAGTCTCGTGGCCTCCGATGCATCGGATCAAGGTCGTCAACGACGTCAGCGACCTCGTCTCGATCCTTCGCGCGGTCGACTCCCCGCTGAAGCTCAGGCTCGTCCAGCGTCTCGGCGAGACCTGGCTGACGGACGAGGACGTCGAGAAGGAGTTCGGCAAGGAGGGGATCAAGGCCCTCCTCTTCTTCGAGAAGCTCGAAGCTCATCGACACCCGCTGGGTCGCGCGGGAGGGGCGGAATCAGCCCGACAAGAGCTACCACTTCTACTACTCGACGATCAACATCAGCACGACCTCGGCCCGCTCGCCGAGGTCTCCGAGATCCTCGCGATCGCGAGCATGAGCCGACAAGGAGTACGCGAAGCTCGAGAAGCGGATCTACGACGCCGTCGGGGACCCGAGGGCCGCTTCTTCTCCGACGTGGCCGAGGAGCTCGAGATGTCCCCCACCCGCCTCAAGGGTCTGGTGCGGCGCTCCGACAAGCTCGAGTACCGTGGCCATCGGATCGAGCGATTCCATGCCGCAGCGAGCCCGTAGTTCGCGACGCCCAGGTCGTCGAGGTCCTGCGCCTCGGACACCGCGCGGGCGCGACCCCCGCCTCACCACCCACCTCGCCTCGCCGCTCGAGCCTTCGGCGCGGAGCGCATGTGCCTCGAACCTCCCGATCCGCCGCTCGCCGCTCCGCGTCGGCCGCGCTCGGGCGAACGGTGGGGGGGTTCGTTCGAGGTCGTGGGTTGCGAGAACTGGAAGCGGTCGGTCCGGTCGTTTCGCGGGACTGTCCGTCCACCTCACGATGTACGGTCAGCCGCTCGAGCGCGTCTCGCCGCGGCTGCGCCGGGCCCGCGGATCCTGCTCGTCGTCGGCGGGGCGAAGGTCCCCTCCGACCTCTACTCGCCTCGCATCGTGAACGTCGCCGTCGGGAATCAGCCCCACAGCGAGGTCGCAGCGCTCGCCGTCCTCCTCGCCCGGCTCCTCGGCCTCCCCTCGAACGACGCGACGTGGCCCGGGGCTCGCCAGCGTGATCGTGCCGCGCGCGCGGGGAAGAAGGTCGGGTGGCCGGACGGCGCGTGATGGCCGAGATCTCCCCGATCCCTGCCGCTTCACTCCCCCTGGCGGTCCGCGCCCCGGGGAAGTGCATCCTCTTCGGCGAGCACGCCGTCGTCCACGGCGCGCCCGAGCTCGTCGTTCGCGATCGACCTCTACGACCAGGTCTTCGTTCGACCGTCGTCGGTCTCGCGTTGAACGGGGACCCCGGGCCGCCGAGGAGAACCCGTACTTCTCGCGGGCGCTCGCGTCCGCTCTGGTCCGACGGACCGCCGATCGACGTCCGCGGCCATCTCCCGCAGTCCCCCGCGCGGCGGGACTCGGCTCCTCGGCCGCGTTCTCGCGGCGCTGACCGCCGCGCTCGGCTCGGCGACCGGGGGGATCGACCCGTCCGACGCTGGCCGAGCGGGCGTTCGAGGTCGAACGAGGCGGCGCAGGGTGTCGGGAGCCCGGGCGACACCTCGGCCGTCGTCGGGCGGAGGGTTCCTCGCGATCAACGGCGGATCGGCGTCGCCGACTCTGGACCGTCGAGGACGGCGACGCGACGCTGGACGGTCCGGCGCGTCACGGACCCGCGGTGGGTCTGGGTCGTCGCCTACACCGGGATCCCGCGCTACACCGCCGAGGCCGTCCGGGCCGTGGGCGAGCGCCTCGCCGAGCCGGATGGGCCCGCGCTGCTCGCGCGAGTTCCGGGCGGTGGCGCGGACGGAGGGATGCGAGGCGGTGGACCGCGAGGATCGGTCCGCGGTCGCGGAACTCCTTTCTCGAGAACCAGGAGCTCCTGCGGGAGGTCGGCGTCTCCCATCCCACGGATCGAGGACCTGCTCGAGGCGGCGGCGCCCGCTGCGGATGGCGCGAAGCTCACCGGCGCGGGCGCCGGAGGTTCGATCGTCGTGCCTCCCGATCCCCGGGAAGGAGACCGAGCTCGTGCGACGGATCGCGCGCGCCGGTGGGGTGCCGTTCGCTGTCCGAGCGGCGCGAGAGGCGCGAGCCTCTCCGACGGCGCTCCAGCGTCGCCGAGCGGGCGACCGCCGGCTCACTTCCGGGCCACGATCCGGATCACCGCGTTCGGCTCGACCGGATGGTCGGCCGCGAGCGCGCGATGGGTGCGTCCGTCGATCGCGCGGATGAAGTTCTTCCCGAGGTCGGTGTGGACGCGGTACGCGACCTCGCTCGGCGGGCGTCCCGGCGGGCACGAGGAGCGCATCGGGGAGCACCCGGTCCTCGACTGTCGGTCCAGTGGGTCTCGTCCTCGACCGGGATAGACCACGATCTGATGGAGCGCGCTCGTAGACCATCGTCTCGAGGGCGGCCTGGACGCCCGTCGACCCCCAGCGACTTCATGATCGACCGGATCTCCGCGAGCGCGTTCTGCTGTCCGATCGAGAGCTCGGCCGGCTCCGCGGATCGCGAACGTCGGGTCCCCCGGAGTGGTAGCTCGACCAGACCGGCGCGGGCGGCCCGGCGGAGCGTGAGCTCCGCCTCCGCCGACGTCGGGACGACAGGGGATCGGGTCTGACCTTTCGGTGAGGGCTGCGCCGCCTGCCGGGGTCGCCCGGTCGCACTTGTTCGCCGCGACAGCGCGGCTTCGCAGACGCGCAGGAGCTCGCGCGCCAGGGCGCGCGGTCGTGTCCGACCAACGCGCGGGATGGAGCCGGTCGACGGGGACGGTCCGGAGCGCGGCGAGATCGCGAACGCGGGAGATCGAGAGGCCCGTCAGCCGCTGGCCAGGAACTCCTCGACCTTCCCGCCCGTCGAGCTCGACGGAGCGGGCGTGGCGCAGGAAGTCCCGGGAGAGGATCTCGGCGATCCAGGCGACGAGCTCCTCCTCGAGCCAGTCGGACCTCCTCCGATGGGTCGTAGGTCCCCGGCGGGACACGATCTCGCCCTCCGGCGTCGTCGCCTCCGAGAGGTCGACGACCTGGATGAACCCGTCCGCGGCCCGCAGGTCGTCGAGGAACTGATGGCCGAGCCCCTTGCCCTCGTGGGCGCCCGGGACGAGGCCCGGGAACGTCGACGAGGTTGACCGGGATCCAGCGGGTCCCGTCGACGCACTTCGCATTCCCGGGGGTGCAGGGAGCCCTTCGGTCGACGTGCGGGCAGGGCGCGCGGACCGCCGCGACCCCGCGGTTCGGCGACGTGGTGGTGAACGGGTAGGGCGCCATCGGCACGTCGAGAAGCGTGAGCGCGTTGAAGAACGTCGACTTCCCGACGTTCGGCTTTCCGACGATGCCGACCTCCACGACGACGCTCCCTCGGTCTTCGCTAGGTCGAATAGTCCGGCGGCGAGCTCGACCACCCCGAGCGCGTATTCGTCGCGAGCGCGAGCGCGAAGAGGAGGTCGCTCAGGCGGTTCGTCCACTCGAGGAGCTCGGGTCGCTGAGGGTCGCGTGCGATTCAGGGTCCAGAGCTCGCGTTCCGCGCGACGGGCGACCGTCCGGGCCAGCGTGGAGCTGCGCGGCCGGCTTCGACCCTCGGGGTAGAACGAAGGAGCGCAGCTCAGGGTGGAGGGCGTCGAACCGGTCGATGTCCGATTCGAGTCGACGGACGTGTCGCACCTCGATCCGGTGCTTCGGCGGTTCGACGCCGGGGGCCACGGCGAGCTCGGTCTGGGCGATGTAGAGCTCGTGCTCGAGCCGCAGGAGGGTCGCCCGGAGCGTCCGCGAGCGGAGTCCGGAAGCTCCGCCTCGGCGAGGCCGAGCTGGGAGCCCAGCTCGTCGAAGGTCCCGTAGGCGCGGATGCGGGGGGAGTCCTTGTCTACCCGCGCACCACCGGCGAGACCCGTCGTGCCTCGGTCGCCGGTCCGGGTGTAGAGACGCGGGATACTCTCATCTCCGGCCGCCACGGGAGCGCATCGAGCGGAGAGCTCAGACCGTGTACGGGACAGAACGAGATGTGCAGCACCTCATTATGCTTGGCGTCCTGTCGGCACAGTCGGCAAATGAATCCACTCCGCTCGCTCCACGCCTTCCCTATTGTCTCCATGTTGCAACCCAACCCCGTGTTGAAGGCCTAGCGCCCGAGGAGCCCCCGACCCTCGCGATCCGCCCGTCGACGTCCCTCCCGCCGCCCGGCCGAGGAGCGCGCGTACTCGCGCAGCGCCGCCAGCCGTTCCGCGTGGATCCGCCCGACCTCCCCGAGCCCAAGGGTCAGGACCAGCGTCACCGCGCTGTCGAGATCCTGGGCATATCCGTCCTCGACCAACTCCTCGAGTTCGTTCCGCAGCGTCGCCGGAACGCTGACATCGTCGGGACGAGCATCCGTCGCCCCGCGCACCAGCGCCCGGACCGCTTCAGAGCGATTGGGGAGTTCGTTCGTCGACCGGAACTGTTCGAGGAGCGACTCTTCTTCCAGGGTGAGGCGCACGCCGAGAAATCGAGTCGCGGGAGCGTCGGCCCGAGCAGTTCGCACGATGTTTAACACAATATAACTAATATTTAACTATTGTGCACTTTTCGTTAAACAGTCGGGGGTGTGGAGCACCCACCGATACCCTGCGGTCTCTCTCCCTCTCTCGAAAGGCTGTGGCTACGGGAACCCACCCCCCCGATATCGTGGATATCGGGGCCCCTGACCCGGCTGCGGGCCACTCACCGATACCCGGGGTCGCGGGGAACCTTTTACGGCCCGCTCGTGCTCGGTGCAAGCTTGCAGGCCTGCGGAGTGGGGGCGGGGACCGATAGGTCCTCCCGAGGGTGTAGGGAGGCCCCTCAGGGGGGAAGGAGGGCGGTCGCCGGAGCGAACTCTACCGACACCAATCACTTAGATCTCGCCCGGCACACCGATCTCCCCCTCTCGCGAACGATGGCGCTGCCCGTCGCCGGACGGCCGTCGCGTTCTTCAGATGGGGGCCTGGGACGGGTCGTCGTCTCGGAGCACGACGCCGAAGCGACGCGGAGGATCCGCCGGCGGCGTTCTCCGGCGCCAGGGGCTTCGTCCGAGGATCCTCGTGAGTGCGTGAGGTCTCTGTTAACCTGCTAAGAAGGCTATTTAGCCCCCCACCGTTCCGCGGCGCGATGCGGTCTCACCGGTTGACCCCCTGGTCGGCCGTTGTTCTTGTCCTCATCGTTCTTGTGACCGTCCCGACGTCCAGCGCTTCCGTTTCCACTCACTCGGTCCCCCAGGGGCTCAACTCCGCGACGTCCGCTCCCGCTTCAGGAAGTTCCCCGGTGCCGTCTCGAGTGGGGCCGTCGGTCTCACCCGTGCCCCCGAGCGTCGGTCAGACCACGGTCTTGATCAACAATACCGTGTATTCGGGGCTCTACCGATCGGTCGATACCGCCGTGTCCGGAGGAGGCGGGCTCGATTCGGGGACGACTCCGGCGTATGACCCGAGCACGAATCTCTTCTATGAGACCGTTTCCAACGTGACATTTAACACGAGCGGGATCTACGCGGGGTATCTCGCCGCGATCTCTCCCGCGACGGACAGCCTCGTCCGGCTCTTCCCCGTGGGGCTACACCCGGACGGGGTCGCCTTCGACTCGAGCAACGGCCTGCTCTACGTGGCTAACCACGACTCGAACAATATCTCCGTCGTCGACCCGAGCACGAACGCGGTCGTCGGCTCTCTCGCCTTGCCGACCTCCAGTTGCGTGGACGGGTCGGTGGCCGTCAACAACTCGAGCGGGCACCTCTTCCTCGCCTCGCCCTGCTACGGCGTCTATGATGTGAACATTGCCAACGACGCCACCGTGCTGATCAGCGCTGCGGCCGGGGCGATGGATGTCGTCTATGACAATCAAACGGGCGAGGTGTACCAAGCGGGGCAAAACTATGCCAACTACCCCTTCATTCAGTTCATCGGTCCGAACAACGACACCGTCTGGAAGACGATCACGCTACCGGCGCCCGACGTCTACCCCGGGGTCCCCGCAGTCGACTGGAAGACGGACGAACTCTACGTGCCGTGGGGAATCAATACCTCGGCCGTCGACCTCGCGACGAACACCTTGGGCCCCACGCTCTCCCTCTCGGCAGGGCCGGCGGTAGCTTCGGCATCGACCTTCGATCCGGACAACGGCATGGTCTACGTCGTCACCGACTATCCGAACTACAACGTCACCGAGCTGGACCCTGCCACTCACCGATGGGTCGCATCCTCTCCGGCCCTTCCGGGCCAGGACACCGGCATTGCCTACTCCTCCGGAAGCGGGCGACTCTTGCTCGCCGGAGTACAGGCGGGGGATTCCTCGGGGTTCGTCTTGATGTCGTCGACCCTTAAGGTCGTGGGACAGCCCGTGTCCACGGTCAATCCGTTCGGGCAGAGCTACTTCGACCCGTTGACGGGGTATCTCTTCGTGCCCCTGCCCGGAATCGGGACCTACGGGAATGCTTCGGTAATCGACCCCAGCACGGGGAAGATCGTCGCCTACGTTCCGGCGGGGGTTGACCCGCGCGCCGTTTGGGTCGACCCGAATACCGGATATGGGTACATCGCGAACTTTGGGCCCCCGCCGGCCGGCCACGTGGACAACCTGACGGTGTTCAACGCCCGTACCTTCGTGGCCACGGGATCGATCCCGGTCGGGGTGGAACCATTCACGCTGACGTACGACCCGGCGAACGGGTACCTCTACGTGGGGAACGGAGGAACCGCAGGAAACGGGAACGTCACCGTCATCAACCCCGCGACGAACGCGACGGTGACCAACATCGCCCTCCCGGGTCTGCCTCCGGGCGCGGCGATGTACGACCCGACCACCGGGGACCTTTACTTCGTTGGACAAGTCGCGGGGGAGCTCTACGGGGCAGTCTACACGGTCGCATCGAATACCCTCGTCGGGGAAACCGACCTCGCCTTCGACCAGCCGTTTGGAGCCGCGTACGACGCACTGACGGGCTTGATTTACATTGAAGACACGAACGGGCCTACGTTCGTGATCCAGGAGTGGGATCCAGGTTCCCAGTCAGCCGTCGGGAGCATCAATCTCTATCACGACAGCCTCTACCTGGCATCGGATCCGGTCAACGGTCTCCTCTACGCTCCGCAACCGTACAACGAAACCAACGGCGGCTATGACGCAAACGTTGTGACGGAGGTCAACGTGACTTCCGGGGCCCTCGTCAACCTGACAGTTGGCCAACGTCCCTTTGGCATCGCGGTCGATGCATCTTCGGGGGAGGCATTCGTCTCCAACTATGATTCGGGGTCGGTGGTGTTCATCGACCCGGGCACCAGAATCTCGTCCTCCACCTACACCGTGACGTTCCAAACGGTTCCCACCTCCTGCTCCATCACCTTCAACGGCGTCCTCTACACCAACGGTCAACAGGCCGCGGGCGTCGCTGCCGGAAGCTACTCGCTCGTTGCCCCGACCTGCACCGGCGAGACGTTCAGCGGTTGGAGCAGCACGGCGGGTGCGGTCACTTCGCCGACCTCAGCGTCCACGAGCATTCTGGTCTCCGCCAACGGCACCGTGACAGGTACCTTCACGGCGACCATTACAGGATACACCGTCACGATCGACGTCGTCCCCTCGACGTGCTCGCTGATGTTCAACGGGAACCCGTACACGAACGGTGAACAGGCGACCGGTGTCGTGTCGGGCCCCTACTCTCTCGATGCGGTCACGTGCACCGGGGAGACCTTCACCTCGTGGAGCAGTACCGGCAGGCACCGTCGCCTCCCTCACTTCGTCCGCGACCACCGTAACGATATCGGCGACCGGCACCATCACCGCCACCTTCACGGCCACGCCGCCGGGGACCTACCTCATCACATTCGTAGAGACGGGTCTCCCGTCGGGAACGAGCTGGTCGGTTACTCTAGCCGGCACGCTCCTCACCGAGCCAACCGCGACCATCGCGGAGGCCGAGGCGGACGGGACCTACGACTTCACCGTGGGCACCGTGACGGGCTACAACGCGAACGTAACCTCGGGGTCTGTGGTCGTTTCCGGAGCTAACAAGGAAGTACAGATCGGCTTCACGGCCCAATCCACTTCGACCCCCGGTTCGTCCGGCCTCGGCGGTCTCTCGAGCACCGACCTCGCGTTGATCGGCGGGCTCATCATCGCCTCGCTCCTCCTCATCTTCTTTTTCTTGGTGGCTCGGCGGCACCGGTATCCCCTCGTGTTCACGGAATCGGGGCTCCCTGGCGGGACCTCGTGGTCGGTGACGCTGGACGGGGAGCTTCAGAACTCGACCGGCTCTACGATCGAGTTCCATGTTGCGGATGGCGCGCACTCCTTCAAAGTCGCCCCGGTGAGGGACTACACCGCGACCCCGTCGTCCGGCTCGATCGAAGTGAAGAGAGACCGCCGGCTGGTCGCCGTGGAGTTCGCTCCGGTCACACCCCCAACCTAGGCCCAGCGTGGCGCTCCCCAATCGCCAGATCTCGCCCTTCCTCGTCGCCGCCGTGATCGTGCCCTCCGGGGTGCCTGGCTGTGTGCGGCCGGCCCCCTCCCCCTCGTCCCTCTGCCGCGGAACCGCTTGTGAGAGTGGTCGTCGGCGCCCATCAGGTAGCGAGCTCCGCCGACCTGCTGGTACGTGGCGGGCGCTCGGTCGGGACACCCGGTGGGCCGGAACGGCTACCCCTAGCCCCTTGGGCCCGAGGAGCGGGAGGCGCCCCGCCTCGGATTGAGAGAGTCGGAACGAGCGGTGGGAGGGGTGGGAGGGTGTGCCGATGTGCCCACGGCTTCGCAACCCCGGGCGGGTTACAAGTAGGCCCGTCGACTTCGGCCCCGGACCATGCCGGAAACCCCCTCGAAGCTACAGCGCGACGCGGCCCGGAACATCGTGACCAAGTACCCTCAAGGTCCGGGCGGGGGAGTATGCGATCGTCGAGTCATGGGACCACACAATGCCGATGGCCTCGGCGATGGTCGATGAGGTCCGATGCGTGGGCGGCAACGCGCTCCTCGTCCACGAGGACGAGGACGCGTGGTGGCGCGCGATCGACCGGAAACAGAGCAAGCTCCTCGGCAGGTCAAGCGCCCCGGAGTGGGCGGCGATGAAGGCCGCGGATGTGTACGTGATGTTCTGGGGTCCGGGCGACACCGACCGCATCGAGAAGGATCATTTTTCCGGCGACGAGCGGACCTTCGACGAAGCGCTCGCCTGGAACTCGCCCTGGTACGAGGTCGCCAGGAAGACGGGGCTCCGCGGTGCGCGGATGACCGCTGGGTTCGTGACGGAGGGACGGGCCCAGAAGTGGGGAGTGGCCCTTGCGCAGTGGAAGGAAAGCGTGCTGCGGGCATGTCTCGTCGACCCGGAAGAGATGGCCAAGAACGGGGCTCGGCTCTGCAAGGCGCTCTCACGAGGGAAGAAGGTGCGGATCACCCACTCCAATGGAACCGACCTGGAAGTTGCCCTGGTCGGGGCGGCTCCACGGTTGCACGACGGGAGACCCCACCCGCACGACAAGAGATACGGCCCCTATGACATGCTGACGCAGATCCCCGCCGGACGCGTGGACGTGGCCCTCGACTCCAAAACCGCGGAGGGGAGCATCCACGCCAACCGCCGGACCAATATCTGGTGGCACTCGCACGCCGGGGGAACCCTCGAATTCGCTGACGGTGGGCTTACCTCGTATTCCTTCGAGGAGGGAGAGGAAGACTTTGCCCGTCAGTACCCAGAACGGCACGGCGGGCAAGGGCCGTGCCAGCGGTCTCACCTTCGGGCTGAACCCGGCCGCAAAGGACGTCCCCAACTTGGAGACCATCGAGCGCGGCTGCGTTTCCCTGACAATCGGGGGGGGCACCACCGGGTCGAACTTCATGAGTTGGATTTCTCTCGCCGGTTCCCAGGTCGCGGTCGACGGGACTCCAGTCATTCGCGCCGGAAAACTCCTCTAGTGTTGCGTCCACCAGCGGTGTGCGGGACGGGAATTGGTCACCCAGCGGATCCGCTTGTGCCGACGGGTAGCCAGGCGCGCGGACTCTTTCGTCTCTCCCCTCTTCACTGGGTCTGGAGACGCCCTGCCCCTTTTCGTTCGACAGTCGGGGGCATCCCTCGCGACGCCCAATCCAGCCGACGGCGAGGATCCGCGCGGTTCGATCCGGCGCACGAAGCCATCGGGAGTCGAATAGGTTGCCAGTAAGCGACGCGCCGTCGGAAGCGGGGTCGACGTGAATCCCTTCGACCCAAGTGACGACGTGAACTGTTGGGGGAAAGAGTGCGACATCGCTACCGTGAATGGAGCGACGAGGTCGATCAGGACCCCGACGAGGACGGTCACCACGTTCCAATCGAGATGTCGTCGGGTGGACTGCGCGGCCTGGAACGGTCAGGGACCACCTCGTCGGGGGCGCCGCCAGCGCGGGCGCACGAGGCTTTGAAGTAGGAGTAGCCGTTCCCGGGTTATCCGACACCGGGTGTCGGATAACACTGGGAAAGCAATGATCGGAAAATGGGGGTCCTGGATTGCGTTGGGGGTTGTGCTAGTGGCGGCATTGATGATCGGGACGGTCGCCAGCGCCGCGGCAGTCCCGCCGGCGACGACCTACAGCGTATCGTTCACGGAGAGCGGTCTCCCGTCCGGGACCTCCTGGACCGTGACATTCAACAGTGTCGCGCATCCGGGAACCACGAGCACGATCACGGTCACCGGAGTGGCGGCTGGCTCGTACTACTACTCCGTCAGCAACGATATCGGAGGAAAGGTGAACGTCCAGTACGCGACGATCACCAGCGCGGCGTATCTCAGCGTGCCGTACGAGGACAAGGTCGCCGTGGTCTACGCGACCCAGTACTACGTCACCTTCACCGTCGCCCCGACGTCGGCGGGTTCCGCCATCCCCGGGTCCAACTGGTACAACGCCTACACTAACCTCTCCATCTCGGGTTCCGCGGCGGTCGGGTACTCCTGGTCGGACTGGACTGTGTCGAACGCCTCGCTCCTCGTCCTTTCGAGCTCCGCCCTCGAGTCGACGCGCCTGCAGATCAACCACCCCGGAACGGTGGGGGCGCACTTCGCGACGAGCAAGTACACCGCGAGTTTCTCCGAGTCGGGCCTGCCGGCCAGCACGCCTTGGAGCGTCATCCTCAACGGGGTTAAGTCCAGCGGCACGAGTGCGACGCTCGACCTCCACATCCAATACCGTGGGCAACGACCTTTGGACCGTCGCAGCTGTCGCCGCGGGCAGCGGCATCCAGTACACGCCCTCGCCGTCGACCGCTTACATGAACATCCCCTACCAGCTGAGCCAGGAGATCGTCTTCGTCAAGCAGTATCAGGTCACGATCTCGGTGAGCCCGGGCGAGCCGGCTCGACCACCCCCTCGGGCGCTGCCTACTACACGAGCGGTTCGTCGTTCCCCCTGCTCGCGACCCCCTCGTCGTCGTACATCTTCAAGGCATGGACCGTGAACGAGACGAGGGTCGGACTCGGCAGTCGGGCTCTCGCGGGCACGAATGCGACCGTGAAGGCGTCCGGGGACGTGATCGCGGATTTCGTCGCCGGGACACCATGCACGACGTGCACGCTTACGTTCCACGAGATCGGATTGCCTGCCAACACCGCCTGGGGAGTCTATGTCAACGGGTACTACCATCCCACCGGCAGCACCTCGCTCGTGCTCACCGGCCTGACGACGGCGCTTTCGTGGAGCGCGTTCTCGCCGGTCGGCGTCGGGCAGTACGATGTGGCGTACTACCCCGTGGGGACTGCCAGTAGTTATTGGCCCCTCGGTTCCACGAACTCGATCCAGGTGGTCTATGAGAAGTACGACTACGTCACGTTCCAGAACAACCCGTACTTCGGGAGCGGCTCGGCTACGATATCGAGCGGCTGGTACGTCGACGGCTCGGTGAACGCGCTCTCCGCGATCGCCTCTTCAACGAACAACTTCAACTCGTGGAGCCCGAGCAGCTCGAACGTCACCCTCGGGTCTACCTCGAGCGCCTCGACCACCATGAAGGTGACCGGGCCTGGAGTGGTGACGGAGAACTTCATCTCCCCGCACGTGACGCTCCACTTCCTCGAGTACGGTCTCCCATCCGGCTCCTCGTGGGGGATTGCCGTGAACGGTGTGCCGTACTTCTCCAGCACGCCGTGGCTGAACATCTCGGGGTCGAACTACGGAGGCTACAGTGGCAGCGCGTACACGAACAACTACGGCGTGGCGGGGACGCAGTGGGAGGCCACGAGTACCTCCTTCAGCTTCACCGCCCCCTACCAGACGTACCTTGCGACTGTCTTCGCCAAAGTGGTGTACGTTACGTTCACTACGGTGGGGTCCGGCTCGACGAGCCCGTCGGGGTCGACCTGGTACTTTGTCGGGACGGTGCTGCCGATCCTCGGGGAGAACGTGACCGGATCCTCGTTCAAGGCATGGAGCCAGACAACCGGGACCGCTACGATCGGTTCGACGACCTCCTCGGGGACCACCGCGACGATCAAGGGGCCGGGAACGATCACGGCGACCTTCACGTAGCGGATTCTTCGCCAACCCCTTCTGGGCGCGGGTGGCCGGTCCGGCTGCCCACAGCCCTCTGGGTCAGACTCCAAGCAGGAAGTCTCGTGTCCTCAGGGTAGCGTGCTCGACCGCGCCGGTGGCGAGAACGGGAAAGCCTCGGCTCAATCCCGCCCCTCCTGTCGCCCCCTTCCGAGAACCGGGGGCCCAGCTCACGTCAGGAGGGTAGTCGAAGCCGTTCTGCCCCCTTTCGCTTAACAGTCGGGGGCCCGCTTTTCTTCCGTTTCACTCACACCGAGCGGGTCGCCCGCTCTCCCGCGCTGGGGTCCTGGCCGATTCGAGGGTTCGTCCAGAGGAGTGATCCTCAGAGGGGACTGCGTCGACCCCGAGTCTCTGGCCAGTACGAATTCGTTAAGCCGCTGCCACCCCATCGAGGACGAACGCGAGATTAGTCCGTGTCGGAGCGAGCGCGACGCTCACAGCGAGCGGGGGTCTGGTCGGTAGTGACAGCCATCGCCGTGGGGCTGCTGCTAACGGACGCGACGGGCCTGGCGGCACACAGCCACTCATCGGGGGCGGCCAGAGCGGGGGTCTCGACCGTCCTGCGCCTTTCGGGGCCTCTAACTCCCCCCAGTCTGGGCCGGTTCTCCGACGTCGCGGGATCTCCGGCGTCGCAGTGCGGCTTCTACGGTTCGCCTTACGGACCTTCCGGTGCCGTCTACGATTACGGGACCGGTCAGGTGTTCGTTGCCGATTCGCTGACGAACGAAGTGTACGTCATTTCGGAGACGTCGAACACTATCGTGAAGGTGATCTCCCTCGGACAGGCGTGTGTAAATCCGTTCGGTCTAGCCTACGACCCTGCCCTCGGGGAGGTATTCGTCGCCGAAACCGGTGCCGGCGCCATCGCGGTCATCTCGGATGAGAATGATTCGGTGGAGGCGACCTTCCCCGTCGCAGGGGGTCCGTGGAACATTGCCTACGATAGCGGGCAGGACCAACTGTTTGTGACGGACCTGATTCAGGGGAACATCAGCGTACTTTCCCTTCCCTCGGGGACCCCAGTCCGGACGATCTCAGAAGGTCGAGTCGAACAGCCGCTCGGCCTCGCCTACATCCAGGCAAAGGGAGAGGTGTTCGTAGCGAACTCGCTCGGGAACTACTCCGACACGTTGACATTGATCTCGGACGTATCCGATTCCGTGACCGCCTCGGTGCCGGTGGGATGCGCCGAACGACCCGGCACATTCGGAGAGGATCCCTTCGGCGTAGTGAGCGATCCCGCGACGGGGCACGTGTGCACGCGTCGTGCGAGGCCGGGAACGGACTAGCGATCGTATCGACCGCCACCAACACCGAAGTGGGAACGGTCCCTTTGCCCGGGTCGGCCACGGCGTTGGCCCTGGACGGCGGCACGGGGGACATCTGGGCCGCGGGGCCCTTCTCAAACCAGGTGTATGTGGTTTCGGACGCGACCAATTCGGTCGTCGCCAAGGGACCGACCGGGGGCGCCCCGTTCGAGGGCATCGCGGTCGACAACCGAACGGGTGAGGTGTACGTCACGGACTGGAAGTCGGCCAACGTCACCGTTTTCGCGTCGAACGCCACCCCGATCGCGAGCATCACCCTCCCATCGCCCACGTCCCCGCGGTTCCCGCCTCCTTCCCCGTTAAGCTGGGTAGTGCTGATCACCGCGGTCGCAGGGGGAGTAGCGCTCGTCTCCACCGTTTGGATCCGAGTTCGGAGGCCACCGCCGGCCGAAAACGCAACGGTCTCGGGCCCCTGAGCCCCGGCAGCTTGACGGCTCGTCCGACCGACCACACCCGCCTCCTGCGAATAGGCCGGGTGGTATGGCGAGGGACGCCGTTGCCGCTACGGCGCAGGGCTAGCGGAGTCGCCCTGTCTACCGTTCGTTTAACCGGCGGGGCATCGCCGCCCACGACCCAAACGCGTGAGCGCTGCCCGCGGGAAAACGTGCCCTTGGGCGGCGGGCACCGTGGGTGAGGGAGCACCGCAATCGGGGCCCTAGGAACAAACCCCCCGGGCCTTGGGCGCCTTCCGTCCATGCGGGCGGAAGGGGAATGTGAGCCGCGGCTCGGTGCGGGACTCCCCCCTCCTCCTCGACCCAAAAAATGAAGGGGCTCTTCAGGCAACTGCGCTCTGGTCGACGGACCGGGACCGGAATGGAAGGCTCATCTCCTCAGGCCGTCCCCGCACGTTATAGCATACATCGCCCCCCGTCTCGGACCCTCTGATGGGTCGCCGTGTCAGTGGCTCTGATCGCATTGGTCGGGCTCATGCTCGCCTGGTCTGGGAGCGCTGGACATTCCGGAGTTCGTCGGTTCAAATCCGACCGAACCATTCCCTACGAGATGGCAGATCCGGCGATCTTCCCTCGGCGGGTGTTACTATCGAGGCGTGGGCAGCCACGGCCGACGGGACACCGCGAATCGTCGCCCACCCCAAAGTGTGTCGTTGGTTCGAGAATGTCTCGATGGAGTCTTGGGGGACGGCGAATGTCTACCTCGGCCGGCTCGGGGGCGTTTGCCAGCCCTTTGGGAGGACTCCCGCCTAGCTCGGCGCGATGAACGAGAGACCCGCATGCTCTCGCAGACTTCCTCGGGCGAGCATGGGAGAGATCCCGCCCAGGGAAAAAAATAGAAGACCGCGTAGGTGCGCATGCTCGTACTCGCGAGATTCTGTGGAGCCCCTGTTTACTCCGGTCGAGGGGGGAGCGGAGCGACGCCGGCCATCCGATCAGGTTCGCTAGAGAGGTAGATATACGAGAACACCCACGGTCAGCGGATGTCGCGGATGCCATTCCTGACCGCGGTCGTGGCGATTGTCGTCATAGCCATTTTGGGCAGTGGGTTCGCCTCCGCCGCTTCGGGTGTCGTCGGGCCGAGCTCGGGCGCGCCAACAGGCTCAGTCCATCCGGCCTCTGGTGCCACGCCGGCCGGGACTGCATTGCTCCAGAAGGCTGTGGCGGGCATCAATGCAGGCGACGCGCGATCCGGATCCACCGCGACGTGTGCGGTTGCCTCCGGAACGATGGCCATCTGTGGCGGGTCGGCCCCGCGCGCCATCCCGAATTTCGGAGACAGCGCCCGGCGGAACCCGACCATCGCGACGGCCTCACCGGGTGGAGCGATCCTCGTCCATCCGTTGGCCTCACCATCTCATGCTCCGACGGCCTCGGGCACCGATCCGAAGTGGTACAATGTCACGACGAACGTGGCCGGGGCGTCGGCGGGAGTTGTCCCCGTCACCGGGTACGGCGCGCGGATGGCCTTCGACCCTCTCCTCGGCGAAGTCGTGCTCTACACTGGTACTTCCATCGAGAATCCGTCCTACCCCTACGAAAGCGATACCTGGGTGTACAACGGGGACGCCTGGACCAACCTGACGACTATCCTCGGCCTCACCGTGCCCTCGCCGCGGTGGTACCCCGGATTCGACTATGATCCCGCCATGGGCGGGGTCATCCTCGTCGGGGGGTGGAACACCAACGACCTGGGTCTCAACGACACATGGCTGTTCACGGGCACTTGGAAGAACATTTCGGCGACCACGGGGCCCCTTCTAGACCAGCACGGCGATTACCTACCGGAAGGGGGCATCGGCGCGTCCGCGGGCGCCTGGGACCCCGCGCTCCATGGATTCTTGCTCGCCGATGGATGCGACGACAACGACTGCGACTACTCGGAAGCTGTACACGTGGCTCCTGAACGCGACCGGCGGCACACGATCGACTACGGGCCCGGTGCCCTGCTCAACGGTACCTGGCTGGATGGACCGGGGATGGCCTACGACGCGCTCGACTGGTACATGGTCCTCTTCGGGGATGGGACTACTACTCCGAGTACCGGGAGTACAAACTATACCTACACCTACTCCGGGGGCACTGCGTTTGCCGACAACTGGGTCAACATCTCGGCCCGGGACGGGGGTTGCGCCATCGGATGCACCCCGCCTGGGCGGTCCGACATGGGAATCACCTGGGATGCCCAACTCGGAGGTATCTTCCTGACCGTCGGGTACAATTCCAGCACCTACGGGGAGTACAACGACAGCTGGGAGTTCCTCGCCGGACACTGGCATGCGATCAGCCTCGGTGCCCCGGCCGCCTTCGTCCCGGTGGAGGGGCCCGCCCTCGCCGTGAATTCCACCGGCATCGGCGTGTTCCTGCTCGGCGGCTCTTGCTACTATCCCGTGAACTGCGACGCGAACGAATGGGTCTTTGAGACCCCGCCCCAGGCGACGCTGACCGAAACACCCACCCCGGTCGACCTGGGAATGGGGGTAAACTTCACGGAGTCGTGGGTCGTCGGGACCGGAACGGGATGCGCTGCCGGTTGGAACCTTGCGACCGGTGACGGCCACTTCACCGCGTCGAGGGCGGCGACCGACGTGGACAGCTTATCGGCGTTCTCGACGGTAATCCCCTATACCTACGCGAACTCTGGGACCTTCACCTGCACCGTGACCTGGTCAGACTTCTTCTACGTCAGCGTCACCAGCTCGAGCGTCAGTGTGACGGTGAACTCGGCCCTGGCGGGTTACGATTACTGCCTCCGCCACGACAGTCTCTGCGGGCGGAACGGTCACCTTCGCGACGAGCCCGACCGGTGGCAGCGGGACGTACACCTACGCCTGGAGCTTCGGCGATGCAACGACGAGCACCGCCCAGGATCCCGCGGCGCACACCTACGCGACGGTGGGCAGCTACGTCGTGAACTTGACGGTCACCGATAGCCTCGGAGGAACGGCCAAGAACTCGGTCACCATCACCGTCAACGCGGTCCTGGCGGCTATGATCACTGCCTCGGCGACTGACGATTACTGCGGGCGGGACGGTCACCTTCGCGACGAGCCCGACCGGTGGCAGCGGGACGTACACCTACGCCTGGAGCTTCGGCGATGGAGCGACGAGCACCGCTCAGGATCCCGCGGCGCACACCTACGCGACGGTGGGCAGCTACGTCGTGAATTTGACGGTCACCGATAGCCTCGGAGGAACGGCCAAGAACTCGGTCACCATCACCGTCAACGCGGTTCCCTCCGCCAGCCCGAGCCTGAGCGGTGCAACGCTAACCTATCTGATCGTCGGAGTCGTGGTTGGTACTCGTGGTGATCTTGTCGGCGGTGCTGCTGATGCGGCGCCCGAAGAAGCCGACCACCACGCAGCCCCGGGCAATCGGGCACGCCTCCTCCGGCGGGACCCGGAGGAAACCTTCCGCCGGGACCTGGTGGTCCGCCTCCGCCATGTCGGTAGGCGACCAACGCAGAGGGGGGCCGTAGGCTCGCCCGTTCGGGGCCGGGCGATGCTGCTTCCGACTCCGGGTCGCCGCCACAAGTCCCATACGGCGCGCGATTCGCGCCCCTGGCAAGCGGTGCGCCGCGACGTCCGTCCGTCTCGAACTGGGCGACGGCCCCGACGGGGGTACCTGGGTCGCCGAGGCTGCGCGACCCCGTGTGCCCTAGAAGCGACTCTCCCTTAGGAGGGGGCCATTCGATTTGAGCGGCGCCTACGGCCCCCGGATCTCGGGCCACGACACCCCATTTCGTTTCACGGCTGGGGAAGGGTGGCTCCAGCGACCGCTCCCCCCAGCATTCGGAGCGGGGGGTCTTCCAGTTGGACTCGGTCCGTTCGGTCGCCTACAGCGAAGCCTCGCGTCTCGACGGGTAGGGAGCGAGCTCCCGAGGGGGGGCGAACGATTTCAGCGCCTAGTGCTTTCGACGACGAACGGGGCGCCTGCTCGAGCCTGGTTTCTGGCTCGGGGCCCGAGAGCTCGCCGTGGCCCGCACCATCGTGGTAGGCGCCTCGATGAGCCAGAAGATGTTTCCAGTCGGGGTCCGCAAACTTGGCCATCGTGCCCGCGCATGTTTCCGGGGAGGATGGGGAATCTTACCGCTCCCTTGGCCATGCGAGCCACCGTGGAGTCCATCTCATCGGTGAGGAAGGCGATCCCGGTGTCCCCGGGCTCAAGGGGGGCGAAGCCTTCGCACAGGTGCAGAACGAAGCGATCCCCCGGCGGGGCGACGAGGATCGCGTGCCCGGCACCCCGACGGTATACGTTGAGAAGCCGAGATTCTTCGTCCACCACTTGGCGGATGCCTTCGCGTTCGAGACGACCACGGCGACATCTGCGATAGCGATCAACGGCCACCCGAAGGCTCCGTCCCTTCATGAACTGATAGATGGTGCCGGGTCACGGCTTTAGGATTCTGACTTCGCCCAACTGGTGGACTCGCGGGGGGATCGTGGCGCCGTGGGGGGTCCTCGTAGTGACCGAAGGGAAAGGACCCAGTCGCCCAGAACTGGGGCTTGGGGACGATAATCCCCCCCGATTTCGGAAACCTTGTTATACTGCAACGCATTCGCGGCCCTGCTATGTTGCGACATGCAACGGTCGGGTTAGTAGTCTTGGTGATGGTGAGTTTCGGCTTCGTCTCGGCGGTGTCCGGCGGGCTTGCGGCCGGGGTGGTCGCGGTGGAGAACGCTGTCGAGCACCCCAGTTATGAGGCGGTCTACTACGGGGCAGGAATCAGCGGGCTCCCCACGAACGGGCAATGCGGCAGCTATCCGGAACCTGCTCCACTGCTATTCGCCGCAAGACATCCAGTCCGCCTACAATTACGGTCCCGCCTACACCAGCGTCGGCGGTTACGCGAGCGCTGGTGAAGGTCAGACGATCGTGATCTTTGATGCGTACGGCGACCCGACCGTCCGGGCCGACCTCGCCACGTTTGACGCCCAGTTCGGTCTGCCGGGGGCTACCTTGAACGTCATCTGCCCCGCGGGCTGCCCTATTCAGACGGGTGCCTCGCCCCAGACCTCACTCTCGGAGGGTTGGGCAGGGAGATCTCGCTCGACACGCAATACAGCCACGCGATGGCCCCGGCCGCGACCATCGACCTCGTAATCGCCCCGTCCGAGAACAACACCGCCTTCGTGGGCACGGAGAACTACGCCCTCAACCACCACTTGGGGAACATCTGGTCCCAGAGCTTTGGCAGCCCCGAGTGCACGTTCTTCCCCGCCTCTGACCACGCTTGGCTTCCGCAGAACAACAAGATCTACGCGGAGGCGGCCGCGGAAGGGATCTCGATTTTCGCCTCGGCGGGGGACGGTTGGGCCCAGGAGGGATGTCCTACCCCATCGGCGAGCTTCCCAGCGGACAACCCGAACAACATCGGGGTCGCCGGGTCGTACCTCAACCTGAGTTTCGCGACCGGTGCGATGGTGGGTACGTACAACTATGAGGCGACTTGGAACGACTTTGAGAACCCCCTCTTGGTTTCCGAGGGCATGATCTACGGCGGAACCGGAGGTTCCCCGAGCCACTACTTCGCCCCCACCCCGTGGCAGACGGGACGCACAGTTACCCGTACCAGTGCTCGGGCACGCCGTTGACGTGCATCACGAAGTCGCCGCACTTCATTGCAGGAAAGAACTCGGGGACGTGGACTACAATGCCGGGGTGGATGGCGGAGTGCTGACGTACTTCGGCTTTTTCCCGAACTCGGCACAGCGGGGATTCTACATCGTCGGTGGAACGAGTGCCGGTTCTCCGCAGTGGGCGGCCATTGCCTCGATTCTGGACCAGCTCAACGGAGCCCCACTCGGCAACTTCGCTCCGACCCTGTACAGCCTGATCGGTACTTCGTCGTTCCATGACATCACGGTCGGGTCGAACACTATCGAGTTCCCCGGCTACCTCGGAGAGGGTTACCTCGCGACGACCAGCTGGGACGCAGCCTCCGGCGTAGGGACGCCGAACGTAGGGGTGCTCAGCGACGCACTTCTAAGGAAGGCCCACCGCCCGGGTTCGAAACCCGGGCACCCTGACCAACCCTTTCACAACGCCCTCGGTCCACGGGACCGAGGGTCGATTAATTGCGGAGCGCAAGTGGAACCTCCTTCTACAACTGCGGGGGGGTGGTCGCTCCCATCCACTACCCCAGGCTGTCGATCGTGGGGGATTCCAGAACAGAAGTGGTTGGGGCGCAGCGGTTCCCCTGCCGGAAAGGTTCCCCGTGACTTAGGCGGGCCGGTGGACGGTAACCTTGACACCGTTGACCGCCGCCTGGAGCTTCTGCCAGGTGGCTTCCCCGCTTTCTGCCGGCGGGAAGACCCGACCGGCCTGCTCGGCGAGCCGTCGTTCACGTACTCTCGAGCCAAGCGGCAGACCGCGCAGCTCCGGCATTCGTCGGCGATCGGGCTCCGAGCCAGTCGGTGGAGGGTTTCGGCCTCGCCCGACCCCACGCGGATCGCGGCGTCGTGCAAATCGCACGGGTCCGGTTCGCTCAACTCGACCTCCTACGGCCCGGATGGCAAGCCGCTCAGGCGTCGCTGTCGCGAGGTTCTCGCCCCGGATGTTCCCCTCGCGCGAACGAGGCCATCGCCTCCTTCTGCTTCGCCGCCTTTTCCGGCCCGGCTCATCTTGACCCGCATCGAGAGCGACCAGTGGTGGCCGAACGGATCTTGCAGGTGGCCGTACCGCTCCCCCCAGGTCCTGGTTCTCCAGCGGCATCGTCACTTTCGCGCCCGCCGCGACCGCGCGGTCCCAGAGCGCGTCGACGTTCTTCGAGTACAAGTGAAGGGTGACCGTGGTGGTCCCCACGGTCGATGGAGCGGCGACATCGCCACCGGGGAAGACGTCGGACACCATGAAGAGCGAGTTGCCGATGCGCAGCCGTCCGTGGACCAGCTTTCCGTCGGGCGTCAACTCCCGGGCGAGCACCTTGGCCCCGAACGCCTTCGGATAAAAATCGAGGGCCGCCGCTCCTGCCGTCACGGCGAGGTAGGGAATCACCGTCGGGTAGCCTGGGGGGATCGGAGAAGGCCGGGAGGCCGCTCGGCGTATTCCTCGTTTCCTCTTCCTTGAAGGTGCCATGGTCGAGACCCTCCGAGGGAGGCGACCGGCCTACATAATAGGGAACACGGAAGCTCCGCGAATCGGACTCCGTCCGTGGAGTCGTGCCCGTCAAGCCGCCTTGAGCGCGCCTACATCTGAGGGGGCACCCACGCTCACGCGATGGAAGCCGCGCGCACAGGCCCAGGCCCTACGGCGTTGCCGCCTCCGCGTCGTCCCTCGGAACGGGCTTACTCCCCGCTTCCGAGGCTCCGGGGACAGGATCTCCTGGATATTCCGCTCCTCAACAAGGGGACGGCGTTCACGGACGACGAGCGCAGCGCGCTCGGCCTGCATGGGCTCCTCCCTCCCCAGGTCGAGTCCCTCGACCAGCAGGTGGTCCTGGGCGTACCGAGGCGTTCCGTCGCAAGACCGACGACCTCGAGCGCCACATCTACCTCCGAGCCCTCCAGGACACGAACGAGGTCCTGTTCTACCGGCTCCTGCACGACCACATGGAGGAGATGATGCCGGTCGTCTACACTCCGGTGGTCGCACTGGGCTGTCAGGAGTTCAGTCACATCTACCGTCGCGCGCGGGGACTGTTCATCCCGTATCCCCTGCGGGACTCGATACGAACCCTCCTTCAGCACCGGCCCAACCAGGAAGTCGACGTGATCGTCGTCACCGATGGGGAGCGGATCCTCGGGATCGGGGACCAGGGGGTGGGGGGTCTCGGGATCCCGATCGGCAAGCTCTCCCTCTATACCCTCATCGGCGGGATCCGCCCCGAACGGACCCTCCCCGTCGTCCTCGATGTCGGCACGAACAACCTCGAACGACTTCGCGACCCCGAGTACCTCGGCTGGCGCCACGAACGGGTCACCGGGCCCGACTACGAGGAGTTCATCGACCGCTTCGTCCTCGCCGTGCGGCAGGAGCTCCCCGGCACGGTGCTCCAGTGGGAGGATTTCGGTGCCGACCACGCTCGCCCAATCCTCGAGAAGTACCGCGACCGTGCCCTGACCTTCAACGATGACATCCAGGGGACGGGCGCGGTGGCGCTGGGCGCGATCCTTTCGGCGCTGCAGGTCACGGGGTCCCCCCTCTCCGAGCAAAGGATCGTGATCTTCGGAGCCGGCTGCAGCGGGGGTGGGGGTCGCCGACGCGATACGAGCCGCTTTGGAGCAGGGCGGGGTCGAGAGCGAAGAAGCCCGTCGCCATTTCTGGATGGTGAACCGGGGAGGTCTCCTGCATCGGGGCCGAGAGGACCTCAAGCCCGAGCAGCTGGTCTATGCCCGAACGTGGGGCGAGGTCGCGGAATGGTCGAGGACCGACCCGAGACGCGCCAGCCTGGCGGAGGTCGTCCGGGAGGTGCACCCGACGATCCTGATCGGGCTCTCCACATCGCCGGGGCCTTCGACGAACCGCTCGTCCGGGAGATGGGGTCGGCCGTCGAGCGACCGATCATCTTCCCGTTGTCCAATCCGACCGCGAAGAGTGAAGCGGTGCCCGAGGATCTCCTTCGTTGGACGAACGGCCGGGCCGTGATCGCCACGGGTTCGCCGTTCCAGTCGGTCGACTTCGGGACTCGTCGGATCTCCATCGCCCAGTGCAACAATGTCTACATCTTCCCCGCGGTCGGCCTCGGCGTGGTCGCCAACGAAGCACCCTCGCATCACCAACGAGATCATCCTCGTCGCGGCACGCGCACTCGCCGGGAATCCCCCCACTCCGTCGACCCCACCGCGCCGCCTCCTTCCTCGGATCGAGACCTGCGCCGCACCGCGGTAGAAGATGGGAATGGCGGTCGGGCTGGAAGCCCAGAGGACAGGGCAACGCACCTCAGACGACCCCCGAGGAGCTCCGCGAACGGCTCGTTCCGACGCAATGGACACCGTGCTACCCGAGCTACAGCGAACATCAAAATTCCGGGGGCCAACCCACCCGGATAGTCGAACCCTCCCCCCCGCGCGCCCGGCGTCCGGTGCCCCACCCGCTATTATCAAGGCCGGGAGCGATGGGGCTTGGGAACTTTTTGCGGTAAACACAATCCCATTCGGCGCGAGAGGCGACGGAGGCGGCCGTGTCAATCCATTCGATCGTGAGATAGTCGAAAACAGCTCCGCGTCCGTCATAAAGAGCCGCTTTCCCTCCTTGACCGTGATCGAGTAGGCCTCGATCTGGGACGGGGGGCCGTCCACGTAGCTGAGTTTAGGGTAGAACAGCGGCTGCTTCCACGGAACTCCCGGACGTGGCAGAGCTCATAAACGGGGGTCCGGTAAATGACCGGAATTCTCCCCTTCGCAGGTACTGACTGCTGATGATCAGGTGACCGTCCACATCGCTCGTGCTCATGTAGCCGAACCGGGCCGAAAAGAACTCGACCTTGAGGTTCCGAAGCACCGCGCGCGTCTGCGGGCCAAAGAGCTCCCGGATCGTAGGCACCGCCTCGAACCCGTGGAAGAATCGCTCGAACGGGTACAGCTTGGTCGGCGCATGGCGCACGATTCGCACGTTCATGTCGGCGCTGACGGTCGGGGTTCGACGGCACGCGGGATAGACCCTCTCCGAGCAGAAAACGGCTTCCGCTGGGGCGGGAAGGTCGTGGCATCGTGACCCGACTGCTCCTGGAGATCCCCGCGAACCACTCGGAGACCTCGCTAATGAGGAGTGATCGTCCCCCCGGATCGCCCTCCTCACGGCGTTTGAATTCGGCCCACGGTGGGAGGCCGATGGGGCGAGGACTGCGAAGATGCGTCGATTAGCTGAACACGAGATTCAGGTCCCCGAGAACGACGATGATGGGAGGAATTGTGATGGTGTTTTCATCACTGTTCCCTTCGCAGGAATCGGGAGCGGTATCCAGATCCGCGAAAGAGGCGAAATCCGAGGTGTTCGTGGAGATTGTGACGTGCACAGAGAGCTATTGAAGTGGATTCGAAGTCGACGCCCAGCGGCCCGGTGGAGCCGTCTCAACTGGAACAACAAGATCGGATTCGCATCAGGCGCAGAATGTTGTCCGGTGCCGCAGACCATCCATTGCCCCGACCTGAACGGGAGGGAAGGAGACGTCTGGCTGGCGAACGCGGCGACGATGAGTACTATCGCGACGAGGACCACTGCTACGATCAGCTGGGACCCGACTGGCGGGTGGAGGAGCGGGGAAGAGGGCATCGCGCGGAAAAATGCAGAAATCGGGCGGGGCCGATATTGGTAGAGGTGGGAAGAAGGGGAAGCCTCTCGCCTCCGACGGGACGCACCGCAGAACGAGCAGAAGCTCGCACCGAAAGGTAGCGGAAGCCGGTCTCGGGATATTTTCCACCCCTGCACCATGCGGACCTACCGACTGGAGCAATCCAACCGTGGAGTTGCTGCCGCGTGCTCGTGGGGCTGGGGCTTGACGCATCCAGATGACGCTGGGATGGCTCGCGGGCGGACGCCGTGCCGAGAAGAGGTTCTCGACCCACGCCCCGAGGATGACATCCGTGCCCTGGTCGTCGAAAGGTTCATGGCGGCGTGGAAACTGGACGATCCTGAAACGGATCCGCCGAGTCTTTTGGAAAGACGCCGACTTCACGAACCGGCAAGGAGCCAGCGTTCACGGTCGCGCGGCCATTCGCAGACCTCCACGCACCGTCTTCGCCTCGGCGCCTCCGGGAGAGCCATTGAGCCGGACGCGGTCGGTATCCGGGTGCTTCGGGACTGGATCGGCGGCGTCGATGTCGACTGGCGAATGACCGTGCCCGGGACGCTGAGGATAGACCGTGGACCCGATGCCATGGGACCGCGGTGGTCGTGGAAGGTGAATCGGCAGGATGGAGGATCAAAGCTATGCACAACATCGACACGTCGAATTTCTGGGTCGATTCCATTCCCGCCCAGTTAGTTCGAAGAGAGCGTCAGGGGCAAAGACACGAGGGCCGCCCTCGGGACGCTGCACCGGGGTGAGAACCCGAGAAGGTTCATACGACCGTCGCCATTCCTCCGGAATCACTGACCCGCGTTGCCGTGGAAACACGCAGGGATAACGTCGCTCGATCCGGAGCAGACCCCGACTTGTCGGAACGGCCAGTCGGAACGTCCGGCAGATGTCGCTGCGGCACCCACCTACCCCGGGAGGTCACGTGTTCCATCTCAATGGTCTCTCTGCGGGGGCCGTCGCGCTTCTTCCGGGACGATCGTCTGCTCCAGGCTCTGCGCTCGCGATGAGACGCTGGAGACGTCGAGACTTTGGACGGTTCTGATCAGTTCCGCAACGGACGGGGAATGGTGACGGACCTCGGAAAGACGTACATGAGCCTACGCGAGGACTTTGCCGCCCTCGTGTCGGATGGCGCGTTCCCTCCCGTCAGCTAAGGGGCGGGCGGCCTGCCGCTGCCGGGATCCGGCACGGCTCCAACCGCAACCTGAGTGTGTGTCCCCTCATGCTGGCTCCTGCCCTCTGACTCACGAACGGGAGACGTGTCGGACCTCGCCGTGCCGGCGGATAAAGACTGGCTTCCTTCCATTCCGGCGGGGGGGAGCAATCGCGCCCGGTGGGGGCGCGCCCGCGGTCCCGGCGGGAGATGGGGCGGGCGCCGGGCGCCCGCTGGTGGGGACGACGCGGCGGAAGCATCGTCGGGCTTTTTTCCCGGCCGCGGAGCGCGAGCACAACCACGATACTCGAGGACGATCACGGCGGCCAACAACGCCCAGAAGAGGTCGGTGCCCCGGGAACCGATGACGAGGAGTTGGCCGTGAAGGCGACCGTGACGCCCGCTCCCGGCCCGACAGAGCTCGACCCGGACCACGGGACGAGCGAATACCCCGACACGTTGGCCATCCTTACGCGTAGCTCCCGGATGGCAGCGTGGAACGCGACATTCGACCCGGAAGAGGTCCCGGGTACTCCGTCGAGGTGACGGTCGAGGACGTTCCTGCGGGAGACCGGCCTCCGTGAAGGTCACGGTGTAGAGGACCGCGGTGAACGCGATCGCGACGTTCGGCGGTTCGCATTGACGGTGACCTGGCCGGACGCTGGCGAGACGACGTAATCCCGATCGCGGCGACGCTGTAGTTGTACGTGCCGTTCCCCAAGGCTACGGTGATGGTCGCCCCGGTCCCGGAGAAGTTCGTTCCGCCCACGGTCACGTTCCATTTGACGCCCGGCACGAGCCCCGATCGGTGAAGGTCGTGGTGTACGTCCACCTGAGTGAAGCCGATCGTGACCGACTGGAGGGTCCCGTTGGTAGTGATGCTCGAGTGGGTTCGGGGATGGAATCCATCCGGCAGGCGCGTAGACCGAGTAGTCGTAGGTCGCCCACGCGACCGCCCCCGTATCCTCGTAGATCGAAGAGT
This sequence comes from uncultured Thermoplasmata archaeon, assembly GCA_963749205.1. GTDB lineage: Archaea > Thermoplasmatota > Thermoplasmata > Lutacidiplasmatales > UBA184 > Lutacidiplasma. The sequence continues at coordinate 81,578 of CAVVLW010000009.1, read as the reverse complement.
AGGTCGTGTTGGAGCCGCCGTAGGTCCCGAAGTTGATTCCCCACTTAGTGTCCAACGGCAGCCCCGTTTCGTGGAAGGTGATCGTGAGGTTGCTATCGGCGAAGGGTCGTGTGAGCGGGTAATGATCCTCGTAACCTCCCCCGATGGGGAGCGGGACGTCAGACGATACCGTCCGAGCCCGGCACGTTCTGGCCCGGCCCGCTCATCGTGTCGGGGCTGGTCCAGTTGCTCCAGTGGTTCCCTCCGGGAGGGTAGCTTTCGTTGAAGGCGATCGACGCGGAGGATACCTCGACGGCATCGAACTTCCAGCCGAGCCGTCCACGAAGTTGTTCCAATAGACCACGACGCCGAGAGGCCGGCGGCGTCGATATCGAAGTCGGCGGTGTCGTGGTCGAAGCTGTTGCTGTAGATGTAGGTGAAGGCCGCGTCGACGAAGCTCGAACCCGATGGCGGAGTACGAAACGGTGCTGTAGGCCAGGACAACGTCCGTGGTCGACTCGAACTCCACGCCCACGGTAGAGGCGCCCGAGATTAGCATCTCTTCGAAGAGAGTGCCCGCGTCCAGCTCGCCGAGGAGGCCGAGAGGCGTGTCGTTCGTCAGGTCATCGTAGAACCAACTGTTCGTGTCCTCGACGACCTCGATCCCGTCGGTGCAGTTGTAGACGGAAAGGAACCACATTTGGCCGTCCACTCCGCCGACATCGATGGCCCCGAAGGTATCGTAGCTCAGGTTGCCGTACTCGACGAAGAAGTCGCTGGCCTCTTCCAGGACGATACCCTCGGTGTCGTGGTCTGCGATGTCGTACTCCACCGACGGCGATTCGTCCGAGTCGAAGACGAAAGCGTCCCCGTCGTTCGACGCATTGGTAGAGAGGACCTCGAGCCCTTGGGATCCGATGTCCAAGACCCCGTAGTTTCCGTCGTGTCCGTCCGCATCGCCCTTCAAGGTTGCGCCCGAAGTGTGAGAGATGAACGTCCCGTTTCCACCTGCCGCCGTAGCGAAATTGAACGCGTCATTGTTCACGGTGGCGCCCTGGGTGAACTCGAGCGAGAGTCCGTTCCAGCCGTTGTGCGACGCGTACGAATCCGAGAGGTCCACAGCGCTGAGATTCCAGAGGTCGATGCCATTGACTCCCGAATCGTTCGCGGAGATCCCCTCAAGGGTGTCGTACCTCCCCCGTCCACTTCGAGCCCGGTGGCGCCCGCTTGGTAGAACTGGTCGAAATCTGCGGTGACCTCATCCGAATAAGCGATCTCCGCCCCGAAATGGGTCGCGAGGCTGAAGTTCGAGTCGCCGATGCTGAGATAGGAGTCTACGACCCCGAGGAAGCCGACCCCGCACGACTCGGCAACCACCGAGTCTAGTTCCAGGTACGAGCTCACCACGAGGTAGACCCCATCGTCCCGGGCGGAGGAGAATATGTCCGCAATCAGGTCCACGCCCACGTCGAGCTGCCCGTAGAGTCCGTTCGTGCTGGCGTGCTCGCCCTCGTCGTTTTCGAGGATGGCCGTGCTGTCGGAGTTCAGCGTAAAGGCGGTGTCGTCCAAGTTCGCGACGCAATCGGTGAAAGCCACGTCGGAAGAATATAGGGCAGCGAATCCGTCGGCGCTCGTGTTGGAGTAATCGCTATGGAACGTGACGCCTGTGCTGTATTCGGCGATGAAGCCATAACCGGTGGCCGCGCCCGCCGTCGAAGTAGAGATGGTCACGTCGGTGGAGTTCAGAACTTCGAAACCGTTGGCCTCCCCGGTGACGACTAGGTTGTTGACCGTCACCCCATGGGTCGTGTTGACCTGAAACCCCCACACGAGCGCGCCCGTGGTTGTGACCGTGTTTCCCTGGCCCTGGAAGGTGCTGCCGTTACGTTCGTCCACGATGGCCCCAATGAAAGGGGCCTCCAGGGTGTAGACGTTGCCGACCTGGCTGATGGTAGCGCCACCGGTGTAGGTCCCATCCGGAAGGATGAACTCGTACATTGAGATCCCCGGACGCACGTGCGGGGAGAGAAGGGTAGAAGGCGTGCCCATGGCGAGACCGGCCAACAGCGGCTTGTCGGGGCTCGTTCCGGGAGCTGAGGTTGCCGTCGCGACCAACGGACTCGGCGCTACTTCGGGGGTGACATGCGATGCGGGGGAGGCAGGAAGCTCGGAGCCACCGGCGGAAGTGAGTGCGGCCAGGAAGCTAAGGACCATGATTCCGGCGACCAAGACCGATAGCGCAACCCTGCGGGACTGCATCGAGGGTAGGGTCGGTTCCCCCGTCCTATAAATTATTCGTTGGTGACGGCTTTGGGATTTGGTCGAGGGATCTACTCTTCGGGCCGGGGGCGTCGAATCTCGTCCCTCCCTTCCCATGGGCTCCACCTTCGAAACCCGCGGAGGTTCCCCGGGCCCCTCGCCGAGTCTTTCTACCCGTCCCGACGCGCGGCACTGTTCCGGGGGGGACGGGCGTCTAGCCAATCCCGGCCCAGGCCGACTTTTCGAAATGATCTCCGAGGAAGATCACGCGGCGGTCCGCGACTGAATCCACCGGTCGACGCGCTCGGTCAGAATGTTGAGCGGGAGGGCCCCCTGCTCGAGGACGACGTCGTGAAACGCACGAACATCGAAACGGTCCCCCAGCTTCCGCTCGGCGAGGGTCCGGAGCTCGCGGATCTTGAGCTGACCGATCTTGTAGGCGAGCGCCTGAGCGGGCCAGACGATGTACCGGTCGACCTCGACCTGAATGTCCTGGTCGCTCTTCCCGCTGTTCTCTCGGAAGAATTTCATCGCGTGTTCCCGGCTCCACCCGAGCGCGTGCATCCCGGTATCGACCACGAGGCGGATCGACCGCCACATATCGTAGGTAAGCTGGCCGAACTTGGAGTACGGGTCCCGATAGAGGCCCAGCTCTTCCCCCAGGCTCTCGGCGTAGAGCCCCCACCCCTCGACGAACGCCGTGAATCCTGTCTGACGACGGAACTCGGGCAGCTCCTCCGGTTCCTGGGCGAGCGAGATCTGAAGGTGATGGCCGGGCACGGCCTCGTGGAGGGTCAGTGCCTCCATCTCCCATCGAGGGCGCACCCCGACCTTGTACGTGTTCGCGTAGAAATATCCCGGTCGGCCCGTCGTGGGAGCACCGGGCATGTAGCGTACGCTCCCGGCGCGGTGGGGGCGCGGTAGTCCGGTACGGGGAGGACGCCGTAGGGGAGCCGCGGCAGGCGGCCAAACACTCGCGAGAGTGCGGGGTCGACTTTCTTCGCGATGACGCGATACCCATCGAGGAGCTCTTCCGGGGTGTTGTAGAAGAACTGGGGGTCGGTACGAATGAACTCGTTGAACTCCGCGAAGCTCCCCGCAAACCCGGTCGGTCCGGATCAATTGGTCCATCTCGGCACGGATCCGTCGGACCTCCGCGAGCCCGATCTCGTGCACTTGCTGCGGGGTGAGGCCCGTCGTGGTCTGCCAGCGAACGAGGAAGGAGTAAAGCGCCGGCCCGTTCGGGAGTGCGCTCGCGCCGATGGTCTCCCGGGCCGTGGGAAGGTAGACCGTGTGAAGGTACTCGCGCAACTTCGAGAGCGCGGGTACGACCCGGTCGCGGTACACTTGGACCGCCTGCGAAGTGAGCCGCGGCCGCTCGGCGGTGGGGACCGTGCCCGGAAACTCTCGGAACGGCTTCAGCACGGGGCTCGACATCGGGTCGGGAGTGATCTGGGAGGTGATCTGGCCCGGGATGCCGACCAGCGTGATCTTCGGCGGACCGAACCCGAGCCGTCGCCCGGCGTCCAGCAGCGCGAGGTTGTTCTCGACGACAATGGGGAACGCATCGAGACGGGCGAGCAGGTCCTGGAAGTCGCGCACGGTCACGAGGGGCTGGATGTCGCCGATGTCGGCCGCGCTGAGCTGAACCCCTTCCATCTGGTTGACCGGCATCCGAAGGTTGTGGGGCGAGCCCAATCGGAACGGGAACGGGTCGTTCCCGAACTGGAGCCCCTCCTCGGTGCTGACCAGCAGTTCGCGGAGGAGGTCGTGGTTCAGGCGCTCGGCAGCGGTGAGGGCCTCCCGGTCGAAGCGGTCGAGCTTCGCGAGGCTCTCGGCGAGGTGAACGCGTCGGGCGGCGACCCCGGCCGCCGAGTCATCGGTCCACCGGTCGTTGAGCCCGGGAGCGCCGACCGCCGTCGCCACTTCGGGAGCCTGTTCCAGCCACTGTTTCCAGTCCCGGTCGAGGAAGGCATGGAACTCGCTCGACGCGCTCGCTTCGGAATCCAACGTGGTTGTCATGGCAACGGAGGTCCCCGCCGGGACCTTCTCCCCGAGGGGTGCGGACGGATAACGCCTCGCGCGGTCCGTCCGGACCGCCCCTCGCTGGGCAACGTACGCCGAATATTCGCCCTCGCGGGCAGAGATTTCCTGCCCACGCGCTCGGCTACGATCGGAGCGAACGCTGGCAGTACGAGCACGTGCGGGACTTGGCAAGGTTCTCCGTTCCGCACGTGGGGCACGCGATCATCTCGGGAACCTCCGTTGGGCCGGACATCGTGGGCGGAGGAGGTCGGACCGTCGTCGCTGTGTGAATGGGAGGCCGCATCACCGCGGGTCTCAAACCAGCCGTAGCGGAGGGTGGAGCGGTGTACCCTCGGACCACCGGAGCGGGCGGAGGTGCGGCGGCGCGGGTCCGTCGTCCCGGAACGGCAAGGCGCTCGCGGCCATGCACGATGATCATCGCCGTGACCACGCTGAGGAGGACGACCGTCACCAGGGCCACGTACCAGCCGACTCCGGCCCCCCACGTCGCGGTCCCCGCGGGATTCGACCCCCAGAACGAGGTCAGCGGGGACGCCCCTCCCGAACCGAGACCAGGGAACGTGGTGTTCGAAGCGAACGCGCCCGGCTGCGCGGTGACGGCCGCCACGAGCGCGATCAACGTCGTGATCACCGAGAGGAACACAAACACGAAACTCCCCGACCGCTGCCACCATCCGGTTTTCCGCCCGAGCACCGCGAGCACCGCGACGATCGCGGCGAGGCCGGTCAGCGCCACGCCCAATCCCATGAGCCCTAGAACGACTCCGTAAAGGGTGACGATCGAACCGCCGAAATTGCTGTAGGGAAACGACCCCGCTGAAAAGCCGGCGCAGCCTGAGCCCGAACACGTCACGTTGTAGTTCCCCCCGGGAGAAAGTACAAGGAATGGCTCGTGCCGCCACCCGACGAGGAGTACGACCACCACGCCGTCCCGAGGGAGACGATGCCCAGCACGAACGCGATGACGAGAAGCACGGCCAGCAGCATCCGCGGGTTCGGGTGGAGCAGGATCCGGAGGAGGCGCGCGCCCCCGGGGGCAGCGGGGGAGCCCGAGACGGTGGGCGGGTTTCCCTCCCTGAGCAGCCGGAGGCGGGGGCGGAGGAGGGGGGAGAACCGCCGTCGACAGGGGGCGCCCGCAGCCGCCACAGAATTGCGCGCTGTCCAGGTTCGCCCGGCCGCACGCGGCGCATTCGGTCACAGAGAGGGGTCCCTCGGTCGCCGGACCCTTCCATGCGGTGCTGAGTAGGGAGGGCAGACCGTCATTGAAGCCGGTGGCGATGTGACTCGCCTCCCGCACCGTTGCCAAGGGTTCCCCCTCGGATTTAACCCTAAGCCCGCAGGGTGGGAGTATGCGTTGGGTGGCGGGTATCTATTGGGGCGGGCTCGCGCCGGTGCCTGCCGCATCCGTTGCGGTCGTCGGGTCGACGGGCGGGTGCCGGTGAAGATACAGGCGACCCAGTGCGTAGCCGATGACGGCGCCGACGAGGCCGCCGATGACCGCCGCGATCAGAATGTACTCGATCGCGGGAATCAGGTCGCTCAGGCTGTAGTAACCGAACTGCTGGCCAAGAAGGACGAGCGCGATCCCGAGCACGACGCCGCTGCTGGTACCGGCCGAGGTCGCGCTCACGTCGCTCCTCCGGGCGGTGGGGTGGACGCAACCGCGGGGTCGGGAGGTTCCATGACCCGGCCCGACCCCCCGCCCCCCGTGGAGGCCGGGGTCGCGGGCGGGGTGCCACCGCCGGGTACTTTGCCCCTCGAGACGTGTTTTCCGGAGCAGCAGAGAGCGTAGGCCTCGTAGACCGAGAGCAAGATCAGTACGATCGGGAGGAGCGCCAGGATGTAGTACGGCGCGGCCACGTCGACCCAGAACGACTGGCTCCAGGCCGTGGTGCCGTTCACCGCGATCAGACTCGCCGTCAGGAGGTACGTCCCGGCGAGGATGTACTGCAGAGGTCCCGTGCTCCAGTTACCCATGGTGATGGTGCCCGATACCATTCCGACCGATTCGGTGATGTCGCGGGTGCCAAGGGCGAAGCCGAAGTAGAAGATCTGAAGGCGAGCATCATTGATCGACCAAGCGGCCCCCGCCCCCGGCGGCTGCGCAAAGGTGTAGACTACGTTGACCGCGCCATTGAAGGAGATGTGAAACGCCGAACTGGTCGTGTTCGCGGTGACAATGTTGACCCCGTTCCAGAGCGCGCGTGCGGTCAGCTCGCCGACCGCCGGACCTTCTTTGATGGTGAGGGGAGACGCATTCGAGGGAGCCGCGAGGGCTCCCATGGGTGCGACCACGAGGAAAGCAAGGGCGAGGGAAACGAACCCGACCACAACGGCCGCCCGGCGCCGGAACGGCGGCCGCGCGGAAGCTCCCATCTGCAGGCCCACGCTGCTGATTGCTAATCAACCTATCTTTTGCAATTTCCGGGGGCAGATGCCGCAGCGCCGCCCGTCAAGAGATGGGCGTCCCCCCCCCGAACGCGGTCACGAACCGGTCCAGCTCGGCGGGCGAGAGCAGCTTCGGGTTGAGCGGGACCCAGACGCGCGCGGAGTGCTCGCGCGCGAGCCGGTCGAAGTCGACCATCCGTTCCACGACCCGGTCGAGCCCGTGCAACCGGACGAGGTACTCGACGCCTTCGAGGAAGAACGCGGTGACGTGACCGGTGGAGACCGCGTGGGCGAGGAACGCGGAAAATCCATCGAGGTCGCTCGGTTTCAAGGTCGGTCCGCGGCCGATGTTCGTGAGCCACCGTATCTCGACCGGCCTCGAACCGACATACGCTCGAACCCTCTCGGGCGAATCTCGCACGACGCAGATGCCCTGGTGGCCCGCCGCCGTCGCTTCGAGGAATCGTTCGAGGGAGGGGAAGTAGCTCGGACCGACGGCGAGGTCGATCCCCCCCGTAGGCGGTGCGGGGGGCGCCTCCGGCGCCGGCACCGTAAGGGCGTTCTCGATCGGGGGAAAACCCAGCGCCTCCGCGATCGACGGGGCCGGTGGAGCCGCTCCCACCGCGAGTGAGGGCGGAGGAGGCAGTTCGGGCGCCAGCGGGGTCGGTTCTGCGGGTGGGGGCGGAGGGAATCCTGCGATCGGCTCGACCCGAAGTTGGGACGTCGGGGGCCCCGGCGACGGCTCCGGTGGCAGCGTCGTGGGAGGTGTCTCTGACGCAGCGATTGCGGGGGGGGCGAGGGATTGCGGTTCCACGCCCGGGCTCGGCAGCTCCGGTTCGACGATCGTCGGGAGCTCCGGCGCTCCGGAAGCTGGCATGAGATCCGTGGACTTGGTGACCGGCGCCGGTTCTGGTCCCGTCACCGGCGTCGGATCCATTTCCGGGGTAGGGACCTCCGGTGGCCCGGAAGGCGCCAGGAGATCCGGCGACGCAGCGACGGGAATCAGTTCGGGCTCCGCTCGCCGGCATGTCGAGTTCCTCGGGTCGGAGCCCAACGCCCTCCTCCGCGGAAGGAACGTCCGGCGCGGGCTCGGATACTGTCACTGACGGCGACTCGCTCGGCAGACCGGTCTCTTCGAGAACGTGCTCGGCCGGAGTAGTTGGAGCGACCTCGTCTCCCGTTTCCACGGATACCGGCGTTGCGGGCTGCCCCGTTTCCGGTGCTTCCCCTTCTGTGGCGGGTAACTCCGGTGGCATGCCGGGCGCGGGTTGCCACGACTCGTCTTCTGCGGGAGCGGGCGAAATCGGCTCCTCGGTGAGCTCCGAATCCGGGGCGGGGGTGCGGATTCGGCTGCGACGGCGGATTCGACCATGGGAGGGAGCAGTTCGTCGGGGAGTTCGGTAGGAGCGGGCGAGAGACCCCCGGGTTCGTCCCTTGCGGCCGGAGGCGCGAGCGGCACCGTCGGCGATGTCGCCTCATTTTCCGTGGCTACGACCTCGATCACGGGAGCGATCTCGGGCAGGAGCGGCGCCGGCAGGGGAGCGGTCGGCGCGGGACCTCCCAACATCGGAGTGGCGGGCGGCGGCGTGAGGGGGAGATAGGACGACGCGGGAGGAGAAGGGGGAACCACAAGCGGCGGCCGAACCACCACGAAAGTGGGAGGCAGCGCGGCGGTGACTCGAACGCCGGGCTCGACCCATTGAGGATGACCGGGGGGTCCGGCGTCGTCCACGTCACCCGGCGGTTGCGGACCCCCGCGCCGACTCGGGGCTGGGGGCCTCGGGGGCACCGTTCCCCCAAACTTCGTGACGAGCGCCGTCGCCACCGGGACTCCGAACCCGGGGAGTCCCACGAGGGTGATCCAGGGGGCTTCCCGGAAAGCGTCGATGTTCCGGAGGCCTGCATCCCAGGCCGCCGCCACTTTCGTGGGGCCGAGCAGGGGAGCCCCCAGGATCTCGTCCAGCTCCTCCCCGAGGGCCCGGACCGCGGTCTCGCGGGAGATCACCTCGGCGTCGGCGTAGTTCTGGACCGTGGGGGCGAGGTCCCCGGGCGCGAACGCGGGGCGCACGCGGCCGCCGTGGGACCGCACCGAGCGCAGCTTCGACGGGCGCGACGTCGCCGCTCCGGTCGGACACGTAGAACGACCAAGCCGTTCCGGATTTGGTCCGGCCGAATCCGCGTCCGTGGGTCGGCAGCTCGCTGTCGGACGCCACGATCCGCAGCTCTGCGAGGCCGAGATAGTTTCCGACGCGGCCCAAAACGTTCGAGAGCTCCGTGGCGAGCGGCGGCGGCGCAGCGAGGATCACGACCGGGGGCGCGCTCGCGGGAACGGACCGAACACGCTGCCCGATCCGGGCCACCACCCGGAACGCGTCGGGCGAAAGCGGGGGCGGCGGCGCCCGTGGGAGCGCGCACCCGGCGGGCAACTCCGCGTACAGCTCGCCGGAGGGCCAATCGACGGGAACGAATCGTTCGGGGAGCGTCTCCTCCCAGGCGATCATCGATGGGAGGATCTGGGTGGGCTGCCCGTTCACGATCATCGTGAAACCCGGGCCCGACTCTGGGTCCGTCCCCTTTCGTTCGGGCATGCGTCGCAACAGGTGGATGATCTGAGCCGCCCGGCTCGCGTAGACGCGCTGGATCTCGGCCTCCCGCGGTCGCAGCTGCCGCCGCCGCCCCGCCCAGGGGGCGCCGGCCGAACCGACCTCGAGCTTCCGGACCCGAGCCAGCCGCTCGAGGGTCGGAGCTTCAGCGCGATACTCCTCGGCGACCGCCTCCGAGTCGAGGACGAGAGCGACCGACGGGATCGGCCCGTTCGGCGGGACGCCCGCCTGTCGCCGAAAACGCTCGAGCGCTCGAATCACCGAAATCCACCGGTCCCACGCCTTCGCCCGCGCGGGGTCGAGAAGAGCCCGGTCGACCTCGACCGCCGGCTCCTGGAACAGGCTCGCTCGGCTCCGACGCAGGGCGCGGTGCACCGCTTCGGAAGTGTGGGGAGCGATGGGACCGAGGAGTTGCGTGCAGCTGAATAGCGTGTGGACGAGCGTGTGCAACGCGGCTCGTTTGGAGGGAGGGGTCCCTTCGAGCGCAACCCGCGGGGCCACCCACTCGCGGTACGCCGCGAAATCGTTCTCCAGGAACCGGAAGAGGTGCCGGTGGACGAGGTGCGGGGCCGAGCGGTCGAAGTCGACGACGCACTGGATCCGCAGGCGCTCGAATCGCGCGAGGAGCGCCCGGTCCTCCGGCTCGAGGTCCCCGAGCGAGCCTCCGATCGGCTGCGCGTAGGTGGAGAGCGTCGCATCATCGATCGAAGCCAGGACCGCGCGTGCGGTCAGCCAGAACGATTCCAGACGTCGACCTTCCTGAGCACACCGCTCAGCGAACGTCGCGGTCGCTCCTTCCGAGTCTTGAGCTCGGACCAACGCAGCGCGCACCGCGTCCGCCCCGTGCGCGGCGATCAGCGGGAGGAGGTCCGCATCGGGAACGGTCGGAAGGAGGGTGAGCCGGACCTCGCCGACGTTCCCGCCGACCCCGCTCATCGCGGCGATGTGGTGCACGACCGTGGGTGCGCGGCGGCGTTCGTTCACGTAGAGGCGCGCGGTATCGGCGGTGGGAAACGGGTCGACGGACGCCCAGGATGCCGCGGCCGCATCGAACGCCGGAAGGAGGTGACGGCGGACGACCCGCCGGCGTCCGCCGCACACGCAGCGCTCGTTTTCCTTTCCCAACGCCTCGAGCCGATCGCAGGAGGTGCACTCGAGCAGCGAGATCGCGAGCGGGTCGTCGCTCCGCTGGGGCTCGCTGACCGGCCACGGAACGGCCTCGAGCTTTTCGATCGCACGGTCGCGGGGGAGCAACGAACGGTAGAGCGCGACCCGCTCGGCCGGGAGGCGTGACGGCTCGAGGCACCATGCCCGTCCCGGGGCCCAGATCAGCGGAGTGCCGCATCGGACGCAATGCGGGACTCCCCGTCGGACCCGGAGGCGCGCGAAGATCGCGCCGTCCTCGTCCAGGTCGCGGACCGCAAATTGACTGCCGCTTTCGAGCTCGAGGCCGGCGTACTTGTGCACGAAAAGGACGTCGAACCGCCCCTTCGGGGTGATGAGTGGCCAGCCGGGAACGTTCAGTCGGTCGGCGATCTGAGTGTCCGTGCCTCCGTGACCGGGGACGAGGGGGACCACCCCAGTTCCCGTATCGCTGACGTCGGCGACGGAGACGATCGTTCCGCCCGGTGGCTCGAGATTCCCCCCCATCGGGAACTCGTGGCGCAACGGGTGGACGTACGCCGTTCCTTCCCAGTGGCGGCCCGGATGCTCCTCGAGTACCTCGAACTCCGCGCCGGGCAGCCAACCCCGGAGTCGCTCGAGGGACGACTTCGACGTGAAGACGAGCTCGTCCAGCCCCCGGCGTTGATAACGCGCGATCACGTACGGGAGCTCGGGGTGGACCATCAGGGCGCTCGTGCCGAGAAGGCGCCAGGCCGCGTCGGTCCAAACGAGCGCGGAAACCGCACGGTCCTTGTCCGGGAAGGCGAAACGGACGAGCAACGTCTCCCCGTTCTCCTCCTGGTAGACGATGCGCTCGGGAGACCGGGCCATCCCGCAGGCGGGACAGATCCGGAGCGAAACGTCGCGGACGGCGAGCGCGCCCATGTGCGCGAGTCGTCCAACGAGCGTTTGCACCTCGGCCCGACGGGGAAGGCCATCCCACGGATGACCGTCGAGACCCCCGACCCAGACCCCCAGCGCGGTGAGTACCGGTTCCATCCGGGGAGTAGGCGTTGCCGGACCCCCTTCTTCCTTCCTCAGGACGCCCCGGGAACGGCGACCGGCGAGGGCCATCGCACGGGCATCCACGTCGGCGGCGATCGCCCGTTGGGCGACGAGGTACCCGCCTCCTGCGGCGCGAACGCCCCGAGGAATTGGTGCGCGACCCGTCCCTCAGGGGGCCCGATCGGTTCCTGCGGGGGCGGCAACCCCTGGGCGGTCCAGAGAGTCCGGACCTCTTGCTCGATTGCCGCGGGGTTCAGCTTCTCGGAAAGCGTCGCCATCAGCTGGTCACCGCGGGTCCGGTAACTCATTAGGCAGGAGCCCGCGAATAAACCCTCGGCCCGAGGGGATGGCCCGAGTCTCTGCTCAGTTCACGCAAGGGTTATGCCGCCCCGAACCTCCCCGACCGGCCGAGGAGTCTCGATGGCCTGGACCCAACAGGAAGTTCGCGAACTGAGGGAAGGGCGGTACATGCTCATCGACGAGGAGCCGTGCCGCATCCTCAGCATTCAGATGTCGAAACCGGGGAAGCACGGGGAAGCGAAGGCCCGGATCGACGCGATGGGGATCTTCGACGAACGCAAGCGCAGCGTCGTGTTCCCGGTGACCCACAAGGTCCAGGTCCCCCTCATCGGAAAACGGTCGGCTCAGGTCCTCTCCCTCACCGAGACCGAGGTCCAGTTGATGGACCTCGAAACGTACGAGACGTTCTTCCTCGCGCTCGAGCCGGATGTCAAGGGCCAGCTCTCTCCGGGCGGCGAGGTGCAGTACCTCGATGCGATGGGAAAACGCCGGATCACCCGGAAGTAATCGTCGGGGTCGCCGGCCCCCCGTCCCGCACGCTGCCACCGAGGGAGCTCCGCGCTTGATTTATAAGGGGGTCCGGGCATGAATCGATTGCCCCGGATGCCCGATCGCTGTTGTACGGTTCTGGGGGTCTAGGGGGAGTCCAACGTCAGGGCCCGGTAATATCGGCAGCGTCGGGTCCTCCCGCCTCACCCGGATCCTCCAGGAGAAGGCCGAGGCCCTCAAGAAAAAGCGGCAGTCCGCAGAAGCCTTGCAAAAAGAAGTCGAAGAGCAGGTCACGCTCCTCGAGACCCTGGGGATCTCTCCTCCCGAGGCCCCGGAACGGTTGGTCCAGTTGCGCGAGCTCGCCCGTCGTTCCGACTGGGATGGGGTCGAGCTTCAGGCCAAGGCGCTCTCGGACTATCTCGGCAAGACCGTCCCGAGCACGATCGAGTCCCGCCGGAAACGCACGGTGGAGGCCGCGGGCAGCCTCGCCGGCGCCGGCATCACCGTGCCTCCGGAAGTGGAGAAGGAACTCCGTCAGCTCGAGCGCCCTCCGGAAGGTGCCTCGTGGGCGGACCACGTCGGACGCCTCGCGAAGGTCGAGGCCGCCCTCGCGACCGCCCAGCAGGAGCATGTCACCCTTGCACGGACCCGAGCGCTGGAGGTCGCAGACTGGGCCGTTCTTTCGCCCGAACGTCGGAAGGAATTCGAGGAGCTGATCGACGCCGCGTCCGCCCCCGCGGCCGAAGGCAGGGTGGTCGAGGCGATCGACCAGATCCGCCGCTCGCTCGCCGAAGGGCTGCCCGAGGCGCAGACCCGCCGCGACGACGTGCGCGCGGCCGCGGCCCGAATGGTGGCCGCGGCCCGCGAGTACGGGGCAACCACGTCGAAGCTCGACACGGCGGTTCTCGCCGACACCGATGCGACGACCGAACGCTGGCCCGAAACGGTGCGAGCGATGGAGGACGCGTTGGTCGACGTCGGGGAAGGGCTCCGTGAACGTGGGATCCAGGCGCTCGACTCGCTGACGACGGCCCTGACCGCGACGCGGGAGTATGGGGTGGACCCGACGACCGCCCAGCAGGCGGTCGAGGAAGCTTCCGCACGCCTGACCACCGCCTCCCCGCTTGAGATCACCCCGCTCCTCACCGAGGCCCGGCGCGCCGCGGAAGAGCCGATCGTGGCGGTCGTCGCGGGCCTATTGGACGAGGTCCGACCGAGGATCGCCGAGGCCCGCCGCCTCGGCCGGGACCCGAGCGACGGTATTCGCCGCGATGAATCGCGCGCGCGAGGCGCTCCGCCTGAAGATCTATTCCGAGGCGCTGGCCGCAAGCCAGGAGGCGGTCGACCGAGTCGGCCAGCTCACCGAGGACCTCGACACGGTGCGCGACGAACTCGCCGCGGTCGAGGAGATGCTCGAACGATTGCGGCGCGTCCACTTCGCTACGGAGACGTTCGACACGCAGATCCAACGCGTCCGCACGCACATCGAGCGGGCCGAGGCGCCGGCGGCCCGTCAGCTGCTGCAGGAGACCGTCCTCGCGATCGGCCGCGAGGCGCTGCAGTTCTTCCTCCAACGATGGAATTCGCTGGACGGGGTCCGGGGGTACGCCCGCGAGCGTGGGTTCCTACCGGCGGAAACGGACGCGGCGATGACGGAGGTCCACGCCCTGCTCGAGTCGGGGAACCTCGCGGAGGGCGTCGAAAAGCTCGCGAAGGTCGAGGTCGGCCTCCGCACCGCCGCGGAACCGTACGTCGCCCGCCGCATCGAAGAGATGGAACGCGGCTTCTCGGACATCCCGGACGAAGCGCTCGCAGCCCCTACCCGCCGGCTCCTGGCCGACGCGGACGTGACGCTTCGGGTCAAGCGGGACCTGGTCGGGTCGATCGAAAGTCTCCGGCGAGCCGAACGGGATTTTGCCTCGGTCTTTGCCGCCCACGCCTCCGCCCTTGTCGAAGGGCTCGAGGTCGAAGGACAGGTGCTAGAGGCCATGGGCGGCGCGGGCGACGAGATCCAACGACAGATCGACGAAGTCCAACAGATCTTCAACATGGGCGACTTCGTCCAGGCGTCGCGGGCCTCCCAGGAGATCCGCAAGCGCGCCCAGAGCCAACAGTTGCTGCGGAGCGAGGAGGCCGTCTCCCACGCGAAGCTCGCCCTCGTGGAGCTGGAGACGATGGGTCTTGACTTGATGAAATTCCGAGGGCAGCTCGACTCCGCACAATCCGCTGCGCGGGCCGGCGAGTACTCGGAGGCGTACCGGGCGGCGACGCAGCTCGAGGAGGCGGCCCAGCGCACCTGGAGCACCGCCCAGGAGATCGTAGAGGGACTCAACCGGGCCCAGGAAGTGCTCGGTCGCGTCCGAGAGTCCGGTACCGACCCGAACCCGTTCTACGAGCCACTTCGCGACGCGCGTGTCGCGTTCCAGGCCCTCGACTTCGACCAAGCTCGTGCGTTACTGGAGACGGTGCAGCGGGGCCTCGGGGACGAGGAAGCCCGCGCCGAGACCGGGAAATTCCTCACCGAGCTCGAACGGATGATCGAGGACGGGCGCCGACTGGGGATCCCGATGGAGTCGTTCGCGTCGCGGCTCGCCGGGATGCGCACCGAGCAGGCGACCGCTCCCCCGGAGGCGACCCGCACCCAGGCACGGATCGTCCACGAGGAGGTCGTCGCGCTCGTGCGTCCGGTGCTGGAGGAGAACCTGCGGGGACTCGAACGCGACCTCGACATCGCGCGGGGCGCCGGGGTCGACGTCGACCGCATCCTCGCGCCTCTCTCCGAGGCGCGGCGGCGCATCGCCCTCCCGGTGCCCTCGGGCGCGGCGGCCCTCCTCGACGAGGCGCGCGCCGAGTTCGTCGACACGCGCGGGTTCGTCGAACACGCCGAGCGGGTCGCAAAACGGGCGCGCGAGGCGCTCGCCCAGGCGGACCTCCTCCACGTCGAGGTCCCCTCGCTGCGCTCCGCGATGGAGCGGTTGGAGACCGGCCTCGCCCAGCGGCAGTACGCCCGAGTCGTCGAACTCGGAGGCCCACTCGAGCGGGAGCTGTTGCAAGCGACGTACCAACACGTGTCGAAGACCCTCGCGAGCTTCCAGGCGATGCTCACCCGGCTCCGCCGGGAAGGCGGGGACACGACCATCGCCGAGAATCTCCTCCACCAGGCCCGGCTCGCGCTCGACGAAGGGAAGGCGGTCGAAGCCCTCCAGCTCGCGGGCCGGAGCGAATCCGAACTCGAACGGGCCGACCTCCAGCGCCGCGTGGCGGAGGGGTCGGTCCAGGCCGCCGAGCGCTCCCTGAATCGAGCTCAGAGCGAGGGGGTGGTCGCGCCCGAGGCGGCCGAAGAGGTCGCTGCCGCGAAGACCGCGTTCCAAGAGCACTCCTATCCTTCCGTCCTCGAGCACGCGCTCGCGGCTTCGGACGCGCTCGGTGTCGTCCGCGAGAACCATCGCCGCGCCAAGGACGCGCTCGCCGCGGCCGAGCGGCAGCTTTCGGAGGCGACTGGGCTCGGCGCCGACGGCACCGAGGCGACGGCGCGCCTCACCGACGCCCGTCGGCGTTCGGACGGTGGGCACTACCCGGAGTCGATCCGGGCCGCCCGCGAGGCGACCGAGATGGCCCGGTGGGCGATCGAGCGGCTCTTCGCCGGCCCTCTCGGCGAGCTTCGCCGGGTGGTCGAACAAGGCCGTCGCGAGAAACTCACGACCGAGCTCGACCCCGTCGAGGCGATCGTGGCCGAAGGGGAGTCCGCGCTCCGCGCCCGGGAATGGAAGCAGGCGCGCGAGGCGATCGAGCGTGGCGAGCTCGCGAGCCGCCGCGCGTTCGAGACCGTCGTCGACGTCCGCTGGCGCGAGGTCGAGGCGGACGCCCTCCATACCGGCGCCGTCTCGGCGGCCGAATCCGCCCGCCGCGAGGAGGTCCGCCGGCACCTCGGGGCCCTCCGGGAGAAACGCGACTTCCCGGCCGCGCTCGACCTCGTTCGCTCCGAGCTCGAGCTCCTCCGTCGCCACCGAAGGGAACGCGTCGAAGCTCAGATCGTCGAACTGAAGGCGCAGCTCTGGGTCGGCGAACGACTCGGACTCGACACGACCCCGGTCATGCAAACGTTCAGCGAGGCCCGCAGCGCCACCGATGCCGGCAAGCTCGAGGAAGCCAGTCGCTTGCTCGCGGAAGCGCTCCCCGCCCTCGTGAAGGCGGTCCGCGAGCCGTTCTCGCGACGGCTCAAGGAGGTCGCCACCGAGTTGAACTTCGCCCAGGAAGGGCTCCATGTCAGCGTCGGACCCGTCCAAGAGCGTCTCCACGAGATCGAAGCGCTCGAGCGGGAAGGTCACCTGTTGGACGCCGGGCGCGCCCTTCTTACCGCCGAGGAAGAGCTGAACCTTCGCAAGTCGCTGCACCGGGAGCTGTTGAACCTCCACTACCTGATCGACGCGGCGCTCGCCCGCGCCCACCAGAGCCGGGTCGACACGACCCAGGCCCGCCAGCTGCTCGCCGAATCCATCCGCCTCCGAGAGTCGGATTACCCGGCCGCCCTCGAGAAGGCGCGTGAGGCTCTTCGCCTCCTCCAGGGAGAACCCGCCCCAGCGGTACCCGGGGCGACCGCCGCCGCTCCGGCGGCGGCCCCCGCCGCGTCGCCTCCTGCCGCGTTCTGGCCCTTCCGTCGGCCGCCCCGCGACCCGTAGCCGTCTAACTGGAAGCGAAGCTGGTCGCCGCCCCGATGGGGGGAAGGCCCGGAGGTCCGCGCGGCGGGCCGAGCGGTAGGCGATCGTACTCGACCGTGTGCTTGATGCCGCGGCGGCGGAGCAGGACCGACACCTGTTCGGTGATCTGCACGACTTCCTGGCACCGCGCCGGCTTCGTGAAATAGAACTCCGCCCGCCGTTCATCGGACAGCGGGAAGATGAGGCGGAGGCCGAAGGCATCTTCCCGGTTGTATCCGGTGGGCTTGCGATCCCCCTTCAAGTCCCGGAGATTCTCATCGAGCAGTACCTCGGGGAGAAGGGGGTCGGTCTCCTTCACGAACGGTCGATTCATCTCGACCACGCGCCGGTGGATCTCCGGATAGACCCGGACGAGGTCCTGGTACGAGCGCTTCGGGTCGAGGAGGATGTGGCCACTGCGGGCCTTCACGGGCGGGGTCACGGACGGAAGAGGAACGGGGGGCCTCTTAGGGGCTTCGGCCCGGGGGCACTATCTGCCGCCGATGGGCGGAAGGATGGGGGCCCCCCCGTAGCCCACGGAGAAAGGCTCAAAGAGCGAGCCCCCTACGGAGCCCGGGCGCTCCCGTAGTCTAGTGGTCAAGGATAGAGGCCTCTCGAGCCTCTGACGCGGGTTCAAAACGGCCGGCCCTCACGGACAGGCCCGGGAAACTTCCGCCGGGAGCACCATCCCCAAGGGGGAAATCTCGTCCGACCCGGTCGCTGTTCTCGGTCACTCGCGCGGCGGTTCCGATTTCGCTCCGACGAAATCGCCGGTTTTTCCAACCTCGGTCCTTAGGGCCTCCTCCACGCCTTGCCGCCTCGCCGCGAGATCGTGAGCCCGACGTTGATGTCGAGGCCGTCGGGGCCGATACGGTAAGGGTGCAGCCTCACGTCGTGGGAGCTGCCGCGGAACTTCTCCACCCCGATCGCGCGGACCGTCGACCCGTTTTGCTCCCAGCGAAACAATCGGATCACTCCGCGGGCGAGCATCCGCTCGACCGAGTCGACCTCCTCGAGCGAGGACTCGACCGTGAGGAACGTCGTGACCTGGAGGTCCGAGAGGAACCGCAGGAACGTCTGGGCGCCGGCGACCTCGTCGAGTCCCTTCATGCAGAAGTACTGGAGCGCGGTCAGCGAATCGATGACGACCCGAGCGTACCCGAGACGGGCGACCTCGCTGCGGAGCATCTGCTCGAGTGCGGTGATCGTCACCTCGACGCCCGTGAGCTCCGGGGTACGTCGGATGACGAACGGCACATGGCTGAACGGCATCGCCGAGCGAACCGCCGAAATATCCTTGAACGGTACCCGTTCGTAGTGCATGACGTCCGGGATCAGCGTCGAACACCTCGACGCGTTCGAACTCGGGACCGAGGCCCCGGTGGTTGAACCGGCATTCGTTCGGTGGCTCCTCGAGACTGACCAAGAGGGAACGCTCGCCGCGACGCGCCCCCTCGCACAAGAACTGTAGCGCGAGTGTGGTTTTTCCGGTGCCCGCCGGGCCCACGAGGAGATACGGGCGCCGGGCGATCACCCCACCTTCGAGCATCGAGTCCAGGCCGCGGTTGCCCGTCGAGATGCGGAGTTCGGTCCCTGGGGCGGATGGACTGTTCGCGGCCGCGGTGGACCCCCTGCGGCATCCCTCTCGAGGAGTGTCGCCAGCGTCGGTAAGATGCGCCCCCCCGCTTCAAGTAGTTTCGGCAGCGGGGTCCCCGCGAACGACCGGGCCCCTGCTAGGACCTCTTTGGAAACGCGGGGTTCGGTAGATCTTCGGCGTTCGGATCACGCCCCCCACTTAACTCGGGACCTCTCGGGGAGGACACCTCCCGCTCTCTCAGAGCTCAGATTGCCGAAGAGCCCGGGCCAGGCTCGAGGCTACAAGCCCCTGAGATCGCCCCGAAGCGTCTTTCCCCAACGGACGGCCACCGACCGGTCCCTGCAATCTCTTGAGCCTCCCGGCAGTGACGGGTCGATGGACTCACCGTATGTCGTACTCGTGTCGGCGGTCGACCCGGTCGCCTCGCTCGTGGCGGACCACTGGGGGACGCGCGAGGCCACGGGATGGGTCGTGGACGGGGCCCCTATCCGGAAGTTAGGCCCCGACTCCTTCCTCCTGCCCGGCCGGGCCTTCACATCCACGACGAACGGGTCGACCTTCGACTTCCGGCCGAATTGCGGGGCCGACACCCGACCCTCATCTTCCCTTCCATCCACCGGAGCGAACAGAACATCGAGTGCCTTACGGTGCACCCCCTCGGAAATCCCGGCCCGAACGCCGAGGTCGGCGGCAGACCACGGATTCTGGCCCCCACCGACCCGCGTCGGATGACCGCGGCGCTGCGCGGGCTGGACGAGGTTGCGCGCGGCGCGCAGGTGGCCGTAACGTTCGAGTCGACCCACCACGGTCCTGAGGTGGAGCTCCCCGCGTTCTTCGTCGAGATCGGATACGGCACTGCCCCCCATCCTCCCGAGGAAGCGGTACGAATACTGGCGCGCGTGATCCCCGAGATCGCGCCGGACCCTCTCGACCGCGTCGCGCTTGGGGTCGGAGGGGGGCACTATGCCCCGCACTTCACCGACCTCGCCCGCCGTAGGAGCTGGGCGTTCGGCCACCTAATCTCCCGGCACGCTCTCGAGGTGCTGGATGCACCGACCGCCCGGGCGGCCTGGAACGGAACCCCGGGCGTCGAAGGCATCCTCTATTCGCGCGCGGATGACGCCAGGCTACCGGCGCTCACCGGAGTGGGACCACGACTCCGGGACGGCGAGGCTCCCGCGCGGGCGTCGGGTCTCAACGCTCCGTGCGCTTCTCGGTCGGCCTCTGGAACATGATCGCGCCCGACCGGTAGACCGCCTTCCCGAGGCGAACCTGCTGGGTCGACGCCACGCTCGGGCTGCGCTCGGCGAGCATCAGGCTCTCCACGATCTGCCGGAACAGCGCGCTCTGGTTAATCTCAGGGTGGCGGGCGAGGAACTCCTCCTCGTCCGGCGTGATTGTGATGTTCTTCCGAAGCATCCCTTGGACGGGCGAGTCTCCCTTCTGCTGGAGCCGCATGCGGCTCCCTGAGCAAGGGACGTATATGTGCGTATTGGCGAATCCGCTCCGCCCCGAGCGACCGGAAGCAGCGAGGGCCGCGGACCGGGGGCCCCGGCCGGGTCCTGGGCGACCTAGCCCGAGCGAACGGGACCGACCACGACGGTGACCGACCGATTCTGGTCGAACGCGGTGCGCGCGGCATGGAGCACGTCGCGGGGGGTCACTGCGCGGAGCTGGGCGGGCCAGTTCAGCCAGAAGTCCGGAGGGAGCTCATGATACGCTGCGTCGACCGCGAGGGCGTGCGCGTCGGAGGTCGATTCGAGAGCGAGAGGGATCTCGCCGATCGCGCTCTCCCGCACCGAGCGCAACTCCTTCGAGGACATTCGAACCCGGCGGAGACGGTTCACCTCCTGTTCGAGCATCGGCACGACCCTGCGCCATCGGTCCGCTCCGGTGCCTGCTCCCGCCGACCAGACTCCCCCCAGCCGCATCGTTTCGAGGTGGCTCGAGGCGTGGTAGGCGAGCCCGTTCTGTTCGCGGACCCGCTGGAAGAGCCGGGCAAGCATGGGCCGACCGCCGAGCGCCTCGTTCGCGAGGAACGCCGCCGGGTATCGGGGGAAGACCGGGCGACGGAGGGGCCCCCGAGGCGCACTTCGACCTGCGACCGGCCCGGAAGGTCGACTTGGATTTCTTTCGGTCGCACCGTCGTCATCCTTGGCATGCGGAGCCGCGGACCGGTTCGGATCGGGAAGGCGCCGAGCTGCTCGCGCACCGCCCGCTCGACGGTCCGAAGCGGGGCGGGGGTCGTGAGCACGACAGAGGCGCCGCCGCTGGTGTAGTGTTCGCGATGGAACTGCGCGAGTCGGGAACGGGTCAGGCTGGTCACGGACGCCCGGCCGCCGAACCCCGTCGCCCGGTAGGGATGGCCCTTCGGAAAGACCGCTCGAAGCAGCTCGAGTTCCGCGCGGCTCCCCGGCTGGGTTCTCTCGCGCAGCTGACGCTCGAACATCTGCCGTCGGACCCGGGCAAGGTCGTCCGGGTCGAATCGGGGCTCGAGCACCACCTGAGCGAGCAACGAGAGCAACGACTCCCAATCCTCCACCGGTCCCCAGATCGTCACCTGGACCGTTTCGGGGCTGTCGTGGCTGGACAGCGTGGCGCCGGCGCGGTCGAGCCGCCGGGCGAGAGCGACGCGGTCATACCGACCAGCGGCCACCGTGACCAGATGGTTGACGATGCGGGCCACACCCTCCTCTCCGACGGGGTCGAACCCCCATCCGGCCGGACCCACATAGCTCGCCGAGAAACTGGCGGCGCCCACCGGTGGGGCTTGTCGCACGACGCAGAGGCCGGCCACCTCTGCTCCGTACTCGAGCCGGAGCGGGTCGGACTCGCTAATCGTCCTCGCCCTCCGTTTTCGGGGTGTAGCGCACTACGACTCGGCTCTCGGCGCGGAAGAGGTCCCGGGCGCGTTCTCGGATCTGGCCGGCGGTGACCCTTAGGAGGGAGTGGAACAGTTCGTCCTCGTATTCGGGAGAGCCGAGGGTCGAGAAGTATCCCAGGCGGAACCCGGTGCGAGAGGCGCCTTCGTACGACAACGCGGCGCCTCGGCGAATCTTTGCGCGGAGGTCGTCGAGCTCCCGGGGAGTAGGACCGGTTCGCGCCAAGCGCGCCACGACCGTGTTGACGGCAGATTCAAGGCGGTCGAGCGACACCCCCTTCACGGCCTGGGCTTGGACAGTGAAAAGCGAAGGGTAATCGCGCGGCCTCCACTCGCTCGTCGCCCGGACCGCGAGTCCGGTGTCGACCAGCGCGCGATAGAGGCGTGCCGAGGGGTGTTCGCTCGCGCGACCCCATCCGGCACCCGCGGAGAAGAGCCGAGTCTCGCCTCCCAGCACAGTGTCGATCACCATCGTCGCCGGTGTCTCGGGGTCGTGGACCGCCGGAGAGCGCCACCCCATCTGGAGGTACGGGGTCGTGCCCGGCCCCGAGAGCTCCGTTCGCCGCTCGCCGCGTGCGGGCGGCTCCGCGTCGTCCACGGCCACGTCGCTCCCGCTCGCGGGCAAGCGCGAGAACCGACGCCGCGACGTCCCGGGCGACCGCCGCGCGGTCAAACCCGCCGGCGACGACGAGGACGGCGTTGCGGGTCCCGTAGAACCGATGATAGTAGTCCCGCAACTCGCTCGGAGTCAGTCGTTCGATATCGGTCCGACGACCCAAGACTTCCCACCGATAGGAATGAACTCGGAACGCCAGCTGGTAGAGCTCCTCTTCCACTCGGAACTCGGGCCAGTTCTCGTTCCCCTCGCGCTCCGAATGGATCACCGTGCGCTCGCGTTCGACCTCTTTGTCGGTGATCAGCGCTCGCGTCATGCGGTCGGCCTCGATGTCGAGCGGTACGGCGAGGGACTCCCGCGGGACGGTCGAGAAGTAGGCGGTGAAGTCGGTGTCCGTGAACGCGTTCAGCTCCCCGCCCAGGCTGACGATCGCCCGGTCGATCGCTCCCTTCCCGTACCGGGGTGACCCCTGGAACAGCATGTGTTCGACCCAGTGGGACGCGCCCGTAATCCCGGGATGCTCGTTCTTGGACCCGACGCGATACCAGACCCAGACACTCGCGGTCGGGCTCGCCGGATTCGGAGCGAGGATGACCCGTAGACCGTTCGGGAGGCGGAATTGGTCGACCGCGGGTCTCGGAACTCGCGAACGGACCATTCCTCCCCATCGAGGCGCGGGGGCATATAACGGGCCGCGAACTGGGGCGTAAGCAGCGGCTCCTGGACCCACCGAGCGGCCGCTCCCCGACACCTTCGCCCCGAGGGCGGTTCAAGCAAACGGTTAAGCGACCCGCTCGGCCATCCGTCGGCGTGCATCCGGCGCTGCGGCTGGTGCGCGTGGGGAACCTCGTCGTCTCCTTCGTGGGGACGGTCGTGGGGGGGCTCGTCGCGCACGGAATGGGCATCGCGGGGTCCCTCGAGTTCTGGGCGATCCTCCTTCTCGCCGCCATGTCGACAGCGCTTGTGACCGCGGGCGGGAACGTCCTCAACGACCTTGAGGACGTCGAAGGCGACCGCGTCAACCATCCGGACCGACCCTTGGTCACCGGCGCGATTTCCGTTCAGGGCGCGCGCATCATCGCGATCGGATTGTTCGTGGGCGGGATTGAGGCCGCGCTACCGGTCATCCTGCTGTACCCGCTGGTAGGAGTGGTCCTCGCGATCGCGCTCGCGACCATGCTCGGCTACGAGTTTCGGTTGAAGGCGGCAGGGCTCAGCGGCAACCTCGCGGTCGCTCTGCTCACCGGACTGGTCTTCCTGTATGGGGGCGCCGCTGGGGGAAATGCCCTCCTGCTCGCCCCGTTCGCTGCGATGGCCTTCCTCGCGACGCTGAGCCGTGAGGTCATCAAGGACATGGAAGACGTCGCAGGGGACGTGACGCGGCAGACCCTTCCCAAGACCCACGGTCTTTCCGTCTCCGGGGTGGTGGCTCGGGTGGCAGCGGGTACGGCGATCGCGCTGAGCTTCGTTCCGTTGTTCTGGTTCGTCCACGTCGCCTCGGTAGCCGGAATTATGTATCTCGGGCTGGTCCTCGCCGCCGATGCGGTCTTCGTGGTGTCGGTGGCCTTCCTGCCCCAACGGCTCCACTGGGAGCAGACGATGAGCAAGGTCGCGATGACCGTCGCACTGCTTGCGTTCCTGGCGGTGGCGTTCCGTTGACGCCCTCTCGCCGGCACGGCCGGGTGGAGGAGTATCTCCACGAGCATCTCGAGAAGGGACCGGTCCATTTCACGCTGATCGACCCCGACAAATCCCCCGGGAAGAGGGCAGCAAAGGTCGCTCGTGGGGCGGTCGACCTAGGAAGCGATGTCATCTTGCTGGGTGGGTCGACCGGGATCTCCCGGGAGGTCATGGGCGCGACCGCCTCCGCGGTCAAGGCCGAGGTGGACGCGCCCGTCGTGATCTTTCCGGAGGGCGCGACTTCCCTCACGCCCGAGGCCGACGCCGTCCTGTTCATGAGCCTACTCAACTCCCGCAACCTGGACCTCGTTATCCGTACGCATGCCCGAGCGGCCCCGGTCGTCCGGAGCATGGGCCTCGAGGCGATCCCCCTCGGCTACCTCGTGATCGCCCCCGGAATGCGGGTCGGAGAGGTCGGTCAGGTCGACGTCGTTGCCCGGGAGGACGTCGATGCCGCGGCCGGGTACGCCCTCGCCGCGGAGCTACTGGGGATGCGTTTCGTTTATCTCGAGGCGGGGTCCGGAGCCCCCGCTCCCGTGCCCGCACCGATGGTGCGGGCGGTGCGCTCGGCGCTCTCGATCCCCCTGGTCGTGGGTGGAGGCATCCGCACCGGCGCTGACGCCCGCTCGCTCCTCGACGCGGGAGCTCAGCTGCTCGTGACCGGGACGATCACTGAGGAAGAGGGGCTGGGGGACGGTTTCCGCGGGATCCTTGAGGAGGTGCGACGCGATCGTGGCCGTTGACGGTCCTCCTTCCAGCGATACTGGACCGGGCGTTGTGCATCGGGGCACCCTGATTTTCCGGGCCCCCAGCCCCCCCGTCGCGATCGGTGGGATCCTCGGGCTCAGCGCGGCGCTCGCCTTCGTACTCTGGTGGCCCAACGTCACGCTCGTCGGGGAAGGCTTACTGCTCGGGTTCGCGTTCCCGGCGCTGATCGCGGCGATTCGCCACGACTCCCCTCTCCCGGGCGCTCGGGGGCCGGCTCGAGTTCCGGCGAGCGATGCTCCTGTCGCTTCTCGTGCTGGGGGTGCAACTCCCGATCGCGCTCGTGTGGCGCGGGGCGCTCATGGTGTGGCCCACCCAGGTCCCGAGCGTCGTCTTTCTCGGGGTGTTCCTCGCGGGACCCGCGGTCTGGTTCCGACATATGAGCCTCTTCGGCCTGTCGCGACCCAGCCACGCCCTCTCGCTCCCCGGTACCCTCTTACAGCCGGTCCTCTCCCTGCTCGGTCTCTCCGTCCTCGCCCCGCCGACCCTGCACGTGGTCGTCGCCGCGTTCTTCTTCCTCGCGATCGGATTCCTGTGCGCGGTCGTCCTCCTTCGCGCCGCCGACCGCCCGCTCCGCCGGGAGTTCCAGAGCTCGGGGATCTCTCTCATCCGACCGTTGATCGACCACGTCGCCTTGCGGGACCCGGCGGCGACGAGAGCGCTCGAGGCGTTTTTCGAGAAGCACTCGTTCCCGGTCGACCTGCGGGTCAGCCTCCTCTCGTTCTTCCGGGACGGGAAGGCGCGCGCCACGGTCGCGCTCCCGACGGTGCACCCGGGGCCGTTCGCCGCCCTTGGGGCGAGCGACCTCCCCCGAAAGCTCTCCGACCAGCTCGGGACGGATGCCGGCGTCGTGCTGGTGCCGCACACGCCCTGCGACCATGATCTCGACCTTCCCGCGGAGAGCGCGGTCGACCGGATTGGCGCCGCCGGCCGAGAGGTCCTCCGCTCGTTCGGCCCCCCGGTGGCGCACCGGGTGAGTCCGCTCAGTTTCTCCGTATCGCGGAAGTCTCGCTCGCGTCCAGCGGATCGGGGATGTCGCGTTGGTGGTCATGACGCAGGCGCCCGACCCGACCGACGATATCGCGTTTAGCGTCGGGGACCGGATCGACCGGGAGCTCGGGCGGGATGGGACCCTTCGCCTCGCGCTCATCGATGCCCACAATTCGTACGTCGAAGGGAAGGGCGACATCACCTACGGCACCCCGACCGCCGAGAAGCTCGTCGCCGATACCAGAGCCGCCCTCCAGGCCGCCCAGGCCGCGGCGGTCCCCGGCGGGATCGAGGTAGGGGTCGCGGGACGGGGAGGCTACAGCATCGGCGTGACCGGGATCGGACCCCAGGGAATTCGCGCCCTCGTCATCCGAGCCGCCGGCCGGACCTCGGGGTACGTCCTCATCGACGGAAACAACCTGGTTCAGGGATTCCGGGACCCGATCGTCCGGGCGCTCGAGCGGGTCGTCGACGTCGCGGAGGTGCTCACGACCGACAACCACGTCGTCCACGAGGTCGACGGGGCATCAACCCGGTCGGAGAGCGCTACTCCCTCGAAGCGCTCACGCGGGACGCAGCGGCGGTCCTCGAGAGCGCAAAGGCCGACCTTGCTCCCGCCGAGGCCTACTTCGGTTCGAAGGATGTCCCCTCGGTCCAGGTCCTCGGACCCGGGTTCACCGCACGGCTTTTGACCTCGCTCGGCGACACCCTGTCGATGTTCACGAACATGGCGGTCGCCACGTTCCTCCTCCTGCTGATGAGCTCCCTCGTCGTCACATTCGCCCTGAAGTGATCCGGAGGTCGACGTGGTCTCCTCGGAACCGGACCTAAAGGGCGCCGCGGCGACGATGGGCGACGAGGAGTCGCTCCGACTGCTCACCCAGCTGGTCGCCGCCGCTCCGACCAATCTCATCGATCGGGCGCACCAGCGGGTGGATAAGGCCAACTACCTCCGGGCCGCGGACGTGATCGTCCGGGCTGCCCGGGCCGCGGGCCTATCGACCCGCATCTACGACCCGCTGGTCGCGGGGGACATCCCGGGGGACTGGCAGGGTGCCAACCGACCGAACGTCATCATCGACCTCGACGTCGGCGCGAAGGAGACCGTGCTCATCCTCGCGCACTTCGACGTCGTGCCGGTCCCGGCCGAGCAGTGGCCGCGATGGCGCACTCCGCCGCACAGCTTGTCGTTGCGGTCCGACGGTCGTCTCTACGGTCGTGGCGCCGCCGATGACCTCGGGGGTGGGGTCGTCGCTTCCCTGCAGGCGATGCGTCGCCTCGCGAATGGACCGACGCCGTCGCCCCGGAACGTTCGCCTGATCGCGTGCTGCGACGAGGAGACCGGGGGCGAGGGCGGGGTGGAGGCGGTCAAGGAACACGATGGCCTCCGAGCCCCGGACGACCCGGAACGGCTCCTCCAAGGAGACGTTGCCCTGATTCCCGACGGTAGCCCGCTGGCGACCGCGGGCTCGAGCGGAGCGGGGGGGCTCGTCGGGACGTTCTCCGCGCCGGTATCCCTGCTCGACACGCTGGCCTACGGGAGCGCGCTCGTCGGCCTTCATGAAGTGGCGCGCACTTGGAAATCGGAGTACCTCTCACCGGATTGGCCGGACCGCCACGCTCCGGAGCCCGTGATCACGGGCCGGGCGACCGTGACCCGCTTCGATCTCGAAGGCACCGTCCCCGACCCAGCCCATATCCGTCTGTTGGCTGCCCACTCCGAGAACGACGCGGGCAACCAGATCGCTCGCGTGGTTACGTGGGTCGTCGGGGGGCCGGCCGCCGAGGTCGACACACTGCGCACCCGGCTCTCGGCATTGGTCCCCGCCCCGTACCGGCTCGAGTCGGCCGGAGCGGCGGCCCTTGTCATTCCGCCCGGGGCCCAGGCGATGCAGCTCGTCGGGGAATCCGGGCACGGCGGCTACCCCCACCGGGCTCACAACCCGGTCCCGGTCACGTTCACGATCCTGCGGGCGGCGATCGACCGCGGATGGCTCGACGGTCGGGCGACGTGCACGCCGCGTTTCGTCATCGACCTACGGCTCCCACCCGAGATGGAGTTCAAGGAGGGGATCGACGCGGCCTTGAGCTACGTTCGCAGTTGGACCGCGGCGCATGCCCCGCTCGCCCGCATCGAGTCCCCCCCCGGTGGGGGCCGCGCCGGCTACGCCCTGCCGCTCGACCACCCCGCGCTGATCAAGCTCGAGGGGATCCTCCGCGATACCCTCGGAGTGCACGGAATCCGAGGAGAGTACGGCGGAACAGACGCGAGCGCGCTTCGGAACCTCCGCACGCCGACGAACCAGCCGATGCCCGCCCTCGTCTTCGGGGTGTGTGACCCCGAGTCCCATATCCACGAAGCCGAGGAGAGCGTCGACCCTCGGAAGATCGCGGCGGTAGCGGCGTCGATCGAGCGGTTCGTGCGGGAGCCCTAACGGGGGTCCCGTGCTGGATCCGTTCGAATCGTCCGCGCTCGCTGTTCTCTGGCTCCTCCTGCCGGCCTACGTCGCGAACGCGCTCGCGACCCTGCCTCGGGGGCGGGGTCCGCCGATGGATTTCGGCCGCGTGTGGGCGAGGGACGGGCGGCGGGTGCTC
This sequence comes from uncultured Thermoplasmata archaeon, assembly GCA_963749205.1. GTDB lineage: Archaea > Thermoplasmatota > Thermoplasmata > Lutacidiplasmatales > UBA184 > Lutacidiplasma. The sequence goes on along the minus strand of CAVVLW010000009.1, from coordinate 53,524 downwards.
GGCCCCTCCAAGAGCTGGTCGGGGTTTCTCTTCGGGGGATTCGTCGCGATGCCGGTCGGTCTCCTCGAGGCGTGGCTGATCCTGCTCGCGCCGCCGAACCTCCAGCTGGTTCCCCAGTTCGCGCCCAGCCTCGTGGCGGCGATCCCGGTCGTCGCGCTCCTCACGTTCGGTGCGATGAGTGGGGACGCGCTGGGGTCGTTCATCAAACGACGTCTCGGGCGGGAGAGCGGAGCGCGTACGCTCTTGCTCGACCAATTGCCGTTCGTGCTCGTCCCGATCGGTCTCGGCCTCGTGTTCTACCGGGGCCTTTTCGTGGGGGTGTTCGGAAGCTGGGAAGGGGTCTTCTGGCTCCTCGTCTACACGCTCGGACTGCACACCGTCTTTAACTGGGTCGGCTACAAGCTCGGCCTGAAGAAGGTGCCCTGGTGACCTCGCATGAGCGCTCGGACGTTCCGAGCCGGGAGGAGATCCTTCGGCTCTTGATCGACGCCGGTGCGGTCCGGTTCGGGGAGTTCACGCTCGCGTCGGGCGAGAAGAGCGACGTCTACATCGATGTGAAAAAGGCATGGCCCGACCCCCACCGGCTCTCCGTGCTCGCGCGCGGGCTGGCGGCCCGGGTGGGCTCGGAAGACCGTCTCGCTGGTATGGAGCTCGGTGCGGTGCCGCTCGTCGTCGCGGTGGCTCTGGAGCTGGGACGACCGTACGTGGTCCTCCGGAAGGCCCCCAAGGAGCACGGGACCCGCCAGTCGTTCGAAGGCGAGATCCCGGCGGGGTCGCGGGTCCTCGTGATCGAAGACGTCACCACGACGGGTGGTAGCACCGTCCGGTCGGTCGAGATCATCCGGGCCGCAGGAGGAGTCGTCGACCGGGCGCTCGTCGTCCTCGACCGCGAACAGGGGGCGGCCGACCGCCTGAAGGCCGTCGGCGTGCACCTCGAATCGCTCGCCACGCTCTCCGAACTTCGGAGCGCTCCGAAGTGACCGGCGTTCTCGGCCCGGACGCGACCGTTCGATTTACCGACCCCGCGGAATCGAGTTCGATCTACGCGAAGGGATTCTTCGGAACCCCGGCGGCCGACGGCGGGCTCACGCTCGACCGCTACGAGGCGGTCTACCTTTCGGAGATGGGCCGCGCGGAGATCGCCACGCCGTCCGGCCGCGCTGCGCGGTGGCCGGAAGTGTTCCGCCGCGCCGTTCGGGCGGACCCGGGGTACGCGGTCCGATACCTCGTCTACCGGGACCTGCGCCAACGGGGCTACGTCGTCCGAGCCACTCCCCCGCCCGTCGCGTTCTCGGTCCTCCCGCGCGGCGGGATCCTGCACAAAACGCCGTCACGGTACTGGGTCGAGGCGTTGAGCGAGCGGGTCCCGTTCGACCTCGCTCGCCTCTTCGACCTCGCCGACCGGTCGCAGAGCGCGAAGAAGCTCCTGCTCCTCGCGCTCGTGGACGAAGAGTCCGACCTGACGTACCTATCGAGTCCGTCGGGCCACCCCGAGCGGGGCCCTCCAGCCGACGCCCCTCGCCGTCCCGACCGAGGGGTGGCTCTCCGACGACCGCGTGACGGTCCACGACCCCACAGCGGTCGACGAGTTGGGTCGGACCTTGGCCTACGGGAGCCGCGTCGGGGACCGACTAGAGCTCTCGCTCCTCGAAGCGGTCTACCTCGTCGACTCCGGTCAGCTCTCGCTGCGGGACACGAAGTCCGGCCGCTCGGTTCCGCTCGACCGTCTCGAACGACGGGCACGTCGTCTCGACCCGCGCTTCCGGGAGCGGCGCGCGGCGTATCGCGAGTTGCGCGGACGAAAGCTCGTCGTCAAAACAGGATTCAAGTACGGAGCCCACTTTCGGGCCTACCCCCGGAACCCCGAGCACGCCCACGCCCGGTATCTCGTGCAGGCCGTGCCGGCCACTCACCGGGCGGCGTGGCCCGAGATCGCGGGCGGCGTTCGCGTCGCGCAAGGGGTACGGAAGGAGTTCGTGCTCGCCGGGGTCGCAACCGATGCGAAGGTGCGGTTCCTCTCCCTCGAGCGGATCCGCCCGTAGGCCCGCCACGACGCCGTGCCGCGCGTCGCGTGACCGTGACCGGTCCCGACGCTCACCGCGTTAGGCCCGTCACTTTTCCGAGGAGGACGCGCCCCGGACCGCAGCCCGCGACCCGGCGGACCGAGTTTCCCGATTCTTCGTGATCGGGAACCCCGTCGAGAGCATCCGGTCGAGTAGGGCCTGGTGCTTGCGCTCGTCGGCCTCCATGCTCTCCCAGAGCACCGACATGATCCCCCCCAGTTGTGCTTCGACATCGACCGGTCCCTTGGCCTCGGCTTCGCGCTCCCGCGCGATCAATCGCACGATGTCCTCCCTCACGACGCCCGACGCGATCGAATGATTGAGTCCCCGGTCGAGGTAGGTCTGGATCGAGGCCACGATCTCGGCATGACGAAGGCTGTCGGCCGCGATCTGTCGGAACACTGAGCGGGTCAGCTCGTCCCGAGATTTCTGGGCCAGGCGCATGCACTCCGCCACCGCTGACTGCTCGATCTGAATCCGATGGTGGAGAGCGCGGGCGAGGTCTCGGGCCCCGGCACCGTTGGGTCGTGCTCCTCCGATACGCATGCGTCGCCCGGAGCGGGCTCCTCCCACCTCGGCGAGGTCGCGCGCCGCCTCGAGCAAGATCCCGAGCGTCTCGGACGACGGTCCCGGCAGGCCGCTGAGCTGCTGGGCCGCGGTCCGCGCGACGGCGGTCGAGCGTTCGTCCCCGCTGAGCGAAGTGAGGACGGACCCGAGCCGGTGACCCGAACGATATTGAGAGACCGCGGAGGGGGCAAGGCCGAGCAGCTCGGCCGCGCGTCGCTCCGGAAGGCCGAAGGAGTCGACGAGCTCGCGTGCGACCATCGCTTGCGCGAGCTGTACCCAGACGGCCGGAGAGGGAGGACCCTTCGCCATCGGGATCGGGGAGCGTTTGGGACTATAAGCGTGGACGACCGCGAGCGTTCGCGATCGCCCGAACGAAACGGGTGACGGCACGGGGCGTCGGATCACGGCGGAGCTGTTCTTCGAGGGCGCTGCCGACGATGACCCCGTCGGCCCCGCTCGCGAGCGCTCGCTCGGAGCTCGCCCGGTCCCGGACGCCGAAACCGACCAACACGGGGAGCCCCGGCGCGGCCCGGCGCACGGTCGCGACGAGCGGCCGGAGGTCGATCGAGGAGCCCCGGGAAACTCCGCCCGTCGTCCCGTAGTGGCTTACGAGGTAGAGGAACCCCCGCGACGACCGCGCGATCCGGGCCAGTCGGGGAGGGGAGATCCCGGGGGCCACGAGGAGCACGACCGATACGCCGAGGTGGCGGGCCGCCGTCCGGAACGGGACACTCTCTTCGAACGAGAGATCCGGGACGATCAGCCCGGTCGCCCCCGCAGCGGCGAGGTCGCCGATCGAACGGTCCAGCCCCCGGTGGACGAGCGGGTTGGCATAGGTCATCACCGCGGTCGGGAGGACCGGGCTCGCCGTGCGGAGGGCGTCCAGCAGGTCGTCCCACTTCGTTCCGTCGCGCAGCGCCTTCTCGTGGGCGGCCTCGAGCACGGGTCCGTCGGCGATCGGGTCGGAGAATGGAAAGCCGAGCTCGAGAGCGCACGCGCCGCCGTCCCGCAGCGCGGTCACGGTCCGGAGCAGCCCACGGCGTCGCGCTCGGTCGACCATCAGGTACGGCACGACGAGGGTCCGCCCGCCGGCGCGGGCGTCGCGGAGCGCGCTAGCGAGCCGCACGCGCGACGACCTCCAGGTCCTTGTCGCCCCGGCCGGAAAGTGTGACCACGACGTGCCCGCCCTTCGGGCGTCGGCGGGCCTCGCGGACCGCAGCGTAGATCGCATGCGCGGGCTCGAGGGCCGGGAGGATCCCCTCGTCTTCGGCGAGCCAGTGGAACGCCGCGAGGGCGTCCTCGTCGTGCACGGCGATGTATCGGGCGCGCCCACTTTCCTTCAAGTAAGCATGCTCGGGTCCGACTCCGGCATAGTCGAGCCCGGCCGACACGCTCTCGGTCTCGGCGACCTGACCGTCCGCGTCCTGGAGGACGAACGAAAAACTCCCATGGAGGACTCCCGGCGCCCCTTTCGCGAGGGAAGCGGCACCGCGGCCGTGACCCTTCGGTCCTCCCGCCTCGACGCCGAGGAGCTCGACCGAGGTGGACCGGAGCGGGTGGAAGGTTCCGATCGCGTTCGAGCCGCCCCCCACGCACGCGACGGCGAGGTCCGGCAACCGACCGAACGCGCGGAGGGATTGCCGCCGGATCTCCATGCCGATGACGCTCTGGAAGTCCGCGACGATCGTCGGGAACGGATGGGGGCCGACCGCCGACCCGAGCAGGTAGTGCGTGGTGCGCACGTTCTCGATCCAGTCGCGCAGCGCGCAGTTGATCGCGTCCTTCAAGGTGCGGGTGCCGTTGCGAACGGGAATCACCTTCGCCCCGAGGAGGAGCATTCGCTCGACGTTCGGGCGCTGTCGGGCCATGTCGACCTCCCCCATGTAGACCTCCGTCTCGAGACCGAGCGCGGCGCCGATCATCGCCGTGGCCACCCCGTGCTGACCGGCACCGGTCTCAGCGATCAGGCGTGGCTTGCCCATGCGAACCGCGAGCAGACCCTGGCCGAGCGCGTTGTTGAACTTGTGGGCACCGCCGTGGACGAGGTCCTCTCGTTTCAGCCAGATCTCTGCGCCGCGGCCGCGTCGCGTCAGGTTGCGAGCGAAGTAGAGCGGGGTCGGGCGTCCGGCGAGCGTGGTGCTGAGGCGGCGCAGCTCCGCTCGGAACGCAGGGTCCCTCCGAGCAGAACGCCACGTCGCCTCGAGTTCTTCGAGCGCAGGAACGAGGGTTTCGGGAACGTAGGCGCCGCCGAAGCGGCCGAACCGTCTAGGCATGGCTCGACTCGTAGTCGGTGACCGAGTGCAGGAAGGCGCGCATCTTTTCGATGTCCTTGACGCCCGGAGCGCTCTCGATCCCGGACGAGACGTCGAGGCCCCAGGGTCGAACAGTCGCCAACGCGTCCGCCACATTCTCGGCAGTGAGACCTCCGGCGAGGACGAACTTCCGGCCGGGGTTCGCGTCGACGATCCGGGCACAGACCTCCCAATCGGGTCGGGCGCCGCTTCCCCCGGGGAGAGGCTGCCCGGCAGCGTCGAGATGGATCCGAGGGTAATCTTCCGCCGGTGGGACGGTCGGCTCCGGAAGGTTCCCTCCGGGCGGTCCCACGGGAATCGAGGGGACCAGATGGTGTACCTCGAGGAACTCGAGACCCGCAGGGACGGGTCCGTAGACCTGGATCCTGTCGACGCCCACCTCCTCGAAGAGGCGGTGGATTAGTTCCGCGGTCGGATTGACCACGACGGCCCAGGCTTCTGCCTCGGTCGGGACGTGTTCGATCAGCGACGCCGCGACCTCAAGGGAGATGTTGCGCGGGGACGCGGCCACTTCGACCACGAATCCCGCCGCGCCGCCCGAGGGGACCTCCTTGACCGTCGACTCTTCCTTCAGGCCGCAGAACTTGACGAAGGTCCTCATGCGGGCGCTCCTCGGGGAGGGCGATGGAGGCTCTGAAGGAAAGCGCCGGGATCGCTCGCCCGAGCCACGGAACTCCCCACGAGGATTCCGTCGACTCCCGCGTCCCAGAAACGGAGCGCGTCCGCCGGGGAGGCGACCCCACTCAAGCCCAGCAGCGGCCGGAGGCTCGCCGCGGCCCGGAGGGTAGCGTCCGCCACCGCGGGCGCCATCCGGAGCGTGTCGAGGTCCCGGACGTTGACGCCGAACATGTCCGCGGCCACGCCCCCGACCTGTCTTAATTCTGACCTGTCGTGAAACTCGAGGAGCACCTCCAGTCGTCGAGCGTGCGCCTGGTCCGCCAGCTCCGCGAGCGGGGTCGAGAGGAGCCCCTCGGTCTCGAGACGGGCGATGAGAAGTACGGCGCCCGCTCCCGTATGAACGGCCGCCTCGAGCTGGAGCGGATCGACGATGAAATCCTTGAACAGCACGGGGAGGGGGGTGGCCGCGGCGAGGTCCGCCACGTCTCGGGGGGACCCGCGGAACCGAGGCTCGCTCGCGACGCACGAATACGCGGCGACCCCTCCGGGACCGGTGGACCGTACGAACTCTGCGGGCGACCGCGGGGGGAGGAGAGGAGAATCCGAGCCGGGGGAGACGCGCTTGAACTCCACCAGGAGCGCACCGCCATCGCCCGCCTCCGTCACCGCCCTCCTGAGGCTGGACGTGCCAGCCCGAGCCCTCGAGGGCCCGACGCTCGAAAGGTAGTCCGGTCGGGCGATGGTCGCGCGGGTCTCCCGAACGATCTCCGCAAGGAATCCCACCGTCACGCCTCCTGGCTCAGGGGGTAACCTGCGGCGAGGCCACGAAGTTGTTCGAGGACGGTTTCGGCGGCACCGGAATCGAGCGCGTCTCGGGCACGGTCGACCCCCGCGCCCAGCGAGCGAACCTCCCCGGCGACCCAGATCGCCGCTCCGCTCGTCAACAAGACGGAGCCGCGACGTGCTCCGCCGCCCCCGGCGAGGATTCGCTCGGCCTCCTCGGCGGCGGCCGAGGGAGGAAGCGGGCCCCACGCGCCTCGACGATCGTCCGAAGTCAGGAAATCTCCGGGCCGGATGCGGAGCCGGCGGGTCCGGGAGGGGTTCCAAACGACCGCAGTCGTCGGCCCGCGGGGAGAGAACTCATCGCATCCTTCGTCGGACGTCATTGCGACCCCCCGCGGGACCCCGAGGGAGCGGAGGACAGTGGCCGTGGTGAACGCGGTCGGGACGTCGACCGCGCCGGTGACCTGGCAACGGACCCGGGCGGGGCTTGCGAGCGGTCCGAGACGATTGAAGATGGTCGGGACACCCAAGCGACGGCGAACCGCAGCGACCGCGCGCGTCGCAGGGTGGAACAGCGGCGCGTGGAGGAACGCGATGCCGTACCGACGATAGGACGCTCGCGCGAAAGGGATGGATGTCATCACGGGGAGTCCGAGGGCGGCGAGAAGGTCGCTCGAGCCGCAGACGCCACGGCTGCGGTTTCCGTGCTTTGCAATACGAAGCCCCGCCGCACGGACGACGAACGCGCTGACAGTGGAGACATTGAACGATGGGCGAGGCGCGCCGCCCGAGCCGCACAGGTCGAGCGCGCGGTCGCGCGCCGGGATGGGAAACGGCACGGCACGCCGGCGCATTTCCCGGGCGAATGCCACCAGCTCCTCCGCCGGGTTTCCCCGGGCCGAGAGCGCCACCAGGATTGCCGCTCGCTCCACGTCGTCGGACGCCTCGGAAGTGAGCGCGTCAAACGCGCCCCGAACGTCGCCGGGGTTCAAGGGGCGAGGGTCGAGGAGACGACGGAGGTCGAGCACGGTCAGCCCCGGACCTCTTTGAGGAAGTTCCGCAGGAGCGCGGGCCCCGCCCGAGTGAGGTACGATTCCGGGTGAAATTGGACCGACTCCACCGGCCGCCCGCGGTGACGGAGCGCCATTACGACCCCTTCGTCGCTTCGGGCCGACACCTCGAGGCGCGACGGGATGGACGCCGGGTCCACGACGAGGGAATGGTATCGGGCGACGTCCGTGGGACTGGGCAGTCCGACGAATACCCCGCGTCCGTCGTGGCGAATGGCACTGGTCTCGCCATGGACCGGAGCCTCCGCTCTCGTGACGCGGGCCCCGTAGTATTCTGCGATCAGTTGGTGCCCGAGGCAGACGCCCAGGAACGGGCGCTCGGTGTCCCATTTCCTCAGGAGCGCCCGGGCAAGGCCCGTCATCCTCCGGTCGCGGGGATGGCCCGGCCCGGGCGAGAGGACGACCGCGTCCGGGTCGATCCGCACTGCGTCTGCGATCGGGGTGGTCGCGCGAACACAGAAGACCCTCGCACCGTCCGCGGCGAGCGCCTGCTCGATGTTGTGGACGAAGGAGTCCTCGTGGTCGACGAGCAGGACCTTCACCCTCCACCTCCGACGAGGGTCGACTCGATGTGGGCGAGTTTGGTGAGCGTCTCGTCGAACTCGCGCCGGGGCTCGGACCGATGGACGATCCCCGCACCGGCCGCGGTGTAGAGCCGCTCTCCGGTAGCGAATCCGGTTCGGATCGCGAGCGCCCAATCGGCGCGTCCGTGGCCCTCGATGAGGCCTACCGTGCCGGCGTAGGGGCCCCTCCAGCTCGCCTCCTCCCGGCGCAGCAGCTCGGTCGCTCGGATCTTCGGCGCGCCGGCCACGGTGCCGGCAGGGAACGCGGCGGACAGGACGTCCCACGGACCGACACCGGGGCGGAGCCGAGACCCGACCCGGGTCACGAGATGGTCGAGCCGAGCGTAGCTCTCGAGCTTCTCCCGGGAGAGCAGGCGCACCGTTCCCGGGCGTGCCACCGAGCCCAGGTCATTGCGCGCGAGGTCGACCAGCATGCGGTGCTCGGCGAGCTCCTTCGGGTCGAGGGCGAGCGGCATCCGGCCCGACCGGCGCTCACTTCGGGGGATCGTTCCGGCGATCGGGTTAAGGTAGGCACGGTCGCCCGCGACCTCGACGACCGATTCGGGGGAGGCCCCCACGATCTCGAAGTCGCCGAACCGGAGGTAGTAGAAGAACGCGTACCGCTCGGAATCCCGGAGCCGACCGGCGCGGTCGATCAGGTCCTTGGGTCGTCTCCACGTCCGGCGATGGGCGAGGACGACCTGGTACGCCTCCCCGTTCCGGATCTCCTGCACGAGGCGAACGACACTGCGGGCGTAGGCCCGCGACGGGAGCGAGTCGTGGAGGGGCTTGCCCGCGGCGGGTCCGTAGGGGGCCCCCTTCGGGGGCGCCCGCCGACCGACACGAGCGTGGGTAGGGCGATCCACGAGCGCGAACATCCCGAGTGGAAAGGGGTCCCCGGCCGGGAACGCACGCAGCCGCGGTTCGAACAGGCCGACCCCGTCGAACCCGAGAAAGCCCATGGCCGCGCGACCCGCCCGCTCCCGGAGGAAGCGTTCGACGTGTCGGCCCTCCTCCTGGGGCGAGGCACGCGGGGTGATGGTCCGAATCTCGGACGCGGAGAGGAACGACACGGCCCGACCGGTCGGCGATCCGGGCCGGGGCGCCGCCTCGAAGTATCCCACGGCCTCGCGACCCTCGGCGCCCTGCGTGAACGCCGTCCACGCGTCCTTCATGGATCCTCGGCGGTAACGAGGGCGCGGTGCAGCTCCCGCAGCACCCGAGAGCCGCGCGCCAGCGGTACCGCGAGTGAAAGCGCCCGGGGAGTGGCACTGAACCCCTGGGCACCGCGGATCGCGCTCTCGGGGATCGCAGCGAGGTCATCGAGCACTCCGTCCCCGATCGCCGTGACGATGGCGACCCGGTAGGGTCCGTCCAGCATCGCCGCGGCGTCACGGGTCACGGGGGCCAGCGCGCGGATCGCCGCGACGACCTGTTCGGGAGCGAGGACCAGGCAGAGCAGGGCCGAGGAGGTGTAGAGTTGAACGAGGTTCACGTGGGCCGCAGATAGCCGCTGGGAGACCTCCGCGACGATCCCGGGCCGTTGCCGCCCCCCGGGGACTCTCAATCGCAGAAGGCGAAGCGGGCGGAGGATCGTGAGGGCACGGTTGCGACGCCCGGCGCGGGGCGGGGCGATCGTCGTCACCACCGTGGGGTCCTCGAGCGAGCGAACGCGCAGCGTGATGCCGTGGGCGCGCGCCGGTTCGATCGTGAGCGGGTGGAGCACCCGCGCTCCGAACTGGGCGAGCTCCTCGGCCTCTTCGTACGAGAGTTCGGGGATCGGGCGGGCGTCGGGCACCTCCCGAGGGTCCGCGGAAAGGACCGCGACGTGGCGCTTGACGAGCTCGACGCGCGACGCCCCGATCAGCGCGCCGATACCGGCGGCGGCGTAGTCCGACCCGCCCCGGCCCAGCGTCGCAACCCTTCCCTCGAGGCTGCGTCCGAAGTAACCGGTCACGACCGGTAGCTTTCCGGCCGCGAGAAGACGCCCGAGGCCTCGTCGCACGGCAGGGCCCGAGCGGTCCAGCAGAATGCAGGAGGCCCCGTAGGCGTTGTCCGTGATGAGTCCGAGGTGGTCGGCTTCAACCGGCACGGCGGGCAGGCCATGTTCGACGAGACGCGCGGAGAGCCATTGGACCGCGAGGCGTTCGCCCTGGCTCAGGACTCGGTCGCAGAGCGGAGCGTCCCGACCGGGGGTTCGCTCGACCAGAGTAAGAAGGCGGGAGAGTCGCTCCAAGGTGCGACGACCCGCCGGCGGCAGATCGGGGTGACGCCGACGCACTTCGTCGAGCACCCTGCGATGCGTGGAACGGGAGCGAGGATGGCTCAATGCCTCGCTCAGGAGGTCGGTGACCCCCTCGCGAGCCGACGCTACGACCACGACCGGTGCGCCCTCCGCCAAGACGGCGCGGACGTCCCGGGCGACCTGCGAGGGATTCTCAAGGGATGCCCCCCCGAATTTGACCACGACGGGGGCTCCCCGGCGCCTCACGTTCCCGCCCTCTTATTTCGGGGAACCAGCCCCTCGTCAAGGGCGAGCTCCGCGTTCAGGACCGAGGCTCCGGCCCCGCCCCGCACAGCGTTGTGCGAGAGGAGGAAGAGACGGAGGTACGGCGGGTCCCATCGGATCCTCCCGACGACCACTGCCATTCCGCGGGCCCGGCTCGGGGTACCGGCCCACCGGTCCCGGATCGGTTGTGGCCGATCCGGCTCGGACCGGAGCTCGATCGGGGGGTGCGGCGCGGTGGGGAGGTCTCGACCGGCGAGCGGGTCGAAGGTGCGCAGCGCCCGTTCGATCGCGGCGCGCGTGGGGCGACGGGATGCGTCCACCGTCACCGCCTCGAGGTGGCCTTCCCGGGTCGCGACGCGGGCGCAGTGGACCACGAACGGCGTCGAGAGGAGCGTGAGGCGACGACCGTGGCGCGCTCCCAAGATCCTTGCCGATTCTCGGGCGATCTTCTCTTCCTCTTCGCGGACGAACGGTACGACGTTATCGGTAATGGAGAGCGACGGCACGCCCGGGTACCCCGCGCCCGACAGCGATTGATAGGTGGTCACGTGCACGGCGCGGGGGCGAAGCAGCGGTACCAGGGGCGTGAGCCCGAGCACGAGCCCGGTCGCCGAGCAGTTGGGGTTCGCGACCAGGAGGCCGCGGCCGCGCGGTCGAGACTCGCACAATCGGAGGTGGTCGGCGTTCACCTCCGGCACGAGCAAGGGCACGCCCGGGTCCATTCGGTGGTCCGCGGCGTTCGTGAATACCGAGATGCCGCGGCGGACGAGCTCCATCTCGATCGGACCGGCCGTGCCCGAGGGTAGGGCGGAAAAGGCGACCCTCACGCCGAGCCGCCGCAGCACGCCCGGCGTGACCTTCTGCAGTCGTCGATCCGCAAGCTCTGCGGGCGGAGCTTCCGCGAGCTGCCAGACGTCGGCGAGGGTTTTCCCCTCGGAACGCTCCCCCGCCCCGAGCAGCGGGAGCGCGAACGATGGATGGTCCGCGAGAAGCCGCGCAAAGTGCTGGCCGATGTACCCGCTCGCGCCGAGAATGACGCACGAGATCCTCGGTTCGGTCACGAAAGGTAACCTCCCCGGAGGGCGAGGTCGGTGATCGCCATCGCGGCGACGGACTCGAGGACGACGACCGCCCGCGGCACGATGCACGGGTCGTGGCGACCGGTCACTCCGAGGGTCTCGCTCGTCCGACGGGCAAGGTTCACGGTCGGTTGGGGGCGAGCGATCGAGGAGGTCGGCTTCACGACCGCGCGGAAGATGACCGGCATCCCGGTCGCGAGTCCGCCGAGGATCCCTCCCGCATGGTTCGTGACCGTTCGCACCTGGCCGTTGACCCAGGTGAATGGGTCGTTGTGCTCGCTGCCCCGCATCCGCGCTGCGCGGAATCCCGCCCCGAACTCGATCCCCTTGACCGCGGGGACGGAAAAGACCGCATGGGCGATCGCACTCTCGACCGAATCGAAGAACGGTTCCCCGAGGCCGACCGGAAGCCCGTCGATGCGGACCTCGACCACGCCTCCTAGGCTGTCCCCCTCGCGACGAGCGAGGCCGATCGCCTCCTCCATCCGGGAGGCGGCTGCCGGGTCAGGGGTCGAAACCTCATTGGCTTGGGAACGAGACCGAAGCGTGGGAATGTCGCATCCCTCCGGAACTTCCGCGTCGATCGCCCCGATCGACCGGGTGTAGCCGACGATATCAATGCCGCGCGGCGCGAGCATCTGCCGTCCGATGGCGCCCGCGATCACCAGACCCACGGTCATCCGACCCGAGAAGATACCGCCGCCCGAGAGGTCCGCGTCCGCACCGTACCTCACTCGCGCCGGGTAATCGGCGTGACCGGGGCGGGGAGTGTCGCGCATGTGGTCGTACGGCTCGCGCCGGACGTCTTCGTTCGCGACGTGCGCCCGGAACGTCGAGCCATCTCCCTTGCCCTCTCGGAGTCCCGCGTCCACGATCAGCCGGTCCTCTTCCTGGCGCTTCGTCGCCAGTCGCCGTCCGACGGGTCTTCGCCGATCCATTTGTCCCTGGACCGCGACCAGGTCGATCGGCGTTCCCGCCGGGATGCCTTCGACCTCGATCCCCACCTCCGGCCCGTGGCTCGAGCCGAAGATGGTCGACCGGAACCGTTCCCCGAAGCGCATCATCGAATCGCCTCGGCACGGAGCGAGGAGAGCGCCGCCCAGAATCCGGGATACGATTTCGTGACGGCGCGCGCGTCGTCGATGGTCGAAGGCCCGTCGCCGACCAAGGCGCCCACCGCGGCGCTCATCACGAGTCGGTGGTCATCGAGCCCTCGCAGCCGAAACCGCGACGGGTGCGCGGTCCCTCGGATCGTTAGGCCCCTCGGGCTCGACCCTACTCTCCCGCCCATCGCCCGGGCCAGGAGGGCCGTCCCTTCCCGCCGGTTGGACTCTTTGTGGACGACATGCGCAGCGCCGAGAATTCGACTCCGGCCGGGGATCGACGCGGCCAGCACGCCCGCGAGCGGATAGAGATCCGGGGACCTCGTCAGGTCGACGGTGAAGGGTCGAAGCTTCCCTCCCTCGACCGTCGCTCCGTCGGCGGTCCTCCGGACCGACGCCCCCGACGACCGGAGAAGATCGAGGATCGCAAGGTCGGCTTGGGGCCATCCGGAGGGGATCCCCGTCACGCGAATCCGTCCGCCGGTCATCGCCCCCGCCGTCCAGAGGTACGCCGCCGAAGAGGCGTCCCCCGGCACGGAAACGCCGTTCCCCCGATACGCCTGGTTCCCGGGGATGGAGAATCGTCGTCCTCGTCGGCGGACGCGGACCCGGTGATGCCGCAGCATTGCGAGGGTAGCGTCGATGTACGGTTCGGAGACGATCGGTCCGACCAGGTCCAGGGTCGAGTCTCCCGATACGGTAGGGAGGGTCAGGAGCAGTGCCGAGGCGAACTGTGAGCTCAGGGACGCATCGAGCCGAACGGCGCCGCCGTGGACCGGGCCCGAGATGACCGCGGGAAGAGCGTGGGTTCCGTGCGAGCGCCGACAAGTAGCGCCGAGCGACTCGAGCGCGTCGAACAGCTCGGCGATCGGACGCTCGGGAAGTCGTCCCCGTCCGTGAAGGCGGACCTTCCGGTCCGAACCCGCGGCCAGGGCAGCGACGAAACGGAGCGTCGTGCCGGATTCGCCACAATCGACGGAGACGATGCCAGGAGTTCGGGTCCGGGCCGGCGACACGGTCCATCGATGGGGAGAGAACCGGACTCTGGAACCTAGGGACTCGATCGCACGAGCCGTAGTGCGGGTGTCGTCCGCGTCGAGCGGGCGGTCCACCTCATAGCGGCGATGGCTGAGGTGCCCCGCTACGAGGGCCCGGTGCGTGTAACTCTTCGAGGGAGGCGCGCGAACTGTTCCAGAAATAACGGCGGGTACGACGCGAGCCACGGTCACGGAGGCGTGCCTCCCACGGGACTCCCGGTGTGCGAGAAGTTGAGGGTCCGACGTTCCCCGGGGGTCCGCGGAAATGCGGCGACCACGTCGGCGAGTTGCGCATGAGGTGCGATCGCGGCGAGGGCCGGCCCCATGCCGCTGACTCCGCTGGCGACCGCTCCCCGACGTTGGAGCTCCGCGCGAACCGAGGAGTAGTCGTACCCCATCACTCGCTCGACAAGTTCCGTGTTGGCGCGCAACGCGCTCGCCCAGTCGCCGGCGAGGGCCGCGTCGACCGCAGCCCGGCCTTGGAGGGCTTCCGTTTCGAACGCGGAAGCCCACGTGGGAGAGCGCCGATGGGGCGTGGGGGGCACGAAGAGGGCGACCCCGAGGCGCGGGTCCGTGGGGTACGATTTCAACAGTTCTCCCCGGCGATTGTCCGTGACCACCACGCCCGCGGAGAGCCCGGCTAGGGCGTCGTCGAGCGCTCCGGTGGCGCTCACGCCGGCGGACCTCGAGATCGCGGCGGACATGCGGGCGACGTCGATCGGCTCGACTTCAGTGTCCGTTGCTCGCGCGACCGCGAGCACGATCGCCGCGCTCACCGCACTCGAGCTCTTCAGACCCCGGGACGCGGGGATCTCGGAGCGGAGCGTCAACTCCCCTGTCCCCGAGCTGCCGGGGGCGAACCGGTTGAGCGCCTCCGTGAGCGCGGCGATCACGAGCGGCGTTCGGGCCGCGTCGGCGACCCGCACGTCCCATTTTCCGTTGGAGCCCGCCGGGTGAAGTTCAATTTCCGCGCGCGCGCGCAGGTCGATTCCCACGGCGGAACCGATTCCCGTCGGCAGTGCGTTGACGATGGTGATCGCTGCCGTGGTCTCGCCTATACCGTGCACCGGCCCTCCTCGATCGTCCGGTCAAGGTCTTCCGGGAGGGGTTCGGCCCCCCACCAGAGGCCGAAACTCGCCGCGGCTTGGTACACGAGTAGTCTCCAGCCGTCCTCGTACTGCCCTCCGGCCCCTTCGGTGACCACCTTCACTACCGGGTCGGCCGGTGAGTATACCCAATCGAGGACCCGAGTGCTTGGACCGATCAGTTCCGTGAGTGGGGCCTCCAGTGCGCTCGAACCCTCTCGACCGACATCGGTCGCCTGCACTACGAGGGAGAAGGGACGCGCCTCGGATCGGGGGAGTGGCGTCGCCCCGAATCTCTTCGCGAGGGGGGCGGCCTTCTCGGCGGAACGGGCGAAGACGTGGGCCGATGCGCCCAACTCGCGTGCCGCAGCGAGGGTAGCAGCCGCCGCACCACCGGCGCCGATGACCGCGAGCTCCCTGCCGTCCCACGTTCCGATTCGACGGAGCTCGTCGAGGCGACGAAGTACTGCCACAAGGTCGGTGTTCTCGGCTTCCACCTCATCGTCCCGGAAGGTAAGGCAGTTCGCGGCTCCGCAGACCTCCGCGCCGCGGCCGACGCGAGTTGCGGAGGCCAGGGCGGCCGACTTCCAGGGGTGGGTGACATTCAGTCCTCGCAAACCCCCGGCCACGAGCGGGTCTAGTGACTCCACGAACTCCGCTTCGCTCAGGATGTCGAGGGTAACGTAGAGCCCCGGGTGCCGTCCCGCACGCATCCATCGGGAGTGCAGGTAGGGGCTCCTCGAGTGGGCAACCGGGTGTCCCGCGACGGCAAAGAGGGGCCCGCCACCGCCGTCGAAAAGGAAGCGCAGTCGGTCGACCGGGATCTGGCTCGGTTCCACCGGGGGTGCGGTCTCGGCTGCCCACGTTTCTGGCAGGCCCGCGTAGACGAACGGGTAGTGGAGCTGCATCGACCACGCTCGCAAAAGAGCGCCGGAGGGTCCGGTCGTCAGGACCACTCCCGAAGCCATTCCCGCCGCTCGCAAGGACGGCAGGATCTCCGACAGGAGCTCGCCGACCGTCGCGGGGAGTACCAACTTCCGGATCGTCCCCGGAGGGGTCCGTTCTCTGACCCGCCGGACCAGGTCCGACGGAGGCGTACCTGAGGGAGGTGCGTAGAGAGCACCCGGACGGCGTCGGCTCCCGCGGGAAACGACGCAACCATCGGTCCATCGCGGGCCTCTTCGAGGTCGACCCAGCGGAACGGGAGACGGGTCGCCTCCTCGAGGGTCGCTATCCGTTCCTCAGGGGCGTCCGGACCTTCCCCGCCCTCGGCCCGGGAGCGGAGCGTGGCCATCAGGGGTAGCGGGGATGGAAAGAGCTCCGCGGCGCGAGAGCGCTCCGTCGTCGACCATCGGTCGAGCCGTACTTCCGCGACGTCGGCCCCTCCCGCTCGCGCGATCTCGACCTCCGCTCGTACCGCCTCAACCGTGCGGCCCGGCAACGTCACGATGAGGAGCGGAGTGTCGGGTGTCATCGTTCCAGGATCGTCTCCTCGACCGCCCGACCGAGATGGCGGGCCGCGGGGAGCCGCACCGCGTGCACCACGAGCCCAGCCGCGGCGTCCGTCGCGGCGACCCGCCCCGATTCGGTCGAAAGGCGGACGGTCTCCGCCTCTTGCAAGAAGACCGTCCGCGGTGTGCCCCGGTCGTCGGCGGTGACGACCACCAGCGGACGGCGCTCGATCTTGATGCGCCCCACCCGAGCGGAGCGAGCCTTGCCGGAGGGCTTCGTGACGAGGACCGCGTCTCCCGAACCGAGCTCCGAAAGGTAGCGGGTCGACCCGTCGGCCATAAGGACGTAGGAATGGGCGGCCCCGGCGTTCACCCGGAACGGCCGCGGGCGGCTGAACTTGGAGCCGACGGCCTCGCTCGCCACATGGAACAGGAACGCGGCGGCGCTGCCGACGAGCAGACCCTCCTCGGGAGCGAGCAGCGTCGTCGTGTCGACCAGGACCCGGTCTCCGACGCCCGCCGGCCACACGGATGACACCGGCGCGCGGATCCAGTCAAGGCGGGCCGGCACGGGCCCCTCGACGATCGCCTCGAGGGCGTCCACCTCCTCCGGGGTCCGGATCTCGACGAACACCCGGTCGGCACCATGTTCGAGAGCTCCGAGGGCGCCCGGGACTTCGAGCGGTCCCCGCGCGTACACCCAGACCACATGCCGCGTTCCCCGGGCGGCGATCGCATTCTCGAGCGGGATCACCCGATCTCCCGTCCACTCGATCGCTAGAACCCCTCCCTCGGGGATGCGCCGTGCGGCCGCCTCCAGCGCCGCTTCATCCCCGACGGCGACCACCTCGACGTCACCCCCGGCGGGTCCAACGCCCAGGAGGCGGTCTCCCTTCCGCACGACCACTTCTTCCCCCGGCCCCGCTCGGACCGGGTCGGAGCTGCCGTCGTGGAACCGAGGGAACCCGCGCCGCCGGGCCCGGTCGACGATCGCGGCACGGACCACCGGGTCCGCTGTGGGGAGCGCGATCGTCACCCGGTCCCGCGTCACGGCCGACTCCCTCTCAGGCCCCGTGCAACAGGGCGGCGATCCGACGGGCGAGCGGCGCCACCGGGCGGCGCTGGAAGAGGTTCCGACCGATGCAGATTCCCGCGCCCCCCGAACGGATGCTCTCCTCGACCACTCTCAGGAAGGCCGCCTCGTCGTCGAGACGGACGCCTCCACCGATAAGAACGGGAACCGGAGTGGTCCGACAGAGCTTCCGAAACTCCTCAGGCGAGCCGGGGTAGGTTGTCTTCACAATGTCCGCCCCGAGGTCGGCGGCCGCGCGGGATGCGTGGCGGAGTTCGTCCGGCGTTCCGCCGTTCGCCTTTTTCACGTAGGCCATGCAGAGCAGCGGAAGGCCCAATTGGCGACACTGGTCCGCGGCGATCCCGAAGTCGGTCAGCATGTCACCCTCCTCCGGGACTCCGAAATTGACCTGCACGGAGAGCACGTCGGCTCCGAGGCTCACAGCCTCGGCGGCCGTACCGACGAGTCGTTTGTGGTTCGAGGTCGGTCCGAGGCTCGTCGAAGCGGAAACGTGGACTCCCAGCAGGGTGCGGGGCCCGAGCACGGGGGCGAGTTCCCGTACCGCTCCCTTGCTCACGATCAGGAGGTCCGCTCCCCCGTCCTGAAGCTCCTGCGCGAGCGGCGCGAGCTCCTCGAGACCGTCGATCGGACCCATCGAGAACGCGTGGTCGAGCGGGACCGAGAATAGGCGTCGCTCCGGGGTCGGGAACAGTCGCCGCAGTCGGATCGTTTTTCCGTACATCGGTTTTTTCACCTTCGTTTACACTCGAAGGGAGACGACCGAGAGGGAGCGACCCGTCAGCGTGCAGGGCACGTCGGGGGGGCGCCCTCCCGGCGCCTCCCTTTCACCAGAGCCAGGTCGCGGCAGCCGGGGGGCACGACCATGGGACGCCGAAGCGGTCGAGGTCGTCTGCCATCCGTCTTCGGAACCGGTCCCCCTCTATTTATCCTTGCTCGACGCCGCCCGCGGGGCCGTCTCCGCGAGGACCCCGTCCACCAGCAGTGCGTGAATGGAGAACCCGCGCAACATCTGGTCCCACATCTGCTTGCGAACCTCCGGGCTGTGAGCGAATCCCGCCACGATCTGGCCAATCCACTCGCTGTGCTCGACATCGGCAGTGACGTGGAGGGTGTAGTACTCGAGATGGGCCTCATCCACTCCGTAGTGCGTACCGGAAAGCCGGGAGCAGGCGCGCGCAGAGGTCGACGTTCGGAGGCTCGGAGGAACCGGCCGCCGAGACGTAGAATGGGTTGTTCCGGTTGGTATAGAGGAAGTCGTCGATCGCGACCATCGTGCCCGGGAGCAACGGGGCCGACTGGACCTCGGCGCGCGGCACGCCCATCCCCTCGCAGAACCGAAGCCAAAGCTCCGGATGGCCGGGCGCCGTGCCCTTCGGGTCGCCGGCCTCTTCCACGAGCTGGTCGAGGATCATCCGCCGGTACCGGTCATTGGCGGGTTCCCAGGAGCAGTTGGCGAATCGCTCCGCCATCGCGATCGGCACGGACGCAAGCCAGGGGTAGAACTGCTTCACCCAGGCTTGAACGACCGGCTTCGGGACCTCGCCCCGCTCGAGCTGGTGGAAGAATGGATGGGTCGCGAACGGATGGTTCGCCATCTTGTACTTCGTGAGCTCGTCGCGGAACTTTTCTCCCTCGAAACGGACCCAGGGTGCCTCGGGCATCGCCGCCTCGACCGCCGCGCGCTATTTGGGGGTCGAGGTTCCCCCCTGAACCTCGCTGTTTATCGCGGCAGGGCCGGCTGAGGGCCGATGACCGGCGAGGCGACCGCCCCGACGATCGTGCCGTCCTACGGCCCCCTCGCGGGTGTACGCGTTCTCGACTCTGCCCGCTTCGTCGCGGGACCGTGGGCCGCGACCTACCTCGGAGAGTTCGGAGCCCGGGTGGTCCACGTCGAGGGTCCGCCGTTCGGACCTCCCTACGCCGATGCGACGCGCAGTCTCCGGCCGCTCCTTCCCGGGGGCAACCCGGGGGAGGAGGTCTCCGAGTCATGGGTACAGTACTCCCGGAACAAGCTCTCGGTCGGACTGGATATCCGGGTTCCCGAAGGGCGGGCGGTGTTCCTCGACCTCGCACGCGCCTCCGATATCTGGATCGAGTCGTCGCCGACCGGGGACCTACGACAAACTCCGCCTTTCCGACGCCGAGATGTGGGCGGCGAATCCCCGCCTCACAATCGTCCATGTCTCCGGCCACGGACAGACCGGCGAACCGTCGAGGGTGGGGGCCCCGTCGTATGACTTGACCGCGCAGGCGTACAGCGGCTACCTCTCGGTCCAGGGCAAGCCCGACCCGGATCCCCCGATGCGCTCGGGAACGGCGCTCAATGACACCGTGACGGGTCTGGCCTCGGCGACCGCGGGGCTCATGGGGTACATCCACGCCCAGCGTACAGGGGAAAGGCCAGGCGGTCGACGTCGCCCAGTACGAGATGTTCTTCGTCCTCCTCGAGAATCTTGCGCTCGATTACTTCATGCGGGGGGTCGTGCGCGGACGGTTCGGCTCCGGCCACGCCCGGCTCCACCCGTACGACGTCCATCGTGCCGCGGACGGGTGGGTGGTCGTCGCGGCGCCGACCCCGGATGCGTGGTCTGCGCTCAAAGCGGTGATCGGGTTCCGCGACCCCGCGTTCGACGACCGGGACTACCGGCTCGCGCACCGGGAGCCCGTCGACCGTGCGATCGCAGAATTCTGCGAGACACGTACCCGCGACGAGCTCGAGCGGATCGGACGAGAGCACGACGTGGCGATCACGCGTGTCTTCGACATTGCGGCGATCGCTCACGACCCGCATTACCGGAAGCGGGAGATGTTCCTCGAGTGGAGCGACCCCATCGCCGGCCGCGTGAAGGGCGCTGGGGTCGCACCAAAGTTCTCAGAAACGCCCGGGGGAGTATGGCGGGGCGCCCCGTGGCTGGGCCAGGACAACACCTCCGTCCTTCAGGGGATCCTCGGCTACTCGGAAGAACAGCTCGCGCGGCTCAAATCCGCGGGCATCATCGGGGAGCATCCTCCGCAGGGGAAACCCTCCACCCAGGCGTCCTTCTACCAGACGGAGGGCCTCTGAGCGCCGACCTTCCCCCGCTCCCGGACGACCCGATCGTCCCGGAGATTCGCCGCACAATAGACACGCTCCAGCTGGCGGAGCGCTACCGCTCGCTCGACCGCCACCCCGAGTTCCCGCGGGCGGAGTTTCGCGCCCTCGGCCAGGCCCATCTCCTGGGACTGAGAACCGCCACCAAGTTCAGCGGCCGGGGCCTGCCCCTCCCGAGGGTCGGGGTCGCGCTGTATCACCTAGGCTACGGGGGGGGAACCGCGTTCGCGAAGCTCTCCCTTCAACCGGAGTTCTCTTCGGTGCTCGCAGAACACGGTTCGGACGAACTCGTCGAGCGGTGGTTCCGGCCGATGCTCCGCGGGGAGAAGCTTGTCGGCAACCATTTGACCGAGCCGACGGCCGGCTCGGACGTGGCGGCGATCGAGATGACCGCCCGGCAGGACGGGACCGAATACGTCCTCCACGGCACGAAGAGCGAGGCGGCCTTTGCGGCGGACGCCGACGCAGCGATCGTCTATGCCAAGGTTCCGTCGGAAGCCCCGCGGGGCGGGATCACGGCCTTCCTGGTTCCCCAGGACCTGCGGGGGATATCTCGGGAGGCCCGGACCGGGGGACATGGGTGAGCGATGGCAACGCCGCGGGACCATCACTTACGCCAACGTGCGGATCCCTCTTCGCGATCGGATCGGGAGTGAAGGAGCCGGGTTCGATTACGTGCGAGGGGAGCTCACCCGCGAGCGCGCGCTGCTCGCGGCGATCTATCTGGGGGTCGCGCGGGCTTCGTGGGACGAGACGGTCCGATATGTCGGCGAACGGGTTGCCTTTGGCAAGCCCCTGTCGAGCCAAGAAGCGGTCGCTTTTCCCCTGGTCGAAGACGGCGCGTCGTTGACGGCGGCGTGGCTCTACGTCGAGCGGACCCTGCAACTCCTGGAGGGAGGCGCTCGCGGCGACGCCGATGCCGCCCTCGCCAAATGGATGGCGGGCGAGGTCGCCCTACGGACGATCGACCATGCGATCCAGTTTCACGGGGGTCGGGGGTATTCCCAGTCGCTGCCGCACGAGCAGCGATGGCGAGACGTACGGAGCGGCCGCATCGCGCACGGCCCCGCCGAGATCATGCACCTCGTGGCGGCCCGACAGCTCTGGCCTCGAAAACCGTCGCGCGAGTCGTCCCCCGACCCTCCCGGCGTCCGGTCGGAGGAACCCCCAAGGAAGTTACGGCATTGGGGTGCGGACGGAGCGGGTTCGCGCGAAGAGCCTCGAAGGCGAACTAAGCGGCCTTAGATCGAGCGGAGTTCGACCGCGCTCGACCTGCCTTGCCGGCCACCGGGGGCGACTTCGCCTCGGTGGGGGCGAACTGCTCCTCTTCCGTCGAACCGTCCATCGCGAGCGTCGTCGTGAGCCCCCCCGAGAGGACCTGCGCGATATCGTCGAAGTACCCCGTCCCGACGAACGACTGGTGCTTGACCGCTGCGTAGCCGCTCTCCTCGGCGCGGAATTCTGCCTCCTGGAGCTCGGAGTAGGCCGCCATGCCGCTCTCCACGTAGCCCTTGGCCAGTTGGAACATCGAAAGATTGAGCACGTGGAACCCGGCCAAGGTCACGAATTGGAACTTGTAGCCCATCTCCGCGATGGTCTGCTGGAACTCCGCGATCGCGTCGGGTGCGAGTTTCTTCCTCCAGTTGAACGACGGGGAGCAGTTGTACGCGAGGAGCTTTTCGGGGTGTTCCAGGTGGATCTCGCGCGCGAACCGCTCGGCCTCGTCGAGGTCGGGGCTCGAGGTCTCGAACCAGAGCAGGTCCGCGTACGGAGCGTAGGCGAGCGAGCGTGCGATCGCCATGTCGAGCCCTCCGGTGATCTCGAAGAAGCCCTCCGACGTGCGCTTTCCCGTGAGGAACGGGGCGTCCCTCGGGTCGATGTCGCTCGTCAAGAGCTTCGCGCTCAGCGCGTCCGTCCGGGCCACGAGCAGCGTCGAGATCCCCGCGATGTCGGCGGCGAGCCGCGCCGCCCACAGTTTCTGATTGAACTCCCGGGCTGGGACGAGGACCTTCCCGCCCATGTGGCCGCACTTCTTGACTGACGCGAGCTGGTCCTCGAGGTGCAGCCCCGCGGCCCCGGCCTCGATCAGCGCCTTCGTGATCTCGAAGACGTTGAGCGTCCCCCCGAATCCCGCCTCCGCATCCGCAACGATCGGAGCATACCAGTAGACGGCGTCCTTGCCGGAGGCGTGCTGTTTTTCGTCCTCGCGGCGGAAGGCGTTGTTGAGCCGCCGGACGAGCGTCGGCATCGAGTCCGCGGGGTAAAGGCTCTGGTCGGGGTACGTCTGGTCGGCGTTGTTCGCGTCGGCGGCGACCTGCCAGCCGCTCGCATAGATCGCCGGAAGTCCCGCGGCGACCATCTGCACGGCCTGAGTCCCGGTCATGGCTCCGAGCGTCGGGACATACGGTTCGCTGTGGAGGAGGCGCCATAGACGCTGCGCGCCCAATTGAGCGAGGGTATGCTCGAGCCGAATCGATCCCCGGAGTCGCTCGACGTCCTCGGGTCGATACGGTCGGACGATGCCGCGCCAGCGATCGGACGTCTTCCAGTCGGAGCCTACCGGATCGGTCATTCTCGCTCCTCCGCTAGTCCTCGAGTTCGGTGTAGGCGCGCAACGTGATAAACTCCTCTAGGACGGGCGCCGAGACGACCTCGCGCAGCATCTTGGCGGCCGTCGCGACCGTCGGTCCGGGCCCCGGCGGAGAGAGCTCCGCCTTCAACGATTCGACCTCGGCTTCGAGGACCTTGCGGAGGAGGGCCACGTTGACCCGGGCGCCGGTCTCGGTGGTCGCGTGGTGATGGACCCATTGCCAGAGCTGGCATCGGGCGATCTCGACCGTGGCCGCGTCCTCCATCAGGTGGTCGATGGGAACGCATCCGGTCCCTCGGAGCCACGCTTCGAGGTATCGGAGCGCCACTCGGGCGTCCCGGCGCACGCCCTCGTGCGTGACCGGTCCCTCCGGAAGATGCAGGAGCTCCTCGGCAAGGACCGGCGGATCCGAGCGGGCTACGTAGATCTGGTTCGGTCCCTTCATGCCGGCATCGAACACGCTGCGGGCGAGCGGGACGAGGCCGGGATGCGCCACCCAGGTCCCGTCATGTCCGGCCCGCACTTCGCGCTCTTTGTCGACCCGGACAAGGGCCATCGCGCGCTCGTTGGCGGCGAGGTTGTCCCGAATGGGGATCTGTGCGGCCATTCCCCCCATCGCGTGTGCGCCTCGACGGTGGCAGGTCTGGATCAGCAGCCGAGAGTACGCGCTCAGGAACGGTGTGTTCATCGAAAGGGCGCTGCGGTCAGGAAAGACGACGTGCGCGTCGTCCCGGTACTGTTTGATGAAGCTGAACAGATAGTCCCACCGGCCGCAATTGAGCCCCACCGAGTTCTCTCGAAGTTCGTAGAGGATCTCGTCCATCTGGAACGCCGCGGGGAGGGTCTCGATCAGGGCAGTCACGCGGGCGGTTCCGATCCGCAGTCCCATCGTCTCCTCGGACGCGCGGAGCACCTCGCTCCAGAGACGGGCTTCGCGGTAATGCTCGATCTTCGGCACGTAGAAGTACGGTCCCGTGCCGCGGGAGACCAACTCCCGGGCGTTGTGGTAAAAGAACAGCCCGAAGTCGAAGAGGCTCGCCGAGATCGGGTGGCCGTCGATCTCGACGTTCCGTTCGTCCAGATGCCACCCCCGGGGCCGTACCATCAGGGTCGCGGTGCTCGGCTTGAGCCGGTACTCCCGCCCTTCGGGACCGACGAACTCGATGCGTCCCCGCACCGCGTCGAGGAGGTTTCCCTGGCCGGCGACGGTCGCGGACCAGACCGGCGAGTGCGAGTCCTCGAAATCCGCCATGTAGACCGACGCACCCGAGTTCAGCGCGTTGATCACCATCTTGCGGTCGACGGGCCCGGTGATCTCCACGCGTCGGTCGCGGAGGTCCTCGGGCGGGGGAGGCACCTTCCATTCGGCGGTTCGGGTCGACTTCGTCTCCGCGGGGAAGTCCGGACGGTGACCCTCTCGGATCACCGTCCGAAACGACCCTCGCGCGTGTAACGCCTCCTTCCGTTTGCCTTCGAAACGGTCGTGCAGGGTCGTCAGGAACTCGAGGGCCTCCGGGGTCAGAATTTCGGCGACCCGAGGTACAGGCTCGCCACGGACACGAACTCGATCCTTCTTCGGGCCCGCGACTTTGCTCGGGCTCGCCGATCTTCCCCGGGGCACGAACGTCTCAGCCCACCGCGTGCCTCTGCGAAGGCGAGCGCGACGGCTGTTTCCCTCACGGAGGGCACAGGGGGGCGGAAGATAAGCAGGCGACCGGGGTCCGCCACCCGCTCGGACGCGAGTCCGAACCGACGCGATTATAAGCCCGTAGGATAGCTACTACCCGGTGTCAGAGCCTCCCCCGGTGGCACGGGTGCTTTCGATATTTTCGCTCGCCGAGACACGTCGCTACCTGCGACGCGCGCACGCGAGGATGATGGTAGTGTTCTTCGCGCTCCTCTACGCCCTCGGGTCGATGATCCTGGGCGGGATGCTGATCCTCGTTCGGGTACCGGGGGGATACACCACCTACGTCCTTTGGGGGAATGCGCTCGGCCAGGGGTGGTGGAACTATCCGGGTCTGCTGATCGAGGCCCCGTGGGGGGTGGTCTCCTTGCCGTTCCTCGCGACCATTTCCATGATCCTCGTCGCGACGGGGGTCGGTATCGGGGTCTCGGTTGCCCTCCTGATCGCAGCGCAGCTCGTGGGCGACCGGCGGAGTGCGTCCGCGCGACCCGGCGCCGTGGGCTCGGTCGCGGGACTCACGCCCGCGATGATCGCGCTCGTGACCCTCGGAGCGTGCTGTTCGACCACGGCCGCCGCGACCGCGGGAGTAGGGCTCGTCGCCCAGGCGAGCGGGTCGAGTCTCAACAACCTTCTCCTCAACAACTGGTATCTCGACCTCTTTCAGGTGGTCGTCGTCTTCGTCGCCCTGCTCGCGCAGGAGATGCTGCTGCGAGTCTACGGGGGTCTTTTCGGTCTCGAAACCACGGGGGGGTCCCCCCATAGCACGGCGGCAGAACCCCCGCGGGTGACGGCTCGATCAATCGGCGGGGGGGCCTTGCGCATCGCGCTCCTTCTCGCGGGGGTGACCTGGTCGCTCGCGATGTTCGCCGAGTGGACGACGGTTACGCCGCTGACCGCGAGTGCCACGCTCTGGTTCCAGTGGGTCTTCCAGCACCAGCTCATCGCCGTTCTCGCGGTCCTGGTCGCCCTCTTCCCGTCGGCGGTCGCGCGGGGAATCGCCCGCCCGAATCCCGGACGACTCACGACGGTACTTCGCGTGTCGCTACTTGTGGCGGGCCTCTCGCTCGCTACGTGGGTTCCCGCCGCCATCGCGGCCGGCGGGGGCGTCGGGTTTCGTCAACGAGCTTTTTGGGGTCTGGGGCCTCCCGTCCTCGTGGGGCGCCGTCGCACCGGTCTACTCACCCGGGATCGCCCTCTACGCCCGCTGGGGGTTTCAGTACCTTCCTGCTCGGGGGGTTCGCGGTCGCGCTCGCGGTCGCGCCGGACCGGACTCTGCGCGCGATTCGCTGGAGCATGGGCGAAGCGAGCTCGGCGCGGACCACGATGCCCGATCGTCCCGGGTCTTCCGGGGCCCCCGCGAGCGGCCGTTCGCCTGCCATCATCTCCTTCGATGGCCCTCGGACCGTAGGTTCGGACTCGCCGGCGGTCGCGCGCGGCCTCCGGGACCCATGACGGCGAACTCGAGGCTGCGCGAGAGCCAGCATGCTAGCCGCCAGCTTCATTCTCTGGCCCATCGCCATCACCATGGCGTTGGTCACCGCTTACCTGATCAAGTGGGCGGCCGAGACCCGAACCCCGCTGCGCGCCGCGACGGTCGTCTTCCTTCTGATGATGATGGTCGGAATGATCGGGGGCGCGGCGATCTACTTCCTCCACCCGAGCGGGACGAGCCTCGTGGAGGGGTTCTGGGTCGCGAGCGCACTGATGTCCGTCAGCGTGGTCGCGGTGTTTCTCACGTTCCTTGAGGAAGCCCGCCTCCGGCTCGCGAGCGGGGAGCAGTACGCCCCGCCCCCGCTTCGGGCGAAGCGAACGTTCGTCGTGTCGGTCATCGGTCTGGTCCTGCTCAACGAGCTCCTCATGGGTTGGACCTTCTCCACGGCCGCCGGCGCCCCCCTCACGGCCGCCGGGGCCGGCGGGTTCGGGCGTCGTCAGCCTGCTGGCTCAGGTCGTCGCCTCGCCGTGGTTCCTGTTCACGATGTCGATCGAGATGGCGGTGACGACGTTCGTGCTCCGGAGCCGGATCACTCCCGCGCTCTACCGCGTTCTGCTCGTCCAGTCGTTGATTATGTTCCTTTCGCCGACCGCGCTCGCCGGGGGGAGTTGGGTCGCGCTCAGTATCTACGTATCGAGCGCCGCGATGATTGGCCTGATCATCTACCTCATGGAGTTCATCTACCGCCACCGGCAATTGGACCCAGGGTTCTCCCACTACGTCGTCGCGCTCCTCGCGATCTTCAGCGTGATGATGGCGGGCCAGTTCCTCTGGCTTTACTACGGGGGTTGGCCGGTCGTCTTCGCTCTCAGCATCGTGGCGGAGATGGTCCTGTTCTTCGCCGCCGTCGTGAGGTACGACCGGTTCGGGTCGACGGTGGAGAAACCATGGCAATTGAACCCCCGTTGGGCGCTCCAACTCCTCGCGTTCATCTTCATCGCCGAGATCTTCATGGGAGCGCTCCTGGACGTTCAGATCGACCCGGGCGCGTACGCCGGCGCGTTCTTCACGCTCCCGCTGAGCGGTTCGGCGGGCTCGATCCTCTACAACGCCACGTACAACGGCTTCTGGTTCCTCGCCGGGGTCACCGCCTCCACGTGGTTCCTCGCCATGATGGGGCTCGAGATGGGGACCTTGTTGTATTTCAAGTTCCGAGAAACCCGCCAGCTCGAGACCCGGATTCGTATCCTCCTCACCATGGGCTGCTACGCGGCCTTTGCGGTCTTCTTTCCGAGCATCTACTTCGCCGCCGTCTTCCCGAATGCGCCCAGCTCGACGACCGTTCCCGTCCTCGGCTGGAGCATGGGGATCGGCTCTGCGGAGCTCGCTTCCTCGGTCTTCCTGGTCGTCACTCGTCAGCTACGGCGTCACGGGAGCCCTCACCACGATGTTCGGGCGCCGGGTGATCTGCTCGGTGTTCTGCACCGCCCCCCTGATGTACCAAGGGACGGCGATCGACTCGATGAAGTCGTTCAACCGGACGGAGTGGCCCGCGAAGAAGTACCTGGGGAGCCGATTCTCCACGGCATATTCCGTCACGACCGGTCTCATCCTCGGTTCCCTCGCGCTCGCTTCGATCGGATCGTTCCTCGACTCGATCGGGGTCTGGTCGGTCCAGATCCTCTCGGCCGACCCGACGGTGTTCCTCTTCTCGATCTCTTTCGGCATCCTCTGGTACGTGATGTTCGTCACGATCCCGTACACGGGGAACTACAACTGCGTCACGATGGGCTGGTGCTACACCGGCGCGATCGCCCAGGCATTCCACAAGATCGGGTTCTTCAAGCTCAAGGTCCGGGACAAGGGGGTCTGCAAGGCGTGCACAACCCTCGATTGTGCGAAATCCTGTCCGGTCGGCCTCGTCGACATGCCAGGCCATTTCCGCACGAAAGGCGAGTTTCGGAGTACCAAGTGTTGTGGGGTGGGCAACTGCGTCGGGGCCTGCCCGTACGACAACCTCTACATCTCGGACGTGCGCCACTGGATCCGGGAGAAGGTCGGCACCCGCGCCGTGCCTCCGGCCCGCGCCCGGCTCCCGATGGCTTCCGTGCGGCCAAGATCCACGGCAACAGGAACCCCTGGCTCGTTGGGGGCGGTGAGGACCACGTCCGTGTCGGCCGCGGCGTCATCCTCTCGTCCGTAGGCCTGCCCCGCCAAATACACCGGATACCCCGGCTTATCTCGCGTAGTGGCTTGAGGAAGTAATGCTGGGCCTGCCGTCCATGCCGGCTCCGTGCTGCGACAATTGCGTGCCGGGACATCGAGGGGATTGGGAGGTGAGGCCCAATCCGCACCTCCTGCACGACGAGGAAGGACCGGCGTGCGCGTACTGCGGCTCCCCCCGCCCTTCCTCGATACTGACGATCGCCTGCCCCCTCCCTCCCCTCGCCCGCTCGAATTAGCGGCCCTCCCCTGCGGGCCGACCCCCCTCGCCAGAGGATCCGGACGGGGGGGCGGGGCGCGCTAACCTATTCATCACGCCCACCCCCTCGTCCGCCGGGTCGATGAAACTCGCTGGGCTGCCCCTCGAACTCGCCGGGTATCCTGCGGAGAGCATCACGAACCGCCAGTTCCGAACGCTTGCATCCTCCCCCTTGGACCTGTTCTACCTGCCGCGGGCGCTCGTCCCGCTGGTCGACGAACCGCCTTGGGAGACCCGTCAGTTCGTGGAGGACGACAACCGGGGAGCGGTGCTGCCCGAATCCGTCGCCACCCTGGACGGGCAAGAGTTCTACCTCTCGGTCAAAGGCGTGGGCTCTACGGTCGACCCCTACTCCTGGCGACCGCTCGACCGAGCGTACGCGGCGGAGCTGACGGGAGACCCCCGTGTTCGTCAGAAATTCCAGCGGGCGCCACCGGAGGGATCCGATCGCATCATCACGGGAGAGCTCTGGCTCCGGGGTTCCCCCTACGGTGGTCAGGGGCTGGAGCATGCGTCCACGGCGCTACGGATCTCCGAGATGGCCGACCTGACGTCGCTCCATGGGTTTCTGATCGCGCCGGTCGTGAAAATCTGCCTACTCCCGAAGGAACTTGAGGATCAGCTGCGCCAGATCTTCTGGTACCGCCAGTATCGCGGGCGAATGGTGCAGGAACTCCGCCTCGTTCCGTCCAACGTACGGGTCTACTTCCACTCCCGCAACACGGTGGGCAACAACATCCGTCACGTGTTCGACCTCTTCGGGGTCGACTCGGACGAACGCGCTCTCCGGTTCGAAACGAACTTCGTCCGAAGCACCGTCGCGATGCTCACCCTGTTCGCACGGACGTTGACGCGCGCAGAGCTCCCGGGGGCGTATCGGGGGCTCGATTTCCACGACGTCTGGCTCGACAAGGACGCCGTGGTCGCCCCGGACGGCTCGGTCTACTTTGTCGACCTCGAAGGGATCGAGGAGGTGACCGTCGTACGCGAGGCGGTTCGGGAAAAGATCGAGGACCAGGTGTACCGCTCGCTCTACGAGCTCACCTTCGCCTACGAACAGATCGAACAGGAACGGGCCCGACGGTACGGGGCGGAGGGCAGCCGCAAGCGTCACTTCGAGGCCATCCTCCGTGCGGCGCTCGCGGACGACCCGTTCGTGGGGTTGCGCGAGGACGGCTCCCACCTCGAAATGGTTATCCGAAACAACTGTCAAGAGGAGTCGCTGTATACTCGGTTCCAGGCGGTGGACTAATCCCGTGACGAACTGTCAAGATATCTCTGCGTTTCTGACGGGCGTCAGCAACCGAAACGTCACCACGACCCTCCCCGAGCCCGACCTCACCACCCTGCAACAGTTGAACCTGCTCCAGCGACTCTCCTCGGACCAGTACGCGCAACTGACCCGTAACCTCCAAACGGCCGGGTCCGCCCGTGCCACGATCACCCAGGAGTCAGCCGGGCGCGCCCAGCAGGCCGGCGCCCTTCAAGAGGAGGACCGCCGCACGCATTCGATCCTGTTCCATTTCGAGGGTCGGGACAAGCAGACCGCCCAGCTGCAGAAGGAGGCCCAGGACCAAGCCACGCTCCGTTCGACCGATGCCGACCTGGCGAGCCGGATCCAAGGGTACAACCAGCTGGTCGCCCAGCAATCGATGGTCGACACGCTCAGCCCCTACGCCGGTGGCTACGTCGGTCTCACCGGGGCCGGAGCCTTTCAGTTGCGACAGCTCGGCATTCGGATGTACCGGGTCTCGGACCTTCCCTTCGCGACCTACTGGGCGGAGGCCGTGCAGGTCGACCGGGACCTCAACGGCATGGCCCTCATCGGCAGCCAGTACGTCGGGGGCCTCTCGGGGGCGCTCCCGTCCGTTGACCGATCCTATCTGTGGGCCATCAGTCTCGGCCTCGCGAAGCTCGCCCCCGACCCCGCGCAGGGCGGTCCCCTGTTTCTGGACGCGTACAATCGGCTCGGCGCGCTCTCGCACAACGACGAGAACCGGCTGATGTCGGCCGAGCTGCTCTCGACGCTGCGTCAGAGCGTGGCCGACAACCTCCCCGTGCTGCAGGACCTCGAGGGGCAGGTGCGCAAAGCGGGCGTGCCGAAAGAGTCCTCGCTCGGCGTGGCCTCAATGCTCCTCCTGGGTCGGCGCGCGGACGGCACTTTCGCGACCGCGAACCTCTCAAGCTTCCTGGGAGTCACCAAATCGTACGAGTCGGCCGCCCTCCTCGCGATCGTGAACCAACCGCTCCCCGAGCTCGCCCAGAAGTTCACTTATCTACGGTCGATGTTCGCCTCGTGGGGGTACGAACCCTCCGAGGACGTCGAGCTTTCGTCCGCCTACCTCACTGTCTCCGAGCTCCCCGTGGAGGGGGTCAGCACGAAGCTCGCGATCATCTCGAAAGGGCTCCACGCCTACCTGCAGTACCCGCTGGTCGCCTCCGCCATCCTTGCCGCCATTCCGGTCCTCGAAGCGAACGAGACGTTGAACATCCTGGAGCAGGCCTACGAGATCGTCGGGCGCCGCGCGATGCCGATGACTCCCCCGGAGCTCATCTGCCTCGCCGTACGGATGGTCCACGGGGTCCGACCCCAGACGATCCAGAGCCTCGACACGACGGCGACTCCGACCGCTGCCGCTGCGGCGCGCGGTTACTACTACGGGCCGGGCTTCTTCTTCGTGCCGATATTCATCGCGCACGGCGCGTACTACTCGACCTACAGCGGGATCGGGGGAGCCCACCCCGGGCACGCGCACTTCGCGGCGGGGGGCTTCACTGGATGAACCTGGGCCCCTGGTTGCTGCTCGTCCCGGTCATCCTGCTCGCCGCACCGTCAGCCGCAGCGGTCGGTGGCCACTACGTTCCCCAATCGGGAGACCGGTTCGATTACTACGAGACCTACCAACTTGGGTCGGGTTCAGGGAACTACTCCAACTACTACGAGAATACGTTCATCAACGGCACCATCGGGGTCACGGGAACGCTGCCGAACGGCACCGAATCCGCGTCCTATTCCAACTCTGATTCGTGGAGCAACGTCTCGGGGACGGCGTACCAATGGACCTCGTCGGGAGATTTCTCCTTCTCGGCCGCTACGTTCGCCTACGTTCAGGGCACCGACAACCAGACCGGTTACACGAACCCCCTCGTCTGGTTCTACGTGAACAACTCCCTTCCGGAGGGGGCGGGGCTCACGCTCCTCAACACGAATTCGCACGTGGTCTCCACGGACTATAGCTACGCGCTGGGGAGCCCGTACAATGAGAACGTCAGCGACGATCTTCGTCGAGGGGACCGGTACGTTCAACCGAAACGACATCTACGGGGTCTTCACGGCGAGCTACGATTGGAAAACGTACTTCGACCCCACCACAGGGTACATCGTCGGGTACGTCTATGTGGAGTCGGACACCGACCCGGCCGGGGACGGATTCGTGATCACGGACAGCCTCGCGGTGACAAGCACCACATACGCGCTCACCCAGGCCTCCGCCTCGACGGGAAGCTCGAGTTCCGGCGGGATTTCCACGCCGCTGCTCATCGGGCTGGTGGTGCTCGTCATCGTGATCGTCCTGGTCGTGGTGGTGCTCCTCGTCCTCACGCGCCGCCGGTCCAGCCTGCCTCGGCACTCGGCGCGCGGGAACATCGGTTTCGGTCCTCCGCCCGGGGGGCCACCGATGGGTATCCCGCCTCCGGTCCACCTCACCCCGTCCGGACCAGCCGGGCGTCCAACAGATCGTCGTCCGGGAGACGGTGAAGGTGGCCTGCCGCTACTGTGGGACCCTGATCGACTCCACCGCCACCGTCTGCCCGGTCTGCGGCGCCCCGAGGACGTGAGCGGGTCCTGCGTGGGCGATCACGCGCGATACGAACGGTAGATCTTCGACCGATCGGCTCGCATCCCCCCGGACTCCGCGATCCTCCGGGAGGCGACATTGTGCTCCGAGACCTCCGAGATCACCCGCGATCGCCTCGGCCTGTCGCGTCCACCCCATGCGGGCGTAGAAGAGATCCCTTCCGACGCCGGTCCGACGGTAACGGGCACGCACCGACAGCGAATGGAGACGCCCGTGCCCGTTCACCACGGACGCCCAACCGACACCAGCCAGGCCACCGCCCCCATCCACGGCGAAGCACTCCTCCCGTCCCGAGCGGAACGACCCCAGCCAACGCTCGTCGACCCTGCCATAGACCTCCATCATCAGCTCGACGACCTCCGACCGGTCACTCGCCCCGACTACCCGCACTGGGTGGGCGAATCGGTGGACGCTCGACCAGGCGGGATGGTCGGCGGCGTAGATCTGATACACCTCCGACCTCGGTTCGAGCTCGAAGTCGGAGAACACGGCAACCTTGTCCCGGACCGGTAAAGTGCTTCGGCGACGTGCCGGTCCCGCGTGAAGATCGATGCCTCCTTCTCGACGTCATGGTAAAGAAAGAGACCGTCGACCCCTCCGACCGGACCTCGAAACCTTCACTTCCCCGCCGCAGCGAAGGGCCTCGGTCAGGAAGGAGCGAAGAAACGGATTGAAGAAGTCCGAGAGGTCGCGGAGCGGGAGCGACTCCACCTCCTCGACCCGGGTCACGGCGCTCACGGAGAGGCCCGCGCCCTCCGACGTGCCAATCGGGCCGGTCACTGGGTCGCTCGCCACGCTTCCTCGAAGAGCTCGAACGCGAACTCTACGTCCTTCGGTGTCCGGACCGTGATGGTCACCCAATCGGAGGGTCCCGGTCGCATCCCGACTCGGGAGTCGGCGCGAAGGTCGTCCCGACGTTCGTGGATGACCTCTCGCGTAAGACGCAGGTCGAGCTCCCGGGGACCGTGGCGGTGGGCGATCTCCTGTTTCCCGACCAGGTAGGCCGAGCGCCCACCGAACCGCGAACGTCCTTTTCGCACCGCTGTTAGAGCGACGATCCGCTGGTCGAGGAGGTCCATCGGCGTCGACGGGGTCCGGGGCACGAACGGGCGAAGCGAAGCGGACCTTAGGAGTTTCCGAGACGAGTTCAGATCACGGAGCAGCGGGTCCTCTTTGTGGAACTCGAGCCAGTGAGCGCTAGGGATGGGCGCCCAGGGAAATGGCGGTCGTGATCACGCCCACGCCCGCGAGCAACCCCGAAACAGGGCCGACCGCCCAGCCGAGCAAGATTCCGCGAAGGACCGGCCAGTGGATCGTGACGTTGGCCCCGCGCGAGACCCGCCCCCGCCATTCCCCCGACGAGGGCCTGGTTCATCGAGGTGAAGGCTCCGAGCAGCACGACGCTCGTGAGAATGACGGCCGCCTGGGCCGACTGCGCCGCGATCGCCATGGGTCGGTCGACGGTGACGATATCCGTCGCCACGGTCGAGAGCAGCCGACCTCCCCAGGTGAGGACCCCCACGGCGAGGGCGATCCCGCCGATTCCACCGGCGAGGACCACGCCAGTGAGACCCGTGGAGACGAAGACCGCGGTCGCGTTCGCGACGTCGTTGGCTCCCATCGCGAACGATGCAGCGAGGGCCATAAGGACCAGAAGGCTGGCCGACGTCTTGCCCCAACCACCGGCGGATCCCGGCGTCCCATCCCGAAGCCGTTCGCGCGGCAGACATCGGGTGATCAGGTAGCCTACGCCGAGGGCCGCGACCGGCGCCGCCACCCAGATCGCGACCAGCCCCTCGATATTTTCCCAACGAACCGCGAGGTGGTTCCCGAGCGCCACGCCGATGAGCGAAAAGACGAAGATCTGGATTGTGGAGGTCGGGATCTTGTAGTAATTGTACGCCGTGGTCAGGGCGAAGGCCGTGATCACGACGGCGGCCGCGGAAACCACCGAGAGCTCCGAGGACCCCACGATGTTCAGGCCGATGTTCCCCACTACCTTCCCACTCGCGATGGCCGCGCCGGCGACCGTCAAGATCGCCATGCCGATCAGCGCCCGGTTCCGACTGATGGCCCCGGACCCGTAGGCCATTCCCATGCACGCGCCGGTGTAGTGCGCACCGATGCTCCATGCGAAGGCGAGCGCGGCGACGACGAGGACGATGACCGGAAGACTCAGCGCGAGCGTTCGGCCTCCTCTACTTCGCGGTATTGACTCACGGGCGGTCAGGGGGAACGAAACCCGGAGAGCCCGAGACCCTTCCTCCGGACAGCCAAGGCGCCCCGGTCTCTCGCCCAGCGGCGGAGGCTGGGGCAGGTCTCCTGGGTTCCCCCGTGATCGACCATGGCGACCGACCCCCTGTGAAACCGCCGGTCGATGAAGGAAAACTCACGGTATGCGCCCGGGTCGGAGTGCGGGACATCATAGAGGAACAGGTCGATCTCTCCAAGCTCTTCGGCCAATAAGGGGAGTACCTCTCTCTTGTCGCCGATTCGCAGGTCCCATCTCTTCCTCAGCCGGAACGGAACCGCCCACCCCGATGACCGGCCGGGTGGGAGGCTCCACGATGGATTTCGGCGTTTGGAGCCTTCTCGGGTCTCGGCTTTGGGCAGGTCGACGGAGTGCAGCGTTCCGCGGTCGTTCTGTTCCAGAGCACGCAGGAAGTATGCGGAAGAGACCCCCGAAGAGACGCCCACCTCAACCACGTGGCGGGGCCGCATCACTCGAACGAGGGAGTATAGCTCGAGCGGAGCGTCGATTTCGATGTACGAGACGCGCCCTCCCAGGCGGTGCATTCGGTCCAGTTGTCGGAAGAGCGTCCCCTCCTTTCTTCCCTCCTCGAGCGCCCGAGCCGATCGGCCCTCAGAGGCCCCCGCGAGCTGAGAGAGCCAGCCGACATCGGGATCGACCTCGGTGTGCATGCGGGGCGTTCCGCGGGGCTACTGCTCTAGCTTCTTCCAGTTCACGATCCAATCCTGGGCGGTCTCAACCTTCGGCCGGACCGCGCGGATCCGGGCGTAGGCGTCGTCGAGCGACAGATTCTCGTTCCGGTGGAGGTACCACGCGGCGGCGAGCGGGGACCGACGGACCCCGTGTCCGCAGAACACGAGCACCGGCTCGTGAGCCCGGTGGGCGGCGGCCATCTCGGCCGCCAACCGGTCCAGGTTCGACACGATAGGCGCGTCCGCCGCTTCGTCGTAGATCGGTACGTGGATTGCGGCCGGCATATCTTCAGGGGCTTCGTCGAGCACGCAGAATCGTTTCCCCGTGAAACGGAGGGCGTCGTTCCAACCTCCGAGAAAAACCCCTGGGGCGATCTCCTGCGGGCTCGGGATCGTTTTCTTCACGGAGGCGGAGCGCTTCGTGGATCGGGTGGCGGGCATGATGAGGTCAAACAGTTCCGGGGTTATCAAGCAACACGATAGTGGAACAATTAGTTGATAGCTTATTCTGAGGTTTCGCTGCCGATGGGGATAAAGCCCGCGCTGCCAGTCCTCGTGCGTGCGCGTAGCTCCCCTCGTGGTGCTGAGTCCCGAGGAACGAGTGCTCCTGCTGCGTTGGTCCCGCCGAGACCCTAGCCGGGACGTGAGAGCGCTCCGGGCCCGAATCGTTCTCGGGGCCGCGGCCGGAGAGCAGGACCTCGAAATCGGTCGCCAGCTCGGGGTGGGGAGATTGACCGCGGCTCGGTGGCGGCGACGCTTCCTCGCGGCTCGCCTTCAAGGGATCGAACGTTCGACCGCACGCACG
Organism: uncultured Thermoplasmata archaeon; assembly: GCA_963749205.1. GTDB lineage: Archaea > Thermoplasmatota > Thermoplasmata > Lutacidiplasmatales > UBA184 > Lutacidiplasma. The sequence goes on along the minus strand of CAVVLW010000009.1, from coordinate 17,304 downwards.
CCCCGAGCGGGGGGGATAGCCGAGTTGCGTATCCAGGAGATCGTCCGTGCCTCGGCCCTCGGAACCCACTTCGGCCGTCGGCGGGTGAGTACGCGAACTCTGGCCCAAAGATTCGGCGTCAGCCACACGACCGTGCGCCGCCTGTGGACCGCCTTCGGGGTCCGACCGGCGGGATTCGAGGCGTCGCCCCGTCGGCCCGACCCGGTGCTCCCGCTCGAGCCGCGCGACGTGGCGGGCGTTTACCTCCACCCTCCAGATTTCGCGGTCGCGCTGATCCTCGGTCCAGGTACGCGAGGGTCGTCGATTCTCGGGTTGGATGCGCCCGATGGCGCCGCCCGGGGGGCCCCCAGCGGATGGAACGGGGGAGGGGGCTCCCTCCCGTCGAACGCGTGGTCGAGTTTCGATCCACCAAGGGCATCGGGCCCCCGGCTCCGCGAACTCCTGAGGTTCCTCGGAGGGCTGGAGCGTGCGAACGGGGACCGCCCACCGCGTCAGCATCGTCGCGACGCTACCCGGCCTCCCTCTCGTACCGGAGCTTCGAGCGTGGAAGGCGCGCCGTCCTAACTTCCGGTTGGACCGGCTGGAGTCGCGCGACGCCTGGAGAACTCGAGTTCTCCGAGACCTCGAGCGTTGCAGTCGTCGTTCCGTTCCCCAGCGCGGTCTGCACGGTCGAAGCGAGATCACCCGGTCGATCGGGCTGTTCTTGGAATCGGTCCTCGGACTCGAGCGGACCGTTCACTTGGGTGGCGTCTTCGGGGGAGGTCAGCACTAATGACGCCGGGTCTCGCTTACGTTACGACCTCAGTGTTACAGGTCACGCCGGCTTCAAGAAGCCCTCCGCGAATCGAACGAGTATGCGAGCTCCTGCGCCGCCAGATCCCCGCGCCCGTGAGATGGCCCGCGTCGTGCTTCGAAAGTGTTTGCACGTCCGACCGGGCGAGCACGTCGCGGTGGAGAGTTGGTCCGAGACGCTCGAGTACGCCAACGCCTTCGTCCTCGAGATTCTACGACTCGGGGCCCGGCCCCTTCTCTTTTACCAGGATGAACCGACGTACTGGGCCGCGGTCACTGAGAGCCGTCCATCGAATCTCACCCGCGTCGGGGACCACCTCCGTGCGGCGATCGCTAAATCGGATGCGTTGGTGACCTTCTTCGGCCCAAGCGATCGGGAACGGTTCCACGCGCTTCCCTCGTCGACCATGTTTCGGCTCAGCGAGTACCCGTGAGGCCCTCTACGGGGCTGCGGCGAAAGCTGGAACTCGGGCAGTCCAGATCGCCCTGGGGCGGGCGTCTCCCGCCTCGGCACGAATGTATGGGGTCGACCTCGCGACCTGGAAGGATGAGTTGGTGGAAGGCACCACGATCGACCCTGAGGTGTTGCACCGTCGCGCGCTACGAGTGGCCCGTGCGCTCGCCAACGGTCGAACGATCGAGATCACCCACACCAACGGGACGCGACTCCGGCTGGGGCTCCGGGGCCGCCGACCCCAGGTCTCGGACGGACTGGTTCCGCCCGCCCGGCCGAAGGGAGATTGGAACCTCGTTCAGCTCCCCGCGGGCGTTGTGTCGGTTGCGTTGGACGAGCGGGCGGCCGACGGCACCCTCCATTCGAACGTGCGAAACTCCGTGGGGGTTTTCGACACTGTGGGGGAAGTCGAAGGGGGTCGATGGACCTTCACGGACGGACGCCTCCAGCGATTCGCCTACGATCACGGTCAGGAGCTGTTCTCACAGAGCTACGAGCGCGGCGGACCCGGTAAGGACCGCGTCGGAGTTCTCTCCGTGGGGCTGAACGACCGGATCGCGATGGCGCCCCTCCTCCTCGACCAGCAAGCCGGAGCGATTACCTTGCAGATTGGTCGGAACGACGCGGCCGGAGGCACCAACCGCGTCGACTGGTGGGCGTGGCTGGTTCTTCGAGGAGGAGATCTACGAGTGGACGGGAAAACCGTCGTGAAAGCAGGGAGGCTGGTTGAATGAAGCTCAATCCGCCGTCCGTAGCGGTCGAGCCGAAATCCGGCCCCCCGAACGAAGGCTGGACTCCCGCGACCCGGAAACCACTCCGTGGCCAAGTCGCGCTCGTCGCCGGCGCGACGCGCGGGGCGGGGCGCGCCATCGCAGTGAGTCTCGGTCTCGCCGGTGCGAGCAGTGTACGCCACGGGAAGGAGTGTTCGCGGCCGGCCGGCGACCCCCGGGAGGCCGGAGACCATCGAAGAGACCGCCGAGATCATCCGGGCTTACGGAGGGAAGGCGCACGCATTCCGGGTGGACCACACCGTGGAGGCGGAAGTGCGGGGTCTTGTCGATCGGATTCGCCGACGCGAACGGGGACGACTGGATATTCTCGTTAACGACATCTGGGGAGGGGAGGAGCTCACCCAATGGGGTCGCCCACCCTGGACGATGTCGTACCCGCTCGGCCGGACGATGGTCGAGCGGGGAGTCTTCTCCCACATCCTGACGAGTCGGTACATGGTGCCGCTCATGGTGCGTCGGAAGCGAGGGATCGTTTTCGAGGTAACCGACGGGGACCACCATCACTACCGAGGGAGCATCTTTTACGACTTGGTGAAGACCGACGTGATCCGCCTCGCCCTCGCGTACCACGAAGAGTTCGTGGAGGCTGGCCTCCCGCGCCTCAGCGCGATCGCAGTCACCCCCGGGTTTCTCCGATCCGAGTACATGCTCGACCAGTTCGGCGTTCAAGAGGACAACTGGCGCGACGCGATCCCCAAGGCGAAGCATTTCTTTGCGTCCGAAACCCCTTACTTCCTGGCTCGAGGGGTGGTGGCGCTTGCCGCCGACCCGAACGTGCAACGACAATCCGGGAGGGTCCTGGGGTCGTGGAGCCTGGCGAAGCGGTACCACTTCACGGATCTGGATGGAACCCGGCCGGACTGGGGGAAGGTGTTCAACGGGCAGATCATGAAGGAAGCCTGAAGACGGCAGCCCGCACCAGCCCCGGATGCCGGTGTGGGCACAAGGCAGATTGCACCCAGTCGAGCTCGAGTCCTGTGCCGCCCGGAAAAGGGTCCCTTTCGGGCGTGACGTCCTCGGTACGGTGGTCGGGGCGAGGGTGGTATAAGACGCTGATTTCTACCCGGGACTCATGCCTGTGCCTATCGCTAGAATCAGCGTCAGACCCGCAAAGCGAGCTGACATCCCCGCTCTCGTCGAGTGCGCGACGAATTCGGTACTCAAGGAAGAGGAAGCCGGGTTCGGCCTGCCTTGGGACGAGCGAACGTTCAACGATCCCGAGCGCCTCTCGGCCGCATGGCTTGACCCCAACCACGTCCGCTCCGAGGAGGTCTATGTGGCCGAGAACGACGGTCGCGTCGTGGGCTACGTGACGATAGAGAACCGGCCCGAGTCCACCGAATTGGTCAACATCGACGTACCTCGCGCACTCCAGGGGCGTGGAGTCGGCCGAACGCTCGTTCAGTTTGTCGAGGCGACCGCCCGCAGCCAAGGCAAACGGGCGGTCACCCTCGGGACGAGTCGAAACGCGGCCGGCGTCCCGTGGAAGTCCCTCTCGTGGTGGGAGGCTCGAGGATATCGAATAGTCGGCGAGGAGGAGAACGCCTGGACCCGAGCGGTCGGAGAGGGAGTCCGAGAGATTCGGATGCGGAAGGAGATGAACAGCGTTTGACGGCGACTGAAACGGGGGTCCTTTCGCGCGCCCAGGGCCATGGAGGTCCTTCGGAAGTTTGAGTCGATCAAGGATCGCGGCCGCCTCTTAGCGGATCCGGGCCCTACCAGGGCGCCCTTTTGCGAGCCCGATCTTCAGCTCACCGCTTTCTTCACGAGCGCGGCGATCCTAGCCGCTTCGACCGCAGTCAGTTCCTTGAGGGCGAAATCGGTCGGCCACATGTTGCCTTCGTCGAGGTTCGCCTCGTCGCTGAAGCCAAGCGTCGCGTACCGTGTCTTGAACTTCTGGGAGCTCCGGAAGAAGCAGACGACCTGGTCGTCCCTGGCGTAGGCGGGCATCCCGTACCAAGTCTTCGGTGAAAGGGCTGGCGCGTTGGCCTTAATGATTTCATGGAGCCGCTGGGCCATGACGCGATCCGCGGCCTGCATCTCGGCGATTTTTGCAAGGACGTCGTGTTCCCCGTCCACCCTGCTGGCCTGCGCCCTCCGCTCTCGAACGGCCTCTCTCATCGCGGCGCGTTCCTCTGCTGTGAACCCAGCGACGGAATGCTTGGCGCGCTTCATGGGGTGTTTTTTCTCCGCCATGACGCCGCGCATATTCGCCAGGCGTTTAAAGTAGGGGTTTACCGCCTAACAGTGCAATGGGCGCCTCGGCGCGGCGACTAGTTTGATCCTCAGATTAGACCCGTGGGGCTTCCCGGCTCGTCGAAAGCGGCACGTTTTCAACGCTTAAGCCGGTCCGGCTCAACCGGGAGCGGTCGGCTTCCGCTTCGCTTGGAGTAACTCGATCCAGATCCCGTTTGGATCCTTCACGAAGGCCTCATTCCAACCACCAATCTCCTTCAGGCGGAAGATAACCTCGACTCCTTGCCGTTCAAGTTCTCCAACAGTGTCGGTCAGGTCGTCGCACTCAAACGCCAAGTGATCGAGATCCTCTCCATTCGAGTACACAGGCCCGAACCTGCTGCCGGCTTCATACCAATTTAGCTCCAAGAGCTGTGTAGAATCAGAGCTTCTGAGGGTCACGACCTTTCCCCCCGTCAGCGGGGCGGATACAAGAGGGTCGACGACCTGCATACCGAGAATCTCGGTGTAGAAGCGTAGGGAGTCCTCCATGACTTTCACTCGGATTCCGGTATAGGTCATCCTGAGATGCATGGAAAGCCGAGAATCGCCTCCCCGCCTTAAGAATATAGACGGGCCGACGACTCCTGCGGTCCACTCGGTACCGGCGAAAGGGGGACCGAATAAGATCCCGGAGAAATGGGCGGGTTGGCGAACCTGACCTCTTTTGCCGAAAGGAATAACTTACCAACCTCCGCTATCCGCGGTGATGGTCAAGCTCGTCGCAATGACCCCTGAGGAGTTTCGAGACTTTACAGAATGGATTAACGCTCAGTATGCCGAGGAGCAGGTACGTATAGGAACCTGGGAGGAGGACGAGGCGTTGACTCTCGCGCGCAACTTGACTAAGGAGGCCCTTCCACAGGGTCTTGACACTCCCGATCAGCACTTTCTAACAATCCGTGACGAGAAAACCGGGGCGCGCGTCGGTGATCTATGGTATGGTTTCCGGTACCGCGGGCGCCGGCGCCAACTCTTCGTCGAGTGGATCGGCATCGATGAGAAGCACCGTCGGCGAGGATACGCCACCGATGCCCTGCACCAGCTCGACGATCAGGTACGCGAGGCAGGGGCGTACTGGTTGGGACTGGGCGTCTCCGGGGACAATACCGCTGCCCTCTCGTTGTACGCCAAACTAGGGTTCAAGGCCAAGAACATCTTCATGGCGAAGCCGCTTGCGACGTAGGACCGCGTCCAACCCTCCACTGCCGGATTTCCGGGAATGCCAAAAGGGCCCGTTCGCTGATAGCCCGTCTGTGTTCGACCATCCGGACGGATTCCTGACGAGAGGGTTGGGTAATGGGGGGAGGTGCTAGGCAGGGAGGGGCGGGTCTACACAGAGTGGTTGTGGGCGGTATCCGCGAAATTCAGGATCCTCTTTCCAGGCATTCCCGCAACGGGCTCGAGTAGGTGCAAGGCAGTTATGTGGGTTCCGCCGACCCGCGGTTGACTTGCGAGATGCGACTCGCCGCTCGTCGGTTTACATGAACGTGGATGAACTCGAGGTCCTCGCCACACTCAGTTATTCGCGCCTGGGAGCGCAGGAAGACGGTCCGTGGCCGAGGACTCCAGAGTCGCTCGCCCCACTCATTGCGACGTCGGCCGCCCGAAGGGCGCCGCACACCTTGCATCGGGGCCGTCGGCTCTGGAGCGTGAGGGAGATAGGCCCTCCGGTCTTTCAATATTGCGAATACGATTCGCAGCAACTTGTGGGCTCCCGCGATCGTTCCCTTGCCCGACCCACGGTGTCGAGTGACGCGGCGCGCAGTCCGCGCCACATCTCCTCGACGTTCGTGATGTCGGTGCGTCCAGGACGCCTCGACCAAGAGCCACCGAACGAAGGCATTGCTGTCCCGCTTCAGCTTGCCGTGATACTGGCGGTCCGCGGACTGGTACGACCGAGGGACCAGTCCTACGTAGGAGGCCACGTGACGCACGGTGGGGAACCGCTCGATCGGACAGAGGTAGGCGACGAGGGCCATCGCTGTCAACTCTCCGATGCCCGGGATCGTGGCGACTAACTGCCCCTCTTCGGACTCGAGCCAGGCGCTGTGGATGGCCTGGTTGAGCTCCTTGCCCCGTTCTTCGAGAGCGAGCAGGGTCTCGAGACCTCGGTCGACCTCCGGGAGGTGGAGTTTCCTCAGGACCTCACGCTTGCGTCGGTGTCGGAGGAGTCCATCCTCGTAGGGGATTCCTCGAGCGATGAGGAAGTGGTACGTGTGATTGGCCAGCGCGGTCCAGTATCGGCGGTAGAACACCCGGTCCTGGACGAGAGTGCGCAGGTAGCGAATCTCCCGAGGAGGTGCGTACCGAGGTAGGGATCGAGTCGGACTCGGAGGAGCTCGGCCAGCGCCTCCGAGTCGACCTTGTCACTCTTGAGACTCGCCTCGGCGATGAGACGGGTCTTGTAGGGGTTGGAGAGAGTGACCGCCGCGCCCGTCGAGGCCGCCGTGTCGTAGTACCGGGGCCCACATCGAGCAAGCTTCCAGCGCGACGTGCTTGCGACCCGGTAGTTGGGCGAGGAAGTCAATCAGCTCAGAGGGTTCGGGGCCGAACTTCTCCTGAGCGAGCTCGCGGCCCGTGGCATCGAGTGCCGTGGCCACCACGATCTTTCGGTGTACGTCCAGTCCCACATAGGTGTCTGCTATCGCCTCCATGCCGCGCCTCGAGGGGGAGGACAAGGCGCGGCGCCGATGGGCCTTCCGCTGCGGCACTGGCGGAACCCATCATGTCCACATTGCACCTTTCATAGCTCGTTCCACAATGGCGAGCGAGAACGACTCGGGTTCCTGAGGCGCTCACCCTGCGGAACCGTAATAGTGGACGGTGATTTCACGATCGGGAGGCAGCCTTCGCGCCATCGCGTTAGGCGGGGATCGGGGTGACCACGCGTCTCGGGCGTCAGGGAGGGGGCCGTTGAAACGGGTTACTCCGGGGTCAACGAGGGTGATCTCCTCGTGCGTCGCGGTCGTGCTGGCGTTCGGGATTTTGGGGGTCAGCGCAGGGGCGGTGGTCAGACGCATCCCAGGTCTGGCTCGGGGGATTTGTCGAGACGTCGCCGGGGCAGACCGTTTCGGGTCAGAGTTTTCAGATTACTTATTGTCTCAACCCTGGCAACGCCAGCTCCTGTCTCACCCCCAACGGTTACGTCTACGACCCCGGGGCTCACCTCGTAGTGGGCACCACGTACGCGAATACACTGCCCAACGAACCTCCGGGCGCGAATGGGCTGGAGCTGATCAATTCGACGACCGGCCAGCCCGCGGGTTTCGTGCCGCTCTCCTGCGCTCCGCAGTCCTTTGTCTACTCCGGCGCCGGGCCGTACGTCGTTGGCACCTGCTACAACAGCACCGGAAACCACATCGTCGAGTTGAACCCGACGGACGGCGAAATACTCTGGAGCGCCGACCCGTCGAATTTTTTCGTGAGGGCGCTCGGCCTCGACCCTGCGGATGGAACCGTGTTCCTGCTTGGCGGCAATGAAGACTCTTCGACGCTGGCGGTCTACTCCATCGAACTCGGGGGCGACGCCCTGCAACAGATCGTCAATTACTCGGGGTTGCCCTGGTACTGGGCTGCACCTCAGTTGTCGTTCGATGCGCGTTCGGGAGACGTTCTTGTCCCGTCGTCCGGCGACGGCCTTTTGGCTATTGACCCCGCTGCACACACCGTTCGGGCCAATATCTCCCTGGAGGGCCTTCCTGAGGCCGCCGTGTACGACCCAGGGTCGGACCAAATTTACGTGGCGTTATTCGAACCCAACGTGGTGCAGATTTTCAACGCGGCAACGTACGGTCTGGTGGGAACACTTTCGATTCCCAACTGCGCCTTCGATGGGGGTGTCTGCGCTCAACCGAACTCCGTGACGTCGCTCATATCGGACCCTTCGAACGGAGACGTCTATGCACTATCGGTCCTCGGACTCCTTGCCATCGACACCACTTCGGATGCCTCCGCCGGGTTCATTTACGACTACGGAGGCGGATTTGTCTACGGCGCGGCCTTCGACCCGACTCTCGACGCCGTGTTCGGGAGTTGGCCGGACTCCACCCAGGATATTGGGTTTGTCACGACCATGACCTACTCGTATGCCCAGTGGGTAGTGCAATTGGTGTGGCTGCCACTTCCGGCGGGCACCCTGGCCATCGCCGCGGGAATTGGAGCGATATTCGTGGTCATCCGTTTCCGCGGGAAACCGCCGGCAACACGGACCCCACGGCCCCCCGCACCCGAACCCTGGCGCCAATGGGACTAGCCTCGGTCGCGTGTCCGAGGGGTGTCTTTCTGCCCGAGGCGAATCGCGAACAGCGGGCGATTACAGTTTCACACGGTAGGGGGACCGAACTGAGTGGACGGAGCCCCGACCTCGGTGGTGTGATATAGTTTTGATACATATAGGTAATGTAGACAGATGGCATCAAAGACCGTCGCCCTCGATAACGAGGCGTACGAACTGCTCCGCCGTCAGAAAAGACCCGAGGAAAGCTTCAGACGACGCGGTCAAGCGATTGGCCCGGCCGCGGCGACCGATCACTTCCTTCGGAGGCATGTGGAGCGACATGTCCGTGAAGGAGCGAAAGGAGCTCGACCGGACGTACGCTGACCTTCGAGACGCGGACCGGCGCCGTTCGGAGAAAATCCGAAAATCTTGGAGCTAGATCGTGAAATGCCTGGACTCCACATTCTGCATCGACTTTGCTAATGGGGTCCCCGAGGCATTGGCCAAAGCCGAGGAGCTCTCGGCGATTGGCGAGAGACTTGCGATTCCGGCGCCCGCCCTAACAGAGTTTCTCGTAGGTGCCTTCTATCAAGAAGGAAGGCGCCTCGCCCAGGCGCTCGAGTTCGTTTCCGAGCTAGAGGTTCTGGACGTCACCGAACCGATATCAGTCGACGCTGCCCGATTAGGAGGGGAGTGTGCCCGTCGTGGCGAGATGGTCGGAACCATCGACCTTCTGATTGCGTCCACGGCTAAGCACCACCACGCGCACCTTCTCAGCCGCGACAAGGATTTCGCGCGTATTCCGGGCCTTACCCTTGAAACGTATTAACCCGGCTCAGCACCGGTTTTCTTCCGAGTGAAGGGAGGGCGCTCCCGTAGCCTCGACCCAGGAGCTCCGCTCTGATGCTCGATTCGAACGGTGGAAAAACGGTGGTAGCGAAATACAACCTGACGACGGATCTGCTCGACACACACGTCCAAGCGGGTCGCGGGGAGAGGGAGGCAGCTCGCTGCGAGGGGCGCCGTCTTTCCTATCGGGAAATGCTTGACCTCGTCGCCCGCGTGGGCAACGGGCTTCGAACGCTTGGCGTCGGAGTGGGGGACCGCGTCCTGATACTGCTTCCAGATTCTCTCGAGTTTGCAGCGTCCTACCTTGGATCCATCCGGATCGGAGCGGTTGCTGTTCCCTGCAACCCGCTGCTTCACCGTACCGATTTTCGCCTTTTCCTGCAGGAGAGCGAGGCCCGAGCGGTCATTGCCCAAACACGCGTCGGAGCCGAACTCACTCCGGCCGTTATGGACACCGCCTCCAGGCCCCCAGTGATCTGCGTGGGAGGGGCAATCCCCGGCGCGATCGAGTGGGATAGCTGGACCGCCAGAACGACGTCCGAGTGCCCCGCTGCAGAGACCTCCGCCGAGGATCCGGCGTTCTGGCTCTGGACTTCGGGTAGCACAGGGCACCCCCGCGCCGCGGTCCACCGACATGGTGATTGGCGAGCGTGTTGGGAAGGATATCCGACGGGCGTGCTCGGGATGGGCTCCGAAGATGTCTGCTTCTCCGCCGCGAAGGCGTTCCATGCGTACGGTCTCGGTAACGGGACGGTCCTACCCCTGGCGGTTGGTGCGCGGACGGTGTACCTCCCCTCACGTCCGACCCCTGAAGCCGTCTTCCAACATCTTGCCGAGGATCGCCCGACGTTGTTCTTCGCTGTGCCGACGATGTACGCTGCCCTCTTGGCCCAACTCGACAAGGTCACGGAACTTGAGCTCCAGGGCCTACGATATTGCGTATCGGCCGGAGAGCCCCTGCCCGCGGGACTATTCCGTCGCTGGCGAGCCCGTTTCGGTGTCGAAATCCTCGATGGTATCGGGTCGACGGAAATGTTGCATATCTACCTCTCCGCGCGGGCTGGCCGGGTCCGCCCCGGCTCGACAGGCTCCCCTGTGCCCGGGTACACCGTACGCATCGTGGACGATCACGGACAAGCCGTCCCCCCGGGGACGTTGGGCGATCTCTGGGCGAGCGGACCCTCACTCGCGGCCGGATACGGACATCGGTCCGAGCTGGAACCATTGCGAAAGGTCGGTGGCTGGTTCGTGACCGGGGACAAGTTCTTCGTCGACCCCGACGGCTTCTATTGGTACGTCGGTCGCGCGGATGACATGTTCAAATCGCGAGCCGAGTGGGTCTCTCCCGTAGCGGTCGAAGGGGCAATAATCGAGCACCCAGCTGTTCTCGAGTCGGCCGTGGTGGGGGCAACCAATCGGGACGGACTCATCAGGGCGCGGGCGTTTGTCGTCCTGAAACCGGGGAGTCTCCCATCCGACGATCTCGCCCGGGAAATTTCGGAATTCTTGCGGGGACGCCTACCGCCCTTCGCGCAGCCGGCCTGGATCGAGTTCCTTCCCGACCTCCCGAAGAACAGTGTCGGTAAGCTGCTCCGTTACCAGCTTCGCGGGCGTCCCCTCCGCGGGTAAGCCGCTGGGCCCGACCCCAGGCACCCTCACCGCTGGACGCAATCTCCAGTGCCACCATCGCCACTAACGTCGCCGAGGCCGAGGCAGCAGAGAGATATATGTGACCGGACTTACGGTCGTTTGATAGGTATTCCGGTCATGCGTTTGCACGATTCACTAACGGACATCCTCGCAACCAAGGCGCGTCTCGCCGTACTTCGAATCTTGGTCCGAATTCCGAGAAAGGAATTCACGGGGCGCGAGCTTGCTCGCCACTCCCAGGTCTCACTAGCCCAAGCGCAAGCCGCTCTGGAGACTCTACGCCGTGCCGGCATCGTTGAGCGACGGTCGGTTGGTCGCTCGCACCAATGGCGGGTTGTCAGGGACAACGTCCTGTGGGCTCACCTCCGGGATCTCTTCCGCGCCGAACAATCGATACTCACGAGCCTTGAGGAAGAAGTGCGGAAGGGATTGGCTAATGTCTCCGTCCGGCGGGTCCGAATCTTCGGCTCTGTGGCCTCGGCTCGAGAACAACTCGACAGTGACGTGGATCTCTATATCGAACTAGATGGCGAAGCTGGGGTCCGCAGGGTCGAACAAGCGCTATCGTCCCTCGCCCCTCGAATCGGGAGAAGGTTTGGCGTCCGGCTGAACCCAGTCGTCGTCGCGCTATCGAAGCGGAAGAACCTGAATCCCAACGTTCTCAGGGACGTCGAAGGGAACGGGTTGTCAGTGATCCCGATGGTGATTCGGGGACCATGACGGGAAGAGTTGAGCGCTTGGGAAAGGAGCGCTTTCTTGTCTATCGCGAGCGGGCAACCGGACTAGCTCAAACCATGGAGGAGTCCTGGGGAAAGAGTGAACGACATGGAGCCTCACTAAGCGCCGTTCATCCGACGATTTCTGCCGCTGACGCGCTGACGGTGTTCTATCTGGGTGAGAGATCTCGCGGTCAGGACCACCGCGAACTCATTTCGCTCTTGGAAAGACTTCCCTTGGACAACGCCGCGGAGTATGCTCAACGCGTTTCCACAGTCCTCGGAAAAAAAAGTGACGCGGAGTACGGGTCGGCCGGTCTCACGCTTCGCGACACCGGACGGATCGTATCCCAGTCCAGACGTTTCATTCGGTGGGCCCTCGGCCACCTACCTCGATGAGTTGAACCGGCACGAATGTCACCGGGGCATTTGCGATCCTAGGCCTCGACCTCGTTCGATACGGGATGGGTGCAATCTCCGTTGCACACACTCTAAGGGCAACCTCCACCGTTCACTCACTTCGAAGAGTTTAAGCATTATAATCACATTATCATAAACCATGCCGGAATTTGAGGCGAGGTTAAGGAAGGTCGGGGACTCGATGGGGGTCCTCATCCCCCACCGGGTAGTCGAGGAGCTCGGGGCAAAACTCCATCAGCGAATCCGAATCGTGGTCCCCAGAACGATCGATTGGAGCGACACCTGGGGCCTCTTCCACTCACGAGAAAGGACGGACCGGCTCCTGAGATCCACGCGCACTCGGCGAGACTGATGTACTTCTACGATTCGTACGCCATCATTGAGATCGCCCGTGGAAACCTCAGGTATCTCCGGTTTCGACGGTCCGAGGGAGTTACGTCCAAACTCAATCTCTTGGAAGTCTACTACATTCTGCTTCGAGAGGGCTACGAAGGTTTGGCGGAGGCATGCTACCGGACCCAGATCGGGGACGCGATCAACTTCCCGAGCGAATTCATCCGCATCGCGGCTCGCTTCCGCTATTCGCAGGTCGGGGCTACTCGGCGACGCTTCTCCTACGTGGACGCGCTCGGGTACACGTATGCCCGCGCTTCGGGCTACGATTTCTTGACCGGCGCGCACGAGTTCGAGGGCTTCACCGGAGTCGAGTTCGTGAGATAATCCCCGTCCCGAAACGAGTGCAACTGCCGTGGCGAGATGGTTGCGATCACGATTACAACCTTTCAGCCTCACCGCGACGAATCGAGCGTGAAAGCTCGACCGGCTGCCAGTTTCTCGACGACGAGGTTTACCGCGACGCACCGTCAGCCCGGCTCAGCAAGTCCGTCGGATCACTGAACTCTACTTACGCCCCATAAGCGCTTATCGGGCATAGGTGCCCCGCCTGAAACTGATCGAGCACCGAAGGTCGTCGATCGGGCCGGCACGCACATTTCATCCTCCGGAGCGCAGCAGTTCTTTATACCGACAGTATATACATGTCGAATATGTCGAGTCACACTGTGGCGCTGGACGATGAGGCGTACGCTCGCCTGAAGGGAATCCGAGCCCCCGGCGAGTCCTTCAGCGAGGTGGTCAAACGCCTTACTGGCGACCCCGCGCACCTCGCGGACTTCGTCGGAGCCTGGAAGGAAATCAGCAAAAGGGATTTCGCGGAGATGGAAAGGGATCGTGCCTCCCGCAAGTCCCTCGGGAAGCAGCGGATCGAGCGAGTCCTCAAGGGAGCCTAGACGTGCCGGCCTACTGCGCCGACACGTCGTTCCTCATCGACGTGCTTCGGGGGGAGGCCTCCGCCAAATTTCGCGTCGAAACCCTCAAGACCCAAGGCGAGTCGGTCGCAATCCCAGCACCCGTTGTCACCGAGCTCTTGCTGGGGGGCTCGCCCGCGGGGGTCGTCAACTTTCCGAGGTGTTGCGATTGATCGGGAGTCTAGCCCTCCTCCCAACCGATCTTGATGTGTCAAGAGAAGCGGCCCATATAGGATGGGAATTGCGGCAACAGGGTCGCGTGCTCGATCTGGCCGACCTGCTGATCGCCGGAACCGCTCGAAGTCAACGTTTGGTGCTCCTGACTCGCGACGCGGACTTCAAGGGAATCTGGGCCTAGCCATCGAGGGCTACTAGGTCGATACGTCGCTGGCCTTGCCCGGCATTGCCGTCTGCGACGGGGGCGGTTTTTCACCGGAGCTGCGGGAGTGGGGCGGATGCCGCTAGAATCTGGCCTAACTGCTATCCAAACCCCTCGCCCTGGCATCCAGTCGGGGGTAGTCTCCTCAAGAAAATCAAGAAAAGTCGACCGCGGACGGAGAGCTTCGTCGTCCAAAACGGGTGCAAACCTCTATAGAGTGACCCCTCCGCTATCTTGAGCACGCATCCATGCGCACGCAAGATCGGCCCACCGTTCGCCCAAGCCAGACGTCGAAGGCGCTTTGGCCCGTGATCCTGCTCATAGTAAGTGCCCCACGTCGCCGGGGACGGGATTCAGTCCCACTCGGCCTCGTTGCCGGGCACCACCACGTTGGCCGCCAAGTCGGCGAGCTCGGGAATCCTATCGCGACCGATCCCATTCGTCCCACTTAAGGTGCGCCCCCTGGGCGTTTCAGTTCCGGCGGTCGTAGACCCGACCTCGGTACTATCATTCCGAACCTGCTCCCATGGGAATCGGAGACTTCGGCGTGGGTGCCGGAGGGAAAGCCTACACCTACAGCACCTCAGAGTTCCTCGCGAACTTCTCGTGGAAATCTCTCAATCTCGATGAGGGGGGCAACACCGAATTCACGGACCAGCTCAACGTAGTGCTCCAGTTCTCGCTCGGGGGCACCTCCTACTCCTACTGGATCCAAGACGTCGCGTTCATGGACAGTGCCACCGGGGAACTGCAATTTGAGAACAACATCTGGAATTTCTCCACGCCTTCGTCCTGCCTCCTTAACTCCGCAGTGACCGGCAACGGATCGATTTACACGTACCAAAGCTGCCAGTACTATGCGGAGTCCGCGGTCACCCAGCCGGGTCATGACCAGTTCATGCCGTCCCCGGGCGACTTCTCCCTCCTCGTTCGCTCCTACTTCTCTGGAGGGGGACTTCCCGGAGGTCGCGTTCGAGTATTGGGACGGGGTGACCTCCTATGAGGTCACGTACGACAACGTTGTTTGGCCCTGGGCCAAAGCCGTAACGACCAACAACAATTTCTACGTCGACGGAAACGCGACGGCCCCCACTGGGAACTTCTACGACGCGGAACTCACGCTCGGCGGCCCCGGGGGAGGATCGGCGACGGCGGCCGCGAATCCTACCGACTCGAGTTCCCGCCTATTCTACTGGAACGGGCACAACTTCGAAGCGCCGCGCTCGGTCTGGAACTTCGGAAGCGACACCGCGGAGGCGATCAGCAACGTGCAGTCGTTCTTCTCCCACGATTCGGGAGGCACGCCGCTGACGACGCAGCTTAACGGCACGGCGCGAAACGCGACCCCCGCCCAGGCGTACGATCAGGGCCGGGTCGGCGAGCTGGCGATCTCCGCCCCTGCCCTCGCCAGCGGCAGCGTATCCGTCGCGGGAACTCGGTGGGACTTCCAGTCGGATCAGGCGACCCTGACTCTGGTGCCGGGAAGTTACGACGTATGGGTGAACTCGTCCTCGCAGCACAACCACCTCGGCCTCTGTGTGATCCTTGCTGGTGAGACCACGAGCGTGACCTTACCAGGCACGTGCGCCCCCGAAGTCAGCACTCCCGCGGGAGTTCCCGTGAGCGCCGATGTGGAGCAATCCGTTACCTTCCAGACCACGCTTCTGGGTGCGGGGTCAGGTGGGGACACCTATGACTGGAGCTCGCTCGCGGCGGGGCTAGGGTGCACTCCCTCGACCTCCGACTCGATCTCTTGCATACCGACCATCCCGGGGACGTACTCCGTCGCGGTTACCGTCACGGACTCCGACGACCAATCCAATACCAGCGGCACCCTGGAATTCACCGTGTATTCCGACCCCGTCGTGGCGGCCCCGAACGCGAGTCCGTCCACCGCGGAAACCGGTGCCGCAATCACTTTCACAGCGTCGCCCATCCGGGGGCTCGGGCGGTTACAGCTACGGGTGGAACGGTCTTCCCACCCCGTGTTCGGGGACCGGGACCGCTGCACCCGTTTGCCACCCGGCGAGCGCGGGCGCGTACTCCGTCTCCGTGGCAGTCACAGATTCGAACGGCTACCTGGTGACGAGCGCCCCTCTTCAGCTACACGGTGGAGGTGGGACCCGCGGTGACGGTGCCGACCGCCACCCCCACCGGTCCGATCGACTTCGGCGGCTCGGTGAACTTCTCGACGGTCGCGAGCGGCGGGGTGGGGCCCTATGCCCTCACTTGGCAGAATCTACCGACGGGGTGCCTCTCGGTCAATGCCTCCACGATAAACTGCGTTCCCTCCACCTCGGGGTCGTGGCCGGTCTCGGTCACGGTGACCGACGCGGCCGGGGGAGCGAGCACGAGCGGTGCGGTGACGTTCATCGTAAACGGAGTGCTCACGGTCGGCTCGATAGCGTCCACCCCCCTCGCCCTCGACCTGGGCCAAAGCGTGACGTTCTACGCTGTGGGGGTCTCGGGAGGCGACGGCGTGTACGGATACACTTGGTCCGGGCTCCCCGCGGGATGCCCCGCGGTCAACGCGTCGTCCGTTACCTGCGCGCCCAGCCAAACCGGGTCGTTCACACCGAATTTGAACGTGTCCGATTCGGCAGGGGCCCGCGCCCGAGCCTCCTGCCCATTTCGTGGTTTCCTCAGACCCCTCGGTGACGGCCGTCGACGGCATCGCGCGGGAGCGCGGACGTAGGTCAGCGCGTCAACTACTCGGCCGCAGGTGTCTCGGGGGGCTCTGGTGGCTATTCCTTTGTTTGGGCCGACCTTCCGACCGGATGCACGTCCCAGAACTCAAGCGAGATCTCATGCACACCGACGACGATGGGCAGCTACTCGTTGACAGTCACAGTCCGGGACTCGAACGACGGCACAGCGCCCGCTCACCTGACCTACACCGTCGATCCGCTCCCCACGGTGGCGACACCCTCGGCATCGTCCGCGTCCGGCGTGGTCGGGGAGAGCATCGACCTCTCGGCAAAGGCGACGTCGGGGTCGGGCGACCTCCGCTACGCATGGTCCGGGCTGCCCACAGGGATGCGTTTCAGCCAACAGTTCTACCGTGACGTGCACTCCCGCCGTCCAGAGGGACGTACCGGGTGGTCGTGACGGTAGAGGATTCCAACGGAGGAGCCGCGACCAGCGGCTCCCTCACGCTGCTCGTGAACCCTCCGGGCCACCTCACTCCGACGGACCAGTACGCGCTCGTGGGGGTAGCGGTGGCGATCCTCGCGGCGATGGCAATTTTCGTGGTTTGGGCCGTTCGCCGTCGGCAAAAGGCCCCGCCAACGCGTCCCCACTGAGCGCACACGTCTCGGGGATTGTGGTTTCTCGCCGTTGGACTCTTGGCGCGATCCATCCCCCTGGCGGAGCGGGCGCGGTCGGAGAGTCCCGAGGGTCTGCGTCTCGGCTCCCGAGCCGGCCCCGGCCGCCCTGACATCGTCTTTTAAGACGGAGTTGTGGCGCGAACCGGCCCGTGGCTAGAAGAAAGGG
>CAVVLW010000008.1:0-63783 GCA_963749205.1 uncultured Thermoplasmata archaeon | reverse complement strand
TCATAAGCCTCAACAAGTATAAGCACGCTGACAATATACTAAGCGACGCTGATAAACTTAGACAACAGGATGTCCGCATGCGCGTCGGGTATAAGCTGAAGCGGCCAGCACGAGCTCCACACGATCGAGATAAAGGTACCACTCCTCAAAGCTGCTCAGCGTCACCTACAGTACCACGACCATGGCGATTCTTGGAACAGGCCCCAGGGCTTTCAAACGCTCAACTGGCTCGTAAAGCGTTGAGTGACGCCGCAGACGATGTTTCCAATCCTTAGCGGGTTGGAGCGAAGGGGGTGGGTGACCCGAGACGCCCGACGTGGGTCGCGCGAGGGCTCCGACTGCCACGGGGGGACAGTGGAAGCTCAGTGCCGAGACAAGGGGGCCAGTCGGGGTCGAGGATCAGGTGATGGATCGCCTGAGTCCGGGCGATCGTGCTAATCTTCTGAAGCTACTCCTTTCCTATGGGGCGTGAACGGACTCGTCCCGACCTGTACCAAACCGGCTCACGCAGCACGGAGGTCAGTAGGCACACTTTCCCCGGATTGAAGGCAGTGTTCTTGCCGATCGGATTCGCGTGGGATCCTGATCGAATCTATGGCGACACCCACCGGTGGAATTGACGGAGTGGGCAAGAGCGTGGGGCTACACTATCTGAGAACCGACCGCAAGAGAAGCTGCCTCTCTGAGGTTGAAGTCAGCCTTTCAGGCATGCCCTGACGCCCTCTATCGTCATGGAGTCGACTCACGCGCGGGGGAAGTTCGGTCACGCCCGCAAGGCGTGGTTTACCCCCCCTGGAGGTGCGCCCAAACTACTGATGATAGCCCAGCGTGTCGATTTTCAACGGGTATTAGGGGTACCGCTCTAAACAGCACGCGTGACGCGGAGCCTCCAAGCTCTCGCAATTGCGGTGGCTGCGATTTAAATAGTGGACACAATTACCTCGGTAGCAGCACTGAAACCCGCCTCAACCCAGGCCTGATAGAGACAATGGAAGAGGCGTCGATTAAACCAACCAATCCCAACTTCTTTCATAGCCACTGCCAAACAGTAGGGGTCTGCTCGCGGCACAACCACCCATGCTTTCGACTCGTTATCGGCGGTTGTTCGTCAGATTCAGTTTGACCTGTGGCACCTAATTTCTTCTGCAAGTATTCGTAGATAGACAGTATTTTTTCAGCTCGTTGTTTTTGGTGTCGGCAACGGCTCGGGCAACAGAAGCAACAGTAATGAAATTTGACAATGATCATGAGGTCCTAAACCTGAGCCACGGGCTTGCAACAGCCGTAAAGCCCAACTAATAGGATATGTGTACTCCTTACCTGAGAGCGTGTCCGAATACCCCTTGGTCCGCCACTTCCAGTCGACAACTCGGTAGATGAGCCGGGTCCTATCGATCGAGAGGAGTGCCGCCCGCTTACGTCGGCCTGATCGATTCTCGGTACCGGCTCTCGGACGAACTCTGGGCCCTCACTCGGGTCCTCCTTCCCGAGTCGCCGTCCCATGCTCGGGGCGGCCGACCTGGCGAGAGGATCGAGAGTGCATGGAGGGCATCCTCTACGTCCTGAAGACCGGCATTCCTTGGCGAGCTCTCCCGAGGTGCTTCGGCCCCGCTACGACTCTCCATGACCGCTTCCAAGAGTGGGCGAAGGCCGGGGTCTTCGACCGCCTCTGGGAGCGATGCCTCCTGGTCTACAACAACAAATCGGGATCCAGTGGACCTGGCAGTCGATGGATGGAGCGATGACCAAGGCGCGTCTCGGTGGGGAGGCCACAGGCCCGAACCCCACCAATCGAGCGAAGAGCGGCACCAAGCGGAGTCTCTTGACCGACGGCGCGGGGATCCCGCTCGCCGTGGTGGTGGCCCCGGCGAATCGGAACGACTGCAAGCTCGTAGAACCTACTCTCGAGGCGCGCCGGGTCCTCCCGCCGGCGGTCTCCCAGCACCTGTGCATGGACAAAGGGTACGACTTTGACGGCGTGCGGACGGTGGTCGAGGCCTACTGCTTCACGCATCACATTCGCTCCCGAGGAGAAGAGGCGCTCGAGATGGAGCGGAACCGAAAGCGACGGCCCCACCGTTGGGTAGTCGAGCGGGCTCATGCCTGGATGAACCAGTTCCGTCGACTGCTGATCCGCTGGGAACGGAAGGTCGCCAACTACCTGGCCTTCGTCCAGTTCGCCTGCGCGGCTATCGTGTTCCGCCATCTCCATTAACGACGGTCGGCTTCCACCTCGGATGGCCCCGAGGAAGCGCCCTCGACTCACGCCAGCGAGATCGTCCCGCTCCCGATCCACTGTTCGGGCTCGGGGTGTACGGAGGAGACGGCCCTCCTACTCCCCGGCAAGATCCCCTACAAGCAGGGCGTGTGGCTCGAGGACGGATGGCAGATCTTCAACCACCTCGAGAACCGCAGCGTACTCTTCGTTTGCGCCAAGTGTCGAGAGAAGGGCGAGCGTACCTCACAGCTCTCGCACAAGAAGGTCCCCCTCACACTCCGAGGCTAGGTATTCGGATATGCTCTTAAATGAGCGCCAGATGGGGATAGGATCGCCGTGGAGAACGAAACGATCACAATTGTGGCGTCCCAACTCGGCGAGGTCACGAGCGGCCAAAGTCGGTTTGCCCTCAATATTGCCATCGCACTTCGAAGATTGGGTCGCGACGTCGGGTTGCTCGCATTGAGTGTAAATCCCTCAATCCGGACGCGGCTTGCAAGTCTCGGAATAGCGGTACAATCTCGTTCCGTCCGAACTCAATCTCCCGCGTTCCAAGCGCGTCTACTCACCCGCTGGAACACCGCGGGTCAAGCTCTGGCCTCGATGGCAGCGTCTTCCCGGGCCCCTTCTTGGTATGTCGTGATCTCAGACGAAGCCGTCGATTTCGCGCGTCACTTGTCCGATCGAACTTGCGCGTACCTCTCCAACGGCGACCTGTCCCTGCTCGCTTTCAGCTAGTCGTTTTACAGAACTAACGGCTGGGCGAAACGAGCACTCTCAATGGGAGCCGCGTCCCGAGTCAGAAACAACGCAGCCAGCGCACGTTACTACAAACTCCTGCTCGCAAACAGCGGGTTCACACGTTCGTTCATGTCCTTTCTCTATGGGATCCCGTTTTCTGAGGTAATTTATCCCCCAGTAGATCCCGCAGTCTTTTTCCCGAATCGGAGTGGGTCACCGGACTCCTTCGTATTGGCCGTCGCTCGAAATGCCTCCGAGCAGAACCTGGCGTTGATTCAGCAGTTGGCCCTAACCGTGCCGTTGAAGGTGGTCGGGGGGGCCATTGTCCCGAACGCGCAGTGCCAGGGAATCGTTCCCGACGGCGATATGTCAAGGATGTACTCCGACGCGAAATTTGTCGTGGTTCCCCAGGTGTCTGAGTTTTTCGGATACTCCGTTGCCGAGGCTCTGTCCTGCGGAACACCGGTGCTGACGCTCGGGTCGACGGGTCCAAGCGAACAGGTGAACGACGGTAACTGCGGTTGGGTTGTTCAAACAGAGAACCAGTTCCTGCGAGTCGCGCGAAGGATGTTCGTTGAAGGCTACTCGTCGGAAATGAGGGAGTCGGCGGTGAAACGAGCGACCGTTTTTTCCATGGATTCTGTAGGACGTCGCTTACTGGAGATTCTCGATTCGACTCCACAGCGCGATCCAGATAGGAGCGAGGCGAGGTAGCCCTAGCCGCATGATCCGTAAGCCCGATGTCGTGAAGGTGCTCCCTTCCTTAGCTGCTGAAGCAAGTCCGAGGCGCATGGAACTGGAGACTCTCTATTCTTCGCCATCCCCGCAAGAGAATCTAGCTTTCTACTTTCGGATGGAATCCGTAGAGGAGATGCTCTCTTTTTTCCGAGGGCGTGCGCGACCCGAGGTGAGAATCGCCGTTTACGAACGAAGGGGTTCCGACGGTCTGGTGGTGGTCGCTCCCACCGAAAACATCGACTCCTTCCTTGCGAGAGGAGTC
Source organism: uncultured Thermoplasmata archaeon (assembly GCA_963749205.1). Taxonomy (GTDB): domain Archaea; phylum Thermoplasmatota; class Thermoplasmata; order Lutacidiplasmatales; family UBA184; genus Lutacidiplasma. Next base: position 59,824 of record CAVVLW010000008.1, on the reverse strand, counting down.
ACCGCGTCCTACCCCGAATCCACGATAATCCTCGTCGAGTCGCGGGGGCCCTACTTCAATTTCTCCTACGCGATGAATCTGGGTATTCGGGAGGCCCTCGAGCGGAATCCGCAGTACGTGCTTCTCACCAACGACGACGTTTGGCCGTTGGGGCAAATATCCGCCGCCGTTCAGGAAGCCCTTCAGCGGAAGCTACAAATCGCCGTTCCTATCGTCCGTGATGCGAAGGGAGTCCTTCTCCGCCAAATCTTTACATCTGTCGTCAGCCGCCGGCCGTGACCATGATTCTTCGTAGCTATAGGACGCGCCTCCTGGATTGGATAGCCTCAGACCACTGGGCCCGAGTCATTGTGGCGTCGCTGCCCTTTGTTTCGACCTCCGCGGTTCTTCCCTACCTCGCCATACCCGCAGTTCCATCGGACTCCCTGAGGGAGACCATTCTTTACGGGATGTTGAGGGGAGTTTGCTCGAAACTCTTTTTGGTGAAGAATGTCCAGCCCGTATCACTCGTGTCTCCGGAGGTCCTCCGTTCGCTCACGTTCGACGAAACTTTCGTAAATGGCGGAGAGGACGTAGATTTCTCCATTCGAGCTCAGCTGGAGTTGTATCGTACCGGTGGGCTGCCCTTCCCATTTCGCACTACCCGCGGGGCTTCCTTAGGGCGGGGCCCGAAGCGAGTCTTCAAGACGACGATACTCGAAACCATCTACACTGGGACTAAGCTGATGGACGCCTACGGGCGCCGAACCTGACGACGACCGCGTCCCCGTGGTGGTCGGAACACCGGCCCGAGCCAGCTCGACCCGGATGGGCCCGGCCTGAACCGCTATTACCACCCGCTCCGTTCAATAACAACGTTGAGTGCTCGAGATTCCTCCCCCGAAACCTGCCCCCTTTGTGGCTCGACGCTGACACCCGAACGGATATCGGTTCCCGAGCTTCTGCTCGGAACCGGTGAGCTGTTCCATTACCGCCAGTGCTCGTCGTGCCTGTCGTACGCGCTCTCTGACCCGCCGGTTCACATCTCGCCGTACCTATCCGGTCGAACGGTATTACTCATTGCAGCCGTCGAGTGGCGCGGACTTTTTGGACGGAGTTCGTAGCCGGGCGCTGGGCCTGGCGCCCCGACCCATCTATTCCATCGCCTCGCGCTTGCACCTGACCGATCCCGTTTTCGAGTGGCTCGCGGCGGTGTCCATTCGCCGGCAGTCCGCGATCCTGGACGTCGGTTCGGGGGCGGGCAAGCTCTTGCAAAAGTTGCGGGCGAGAGGCTTCACCGACCTCGCCGGGACCGACCCCCACGGCCCTGGCGTGGCCGTGCCGGGGTTCTCGCTGTACAATACTTCGATCTCCGAACTCCCAAGCCACATAATGTTTGATTTAGTTATGTTCCATCACTCATTAGAACATGTCGCAAATCCCCTGAAAACTTTAGAATCGGCCCGGGACCACCTGAATCCTGACGGCAAGCTCCTGATCCGGGTTCCACTCGTCAATCCGATGATCGAAAAGTATGGAGAGTTTTGGAGAGGGTTCGACGCGCCTCGGCACTACTTCGTCCCATCGCTTCGGGGGCTCCAGCGCCTCCTCTCTCGAGCCGGGTTCCAACTGACGGACTCAAAATTCGTCTCGGACCCGGGTGACATTGTGATTACAGAAGCGTATCAGCGGGGGGTCCGGATGGCAGATATTGCCGGTGGTTCGACGGCCTTTATCCTTCAGAGATTCGTTTCTCCGCAGTACCGGAGGGCTGGTCGAATCGTCAGAGAGCTGGACCGACGCCGCCTGGGCGCGCAGATCGTTATTTTTGCTGAAAAGGTTTCGAGCCCAAGCCTCGTCAGAACAGAACCCCCGGTCGGATGATGGTTCCGGTTTCGAAGTGGATTGAACGCTAAGGGCGCAAACCCGTATTGAATGGGGCCGTCCTGCCTCAGTCTGGCCCCACTCCGGGAGGATCGCTCGCGGCACTCGGCGGCCTCCCGGCGTTGGAGACGGCGATCAGCTCTCGCGGAGTGCTCCTGGTATGGGAAAACCCGGTGAATTCCCTTGCGCGGGCCCTTCGGACCTGACCAGGGTTCGCGCGCATAGGGTCAGACAGCATGAATGACAGTCGCAGCTCACCTTTGCTTTCTGCTAGAGAGAGCGGGCGCGATGCAGGCGACCAGCAATCCTATCAGACCACTCAGCGAGATAATTTCCAACGCGTCATAAAGGGGCTGTTGGTCATACAGCAGTATCAGTGAAAAATTTCCCCGTTGGGCTACCACCCACGAGTTGGCAAAATCGTCCGCCACGAAATGATCCGTCTCAGGCAAAGCCGATCCGTTGATTAACACCTGCCAAGAGGGGTCGAACGATTGCTTGAACACGAGGAGGAACGGGCGGGACGCGTTGTTTACGTACACCCGATATTGTGTTGGGTTGATCTCAGTGAACGAAATGAACGGAAACCCGGACGAGGCGTTCGTTGGAGGGGGTAGGCTGTCGTACGACGCATTGACCACAGCAATAGGATCTCCCGAGGGGGGAGTCTGAATAAGGAATCGGGCAAGGTCGCTGGGATCTACGTAGCCGGCGAGCGAGACATTCAGAAGTCGGATGGCGTAGACCGAGCCCGGCATCGCGCTCGAATTGAGCACTAGCGTGGCCGTGAGGTTTGTAAAGTTCTCGAACCCCTGCGGCGACTCGATGGGTGCGGAATACCATTCGAAGGTTTGATTGTACAACGGATAGGCGAGAGTATAGGGGAGTACCGCTGGTCTGAGCCAGCCAGTCCCCCCCCGGAGTCGAGGGATTCATCGGTCGGAGGTTCGAATCGCCAAAGGGGGCTGGACTTTGACTGAAAAGCGTCTGCCCGCGGACCGCCAGTGCGACAAGCGGAGACGTCACCTCGAAGTCGACGAGGAGGTAATTGTAGCGAGTTAGCGTCAGACCACCAGGAAAAGTGATCTCCCAGTTAACTTCGGGGAAGGGACTCTGGTACTGATAGGCTAGTGTGACGGAAGAATTCGGGCCGGGGGTCACTGACGTGATGAGGGTCTGGGACCCCGACAGTATCACGGATTCAGGAAGGAGGTTTCCCGAGTCGGTCATCGGTTTGGCGATCGTCGGAGTGAAGACTATGGGGGTAGCCACCTCTATCGGATTCACGCTTTCGAGATTCTCGTACAGCTCGAAGGGCCCAAACGTCCCCACGAAAGAGATGTTTCCTTGCGTGTCGAAAGCCTGCTCGAACAGCGTCACATTGTACCATTCTATCGCCCCGAACGTTCCAGGGGCCGTGTTCAACACGACGAACTTAATGTTCAATGCTGACAACAGCGCGACGAAATTCGTGCGGGGAGTAATGGGAGAGCTGAGAACCGATTGGATGGAACTGTAGAGGTAATCGCTCAGCCCGCGCGCACCGGCCTCCCCAAGGATCGCAGGCGAACTGGAGATAAACCCAAAGGCCCCTGTATCGACGTACCGTAACCCGTCGTAGTCTAATGAATCGAAATTGTAGCTTTCGGGCAACACAAGCGTGACTCGCCCGTCAGCGTTCTCCGACAGATAGCTTCCGAGAGAGGTGAGGTATGTGGGTACGGTCACGGTTCCATCGATCGGCCCGTCGCCTCCAATCGGCCGGAGCGACGGGGTCGCCTCTGGCGTGAAGGCGTACCACGGCAATCCGAACACGACGAGGGCGGCGACGCCGAGTACGGCCCATTCAGGATATCCAGCCCGAACGCCCATCTCAAATCGTCGACGTTCGCGCGCCCCGACGCCCCGCATGGGGGTCGAACTGACCGCCCGATTTCGCAGCACCGCGCGGAGGTCGACCAGGCCTCGGAAGAACAGGATAGGAAGAATGAATGCAACTGGATAGAGCACGAACTGGGAATCGGTCACGTACAGGAGTGTCGCGGCCGGCGATCCACTGGCGTACAGAGCCTCCGCCACCTCACGGAACGGATAGGACGACCCCTGGAGAGATAGGAACGCCAAGAGGATGAGGAGCCCATAGAGGGGCAGGATCCGAGGATCCGAGGATTTTCGTCGGAGTAGAGGGAAGAAGCTGATGAATGCGAAACCGACTGCGAGGATCAGGAAGAGCGCCGAAAGGTTCCCACCAAAATATGCGGACTGCCAGGTATAGAAGCTGCTCCCGCCCGCGGTTGGATTCATGGGGAAGGTGCTGACGCTGGCGAGCAGCGCGAGGAGTCCGTACCCCGCCGGGTGCAGAATCTGGGACTCGGTGGCCAAAAACGCTGCGTTGTTGCTCCCGGATGCCGTAATGGACAATGTGAAAAACCCCACGAAACCTGCGAAGCCGGTACTCCCACCAGAGCCCGGTCAACACGGCAGCGAAGGCGGTGGCACCAGCGAATTCAGCGGGACGATGCCAGGATCCGTGACTCCGGGTCAGTACTCTCGTTCGAAAGGCCCAGACAAGCACGAGGACGAGCAGCAAAGTGTAGGCCAGATACGGTGGCTCCCAGAAGCCGGCGGAGGCAGGGATGAGCAGGAGGGTGATGCCGAGCACATTCCATTTGAAGATTCGTCCGCTCTGAGCGCGCCGGAATCCATCTATTGAGAGGAGACCTATCGCGGGAAGCAGGGCGTAAAGCCACCAGGAGGGGAAGAGGTCGGTGAATAGGTAAAAGACGACATAGAAGTTGAACATGTACGTGAAAGTGGACAAGAGGGCTGCCGAACGGGTGAATGGGCCCAAGAACGGTCCAAAGAGATACTGCAGCAGGAGATAGAACGAAACTCCGGATAAGGTCAGTAGCCCGTACACCACTACTTGTTGCGCCAGTTCGATCGAGAGTCCGAGACCCCCTGTCAGAGCATCGAATGCTACGAAGTAAGCGCCAAACTCAAAGGGGTATTGCCAAGCTCCCTCACCGTACAGTTGACCCCACGTGAACGAAGAATAGTACAGGTCTTGGCTCGTGCGAAACGGCACGACCGTATCCCAGAAGAAAAATAGGCGCCCATCGAGCCAGAGGATGGACACCAGGCCAGCCCCGAAAATCGCGAGGAACGGGAGCCACGCTCCGCCCTTGACGAAGCTGCGGATTGGCCCGACTAAGCCAGCCAATCCCGGCCCTTCTGTTCTTGCAACTTCGGAGGACCGTTCTAAAGTCATACTCACGGATGTAGGCCGAGGCTTCTAAGCAGGGTGGACCCCCCGGACTGCAGGCACCATCATCTTAGTTGGAGGTAGCGCTTGAATCTATGCGGGGACTGATGGTCTCGAAACGCTTGGCGAAAAGAAGCCGGACGCCCGAATCGGCACTGAAGCGTGGCACGGAAGACCGGCGGGCCAGAAATGCTCCAACATGTCGAGTCGCCATCGCCCCCGTCGCGACCTCCGCACGAATGATCTCGACGGGGTGGGTAATCAATCGATACGTTGCTCTGACGGCAATGTCGGTACCGATGCTTTCCTGAACGATGAAACCCATGTTGGTTAGCACGGTCCGAACCTCCCGTTCGAGGTCGAGAGAGTGTACCTCCACGGCGAGCTCTCGGGTCGTCCGGTAGGTATTTCTGACCTGCGATGGCCGCGACCTCCGCACCTTCCACATCGATTTTGGCGATCGTGATGTTGGAAACCCCGTGCTCGAGCAGCAGGTCGTCGAGCGGTCCCGCGGGTACGGTAAACGACCCACTCGCAGCATTGGTTGCGAGCTCCGCATACGTCCCATGCTCGGTGATGGATGCATGCCCCGCGGCGTGCGACACGAACCACCGGATAGGGATAACATTCGAGAGGTGGTTACGCCGGATGTTTGCTTCGAGATATTCGAAAGAGCGGGCGCTCGGTTCGATCGATACTACCAGGCCACCCGCACCGACAGCCCTCGCCGCGAGAACGGTAAAGTCTCCCACATTCGCCCCTGCGTCGAGCACAACGTCACCCGGACCAAGGTCCAACCCGTCGGTACTCTCCGAGTACGCAGGTCGTGTAGTAGACCTCGGCCGAAGCTCGGGGGACGAGCAGGCGGATACCCCCATACCGGAGCTCGACATCCCCTGAGAGCTGCGTAAGGTCCCCCTATTTGGTCCGCAGCAGCGCGCGGAAGTCGACCGCCTCCCTCGCGCGCCGCTCGCATATTGTTCCGCCCGCCATTCAGTCGGCCCTCCGGTCAACGATTTCGGCCAGCTTGCGAATGAAGGATTCCCACGAATAGGTCGCAGCAAATCTGCTCTGTTTCGACGCGAGGTTCCGCCGATAGGGGGCATTCGAAAGAATACGGCTCGCTGCCTCGGCCATCGCCGAAGCAGACCGTTCAGTAAGTTCGACCCCCGCTCCTATTTCGAGCAGCCATTGGAATTCCGGAATATCCGATCCCACCACCGGAACTGCGGCCGAGGCAAGGCTCGAGAAAGTCGCGCTCCCCCCCTGGGTGGCGAGGTACGGGAGAATCGCGAGAGAGGCCTTGCCAATTACTCGCGACAGGTCGGGGTCGGACAAATAGCCGGTAACTGTGATTCCTGAAGTCTCGAGTGATTGAGTTAGGCGGGAGCAGGTACTCCCTATATGTCGGATCCCGTGACAAGACTCGGTGTGGACCCCCAGCGACAACGATTCTGACATCGTCAGGCAACTGCTTCTTGATAGCGGGAAGCAGCTCAAGTCCCTTGTAGGGCGAGAAGTACCTGGTACGACAACGGTTCGCGACTCCTCCGTTCCAGAGTAAGTTTCGGTCAGACTCTCGCAGGGGATAGGGAATGTCAATGCGGCCCTGATGTTGTACGTTGACTGTAACACCTGTGATATCCGCCGGTGAAAGGTCACTATGTCACAACCTTTGAGCAGGCCCACCGTTCGGTGGGCTCCCGCCAACAACACGGGCCCAATAGAGTATCCAGCGGTATCAGCGTCGATCACTTCGATCACATTGTGTAGAAGGACGACGGTCCGTTGCCCAAATGATGGCGCGCACTGAGCGAGAGAAATCCGGCGAGGTTCCTAAGGGGGGACCGTCCCCAGGCCGTAAGCCCGAGATTCGCTAGGAGCGGGCCTCTCCATTTGATTACAGTCGCCAATTGGGACACCTGCTTTGCGCCATCCGGGTTCGATTTGACGTAGACGTAACCAGCCCACCGGGCTGCGCCGAGCCGTCGGTTGAGCTCGAGGCCAAAGTCTCCGATTCCAGTCGCTGAATAGTTGTTGAGAACGAGGAGCGGAGGTCTGTCTGCGTGTACGGACGTTGCATCCGGGTTCGGATGGAGTTCCGGTCGGCACCAGACGATGATTACTCACTCCCACAGGTTCGACCAATCAATCACCTACTGAGGAACTGCCCGCCTAGGAGTTAAGTAGACAGACGCTGAAGAGGTAAGAACCGTTCATTTGGGCCCTCCAGCATCCGGAAAGATTTGACTAGTACCATATCGTGGAACTGAACGTCCGAGCTAGTTGATTGCAAGCCCTCCCCGGGAGCGGTTCCCCGGACCAAGATATTGGATTTGGGGGACCAATGCCGTGGCTTCGAGTCCGACCTTCCCTCGCCTTCGTGAGCATGCCGGGCTTTTCTCGACCGACGATGGCGAGTCGGCTAAGCGATCAATCTGGCCAAAGGACTTGGCCTGACAATCTTCGTCGTTCAGGAGTTGGCCGCGAAACCGTCGCTCCTATCGGGCCTTGGCCCGGGCTTACGCTCACCGCACCTATCGTCATCCGAGGGTGGTCGTGCTCGCGCAGTTGCTCGGCGGCCCTTCGCCTGTCGAATTGACCGCCGAGACCTCAAAGCTGAAGGTCGAGCTCACGGGGAAGCCTACCCACGCATAGCTCGTCGTCGGTGCCCCCAGGACGGTGGGCCCACCGATCTGTAAGGAGCAGCCGGACCCGGAGAAGAGGTAGAGGAAATCGGCCGTCAGAGGACCGACGGGATTCGTCCAGGTGAGGTCGATCTCGGTCGTGGAAACCCCCGTGGCGGTCAGCCCTGTTGGCGCGGGAGGCAGACCGAACGTGGTCGCACTCGCGCAGCCGCTCTGGGGTCCCTCCCCCGTCGAATTGACCGCCGAGACCTCAAAGCTGAAGGTCGAGCTCACGGGGAAGCCCACCCACGCATAACTCGTCGCTGGGGTCCCCAGGACGGTGGGTCCCACCGATCTTGTGAGGAACAGTCAGAGCCGGAGAAGAGGTAGAGGAAATCGTCCGTCAGAGGACCGACGGGATTCGTCCAGGTGAGGTCGATCTCGGTCGTCGAAACGCCCGTGGCGGTGAGTCCCGTTGGAGCGGGAGGCAGACCGAACGTGGTCGCCGCTCGCGCAGTTGCTGCGGGGACCTTCGCCCGTCGAGTTGACCGCCGAGACCTCGAAGCTGAAGGTCGAGTCCGCAGGGAAGCCCACCCACGCATAGCTTGTCGCTGGGGTCCCTAGGACGTTCGGTCCCCCGATCCGGCGAAGAGCAGGAGGAGCCAGAGAATAGATAGAGGAAATTGCCGGTCAGAGGACCGACGGGGTTCGTCCAGAGGAGGTCGATTTCCGGTACGGAGGCGGCCGTCGGCGGTGAGCCCCGCTCGGTGCAGCAGGCAGACCGAACGTGGTCGCAGCTCGCGCAGTTACTCGGCGGGCCCTCGCTTGTCGAATCGACCGCCGTCACCTCAAAGCTGAAGGTCGAGTCTGCGGGGAACCCTACCCACGCATAGCTCGTCGTCGGCGCGCCGAGGACGGTGGGTCCCCCGATCTGCGAAGAGCAGTCGGACCCGGAGAAGAGGTAGATGAAGTCGTCGGTCAGAGGACCGACGGGGTTCGTCCAGCTCAGGTCGATCTGAGCCGTAGAGACGACCGTGGCCGCAAGCCCCGTTGGCGGGCTGAGGGAGAAAGTGGTCGCGGTGGCGCAGTTGCTGGGCGGCCCCTGGCCGCCTGACGAGGACGCCGTGACCTCGAAACTATAGGTCGCCGACGGGGTCAGGCCGGTGGCGGGGTAGGTCTGGTAGACGCCACCGAAGTCGACGAACGCGCTCGGACTGCCAGAGCACGAAGCGGCGACCCAGAAGTAGAGAATGTTGTCGGTTAGCGAACCGGTCGGGTTCGTCCAGCTCAGGTCGATCTGAGCCGTAGAGACGACCGTGGCCGCAAGCCCCGTTGGCGGGCTGAGGGAGAAAGTGGTCGCGGTGGCGCAGTTGCTGGGCGGCCCCTGGCCGCCTGACGAGGACGCCGTGACCTCGAAACTATAGGTCGCCGACGGGGTCAGGCCGGTGGCGGGGTAGGTCTGGTAGACGCCACCGAAGTCGACGAACGCGCTCGGACTGCCAGAGCACGAAGCGGCGACCCAGAAGTAGAGAATGTTGTCGGTTAGCGAACCGGTCGGGTTCGTCCAGCTCAGGTCGATCTGAGCCGTAGAGACGACCGTAGCGGTCAAACCGGTGGGTGCCCCGGGCGGATCAGAATCGAAGGGCTGGGAACTCTGGCTCCCTGGATTCAAGGGAGCCACTGCGAGGCCACTGCCAGAAGTCGCCGCAGTGCCCATCATTATGAGGATCGCGACTACCACTAGCGCCACCCCGCGGCGGGGCGATAGGAGAACGCGGCCGTTCATCTTTCTCCCGGGCGTTGAGATCGAATGAACCTCGAGACGTAGCCTGCCTGGCCAAGCCCAGGACTTTGCCGACCGACCCCGTGAGCGGAAAGAGCCATTTCATCCGTTTACAGTCGCTCTTCGTCTACTTACGTGTTCGCCTATCGTCCCGGGGGACGGCCCGACTGTTGTTCATAAAAGGGCCTTGCGGAACCCTTATCAGCCAACAAGCGAGGACAAACAGATGCGCATAAATACGCATTAACTGCATCGGCAATCATGGATCTCGGCGGACGTGGAGCCGGATTCGCACCATGAGTGAAACCCCAGGCTTCCAATCCTACACTATCGAGCGATACGATCGGGCGATTGAAGGCACTCGCCGTCTCAAGGGGTGGTACGCACTCGCCATCATCGGCGCGTCGGTGGTCGGCGGCCTGTTGTTTCTCAGCACGACGCCGTCTGTCCACCCAGCTCGCATCGACCCTTCGATGGCTTACAGTGGTCTGGATACTTCCCGTCCCTTTCGTTGCGCTCGCGATAGTAGTGCTGTTCGCCTGGGATCGACCTCGTCGGTACGCCATCTCCAGACCCGGGACGCATCCTCGACCGCCGTACGTCCCGACAGTGATTTTTCAAACGACCTCGACCGGGGTGAACGTTGCCACCGTCGAGAATACGGTGCGGTCGGTGCTCTATTGGACCGCACGGCACCCAGAGCTGTGCTACCGCCCAGAAGTGTGGCTCTGCATCGAAGAATGGGGGTATACTCCGAATAAGGATCGCATAGACCGGTCTGATGGGGGAGGGAGTTCGGGTGGTGGTGACCCCCCTAGGGTACCGGACCTGCCGGGGAACGACCCGAAAGGGGAGGGCCCTCCAATACGCGGTAGAAGCGCGGCGCGCCGAGATCCCCGATTTGCGCCGAGTCTGGGTCTATCATCAGGACGACGAAACCGCCGTCGGGGAGGATACAGTCCTGGGGATTGACGAGTTCGTGCGAACACACTACTCCGAACCATCCATCGGCGCGGGCGTGATTCTCTATCCCCAACACTCAGCGGATTTCCGGCCGTCCCAGGTACAAGAGTTCCACCGAACGCACGACGACGTGCGCATGATCGCATTTCTAACCTCGCGCCACAACTGGTTTAGCGGTTACCACGGCTCGCACTACCTGGCTCGTGCCGATGTGGAGGACGAAGTAGGGTTCGACGTAGGTCCCGACCTGAACTCCGAGGATCTCCTGTTCGAGTGTCAGGCGCGCAACCAATTCGGCCCGATTTTCAGCCTCCTGAAGGGTTTCGCTTACGAACAGGCCGCACTCGACTCGAAGGACCAGATCCGCCAACGACGCCGATGGGTCCAAGGCTGGATCCGGGCATTCCCCCGATTCCGTTTCGGTCCGGTCCGTCGCGCTCGTCATGGCCTACAACCTGGCCATTTGGGCATGCGCGATCGTGTCGGTATGGGTGATGGTGGTGAGTCGGATTTTCGGTTTTTCCCCGTTCTACGGACTCTCCGGGATTCAGGCGGGTGCGATCTGGGCGTACATGGTCATTGGCTACCACGACGGGTATGCCCGCACCCGGCTCTACATGGCCCCCCGGAAGGTGCCGGTCCATCGGGTCGTCCTGAACGGTGTTTGGGGTTCCCTCGTGGACGCCGTCGCGCCCTGGTATGCGGTCTTCTCCCGACGACCCAAGGGATTCCAGGTGATTCGCAAGGACCGTGCCACTCCTTCGTCCTCGCCACGTCCCCCGCTCTCGGTTCCGGTCATATCCGCGACGATGGCGGAGATCGTGATCAAGTAAGTCGTACCCACGATCCGCGCGCGAGTGGCCGACGGCCTTTCCCTATGGGTGTACTGCCCATCTACGTTGGACGATCCTAAACACATTCACAACCGACTGTTCCTTCTTCAATGTCTGGTTCGAACACCGCGGGACCAGCCTCCCCGTTCCGAATCTGCCTCACGGGCCGGCTCGGTTGCGACCATCTCGGGCGAGTGGTCTTGGACGGGAGCGAGTCTCGGCTATCCCCGGGTTTTTGCCGCCCACCCCCTCGGCCTCCCTTCGTTGGCAATAGGTGGCCTGTACCGATGGGTGCGGGCCGGTAGTTCCCCACGGGGGGGACGACATATACCTGAGGCAGGATTCTCTGTCGTGCGGGTCGTTATTACCGGGGGGCCGGGTTCATCGGTTCTCGGCTCGTTCACCGTTGGCTCAGCGATTACCCCGACGATCACGTGACAGTTCTGGATGCGTTGACCTACGCAGGTCACCGCGAGTCCCTCTTCGACCTCCGGGGAGAATCCCAGGTACGAATTCGTCCACGCGGACATCTGCGACGCGCCTGCGGTGATGCGCACGCTCCGAGGCTCGGAGATGGTCGTCCACCTTGCCGCCGAGACCCACAACGACCGGGCGGTGGACGACCCGCTCCCTTTCGTTAGGACCAACGTCCAAGGTACTGCCACGCTACTCGAGGCGTGTCGGAAACTCGACATTCCCCGGTTTCATCAGGTCTCGACGGACGAAGTTTTCGGGTCCCTCCGCCTGGACAGCGCGGAGAAGTTCACGGAGGCAACTCCCTATGCCCCCCGAGGGCCATATTCGGCATCGAAGGCGTCAGCGGATCACCTCGTACGAGCCTGGCACGAGACCTACGACCTCCCCGTGACGCTATCGAACTGTTCGAACAATTTCGGACCGTATCAGCATCCCGAAAAACTGATCCCACGCGTCATCACTCGACTGATGGCAGGGGATCGCGCTCCCCTCTATGGTGACGGTCTGAACGTGCGGGACTGGATTTTTGTGGATGACCATTGTTCGGCGCTCGAATTGATCACCCACAGAGGGAAACTAGGGGCCACGTACCTGGTGTCCGCGGGGATGGAACTGCCCAATGTGGAAGTGGTCCGCCGAATCTTGTCGCAGTTCGGAAAGGACGAGGATGCCATCGAATACATCCCCGATCGTCCCGGCCACGACCGGCGTTACGCACTGGACGCCAGCCGCTTAAGGGCAGAGCTGGGCTGGAAGCCAGGCTCCGAGTTCGATAGCGCACTCAAGGTGACGATCAATTGGTACCGGCAGAACGAAAACTGGTGGCGACCTCTTCTTCCCGATTCGCGTCCTCAGTCGTCTTACGCATGAAAGCTCCAACTGTTGCCCCGACCGATCCGACGTTGATACAGCTGCAGGGCGCCCAGGCGCTTCCTCGTCCGATCCACTTCGATCCTCGAGGTTTCCTTCTCGAGACGCTCCGACGCGATGACTCCACGGTCCGTGGGCAGGATTTTGCCATGTCCTACGCGTCCGTCACCGCGCCGGGAGAATATCGGGACCGAGACCGTTGGCACGTACATCGGATTCAAACTGACCGATTTGTGGTGGTTCTGGGGGAGATGATTCTCGCGCTCTACGACTCTCGAACCGATTCCCCCACGCACGGTCGGATTGAAATCATCCGGATGGAGGGTGCATCTTACGATCGACCTTCCCGCGTGATGAAGGAGGAGTCGCGGACCTTCATGGTCCCGATTCCGCCCGGCGTCTATCATTGTATCGGGAACTTGTCGAGCCGACCGTTCCTGCTCATCAACTTTCCGACCGAACTGTACAATGCCCAGGATGAGGGGCGCGTCCCCTTCCGCGACATCCACATCGAGGCTCTCGGGGGACCGTTCGGATGGGATCGAGTGAGCGCTGAACCTCCAACTCCATGACCCGTCTCCTCGTGTTCGGAGCGGACTCCCTCGTGGGCTCTCACTTCCTTCAGACCACGAGCCATCGAGTGACGGCCGCCGGGCGGCGAGATCCCCGAGTCTCGGGCTTCTCGGTCGAGGGTTTTGAGGATATCGACGTTGCCGACGTTCGAAAGCTCGAGGATACGGTGAAGCGGACCGCGGCGGACGTGGTAGTGAATTTCGCCGCGGCGACCGACGTGGATGCCGTGGAGAGAGAGCGTCCGGCCCATGACGCCGCGCCTCACGGGAGCGCGCTCCAGATTAACGCCGCAGCCCCGGGGGGGATGGCCAGGGCGACTGCGAGCTTCGGGCAAGTTCCTGATTTCTATCTCGACCGACTTCGTGTTCGACGGGCTTCGGGGTCCGTACCCGGAAAGCGCGGAACCCTCCCCGCTTTCCCCGCTCGTCTCATGGTATGGCTGGACCAAAGGAGAAGGAGAACGACTCGTCCGCTCCGCCGACCCATCGGCCTCGATCGTCCGAATATCGTATCCGTACCGCACCTCGTACGCAGGGAAGCTCGATTTCGCCCGTCGGATGATCGAGGCCCGACTGTCGGGGGACGCCTCCCGCATATTTTGCTGACCAACAGATCACCCCGACTTGGATCCCCGATGTAAGCCGTGCCCTCGAACATATAATCAAAACCCGGCCTTCGGGAACGTTTCACGTGGCTTCACCAGAGGTTACTACTCCGTACCAGTTCGCGACGGCACTCTTGACCGGATTCGATCGCGTTCCACCCGAATTGACCGTCGGGTCGATGTCGGAGTTCATGCGGAGGCAAGGGGTAACACCCCGCCCCCAGCGAGGAGGCCTCTCCTCCCGCCGAATCCAGGAGGAAGGGGTCAGCTTGACCTCCTGGAGAGAGGGAATCCGCCAGTTCATCTCGGACGAGACCGCGCGATGAAAGGGCTGATTCTGGCCGGGGGGCACGGGACGCGTCTGCGTCCCCTCACCTACACCGGCAACAAGCACATGTTGCCGATCGCCAACCAGCCTATCTTGTACTTCAGCCTCCGCCACCTCGCGAAAGCGGGTATCAAGGACGTCGCGATCATCCTCGGTCCGATCAACGAGGGAATCAAGGAACGTGTGGGGGACGGGAATGCGTTCGGGCTGAACGTTGAATACATCTCCCAGGGGGAACCGAAGGGCTTGGCTCACGCGGTTCTGTGCGCCCGGGAGTTTCTGGCCGACGAGCCGTTCCTCATGTACCTTGGCGACAACCTTCTCCAGAGCGGCGTTTCCCCCTTCATCACTCGGTTCCAGGAGACCCACGCGGACGCGGTGGTCGGCGCGACCCAGGTCGCCGACCCGAGAACCTTCGGAGTGGTCGAGATCTCGGGCGACCAAATTATCTCGATCGAGGAAAAACCGGCTCGACCCAAGAGCAATTTGGCTTTGGTGGGGATCTACGTCTTCACCCCAGCGATCCATCCGATCATTCGAGGTCTCGCGCCCTCGAAGCGGGGGGAACTCGAGATCACCGACGCGATTTGGCAGCTGTGGAAGAAGACCGGAAAGGTCTCGGTCCTCCGCCTCGATGGTTGGTGGAAGGACACCGGCCACCCGGGAGATCTCCTCGAAGCCAACGAATTGGTCCTTCGAAGCATGCCCAACGACGAACTCAGAAACGAAGGGACGATCGAGGCGGGAGCAATCGTCGAAGGACCGGTCGGCATCGGACCCCGGACCGTCGTCGAAACGGGTGCCCGGCTCATCGGTCCGTCGATTATTGGCTCGGACGTACGAGTAGGTGGAGGGGCCGTAGTGGGACCCTACTCAGCCATCGGAAACCAGGTTCAGGTTGTGGGATCCCGCGTGCGGCGTTCCATCGTATTGGACGGCGCCCATATCGAGGGAGTCTGGGTCGCCAACAGCCTGATCGGTCGAAACGCGGAAGTCTTCTCGACCAAACCAACAGCGACGGAGATTACCCTCACCTTGGGGGACTCTTCGAAAGTTATACTGTAGCTGGGTGCCCTCAGATGGCGCGAAGGTCTCCGCGGGGTCTGCCGGGGAGGCGGGATGGGACGACCTTCACGAATCGAGAGCTTCTTCTCCCGTGCTGGGGCCCCAATAACGCGCCACCTGGTTTCGCCGTCGGCGGCTTGCACACTGGTAGCCCCATTCTGTCCGAAAGTCCAGTTCGTCAATCGAGGGGGAGTCTTTAAATACCTATTTAAGGAGTATAAATACTGCCATGACGCGAATCCGAATCGAGAATGTGGTGGCCTCCACTTCGCTGGGGGCTGAACTCGACCTGCAAGCGATCGCCCTCACCCTCGATGGCGCGGAGTACGTTCCCGAGGAGTTCCCCGGACTCATCTACCGCTTGAAGGAGCCCAAGACCGCCATTCTCCTCTTTCATTCGGGGAAGGTCGTTTGTACCGGCGGAAAGAGCTGGAAGCAGGTGGACGAGTCGATTCGGAAGGTTTCGCAGCTGATCCGCAAGGGCGGTCAGAAGATCCTCATGCATCCCAAGATCCAGATTCAGAACATCGTCGCGACCTCCAATCTGGAGAGCGAGATCAACCTGAACTCCATCGCGATCAGCCTCGGCCTCGACCGCGTCGAGTACGAACCCGAGCAGTTTCCCGGGCTCGTCGTCCGTCTCGAGGAGCCGCACGTGGTAGTGCTTCTCTTCGGAAGCGGCAAGCTGGTCTGCACCGGGGCTCGGCGACCCAAGGATGTCGAGCTGGCTGTGGAAAAGATAACCATGGAACTCCGGGGCGCGGGTCTCCTGCGCCGTGAGACCGCCCGGGCGAGTCCCGCGCCAACTCGGCCCTCCCCGAAATCCCGGGCGACCCCTCCGAGCACCGGTCCGACCTCGGGTGAGGTGCTCCCGCCGCCCGAACCTCGCACGACGTTACCGGAAACCCTAGCGTAGGCGATTTCCTGGTTGCCAGGATAGCCGATCGGCGTCACGGACGGTCGTCCCCGATGACGACCGTACGAACCGTCGCGACGCACCAGGTGGTCCGAGAAGCCCATCCGCGGCCAATTACTGAGAAGGACGAGATCGGCATGGCCGTCGGGACCGCCATTGACCAGACCCTTTCCCGTTACAGCTACGACTTCGCTCAGTCGCGACACCCGACGGTCAGCGCGATGAATCGGATGGCGGCCGAGATTCTGGACGAGCAGCTATCGGACGCCGATATTCTGCTTGCCCCGGAGGATCGGGAGCGGGAATTAGCGGCCATCTATGCCGTCCTTCACGCGTTCCGCCGCAGTGAGGTCATGGGGCTTTCCCGGCCTCGGAGTCGGATGATCCTGATCAACGAGGAGGTGGGGGTCTACGCGCAACCGGATTACTGGAACGGCCGCGACCGCTTCTACGAGATGAAAAGCTACTACGCGAACCCGATGCCTCCGGACGTGCGACTACAGATGCAGTTGTTCCAGTGCGCCTTCCCGGGCTTTCAGGCGTTCCTGGCCTGCTTTGACCGACATGTGACGCCCGTCGTCTCGACCATCGAGCCGGTGCCACCTCTCGACCCAACGACCGTCGAAGAAGTTCTGAGGGTCGCGTACCGCGTGGGTCTCGAGAAGGGGACGCCCAAAGTTCTCGAGTACGTCGATAGTCCGACCGTCCGCTACTCGAGCCCCGAGTGACTCTGATCCAACGGTGAGAGCGGGCCTCACCCCCGCCGCGGGGGGGCCTACTGAGAGGCTAACTTGCTGGCAGCGACCAGGACGTCAGCTGCCCACGGGAGCTGGCGGAGTGGGAACTTCATTCCCGCTGCGCTGCCCTTATTGTTCGGGCTCCGCTCGCAGACCAGGCTTCCCTGTTGCCAAGACCCGAGGTCGACCCCCCGCACCTCGAAAGCGTAATCGAACCAGTCCTGAATGGGACCGTCCCTCACCGACTGACCGACCATGATCGAAACCGAGGATTCCTTCAGAATCCGAGCGAGTGCTCCGAGCCTGTCGACTCTGCCCACGAACAGCTCCGCCAACCGGTCGGAGTTGGGAATTGCCAAGACCCGAGGGGCGCCGGGCGGAACCGTCCGGCTCACTGCCTCCTGGAAGACTTCCGGAAGGGCCAGGAATGCCCGCAATTGGTTGAGCTCGTCGGGACTTTCGTCGAACTTCACTAACCAAGAAAGCGATGCCGCCTTCATCGTTGGTCTCGGAACGAGGTCCTTTGCTTGGAATGGGATCGAACTCGCCTCGGCGCGGTGCAGGTCCTCAGCGAGCAGGCGGTCCACCGGATCGGTGCGGCTGCGATCCCTCATGTGGAGCCAGGTAAATTCGGGGTCCAACCGTCGTGCGAGGGAGTATAGGACGGAATTGACCAACGGGGCGTGAGGTGCCCCACAGGTAGACCGATGCGGCGCCCTCGAGGACCCCGCGGAGCGAAGTGGCTTCGGTCGCCAGCCGGTGGTCTTCGAGAATTGCGATGAGTGGGTCCAGAGCGGCGGCCATCGGTAGACCAAGATACGCCCCGGGAGGTCAGAGCTTTGACCGTACGGGTGCGGGTTCAGGGAAGTCCGAGGAGCGGTCGAGCGGGCGGATACATCCTCGCTCACCAACGCCCGGCCCGCTGCGATCAGGATCTTTTGGCGGGCCAACGCCAGCGATTCCGCGAATGCAGATTTCCGCACCGAGAAACGGCGAGCCAAATCCTCGAGCGTGACGCGTCGGGGGACGTCAAAGAAGCCGGTCTCGACCGCGGTCTGGAATCGCACCCGCTGTTTCGACGTAAGTCCCCCCTGCGCTACCCTTCCCCGGAGCGGCCGCATCTCCATGATCTCCAGATCGAAGCCCCGTCCGTCGAAGTTCTCGGACGAACGCTTGGAGCCTCGATTTCGAGAGCGCTAAGGAGAGTGATACATGTTCCCCCGACACCACGAATGGCACGGCTCCAATGAGGTCGTACTCGCTCGAGAATCGCCGTATAGTCCACCGGAGCCCTCCACTGGACCCGGTAGACCTGCGGTCGGCCGACCCGTGCCAGGTTCTGCACGGAAACGATGTTCGGCGTCGCTCGAAGTTCTGAGCTCCAGTCGTGCGACTTCGCCTCCCCGGATATGCACCTCGACTACGACGTGGTGCGGGTCCGAAGTGTATCGGTTCGCAGCCTCGAGCACGAGATCCGGATGGCTCATCGTAAATGTCGACCAAGCGAACGATTTCGGGATTTTCACCTTCAGTCGGGCCTCCATCAGAGCGCCGTCATGCGACACGCGGCGTGTACCTTGGGGTAGTGCCCCTTCGTCTGCCGATTCCGCGTCCGTCGCGACACAGAACCTCGCGGGAGGTGATCCATAGGCCCTGCAACCGCCCGTTTCCCGAGATTGCCCCGAGCGGCTGTCCCTGTCAACATGACGCATCCTGATTAAAGCATGGAAGGTTCCCAAGGCCGACGCGCGGGACCGCGGCGCCCTCACAGAATCCGGTCCGATAGGTTGTAGTCGCCGTACGGACACTGCCTCTCAAGGCGGGAAATGTCTACGGGGGGGGCGTTCAGTTCAAGGTCTTGCCGTATCGTTCCATGTCCGCCGCGACCATGACCCGAACAAGTTCTCGGAAGCGGGTCTTGGGCGCCCAGTCGAGTTCACGCTTCGCCTTAGAGGAGTTTCCCTCGCAGGTTGAAAACCTCGGAGGGGCGGTTGAACTTGGGATCCGTGCGAAGGTGCCGCTCCCAATCCTTCACGCCCGCGGCCTCAAAAGCGGCCCGGACAAACTCGCGCACCGTATGCGACTCTCCGGTGGCACCCACGTAATCGCCGGAGACCTTTGCTTGGAGAACACGCCACATGAGGTCGACGTAATCGGGTGCGTAGCCCCAATCACGACGGGCATCCAGGTTTCCGAGGGTCAGAGTTTTCGATTTACCGGCGACGATTCGAGCCACTGCATCCGTGATCTTCCGAGTAACGAACTCAAGTCCCCGGCGGGGAGACTCGTGGTTGAAAAGGATCCCATTCGAGACATACATTGAGTAAGCTTCCCGATAGTTCACGCACGCCCAGTAGGCGTACACCTTCGCGACCCCGTACGGACTTCGAGGGTGGAAGGGGGTGCGTTCGTCTTGGGGCTCGGTCTCGACCTGGCCGAACATCTCGCTGGACGACGCTTGATAAACACGGGCATTCGGGGCGTTCGCGCGAACCGCCTCCAAGAGACGCAAGGTCCCGAGCCCGTTGACTTCACCCGTGAGGGCTGGTTGAGAGAAGGAGGCACCCACGAACGATTGCGCCGCCAAATTATACACTTCGTCCGGCTCGCTCAGCTTAACCGCGTGGTTCAGGGACGATTGATCCATCATGTCCCCATCCGTCAGATTGAGACGATCCAGAATACCGGATAGGTGGTTCAGGTTAGGGCTGCTCAGTCGTCTCACCAATCCCGTGACCTTGTACCTTTTCTCCAAGAGGAGGTCGGCAAGATAGGACCCGTCTTGGCCCGTGACACCGGTGATGAGCGCGCTTCGGGTGCCCATGTCCTAGTCTAACGGGCGACGGATATTACTACGAGGCCCCTGATTCTGAGAGCCCACCCCGCACGGGGCCTGGCGGCCCCCAGGGGTCGGGGCCGCCTTCTAATGAAACGCTTGAAATTCGGGTTTCGAACTCGGGGCGTACCGGGGCGGATGTTATGACGGTCTACTCCTACCTCGCTCCCGCAGAGGGGGAAATAATATGACTCGCACTCCGCGCTCGCGGCCGACTCCGAGCGGAAAAAAACGTCACCACAAACAGCGGCAGCGAAGGATCGCGGCTCGACGACGCCAGGTTCCGCTCGGGGGAAACCGAGCCCGTCGGTGATCATTAGACCGCGAGAGGCAATGAACCCTTTACCGGTTGCCTCGACCTCCGTACTCCGGAGGCGGATCGTTCGAATGAACCCCCGCCTCAAAATGAGCGGGACCACCCGGCGGAGAACCTTCGCGAAAGAATCGGATAGAAGCACCAGAGACTAACCGCCAACGGCAGCACCACCGCGAAATCTGTAATCAAAATCAGCGCATTGGGTCCGGTCGAGTCGGCGGTAATTCTCACTTGGTCGAAGGCGATTTGCAACCCCACCGAACTGGCGCTGAGTTTGCCGAGCCAAAGCCCGTCAAAGGATCCGACGGGAATCACCTCTGAGTCAAAGCGAAGCATCGGACTCGCGCTGCTTCCCGAAATGACCATAGGTAGCACGCTCGGACTCTCGAATACACTTAGCGCCCCAGAGACGGCGGTCCAAACGTAAGCTATCTCTCGGTAGGCGAGGGAAGCGGCAGGAATCGGGTAGACGCTCGTGACCAAGCCCTCAAGGGCATTCTGGTAGTCAGAGACCGTGGACGTATTGTATTTCCCGACGTCCAGCGTCGCGGACGAGGACAAACTAACCTCGATCGGTTCCGTAAGCCTCGATGCACCGAAGAAAGCGGAAATGGAGGACCCATTCGGGCTCAATTCCAATCCCGCGAGAGACCAGCGATTGAGCGGAATCGTAGCGGGAATTCCTACGCCGACCCAGCGGGCCGATGAGTTCGAAGAGTTCAATTGACGGTTTAAGAAAAAAGCCCCGTTCTGGAGATACGCTTCATACGTGATGCCGCCGTCCGAGAGGGACCAGAGGCTATTTCGCCCGCCATGTAAGGTCGAAAGGAGCACGCCGAACAGTACCTGAACACCCGGGAGGGCTTGGGGATCGATTGTGTAGGCCAATACCCCGGTTCCGTTGAGCTCGTACGTCTGGTTCGCTCCTGACAGCACGTCGTTGGTACTGTTCGTTGTCGAAGTAAACCGGCTGGCATTTGACGGAGCCAATCGAGTGGTATTATTCACTACGACCTCGTTCGCCAGTCCCCCGTAGAATGCGGAGGTGTTGAGGACATCCATCGTAACGGGATTTGGATATCCCGTTCCCCACGGTGCTCGGGCCCTGACGTCTATACTGAACTCTTGGTTGGTCAGATTGCGATAGAGCCCGATGGGATTCGATTCGTTGGCGAAGGTAACCGACGAATCTCCGTCCTCAGCTTGGAATGTAGTCGGAGACGACAGTTGATACGCGCATTCGGGTGGGCTATTACAGGGAGAATCATACGCAAGTGGAAGGAAAAGCCCTGGATCGAACCCCGAAACCGAGATGGTTGGGCGGGCGAGGCTCGAGTCGTAGGCGATGCCCACCGGCGCGACCCCGGCAAGAAGGACGATTGCTACGAGAAAGAACGTCAAAGATTTTCGACTGCCTAGACTGTTTATCGGGCCAGGGGAGTCGATCCGCTGGCGGTTCGACTGCGAGTGCTCGGTGCCCTTTCGGCGATCGATGAGCACGCAGTCGATGAAGTAGGCGATTGTCGCGAGTAGGCAGGCGATGTATATCCCGAGGAGCGCCTCCCAGAGTCTCATGCCTCCCAGAATCGAATACAAATCCACGGACGCGTGAAACTGGTAGAAAGACCAATAAAACACGCCTACGGGTCCGCCCACCCCGTCGAAAAGCTGGGCAATGAGAAATTGTGGCAGGATGAACATCTGCAACGCGAAAATGCGTTTGTACGTAATCGCGTGCCGCTTCAGCGACATGACCGCTAGGAAGAGCACCCCGACCAAGAGCACAAAATTGTCTCCGGGAACGTTGTTTACGAACAGTAGAAATGCGGGCGCGTACGCCACAAATAGACTGACCTGTTCGCTCGCTCCCAGTCTCCGGAGCACGAATGGCACGAGGATGGATAGGGCGACGATTAGAATGATCACCGTCCGCTCGATTGCCCCAATCGCCTCGGTCGAAAGGTGTTGCCACAAACTGAATACGGAGAACGGGCTAACCCCGGAGCCTGGAGATTGAACCGCTGCCGCGAGACCCCCCAGGGAAGAGAGATCATAGATAACGAGCGGAAGCGTGAAGAGAATCCCCGCGATGGCGAAAGCGGCGAGGGCCTGCAGTTGGCGCCGGAGGGTTCCGGAGTAGAGGATCAACGTCGGGACGAGGAGAGCGATCGAGTAGTAGCTGAAGGTGCCGAGGGCGATGCAGAGCACCCCGAAAATGAGATACCGGTAATCCCCGCGCTCGCCCCAGTGGTAATGGAGGGCCCAGAATCCGAGGAGATAGAGGAAGATGATGACGATATCCGTCTCTACCCAGACGTTGTTGACGAATAGGACGAACGGATTGAAGATGAACGCCAAGAAGAGCTTCTGGTGGTTCTTCACGCCCTCGCGCTGCGCGATGCGAGAAATCACGATGCCCGGAACAATAGGTGAGAACCAAGTACACGACCTTCAGAGCAGCGGCCGTCACGAGGAAGTTGGAACGGGACGCCTGAAAGATCTGGAACACGATCAGACCGTAAAATTGGAGGAGGAGACCCCCGGGAATCGCGTTGCCGTAGTCGTAGGGGTTGAGCCCGATTACGAGGTAGCTTCCGGCGTAGACGATGGTATTGAGATTCCAGACATCATAGAAAATGAACAGAAACGGAACATTGAGGAGAATGAACCAGGTGAGCGGTTTCTTCAGATATGAACCGAGCTTGGAGAGCTTTGGGGTCGACGACCCCTTGTGCCGGCCTGGCACCGCGGAGGCTTCGGGGTCGGATCCGATGCAAGTGTCGAGGGCCGCTGTTGCCCCAGAATCGGCGGACGTAGTGGGGCTCACCGTCTCTCCCCCCGGGCGGGCGCCTCCATCATAGGGCCACCCCGCACACGAGGGCGCAACAGAGGGGGGTCGTCGGAGGTCAGTTCCCGGGCGGCCCACGCGCCACCCAAATGGTGAGCCGACACGACCCGGAGGAAACCTTCAATCCGCTGCATGGACTACCTACTGTTGCGCCCGAGCCTGAACGCCCCTCACAACGTCCGAGAGCCAAAGCCCGAACATCTGGACGGAGGAGCCCATCCGCGGGCTTCGAGAGGTACGCCGGGGGCTTTCCAGAAATTCCAAGATCGGGATCACCTCGTGTCCTACGTTGAAAGACTGCCGAAGCACCTCCGAAGCCCGCCCTCGTGCTTCCTTGACCAAGTCGACATTGGTACGTAGTCGATCGAGGAGGTTAGCAAGGCTGATGGCGGAGTGATCGAATCGAAACCCAGCTCCCGCGGCCAATATCAGCTCAGAGTACTCATCCCGGCCCTCGCTCAAGATCGGGAGGTGGGCCCCCAAGTAGTCGACCAGGCGGGTTCGGGCGCTAATATCGTCCTCGACCGAATTGGATACGAGCGACAGGCCGACGTCGGAACTCTGGTAATACGCCTCGCGTTCGCCGAACGGCACGAGGCCAAGAAGTTCACACACTTCGCCGGAGACACCCCTGGCGAGGAGGGCGCGAACAGATCGTTCTACTTCGGGCATGCGGGGGTTGCCGCCCAACACCCGAATTCGAATACCGGACCGGGCGGAAGGGCTGAGGAGAGAGACGGCTTCAGTGAGGAGGTGGTAGTCATACCACGGGAGGAACGCCCCCGAAAGTAGCACGACGAGTGGTTCCGAGGTTGAAGTGCGAGAGTGGGACACGATGGGCGCACCCAACGCCGGTGGAGTTATTCGAACGACCCGTACCAAGGGATCGTGCCGGTCGAATGCCGTGTGACTCAGCCGTCCCGATGCAGCCATCAGTCCGATGAGGTAGTATCGCTGCCGCTCCGTAGTCGTTACGAAGAAATCGCCGTACCAAAAAGAGTCCAATTTGAGTTTGAGCAAAGGAACTGGGATGCGCCCGAGCGCGGCAAAATTCTCGAGCAGACCGGGACCGACGTAGTCGAGGATCGTGGGTATGGATCGGTTCGATCCGCCTAGGAATCCAACGCTGGACCACGGAAGGAACAGCACGTCCGGGCCCAAGGCCTTCACGCGTCGTGCGATGCTGATGGGGTTATGATTGTGTGGTTCGACAGTAATCCCACCTGCCTCGATCGTCTTGCTCGGGCGGAGCCCCTGGTGCAGGCTCTCATAAAGGCTGAGAATTCGTACGTCGTGATTCTTCGCCACCTCTCCGAGGAGACTCCACATTCGGAATCCGGGCCCGTCAGTGATCTGACCCGGAAGGGGCAGAGGCGATGTGGTCAAGGCCAATAGCCTCCTTCGGGTCAAAGACCTCGGCCCTCCTCACACTACCTTGGCGGTGCGACTTCGGATGAGCCCGATCAAGACACCGACCGAATACGTGACGTCGGAGGCGAGGCCGATCAGCCCCGTCGCGAGGGTAGCAACTCCGGCTCGAAACGGACCGGAAGAGAGTCGCCTCATGTCGACGTGGACCCGGAGTAGATAGTATAGATACCGACCCCCGATCCAACCCACGAGTGAGATGCCAATCCAAGGGTTCCGGGTGAGGAGAAACGCGATGAGCAGGGCGAGCGCAATGATCACAACGACTGGTTGGGATGCACGATGCCAAGAGCGCGACCGGGAGTATGGTGCGTCGCGAGTGCCAACCGTCGGGAATAGACCGAATTGGGCCAACACAACCCCCATGGCTTGTCCGAATCGAAAGGCCTTCACGAAGTTGCCGCCCAAGGTCTCCGCCTCTCCAGAGAATCGTTGAATCGATTGAAGCGTAGAATCCTTCACGAGCCGAAAACCAAGTTTTCTCAACAGAAAGGAGACCCCCAGGTCCTCTCCAACGATTCGGAAGCGCTCCGAAAAGCCACCAACAAGCTCGACCGCGGCCCGCCGCGTCAAATCGGACTTGAATTCGGTGAAGGTCACGTTTTCAAGGGCAGGTTCGGCAACAAAATGGAACTGGCGACGTAAGGACACCGAACGCTTTTTTCACGAATGTCAGGTCGTCCGGAGCGGGGATCCCGTAGTCTCCTGTGACCACCGCAATCTTAGAGTCCTCGCTGATTTTTTGTGCCGCCCGCGCAATCCAATCCGCCCCCACGAGTTCAACATCCTGATGTAACACTAGGACCAGTTCGCTTTGTAGTTCGTGAAACCCGTGGTTCAGTGTTCGAGACAGCCCGAGATTGGTCGGGTGGACGAGCAGTCGGCCGCGTCCTGGATGCTCGATGAGGAACTGGCTGACTTACCGAGTGGTATCGTCCACGCTGCCATCGTCGATGATCAGCCATTCGGCAACGGGGAAATCCTGTCGTGCGAGCGACGTAGCGTTCTCGGTAACGTTCGCGTTCCATTGAACGCCGGTACCAGAACCGCAACCGACAAAAGGGTATTCGTGGAGGAGTCGCTGGCTGGGGGTGGTGGACGGGCTATCTCGTCCGCCATCGGCGGCGACTGGGAACACGGTTTCGTAAATATCTTTGGGCTGAGTGAGGCGAGGACTTTCGATCGCCCAATCCGAGCGATCCGGAAGCCTCGGAAATGAGCTCGTGGGAACGGGCGGCCTTTGTTATGCCGATGCTTATGGGCGGAACTGTGATGCGAGGATAGGGTGCTCGGTGCCACTTTCGGCAATCGTTGATTTTTTCGGCTTGCTCTTCCTGTTTCTGGCCACTGTTCCCCTGGGCGCAATGCTGCTCCGGGCGGTCGAGTGGGGGGTCGGCCGGCGATTCAAACTTTCCACCCCCGAACGGGTGCTATCGGCGTTCTTCTCCAGCGGTGCCCTACTCTTCGTGATCGCCTCCCTCCCCATCCCGGTTTACGGGAGCCCGCTAGTCTTCGGGCTCCTCGCTTTCGGCGGGGCCGCAATAGTGGGAACGTGGTGGCGCGAAGGGTGGACCTCGCCGAGAACCGGACTCGAATGGCTGCGTTCCTGGCCGGGGCTCATCTTGGTTGCTGGAACCCTCGCCTTGCTTGCAATGGAGCTGGTTGCAACGGAGGCTCTGCTACTGCCAAACTCGAACGACGGCAGCTTCGAGTCCCTTTTCGTTCAGCTGATTCTCAGCGGCCATACACTTCCGTGGACCTACCAACCGTACGCGGCGATTGGAATCATTTATCCTGCAGGGGCGGCAGCATGGCTGACCCTTCCCGTCCTCCTGTTCGGTTGGCCCATTAGTTCCGGCCCGATCATTCTCCCGCCTTTATTCCTCAGCCTCTCCCTCGTTGGCTCATATTGCTGGGGGGAACGACTGGGAGGATTCACGACCTCGAGAGGTCGCCAGACCGGCTTGCTCTTCGCGGGATTCTTCGGATTGATCGGCAGTTGGCCGAGGTTCTTCGTGGGGGATCCTACGATTTTGCATTCTGCCTTCCTCTCTTCCTGATGGTTCTTGGTTGGCTCCGACCGTTCGTGGCCGGGGGGCTGCCAAGTTGGAAGGAAGTGGGCGTGTTCGGAATCCTATTGGGCATCTCGACAGGACTGAGCCTCGCTGTGGGGGAGATGCTCGTGCTACTCCTCGTGGGCTACCTCATCGCCTTCAATCCCCGACTGCGCGAGGAGTTGGGCCATTGGACAGCCCGAGCTGCCGCCATCGTCGCCATCGGCATGGCGTTCGTATCTCGGAGCCTGGTTGGAATCGCCAGGTGGTATTCGTACCCAGGTCACGTGCTGAGCGCGGCCGGGAACCCACCCTACGCTCCCATGCCGGTTGGCCCCGGGCCTATGGCGACCTCATATCTGGGCGACCTCGATCCGTTCGTGCCCTTCAAGCCTAAGCTCTCGCCTCTTCCGGTTCTGAGTGTGGAACTCGCCGTTTTGCTCGCCCTCGGAATGGCGTTACTCGCCCTCTGGTGGCTCAGTCCCCGGGGAGCTCTACGACAGTTCCTCCCGCGAGACCTTGTAGTACAACTCCTCGTTGCGACGGCGATTGTGTTCGGTGTCACGGCCGTGCTCGACGGAATTACCCCTACCCCGTTGGGCAACTCGTTCGTCGGATCTTTTTCGACGGCGTGTACGAGTCATCGTTTCTGCTCTTCATCTGCTATCAATCCATCGCGATAATTCCCCTTTTAGCGGCAGTGGAATATCTCCGATTGAAACCCAAGCGAGCGGGACCGATGCTCCCTTCGCCCCATGCGCCGCCGCCGGTGACCGGGGGAACGGCCGCGGCTCCTCACCCACGGCCCGGGTCCGCGGCCACGTACTTTGTGGTCCTCGCCGTCGTGGTTGCGTCGATCGGGCTCGGTGCGAGTGCGACGGCCATCAGCGCTCCCGCCTATCTTCAACACCATCTCGACGAGCTATCGAACGTAACGAATGCCGACCTACAGGCACTCCAATGGGCCGGGGCCCACCTCCCGAGCTGCTCGCGAGTCCTCGCCGCGCCCTACTCGGCGGCGATGTTCCTGAATCTCTACGCGAACGTCCACATTGTCTTCCCCGCTTTTCCCCTCTCGGTGAACCTCTCCTACTACGTCGCGGTGACCGATCTGACCCAAGGGGCCTACGACAACGCGACGCGAACGGCGCTCCTCGAGCTCGGCATCACCGAGGTCTTCGTAACAGCGCAAACCTCGGTCTCCTACCCTCCGTTCCAGGCCGGGCCTCTATTGGTCTCCACGGACTTCTCTCCGGTGTTCTCCTCGGGGGATGCGGCGATCTTTGTGTTCCTTCCGGGGGAGGGCTCCTCGGGGTGCTCGCCGGTGAGCTGATGGAACGCTTGGGCGAAGATGGTCCGTTCAGTGGGGGAGCTGACCCCAGCGGCCCAAGAGGTGCGCTCCGAGGTTACGGACGGGCGTCGGCAGACGGCGCCTGAATAGCCGGGACCGCCTGCTCATGTGATAGCGGCCCACTGAGCGCGCTTGCCGAGGGAACCATCGCCCGGACGGACAGGCGCGAGGGTTTTGCGCGACCCGTGAGCATCGCTTGGTTCCAGACCCACGCGTAGGTCGCCGAGAGCCCTTCTCGAAGTCGAATGGGCGGCTCCCAGCCGAGGACCGCGCGCAGCAGGGTGTTGTCACTGTTGCGACCACGGACTCCCTGCGGCCGAGTGAGCTCGTGAACCTTCCGAAGACGCTTCCCGGCGGTCTCGCAGACCAGGTCCACCAGTTGGTCCACCGTGACCACTTCCTCCGAACCCAGGTTTAGGGGTCGGTGTTCGGTCGACTCCATGATCCGTCGAATCCCTTCGATGCAGTCGTCGATGTAACAGAAGCTGCGGGTTTGGCGCCCGTCTCCCCAAATTGAGATGGACCCCCCATCCTCCGCCTCAGCCACCTTCCGAGAGATGGCCGCGGGCGCTTTTTCCCGTCCCCCTTCGAAAGTTCCCAGTGGGCCGTAGATGTTGTGAAACCGCACGATGCGGGCGTCCAGACCATACTCCTCATAGTAGTAGGAGGTCAGCTGTTCCGCGAATAGCTTCTCCCAGCCGTACCCTTTTTCGGGCGCCGCGGGGATGGCATCGGACTCGCGCAACCCTCGCACGCCGACATCACTTTGGAGGTGCGCGGGGTAGACGCAGGCCGACGAGCTGTAGAAGTATCGACGTACGTTCTCGGACCGGGCGGCCTCGAGCATGTGAGCGTTGATCAGAATGTTGTTCCGACTGAGACTGGCGTGGTTGGTCGTAATGTATCCAATCCCCCCCATGTCGGCGGCGAGTTGGTACACGTCGTCGATTCCTTTGACAGCCGCCGAGCAGTTCTCGAAGAACCGCAGGTCCGCGACCTCGAAGTCATCGGCGGAGCTGGGTCCGAACTGGGGAAGCTTCACGTCCACGCCGCGGACCCAGAACCCCTCCTGTTTCAGACGACGGACCAGGTGATGGCCAATGAAACCGCCCGCGCCGGCGACGAGGGCCCGCCTCCGGTTCCCCATTTTGTCCGACACAGTAGTTTCACTCCAGCGCGTCTAGTCGAAGGCGTGACCGCGGTCTCCCAATCCGACAGCGTGACATCGCCTTGACCACGGGCCCGGAGGAGTGTCCGCCAACTCTTCCTGGGGTCCATTCCCCCTCTTGAATACCCGGTGTGCCATGGGAGACTGTGCCCGTCAACTGCGACGGGGGGTAAATAAGCCCTGTGTCAATGTGAAGGAACGGGCGAAATCCCCTCGGTGGAGAGAATGAACCCGCGTGACGTACTAGCACAGGCATAATGGGAGCGACTTTCGTTGTGCCCGCGGTTTCAGATAGCATTGGTACGGGAAAGCCGCGGCTCACAGTATTTCTACCTGTGTACAACGAGGCCGGGTCGATTTCAGGCGTCTTGAGGGGGTTCTATGCCGAGGTGGTCCGTCCGCTCGGCGCCCAGCTTCTCGTCTGCGAGGACGGAAGCACGGACGGCAGCCCCGAGGTGCTCCAACGCGTCTCGGACGAGATCCCGATGCGGCTGGTCACCAGCCGGGACCGGAAAGGATACGGTGGAGCGATGCGGGACGGACTCAAGCTCGCCGAGACGCCGCTGGTCTTCATCGCCGACTCCGATGGCCAGTATGAGCCCAGCGAGTTCTGGAAGATCTGGAACGCCGCCGACTCATACGACATGATCATCGGTCGGAAGGTGCGCCGGCAGGAGAAGTTCTACCGCGCGCTGCTCTCGCGAGGATTCCATATTCTGATCAAGGCGCTCACCAACGTGCCCCTCAAGGACATGGATTGCGGTTTCCGGCTGGTCCGCCGGGACGTGATCGCGAAGGTGCTCCCCGACGTGCGGTCGTTGAGCTACAGCTTCCTGGCAGAATTCTCGATCCTCGCGTACCGCAAGGGCTTCCGAATCCTCGAGGTCCCCGTAGATCACAGCGCTAGAATCAGCGGGAGCACGTCCATCTACTCGTGGAACAGGCTTCCCTGGATAGTCGCCCGGCAGCTCGTGGGCCTTCTTCGGCTCGCGCGCCGCCTCAACGGATTGGACGGCAGAATCTCTCCCGATACCCCACGCGCCGCGGTCCGATCCTAGACCCGCAGCGATTCGACCTACCTTCCCCACAAGCCCACTTGGGCGGCGGAACACGTTCCGCGCCTACCGCAACATTGACAAACCCGAACATTATGAGGCCTCTTCCCGGTGGTAAAATTGCAGGAGAACCTGAAGGCGCGTGTGGCGGCCGGAGCCGCAATCTTTCGGAATGACCAGATCCTGCTCCTCCACCGGTCTTCGCTGGCTTCGAACCCGGGCGCCTGGGACCTCCCCGGTGGCCACGTGGAACCCGGAGAGACGCTCCCCCGTGCCGCTCGCCGTGAAGTGCGGGAGGAAACGGGGTTCGACGTCCGAATCGGACCTCTCTTCCACGCGGAAGTCTTCGGCTCCTTTTCCAAGAGGGGCAAGATCCGGCCGACCGTAGGGGTGTACTTCCACTGCGTCGCGCCCGCTCGAAAGGCACCTCGACTAGACCCCGAGGAACATACCGAGTACGCATGGGTCCGAGTCTCGGAACTCCAGGACTACCCCACCGTCCCGTACCTGGCCAGGACCGTCCGGGCGGCCTTTGCATCGAAGGAATCCGGCTTCCGGCCGTCCAAGGACCTTGCTGCATTGTACGCGACGCTCGGTCACCACACCACGCTCCCCGTCCCCGCGTAAGTCGCGAAGTTCCGGCCGCAGGGTGCCCGGGGCCTGATCGCTGGTCCCACCGAGGCTCTCAGCTCAACCGACCAGATGGCGGCGGAGTCTCCGCCGTCCCGGCCAGTCAGTTTTCGGTCGCAGCCTCGGCCGAGATCGTGTCGGCCGGGCTTTCGTCGGCGAGTTGCTTGGGGAGCTTCTTGAACATCTGCATGCTGATCCGCTCCAAGCGAGCGATCAGAATGTCGATATCCTCAGGGTCCACCTCGGGAATGCCGTTGGCGGAGGCCCCTACGGCACCGGCTCCCGACCCTGGGCTCGGCAGCCCCAGGGTAGCCCCCTCGGCCCCGATCGGGAAGGCGCCCGTTCCCCTCGACGGGGAAAGCGAGTCGCCCCCCGGGTAGGGCGCTGATGCCTTCCACGGTCGCATGGACCAACTCGAGCGGGGTCGATGCATCCCTGACCGCCCACCATGCTGGCGTCGCTGCTCGAAGATGAGCGCCCCGACGAGCAGCACGGC
Organism: uncultured Thermoplasmata archaeon; assembly: GCA_963749205.1. GTDB lineage: Archaea > Thermoplasmatota > Thermoplasmata > Lutacidiplasmatales > UBA184 > Lutacidiplasma. The sequence goes on along the minus strand of CAVVLW010000008.1, from coordinate 28,738 downwards.
CGCTACGATCGCAACGGCGACGATTACCCACCACGGGAACGACGTGGGGCTCGCCGGGGCGGGTGGCGATGCGGATACCGTGAAGGTGAAGGTGGGTCCGAACCCGCCCTCAATGGTTGTGATCGTAATCGGGCCCGCGGCCGATACAGGGACCTGGAAGGGGCAGCTGAACCCACCGTTCGTGTTCGTGGTCCCCGAGCAGAGGGTGGCCGACGTACCCCAGTTAACAGCGTAATGATCATCCGCATCGAATCCGCTCCCGGAGACCGTCACAGTCGCTCCCACCGTGCCGTTCGACGCGGAAAAGACGACGAGAGGGAGCAACGAGAACAGCGCGTCGAAGTCCGCCGTCCCTTGGACTCCGGTGAGTTCATGGGGGCCCAGCCGGGGCCGCGGGAATCGTGAATAGGCAGCCGAACTCGCCCCCCGCCCCCGTTGTCCCGCTGCAGAGTGTCACAGAGCTGTTCCAGCTCACTGAATACGGGGCCAAGGGGACGAGTCCGCTTCCGGAAGCGGTTCCCGTGGACCCGACCGTTCCACTCGTCCCGGAGAGTTCGAGCGACGGCGTGGTTACTGTGAAGGTGCCTGCGCCGATCTGGCCGCCCGGATCCGTCGCGGTCACCGTCGTTCCAGAAGTCCCGCTCGGGACCGCGAAATCGCACGAGAACGACCCCGAGCTGGACGTGGTCAGCGACCCGGGGGAGCAGGCCGTGATCGCAACGCCATCGAACACGAGCGACACCAACGTGGCGGAGACAGAGAACCCGCTACCCTCGACCGTTACCGGTGCGCCCACCGGGCTTTGCCCAGGGGTTAGCACGATCGCGGGCGACGTCACGGTGAAGACACCGCTGGCCGTCTGCCCACCGGAATCCGTCGCCATCGTCGTCGTTCCCGACGTTCCGCTCGGCACGGCAAAATTACACGAAAACGAGCCCGAACCGGACGCGGTCATCGAGCCGCTTGCACAGCTCAGAATTGTCGCGCTATCGAACACCAGCGATCCCAACGCCTTCGACTCCGAGAAGCCGGTCCCGGAGACCGTCACCTTCGCCCCCACAGGTCCCTGGGTCGGCGTGAGTGTGATCGCCGGCACAGTGAGCGTGAATATCGCCGAAGCGATGTTCGTCCCGTCCGACGCGACCATCGTTTCCGCACCGGGCGGCACCGCGGGGATCGTCACTGAACACGAGAAATTACCAGACGTGCGCGATGAGCAGCTGGAGCCAGCCGCCGCCCCGTCCAACGTGAACGTAACCGTTTGAGACGCCGCGAATCCCCTGCCAGTGGCCGTGGTCGTGCCCCCCACGGGTCCGCGGGTTGGGTTGAGCGATAGGGACGCGCCAACCGTGTACGTCGCGGGCGCACTGTTCACCCCGTCCGACGCGACCATCGTTTGCGCGCCGTTCGGCACCGCGGGAATCGTGACCGTGCAGGAGAAGCTTCCATTCGCGCCCGATGAACAAGTGGAAGTCGCCGCCACCCCGTTCAGAGTAAATGTGATCGTTTGGGAAGCCGCGAAACCCGTGCCGGTTGCCGTGGTCGCGCTCCCTACGACCCCGCTCGTCGGGTTCGGCGAGAACAGCGCATCCACCGTAAACGTCGCCGAGGCGATGTTTGTCCCGTCCGACGCGACCATCGGCTGTGCCCCGTGCGGGACCGCCGGGATCGTTACCGTGCACGAGAAATTACCCGTCGGGTCCGATGAGCAGGTAGAGGCCGCCGCCACCCCGTCCAGCGTGAACGTGACCGTTTGAGAAGCAGCGAACCCCGAGCCCGTGGCCGTCGTCGTGCTCCCGACGATCCCGCTCGTCGGGCTCAGTGATAGGGACGCGTCTACAGTGAACGTCGCGGGCGCACTGTTCACCCCGTCCGACGCGGCCATCGTATGTGTGCCGTGCGGCACCCCCGGGATCGTGACCGTGCAGGAGAAGCTTCCATTCGGGTCCGACGAGCAGGTGGAAGTCGCCGCCACCCCGTTCAGAGTAAATGTGATCGTTTGGGAGGCCGCGAAACCCGTCCCCGTCGCCGTCGTCGTGCTACCCACATTACCGCTCGCCGGGTTCGGCGAGAACAACGCGTCCACCGTGAACGTCGCCGAAGCTGTATTCGTCCCGTCGGACGAGACCATCGTCTGTGCCCCGTGGGGTACCGCTGGGATCGTGACGGTGCACGAGAAGCTCCCTGAAGAGTTCGATGAGCAGACGGAGGCGGCCGCCGTCGCGTCCAGAGTGAAAGAGATAGATTTAGACGGGGCGAACCCTGAGCCAGTCGCCGTCGTCATGCTCCCGACGATCCCGCTGGCCGGATTGAGTCCAAGGGTTGGTCCACCATCCAACGAGAAATGACTAGGCCCTCCCTCGGAGGCGGAGCTCGGAGCCGAAGCTGAGCCAATCGCGAGGAAGCCAACGGAGGCCCACACCATGGAGGCCAGAAGGGCGAGGATGAACAAGCTCCGCCCCATCCCCGGGGGGTGGAGATTGGAGGATTCCCTATGCCGGGCGGGGGAAAACGTCGACTCAGTATTTGGCCCCAAAGAAAGCCGGCTCCAAACTCGATCGGAGAGGTGCCTAGGATTCCGGCCCTTGCGGAGTATCTGGTCCATCGAGGTTGAGCGGACTCCTTCCCGGCGACGAACGGTCCTGTCCGTTACGCCTTTTAAATGGGGGGCATCGCATCTTAAACCCTCCGGGACCCGTTATACGTCCCTTTTGTGAGGCGGGGTCCCACCGAAGGCCCGGACCAACTCAATAGCCGACAGACGGTGCCCAACGGTGCCGACCATCGGAGGAGGGCCGGGGCGCCAAGTCTCGAGGTCGGAGCTCGGCAGTTTCCCAAGTGAGGTAGAGGCACCCTAACCGGTACTGAGGGTCTGCAACTGGGTTGCCCGCAGAGCGCGAAGATACCCCTCCGGAGACCCCACCGACCGCCACGCTGTGGCCGGGTCGAGGATTAGCGCGGCAACCCTTCCACCCCGGGCGAGCATCTCTTGGATCCCCGACGTGAGCTCCAGTTCTACCCCCCGGACTGACGCGGACCGAGTTTCGCGCAAGGCATCGAACAATCGGGGCGAGAACGCGTATGCCGCTGTCGCTGCCCAGCGGGAGCGCGGGTGAGCCGGCTTTTCCTGCATCCGATCGACGTCCAATCGCCGCCATCGGCCCCAACGACCCGCCGGCCGTCCTTCGATGACCCCGTAGCGCCGCGGGTCGCGGACGCGCCGGACCAACAAGACCGCGTCCAGCGACTCGGCGTTCAGAAGCTCCCCGAGCGCGCGAAGCACTGTCCCGCGGCTTCGCTCGAGTACGATCCCGTCGCTCGCCTGGAGAAGGAAAGGATCTCGACCGACGTACGGCTCGGTACGAAGGACGGCGTCGCCGAATCCGAGGGGATGCGGCTGCACCGCGTACCGGATCCTCAGGTCCCGGAGCTTGGAGTAGAAGGCACGGGTTTCCGCAAGTCGCTCCGGGTGGTCACCGTGCCGCGCAAGAAACGAGGGGTCGACGGTGAAGTAATCCTGGACGAATTGAAGGTCGCGCGGCTGCACCACGAGAGTCACGTCCGAGATACCCGCCCCGATGAACGACTCGAAGACGAGGTGCGCGATGGGTTTCAGCACCGGAACCCGGCGGACTCCCTGGTCGTACAGGGGAAGGAACTCCTTTCGGAGCCCCCGCGACCACGGGAGCATCCGGGTGCCTTCTCCGGCGAGGGTGAGGACCCCTCGGGTCACAGGGGCAGCGGATGGGGCAGCGTCGCGACCACGACGCACAACCCGACGTCTACCGACCACGGAATACCCCTCCCTGCTTACTATACTCGATGTCCGGAACTATGCGGCATGGCTCTCCCCCACGCGACTCGAAGGGCGGATCCGGTGGGACTCCTTCTCTGCCCGGACCGCCCAAGTTTGGAGCCCCAGCATCTCGAGCGAGAAGTCGGTGACTCGACCGCCGACCTCCTGGACCGCCCGGGCGACCTGTGCCCGGCGAGCGAAATCGCAGAACAGCAGCAAGAAACCACCTCCACCGGCGCCCGTGAGCTTGCCGCCAAGTGCGCCGGCCTCCCGGGCCCGCGCATACATGACATCGACCTGCGGATTGGAGATGCCCTCCGTGAACTGTTTCTTCAGCTCCCACCCCTCATCGAGGAGCTCGCCCATCTCATTGATGTTCCCTCGCAAAAGCTCGTTCTTCATGTCGATCGCGAGCTGTTTCGTTGCGTCCAGAGCCTCGACGGCCCCTCGCCGCCGGTCAGTGTAGCCCCGTTGCTGGCTTTCGATGAGCTCGTTGGAGTAGTGGCCCCCTCCGGCATAGACCAGCAAGAGGCGGTACGCGAGCTCGTTAACGACCTCGGGGCGGATCTTGAGCGGGTTCACGATGGTCCGCTGCCCCGTGAACTCGATGAAGTTGAAGCCGCCGAAGGCGGCCGAGGTACTGGTCCTGCCGTCCTCCTTTGACCCCGAGTTCGTCCCGTTCGATCCGGTAGGCGAGTTCGGCGATCTCGTACGAAGTCCACGCCTCCTTGAGGTAATGCTGGAAGGCCCCGACCAGCGCCACGGTCATCGCCGACGAGGTTCCGAGCCCGGTGCCGGGCGGCGCGTCGGAATGCAGGAAGAGCCGGAGCCATTCGTTCGGGGTCTCCTCCGACCCCGGAGGCCGAAGCACCTTGAGGGCGGCCTTCACGAGGTCAAGCTCTCCGTTGTAGAAGAGGTCGGACGGGCGCTCGTAGTTCGCTTTGACATTGAAGTCTAGGGATTCGACCGACGTGCCGCCGGAACGGCCCGGCTCCGCCTCGAGTGTGACGTAGGCGAACTTGTCGATCGTGCAATTGAGCACAGCCCCGCCCTTCTCTTCGGGGTAAGGCGAGACGTCGGTGCCGCCCCCCGCGAAACTGATCCTGAGCGGAGCCTTGCTGCGGAGGATCTGCATGACGCCCGGGACGCGACTGGGGGCGACGGCTTAACACTTCCCTGACGCCCGTCTCCCCCTAATCCCCTACCGGCGGAACGAGGGGCCCGCGATGGCTCTTATCGGCCGAAGGCGTCGCCCGAGCGTGACTCCCCGCTACCAGAACCCGGCGTTGGCTGCGGACGCAGTGTGGATACGGAGAGGGTGCGTTCTGCTGGTTCGGCGGGGTCGTCCCCCCTTCCGAGGGAGCTGGGCACTCCCGGGCGGATTCGTCGAGCTTCGGGAGACGGTCGAGGAGGCTGTCATGCGAGAACTTCTCGAAGAGACCGGCCTGCGGGCTCGCCCGGGGAAGCTGGTGGGAGTGTACTCGGGACCCGACCGGGACCCGAGGAAGCCCACGACCTCCGTGGTCTTTCACATGCGGGGCCGTGGGGGAGTCCCCCGGGCGGGCGACGACGCGGGCGAGGCACGATGGATACCCCTGAAGGGCGTGGGACGGCTCGCGTTCGACCACAACAAGATCCTCCGAGACGCCCTCGCTCAACTCCGGCGCTCACAACCGCGCAGCGGTGGGAAGTAGCTCGCCCTCCCTGCCCAGATGACAAGGGACCCCCCGGGCCGCGAGGGCTAGGGAGAGTCTGGATCCGTGGGGGCAGCGCTCGACGAGGACACCGTCATGACCGGATGCGACCCGGCGCGGCCCCTCGACCAGGAAAGTGCGGCGGCAAGGAGCAGGATCGCGACCGACCCGTAGAGGGCGGCGTGGATCCCCGTCAAGAAATCCGACCCGATGCCTCCCACCAGGTTCGTGGTCCCCAGGAATACTTGATAGGCAAGGGCTCGCGGGATGCTCGCCGACGCGATCGTGAGGGCGAGGACGAAGCTGAGGAGGGTTCCGATGTTCGATAGGGTCACGCGGAGGCCGCTGATCTCCCCGAACGTCTGCGGCGTGGCCTGGCTCATGATCGCGGTGTTGTTCGCCGGATAGAACATCCCGGCGCCGACTCCGGTGAGGAGCGAGATGATCGGGATCCAGCCGAGCCAGGAGGAAATGCTCAGCAAGGCGTACGCCAGGACGGCGAGGGCCATCAGGAGAATCCCGAGGGTCGCGAGGAGGCGTGCCCCGCGGCGATCCGCGCGACTTCCCATCCACGGGCCCACCAGGGCGCCCAAGAGGTAGCCGGGGACCAGGAGGAAGGAGGCGTCCAGCGGGCTCAACCCGCGCAATCCCTGAAGGTACATCGTGAGCAAGAACACCACCGACAGGTACCCGAGGGCTTGGAAGAGCCCCGCGAGGAGCGCGAATCCCAAGAGCCGATTGCGCAGCGCTCGCAGTTCCAGCATCGGATGCGGGTTCCGGAGCTCGGCGAGGACGAAGACTGGAACCAGGGCGAGCCCGAGCGCGATGTAGACGACGTTGAGCGCAGAGGTTCCGAAGACTGCCAGTTCGATGAGTCCGTAGCATAGCAAGGTCAGCATCGCGGAGAACACCGCAAATCCGACCACGTCGAACCCCACCCTCTGGGGCACACTCGGAGGTAGAGTGCGGATACCCAGCGCCACTGCGACGATGCCGATCGGGATGTTGATGAAGAAAATGTACCGCCATCCCAGTTCCGTCGTGATGACACCCCCGAGCAGGATCCCGAGGATCGCGCCGATGCTCCAACCAAAGACGAGGAAGCCGAACGCTCGCCCGCGTCGGTCCGGAGGAAAGACGGACGCGATGAGGGCTCCCGAGTTCGCGAAGACGAGCGCGCCGCCCACCGCCTGGAGCGCCCGGGCGGCGATCAGGGTCTCCGCCGTCGGTGCGAAGCCCGAGGCTGCCGACCCCACCGTGAAGATGGCGAACCCGGTGTTGTAGACCCTCCCGCGGCCGAGCAGGTCCCCGAGGCGCCCGGCCTGGGTCGTGAGCGCAGCGGTGATGAGCAGGTAGATCAGGATCGTCCAGATGATCGAGGAGAGCGGCGACGCGAGCTCTTTGGCCATCGTCGGCAGCGCGAGGATCACGATCGTACTATCGACGGCGACCATCAACGTCCCGATCGTGGTGAGGAGCAGGACCGCGGACTCTTGTGCCCGGGTGGCCGGCTTCGCGGTCGGCAGCGGCGCGGAAGGTGGATTCAACTTGATCCTGTCCTGAAGGTTCGTTCGTTCGAGTTGCGACAGGATTTAGGCATTTGCGACCCGGCGGGAGCGGGCCCGCCGAACGAACCTCGCCGGCGAACCGCGGGGTCCTGGGCTATCGTCATCCTCTTATCGAGTTCCGCTCGTGGGACGAAACCCATGGTCGCTCGCCGGGAGGAGCACGTCCGCCCCGGGCTGCTCTCCGACTTCATCCTCGGCAGCCAGGACGGTCTCGTGAACGTCCTCGGCATCCTCCTCGGCCTCTCGGCAGCGACCAGCGACACCCGGATCATCATCATCGGCGCCCTCGCCGCCCTCGGCGCCGAATCGGTCTCGATGGGGGCGGTCGCCTACACGTCGACCCTCGCGCGGAGGCGTGTCTACGAGGCCGAGAAACAACGGGAGCTCGTCGAGATGAGAGAGATCCCGGAAATGGAGCGTGCCGAGGTCCGGACCATCTTCCGGAACTGGGGTTTCGAAGGGGAGGAGCTCGAGGAGATGGTCAACCGGATCGCGGCGAAGCCGCAGGCATGGCTCGAAATCATGATGGCGTTCGAGCTCAACCTCGCGACGGTCTCCGCAGAACAGCCTCGCAACAGTGGGCTGGTGGTGCTCGCCGCGACCATCGTCGGCTCTGCGATCCCTCTCGTCCCGTTCCTGATCCCGCACGTACCGGTGGAGACCTCCGCGATCGCGTCGATCCTCGTGAGCGGAGCCGCGCTGTTCGGCATCGGCTGGTACGAGGCCCGGGTAACGATCGGACCGTTCTGGAAGAGCGGGCTACGGATGCTGTTGATCGGCCTTGCCGCGGGCCTCGCGGGTTTCTTGATCGGCTACTTTGCCCACGTCTGACTAGCGCTCGGGGCGCCCGGCGGCGTCAGTTCGGGCGGGGGGTCCGCCGGTGGACGGGCGAGCGGTCGGCCCGGCTCCAGGGCATTCGGAACCGACGGGGGCGGTGCACTTCGTGGTGGCGGCACGTCGCGCACCAGACCACGACCTCGGTCGAAGCGGCCAGTTCGGGCGTGGCGACGTGCTCGGTCTCGGGGTGACCACAGTCGGACGTGACGCACGGGTGGCTGAGGCGTTTCTCGGCGATGGCCATGGGAAGGACTAGATGCGCACTCATGCGTATTAAACGTGACGACGCCGCGCCCGGGGCCGCTCCGGCGACCCGGGGACCTACTTGGAGAGGGCGCGGACCTGCTTGGCGGCGAGCGCCTGTTTTTCCTTCTCCGTCAATTCCCGCATGTGCACCGAGACGGAGATCGTTCCGTTCAGCTCCACGTTCTCCCGGAGGAGCGGGAGGCGGAGGGAGAGGTGCTCCAGATGGATATCCAACTGGCCGTGGCGGTCGGCGATCGCCTGGACGAAGTCCTGGAAGAGGTTGGATTCGGAGGGCGTAGCGGCCGCGGGAGGTACCATGGTTCCCCATTGCTCTCGAGGGATAGTAACCTATCGCCTCCGACGCGGGGGATCGCGACGCCGCCGAACGGCCTACTTGCCCAACCCCGCGCGGTGCCGGAGAGCGTGGTAGAAACCACCGAAGCTCGTCGCCGTAGGGGTCCGGAGTCCCTGGAGTCGCAACTGCTCTCGGACCTCCTTCGCCCCCTGGCGCAGGTCGAGGATCTTGGCGGTGTCGTACTTGTACTGGAAGGTCCCCGGTGGGCCGCGGGGGAACGGCTCCCAGTCGCGCGGGGTTGTCGACCGCAACTCGTGGAGGCGCTTGCCTTCCTTCGGCTGGAACACCGGGAGGGTGAGGTGCTCTTCCGTGAGCCAGATCATCGTCGCATCGCGGATCGCCTGCTCGGTCGTGTCGTCGAGGGCCCCGGGCGAGACCTGTCCCTGGACCCACTCGACCATCGCGTCGAACGTCTTCTCGGAATTCTCTTCCAGCATCACGAGCACGGCGAGCCGGATCGCGCTGCGCCGCAGCTGCTGGATACCGGTGTCGGAGAGCCGATAATCGGCGGACAGACCGAGGATCGCTTCGGCGTTGTCCGCGAGGTCGGAGAGCGGGAGGACGAAGAGGGGGCCGGGCGCCTCGTCCTGGCTGATGAACCAGAGCGAGAACTCGCGGCCGTTCGTGAGGAGGACGAGGGGGACCTTCGCCTCCTTGGCCTGCTCGGCGACCTTGCCCAGGTCGGTCACGTTGGCCGTGCGCTCGCGAACGTCGAGGAAGAGCCGGGGTTGGCCTTCCGAATTGAACAGCGCGTAGTCGATATGGCCCTCGCCCGAGGGGACCGGGAAATCGAGAAAGACCTGCTTCTTGTCGTCGGGGTTCCAGCCGAGTGCGACCAGGTACGGATTCACGATCCAATGACGGATCTGCTGCTCGGTGACATCCTCGACGTCCCGGAGCACCTCTCCTGCAACCTGACTGAAGTCTCCGAGCCTCCGGCTGAGATCGATCGCTTCCATGGGTGAATTACGAAGGTGGCGACCGACCTTAAAACTGCCGTCACATCTTTCCGACTGTCGAACCGAAGCGCGCGGCCTCCGCCTCGAGGAACGGTTCCACGGGCGTGAGGGGTTGCCCCAGCCCCTCGTACGCGGGCAGGCCGAGCCGGTCGGAGAGGAGCCATTCGACCTCGTAGGCGTACAGATAGGCTCGACCCCAGCGCCTCGACAAGGCGGGCCAGCCGGACCGACCCGCGCGGCGAGAAGTGGACGTATCTCGGGGCTCTTCCGAGGACGGCGAACAGGCGGTCGGTGAGGTCCCGGTACCTCCAGCGGGTCGGTCCCCCGGCGCTCACCGTGTGGCGCTCGGCCAGGCCGGCTTCCCGCCGCAGGATCCGGGCGAGGTCCCTTGCCGCGAGAGGGCTCACGTGGTACTCCCCATCTCCGAACATCGGGAATCGATGGTACCGCGCCACGGTGCGGATCATGACGGTGAGCAGCTTGTCCTTCGGCCCAAAGAGCATGGTCGGCCGGACGATGGAGAAGGAGAGCGAGCTCGCGGAGAGGGCGCGGTCGACCACGCGCTTGAACGACAGGTAGGGCAGCTGGGTCTCAAGATGCGCGGGGGCGTCGGGGACGCTGACCTGGACCCAACGAGGCGATTCCTGCCCGTTCCGACGCCTGGATGAGCCGCACCAGGCCCTCGGCGAGAGGACGAAAGACCCGGGCTCGACCCCTGACGGTACCACGCGAGATTGACCACCAGGTCGACGTCGGCGAGCAGGGGTCCCCAGTCGGCGATGCCGGAGGCGTCCCCGCGTATCCATTCCACGTTCGCCGCCGCTTCCGAGGCCACCGGGTGACGGTGGAGCGAACGGATCGAGAAGTCGGGCCCGAACTCCTCCAGGACCGCGCGACCGGCGAGGCCCCCGCCACCACCCACCAGGAGCAGGCGCGGTCGCCGCGAGGGCGCGCTCATGCGGGCGAAGGCAGGGTCGTTCCGCCGGGCGAGCACCGGGGAGGGCGCCCGGGGCGAGCGAGCGGGCTCCGAACCGTGCCGTTCCACGCGTCCACGAACACGGGCTTCACCGACGGAAGGGAGACCGGGTGTCCGAGCTCCTGGGCGATTGAGGTCATGAGCGACCCGCTCAGCCCGCACGGGTGGAACTGTTCGAACGGGGTGAGGTCGAGGTCCACGTTGACGGCGAAGCCGTGGAACGTGACCCAGTGCTCGACGGCGATGCCGATCGACGCGATCTTCCGTTGACCGTCGACCCAGACGCCGTGGCGGCCGGACACATGCCCCGCGCGGATCCCGGTCACGGCGAGCGCATCGACGACCAACTCTTCCACGTCGTGAACGAATTGTCGCACGTCCTTACCACGTGGCTCGAGGTCGACGATCGGATACCCGACGAGCTGACCGGGTCCGTGGTAGGTCGCGCGCCCTCCCCTCTCGACCGGAATGACGGGGAGGCCGCTCCGGCTCGCCTCGCCGTCGTCGCCCTCGACGCCCACGGTCACCACGGGTGGGTGTTCTACGAGGATCAGAGTGTCCGGGATCGAGCCCGCGCGACGGGCGCGCGCGAGCTGCCGCATTTCCTGGAGCGATTCGACGTAGTCGCGGCGGCCCCAATCAATGACTTCCGGCATCGGCCCTCCGCCGCGCGACGTGCATCGGCTCGCCGAGCCAGAGGAGCGCGGCCTCCTGCAGGGACTCCGAGAACGTAGGATGGGGATGGATGGTGAGCGCTAAATCGCGCACCGTCGAGCCCATCTCGATCGCGTGAGCGGCCTCGGCGATGAACTCTCCGCTTCGCTCGCCGGCGGCGTGGACGCCCAGGACCAGTCCCGTCGCCTCGTCAGCCACGATCTTCACCCATCCCTGGGTCGCGTGGCTCGCGTGAGCCCTCCCAAGCGCGGCGTACGGGAACCGAGCCTCGCGGGCGGAGTGGCCTTTCGCGTCGGCCTCCGCTTTCGAGAGTCCGACCGTCGAGAGCTCGGGCGTGGTGAAGACGACACCGGGCATCGCCCGGAAATCAAACCGCGTCGGTAGCCCCGCGATCGACTCCGCGGCGACGATCCCCTCCCGGTAGGCTTTGTGGGCCAGCATCGGGGGTCGGGCCACGTCCCCCACGGCGTAGATGTGGGGCTGGTTCGTCCGAAGGCGGTCGTCCACCGGAATGAAACCGCTCTTCGGGTCCACCGTGACCCCCGCCTCGTCCAGTCCGAGGTCTCGGCTCGCGGGCCGCTTGCCCACCGTGACGAATAGACGCTCGGCCGAGAGCTCCTGGCGGCCGGTGGGGATTTCCACTGTCATCGTGAGCCCATTGGGGTCCCGCTTCAACGCGACCGCTTTCGTTCCGACCAGGACCTTTACGCCGAGGCGGTCGAGGGTGATTCCCAGTTCGCGCGAGAGGTCCGGCTCCATGCCGGGAAGGATCTGGGGCATCAGCTCCACGATCGTGACCTCGACCCCCACGCGGGCGAGGAACTCTCCGAGCTCGCAACCGCTGACGCCCCCGCCCAGGATGAGCATCGACCGGGGCAGCGTGGGCATGTCGAGCAGGTCCCACGCGTTCACGACCTGCTGTCCGTCCGTCTCGAACCCCGGGATCGTGGAGGGGATCGCTCCGGTCGCGACCACCGCGCTCTCGAAATCGACGCGCTCGTGGCCGCCGTCGGGCGCGGTGAGGTCGGCGGTGTGCGCTCCGGTGAACCGAGCCTCGCCCGCAAGGACGCTCACGCCGGCGGATTTGAGCAACATCGCAACGCCCTGACGTTCTTTCGCGACGACCTCCTGCTTCCACTTCATCGTCGCGGCGAGGTCGAACTTCAGGCCGGCCGCGGTCACTCCGACCTCGGGACCTTCGGTGCGCAGGGCATGATAGAGCAGCGAGGCGTGGATCAACGCCTTGGACGGAATGCATCCGCGATTCAGGCACTCGCCGCCAAGGTCCCTCTTTTCGACGAGGAGGACCTTCTTGCCGAGCTGGCCCGCGCGGATCGCGGCCATGTAACCACCCGGTCCGCCGCCGAGAACGAGGACCTCGGTCTTTCGAGCGTACGTGCCGGCCATGTGTTGGTTCCCCCTACCCGCTGTAAGGCGCCGTCCCGGAGCCGGGGAAGGCATAGACATCTTCGGTCAGGGACTCCGGCGCGGGCGGGGGCGTCGCCTCGGCCGCCTCCACCGTGTTCCGTACCTGACTTTCCGCCTCACTTCCGATCTCAACGACCGATTTCGGCGTCAGGAGCCCCTGAGCCAGCATCCAGTGTTCGAGCCGGCGGACCGGGTCGTGCGCCGCCGCGCGAGATGCCCAATCCGCAGGCTGGTAGCGACTGGGGTCGTCGGAGCTCGAGTGCGCCGTCATCCGATAGGTGACGAGTTCCAACAGCGTTGGCCCGCCGCCAGCGCGGGCGTCTCGAAGGGCGCGGGAGAGCTCGGAGTACACCGCGACGAAGTCGGTCCCGTCGACCCGTCGCCCGGGGAGGCCGTACTCGGCCGCCTTAGACGCGAACGTGGGAGCCGCGGTCTGCCGTGTCACGGGTACCGAGATCGCCCACTGGTTGTTCGTGCAGCAGAACACCACGGGCAGGTCGAGGACTCCGGCGAAATTGAGCCCGGCGTGGAAGTCGTTCGAGCTCGTCGCCCCGTCGCCGAAGAACGCGACCGAAACGCCCTTCGCTCCCTTGATCCGGAGGGCGTACGCGAGCCCGACCGCGTGGGTGATCTGGGTGCCGATGACCGACGACATCGAGACGTAGTGCACGTCTCGCGCGGACGGGTGGCAGGGCATGTTGCGACCGCGGCTCGGGTCCAGGTTGTCCGCGAAGAGGTGATGCGCGTACTCGACCAGAGCATGGCCTCGGACGAGCGCGACGAGCTGCTCGCGTAGACCGGGGAAGATCCAGTCGTCGCGGTCGGTGACCAGCCCCGCGGCGACGTTCACGGCTTCCTGCCCGGTCGCGGCACCGTAGAAGCCGACCCTCCCCTGGCGTTGGAGGGCCTGCATCCGGCCGTCGAGCGCGCGGCCGAGTCGCATCCAGCGATACGCGGAGAGGAGGGTCTCCTTCCAACCGGGCCCGAGGCGTTCGGCGGCGGCCCCGTCCGTGTAGGGCAGAGGTTCGACGGGACGGTCCTCGCTCATCGCATTTCGGCGAACAGCTGGTGCGGGTCCTCGAGGTAGCGCCTTCACGGTCGCGAGGAACTGTGCGCCCTCGATCCCGTCCAGGACCCGGTGGTCGAGCGTGACCGAGAGATTCATCAGGTCCGCCGGACCGATCGACCCATCGGGGCGGTAGACCGGTCGGCGCGAGATCTTGTGGACGCCCAGGATCCCGACCTCCGGGTAATTGAGGATCGGAGTGGCGAGCACCCCGCCCAGGGCGCCGAGGCTCGTGATCGTGAAGGTGCTCCCGCTCAGCTCCCCGCGCGTGAGCTTGCCTTGTCGCCCTCGCTCCGCGAGGTCCTGGATCTCTCGGGCGATCCCGTTGAGGCTCTTCTGGTCAGCATGGCGGACCACGGGAACGAGGAGCCCGTCCGGCGCGGCGGTCGCAATCCCGATGTGGTAGGCGGACCGGACGAGCAACTCGTTGTTGGCATCGTCCATGGTCGCGTTCATCCGGGGGTGGGCCTTCAGGCCCGCGACCACGCCTTTGACGATGAACGGCAGGTAGCTCAAGCGCGCCCCCTGTTTCTCGACGTGCTTGGCCATCTTGTCCCGGAGTAGGACGAGCTCGGTCGCGTCGATCTCCTCCACGTACGTGAACGGCGCCGTTCGGTGCGTCGCTTCGACCATGTGGTCTGCGATCACCCGGCGAAGGCCGCGGATTGGGATCCGCTCGGCGATCTCGGAGCTCGTGGCTTGCGCGGAGGGACGGGAAGGGGGAGTGAGCAGAGGGGTTGGCGAGGGACCGGCAACCGGCACCGAAGGGTCCATCGCCCCCCCGGGAGGGGCAAGGTCCGCCTCCGTGACGCGACCCCCCGGACCGGTGCCCTTCACCTTCGAGAGGTCGATGCCGCGTTCGTTCGCGATTCGCCGGAGGTACGGCGATGCCGCCACCCTTGCTCCTGCCCGGCGTGGTGGGCTGTTCGGAGGTGGTCGCCAGGGGGGCCGTGGTGGCGGGCGGTGGAGGGCCGGGGACGGTCGGTCGCGAGGACGGAGTAGCCGGGGTGGGGGTGGACGAGCCGCTTCCAGTGGGGTCGATCGTGACAAGCAGACCACCGACCTTGACCTTCTCACCGACCGCCGCGTGGATCTTGGTGACCCGCCCGCTCTTCGGCGACGGGATCTCGACGTTCGCCTTGTCGGTAAGAACGCTGACGAGAGGAGCGTCCTCGGCGACAGAGTCCCCCTCTTGGACGAACCACTGTACGACCTCCCCTTCCGCCACTCCCTCACCGATATCGGGGAGCCGGAACTCGTAGGCCATGGTCCACTCCTAGGAGGCGCGAACCGCCGTTCGCGCGGCGTGGGCGATCCTCTCTGCGTTCGGCAGATAGAGATTCTCGAGAGCGTACGGGAACGGGGTGTCGAACCCGGTGACCCGCGCGATGGGGGCCTTCAGCGAGTAGAACGCCTTCTCTGCGAGGATCGCCGCGACCTCGCCGCCGAAGCCGCAGAAGCGGGCCGCCTCGTGCACGACAACGGCCCGGCCGGTCTTTTCGACCGATGCGATGATCGCCGTCTCGTCCAGTGGGACGAGCGTTCTCGGGTCGATGACCTCGGCGTGGATGCCTTCCTTCGAGAGGACCTCGGCCGCCTCGACCGTCGGGGGAACCATCGCTCCGTAGGCGAAGAGCGACACGTCGCTCCCCTCTCGAACGAGTCTGGCCTTCCCGAAGGGGACCCGGTGGTCACCGTCGGGGACCTCCCCCGTGACTGCTCGGTAGCTCCGCTTCGGTTCGAGGAACATGACGGGGTCCTCGTCGTGGACCGCCGTGAGCAGAAGGCCCTTCGCGTCGGCGGGGGTGGACGGGATCACGACCTTCAATCCGGCGGTGTGGCAAAAGTATGCCTCCGTGCTCTGGGAGTGGTAGAGGCCCCCTTTGATACCGCCCCCGTACGGAGTGCGGATCACGACATGGCACGGGAACTGGCCGCCGGAGCGGTAACGGAACTTGGCGAGCTCGCTGACGATCTGGTCGAACGCCGGGTAGATGAAGTCGAGGAACTGGATCTCCGCGATCGGTTTGAGACCGTAGAGCGCCATGCCGATGGCCGCTCCGACGATCCCCGTCTCGGAGAGCGGGGTGTCGATCACCCGGCTCTCTCCGAACTCCTTGTAGAGCCCTTCGGTCGCACGGAAGACCCCTCCGTTCACTCCGATGTCCTCTCCGAGGAGGAGTACGTCCGGATCCGCCCGCATCGCCTCGGCGAGCCCGCGGTTGATCGCCTGAACGAGCGTCAGTTCGGTCACGGGGTCGGACCGCCCCTCGATCCTTCGGCGTCGAACCCCTTCCGTTCCTCCTCGAGCCGAGGAGTGGGGGTCGCGAAGACGTCGTCGAAGATCGAGCGAGGCTCCATCGGCGGGATCGCCTCGGACTCCGCGATGACAGCTGCGACCTGGGCTCGTGCCTTCTCCCAGATCTTCTGGTCTCCCGCGTCCGCGAGGAGCCCGGCGGCGACGAGCTCCCCGCGGAGTCGCACGACGGGGTCCCGTTCCTTCCAATAGGCGACCTCCTCATCGGAGCGGTAGCGCTTCGGGTCGTCCGAGGTGGAGTGAGGTCCCAGCCGATACACCTGAGCCTCGATCAGCGTAGGCCCTTCTCCTCGGAGAGCGCGCTGCCGGGCCTCGGCCACTGCCCGGTATACCGCCCGGATGTCCGTCCCGTCCACCACAACGCCGGGGAAGCCGTAGGCCTCGGCCTTTTCCGCGAGCGTCTTGCTCCGCGTCTGCTTTGCGCGCGGCAGCGAGATCGCCCATTGGTTGTTCTGGCAGAAGAAGACCGTCGGGACGCGGAAGACGCCGGCGAAGTTCAGCGCCGCGTGAAAGTCGTTCGAACTGGTCGCCCCGTCGCCGAAGAACGGGACCGTGACGATCGGGTCCTTCCGGCGCTGAGCGGCCATCGCCGCGCCGACCGCTTGAGTGATCTGGGTCCCGATGGGACTGGATGCGGTCACGAAATGTTGTTGTGCGAACCCGAAGTGGTTGGGCATCTGGCGTCCCTTGGTGAGGTCGGCCGAATTGCCCATGAGCTGGTCCATGATCGACTTGAGCGAGACCCCGCGGGTCAATGCCACGGCGAGCTCCCGGTAGGCGGGAAACGTCCAGTCGTCCGGCTCGAGCGCGAGCGCGCACCCGACCTGCGCCGCCTCCTGGCCCAGGAGTGGGGCGTAAAATCCGATCCGACCCTGACGCTGCAGCGAGAGACACCGCTCATCTGTGGTGCGGGAGAGTCACCATCAGCTGGTACGCCGGTAAGGACTGTTCGGGGGGGAAATCGAGCGAGGGCCCGGACTGACCGACGGCCGGTGCGGCCTGGGCGGAGACCACGGAGTCCACCGAGGCGCCGACTCTCGCTACCGATATAACGATGCGGCCGGCGCACCGAAACGGCGCTGGCGGAGGTCGGCTCCGGCCCGTTTTGAGGGGCCGGAAGGATTCGACCCGGGACCTCCCCCCTCGGCTTTTGACCGGGCATCACTCGTGTGCGAGTGCTGGGTCGAGGCTTACAGGAGCGCGTGCAGCGGCCGGGTGAAAAGCTTCCACGTGCCCGCCGCGGGGTCGTACTTGGAGTTCACGAAGCACCGCCAGCGTTCGTCGTCCACCTTGGGATAATCGGAGCGGTAGTAGTACCCCGGCCACCGAGTCTCGGTACGGAAGCGGGTGTGACGAAGGACCGTTTCGGCGGTCCATAGGCGATGGTCGAGCTCCCACGCCCTCCCCAGTTGGTGCAGGTCTCCGGCTCCGACCGAACCGAGATCCTGTCGTAGCTGGCCGAGCTGCGCGATCCCGCGGGCGAGGAGCTCGTCGTTGGTCGCGTAGTCCGCGCCCACGCCGCCGCCGTACTCGTCCATGATCTTTTCGAGGCGATGCAGCCCCTGGTCCGGGAAGAGGAGCCCCGGGTACACCGTTCCCGCGGTCACACGGGGGCATCCCTCGAGGAAGCGGACGAGGGGGGCGAACAGCTCTTGCTTCCGCGCCTCGAGGGTGGCCTCGGCCACGGGAACTGTCCCGGGATGGTCCGCGAGGAACCGAACGGCGGCCTTGCCCGCGAGCCGGCCCTCGGTGAACGAGCCGCTGGAGAACTTGTGAGCCGAGCCGCCGACGGTGTCCCCGGCCCCGAACAGCCCTTGGATCGTCGTCATCCGGTTGTATCCCCAGAAATAGTCCGGCGGGGAGAGGTCCGAGGGACCGCTCGCCCACGCGCCGGCGCAGACCGCGTGCGATCCGAGCACGTACGGCTCGGAGAGGATGAGTTCCGACGGCACCTTCCGGGGGTCGGTGCCCTGGGCGGCCCAGGTGACGGCCTGGCCCACGGTCATGTTGAGGAACGCGCCCCAGGCGACCTTCTCCTTCTCGTCCGAGTCGATGACTCGCTCGGTGTGCATGAGGATCGGGCCCCGCCCTTCGAGAATCTCGCGCAACATCAGGTGGTTGCGCAGGCACGTCGGAAGCGGCTTGGCGTCGGCGTAAGCGCCCACCCGCTCACGGAGCTCGGCGCGCCGGGTCACCTCGTAGTTCTCGCCCGCCGCGTTGGTCGCGACCGCCTTGAGGTAGAGGAAGAACGCGCCCACGGGACCGTAGCCGTCCTTGAACCGGGTGACCACGAGTCGGTTCTCCATCTGCGTCATCTCCGCACCGGCGCGGATCAGGAGGGCGTACGCGGAACCGGTCGACCACGGTGGGTACCACGTCCGGCCCCAGCCCTCCCCTGCCGATCGGGGCCGGAACAGATGGGACGCGCCGCCCGCCGCGACGATGACGGCCCGGGCCCGGTAGACGCAGAACCGTCCGTCCCGGAGGTCGATCCCGACCGCGCCGGCGACCCGATTCGGGTCGTCGGGTGAGGTCGAAAAGCTGCGTGACGATCACGTGCTCGTCGACCTGGCTGGCGGCCGCTCGCGCGGCCTCGGCGACGATCGGCTTGTACGATTCCCCGTGGATCATCACCTGCCAGCGGCCCTCGCGCACGAACCGGCCGGTCTGACGGGTCGGTGAAGATCGGGAGCCCCCACTCCTCGAACAGATGCACCGAGGAGTCGACGTGGCGCGCCACGTCGTAGACCAGGTCCTCGCGCGACAGTCCCATGAGGTCATTGCGCACGTACCGGACGAAGTCTTCGGGCTGGTTCTCCCCCCAGCGCATCCCCATGTAGCAGTTGATCGCGCTGAGGCCCTGGGCAACCGCGCCGCTCCGCTCGATCGCCGCCTTCTCGACCAGGACGATCTTGAGGTCCCGGCCCCAGTAGCGCGCGTCGAAGGCAGCGCCGCAGCCGGCGAACCCCCCTCCGACGATCAGAAGGTCGCAGTCGACAATCCGGGGTATTGACGGGACACTGTCTTCCATCGTACTCCGAAGGTCAGAGCGGCTTCGGAGGTGGGGAGGAGGGCGACGCGAGACCGTCCACGGCAAGGTAGTCTGGCTCGAACGAGAGCAGTTCGCCCGCGACCTCCGCCCCGGACGGAACGGGTGCCTCGGCTGGAGACGGGATCGAACGCCATTTCCCCCGACGGATCGGGAAGTCGAACTCTTTCACCTCGCCCCCGCGCATCCGGATCGTCCAGTAGATCCGGTCCGTGGTCCGATTGGGGACGACCCGGTGCCCCAGCGGAGCGAAGTCCGCGTAGCCCCGAACCTCGATCGCGCCTTCCGGGCACGCTTTGACGCAGGCGAAGCATTCCCAGCACATCGCCGGTTCCACATTGTACGCCCGGCCCTGGGCGGGGTCGATGTGCATGATGTCGGAGGGGCAAATGTCCACGCACTGCATGCAACCCTTGCACTTTTCCGGTAGCACGTAGGTAGGCATGCGGCCCCAAGGAGTTCGGCGTTCCTCGCGAGGCGACCCGGGCTCCCCACAAAAAGCTTGCCTCGTTCCGCCCGGGGAAAAATCCGCGAAGCGAGGGTAGGCGACCCGGTCACGCGAGACGAGCCGCGGAGCCGACGCGCCCGATGAGGTCCGTGGGAAGGTCCGCCAGCTGGTGGGCACATCGTGCGTGGTCTCGGAAGCGGGTTTGAATCTCCTCTACGGACCCCGCACGCAACCGCCACTCGCACGAATAGCCAAGGTCACGGCACGCGAAGGACCAGTGCGCGACTCCCTCCGAAGCGGTCATGCGGCCGCCACCGTGAATCGCCGTCGAATATGACGGGGCGTCTCGGCCTCGTCCGCGATCGCGACCGCGTAATCCTCGGCGGAGATCCGGCTCTCCCCCTTCGCATCGACCAGCAATTGGTCTCCTCCGGCACGGTAGTGGCCCGTGCGGACCCCGGGGATAATGAGTGCCGCCGGGGCCACGACTGTCCACTCGAGCTCGGGTTCCTCCCGATAGATTTCTAACGCCGCGCGATGGGCGTCGGCCACTGGCCTCCAACTCGCGGGAAATTGCGGGGTGTCCGCGAGCTGGACTCCCGGTGCGACCTCGAGGCTGCCCGCCCCGCCGACCACCACCAGGCGCCGAACGCCCGCCTTTCGGAGGCCTCCGAGGAGACCTCGGGCCGCGTCGAGCACGACCGAGGCATCCTGGCCGGGACCCGGCCCGATGGCCGAGATCACCACGTCGGCGCCCCGAACCGCCTCGGCGACGCCCGCGGGCTTCGTGACGTCGGCAATCACCGAGACGGTCCGGGGCCGCAGTGGGCCGGTCTTCGATCCCGTGCGCACCACGACTTTGACCGTGTGACCTCTCCGGAGCATCTCGGCCGTGATCTGACTCCCGAGCGTCCCCCCGGCTCCGAAGATCACGATTCTCACAGTTGGTCCTTCGGAGAGGAAGGCCGCGCGGGGTATTTTAACCCGGAGAAACGAATAGATGCCCGACCTTCAAAGGCTCGAGCGCGAGGTCGACTTTCGTGCTCGGCACGACGGTCCCAGATGGTCTTATCAAGGGGGTCCAGGCACTTCCTACGTACGATGATGCACTCCCCCGGGATCTCGGAGCTCAAGGATCAGATCGAAGCCCGGCTCGAGGAGACCCCGGACCGACCGTGGTGTGTCCATCGGCTCTACGAAAATCTCCTCGCGTCCAGCTCTCCCGGTGGTCGGGAGGATATGCTGGCTCTTACCCTCAAGGCCGCCGATGACCTCGTGATGGAGGGCCGCGCCCATCGAGAATTCGTCTCCGCCATCGGGATAGGTGTCCACTGCGAAGACTCTCTCTACTGGTCTCCGAGTGCCGGACGGCAGACGCTCGCAGAGTTCGGACCCGAGTACGAGTCGCCATGGATCCTCCAGCGGCTCGCCTCGCATTTCCAGTGTCACGGGCTCTAGCTCCGAGCCGCGGACAGAGAGACCAGGACACGGGTCGCGTCCGGCGCGAAGCGGGGTCGACCTGGTAGGCCGACCAGCGGACAAAGACCGGCAATCACTTTATCCTCACCGGGGTCGCAGCCCATCGCGGAGCATCGGATGGCGGGAGCGGGTCGACGAATCCGTCCTGATTACCCCGGCTCCGTGGTACGCGGGAAGTGGGTCCGATGCGCATCCTGATCACCGGTGCGTCCGGATTCATCGGACGATACCTCTCCGAATTCGCCGTGGGGCAGGGGCACGAGGTCATCGGAACCCACGTCGATCCGGCGGAACTCTCCGTCCGAGGGTTGCCCGCGAAGGGGGTGCAATGGAGGCGCCTCAACGTGCAGGATCCGAACGCGGTGGAGCGGCTCGTGACCGAGGTCCGCCCCGAGGCGGTGTTCCACCTCGCCGGCCAAGCGTTCGCACAGAAAGCGTGGAGCGACCCGGCCGATACGTTCCGGACGAACGTCTTCGGCACGATCTACCTCTACGAAACGCTGCGACAGCACCCTCCCCCGGGGGGATACTAGTCTCGGTTTCGGGCTCCGCTTACGGTGTCCCGAGCCACCTGCCGATCTCGGAGGACACTCCTCTCGACCCGACGAACCCGTACGGCGTCTCGAAGGCGTGCCAAGACATGCTGTCTCTGCAGTATTCCCTTAACTTCGGGCTCCGGATCCTACGGGCGCGGCTGTTCGGCACGACCGGACCCGGGAAAACCGGAGACGCGATGAACGATTTCGCGCGACAAGTGGCGAGGATCGAGCGTGGCGGGCGCTCGGGACAGATCAAGGTAGGCAACCTCGACACCCGGCGCGACATCTCCAACGTCCGGGACTCTGTTCGCGCACTGTGGAAAATTTTCGAGGCCGGCGACCCCAAAGCGCCCGTCAACGTGGCAGCCGGCCAGAGCTTCTCCATCCGTGATATCGCCGAGACGCTCGTCCGGCTCGCTCGTGTCCCCATCGAACTCGTTCCCGACCCGGCCCTCTTTCGCCCGACCGATGAACCGGAGAACCGCGCCGACGTCTCCCGCCTTCGCGCGCTCGGGCACGTCCCCGAGTACCCCCTCGAGCGCACGATCTCCGACGCCCTCGAGTACTGGCGAGCCGCCGCGGGCGAAGGTTAACGGGCGGGTCCCACGTCGCTCGGCCGTGGGGGCGACGCTCCCTGGCTTCGGGCGCCGCGAGTCGCTCCGTGCGTCATCACCAAGCCGAGGAACGCGACGTCGCTCAACTTACTAAAGCCGCCCGCTCGGAGGCCGGCTCCGGCCGACACTTCCGCCCTACTGGCCGCTCCGCGTCGGCAAGGATTAAACCTCCCCCGGGCTCCGACGGCCGCATGCAAATCCTTCGAAGCAAAGCCCCCCTAAGGATCAGTTTCGCGGGGGGCGGGACCGACGTCTCGCCCTATCCAGAGCAGCAGGGCGGTGCCGTGCTCAACTGCACGATCAACAAGTTCGCGTACACGACCCTCGAGGCAACGCCGGGGGGTGACGGCACCACGTCCGTGCAGTCCCTCGATTACAATCTCACGATCAACTACGAGAAGGCGTCCGACCTGATCTACAACGGCGAGCTCGACCTGGTCAAGGCGACGCTCAAGGTGTTCCGGCCGCCCCGGTCCAACGCGCCGGGGACGGACTCGCTGCGCCTCTTCGTCCACTCGGACGTCCCTGCAGGCGCCGGACTCGGCGGTTCCTCGACCATGTGCGTGGCGCTCGTCGGCGCCTTTCAGCGCTATCTGCGCGAGCCGTGGACGCTCTACGAGGTCGCGGAGCTCGCGTACAGGATCGAGCGAGAGGAGCTGGGCATCCCCGGGGGACGCCAGGACCAGTACGCGGCGACGTTCGGGGGCTTCAACTATATCGAGTTCATCGGCCGCCGCACCATCGTCAACCCGCTCCAGATATCTGCCGAAGTGCAGAACGAACTGGCCTACCGGCTCGTTCTATGCTATACTGGCCTCTCCCACTATTCCGACGACATGATCACGCAGCAACAGCTCAATACCGCGGAGGGGAGGACCGAGACCGTGGACGCGCTCGACGCAACCAAGCGGCTCGCCCTCGACATGAAGAACGAGCTCGTGCGCGGAAACCTCGACGAGATGGGTCGGCTGCTGGACGAGGGATGGCAGCTCAAAAAACGGTTCACCGCGGGGATTTCCAACGAACGTATCGACGCTCTCTACGCGCGCGCCCGAGCCGCGGGTGCCCTGGGCGGGAACCTTCTGGGGGCGGGCGGCGGGGGGTACATCCTGCTCTTCTGCGACTTCGCTCGCAAGGCCAACGTCGCGCGGGCCGTTCAGGAGGCAGGTGGGCGCGTGACCGAATTCTCTCTCGAATCGAACGGACTCCAGACCTGGGCCGTTCGCCCGTCGGAGGCCTGAGGCTCCCTTGTGATCGCACGAGCCTCGGAGCAGAAACCCCCCGTTGCCCCTTCGTCCTCCCCGGTGGTCGTCTCGGTGGTCCTCGCGACGCTGAACGAGCGACCCAACCTCCCGGAGGTCATCGCGCGGATCCTCCGCCAGTCCCTGCCACCCACCGAGATCCTCGTGGTTGACGACGGCAGCGTCGACGGCACCCGGGAATACGTGGAGGAGTTCGCGGCACGGGATCCGCGGGTCCGGCTGATCTTACACCAGGGCAAGCAGACCACGCTCCGGGCGCAGTGTCAGGGGATCGAGCTGGCGCGAGGGTCGCTCGTCGTGGTAATGGACGCGGACCTCCAGCACCCTCCCGAGATCCTCGGAGCGATGGTCGCGGGTCTCCAGGAGGGTGCGGCGCTCGTCGTCGCGAGCCGGTACGCGCCCGGAGGCACCGCGGGAGAGCGGTCGCCGTTCCGCTGGACCATCTCGCACGGGGCCGAATGGCTCGCCAGACGGCTCCTGCCGCCCGCGAGAAGGGTCTCCGACCCGGTGTCAGGGTATTTCGCATTCCGCCGAGAGATCTGGGTCCCACTGAACCCGTTCTACCGTGGCTACAAGCTGCTGATCTTCCTCCTTGTGATGGCCGAGGGTCACCCCGTCCAGGAAGTGGCGTTTCGGTTCACGCCCCGACCCGGGGGCGCGAGCAAGGTCACCCAGAGCCTCGCGTTCGTCCGCATTTTCATCGTCGAGCTGGTCCTCACTCGACGGCTTCGGGCCCAGTGGCGGGGCAGACCGCCCGCGCCTGTCCGCGGAGATCGGGGTCGAAGGTTTCCGATGGGGGCTCACTGCCCTAGTAAGAAGCGACCCCCGCTCGAGGAGACCCGGGCCCAACGCTGATCGCCGATGGTCATGGAGGGGCCCCCCACGGTGATCGCATCTCCTGACGCCCTGGGCTATTCGAGGACAGGCGGGCGAGGGGTTAGGCTCCCGTTGAAGCCACTGCGCTCTCCGCCTTTTGGACTCGCGACGACGTCGAGCCTTGCCTCGACAGCGGGCCACTCGACCGGAAACTCGGCGATCGGCCCTCGAGGGCAACCCCTCCCCGCGGGGCGCCACCGAGCCGAAGTCGCACGAGGGATGGAACCGACGAAAGTCCTCCACTCCGGATTGAAGCCCGGGCGGAGGGTGCGCCGACCCACATGTGCGCCCGCGGTAGCAGCAGAAAATGCGGGCGGAGGCACCTTGAATAGGTAGGAGCTGGTGCTGCACGCGATGCCGCGGGCGCGGCGATGGACGCTGACGGAAGACCAGCAGAAGGTTCTCGAAAAGTGGAGACGGGGGGGCTCGACGCCCTACCGACTCGTCAAACGGTCGCAGATTGTTCTCCTCGCCGCCCAAGGGTACTCCAATCGAACGATCGCTCGGCGCCTCCGCATCAACCCGATCACGGTCGCTCGCTGGCGTTCGCGGTTCCTTCTCCTCGGGACGGGCGGGATCCGCCAGGAGGCGCCACGACTGGATCCCCGCCGCCGCTCCCCCGCGAACTCGTCCGGAGATCCTCGACAAGACCCTGTTTGAGCGTCCGCCGGGCAAGTCGCGCTGGTCGACCCGCTCCCTCGGCCGTGCGGTCGGCGTGAGCCACTCCGCGGTGCGGAGGATTTGGAAGGCTTACTCCGTCCACCCCTCTCGGTCTCGGGTGGCGACGCTCGTTCGAGACCCGCGATTCCGCCCGAGGTCGATCGACCTGGTCGGGGTGTACGTCAACCCCCCGCAGAAGGCGGTGGCAATCTCCCTTCGCGATGCAGGACGGGATCGTCCGGCGGAACCGCTCCGAGCGGCACGATTCGCCCGCTACCGGAATCGACGTGAACGAGAGGTCATGGATGGATGACCTCGTGACGACACTCAATCTCCTCGACCATGCGGAGCTGAAGGGATCGGCGCGGCGCCTCCTCGACCAGGATTTCCTGTCGTTCCTTCAGTCGATCCGGGAGCGGCGCTCGACCGGAACACATTCAGTTGCTCGCCGAGTCCGCTGGCCCCGCCCCGCCGATTTCCCTCGTTCGGTGGCTTAGCCGTCACCGGAGTTCTCCGCGCGCGTCGAGGTGGGTAACGCGTCGTTGCGGCAGATCGTGGTCGAGTGGTTCGGGGACGCTTCGGCTCGCCGACAGGCGGACCTCCCCCCGGCGAGCCTTCCGGGGAGACTGCGCTCAGCGGTCGAGCGATGGGTGCGAGAGATGGGCGACGCGCCTCGACCGTTCGCCTGGACCCGAAATAGGGTCTTGACCCCTCCGGCCCCATGGGTACACTAATCGGTTACAGTCGATTTTCGGGTGGTTGATTAACTCAGATTCGGTTGGACCTCCCAGCCGGCGTACCGCAGGTCGAATCTCCGGAGAATCCGCAGGAGAAGGTCCAATGACAGAAATCGAGCGAAAGAGTCGATGGATGGCCGTGCTGGTGATCGCGATTGCCCGTGATCGGCTTCGCCTTCGCGGGGGTGGTGTCGGCGCTTCCGGCTGCCGGAACGCACGCCAACACCGCCCGCTGCCCACGTCAGCTCCGGACCCGAAGCACTGACGGGCGGGCCGTTGACCGCGATCAAGGGAAGTGCGAGCGGGCTCAGCACGACCAAGTCGACGCCCTTTCGGGCCTTCACGGTCGTGCCCGAACCGCAGGCGTACGACGCGAATGCGGCCGACGGAGTTACGGTGACGTTCACCCCGAGCCAGAGCCTCGAGTGCCCTCGTCAACGGAATCAACGATGTGGCCAGCCCCGAGTACCGGCATTTCCTCTCGGCCGACATGCTTGGGAGCAGCTACGGTAGCAACGCCTACGCCTCGACGGCGGCCTACTTCGAGGGGTACGGACTCTCCGTTCAAACGAGCGCGACGCTCCTCACCCTCCACGTCAGCGGCACGGTGGCACAGCTCGCGGCGGCGTTCCACACGAGCTTCTCGGCGTACGCGGAGCGGTCCCAGTCGCAGGGCGTTTGGAACCCGTCCTTCGGCAGCCAGAGCGGGGTCGCGGGAACGACCGACCGGTCCGACCTTCTACGCGAATGCAGACCCCGCCGAGCTACCCAGGGAATCGCTGCGGCGGTCAACGGCATCACGGTCTCGATGGCATCTCGGCGACGCCCGCTTTGGCGATCCCGAGCAGGCTTGCACCCCGGGATGAGCAGCAACAACACCACCGGGCCGCTCTGCCAGTTCGGGGTCTTCGGCACCTGTCCCCAGTCCTCGACGCGAACCAGGGGATCCAAGATTCGAACTTCCTGTGGACGGACTTCTCGTCCTCGGGCGAGAGCTGCCAGTTCGACAACCTCTGCGGGGACTTCCAGTTCCTCTTCCCTCGACCATGCCCAACGTCTCGGGCGCCGACAACCTCTGGAGTGGGGCCAGCGCGGTCGATTCCGAGCCCGACACGGGTCAGGGGATCACGATCGCGGTGGTCGAGGTCGGATGCGCCATCCCGGCGGACCTGTCGGCGTTCTCCCAGATGGTCTACGGCAACGCCAACGAGCTCCCGAACCGGGTCACCCAGATTGCGGTGAAGACACCGGTAACGGGATCCTGCCGAACAACAACCTGGCCGACTGTGAGGACCAGGGATTTTACGCGGGATGGAACGGCGAGACCGAGCTCGACATTGAGTATGCCTCCACGATGGCGCCCAGCGCCCACATCGATGTCATCGGGATACCGTACCCGGCTACTTTTCGGACTTCGACACCGCCTACGCCGATACCGCCGAGTACCTCTCGCTCGGGTCCACGGGCGGGATTTGCGCGACCAACTCGACGCTGCAGGCGGCAGGCCTGTTCGTGGTCCAGGGGACCGCGTCCGGGACGTGCAGCATCACGATCACCTCGAACAGCTACGGCGAGGGCGAGGAATACCAGTACTTCGAAGGGAGCCCGATGTACATCTCTGCGGAAGACCAGGAACTCGAGCTGCTCAACGCGGTGGGAGTGACGAACTTCTTCGCGTTCCGGCGACGGTGGCGGCACCTACGCGACCGTGAACGACTTCGCCGCGGCGAACTCACCGGGCGCCGACGTCGGTCGGGGGCGCGCAAATAGCCGCAGTCGGCGACGGCTCGGATTTGCCCGTAACGACAAACAACTCGCGTATTCCGACGGAGAATTGTCCGGAAGCAATGTGCCCCGGGGTCCTCGGCCAGGCGTATTGGGCGCCAGCCACCGGTATCGGCGGCACCGCATACTGGTCCTACGGCGAGGGAATTGGCGGCAGCTACACCGGGGTCGTGGGGGGCGGCTTTGGACAGTCCCTGGTGGAGACCCAACCCTGGTGGCAGAACGCCCTCGACACTTACTCGACCGCCGCCAAGATCGACCCGGTGATCTCGGGCAGTGCGGCGTTCAACATGTCCATCTACACCGAAGGGGAGTGGCTACTATTCTACGGGGGAACTTCGTTCGCTACGCAGATCGGCCGGCGAGTGGGCGCTCGTGGAAGAGCAGGCGAACGTCGCGTTCGGCACCACCCGCGGAGATCGGCGACGTGAACCCGCTCCTGTATGCGGCGCACAACGCCTTCGAGGCGGGGGCGCTCGAGACGAACCCGTACACGCCGATGGAGGACGTCACCAACGGCTCCGACGCCGGCACCGGTGAACTCGTTCACGTGGTACTACTACAACCTCTCGATCGAGGTTCCGAGCTCGCCGGTCCAGCCCATCTGGTTCGCGAGCCTCGGCAACCCTGCCCGGGAGCGGGTGGAACTACATCCAAGGCCTCGGGATCACGAACGTCGCCGTGCTCGACCAGGCGCTGCTCGGCGAGACAGGCGTGGCGGGCCACGCGCTCGCGGACCCCGCGTTCAGCCTGTTCCTCGTGGTGGGGCACGGGGTTCATGCCGCTCACCAACCCGACCCTGTCGGCCGGGACGGCGTCACGTTCGAGGTGCTGGACTCGAACAGCGAGCCGGGCGTCTATGACGTTCAGGCGTACTGTCGGGCAGATCAAGGCGCCGGAATGTACGGCGGTGGCACTTCGGCGAGCATCCAGCAGGATCAACAAGGGCACTGTCGCCGCATTTCCAGCTCCCCAACGACCGGCACCCCGCCCGGCGGCGACGCGGCCACGACCTTGGGGTATTTCCTCGTGAGGTCGGTTAGTCGGTCCGAACCCCGAGTGGAGCTTCCTCGACTACGCGGTGCAAGCGCCCACGCCCCGGGAACCCTGAGCTTGTGCGTTACGTCGACCCCTACGGGGTCTGCGACACCGGCGACGCGGAGACCACGATGTTCACGACGACCACGGTGGGGAACTACAATGTCTTCGGGCAATCCCAGGTGTGGCTCAACGGCCTTCCCATCTCGGGGGCGGTCGTCACGCAGGTCGCGCTCGTGAGCCAGTACAGGCCTGCTGGACCCGACCCTGCCTCCCGCGGACTACGCGCCCGGCACAGCGATTGGGCAGACGCTCTCGGACAGCCGCGGCGAGG
>CAVVLW010000007.1:0-594764 GCA_963749205.1 uncultured Thermoplasmata archaeon | reverse complement strand
CGACTACGCGGCGACCCCGAACCCCGGGGAAGTGGCGGTGGGAACCGTACCCAGCCAGGTCACGCTGATCTTCACCTCGACCATCAACGGAACGCTGACGGGGGTTATCGTCCCGGCCGTCGCTGCACTTTGGGTCGGCGGCACGTCCGAGCCTGTGGGCATGGGCGGGACGTTCTCGGTGACCCTCCCCATCGGGATCCAATCCTTGAAGATCGCCGCGTCGGGGTACCTGACCTACTTCAACAACGTTACGGTGGCCAACGGGACCACCAGCCTGGGCACGATCACGCTGACCGCCACCCCGGCAGGCCCGAGTTACAGCGCGTACGGGATCAGCGCTGTCGGATGGGTGCTCATCGGGTTCCTGGCATTCCTGGCAGCCCTCTTCCTCGTGATGACCCTCATCTTCGCGGGCCGACGTCGCCTGCCTCCTGGGCAGATGATCCCCTACGTGGCACCGCCGGCAGCCCCCTCAGCGGACGCCGCTCCGACCGCGGGGCCATCACGTCCCGCCCCCGCTCCCGCTCCTCCGCCGGAGCCGCCGATCGACCTGCCGCCCCCGCCACCGGCTGAGCCTCCGATGGAAACCCCCCCGCCGCCCGGATCGGAGACTTCGGAGGCTTCCGCCGAACCCTCCGCCCTGTCGGCCCCGGACGCCCCGTAGGACCTAATCCCCCTTCAGCCACGATCGAGTCACCCGTATCGGGCAGCTACTCTACCCCCCGAACCCCGCACGACTCTGTCTGGACGTTCGGTCCCAAGTCCCGTCGCGTTCGGGCCTCCGCGTACCCGCGCGAAGGTCCGACACGGCGGGAGAGAGCTCATAAGCGGTGGCCCGCTCCCTCGACTGAGTCCGGAACCCCCCGTTTGCCCAGGCCGATTGGGGCGCCCGAGATAGACATGAGCGACCCCCAACAGACGACCACAGCGCGGCCACGGCCAACGACGACCTTCGACGACCTCCCCCTCGACGCCACCCTCCGGCGCGGAGTGCAGGAGATGGGCTACTCCGAACCGACCCCCATCCAGCGGGGCACCATCCCCCAAGGCGTAGCGGGTCGCGACCTCATCGGGACCGCCCAGACCGGTACCGGGAAGACCGCCGCGTTCCTCCTCCCCATCCTGGAACGGCTACTGACCCGACCGCGCGGGCGGATCTATGCCCTCGTGCTCACTCCCACCCGAGAGCTCGCGATCCAGGCCGAGGGGTTCCTTCACCGACTCGGACGCCACACTCGACTGCGGGGCGCCGCGGTGTACGGCGGCGTGGGTATGGCCGACCAAGAGCGCGCGCTGCGCGGCGGGGCCGAGATCATCGTCGCCACTCCGGGGCGGCTGCTCGACCATATGCAGCGCGGCTACGTCGACTTCCGCTCGCTCGAGATCCTCGTCCTGGACGAGGCGGACCGGATGCTCGACATGGGTTTCCTGCCGGACGTCCGGCGGATCCTGTCCAACCTCCCTCGCGCCCGGCAAACCATGCTCTTCTCCGCCACCATGCCCCCCGAGGTCGTGCGCCTCTCCCACGAGTTCCTCCGGGACCCGCACATCATCCGGGAGGACGCCCCCACGGTTGCGGCGGTCGGTGTCTCTCACCACGCGATCTCGGTCTCCTCAGAACGAAAGACCGACGTCCTGGTCTCTCTGCTCAAGAACTCGGCGATGTCAAGTGTCCTCGTATTCGTGCGGACCAAGCATCGCGCCGACCGAGTCGCGCGGCAGCTCGAGCATTCCGGGATCAGTGTCACCGTCATTCACGGGAACCGTAGTCAACCCCAACGCATTCGAGCCCTCGAGGGATTCCGACAGGGCCGATTCCGCGTGCTCGTCGCCACCGACATCGCAGCCCGTGGCGTGGACGTCGAAGGAGTGAGCGACGTGGTCAACTACGATGTGCCACACGAGGCCGAGGTCTACGTCCATCGCGTCGGCCGGACCGCGCGTGCCCAGCGCCGGGGCGATGCGCTCACGCTCGTCTCCCGCGACGAGGCCCAAGATTTCGTCCGGATCGAGCGACTCCTCGGTTTCGAGATCCGCCGCGACCCCGCCCCTGACCTCCCGGCCGGATCCGCTTCCGCGCTCGCCGACGAGCCGCGTCGCGCCCGTCCCTGGGTGCGCGCTCCCGCCGATCGTCGCTCGGGGTCGGGAGGGCGCTCCTACGCGCCCCGGCGGGAATCCCGCCGCCCGGGCCAACGGCGCTGGTAGGCGACCGGGGTCGTCGAACTCGCGCCCCAGGGCGGACCCTTCCCGTTCGGGCCTCGGCTCCTTGAGTTACACGGAGGGTGGGGACCCGGGTTTCCCGGGAGGCGTCGCGGAAGACCTCCTCCTTCGGCGCCTGCGCAGCACTTCCAGATCGATCACAACCACCGCGATGATCGCCGCCACGAGAATGTATCCGTCCCACCCGGGTAACCCCAGGAACCCCGTGGACGCGGTCGATGGGGAAGCGGGGTTCACGCGGAAGGTGCTGGTAGGCGAAACACCGCGCGCACCGTTCGAGTCTGTCACAGTGGCGTTCACGTGGTAGAGTCCGACCGCGGTCGGCGTGCACCTCAGTGGGTTGACGCTCCCTTCCGGGCAGCCGGGGGAAGCCCGGTCCAGGCAAACGTGTCCCCGCCGGAGCCACCGGTGTAGATCACCTGGAACGTGACAGTGGACCCGAGATCCGGGGGAGTGAAGTTCGATTCGACAACGGCCGTGACCACGAGGAGCGCGGAAACCACGTACCGGATCGACCCGCTCGTCACATTGGCGCCGCCGGCGTCCATGACGCTCGCTGCGATCGTGTAGTTCCCGGCGTTAGAGAATTGGCAAGAAACGCTGGGGGTATTCGTTTCCCTGCAATCCAAGCCCCCCGGAAGCCCGGACCAGGTGAACGTGTAGGGAGGTGTGCCGAAGGAAGCGTTGACCGTGAAGACTCGAGACTGGCCCAAGTCGGCGGCAGGGAGATCCGGGAGCGGTGTGGAGATCTCCACCCTCGGGTCGACCGTCAACGTGAACTGTGCCGAAACTCCGATTGGATAGCTGTCGTTCGCTGCCACGGTGATGGAGAACGTCCCGGTCGCTGTGGGGCGACACGCGAGCATCGCCGTGTCGGATGTCGCACAACCCGGGGGCAGGTCGGTCCATGCATAATCTCCCAATGACCCGACCCCGGCGGAACCCCTCGCCGAGAGCGTCGCGGTTCCTCCGAGGTCGATGGTCGCCGGGCTCGAGGAGGCCGTCAACGATGCCGGGAAGGTCTCGGCGCTCTGGATCCAGGTCGACCAATCGACCCCGGACCTCCCAAATTCGCTCGCCGTCCAGACGAGGGAGGAATTCGGGTCGGGAGCCGCGGCGAAGTATTGCCCGTAGACGCAAACGAGGTCGGCGTTGCAATCGGTGGTGACCGAAGCCGTCCCTAGGATGGCGGTGAAACTCGGTCCGATGGTCGCCCCAGGCTCGTTCCACGATTGACCGAGCACGAACGCCCCCGGATAGCTGGCGCCCGAAGAGTAGCCGGCGACCAAAGTTAGGTCGCCCCGCTCGTCCGCGCTTACCGCCGGGAAGAACAGGGATTCGGAGCCGTCGGTGACGAGTGTGTCCTGACGAAGGGTGCCGTTGTTCGTCCAGACTTGCACGAGCGTGAAGCAACTCAGGAGCGCGGGGCAACCCTCCCCGGTCGTGAAGGTGAGGGTCTCGAGGCCGTTTTGCCACACGGCGGAACTCGCGCGGTTGTCAGTAGTCGACGTGTTGAGCAGGTCGGCCGTTCCTGGTTGAGCCGCGGCGGGTGGGGGAGAAAACGGGGCGATCACGCTTCCGCTGGATGAGTACTCTGGCACCGCGGGGGGAGCGCCGCTGAAATTCACCCAGAATACGCTGCCGGCCGCCGGGTTGAGGCCGCCAAACCACAGGAGCGAAGACGAAGTCAGCGCGCTCTCGGCCAGCCCATCCGCATACTGGTACGCGGGATTGTAGTTGTAATACCAGAGCGTGCCGGTAGAAAGATCGGTGCGGTTCAGGAGAGTGTAACCAGTTCCAGTGATGTTCCCGTAGGTCGCGTTGACATCGTTCGCGGCAACCCCCACCATCCATTGGCTGGCGCCAAGGGAGGGGAGCGTCGGGACCTCATTCGGCCAAGCGGGGATTGAGTAGAGGTACCACGAATTGAGGGGGTTGGCGGAAGTGGAGGCGAGGAGAAGGACGCTCTTGCTGCTCATGTCGGAGATCGTCGCGTACCACCGTTCGCTCGAGTTGTCGTAGACGATTCTCGGAGCGGAGATCGCCGCCGACGGCGGCGTGTCGAATAGGGCGAACAAACTCTGGTTCAGGACGAACGCGCCCGTCTTCGACCACACCATCTCTTCCAAGTTGGTCAACTCGACCACGTCCATGGGGCCGACCGCCACCGACACGTCGGGAGGTGCGCACGAGCACTCCGATTGCGACCCATTGATCCCCTGCCACCCGGGGATCCCGGAGACCGCGACCGGGACCTGAGGGCGGGCAGTGGAGAATGGCCCCACTCTAGTTCCTACACCGGTTCCCGAGACCCCTATCGGCCCGTCCGCAGCACGGTGGGATCCGTCGGAGAGAACATTGGTCGTGGATACGTACGGCGGAATTTCCGGGACGAGCGACGGCATCTCGGGACCACTCCAAGCCACCGTTGGGGAGTTGGTTGCGAGCGACGGAACGTCAGGGGAGGGGGACGCATCGTCGACGTGGGCGGCGACACCCCCGAGTGGGACGAGTGCGGCGGGTACCGGAACGGGAGCCGAGCGCGGACCGACGACGACCGTTGAAAGCAGCATGACCCCAATTGCGAGGATCGCACCGAAGGGGCTCCACCGGCCAGCGTCGCGCACCAAACGCCCGGAGGCAGATGCGCACGTCCGACCCATGCCCGGTGATACCGTCGTCCGACGACGACATCGGTCCAGGTCGAGGGCTGTTGGGTCGAAAAGGTGTGCGCCTCTAAGGATGGGCACGGGCCGGACCGCTCCCCCCCAGCCGCGAGAGCGGGTGGGGGTCGTCCGGTAAACCTTGGGCGGGACGTCGCTGTGGCTTAAGTTCGGAATCGCCTTTCCTCCCGGAACACCTCTGATGTTCGAGAAGGTCTTCGTCGCATTCGATGGCTCACCGGAATCTCGACGCGCCTGCGATGTGGCGATAGAGGTCGCCGCGCGATTCCATTCCGCGGTGACGGTGGGAACGGTGCATCCTGCCTCTAAGGAGCCCACGGACGGACATCTCGAGAGCCTCGTTCCGTTCGACGCGGAGGGAAAATCCCTCTCGGTCCTGATCGACGAGTTTCGGGCAGCGGCCTCCGCTCTCGGAGTGAAATCCCTCGAGCCGGTGTTCCTTCAGGGGGACGTTGTCCCGGCGCTGCTGACTTTTCTGGCGGGGCACCCGCACGACCTCGCCGTCACCGGTTCCCGGGGCCTTTCGCGGGGACGGCGACTCCTGCTCGGAAGCGTCTCCGCCGCCCTCGTGGGCGAGGCCCCCTGCCCGGTCCTAGTCGTTCGAGGGCCGGAGGGCCGCCGTGGGGGAGCGGGAGCCACGTCGGACCGGGCTCCCGCGCACGGTCGGTCGGGCTAGACCCGGAACGGCCGAAGGGGCCACCGAGACTCGAAGTCTTCGGGGCCGAGCAGCAGATCGATATTTCCGAGCGCGGAGTGAAGGGCACCGACCTGAGGTCGAAATCCCGGACGGCGGGTGTAGGGTGTGACCCACACCACGCGTCGCGCACGGCGTGCGAGTCTCCCCAGCTCCTCCCCGACGAGCTCGGATTCGCCCAGGTCCCACCCGTCGCTCAAGATGACGAGGGTCGTCCTGTCGCCGAGAAGCGCGCCAAAATGGTCCCGAAACTCCCGCAGCGAACGCCCGATCCTGGTGCCACCGTCCGCGCGGTCGATCCGTCGACCCACAGACGGCTGCAGCACGGCGGTAGCCGTACCGGCGCGCGTCCCCGGTGATCTCCTCGATCCGTGTGCTGAACGCGAACACTCGAGTGCTCCGGGAGGTCGACTCGAGAGCGTGCACGAGGCCGAAGAAACGGCTCTCGTGCTCTCGCATGGACCCACTCACGTCCCAAAGGATCACGAACTCGGCGCGGGTGGACCATCGTTGCCGGTAACGCAGCTCGACCCACTCTCCGCCGTCCCGGAGGCCTTGGCGCACGGTATCCCTCAGGTCGACCGACCCGCGGTGCGCCGAGACCCGCCGTCGGCCGGGGAGGGTGGCCACCTGGCGGCGGAATCGACGGGCGCCGCGGCGGAGCGATCGGACCTCGCGCTCACGGGAGCGGTTGGAGCGGATGGCCTGAGCTCGGGGCGGTCACGCTGTAGGTGCCGATCGGGATGACCACGGGCGGCGGACTGTCCTCCGGATCGCCGTCCCTCCGGCGACTCGAGCCGGAGGAGGATCGCTTCGGCGGGGCCAGCGTGGCGCTCTCCCCGCACGGTCCAGGGAATGTCGAGTGCGGCGTCCGGGGCCGACCAGTAGCGGTCGAAGGCCGCGTTGACGAACCGGAGGTCCTCCGGGGATTTCGCGAGCGTTGCACCGCAGACCGCGCGGAAACCGCATCGGTCCAGGACGTCGATGGCGTTCGTTGCCCGGGCGAAGTCAACCTCGGCCCCGACGCCGACGAAGTACCCTCGGTCGCGGAGGAACCCACAGAACCCGGTGAGCCGAGCCCGCAACCGATCCCCGAACTTGTCGAGGTCCGCGGACATCTCCCCTACTCTTGGAGCGCGGGGAGTCTCTTCTCGCGGAGGTATCGCAGGTCCTGGGCGTCCTTGACCAGGAATCCGAGAGTGGATGCCACCGTCTCGGCGTCGAGCCCGGTGCGGTGGAGGGCCAGGAGGGCCGCCGCCCAATCGAGGGTCTCGGAGACTCCGGGCCGTTTGGCGAGGTCGGGTTCCTGTCGGACGCGCTGGACGAACGCTGCGATCTGTTGGGCGAACGGGATGCCCAGGCCCGGGATCCGTTTCTCGAGGATCGCAACCTCCTTCGCGGCGTCCGGATATTCCACGTACGCGTAGAGGCACCGACGTTTCAATGCATCACTCAGGTCGCGGGTCCGGTTGGAGGTGATGATCACGAGGGGGATCCGCTTCGCCCGGACCGTGCCCAACTCCGGGATCGTCACCTGGAAGTCCGAGAGGACCTCCAGCAGGAGCCCCTCGAACTCCTCGTCCGCACGGTCGACTTCGTCGATCAATAGGACCGGTCGATGGTCGGCGTCGCCGTCGAGCGCCCGGAGGAGGGGGCGGCGCAATAGAAACCGCTCGCTGAACACTTCCTTCTCGAGCTCGCCCGGGGATTCCGTCCTCTCGTGCATCCGGATCGTCAGGAGTTGGCGGGGGTAGTCCCAGTCGTAAAGCGCCGAGCGGGCGTCGAGCCCTTCGAAGCATTGCAGTCGGATCAGCTCGCCGCCGGTCGCCGTGGCGAGTGCCTTGGCCACCTCCGTCTTGCCGCATCCCGGCTCGCCTTCGATCAGCAGCGGTTTACCGAGGCGCCCGCTGAGATACACCGCCATCGCCAGCGGCGGGTCGGCGATGTAGTTCTGACCGAGGAGAAGCCGTTCGACCTCCTCGGGGGACGACCACAGGTCGGGCTCACTCATCGCGAACCCCCTCCGCCGCGCAGCACAGCACGCGCCAGTGACCGGGTCTCCATGAACGTTTCCCCCGGGGGATCCCCCCAGCCCAGGGTAGGCGGCTCCCCCGGTCCAAAGACAATCGTCAACTACCTCATCGGGTTCCGTTCGAAGGATGCTGGTGGATTCGGTCGGCCGAGGGGTCACGGACATTCGCATCAGCGTGACCAAGCGTTGCAACTTCGGGTGCGTCTATTGCCACGATGAGGGCCTCGGCCCGGTCGCTCGTCCGGGCAGCCTCCACCCGGAAGAGATGAGCGTCGCGGAGGTCGAGCGTCTGGTCCGTGTCGCTCGCGAATTCGACATTCGGTCGGTCAAGTTCACCGGCGGAGAACCACTCGTGCGGACGGACATGGAGGATATCGTTAGCCACACCGTCCGTCACATGTCCGATGTCTCGCTGACGACCAACGGTTCGATGTTGGCGAATCGGGCCGAGGGCCTGCGGAACGCCGGATTGAAGCGGGTCAACGTCTCAATCGACTCGCTCGACCCGACGGCCTTCCAGGCGATCCGGCACGGGGCTCTCCCCCCGGTGCTCCGGGGCATCGAGCAGGCGTTGGAGGTCGGTCTGACCCCGGTGAAGCTCAACATGGTCGTTTTCCGACCCACGCTACCGCATATCCCCGAGATGATCGAATTCGTGCGCCGGAACTCTGGTCTGCGCCTGCAATTGATCCAGTTCATGCCCGAGCTCGTAGCACCCAAGGATTGGTCGGTCGACATCGACGGGGTGAAGCGGTGGCTGGAGAGCCGGGCCGACAAGGTCCTCGTCCGAGAGATGCATCATCGCAAGATCTACCAATTCGGCGGAGCTGAGGTGGAGCTGGTCGACCCGGTCTACAACCGAGAATTCTGTATGAACTGCCACCGGATCCGCGTCACACATCAGGGCGAACTCAAGGGTTGCCTCAATCGCAACGACGACCTGATCCCTACCCGAGGACTCGACGACAAGGAGTTGCGGGAAGCGTTCCGGTCCGTCGTCGCTCAACGCGTCCCTTACTACGGAGGGTACGTCCGCGACTACCCGATGCGGAACCACGCCGCGGCCCCGCTCATCCAGCTCGACCGCCCGGAACAGTAGCTTTGGGACGCGAAGCGACCCTAACCCGCCCGGGCGGGGGCAGAGAGTTTTCCGTACTTCGCCGCGATCAGCTCCCCGAGGATCGCAACCGCGAGCTCCTCCGGCGTCTTGGCGCCGATGTCGAGACCGATGGGGGCGTGGAGGTTCTGCAAGAAATCGACGGAAACCCCGCGTTTCGCGAGCTCATCTACGTCCTGCTTCACGCGGTGGCGGCTGGCGAGCAGGCCCACGAACTTGACCGGAGCTCGAGAGAGGGCCTCCAGGATCGCGACGTCCCGCTCTCCCTTCGTCAGCACCACTACGTAGTCGTGGTTCGACAGGTTCAAGGTCTTCGGGTCGAGGTGCGACTCCGTGATCAGTTCGTGCGGAGCCTCGGGCAGGACCGGATTGGGGTCGACCACGACCGTTTCGAACCCCAGGTTCTTTCCCAGGTGGACCAGTGCCCCCTCCACGTCGTCGCGACCGCCTTGACCCACTAGGATGAGCCGCTGGGTCGGGACCATCGGTTCGATGTAGACCTCGAGCGTGCCTCCGCAGTTGGTCTGGACCCAGATCTCGTTCGGATCCGTCTCGCGCGCCGTGCCGGCGACGGACTTCTCGGTATCCACGAGGTGGATCCGCAGCACCCGGGGGTCACCCGTGCGCATCGAATCTAGAGCCACCTCGACGATCGGACCCTCGGGGCAACCGCCCCCGAGGGTTCCCGCGGCGATCCCTCCGGTTGGAGTGATGAGAATCTTGAACCCGGGCTTCGCGAGGGTCGAGCCCTCCGTTCGGGTCACCGTAGCGACGGCGAACGGTTCGCGGCGGGCGACGAGCGCCGCCAGATGCTTCGAGTAGTGGGCGGCCTGCATTCGAGCGACGGAGGTAAGCGGCGTATCTACCATTTCGGGTGCCCGCCCCGCGGCGGGGCTCGGCTCGACCGTAACCTCTGGGCTGGGTAGGACTCTCGCCAACGCCACACCGCGGTGAGAGGAAGCCGGAGTGGTCGGGAGGGCCGAGCGCGGTGGGCCGACCCCGGGGGGAGTTGCCCCGCGCCGTGCCCCTCGATTCCACCGTTCAGATACATTTCGGCCAGCGAAAGGACCGCGGTATGGCGGTCACAAATCGGCTAGCCGGTGCTCTCTGGCGCCGGCCTGACCTTGTTGATTTTGTGTTCGAGAATTGGTAGCTGGTCCCTGATGAAATCCCAAAGGGCTCCCACTTGCGGCTCGGAGTATTCGTGGGCTGGAGCTGTACGGGTCCTGAACCAGCCGTCTCCAGTTCACGGTGGGATTCGCGGTCCGCGTCCTAGGGGAGATCCTTCCCGCTGCCTCTCCGACCGCCATGACCTCGAAGGCGGCTGCCCTTTGCGTTTTACCATCGTGCTTGAATTGCTCGCTGCTCATTCCCTCGGTGTCGCGTCGAATGATTCGTAGAGCGGTGATGATGTCTTGGAGCCTCTGCGCGTCGGTTCTCCCCGTGTCGCTCAAATCGGCACCGCCTGAGCCAGGATCTCCGGCTCCGCGTACCACTTGAGCGAGTCGTCCGGGATCACATCGACCTTTCTCCCCAGAAGGTCTTCGAGGGCGAGAGCTAGGTCGATTTGGGCATCGAATCCACCTCCGCCATACTTCACCAGAAGGTCGATGTCGCTCCTTGGACCGGCTTCTCCCCGTGCCACCGAACCGAAGACACGGGGGTAAGAGAAACGGTGCTTTCGAACGAGTGCCCGGATCTCCTTTCGTTTCGGCGCGATGATGTCCACGATACCTTGCCCTCCGCCTGCGTAGGGAGGAAGCCGAACTTTCGGGACGTCCCACCGGACGGACTTGCACCGGGGACACATTCGGACGACTGACACCTTGGGTGTCCACGAGTAGATGCACCGGTAGCAATGCAGGAGAGGGAGATCGATGATCTTCATGTGACCGGAGGACGGGAGGGACCGACATAAACCTTACGTTAACGTAAGGTTAACCTGCCATCAGCCGAGTTGCAAAGGCCTTGCCGGGAAAGGTGCTACCGGAGGGATAGGGACCCGAGCGCGATTCCACGAAGGTTGATAACCGAGGAACTCTTCGCCGTGCTACCCTGCGCCACGGGGGACCGAACGATGTATCCACCGAACTTTGAGTACTACGCTCCGACAACTCTCGAGGAAGCGATTGGACTGCTCGACCAGCACCAGGGGGAGGCGAAGGTGCTCGCCGGCGGCCAGAGCCTCATTGGAATGATGAAACTCCGGCTCGCCCAGCCCTCGGCGCTCATCGACATCAACCGCATTCCGAACCTCGCGTACATCCGGGAGGATGACAAATGTCTCTGCATCGGCGCGCTCACCCGGACGGCGGAACTCGGAAAGTCGGACGTCATCAAGTCACGCTATCCGATCCTATCGGACGCGGGGTTCGAGATCGCCGACCCCACGGTCCGAAACTGGGGAACGGTCGGGGGCAACGTTTCTCACGGGGATCCGGGGAACGACTTCCCGGCCTGCATGCTGGCGGTCAATGCCGATTTTGCGGTCCAGGGCCCCAAGGGCAGTCGCGTCATCGCGGCGCGCAAGTTCTACCAGGATTCCTTCGTGACCGCGCTCCAGCCCAACGAGGTGCTCACGGAGATCCGCGTCCCGCGGTCCACCCCAGGCACCGGGAGCGCGTACTCCAAGATGGAACGAAAGGTCGGCGACTTTGCAACGGCCGCCGTCGGGGTCCAGCTTGCGGTCGCCCAAAACGGTACGATCGCCTCGGCCGGGATCGGCCTCACGAACGTAGGTCCGACTGCGATCTACGCCTCCGCGGCGTCGGATTTCCTCGTGGGAAAGACCGGATCTCCGGGAGACGTTCAGCATGCCGGGGACCTCGCGGCCAACGCCGCCCAGCCGGTCGCGGATAACCGAGGACCCGTGGAGTTCAAGACGGACATGGTGCGCGTCTGGACTCGGAGAACGCTCACGCACGCGCTCGCCCGCGCGAAGGGAGGTAAGTAAGATGGCGATCGATGTGGAGGAGATCGCCGGCGCGACCCCGTCTACTACGACCCGGACGATCCATGTGACCGTCAACGGAGTGGCCCATCGATCGACGGTCCAGAACCGGACCCTGCTCGTCCACTACCTGCGCGAGCGACTTCGTCTTACCGGGACGCACGTCGGCTGCGACACCGCACATTGCGGCGCGTGCACGGTCCTTATCGACGGAGTCCCTGCGAAGTCGTGCAACATCTTTGCGGTGCAGGTAGATGGGCGAAGCGTCCAGACTGTCGAGGGCCTCGAGACCGGTGGAAAGCTGCACGCGATCCAGGAGGGATTCCACATGGAACACGGCCTGCAATGCGGTTACTGCACGCCCGGCATGATGATGGCGAGCGTTGCCCTGCTCGCGAGCAACCCCAATCCCACCGAAGACGAGATTCGTCGCGGCATCTCCGGCAACCTCTGTCGGTGCACGGGTTATGTGAACATCGTCAAAGCGATCCAGCACGCGTCCGCGAAGATGCGTGAGGCACCGAAGGGAGGTGCCTGACCATGGCGGAGGCGGTCCCCGGCGGTATCGGCCAATCGATTCTCCGCAAGGAGGACGCGCGGTTCATCCGTGGGAAGGGCAACTACGTTGACGACGTCGACCTCCCCGGGATGCTGTTCCTCGACCTGGTCCGGAGCCCCTACGCGCACGCCAAGATCACCGCGATCCGAAAGGACAAGGCCCTCGGGGTGCCGGGGGTGCTCGCGGTCATCACGGGCGCCGACCTCGCCGCCGCGAAGCTCGCATGGATGCCGACCCTGATGTCCGATACCCAGATGGTACTCCCCACCGACACGGTGATGTTCCAGGGTCAGGAAGTGGTCGGGGTCGTCGGTGTCGACCGGTACGCCGCGGCCGATGGTGTCGCCGCGATTGAGGTGGATTACGAGCCCCTCCCCGTCGTCATCGACCCGTTCAAGGCCCTCGAGCCCGGGCACCGGTGCTCCGCACGGACAAGAAGGGCAAGACCGACAATCACATCTGGCACTGGGAGGTCGGTGACAAGGCCGCGACCGAGAAGGCGCTCAGGGCCTCCGACGTGGTGATCAAGGAGAAGATCTACATCCCCCGGATCCACGTCTCCTCGATCGAGACGTGCGGTTGCGTCGCGCAAGTCGACGCGATGGGGAAGCTGACGGTATGGATGACCACGCAGGCGCCCCACGCGATCCGTACCG
Source organism: uncultured Thermoplasmata archaeon (assembly GCA_963749205.1). GTDB lineage: Archaea > Thermoplasmatota > Thermoplasmata > Lutacidiplasmatales > UBA184 > Lutacidiplasma. The sequence goes on along the minus strand of CAVVLW010000007.1, from coordinate 581,852 downwards.
TCTTCGCGCTCGTGAGCGGTCTCCCCGAGCAGCAGATCCGGATCATCTCCCCAGACATCGGCGGGGGCTTCGGAGGGAAGGTGCCGGTCTACCCCGGCTACGTCATCGCGGTCGTCGCTGCCCTGACGACGGGCAAGCCGGTAAAGTGGATCGAGGACCGGACCGGCAACCTCACCGCGGATTCGTTCGCGCGCGACTACCACATCGAGGCCGAGATGGGCGCGACGAAGGATGGGAAGCTCACTGCGCTCCGCGTCAAGACCCTCGCGGACCACGGCTACACCGATGCCGCAGCGAACCCCTCGAAGTTCCCGGCGGGGCTCTTCCACATCATCACCGGCTCCTACCCGTTCGCGGCCGCGTTCGTCGAGGTCGACGCCGCGTACACCGACAAGCCTCCGGGGGGGATCGCGTACCGGTGCTCATTCCGGGTCACCGAGGCAGTGTTCACGATCGAACGGCTCGTCGAGAACATGGCCCACCAGCTCAAGATGGACCCCGCGGAATTCCGGCTGAAGAATTTCATTCCTCCGGAAGCGTTCCCGTTCAAGTCGGTCCTGGGCTGGACCTATGATAGCGGAAACTACGCGGGCGCGCTGAAGAAGGCGATGGGGATGATCGGCTACGACGCGCTCCGTAAGGAACAGGTGGAGAAGCGTAAGCGCGGTGAGCTGATGGGGATTGGAATCTCCAGCTTCACCGAGATCGTCGGTGCTGGCCCGTCCCAGCAGTTCGACATCCTGGGGATCAAGATGTTCGACTCGGCGGAGGTCCGGATCCACCCCACCGGAAAGGTTCTGGCCCGCCTGGGCACGAAGTCCCAGGGGCAGGGACACGAAACGACCTACGCCCAGATCCTGGCGGAAGAGCTCGGGATTTCCTCGGACTTCATCAACATCGAGGAAGGGGATACGGACACCGCCCCGTACGGGCTCGGAACGTACGCGAGCCGCAGCACCCCCACCTCGGGAGCAGCGGCAGCGATGGCCGCCCGGAAGATCCGGGAGAAGGCCGCGAAGATCGCCGCCCACCTCCTCGAGGTCTCCCCCGACGACATCGAGTGGAAGGACCACAAGTTCCAGGTGAAGGGAGTCCCGGACAAGTCGAAGACGATGGCGGACGTCGCGTTCGCGGCGTACACGAACCATCCGCAGGGAATGGAGGCCGGGCTCGAAGCGGTCGATTACTACGACCCCCCCAACCTCACCTACCCGTTCGGGAGCTACATCTGCGTGGTCGACGTCGACAAGGAGACCGGCCAAGTGGAGATCCGGCGGTTCGTCGCGGTCGACGATTGCGGAGTGATCATCAACCCCACGATCGTGGACGGACAGATCCACGGGGGCCTCACGATGGGGTTCGCTCCCGCGATGATGGAAGAGATGGCCTACGACGCCGAGGGCAACAATCGTGCCGGCTCGTTCCTTGAGTATCTGGTTCCGACAGCGGTAGAAACGCCGCGGTGGGAGACGGGAAAGACGACCACTCCCTCCCCGCACCACCCGTTTGGCGCGAAGGGAGTGGGAGAGTCGGCGACCGTCGGCGCGCCGGCAGCGATCGTGAACGCCGTGCTGGATGCCCTCGAGCCGTACGGAATCTCGAACATCGACATCCCGCTCTCGGCCCACAAGGTCTGGAAGGCGATCCACTCGAAGGACCCGCACTGACCTCGGCGGACGCTCCGTGCAGATCGCGGGCGACTTCCGAGTCAAGGCCGCTGCGAGCCGGGTGTACGACTTCTTTGTCGACCCGGTGACGTTCATCGACGCCCTCGACGACCCCCACGAGATCCACGCGACCGACCCGGACCATTTCGAAGGCACCGTCACGACCGGGGTCGCGTTCATTCGAGGGACGTTCCGCTTACGCGGCAGCTACACGTTGAAGACGCCGCCGAGCGAGGTCCGGGTCCATCTGCAGGGGTCGGGCCTCGGGAGCGGCGTGGACGCCGACCTGGAACTCACCCTCACCGAGGCGGCGGGGGAGACTTCCCTTCACTGGACCGGAGACGTCCGGCTGTCGGGGCCGATTGCGACGCTCGGGGAACGGATCGTGAAAGGGACCGTCGAGAAGAAGGCCGCCGGGGTGTTCGAGAACGCTCGGCGAAAGCTCGAGACCGCCTAGCGGCCGGACCGGGCGGGCAGGTCAGGCAAGAAACTTCGCCGGGGACCGAGCGAACTTTCGGTGGCACGCTTCCGAACAGAAGTAGTAGGTCGTTCCTCCGTGGTCGGTGTGCAGCGGGCTCGTCCGCTCGACCTCCATCTGACAGACCGGGTCGATCGCGACCTCGGGAGCCGAGGATGTGGCCGGGGCCTCGGCCGCGGGGGAGGTCGTCGCCGTGTGCCGGACCCGGGTGATCTCCGCCATGATGCTGAGGGAGATCTCTTCCGGGGTGGTGGCGGCGAGGTCGATCCCCACGGGGTTGCGCACGCGGGCGAGCTGAGCGGCCGTGACCCCTTCCTCCCGCAGCGTCGCGAAGACCGACTGGGCGCGCTTCCGGCTCGCGACCAGGCCGGCGAAGGCGACCGGGCCCCGGGCCACTTGGCCGAGCGCGGTCTCGTCGTACTTCCCCATGCTCGCCACCACAGCGTACGTGCTCGGTGAAAGATAAGGCGCCAGCGCGTCGAGGTCGGAGACCAGCACGTCGACGTCGGGCAGCTCCGATGCCTCCACGCCGGGCGCGACCAAGACGACCCGGTAGCCGAGGAGGGGACCGAGCGTCGCGAGGCTCGTCGCTACCGGGGAGTCCCCCACGATCAGCAAGGTCGGTTTCGGCAGATTCGGCTCGATGAAGATCTCCACAGTTCCTCCGCTCTGGCACGACATGGCGAGGTTGACGACCCCCTCTTCCGGAGCCGCAGCGTCCGGGTCGGGCGACACCCGGAGCAGCCGCGGGGCTCCGGCGGCGAGCGCGGCTCGCGCCTCGGCGACTAGGAGGTGTTCCGTGCAGGCGCCCCCGACCCAACCGACGTGCGACCCATCCTCCCGAATGATTGCCTGGTAGCCGGGGCGGCCCGAGGTCGGGCGGACTGCGCGGACGACGGTGGCGAGGGCGAATCGAACCCCCCGGGACCTCAGCTCCTGGGCGAGGGTCGGCAAGTCCGGGGCCCGACGAAGCCGTTTCGGGACGGGATGCTCCGACGGCGAGGCGTGCAGTGACCACCGCGGAGCCGCGATCCGGTCGAGGACGTCCCGTAGGGGGGCTCCGGAAGCGAGGGCGCTCTCGAGGGCGCCGAGCTCGGCTTCGGTATCGATGTCGACCAGGATGCCCGGGTCGTCGACGGGGACCTCGCGGATCTCGCCCGAGTGGTCCGGAAACATCGCCCGGCACCCGATGTCACCCTGGATCCGCTCCGCCTCTGGGGCGAGGTCGGCGTCGAACACGACCGGGTTGCCCCAGACTCCCTTGTAGGTGGGGATGAAGATCGAACCGTCGCCCTGCTCGGCACGGTGCATGAGGTGCTCGAGCGTGGCAGGGGAGACGAACGGCTGGTCGGCCAGCACGACCATCAGGTGCTTGGCCCGTGGTGCCGCCGCCCGAACGCCCAGTCGGAGGGAGCTGGCCATCCCTTCAGCGTAATCCGGGTTGTTCAGGACCTCGGCGCCCCCAAGAGGGACGGCCTTTCGTATCTCGGCCGCGCGATGGCCGAGGACCACCACTATTCGGTCCACATGGGCGCGGTGAAGGTTCGCGAGGGTGCGCTCGAGGATCCGCTGTCCTCCGAGAGCGATCAGGGCCTTCGGCCGGCCCATACGAGACGAGCTGCCGGCGGCCAGCACGATCGCCATCGTCCCGGACCGGGCGACCGAACGGCGCTGGTCCCCTGTCGTCGCAACGCGCGAACCAGGCATCGACCCGAAACCGGGCGCGGGCCTGTAAGGATTACGGGAGGTAGGAGAGCTTGAGAAAATCCCCGAGCTCGACGCGAGGAGTAATCCGCCCGTAATGGCTCGGCTCGTCCGCGTGACCGACCCGTCGCCGGAGTGGACCCCCCCACCCTCGGAGGTGACCCGCCCCGACCAGATCCCCGGCGAGGCGTGGAGGGCCATTGACCTCATCGAGGGTGAACTCGTTCTAGGGGCGTGGCGTACGCCCCCGAAGGGCTACCTCGTGCTCACCAACCTCCGATGCTTCGGACTCTGGCGGGAGTTGGGAGTCTTTCCGCCGCACCCGTGGCACACTGGCCCGGAGTTCTTCTTCTACAACCTGAAGCCGCCCCGGGTGCTCTTCGGACGGTTCCTCGAGCTGTCCGAGGAGTTCCCAGAAGCCGGCTCCGTGGGTCGATTCGCGGTCCACGACCCCACGGCCGTGGCCGAGGCGATCTCGGCCGCGCTCGACGCGGGGCAGACGGAGTGGCGCGATCGGCGACAGCGCACCGAGGAGCTGATCCGAGCACGGCAACAGATTCGCGCGGCTCGCGCCGCTGGCATCGCTCCCCCGGTCGTGAAAGTCCGGTGCGCTTTCTGCGGGAACTTGGCGGATGCGAGTTCGCGGCGTTGCCCGAGCTGCGGCGCCGTCTTGATCTAGGGAGACGACGACCCGGGTCAAGGCATGTTCGAACTCTACGTTCCTGCGCTCATCGTCGCCTTCCTGATCACGCTGCTCGAGATGACCGAGGTCGTCGCTCTCGTGTTCGCGCTGAGCGCTGACCAGGTCTCCGTGCGGCCGACCACGCTGGGCGCGATCGGTGGGGTCGCCGTGATCGGCCTGATCGCAATCGGGTTCAGCGCGTTCCTTCTCGCCTTTCCCCACAACTTCCTCCTGTGGGCCTCGGCGGTAATCCTGGCCGCGTTCGGAGTATTCCTGTCTCGGAGCACCCTACGCTCGTATCGCCGCGCAGCGGCTCCTGCCGGAGCCTCTCCGCCCCGGCCCGTCGAAACGCGCTACAGTTCGGTGGGGGGTTCTCGGTGGGTGCTGTGGAAAGCACCGAGGCCGTCATCGTGCTGATCGCGCTCGCCGCAGCCGGTTACGGGTTCTCCGCGATCGTGGGAGCGGTCGCGGCCGGCATCCTCCTCGTCATCGCGGCATCCCTCGTTCACGACAAGATTCGCAAGATCAAGGTCCCCTGGCTGAAGCTCGGCGGCACGGCTCTACTGTTCGCTTTCGCGATCTTCTGGGCCGGAGAGGCGGCCGGAGTCCCCTGGCCCGGGGGAGACCTGATCCTGATACCGATGGTAGCAGGTATCGCCCTCTTGGTTCGGGGGACCATCGCCCTCGTCCTCCGTCGGCCCGGCGCTCCTTCCCCTTCGTGACGGGGTCAGGTGCGTTATTTAACTTTGTGAACTCATAAGTGTATAAACTCAATAGCCCTACTCCCCCTCCATGAACGCGGCGTCCGGGGCGACCGAACCGAAGGGGTTCTCCTCGGCTAAGCGCGAGCTGCTGCTCCTTCTGAAACAACGGCCCAACCTTTCGCTCACCGAGATCGCCGGAGCTCGACGAGTCTCGAAGGTCGCCGTCCTCCGCCACCTCTCGACCCTCGAGGACCAGGGCCTGATCGAGCGCTCGTACGAACGGAGCGCGGTCGGCCGACCCGCCGTCCACTTCCGCCTGAGCCAGAAGTCGGCCGCCATCTTTCCCCAGGCCTACGCCCAGGTGTCACTCGCCGCGCTCGAATACATCGAGCGGCACCTCGGCCGGCCGGCCGTCGTGGGCATGCTCCAAGAGCGGTCCCACGACCTCGCCGACCAGAACCGATCTCGTCTCTCCGCGCCCGAGTTGCGTCAGCGGGTCGAGGAGCTGGTCCGCCTCCGCTCCGAGGGGGGTTACATGGCCGAGCTGGGAGGCAAGAAGGGTGCCGCGGTCGAGATGCGTGAAAACAACTGCCCCATCCTCGCCATCGCGGGTCAGTACCCCGAGGCCTGTGAGGTGGAGCGACGGATGTTTGAGTCGATGCTGAAGGCCAACGTCTCGACGTCCCATCGGGTGGTGGCGGGAGACCCCGTCTGCCGGTTCCTGATCCGCCCTCGCCGAGGGGAACCATGACGACCCTGGACGCAGCCCCCGGCGCACGCCGGGTTGCGGTGGTCACGGGAGCCAGCCTCGGCCTCGGCGCGGTCGTCGCACGACTCCTCAGCCGGGGAGGAGTACGACCTCGTCCTCGTCGCGCGCGACCCGGCATCCCTCGCCGAGATCGCCCGCGAGGTCCGAGGGTTCGGCGGGACCGTGGTCGAGCTCGCGGGTGACGTTAGCGACCCGCAAAAGCGCCTCGAGGTTCGCACTGCCGTCGACCGCCTGGGCGGGCTCGACCTGCTCGTCAATAACGCTTCGGAGCTCGGACCCTCCCCCCTACCCCCGCTGCTGGAGGTTCCCCTCGAAGAACTGGAGCGCGTGTACCGGGTGAACGTGGTCGCACCGATCGCCTTGGTCCAAGCCCTGGCGCCGGCACTCTCCCGTCGTCACGGGCTGGTCGTGAACATCTCGAGCGACGCGGGGATTGGCGGTTACCCCGGCTGGGGAAACTATGGCGCGAGCAAGGCTGCGCTGGACCTCGCGTCCCTGACCCTCGCTCATGAGCTCGCAGAAGCAGGGATCAGCGTGGTTGCAGTCGACCCGGGCGACATGCGTACTCGGATGCACCAGGCTGCGTTCGCGGGCCAGGACATCTCCGATCGACCTCTTCCGGACATCACGCTTCCGTTCTGGGCGTGGCTCCTCGGGCAACCAGGGCCCGAGATCACCGGGCATCGCTTCCTGGCTCAGGCGGACCACTGGGGGGCGTCCCGATGAACCGATCCGACTTCGATTTCGAGCGTCCGAAGGGCCTCGAGGCCACGGCCCCGCCCGAAGCGCGAGGGGTAGCGCGGGACGGGGTCCGTCTCCTGGTCACGGACGGCAACCGTTCGAGCCACCACTCGTTCCGGGACCTGCCGGAGCTTCTCGCGCCCGGCGACCTCCTGGTCGTGAACGAGAGCGCGACCCTCGCGGCGAGCCTACCCGTGAGGGGCCCTCCAGGGGACTTTCTCCTCAACGTCTGCACCCACTACGGGGGAGCCGTCTGGCTCGCCGAGCCCCGCTGGGGGGTCGGAGGACCCGGGCCCGTTCCGCTTACCCCCGGCGTTCCGATCACATCGGAAGGGGTCCAGTTCTACCCGATCGGTCCGTTCCCAGGCATCGAACGACTCTGGTTCTTCCGAGTCGACGGCGACCTTTCCGCCGCGATGACAGAATTCGGACGTCCCATCCGCTACGGCTACGTGTCGAGCGCGTACTCTCTCGAGACGTATCAGACGGTCTTCGCCCGGGTCCCGGGGAGCGCCGAGATGCCCTCCGCGGGTCGTCCCTTCACCCCCCGAGGGCTCCGGGCGCTGCGCGAGCGAGGGGTCGGCCTCGCTCCGCTCGTCCTCCATTCGGGCGTTTCGAGCCTGGAGGGCGAGCCCGACCGGGGAGAGATCCCACCGGTCTACCCCGAACCGTTCGAGATCCCGGCAACCACCGCCGATCGAGTCAACGCCACCCGGAAAGCGGGTCATCGGGTCATCGCCGTCGGCACCACCGTCCTGCGGGCGCTCGAGACGTCCTGGGACGGGTGCGGGGTCGTCCCGCGGCGGGGATTCACTCGACTGACCCTGGGTCCGGGGCGCCCCATCCGTTCGGTCGACGGGCTCGTCTCAGGCTTCCACGACCCACGAACGTCCCACCTCGCCCTACTGTTCGCCTTCGCCGGGGCAGACCGGATCCGAGCGGCCTACGCCGAGGCGGTCGCGGCGGGTTACCTCTGGCATGAATTCGGCGACAGCCACCTCATCTGGGGTGCCGCGGCCGAGTGACCGCGCTCTAGGAGCTGGGGCTGTTGACTTCGACCGAGTTGGTCTCTGGAAACTGATGCGATAGGAGTCCCCCACGTCCGCGCTCCAGAAGAGCTGCCCGGTCGGGGTACCCATGTAAAACCCTGGCGAGTCCAGCGCGTCCGATTCGGCGAGGTAGCCACCTTTTCAGGTCCTCACGAGGACCCGTACCTTCCGATCGACCGTCGGTCGTCTCATCCTCCCTGGATGGAGTGAAGGATCTCTACCTCGTCGTCCGGGGCCAGCTGTAACGAGCTTCCGCGCTCGTGGGGGATCTCCTCCCCATTGACGAAGAACTTCACGAACGGCCGGATCTTGCGGGTCTCGTCCCGTAAACGGTTCCGCAGCCGGGGGAACCGAGCCTCCAGGTCGTCGATTAACCCCCCCACGGTCGTGGCGGGTGAACGCAACCGGCGCTGGGGAGCGAACTGCGCGAGCATCGCGTCTAGACGGACTTCGGCCGTAGGCGGACCCTCCGAGCCCGCGAGACCCACGGAGGTACTTAGAGCCGCGCGTGGCACGATGCGGGCCGAGTGCTTACCGGAACAGGAGAAAGGAAAGAAAGGGTTGGTCGCGGAGGATCTTACTCCGTCAGGTCGGCAGGACCTTCCGGCCGTAGTTCCAGTTGGTCAGGTCGGCCGTCGCGAGGTACCAGGCCAAGAGGCCCGTGAAGAAGATCTCTCCACCGATCGCCCAGCCCTCACCACTGCCCGCGGTGACCGAGCTCGTGTTCCCGTTCGCCAGTTGCCAGAACTTGACAACCAACAGCGCGAACGCGATGGTCAGGAAGAGAAACACTCCTGTCAGGACCATCCCATGTTTCGGGGCGTTGATCAGGAACGCGATGGTGAACATCATCCAGATAAACGCGAACCCGGCGACTCCGTAAAAGACGGGGGTCCCGGCGCCCGCTCCTCCGACGTACTGCGTCAGCATCAAGGTGAACGCGATCCAGAACGCACCGTATCCGACGAACGCGGAGCCGGCGAATACGTTCCCCTTCCTGAGGGCGACCAAGCCCGCGGCGAACTGAGCGGTTCCGCCGAAGGCCATGGCCATCCCGAAGACCACCCAGTTGTTCGCGAACCCATTGGAGTACGGAGCCGGCAGGTTGGTCAAGCCCGCGATCATCGTGGTGGTTCCGAATCCCATCAGTCCGATGACCGCTGGCGTGCCCCACCACTCCGGTTTCTCCTCCACTCTGGGAGGGGCTTCAATCATCCCGTGTGCTGTCTCCATTGTTACTGTAGACGGCGGCATGTTAGGGCCTCGCACGCAGTTCTAGTAGATAATCCCTGTTTTTGAGGCCCCGAACCGCCGTCAGAGGCGACCCGGGAGGTTTTGGGCCCTTTTGGAGGTTTTTCCGGCCCGGTGACGGTTTAATCCAGCGTCGGTTCCGCTCCCCGGGATGGAAGACCGAAGCGAGCTTTCCCGGGTCGTTTTTGGGGAGACCGTCGTGATCCTTACTCGGGACCTGTCCGTCATGAACGGCAACCTGGTCGCCGGCTCCCAGGGCCTAGTGGTCGGGAAGCTCGCGAACTACACGCTCAAGGTCGCCTTCCCTCAGGTGACCGTCGGCGTCAATTGGAAGGACATCGATATCGTGCCCGGCAAGAAGGGAATGCCTACGTTGGCGGACCAGCCTCACGTGATCCCCAAACCGCGCACGATGGGCGAAGAATAGCGCTAGCGGATGGGCGCCGGGAGCAGCCGCCGGACGATCGGAATCACCTCGAGCAAGGTGCTTACTTTGTGGTCTGCCGGCGGGTGATGCCGCCCGGGTGGCAGGAACAGTTTCCGATATCGCTCTCCGTATCTCAGGAGGCCAGTGAACAGGACCGTGCCCACCAGCCCCGCTCGCCGCCCCCCTTCGACGTCGGACCATCCGTCCCCGACGTGGACCGCGGCCCCCGGTTCCGAACCCAACGATGCCAGCGCGGCCCGGAAGATCTCGGGCGCCGGCTTGGTCCAGGGGTGTTCGTCGCTGAACGTGTACGTTTCCACGTACCGATCGAACCCGATACGATGCAGCATCGGACGCAAGAATTGGCCGGGCTCTCCGACCGTGTTGGAGATGACCCCAACCTCGTACCCGAGCTCTCGCAGTTCCGCCAACACGGGGAGGGCTCCGGGAGCGACCTGGAACGGAGTAGCGCCGACCACCCCCTCGAGGGCACCGAGGTAGGCTTCGGTCCGCGGCTGGCGGCCCGAGGCCCGCGCCGCGCGCACGAACTGTTCGGTAGGGGAAACGGTGCGACCCTCCTCCGACGCGACTACCGCCCCGAGGTATTCCCGTTCGAATGCGGTCCGTAGCTCGGTACTCCCCCCCTGGGAACGGCCGGGCAGCGGGTCCGACCCCTCGAGCACGCTCACGGCCGTGTCGATCTGGTGATCCATGTATGCCTCCTCCGCCTCGGGCTCAAGATAGACCAGGGTGTGCCACAGGTCGAAGGTGACCGCCGGGCGGATGACGCTCATGACTCCCTCGTTGAGTAGTCGCGCTTCAGCCTCGCTCCCCTATAACACGCGGGGGTCACGTCGGCCCCGAGGAGGCGAGCGCGGGCGGGGAAGAGCCTACGAGCCGTGTACTCACGAGACCCGAAGCCGAGGATTATTCATAGACCGTTCCCGTGCGGGCGTCCGATGACTTCTCTTGCCCGAACTTCTGGTGTCCCGTTCCGCGACCGAATCGGAAGCCCTCTCGTGGGCAACGCCCCCCGCGTCATGCTCCTCGGCAGCGGCGAACTCGGACGCGAGATCGCCTTCGAGGCGATGCGTCTCGGCGCGGAAGTGATCGCGGTGGACCGCTACGCCAACGCCCCGGCGATGCAGGTCGCCCATCGGCACCACGTCCTGGCCATGACCGACCGGGCCGCGCTGAGAGCGTTGGTCCAGCGGGAGGCCCCGGACGTGCTGGTGCCCGAGATCGAGCAGATAGCGACCGACGAGCTCGTGCGACTCGAGGAGGAGGGATGGACCGTGATCCCGCGCGCCGAGTCCACGCGGGCGACGATGGACCGGGAACGTATCCGGCGCCTCGCCGCGGAGAAGGCGCGGGTCCGGACCAGCCAGTTCGCGTTCGCCGAGAGCGCCGCCGACGCCCTTCGGTCCGCGAAAGAGATCGGATTTCCCTGCATCTTCAAAGCGATGATGTCGAGCTCGGGACACGGGATGTCGGTCGTTCAGAACGCGGGCGAGGTCGAGGCCGCGTACGCGGAGGCGAGCGAACACGGCCGAGTGCGCAACGCACGCGTGATGATCGAGGAATTCATCCCCTTCGACTGCGAAGTGACGATGCTCACGCTCCGCCACTACGACCCGTCGGGAAAGGTCGTCACGACGGTGATGGAGCCCGTGGGACACAAGCGGCCCGGGACCCTCTACCACGAAAGTTGGCAGCCCGAAACCTTCGCCCCGGAAGTGATGAAGTCGCTGAACGATACGGCGACCGCGGTCACCGATCAGCTGGGGGGCATCGGCATCTTCGGGGTCGAGACCTTCGTCCGGGGAGCCACAGTCTACTTCAGCGAAGTTTCCCCTCGACCCCACGACACCGGCCTCGTCACCCTCGGGAGCCAGTGGAACAGCGAGTTCGCTCTCCACGCCCGGGCGATCCTCGGCCTCCCGTACGTCGGTCCCGAACCGACGAGCCCTGCCGCCGCCCACGTGATCCTGGGCTCCGATTCGGGATGGGCGCCCTCGTACGGCGGCCTGACCCAAGCCCTGGCTCCGCACGGCGTCCGGCTGTTTCTGTTCGGGAAGCCGGAGGCGTACCGCGACCGACGTTTGGGGGTCGCCGTCGCCCGGGCTTCCACCACGGACGAGGCACGTCGCCTCGCCGAGACGGCCGCCCACACGGTCGAAGCCCAGGTCCGGGTCGATTCTCCCAAAGAACCCGCGGCCCACCCGTAGAATGCACCGAGCCGCCCCATTCACTTGTCGCTGCCCGGAGTGGACAGAAACTCGAGCCGGTTCCCAAATGGGTCGCGGCTGTAGAATCGACGCCGGCCCGGGAAGGTCTCGTCCTCCCACGTCTCGATCCCCCGGGCGGTGAGTCTTCTTCGAAGGGCCTCTAGATCGTCGACCTCGAACGCCGGATGGGCCTTCTCCACCGGGCGGAACGGGCTCTCGATCCCGACATGCAACTGGGTCTGTCCGAAATCGAGCCAGATTCCCCCCCGGGCCGCCAGATTCGGCGGCTTGACCATCTCCGTCATCCCGAGGACACCCACGAAGTAGGCGCGCGCCTGCGCCTCCGAGCCCGGAGGGGCGGCGACCTGCACGTGATGGAGCCGATATTTAGGTCCACTCACGAACTCCGAAGGTGCCGGTCCCTACAATAGGGACCCTGTCTCACACGCTCGTTCGGCCACCGCCCCATCCTGGCGAGTAGGTTCCCCAGAGGGAGGCGACGAACCCGCACCGGACACGCCTTGAGGCGGCTCGCGCTCGGGGTCGCGGATGGAAGACCCTCATCCCCGCCTCCTCGTCGCGATTCGTCCAAGGGATGACCTTCGCACTGCCCTGAACCGCCTACTCCCCACGGTTCCCTGGGCGTTCCTCGACGCGACACCCTCCGCCCAACGGACCGATGTCGACGCGATGTTGGTCGGCGCGTTCACCCAAACCGAACGTTTCACTGCCGAGCCGGCGGGGTGTTCGACGCGGGAACTACCCCGGGGCTCGCGTTCGTCCAGCGCCTCTACACCGGGGTCGATGGATTCCCTTTCGAGCGCCTTCCCGAACGGGTGAAGGTCGCAGGGAATGTCGGGGCCTTCGCCCCGTACGTCTCCGAGCAGGCGATCACTCTCGCGCTCGCCGCGGCCCGTGACTTCAATTTGGCCCGAGAGATGGTTCGGAGCGGTCGCCTGCGCCCGCCTCCCGTGCATCGGCTGCTCTACCGTGCCACGGCCGTGATCTTGGGGTACGGAGAGATTGGTCGTGCGATCGCCCGACGGCTCGCCAGCTTCGAGGTTCGGGTGCTAGGATTGAACCGCTCGGGGGCCCCGGCACCCGGCGCGGACGAGATGTACCCGTCCGAACGCCTTCGCGAGGCGGTCGCGAAGGGGGACTTCGTGTTCGAAGCCCGCCCTCTCACCCGCCTCACCGCTGGCACGATCGCGACGCCCGAACTAGCGGCAATGTCGCCGAACGCGGTCTTCGTCAACATCGGGCGCGCCGGCACGGTCGACGAAGAGGCCCTGTATCGCCACCTCGTGGCCCACCCGTCCTTCCGCGCGGGGCTCGACGTCTGGTGGAGCGAGGACTATACCAAAGGGACGCTTTCGAGCCGTTTCCCGTTCGCCTCGTTGCCCAACTTCTACGGGACACCTCACTGCGCCGGGGTCGCGCCCGGCGGAGAGGACCGAGTCCTGGAGTTTGCGGTCGCGAACCTGCAGCGATTCTTCCAGGATGGGAAACCGCGACACGTGGTCGACCGGTCCGAATACACCGGTTAGCCCCACGCGAAGTCGCGCGGGGCCGGCAAATACCCGGTTCAGCGGATTCGTTCGAGCGCGAACGACCCGACGATCAGCGCGCGGTTGGTCGCGCGGCACTCGACCCAGTCCCGCGTCTGGACCTCCCCGAGACCCTTGACGGAAAGGAAGGTCTTGTCGCGATCCTGGCGGAAGACGATCGCGCCGTCCATGCGGCTCAACAGGGTCTCGACTTGGGCGTCGGAGAGCGCCGCACCCTCGAGGGAGTAGACCGCGAGGGCGTTCCGGGGCTTCAGGATCCCGACCACGTTCTGCAGGAAGGAGAAGCTCGCTCGCTCGTCCCCGTGCGCGAGGACCCCGGCCAGGCCGAGGAATCCGACCCGGAACGGGACCTGCTTGTCGCCGTCGGCCGCCTTCGAGGCCTTGACGAGGTTGGAAAGGATCCCCGCACGATCGTCGGAGCCTTTGGTGACGAAGCGGTGCGGAGTGCCCGACGCGGCCCCCGTCCCGGGCGCGGACGCGTCGATCCACGTGACCATGCCCATCTGCTCGTACTCTCGGAACTGAGGCAGGACGACGCCGAGGCTTTGGGCCACCTCGTTCGGGGTGCGAGTGGCAGTAACGATGACGGCGGGCTCGCCCCGCTTGAGGCCCTCCGCGATGAATGCGTAGAGCACGATCTCCTTCCCGACGAACGCGTCCCCCACGAGCACGAGATGCGACTTCGGGGGCAGGCCCCCCAGGAGCAGGTCGTCGAGGCGGGGGGTCCCCGTCGGAAGGCGGTCGGCGATCCGTCGCTGGGTCGGTGCCCGGAGCGTCTCCGCGGCGGGAGCCACGGGCTCCGTCTCCGAGAGGTCGCGCACCCCCGCGCCCCGTCCGCGCATCTTCCGGGAGGGGGAGGCGTCGGCGTCGATCTGGTCGGCGGCCGCGACCGCGGCGAGGCCGGCGATCCCGAGGTCCGAACCTCGGGTGACCTCCTGTCGACGGAGCGAGAGCTCTGCCTCGTTCGCTGAAAGCGCGCGCTCGCGAGCGTTGACCGCCTTCTCCCGCGCTTCGACACTTGTCTGCGCGCCGCGGGCACGCTTCTCCCGTTCCTGGACCGCGGCCTCGCGGTCGGCAAGAGTCTTCAGAGTCTGGTCGAGCTGGGCCGCCTTCTGTGCGGTCTCGACCTGGGTCTTCCCGATCTCTCCGAGCCGGGACTCGTAGTCTCGGGAGGCGGTCTGGTACACCCCTCGCCGCTCGTCGGCGGCCTTCACTCGGTCCGCGAGGTCGGACTCGCTCTGGCGCAGCGAGGCTTCTCTCGTGGCGAGGGCCGCCTCTTTCACCGCCGAGGCCTTGAGTGCTGCCTCGATGCCCTTCGCGCGTTCCGTCGTCTCTTTGGCTCGGCGACCGAGGGTGACGTTCTGCTCGTCGAGGACGAGCTTCAACTGCTGGAGCTTCAGTTCCCGGGCCGCGACATCCTGGGTACCTGCGGGCACAGGAGTGCCCGGCTTGCCGCCGGATTCAGCGGCCGAAACGGCCCCTTCGCGCCGGAGGAGCTCGTTCGTCTTCTGGTCGAGCTCCTTGCGCCGGGCCTCGAGACGCGCCTCGGATTCGGGGATCGCCGTGGTGCGGTTGTCGAGGTCCTGTTGGCGCTGAGTGAGCTCCACTTCCCGTTTCGTGAGCTCGCCCTCCCGTTCGACGAGGCGCTGCTCGCGCGCGGAAACGAGCGGAGTGGAACGCGCGACCTCTTGCTCACGGAGTTCCACCGCCTGGGACTTGTCCGCGATCACGCGCTCGCGGCTCTCGACGTCGGCGATCTTGCCCGCCCACTCCCGTTCCTTCTGGACCACCGCGTCGGAGCGCTTTCGGTAGTCCTCCTCGAGGGATTCCAGTTGGGTACGGGCTTCCTGGAGCGAATCCTTCTGTCGCTGGATCGACATCTCGTCGTTCTCCGCGTCCGCCTCCCGTTTGATGAGGGCGGCTTCGCGGAAGTGGAGCGCTTCCTCCTTCCCGCGCACCTCATCGGCGAGCCGGAACATCCGGGTCTGGCCCGAGGTGATCAGTTCTCGTTCGTGGGAGCGGGTCCCCGACGAGATCAGATGGAGGAACGACCCTGCGGTCTGATAGAGGATCGCCGAGATGAACAGACTGATCGCGAGGGCGGAGTCGATGCTGGCCGCCCCCGTGGGAGGAAATACGACGACGAGTGCGGTGGCGATCGGTAGCAGGGCCGCGATCGCGCTCGCCCACTGGCGCGTCGTCCATCCGTTCCAGGTGAGCACGAGGGCGACCAGCGCGACGC
Source organism: uncultured Thermoplasmata archaeon (assembly GCA_963749205.1). GTDB lineage: Archaea > Thermoplasmatota > Thermoplasmata > Lutacidiplasmatales > UBA184 > Lutacidiplasma. The sequence continues at coordinate 566,342 of CAVVLW010000007.1, read as the reverse complement.
TGATGCCTGTCAGCGCCACCGCGTAGTACCACGGCCAGATATCGAACGCGGCGAACGGGCCGTAGCCGGCTAGCCTCGCGACGAAGCCGAAAAGGATGAGCCCGTTCAGGACGACGGCGCCGACCGACGCCGAAAAGTGCACTTCCCACGGCCAGAGGTTGTACTCTTCCCACTTGGAAGCGAGACCGACCGCCGAGATCATGACGCCGGCACCGATCGGGAACAACAGGTAGAACGACGTCCGCCACGAGCCGGGGGCGAGCGACCCGAGGCTCGGCTGGAAGTAGAGGAGGAGGATGCCGTCGAGCGCGAGGGCGGCGGAGATCACGACCGTGTAGAAGTGGGTGTACCGCCCGATACGGAGCTGGAGCAACGCGTCGTCCTTTGCGTGCTCCAGGTCCTCGGGCGCGGGCACCGTGACCGCGCGGGTCGCGGCTACGGGAGCCTTCGCCTTGGCCTTATCGTCCTTGGCCATGAAGTCTGCCCGACGAATTCATGGGTGGGGCATGTTACTTTATCCTTCGCTTCGCGGCGCCAGGAGCTCGGGAACATCCTGGGGGGACGCCGGGCCTATCGCCGCCATCATCACGGCGGCGGCCCCGGTCCATCGCTCGGGAGACCGCCCCAGTATTTCCTCGACTTCGAGCAGGTGGGCCCATGCCTTCGGGTCTCCGGCCACCGCCTCGGCCCGGACACCGTCCGGTCCCACGGCGGGCGCGACGGAAAGTATCTCGACGACGCGGAACCCTCCCGCCTCCAATCGGTCGCGGAGTAGGGCCGGGTCCACCCGTCGGAACTCTCCCGGGGACTGTCGCCGTCGCGGCTCTTCGAAGAACCCTTCCCGCGCGACTCGCGCGGCCACTATCCGGGGAGAGGAGCGCAGGAGACGGGCGACGCTCGTCGGCGGAAGTCGGTGAAGGTATCGGCTCCGCTCCCCGGACCCCGGCGCGACCTCGAGTAGTAGCGTCCCGGCCGGCGAGAGCAGCCCCTCCAAGCTCTCGAGCAGCCGGTCGCTCTTCTCGCCTGCGAACCCGACGAGGTTTCCCAACGCAGCGACGAGGCCGAACGAATGGTCCAGAAAAGGGGGTTGAATCGCATCTCCTTGCACCCGATCGGGCAACGGCTCCCCCGAGGCAACGCCCGCCCAATGATCCGGGAGCTCGCGGAGCATCTCCCGCGCGAGGTCCAAGGCGATCCGTCGGGTAGACGGGCCGACGCCGAGCTTCGCAGTGAAACGCCCCGGACCCGATCCGACGTCGAGGACCCGGTCCGCTGCCACTGCGTTCCTGGCAAGAAATCGTTCCCGAAGCTCGCGAAACAGTGCCCGTTGGGCGGTCCCCTCGTAGCGTTTCCATTCGCGGCCGGCCCGGTAACGGTCGGTCGAAAGGAAGCGCTCTCGCGCCGGCACGCTCGCGCCGGCGGGTTCCGCGGTCGTCCGCAGGGTCCCGGGCGATCGAACCACGGTGCGCCGGCCCCCTCGCGGGCGGACGGGAGAGAAACCCACGACCTACTACAGTCCCTGGGGATATCCGTTCGACCGGTCCAATGCGGGGGGGCTTTGGGATTTAATTGAGGGACCTACCCATCGGGTTGGTCCCTGGAATCTCGTCCCTCCCTTCCCCTCCGCTCCTCCCGTGCCCGTCGGTCGTTACCCGACAGGTAGAGGGGTCTCACCACATCCTCGGAAAGGGCGTCGGGGTCAAGTCGAAGACCCCCAAGTCCCGCAGTTCTCCGCAGGACAGTTAATCCGATGTTCAACCCCGCGTTCAGCTGGCGGTCGCACGACCAGCCACACTTCGCGCAGTCGAACCTCGTCCCCACCCTTCTTCGGTGTTCCGATACTTCACCACATTTCGGGCAGGTGCGTGACGTGAGATAGGGAGAGACCCAAACGATGGGAACCCCACGGTCCTGGGCCTTGTAGACCAGTTGACGGTGGAGTTCGCCCTGGGGCCAGAAGAGAGCCGGCGACGGAGGGTGCGAGAGCGAAGGGGTGAGCGGAGGCGGGAGCCCGACGTCATGCGCCGACGAGGTCGAGGGAGTCCGGTGAGGTCTTCCAGAACGAGGGCCGAGTGATCCGCCGCGAGTTGATCGATGGTCGAGCGGCTGAGGTCGTGAAGTCGGGAACGAACGCGGTGTCGTTCCCTCCATCCTTCCCGACGGAGGAGGATTCGGGACACTCGTCGATCGTGAGATTTCTTTTGACCGAGATACTGCCGTCGACCGACGTGACGGGTCTGGATCGCCCGAATCTCCGGGAAGAGAACGCGAACGAAGACCGCACCCTCCGGATCGACCCGGACTCCATCGAGGGACGACTCGTTGGTGTCGAGGGCTACGAGCGAGGTGGGAGCGTAGGGTTCCGGGGCGGCTTTCGCATAGATGATCACGACACGGTGGAGTCCGATGTGGACCTGGGTCACCCGATGTCCAGGTGCCGCAAGAATTCGTCGGTGGTAATCGGACACCGGTACGGTGAGGGAAGTCCACTCTCCCCGCCGGAGGGAGAGTCGAAGCTTCCCGGAATCCGGGTCGAAGTGGAAATATTTCTCGGGAACCCGGACGAATGGAGCACGGACGTAGGGGACCCGACATTGGATGTTCTGGCGGAGACGACGCCGATGCCCTTTCACGAGGGACCCGGCGATGTCTGCAGCCGCCAGTCCGATCCCACCGGTCACACGGGCTTCGAGGGTGCAATCCCGGGCGAATCGTGAGATGGACGCTCGGGAGGTGACTTGGCGAGCGAGCATCTCCCGGAGGCATTGGTTGACGAGGAGTCGGAAGTCGTCCATGAGACCACGAAGGGCAGGTGAAATGACGCCGAATCGGGTGGCAGCAGTGGTGCGGTACGCGGTCAGGGAAGTGTCGGAGGGAGCCCGCAGAGGAGGGGGCACCAAGGGGAAAACCAGAGCGCGGCGAGTTTCCACAGGCGATGAAGTCGGGGTTCAGGGTAAGTTCTCTTCGCTCCTAGTGGAATGTGAACGGTGACCACCAACCCCAGAGAGGGACGCGCGATTGAAACGATAAAATCCCATAGCCGTGCGGAGGTCCCCCTTTATAAGGGAGCCACTTCTCGCACCCCTCGAGGAAACCTCACCATGCCGTACTACGAGTGTCCCAAGTGCGGTGGCGGATACGTCATCGACGTACCCCCGAGCGCTCGACCCGTCTGCGACCGCGACGGAGCCCGCCTCAAGAAGGCGAGCGACGCTTCCTACGAGCGGAACGCCCAGCGGGACTAGGCCAGCAGCGTGTCGGCCGAGGGCGGGGCGCCGGCGGCCTCCGCGGAACGGTACGGCCCCCTCGTCCACCGGTCGGTCCGCCACGGGGCGATCCTCTGGATCGTCGGCGTTCTGGAGTTCCTCGTGGGAATGATCGTCACCCAGGTCGGGTACGGCTCCTCCTACAGTCTCACCCAGAACTACATCAGCGACCTCGGGGCCGTGAATTGCGGCGTCTGGGACAATCGCAATGTCTGCTCTCCCTGGCACGTCGTCTTCAACGCCTCGATCGTGATCTTCGGCATTCTCCTGGTCCTCGGTACGATCCTGATCCGGACGGGTTTCCCCCACCGCGGGTCGCGGACGGTAGGGCTCGGGCTGCTCGCGCTGGCGGCGATCGGTTCGATCGGTGTCGGTCTCTCGCCCGAGGACGTCAACCTGACGGTACATTCGCTCTCGGCGGCGATCGCCTTCGTCGGTACCGGATTCGCGCTGGTCGTCCTGGGTTTCGCGATGTTTCGCGACACCCGCTGGGACGGTTTCCGAGCGTACACCATGCTCTCGGGCCTGGTCGGGCTCGTCGCGTTCGTTCTGTTCGAAGCCAAGACCTGGGGCCCCCTCGGGGTGGGTGGGATGGAACGGCTGATCGTCGCGCCGGTCCTCCTCTGGGCGCTCGTCGCCGGGATCCACCTCGTCCGGATCCCGACCTACGCCCCGGCGGGCATCCCCGGGTCGAAGGCCTAACGACTAGCCCCTGGGGGCCCCTGGGTCGGAGAGCTCCGGGTCATCGAGTTCGAATCGGGTCCGGCACCGGGTACACTCGACGTAGCAGTGGACTTCCCCGCTCACGGGAGGACCCAGACGTCCTCCGCAATTGGGACAATCGGGGCGAAGGGCACTCGAGACGCTGCTCGGTCCGGTCCCCGGGTCCGAGACCATTCGAACGTCTCCGCGGCGGAAAGGGTTGAACGAGGGCCTATGTGTCCTGGCCGAACATCTTGATATCCTCGGGGGCCGCGGCCTTCTTCACTACTGGCGCCGCGCCCTGGACCTGGACCCGGATCTGTTCGACGACCTCCGGATTCGCCAGCGTCGTGATGTCCCCGTAATCCAATTGGTTCGAGATCGAAGCGAGCACCCGCCGCATGATCTTCCCGGATCGGGTCTTCGGCATGTCCGGCACGATCCGGACGACGCGCGGTCGCGCGATCTTGCCGATCACCGTCTCGACCGCGAGGCTCACCTTCTCGGCCACGCCCTCGGGCTTTACCCCGGGTTTCAGCGCGATGTACACCTCGGGAACTCGCCCCCGGTCCGCATCGACGACCGGGACGACCGCCGCCTCGGCCACCTCGGGAACCGTGAGGCAGGCCGACTCGATCTCCTTCGTCCCGAGCCGGTGGCCCGCCACATTGATGACATCGTCCACGCGGCCGAGGATCCGGTAGTAGCCGTTGGCGGCACACATGGCGCCGTCGCCGGCGAAGTACGGCCAGTCGTGCCAGTCGGTGCTGGTCTTGTTGACGTTGTACTTTTCGTAATAGGTCTTCACGAACCGGTCCGGATCTCCCCAGATGGTCTGGAAGAGGCCGGGCCAGGGATTGCGGATGCAGATGTTCCCGGCCTTCCCCGCCCCCGCCGGGATCGCCTTGCGCTGCTCATCGTAGATGATCGGGTAGATCCCGGGCACCGGCGGCCCAGTACTACCGGGCTTCATCGGGTCGATCGCCGGCTTCGTGGAGCAAAGGAAACCACCGTTCTCCGTCTGCCACCACGTGTCCGTGATGGCCGCCTGCCCTTGCCCGACCACCTCGTAGTACCATTTCCACACCTCCGGCTCGATCGGCTCCCCCACCGTGGTCATCGACTTGAACTTGTAGTGGTACTTCTTCGGCTCGTCGGGTCCGGTCTTCCGCAGGGCTCGGATGGCGGTCGGCGACGTGTGGAAGATGTTCACTCCGAGCCGCTCAGCGATCCGCCAGACCCGGCCGGCGTCCGGGAAAGTCGGCACGCCTTCGTACATGACGGACGTCGCGGCGAGCGCGAGCGGACCGTAGACGATGTACCAGTGGCCGGTGATCCAGCCGATGTCGGCCATGCACCAGTAGACGTCGGTCGGGTGGATGTCCTGGATGTACTTTGACGTCCCGGTCACGTAGGCAAGGTACCCGCCGGTGCTGTGCTGGCAGCCCTTCGGTTTCCCCGTCGAGCCGCTCGTGTACATCAGGAACAACGGAGCCTCGGCCGGCATTGAGACCGGGGCGACCAGCTTGCCCGCGAACTGCTTCAGGACATCGTTGACGAAGAAGTCCCGACCCTCGACCATCGGAGTGGGCGAGGAAGCCTTCTCGCGGTATCGCTTCCACACGAGGACCTTCTCGACCTTGGTGCCCTGCTCCGCCGCCTTCGCGATCGCGATATCGGCGTTGGCCTTGTGGTCGAGGAGCTTGCCGCTTCGGTAGTAGGCGTCCATGGTGATCAGCACCCGGCTCCCGGAGTCCACGATCCGATTCCCGCACGCCTCGCCGCTGAACCCGCCGAAGACGACCGAGTGGATCACCCCGAGGCGGGCGCACGCGAGCATCGTGATGGGGAGCTCCGCCACCATCGGCATGTGGATCGTCACGCGGTCCCCGGTTTTGAGCCCGCAGAAGTCGCGCAGGAGCGCGGCCATCTCGTTGACCCGAATGTAGAGCTCTTGGTACGTGAGGGCGACCGGGGGCTCTTCCTCGGCCTCCGAAACGAAGATGATCGCGGCCTTGTTCCGATACTTCTCGAGGTTGCGGTCGACGCAGTTGTAGCTGGCGTTCAACCTCCCTCCCACGAACCATTTCCAGAAGGGAGCCTTGCTGGTGTCGAGGGTCGTCGTCCAGTCCTTGTCCCAAGTCAGCAGGTCGGCGTACTCGCGGAAACACTCCGGGAAGTTCTTTTCCGCAAACCGGTCGTTTACCGCAGGGTCGGTCAGGTTCGCTTGGCCGACGAAGCTGGGCCGCGGATAGAGAAGAGTCTCTTCTTTCCAGTGGACCGCGATCTCGGCTTCCGACAGTCGGCCTTCTTCCTTCGCCGTGGACGCGTCTTCCGCTTCTGCCATGCCGGTGAGGCACCCCTCACCGCCGCGAGAGGGCGCCCGGGATATAACGAGTTACTATGCGGCGGGGCTGATTGAATACTCCTCGCGCATCCGACGCGACCGCTGGCCGACCGGGCCATTGACTCTCCCACCGAACCCATCGTTCACATTCCAACGACCGGCTCGCGTTTATCTGATGGGTCGTCGAACCCTCGGGTGTGGGTGTTCGTCGAGCCCTGGCGTTCCAACTTACGGCTCCGCTGCCGGCACCCCTCAGTCTCCTACTTTGTGACTTCCGACTCATCGTCAATCAAGCAGTCCGGGGCGCCCTTCAGTCCGGTCTCACCGCACGGGGTTCCCTCCTTCCCTTCGCGCAGGGTGCCGCTCGCGACTATCGCATAAATTTCCAGCATGCTCGTCGGGCGACGGAGGTCGCCCTCGCCCTCGGAAAGGGACATCGTCGCCGCATCCGCAAGGGCCTCACCTCCACCACCCCGTATGTCCGTCACCCGTTCCTCATTGCGACCCATATCACGTTCCACCTCGACCCTCCCACGGGTAAAGTCCGACTTTCCATGCGCCCGGGGGAGTGGACTTCCTTCGTCCTTCCTCTCGCCGACTATCAACGGGCAATCCTCGCCGACCCCGGGAGCCGGGTCAAGGAACTGCACCTCCGACCAACCCGGGCGAGCGTCGTCATCGAGAAAGAGGTCCCGCAACCCTACGTACCCACCTCCCTCATCGCCCTCGACACCAACGAAAGCTCGCTCGACGGCGTCGAGGTCACTCGTGAAGGAACGACCCCGGTGACCGTCCAGTTCCCCGAGGTGCGTGTCATCCAGCAGCGACACCACGACCGGCGGCGACGTCTCAGCCGTAAGAAAGCCCACGACCGCCGACTCGCTCGGGAGTTGCTCGGTCGGGAAGGACGGCGGGAGCGTGCTCGAGTCACGAAGCGATTACATCGGTTCAGCAAGGCGCTCGTAGAGACCGCCCGCACCAAGGGGGCCGCCCTAGCTCTCGAGAAGCTCGAGAATCTTCCCTGAAGCGCCGCGCGTCTGCGGCTCTGCGTCGGCGACTCTCCTCGTGGCCCCGTCGCGAGTTGCATCGTCAGATATTCTACAAGTCCGAGGAGCGCGGGGTCCCCGTGATCCTCGTGAATCCTCGGAATACGAGTCGAACCTGCCCGAGATGTGGCGTGATCCAAGGTCGCCGAAGAAGGGTGGGGGCCAAGTTCGTCTGTGACGGGTGTGGGTGGGAGTTGAACGGCAGATCAATCCCGGGGCGAACCTGGCGGGAAAGGTTCTCGCGGAGACGCGGGAACTCGGAGGTCTTCGAGTGGACCTCGACGCCCTTCTCTATGATGCGGTGAGGTCTCTCTACCCTTCGGAGTCGATCCGAGGGGCACGGGCGGAGCGGACGGGAAGGGAGATGGGGAGTCCCTACCCTCCGTAGAGATTCTCAGTCACACTCCTATCTGGCATGCTGAAGAGTCGCACGCCGGCAGGGAGCGCCCCTCTTCCCCGACGAATGGAGCGTCCCACCCGACCCCCCGGGACGTATATTCGCAGCCGCGGAGGGTCCCCGCCGCCTGTCGAACTCTTTTAGACCTTCCCAACCTAACCCTCTACCTCGGTGCTTCATGGTCGGTACGGGTCAATCGCCCGGCGGCCGGAGAAGACGGTGCACCTGCGGATCGACCCGAATGACGAATCCACGACCCTCGAGGACGTCCTCAGCCGTATCGCGGAGCTCCAGCGGAAGCACCCGGACCGCGAGGTCTTCTTCGACGGGGACGAGTACGCGATCTGCTCGCGCCCCAAGCGAACTCGTGCCGCGACCGCCCGCTGACCGCCCTTCGCTGGGCCGCCCACTCTTCCTCCTCAATCTCAAGGCGTACCCGGGCGCATCGGGCCCGGGAGCGGAGAAACTGGCTCGAACCCTCGAGGAGCTCGGAAAAGAGGCCGGCGTTGCCGTCGCGATCGCGCCGGCGGCCCCCGACCTCGGCCACGTCGCATCGGCCGTAGCGATCCCCGTGCTCGCGCAGCACGTCGACGCCATCGAAGCCGGAGCACATACCGGCTTTGTCCCCCCCGAGGCCGTCGAGAAAGCGGGCGGATGGGGGAGCCTCGTGAACCACTCGGAGCACCCCCTTTCCCCTCCTATCGTGGAAGCGACCGTCCGTCGATTGGCGGGATTGAAGCTGGTGGCCGTGGTGTGCGCCAAAGACGTGCGAGCGGCTCGTCGTCTCGCCACCGCGAACCCCGGGTACTTTGCGATCGAACCACCCGAGCTGATCGGAGGGGACCGTTCGGTCTCGACCGCGCGACCCGAGGTCGTGAGCGGAGCGGTCGAGGCCGTCCGCAAGGTCGCTCCGGGGACCCTCGTCCTATGCGGTGCGGGGGTCCACGACCGGAAGGATGTCGCTCGAGCGATCGAACTGGGCAGCGAGGGCGTCCTCGTCGCGAGCGCCGTCACCCGCGCGGGCGACCCACGGACCGCTATCGCGGAGCTTCTCGCCGGCTACTAGGGGACTGGCGCGGAAGCCTTGCCGCCTCCTTCATGTGGTCGGCATGTTTGCCCAATTCGAGCCCGCGCCCCGGGGCGACGAGGGCGACGACCGTATGTCCGAATCCAAAGCGCGGAAGACCCCGCGAAAGACCTCCGCCAGCGCGGGTCGCCGACGGGCGCGCGCAACGAAGGGGCGGGCCAAGCCCCGGGTCCGGCGCGAGCGCCGGCCCGCGGTGCTGCCGGAACCGCTCGACGAGTTCGGGGGCGGACCGGTGCCGCGCCGACCCGCGGCCCGGAACGGTAGCACCGTGCGCACGATCCCGGCACCTCGGCCCCTGAATATCGTCATGGTCGGGTGGGAATGGCCGCCCCATCACACCGGCGGGCTGGGCGTCCACTCGTTCGAGATCTCCAAGGAGCTCACGCGGCTCGGCCACCGCATCACGTTCCTCACCCCGTTCTCTGGGCCTTTCACCCCGGTCCCCGGGGTCACGATCCGATTCCCCGGAGAGCAGACGGGCACCGTCGCTCCCGAGTACCCTCCGGCATACTGGACGGGGGAACCCCGGATAGCCCGTTCGTCGACGCCACGGACGGCTACAACGCCTGGATCACCCTCCTCGAAGGCCTCGGCCCCGTCGATGTCGTCCACGTGCACGACTGGTTCGGCACTGTCGGCGGGAGAGCCCTCGCCCAGCGCCTGCGCGTTCCGCTCGTGATGACGGTCCACTCGACCGAGTACGACCGGTCGCTGGGACATCCGTGGGACCATATTCTCGCGCGCGAGCAGACGGGGATCGATGCCGCATCCCGAGTGATCGCAGTCAGTCGTCATCTGCGCCAACAGCTGATCGACCGCTACCACGCGGACCCGGACCGGGTGCGAGTGATCTACAACGCGGTTCGACCGAGCCAACGCCTCGAACGGATCGACCCCGCGAAGCGCGTGGTTCTCTACGTCGGTCGGCTCGCGGCGATGAAGGGAGTGGACACCTACCTCCGAGCGGCGGCACGGCTCGTTCCCACCTTCCCCGACGTCCTCTTCGTCGTGGCGGGCGAAGAACCGGAATATTCGCGGCTGATCCACCTCGCGGCGTCGCTGGGGATCGGCGACCACGTGATGTTCCTCGGGAAGGTCACCGACGAGGAGCGCGAGGTGCTCCTCGCCGGGAGCTCCGTCTTCGTCCTTCCGTCGGTCGTGGAGCCGTTCGGGATCGCGGCCCTCGAGGCGATGGCGGCCGGCGTTCCGACCATCGTATCGAAGACGAGCGGGGTCGCGGAGATTAGCTCGGGGGCCTTCCAGGTCGACTTCTGGGATGCGGAGGAGTTCGCGAGCCGCATCGCCGAACTGCTCGAGTACCCCACCCTTCGCGCCGCGATGGGGGAGCAGGGTCGGTGGGAAGCACTGCGCGAGGGGTGGCCCGAACGCGCCCGGGAGACCGTGGGGGTCTACCTCGAAGCGATGGCGTCTCGGGGTCGGAGTTCGTGAAGATCGCCCCCTACCTCCGGTGGATATACTGAGAGACATCCGGTTCGGGCCTTGTCGCGTTTGAAGGCAAGAGGGTCTAAATCCGGCCTAGAGCAAGCCCGCAACCGCGTCGGGCTCATGGCTTAGCAGGACATTTCAGGTCAGGCGACCGGCCCTTTTCGGCGGTAACTCGACCGCACCGGTTCCTCCACCGGCGAGGTGCTTACCCCTCCGGCCCCAGGCCGTCAATTCGACTAGCGAGGGGGTTTCTTCCGCACCCTTTCCGATCTCTCAATCTCTTCCGGCGACAGTGTGTCAATGGTCCCTTTTCTAAGCTTCGTGTTATTGGACCCATCGAGAACTATTGGTCGTGGGACACTCTTGGCCCCGACGAACTTGAGGTCATAAATCAGCCCGCCCAGGTCGCGGGCCGGGATCTTGGCCGTGTCTCGAGCTCCGGCAGGCGTAACGGTTCCCCGCGCACTTCGCCTGGATCGAGTTCGGCGGCTCCGACCCCGTGATCCACGTCCCAAATCGCTCAACGTTCTGGGCGGTTTCCGCGTGTCTTTAAGACAGATCAAGCGATTCCCCCGTGACGAATACCACTGTGCCGACCGTGAGGTTCAAAGGGGGGGAAGGCACGGCAATCCCCGCGCTGTTGGCTACTCTCGCGGTTCTGTCGCTTTCTTGCGTAACGCTGCTAGGTGGATTTCCCCTACTCTCCGCCGGCCTCCCGTCAGGTGTCTCGACTCTTCGGCTGGCCGCTTCGAGTTCGATTCCGAACTATCCTACCTACCTCGGCGATGTCGAGCGGGATAGCGAGCTCAAGCTTCCCCAACGCTCCATCAACGTCTCGAACGCCGTCAACCTACGCGCCCTCTGGACGTTCGGAACAAATGACACGATCGCATCGCAGGCTATCGTGAATACCGGCGTCGTCTTCGTCGGGTCGTGGAATGGCTTCGAGTACGCCCTCAATGCAAGCACCGGGGCCCTTCTTTGGAAGACGTACCTGGGCGTTGTCACGGCCGACACCGGGCCAGGAAAGTGCATCTCGCGGGGCATCACGTCCACACCCACATACTACAATCACGTGCTCTACGTCTACGCCGCGAACTCCAGTCTCGACGCACTCAACCCGGCAACGGGAGCAGTTCTCTGGAGCGCCAGTCCCGTCCCAGCTCCGGCTTTCGCTTATTACGGGTGGTCGAGCCCGCTCATCTACGACGGGGCGGCCTACGTAGGTTTGGCCAGCCAGTGTGACCTTCCCTTGGTGGCCGCGGGTTTAGCCGAAATCTCCCTGGCGTCGCACAAAGTCATCCACAGCTTCAACAGCAGCGTTCCCTATCCGAATGGCAGCAGTGTTTGGTCGTCCCCCTCACTTTCCGTCTCGACGAACACAATCTACATCACGACAGGGAATCCGTACGAGGCGTTGGATTCTACCTACGGTGAGGCTGTGGTCTCGCTAAACGCGACCACACTTACTCCCAAGTCCGAGTGGAAGGTCCCACTGTCTGAAAGGGAAGGCGACACCGACTTCGGCGCGACGCCCATCCTGTACCAACCTTCCGGCGGCCCGGCCCTCGTATCGGCTGCGAACAAGAACGGATACTTGTACACGTGGTATCAGTCCAATCTTACCCTCCTGTGGCAGAGGAGCATGACCCAGAGCCCAGGGTACGTTGGGACGACCAGCGAGATGAACGGTCACCTCTTTGGTGTGACTCTCGCGGCGGATGTGCGGGGCAAGCCGTTCAACTCGACGCTGTTCTCCATCAACCCGCTCAACGGACGGTTCCTTTGGCAGATCGGGTTACCGGGAAATGCGAATGAAGCGTACGGCGCACCAATGTGGGTCAATGGCGTCCTGGTTGTTAACGACGGGGGCTTTCTGTTACTTGGTCGAGGCGTTTAACGGAAAGATCCTCTACGAATCCGAACCCGGTGGAAGGATGACTCCTCCCGTTTCCGTGTGGGGGGGCGATCTCTTTGTAGGTCATGGTGACAACCTCACGGCGTACTCCGCAGAATCCGACTCTAGAACGGGAAACGCAGCTTCAGGGACGGGAACAATGTCTCTCGGTGGCGCGGTCGACATGGTCGTCGCGCGGGCCCGAGAGAACTGACCGGGGCCAGGGGTGCTGAGCCCACCTAAGAACCTATTCTTGGCCAACTCGTCTCCCCTCTCAGGGCCGGGTCCGACTCCATTCGCCACGGAGCCAATGCGAATCCCGCTCGTCGCAAGCGTTAGGACCAACCCGGGGTATTGGAGCGTTAGAGTGTCGATGAACTTGCGGAGTTCCTCAGGCTTTGGGACGCGCCGGCTCTCCAGGTCGGCGGGTTCTTTTTCCTCCGGCGTGAGCCCCGGAGTGTACACGACCACCATTCCGGCGCCCTCGGGGAATGACTTCACGGCGAACCAGCCCGACAGGGCGTACATGGGCCGGTGTCCCATCCGCTTCTCCACGTCCACGAATCTATCTGCGAGCTGTGCGATCCGCTTCGGGTCTTTCGCCGCCTCAAGTAAGTCATCCTCGCTCAGCTCCATCCTCTTGAGGAAGCGCTCGAGTTGCCGCACCTTTCCCTGCTTCGTCGATTCGGCACGACCGCGCTGCTCCAGCCACTCCCGAATTTTTTTCGAGTCGCCCATGCACGGCTCGGGGGAGACCTCCAATTTGTCGGATAGATTCATCTGAAATTATGCGAATAGTCCTCTATCTCCACATGCACCAGCCGTGGCGGCTCGCCCGATTCCGCTACCTCGACCTCGGCTCGGGGCGCTCGTACTTCGATACCGAGCGGAACCTCGCGATCTTCCGCGGGATCGCGGAGCGATGCTACCGCCCGGCGCTCGACCGTCTCCTCCACGCTCTCGAGGCCCACCCGGAGTTCCGCGTGAGCCTCTCCGTGACGGGGACGTTTGTCGAGCAAGCCCGCGAGGCCGCGCCGGACGTGCTCGACCGGATCCGGGCGGTGGTGCGCACCGGGCGCGTCTCGCTCCTCGCCGAAACGTACTACCACTCTCTCGCATTCCTCCTCCCTCCCCCCGAACTCGCCGAGGAGGTCGCCCTGCACCGTGCGATGCTGCGAAGCGAGTTCGGTGCCGACCCGAAGGTCCTCCGGATGACCGAGCTCGCCTACTCCGACGACCTCGCGCGGTTCGCCGAGGCGGAGCGGTTCCAGGGGATGCTCGCGGAGGGCTGGGAAGGGATGCTGCGCGGCAACCCGCCGACGTACCGGTACTGCGCGGCGCCGGCTCCGACCGTGATGTTGCTCTTACGCCATTACCCCTTGAGCGACGACGTCGGTTTCCGTTTTTCGTCGAAGGAGTGGAGCGAGTACCCACTCACCGCCGAGAAGTACGCCCGCTGGCTCGCGGCCACACCGGGCGATCTCGTCGGCCTGTTCATGGACTTTGAGACGTTCGGGGAGCACCACTCGGCCCAGACCGGGATCCTGAACTTCCTGAGCGCGCTTCCCGAAGCCGTCCGACACGAGTCCGGCCTGGAGTGGTGGACCGTCGAGGAGGCGATCCATGGGCCTCCCCGCGACACCCTTTCCGTCCCCTACACGATGAGCTGGGCGGACCAGAACCGGGACCTCGGGGCTTGGCTGGGGAACGACCTGCAGCGCTCGGCGTTCGAGGCGGTCAAGAAGGTCGGGCTGATCGTCCGCCAGGCGAACGACCCGGCGATCCTGACCGATTGGCGCAAGCTGCTCACTTCGGACCACTTCTATTACATGTACGTCAGTGGGCACGGCGCCGACCTCGGCGTCCACCAGTACTTCTCGAGCTACGACAGTCCGTACGACGCCTACGCGAATTACATGAACGCACTTTCCGACCTTCGCCGGAGAGCGCTGGAACGGTTGGGCGTCCCGATCCTCAAGTGAACTAGCGACCGAGGAGGGAGCGATTCGCGCGGCGCGCTCAGCGGAAGTGGCGGCTGACCGCGAGCAGATAGATGAACAGGATCACCGCGAGAACGAATCCGAAGGAGACGAACCGGCCGGCGAGCCCGTAAAGGACCATCTCGAGGAGCAGGAAAAGGATCGTCAACACGAGCGCCCACATCCGAAGATGCCAGAGCCCGACCGCGAGCCCGAGGATGATGAGCCCGATGATCAGGAGAATTACGCCAGCGACCGTCCCCGAGAGGCCGAGGATCCCCAGGAGATTCGCGCCGCCCAGCGCGCCGGAGAGCGAAGACGCGACCGCGACCAGCAGCCCAAGCAGGAAAACGAGAAAACCGTAGATCCCGATCAGGACCGCAAGGATCGCCACGCCGATGGGGCGGGACGGGGGAGCGTAAGCAGGGGTGTAGGTCGTGGTCGTCGTCATCGAGTCCCCGTCGCAGGGAGCGCGACGTCTTCGTCATGAGACGGGCCCTCCTCAGATATGAAGGATTGCTTTGAGGGGTTGTGTCACTCTTCGGTGGGGGAAGAACGGTCTGGAGGGATGTCACGACTCGGTGGGTGGCGAGGGCTACGGCCGGTAGGGGGAGCGCTGATTGTCACCGGATGGACCGATCCAGCCCGGCGACGCAGATCGGCGAGTTGCTTCTCCCAGCCCTCGCGCCGTGCGTAGAACTCGATGTAGTCCCAGTCAATGCCACTTGCGTCGGTGTGCTTCACCAGGAGCACGCCCTGGGCAAACGCCTCCTGCCGGTTCTGCCAGGCGACCGACTCCCGGATTCGCTTGACGATCAGGTCCTCAACTCCGCTGATACGGAACGACCCGACGGGAGTGGAGATTATCTCGGTGAGGCGTCGGGATCCCGTGGCCCGCTGCTGCAGGACGTCCGGGTAGATGCTCCAATCCTGCTTCGACCACAACTTTCCCTCGTCGCGGAAACCCCAGCGCTTGAGCACGGCGGCCACCCGCGGCCTGGAGTCGACGACGAGGTCGAGGTCACCCGAGACGTAGTCCCCCTCGGTGTAGATCTCGATGGCCGATCCGCCCACCACCGTCATGCCCGCGGTACCGAGGCCGGACTCCACGGCGAGGAGCGCGCAGAAGACCCGGGTGCGCCGATCGTGGGCCTTCTCCTGGAGAACCAGATAGGCGGCCCGGGTCTCGTCCATCTAGGCCTTCCTGAGCGAGGGACTCGCTCCCCTCCTAAGGAGGATCTGGTCCTTCGCCGGGTCGCGTTCGAGTTCCCGCAGCGCCGCCGCGGGGATCCTGTTCTTCGGTTCGTAGGTCCGGACCCCCTTCAACGAGGCCCGGATCCCCCGCAGATCGCCCATGACCTCGGGTGACCGGCCTCTCCGGGCCCGGTCCCAATCCTCGGTCCAACGGATACGTACACGCTTCCGCAGAAGGGCTCGGATGTCGGGATCGCAAAGGCGGAACCCGGAGGGCGTCCCCACCACCAGGCCGGCGTCGACCCCCCGGCGGATCTCGGGGTACACCTTCTGGCGAGGCAGGCCGGCGACCTTCGCCACCCGGTACCCGGTCAACGGCTCCTCGGCGTTGGCCAGGACGGCCATCGTCAGGAGCCGGGTCCGGCTCCCGAAGAGAGATGCGAGTGCGGGGTCCAATGCGTCTTCCATCGGGAGGGGGAGGACACGCTGGCTATTAATAGTAACCTAACAGGTGACGCTTTCAGCCGATTTGTGACGCACGTCGTGGAGGACGACGGGACATCCGATTAGGGGTGGAGCCGCATCGAGGTCGCGCGGAGGGCGGTGCGTGCCCCTCACACGACGTGGGGCTCACGCCTCGCGGTCGGCCCACGCTCCGGGGGTTGATGCCGAGGGCTCCTCCGCCTCGGTCGGTCCCTGCTCCGACGTGGTGATGCCATGGGAAGCTCGGGCGATGAGGGCGACTATCACGAACGAGACCGTGAAGACGAACGCCACGACCACCACGATCCCCAGCACCTCGACGCCGAGCTGGTGGACCGCCGCCGTCCCGCCTCCGAAGAAGAGCCCGTTCGGAAGGTTCGGATACCCGGATCCGGTCGCGAATGCCCTCTGGGCAAACAACGGGATCATGACCACCCCGAAGAGACCCCCGACCAGGTGCCCCGGGAGGAGGCCGACCGGGTCCGAGAGCCACTTCAGTCGCGCAAATCGACCCTCCGCAGCCGCGAAGATCGGTCCGCACATGAGACCAAGGATCAGCGAACTCGATGGGCTGACGAAGCCGGCGAGCGGCGTGATGACGATGAGGCCCATGAGGGTGCCGTTCACTCCCGACGCAAGGTCGGCGAGGGTTCGGCCCCGGAAGAACTGGACCGCGAGGAACGAAAGCATCGCGGAGGAGGCGGCGATGAACGTCGTCAGTACCGACGACGATCGCTTCGGTGTTGAATTGGAGGACGCTCCCAGGATTGAACCCGAACCAACCCATCCACAGGAGAAGGATTGAAAGGACCAGCCAACCGGGCCGAGGTCGAAGGGGAATGGGAGGCGATGCACGGAACCCCCTCGCGCGTTCCTCTCTCCATATCTGTACCAGGATTCCGAGCCCGGCGGCTCCCGCGGCGCCGTGAACGACCAGCCCCCCCGCGAAGTCGACCATTCCGAGGCGCGCGAGCCAGCCGGTGGGATTCCAGATCCAGGCCGCGGGAACCGTCCAGATGACGAGGAAGTAGACGACCGAGTAGATCGCGAACGACGTGAGCTTGACCTTGCGGAGGACGACGACCCCCACGAGGGCGAGGGTGACCGAGGCGAACGCCGCCTCGAAGAGGAAGTACGTTCCCGAATACAATCCGGTGTTGAAGTAGGCAGGTTGCATCGACCACCACGGGGTTCCGAAGGTCGCGGCATAGTTCGGGTTGAATCCTCCCAGGAAGAATCCCTGCGCGTAGAACGGCTGCCCGATTATACCGGAGTAGGTGGGGGCGAAGCCGATGTTGAATCCGATAATCGCCATGACCACGATCGCGAGCCCGCTCATCAAGAGCGTCTTGAGGAGGCTGCGGTAGACCGAAGCCCCGAGTTCCCCGACCTCGAGGAGCCCTACCGCGACCGTCATCGAAAAGACGAGAAGCGCCGCGATCAGCACCCAGAGGTTGTTCAGGAGGACCAGTTCGGGCATGAGTTATCCAACGGACTTGCGGAAAACCGGGCTTAATAGAGTCGGTCCACGCGCGGGGAACGCCGGCTCCGCGTCCGAGCGCTCGCCGACCGCTCTTCTCGGGGCCTGTGGTCCCTAATCGGTCGTCAAGGTGTCCCGCTTGACGGGCGAAACAAACCGGTTGACGTCGGAAGCGATCCTAGACAACCGCCGATAGGGATAAGTAAGTTGGCGGGTTGCCTACTTGAGAGCCAGGTATGACGAAGCGGCTCGTTCGGACGGCCCACTGTTACCGCTGCATCTACTCGTGGAGGATGCGCCGTCGCCTCCCATTGATGTGCCCCCGCTGTAAGTCGCGGCTATGGGCCGTCCCGAAGATCCGACCGGTGAAGCTCGGAAACGGCCTCGGAGTCCAGGAGATCCTCGCCCCCCATCGAGCAGAGATACTCCGGCTGGCTCGGAAGTACGGAGCGAAGAGGATCCGCGTGTTCGGTTCGGTCCGCCGGCGGGAAGCCGACGGGAAGAGCGACGTCGACCTGCTGGTGGACTGGGGACGGGACGTCGACCTGCTCGACACCGCCGCCTTCCGTCGGTCGGTGAGAGAATCGGTCGGACGGCCCGTGGACACGGTCGAGGAGAGGTTTCTGCACTGGGCCGTGCGTCCGCAGGTGCTCGCCGAGGCGGTGCCCCTGTGACCGGGAGGAGCACCAATTCGCGTGTCCTACTGGACGACATGGCCGGGTACGCAGCGACCATCGCCCGCTGGGTGGCGAAGGGGCATGGACCGTTCTCGGACCCGGAGACCGGCTCCCAGGCCACGATCGAACGCCAATTCGAGCAGTTCGAGGAGGCGGCAAACACGCTCGGCCTCTCGTTCCAGAAGGCGAATCCGGGAATCCCCTGGAGCGACGTCTTCGAGATCCGCAACGACTTCTCTCACCCGTACCAGCGGGCGTACGATCCCGAGAAGCTCTGGAGGTTCGTGCGGGACGAGCTTCCCGGAATTGCACGGAAGCTCCGGCGCCCGGCGTTCCCTCCCCATGCGACGTCGCGCCTCCCGGGAATGAGATCCGTTCCCTGGGGCCGCGCCCTCAACGGATTCCTGACGCACTTCCGGTGACCCCGTTCCGCACCCAAAAAGTTACAGTGCCCTTCTAACCGAGGTGTTATACACGACAATGTCCCCGCCCTATCCCGAATGTCGACTCGAGGGGCCTCGGCCCTGGAGGCCCTCCCGTGATAACGATGCTCACGGGCAACAGTCGGGTGCTGCTCACCGTCAATCAGAACGGGGAGTGGAACGAGCTGTTCTACCCGTTCCCCGGGCAGTTCCAGCATCTACGAGAGATGCGGCTCGGCGTCTTCGATGTCGGGGGCGGCAAGTTCGCGTGGCTGCGCCGGGGAAATGGCTACGAGATCCGCCAATCACCGCACGGCGGCGGGCATCTTCCGGACTCGGTCTGGACGGGGCATGGGCTCACCCTCTCCGTCCGGGACCACGTCCACCCGAACCACGACTTGATCTCCCGCGTCTTCCGACTTCGGGCGACCCCCGCTCGCCCGATCCGACTGTTCGCCTACCACGCCTTCCAGATCGCCGAATCGATGTACCAGGACACGGCGTTCGTCGACCCGTCGGTGCCGTCGCTGCATGCACTACAAGCGGGGCTATTTTTTCGAATTCTTCGCCGACCCACCGTACACGCGGGCGGTCTGCGGCGAACACACCCTGAAAGGGCTCAAGGGAACGTACGTCGACGCCGAGGACGGTCGCCTCGAGGGACGACAGGTCGCCCACGGGGCCGCGGACAGCGTGATGGAGTGGGACCTCGAGCCCGGACCTGACCGGGACACGGAGGTCCGGCTGTTCCTCGCCGCCGGTCGGAACCTCTCCGGCGGTCCACCAGGTTCGGGATTACGTGCGGAACGGCGGGTACCTTCGCTTCGTTCGGGAATCCGAGGCGTTCTGGGAAACGTGGGTCCAGCGACGACTCCCCCGCCCGCCTAAGGGCCTGAGCGACCTCGCCCGGCAGGTCTATCGGGCCAGCGTCCTGATGATGCGGCACTCCACCGGGTGGAACGGCGCGGTCATCGCTTCCCCCGACACCAGCTCGCTCGTCGCGGCCGGAGACACCTACAACTTCTGCTGGTGGCGCGACGGCGCGTACATCTCGAAGGCGATGGACGAGGCCGGCCTCTACGAGAACGCATCCCGATTCCTCGAATTCGCTCGAGCGTGCCAGGAGCCGAACGGCTCGTTCTTCCACCGACATTTCCCGGACGGAGCGATGGGGAGCACGTGGCACCCTCCCCCGTCGCTCCAGATCGACCAGACGGCGAGCGTCATCGCGGCGGTCTGGCACCACTTCAAGCGCGGCGCCGACCCGGACGTCCTTCTCGACGAGTGGCCGCTCGTCAAAGGGGCGGCGACGTTCCTCACGTCGTTCCGGGACTCGGCGACCGGCCTCCCCGCCCCCAGCTTCGACCTCTGGGAGGAGCGGCTCGGGATCCACCTCTATTCGACCGCCGCCGTCGCCCACGCGCTCGAGCGGGCCGCCCGGGTGGCGGAAGAGATCGGCAAAGACCCGAGACGTCTGGCGGACGGCCTCGCGCGAGATCGCCGACGCCGCGCGTGCGCAGTTCTGGGACGAGTCGAAGGGACGATTCGTCCGTTCGCTCTCGCCCCGGGACGAGCGGGTCGATGCGTCCATCCTCCTCGCGCTCAAGCTCGGCCTCCTCCCCTGGACCGACCCGCGCACGCGGTCCGCCGTCGACGGGATCGAGCAGCGGCTGTGGAGCCCGAACGTCGGTGGCCTGGCCCGCTACGAGGGGGACGAGTACTACGGGCGAGAGAACCCATGGATCATCTGCACGCTCTGGCTCGCGGAAGCCCGGCTGCGGCTCGGCGACCGGCCCCGGTGCCGCGAGCTGATCGAGTGGGTCGCGTCGCACGCCATCCCGACCCTCCTGCTGCCCGAGCAGATCGACCGGGTCACGGGGGAACCGAAGAGCGCGACACCGCTCACCTGGTCCCACTCCACGTTCGTGGACGTCATCCACAAGTACGCCGAGTCGGAGACCCGCGGAGAGGTCTCCGAAGAGTAGACGGTCCTCGATGCCGAGCTAGGTCGGCGTCGCGGTCGGACGCACGGCGGGCGGAGGCGCGCTGGACGGCGCGGGAGGCGGCGGGTCGGGAAGGTCCGGCGTCCCGGCGAGGTCCCGGCAGATGTCGAACAGCTTCCGCGCCATCGCCATGTCGTATGACGCGGCCGAGGCCTGCGTCACTCTGAAGCGGGAGAAGTACTCTCCCGTGACCACCCCCGCGGCCGGGTCGGTAGCGACATAGACCACGTTCCGCATCCCGTACTTCAAGCTCCGAGCGAAGAAGAACTTCGCGAACTTGACGCCGAGCCCTGCACCCCCGGGGTTGTTGTTACCGAACCCCGACCGGATGAACCCGGGGTGCACCGCGTTGACGACCACTCCCGTGCCGGCGAGGCGTCGAGCGAATTCCCGGGTCAGGAGGAGGAGCTCGAGCTTGCTGCGTCCGTACATCGTGTATCCGTGGTAGACCGAGCCGCCCTGGAGGTTCGCGAGGTCCACGGTCTGGCCGAGGTGTGCCGCCGACGAAACCTGGACGACCCGGGCCGGGGCGCTCACGCGCAGCCGGTCGGCGAGGAGGGAGGTAAGGGTGAACGGCGCGAGGACGTTGAGAGCGAAGGTCCGTTCGAGCCCGTCCGAGGTCAGATCTCGTTGGCTGAAGTAGCCCCCGGCGTTATTGACGAGGATGCGGATCTCCGGGTACCGGGCAAGGAGCTCGGCCGCCAGCTGCTTCGTCTCCGCTCGGACCGCGAGGTCGTGGACCGCGGCGGATTCGACCCGCGGGTTTCCGGTCGAGCGGGCGAGCTCCGCGGCGACAGAAGCGGTCCGGTCCGCACCGCGACCGACCACCACGGTCGTGAACCCCCTGGCCGCAAGGCCCCGGGCGACTTCTTTGCCGATGCCGCTCGTGGCGCCGGTGACAATGGCCACGCCAGCCACGGCCGCGGAGACGGGGCCGGTCGACATCGGGACCCTCGCCGCGGGAAGAAGGCTTCGTGTCGCGATAGCCCTTGGGGGACAGCCGAACCCGAGTGTCACGGCCGCCTTCGCGGTCGTCCCGCGTGCGTCAGCAGCGGCCTAGCCCAGCCGATACTCGCGGCGGCGCGAGTCGTGGAGAGAGACCGACTCCTGGACGAGCCCCTGCTGCCGGAGGGACTCCAGAGCGCTCTGCACCGTCCGGCGGGGGAGGCGAGACAGCTGTGCGAGCTGGGTCTGGTCGAGGCCGTGGTACGTTTCGAGCAGGAAGAAGAGGAACTTCGCCGCCGGGGGCCCGTTCACCGATTTCGCGGTCCGGATCGTTCCGAAGGTCTCGCCCCGGAGCCCGAGTCGCTCGCTCGCGAGCGGGGCGACCGAGCGGAGCGCCACGTTCCCCAGGTTGACGTCGGACCCGATCTCTCGGATCAACTGGACCTGCTGCATCTCCTGCGGCGCCTCGAAGATCAGATGCTCTCCCGGATGCTCGGCGAGGATCGAGCGGACCCAGTCCCACTTGATCGCCCCGTCACTGTCGTAGATTCCGACGCCGCGTCCCGACTCGCGGCTCTCGACGATCACCTTGCGCGGGTGGAGGGTGCGGGCAT
The DNA here is from genome assembly GCA_963749205.1 of uncultured Thermoplasmata archaeon. Lineage (GTDB taxonomy): Archaea > Thermoplasmatota > Thermoplasmata > Lutacidiplasmatales > UBA184 > Lutacidiplasma. The sequence continues at coordinate 544,357 of CAVVLW010000007.1, read as the reverse complement.
GGGCGATCTGGGCGATCGTCTCTTTGAGCGACAGCTGGTAGTGGGTGTCCTTCTTGCCGACCTCGATGAAGTACTCGAGGCTACGGGCTTCGGCGGCCTTCGCGAGCTTCTCGATCTGAGTCGGCGAGAGCTCGATGATCCCGCTCGAGATCTCGACGATGTCGAAGCCCAGCTCGCGCGCCTCGTCCATGAGATGCGGGACGCGGTCGTGGGTCACGGCGTACTCGAGCAGGGTGCCCCCGGTCGAAACCTCGATCGAGAAGTCGTGGTAGGTCTTCAGCCGGTCCCGGATGGTGTCCCGGGGAAGTAGGAGAGGCAACCCCCAACCGATCTTTGCTACGTCGATGTAGGGGGCGATGTAGCCGAGCTCCGTGGCGTGGAGCGGAACCAGGCGGTCGAGCACGTGGGTGATCCCCGTGGACCGGGGCCGGGAGACCGGCGGAACCTCCGCGGGGAAGAACTTCGGCTTCGGCCCCCGGGATGCAAGAGTTGCCACGATAATCCTACCCCGAGCGCAGGAACTGCACCCGGTCGATGCAGTACGGCATAAAAAGACGTCGGGAGTATAACCCGAGATCGTCGGCGCGTCTCCCGGCCTGGTCACTCCCCTTCCGGGAAGCGCGTCGTTTCCGAGCCGCTGTTGGCCGTCCGTGGGCCTCTGGCGGGGCATTGCTCAGTCCGCGTCGGTGTCCGACAAGCCGAGCGTCGCTTCCGACCCACGACGTGGTATCGAGGCTCACGAAGTGCTGCGACGTCATGGGATAGCTGTCGTTCAACCAGTTCGGGTCAAAGAAGATCGGTGGTCGCGGAGTCATGTTGAAATCGAAATAGTTCAGCAGGTTCGGCGCGTTGCAGTCGCGCGGGCCGATGCAGCCCAAGTTCCATCGGTCCTCCATGAAAGCGAGGGTCGATTCGAAGTACCCGAGGGAATGAATGACGGTCCCCGCCGGGGTGTAAGGGCTGATGACCAGGAAGGGCACCCGGATCGACAACCCCAGGGGGTCGACCCGAGGGGGGGCGACGTGGTCGTAGAAGCCGCCGTAATCGTCCCACGCTAGGAAGATGGCAGGTACCTGGGCCAGTAGCTGGACATCTCGACGGCGTCGATGACGTTGGCGACGAACGATTCTCCCTGCGTCACGTTCGCGGGTGGATGGTCGGAAAAGTTCTCTTGCGGGATCACCCACGAAATGTCCGGCAAGTTTCCCTGGTCCACGTCGGTAAAGAAGTTGTCTCGGTTCGAAAAGTGGCTCACGAAGTACTGGTTGTAGCTCTCGTACCTCGCAGCGAGAGGGTTCCAAAAGGTGTAGGCGGACCCCGGATCGTTCGCGCTGACCAACCCGTTGATGGCCGTCTGATACGGGTCGAGCGCCCAATCGTAATATTTCCAGGTCACGCTCGTCGCGTTGAGCAGGTCCTGGATGGTTTCCGTCTTGTTCGCTTGGTTGAGGTACTGATGCTCTTCCGGGACGTTCACTATCCCATTCTTGAATCCCACCGACGGGGCCTGGCCAGCGAGAGCGTACCAGTGGTTGGGCAGCGAGTAGGATAGCGCCGAGGAGAAGAAGTCGTCCCCCAAGGCGTACTCCTGGGCCAGGTCCCAGTAGACCGGGAGGGTCGACCCGTTGAAGTGGCCGAACGGGTTGAGCCCCGAAGCCTCGGCGGAATAGAACCCATCCATCTTGCCGCCGTCAATGGAGGCGATCGTCGGAGCGTAGGTGTGGCCGGAGTTCGCGATCGTGAAATTCTCGGCGGTGAAGTTGTACGGGACGACATAGCCGCCGGTGACGTTGAGTTGCGGTTCCCGGGTCCCGGAAGGGATCCCGTTTCCCGTATCGTTGCAGTAGGCGCTGACCACCAAGCAGTAGCCGGCGAAGTACCGGTCGTATGGGCGGTTCTCCATGAGGAGGAACACAACGTGCTGGATCTGGGGGGCGAACGCGTTTTTCACCGGGGGAGGCTGGACCAGAATCTCCACGCCGATCCCGGCGACAATGAGGATCCCGATGATCACGCACACGCCGATCACCTTCTCTGCGCGTGTCCACGTGTGCCCTTCGGTCACAAAGGATCCTCCCTAGGAACCAGACCCTCCACCCACCTCACCCAAATTAGATGTCGGGGACTTTCGTAGTTCGACCGTTTGGTGCGAAGGAAGACGAGCGGGCAGATCTGCCGATCTCCGCGCGATACGTCGACGATGCGCCGTTCCAAGATCGGGTAGAGAAGGTCGCGCCGTCCGCCGGAATCTGAATCCTGGTGGGTTCGTTGAATGACCCGAGAACCACCGGGGTGACGCTCGGTCATTCGGTGAGGAGGTACATCACCGCGCGCGAGCACCCGCGCCACTTCGGGGCGGATGATCTCCTTCGGAAGCGCCTCGCCCCGGGAGAGGGCCTCCCGGATCCGGGTCTGGCTCGTGTCCAGGCGATGTTCCGCGGAGTGCGCGCAGGTCCGTGAGGTGGCCATCCACCCGCATTCCCGGCAGAAGTACGTCTCGGCGAACTTGAGCGGGGTGACGCCGATCGGGTACTCGTCGAAGATCCGCTGGCACGCGAACGGGTCGTAGTACTTCCCGACCCCCGCCTGATCACGACCCACGATGTAGAGCCCGCAACCGTAGTTCTTTCGAACGATCGCGAGAAATAGCGCCGCCTTCGGTCCGCCGTACCGCATCGAGATCGTCAGCGCGCTGAGGAGCACCCGGTCGGCCGGGTAGTAGTGGTCGACGAGCGCGCGGTAGGCCTCGAGGATGACCTGGGGGCGGTAGTCCCCCTTCTTGAGACGACCGAGCACCGGGTGGATCAGGAGCCCGTCGACGTCCTCCCTCTCCAGCGTGCACCGTTGGAGGTACTCGTGGGCCGTGTGCGGCACGTTCCGGGTCTGATAGGCCGCGACGTTCTTCCAGCCCCGGCGGGCGAACTCCGCACGCGTCTCGGTGGGGTCCAACTCGAGAGCCCCGGTCGGGAGGTCGAGGCGTCGAAGGAGGTCCACTCGCCCGGCGAGCGCGGTCTCTCCGGCTGCCAGAAGGTCCGCTACGTTCGGATGCTTGGGGTCCGTCGTCGCGTACACCTCTTGGGCGAACCGGTGCTTGTCGTACCGGAACTTCTCGTCGACGTGCAGCAAGGCGAACAGGCCGCCCGCGGAGTCGACCAGTCCGACGTCGTCCCCCGCGCGGACCTGCTCCACCACCTCGAGATTCTTGGCACCGGACGGTGCGAGCAAGATCGGCATTGTCCAGGGAAGGTCGTTCGGGAGGCGGCCAGAGGTGAGGATCGATTCGAGCGTGCCACTGTCCTGGAACCCTTCGAGCGGGGAATAGGCGCCGATGCCGATCTTCTCGGCGTCGTAGACCTGGTCGATGAACGGCGAGATCTTCAGCAGGTCCTTCGCCTCCGCTTCTCGGCGCTCTCGTTCCCGCGGCGACAGTCGACGGTCGACAAGCCGGCCTCCGTGTGCTGGGGGTATCATGGAATCAACTCGCTCGGGGACGCCCGAATCTATTAGAAACTACCCGCCACCCTCGTCCCATGAGGTCGGCGGCGGGGTAGTCGGAGGCCCGGCGGGGGGGTTCAGATTGGCGGAAGTCGGCGGGGGAGGACGGGACCTCCACCAAACGAGCAGGCCAACAACAGCCGCGAGGACGACCACCGCGATCACTGCCCACACCCACCAGGGGATGGCCGTCGAGGAACTGCCCGATCCAATGGGGGAGGAGGTGATCGCGAGTTCCGCGCTCGCCATGACCGTCTTGCCGAACACGTCGGTGACCGTGACCGTGAATTCGTACTTGCCCTGTAGAATGGGCTGGCATTTGAACGACGAGGCGTTCGTGCTCGTGCACCCGGTCGGCAAAGCGGGCAGCGCCGAGTACGAGTAAGAGAGAGGGCCAGTTCCGCCGGACGCCGTGACATTGAACGTCACGTTCTGACCGACCAAGATCTGGTCCGGCGTAGCGGAGAAAGAGCTGATTGTCGGGAGGGGGTTCACGCGAACCGCAACGGTAGCCGTCCCGGTCGCCCCCGCCATATCGGTGACCGCCACTTGGACCGTGAAGTTTCCCGCTCCACCCTCGCCCGGGGTGCACGTGAAAGACACCGCGTCGGAGGTGGAGCATCCGGCAGGGAGATCCGGAGTTACGAGTACGAGAGGGCAGGAACCCCCCCGGAGGAGTTGGTGGTCAGGACGAACGAGACGGTCGCAGTCACGGCGGCCCGACTTGTCGTCAGCCCCTGAACGCTCAGGGCAGGGTCGACCGTCACCTCCACAGCATCGCTCGCCCGTGCTCCGAGGGCGTCGGTCACGGTGACCTCGGGGTTCCAGGTTCCGGTAATCGTTGGAGTGCAATGTAGCAGAGAAGCGTTGACGCTCGTGCAACCGGTGGGCAGCGCACTGAACGAATAGGTGTAGGGCCCCGTACCGCCCGTGATCGCCGCCGACAGGTCCGTGGTCATCCCGAGGTCAAGGGCGGGGAGGGAGGCGGTAAATCCGGAGACGAGGAGGGGACCGTCGACCTCGAATGCGAGCGGCGTGCTCGCCACCGGTAGGCCGTTCGCCCCGGTGACCGTCACGACCACCGACGAAGAGCCCGCCGCGTTCGGTACGCACGCGAGTGGGTTCACGTCCGAGCTGACGCATCCGCTCGGGAGGCCGGACCAGGCATACGTCCGCGGAATTGCGCCCTGGAACTGCGCCTGAAAGCTAACACCCACGCCCACGTCCGTACCCGGGGGAGTCGCCTTGATCCCGGTCAGAGTAAAGCCGTCGGCGATCGCGGAAAGTGTGCCGGCGCCGCTCACGGTCACATTGGTGGTCACCTTGGACGGTTTCCCGACGAACAGGCCGCCCGCTCGTCACCCACTTCAGGAAGGTAGTGTCTCCCCCGAGAAGGGCGATCAGCGGGTACTTCCCCGGGGCGAGGTTGATCGTGTCGCCGCTCGTCAGGACGTGTCCGCCTACGCTCGCGTTGACGAAGATCGTGCTCTGTTCGCTCACGAAAGATACGCCGTACGTGGCCCGCGAGAAGTCGGCGGTAACTGTTCCCCCTCCTCCCTTCACGACCAAGTTTCCGGCAACGAGGCTCAGATTGGTCGTAAACAACCAGCCGGTGAAGACCCAGCCGCTGGCGGGGATCGCCCGGATCAGGTATGTGCCGTCCGTGATGGTGGAGTTGAGCGTCGAGGCGCCGGCGATGTACTCGTAGTTGAACCGGATCTCACCCCCGGTCGGCGGATTGTTGACAAAGGTGACGTTGATGGGCGTGGCCGGGGCGAACACGGCCGTGACCGTCCCGGTGGAGTTCACTGTGAGTTCGGTGATGGGCGACGTGAGGGAACCGATCCCAAGCGCGGCGCTGCTGTTCACGGTCCAGTGCAGGAACTTTTCTCCCCCGAACGGGAGCGCGTCGAGGTCATAGTTCCCGCGAGGTAACCAGCTCGTCGTGCCATTCGCCAATGGGCCGATGTCGTCCACCGCGACCCGACCCCCAGGGCCAGGAGAGTTGAACGACGTAACATTGGCCGCGAAGGTCGCGGTCAAGGAAGCGACCCCCGCGGAAAACGAAACGTTCGTGGTCGCGTTGAACCGGACCAGGAGGGAGGACGGCCCGTAGGTCCACGCGAAGAATCTCCACCCGGGCGCAGCGAGAGGCGACGACCGGGTACGTTCCGGGGAGAACCGGGATCACCTCGCTGGAAAGTCCCGTCGCGGGGTTGTAGGGAACGGTCACACCATCGAGCCGGACAGTTCCCGAACCGTTGTCCGTCACGTTCACGGAGGACGGTACGGCAACGGCGGTGTACGCCGCCTCGATCGAAGCGGTGCTCGTGGCACCCGTCACCGTCAGCCAGGTGACCGACGAGCTCAACGACGCGAGTGTCACCCCCGCCGCCCCCGATATGGTCGACCAGCTCGCAAAGGCGCTGCCAGGGGGTGGGCCAGACTGGATTCCGTAGACCCCGGGGTCTAGCGGGATCGAGCTTCCCGCCGGCACGGTCGTTGGGGTGGCAGAACTCGAGTAGAGGGCCCCCGGCGTGACGACGACCAATCCGCCGGGAAGGGTCGAATTGAACCACACCTGGGAGGAGAACGGCGTGGCCGTGAACATCGCGGAGACGGCCCCGTTCCCCTCGATTGTGAGCGTCGTGGCCGGGCTGGTCAAGGAGGCCACGGTCACATCGCCCGATACCGACCACCCGGCGAAACCCGCGGTCGCGACCGGCAGCGCGCCGAGAGAGTAGTCACCGTCGGGAATCCCGGAAACGGTCGAGGTGCTCGTGTAGTCGCCCGACAGGAAGGAGATCGAGCCGCTGGCCGAACCGGAGATCGAGAGCGTGACCGCGTGAGACCCAGCCCCGCAGGCTGGTAGGGAGAAGTTGTCCAAGGGGTAACCGGGGGTCCCGAGAATGCTCTTCGCCGGTACGGAAGCGTACTGGCTCGACTCCCCGAAGTCGTCTGTGACGGCAGAAAAGTCCGTGGCCCCGAAGGTGAATCCGGGTGTCGTGCAAGAGTAACTGTACCAGGGATACGTGCAGAACGAGCTGCCGATTCGGCTGCCGCAGGTGCCATTGCTAAGGATCGGAATCGCGGCCGAGCCCCCCACAGTGGAGGAGACTCCAAACTGCGCTGGGGTGGAAATCGCGGCACGATCCATGAACGTCGGGACACCGATCGTCCATTGTGTCAGGGTATCATTCACCCAGCTCACGGGGTCGTAACTCGGGCACGGAACGGAAGGGTCCTTCGAGGAACTGTCCTTGGCACCGGGGGTGCAGCCGTCAAACGAGCTGTTCGTCACGCCGCCGGGATTTCCGCTCCGACCGATCTCGAAGGCGAAGGAGGACGGGCAACTCCCCTCCGGTCGTCCAAAGAAGGGCGTTCTGCACGTCGTTGGCGGAGTAGGCGGGGTCCAGGGGAAACCCACCGGTTGAGTTGTAGAGGGTGACTTGGCTATCGACGGCGTTCGACGTGTCGTTGATCCAGACCTGCTCTCCCTGGGGGTCGCCGGTCCAGCCGAGGAGGGCGAGCTGGAAGGAGTCGCCCTGGGCCATCGAGAAGTAGCCATCCCCGCTGGACCCGTCGACGTACAGTGGAGAGTAGTAACAAGTGTCCACAGCTCCTGTCGCGGGGTCGACCTGCCAACCGACGGCAGCTCCGGCCCAAACGCCCGGCGTGCTTGTGCCCGGCGTAGCCCAGCTGAAGTCGGGGTAAAACTGAATCTCAACGTAGCATTGTCCGAGCCAGCCTGCGGGGTCCGATACGACGAGGCCCAGCCACGCGGCCGCGTAGAGGTCCGATTGATTCTGCGTCGGGGAAGCGTCCTCGGGTAGCGTCGCGTTCCAGGATAGATTCCCTCCGCTGCCCGAAAGATCGGAATAGAAGCTCAGCGAGGGTTCGTCGTGCCCGACGCAGCCCGCAGCGAGCAAGGACTGCCCACCGACCGCCGGATTCACGACATCGCACGGGGTCACCGGATCCGAGCCAGCTGGAAGCAGCGCCGGTATCCCTGGCGGCAGGCCTTCCGAGCCCCAGGCCGCTGGGTGCGGACCAGGCAGATCGAGCGGAACGATCCGCGGGGTGATCAACGAATCCACGCTGACGGGGGGGGCGCCCGCAGTCACTTGGCTAGGGTTCGCTGAGTGAGTTCCCGTCGTCGCTGGGCTGGAAGGGGTCGTCGCGACATCGCCGGACACTTCGGTTCCGTTCGTGGCCCCTAGAGTCTGGCTGAAAGCGGTCCAGGGTCCTGTGGCGGAGGCCACCGCCATAGCGACGACGAGTACCGTCAGAGTGAGGACACCGATGCGGCCCCGCCGGCCGTCGCCCTGGCGACGTGGACCCCTTGGTTGTAAGGATCTAATGGCCGGGACGCCGTCTCGGACGCAGGGGAGGTTGAAGAGCCCCTCGGCGGACCTCTGGCCGCGAGAGATGAGCGCCCCCCGTTCCTCCTCGAAAATCAAGGAACGCTCGGAACGCTTCCCGACAATCGGATCCCCCCGTTCCTGGCCGACGTAGCGGGAAACCGGTACCCTCGCTGGGCTCAGCGTCAGTCGTCGGGGGGGATGGATGCGTATCCACACGTGAAGAGATGGGACACTTAAGCGTGCAGGCCGCGTGATGGGAGGCGGAATCCCAGCCCGTTCTGGGCGTCATAAAGGGCCGCTTTAGCGAGACAAAGCGCCGGCGGACCTGTGGCACGTGTCGGGCCCGGACGGCCAACGCTCGGTCCGGGTCTACTGGCCTTAGACGTGCCCCGGTTCCTCCGATGAGGGACCGACTCGAATCTCTCCGCTATCCGTCGGGGGGTGCCGGCGGATCCTCGCCCAACCCCTTGGCCCCTGGGGGAGGCTGCCCTGCCTGGGCTGCGTTGCTCCGCTCTCCCGCTTTCCGAGGTGCAGCCGGACGACTGCCGTCGGCGCGTGACTTCGATCAGGACGAGCACCCCCAGAACGACGATGATCCCCACCAATCCGAACGTAACTCCCTCCAGGACCGGGAAGGCGGAGGCCCCGCCCGCTGGAACGGTAACGGTGACCGCCAGGTCATAGGTCGAGACGTTCCCCGCCAGGTCCGTCACGGTGACGACGGCGGAGTAAGTCCCGGGCTCGCTGTAGTCATGCACCGGTGCCTGGAGGGCGGAGTCGTTCCCGTCCCCGAACGTCCACGCGTAGGTGTACAGGTGGCAGCCCCCCTGTCCCGGTCACGTGGAAGGTCACGGAGAGGGGGGTCGCGGCGGACGCCACATACTCCGTTGCGCTCGAGTTCAATTGGACGTCCAGAGCCAGGACGGATCCATCGGTGGAACCCACGAACACCTCTCCTCTCGCAATCGAGGCTGCGGCCTGCGTCAAACCCCCCACGTGAGCTGAGTAGACCAAATTCCCGGAAGACGCGACCAGAAACAATAGGTCGCTCCCATCCGGGACGATGAGAACTCCGTTCACATACAATGGCGCAGCATATCCTGAGAAGGAGGATTCCGGGAAGCCCTTCTTCCAGATCTCCGTGCCGTTGAGCGGACTGAACGCTCGCACGGAGCTGTTGTAGGGCACCCCGCCAATCGACGTCACCGCCCCCACAGAGTACACGTATCCTCCTCCCCAAGCGGTCGAGAAGTGGTCGTCCTGACCCATCTGACAGCAAACCCTCTGTTGCCAAGCGAGGGTCAGGTTCGATTGATAGAACGCGTACAGGTAGCCGTTCTTGTTTGCCGCTGTCACCATCGGGAACCCGCCCTTCGGAGTAAAGAGGGTGGGGCTAACGCCAAAATCCGAATCCCCGGGGCCGGCAGCGGCAGGTACTTGCCAGTAAGCCTGGAGGGAGAGGTTCGTCGCGTTGAGCGCGAGAACCGATTCACTGTAATTAGACGGCGTAAGCCCGTACGGGTTCCCGGTCGTAACGTAGATCGAGTTCGTCGAGGGGTTGACGGACGGCGACCCCCAGATGCTGGATCCGAGGTCCAAAGGAACGCTCGAATTGAAGTAACGGACCATCGCATGCGTCGCGAAGTGAGAACTCCACGACGCCTGCGGGGACCAGCGGGTGATCGCATTGACTGGCGATCCCGATGTAGGCACTCCCCGCGTAGATCAGAGGACTCGACCAATCGTAGAACCCGAGGCTATCCGAGCCGCCGATAAGGGCGTCGCCATTCCACGCCTCCGGTCGAGGTGTTGAGGGCGTAGAGAAATGGGTACCCGCCATCAACGTAAAGGGTAGGTCCGACCACTGTCGCCGTCGAGGTGACCCCGAGCACCGGGTCGTCGCATCCTGAATCATTGCTGTCCTGCCCGAGAAAGGTCTTCCAGAGAAACGTGCCGTTAATAGCCCCCACCGCGTACTCGTAGCCGTCCTGAGCCCCGAAGTACCACTACCCCGTTGTCCTCCACGGGCTGGGACGTGGACGGCTCCTCCCGCCGTGAAGTTCCAGAGGAGATGGACCAGGGGGCGGTCGCTAGGTTTACCTCTGCTCGGATGTCGAGGCGGACGTTCGCTCGACATTGCCCAGGTACATGGGAAAATCTCCCCCGGGAGACAGCGCCATGGAAGGCTTGGGGATCGATTCGTTGGTCTGCCCTCTCTTGTCGGATGACGGACTCCCTCCGATCGCAAATCCTAACGCCATCAATAGAAGTGTAATCCCGAGCGCGATGACGGCTCGTGAAGTTGACGATCTGCGCCCACCAATCGAATGCACCGCCATCGACCGCCCTAACTCGGTCCCGATCCGAGCCGCCAGCGGACCCCTAGAGGACCCAATAAAGCTTCGCGACAGGCCGGGCCCCTGCGTCCGCATCCGTGCGGATTCGGCCCCAATTTTGGTCCATCGGACTATCGGATCTGTCGGACGTGATAGGGTGCGCCCCGGGGTCTCTCCACCCCAAGGTGGGAATCGACCTCGGCGGACCCGCCCATCTCTTCAAACAGCGGGGGGAATGGTCGGCCTCAGGGCAGCCACGAGCTCGACCCGACCCGAGCTGGCCCGCGGGGTCCTGACGGACGCTCTCAAGATTCCCGCGCGATCCTAACGAGCATCAGGTCGTGTTCGGTGACGGAGCTTCGTCCGCATAGACACGTAGGCGGACCCCGTGCAGCTTATGAGTCCCTTCCGATGTGGGTGCGCCCGCGAGCCGTATATCCAGGGGCAATGACGGTAAATCAATCAGAAGCCGCGCCGCCAAATGGTCGCCGACGTTGCGGGCAGAGCAACGCGGCCCGCACTCTGCTTTTGGCGACCTTCGTAACGCTAATCGTGCTGCTGGTCTAGCCTCGTCATCGTCGGGATCTCCCCCTCCAACGCAGTTGCTTCCCATTCGACCCCGGCTGGCCCTTCGCTTCGGCATCGACCTCCCTCGACTGCAACGCGGTCGGCAATCCTTCCCCTTCGGCACTCTACATCTATCAGTACGAGCCGAAGTCGAACCTCTCGAGTGGCGGTCAGATCGTCGATACGATGGAGTTCGCCGTGGTGAATTACACCTCGGCCGACCTCGGGGTCTCCGTCTATTTCCCGACCGTCGATTTCACGTTCCCCCTCGCCCCGACCGGGAACTACACTCTCGCCATTTCTTCTCAGACCCTGATGATTACTGGCTCGGGTTGGACCAACGGCGCTCACACGAACCGTAGCGCAACACCCAGCGGAGGACTGCATTTTCCGACAGGAGGCAGGGGCCGTATCTCCACTCAAAAGATCGCTATCCAGGCCAATGTTCCGTACGGACAGTTGACCCTCGAATTCCGTTGGATGTGGTCCATCGAGCAGCCGAACGGAACGATGTCCAAGTCGCCCTGGTCGACGCCGAAGAGCACCTGGGGCGGAGGTCCCCAACTGCCTTCGATCTTCTTCCCGGCTCAGTATATCGAGTTCTTGAGCGGCCCGGGCAACGGTCAGTCGGTGACGATCGGGACCAACTACACCGCACTCCTCGGCGGACCGGTTGCCGGGGAGATACTTCTTCTTGGAGATGGAGAACGGCGCCGGGTCGGTGGTCCAGGCACAGGGCACGACCGTCGCGACCAATGCGGTCACCGCGAACGTGTCGATCCCGGTCCTCAACTACGACAGCTATCTCCCTCCCGGATCGTATCTGGTCCACATCCACGACGTGTGCGGGGCGATCCTCTACAACAAGCTGATCAAGGCGGTGTTCGCCCCCAGCGCGCTCGTCACGTTCTACATTCAACCCAGCTTCTGTGGACCGCTGACGTTCAACGGGACGAAGTTCGGGAACGACACGTCAGCGAAGTTCGTTCCCTCGACGGTTCCGTATGCTTTCACGGTCGGGAAGTGCTCCGGTCACACGTTCAAAACGTGGGTGACAACGGGCGCACTGCACATCGCTTCGGGCCAACTGATGATCAGCTACAACGGCACGTTCACGATCGAGTACAACTGAGGGCTTGGAGGGCTGTCACCGGCCCTGCCCGGCGAGTTCGCCCGGCTGCGGACCGCCATTCCCGCTTGGATGTAAGCGGAGACCGCCCTTCCCGTCCGGTCACCCGGCCCTTCGTCTCAGGCGTGACCTACCGGCGGAACGCCTTCGGGTGGGCGGTTGCGCTCTACGGCGGACATAGAGCACGAGGGAAACAGCGGCGGCTCCGACGAGCCAAAGTAGCCACAGGGGGAAACCTTGCGGGTGAGAGACCGGTGAGCATCCGCAGTCAGCCGGCAACACCTCAACGTGGACGGAGCCGTTCGCCTCGTTGCCCCTCGAGTCGTTCACCTGCACATTTACGGTGTAATTGCCCGCGGTGACGAAGGAATGCATGGGGGTCGCCCCGGAACCTGTGGCACCGTCGTCGAAAGTCCACTCTTCGGTATAGGGAGGGACGCCGCCCGTAACATTGACCGAAAACCCGACCGGGTCTCCTGCGACGATCGGATCGGAAGCGACCGAGGCGACCACCGTCAGGAGCGGAGGCGGGTTGAACGAGGAGTTGTTGAGCCAGAACGTGAGGTCGACGGCCTTTCCGGCAACGACGGTGCCGAGGGTGGTCGAATTGAAGCCGACGGCGGAAACCGAGAGCGTCGTAGCTCCCGTTGACCAAGGAGAAAGAGTAGAGCCCATCGGCGCCGGTCACCTCGGTCGGGCCGGGAGTGACACTGACATTGGCGCCCGATATCGGGAGTCGGGTGGAGAACGCGTAGACGCCACCACTCATTGCATAGCGCGTCACCGACCGAGGCGCCAAGGAGAAATTCTGAACACCTGCCAGATCCCGAGACCGTCACCGACTCTGAGTTCGGTAAGTAACCGATCGCAGTCGCGTTGAGGGTAAAGTTGCCGACCGGGAGCCGAAGCGTGTAGCCGCCCGCCGAGTCCGTGAGGTTGTATTTCTGCTGCCCTTCGACCGAGACGTTGGCTCCCCCGATTGGCGCGCCTCCTACGGCCGAACTCACCGTGCCCGAGACCGGGAACTGGAAGAGGCTCTTCATCGCGGGGAACTTGGCCGTGCTGTCGTTCCCCGTGCCGGTTCGCGGGAGGCCGAGCAACCACTCGATCGTCGCGAGCGTGTCATAATGCGAAGCGTTGTAACCCAGCGCTCCAGTCCCCGCGCTGAACGGGCTCACGGCCACCATGTACACCGGGCCGCCGGCGAGACCGTCGTATCCGCTGTCTGGATTCGCCCCGTACGACTCGTCATAGGTGATGAAGATCACCGAGCTCGAAAACCAGCCCTTCGCCATCAACTTCGGCACGAACCCCGAGAGCCAGGCATCCCCATACTTCGCCGACGAGGAATGGCCGTCGTTCAGGTCGTTCGGTCCGATGAACGTGAACGCCGGCGGGGTCTGGCCGTATGGATAATCGTCGGTGAGGTTCGCGATGGGAACATCGTGGGTCGCGCACACGGAGCCGGGCGAATCCCCTCCGAGGTCCCCGTAGTACCGGGAACGGATTGTGCTGCACGAGGTAGTTTCCGCCGCTTGACTCCGTCGCACGGAGTCGTCGCGCTCTCCTCGTACGCGACCCACGATTCGCCGGCTGTTTGGAGCAGACTCCCGAGATTGTTGACAGAGTAGTTGTTGTACGCGTCGGTCCCGCACTGCAGCGGCTGGCCTGAGGTGATCCCGAGGTAGTTCGGTGCGGACGGATGGCAGAGAGCGTAGTATCCAATCGCGTCCGGATTGCTGTTCGCATCTCCACCCCACCCGTACATATTGGCCAGCTTCGTCTCGTACGAGAGGTTCCCATAGACCTGATCGGTCCCCTCGTTCTCCATCATGATGAGGAAGACGTGTCGGATGGGGGTCGGGAACGAGCCTCCCGCCGCTGGCGTGGACGCCACCGGGGTGCCACAGCGACCCGGTGGTCGGTCCGGTAAAGCGAGCGCTGAACGCCCCGCAGCAGTTGGGAAGATGCTGGAGGTGGCCACGAATAGGATGACCACCAGGGCAACGGCGGCACGGTGAATCCGCCTCTTCTGGGAGGCGGGAGCTCCGCCGCAGATGGCGTGGATTCTCGATGAACGGACATGGGTAGTATAACCACGAACGAAAGTTGCCATATAGGTGCCGTTCCCGCTCGGAAGGTTTCCGTTGTCGACCCCGGGGCTCGCGTGTCCCATGAGAGTTAGGTTATTCGACGGACCCTGGACCCGCCCGGGATTGTCGAGCGCCCCCCCCAGCTCGTTCTCCGCCCGTCCGCTGGTCGCCCCTTGGACTAAGCCCGTGGGGCCCCCGCCACAGCCTTGGCGCGAGTCATCTCGCCGCGTCTTACGAGGGGGGACTCTTCTCCTCAGAACCTGCTCGGCCTTCTCCTCTGACTTAGTGCTTCGTCGAGCGGAGGAGAATCTCCCTACGCCCCACACGACCAACCCCGCGGCCACCCCCAAGGCGCCTAACGTGACTAAGGTATTCCATGTGGACCATGGAGTAAGGAACGCGAACGGACCCGTCTGGTTCACGACCGTGATCTTGATGAGATACAGCAGGAACGTTTTTTGATCATAGGCCCACACGTGCGCGAGGAGCGGCTGCGGGGTAACCCACGACGCCACCTGGGCGCTCCAGCAAACCGGCTGGGTCGCGTTCGCTGAGACGTTCTGCTCGACCTGGACGAAATCGTCGACGGGGTGGACGGTTTCCAGGTGGAGTGAGAACTCGCGCGAAACGGTCGAGGAGGCCATGCAAACCTGAAACCAGCCGTTCGTCGGGACCGTAGTCGGGCCGTAGCTCAGGAGTTGGGAGTACGCCGCCGTCCTCTACGGTGGAGGCGGGGCTCCATGGACTGAAAAGGCTCGATCCATCGGGGTAGGCAATGGCCCATCGCCAGCTCACCGTGAGTTCGACCGACCCGTCGGGCCAGTTGGACATGAAACTGAGGAGCTGACTGGTTAGGATTGCCGGAGTCGGAGTCGTTGAACTGCCCTCCAAACTTCACGAGAGTCGTAGTGTTGAATAGCCCCGATGCGGACGGCCCCCCCGCGGTGAAGTTCAAGTGAGCGAAGGGATCGACGATCTTGATCGTCTGACTGGAAAAATTGAACACCGCGATGGTCTGCGGGACCCAGATGGTGACGACCTGCGAGGAAAGTTGGATAGATTCGAGAGGATCGATAGGCGGTACTGATCGACCGAGAACATTCCCGGCACCACCTGGGCCGTGGGTTGCGGAATGCTGATCGACAGGTTGCCGTTGGGAATGGACCCGGGTCGGATCACTACCGAGGGTGAGATAGAAGTATCGAACGCGGAATGCGCGGATCCGATCGGGCCCCCTGCTCCTCCCATGACCATGACCGCAACCAAGACGAACGCTCCCAGACCTCCCACACCTGGTGTCTCCCAACAGCGTCTCCGCATGCTCAGCCCGCTCCGAAAGCCGTGCACGTTTGGTTCGCGCGGATAAAGGGGAAGCCGAAGGCGCTCGACCGATTCACACCCGTGTTGTAGGTACGCCCCGGCAAAAGCACCAATAGATTCTCTCCGTCCCAGACGAGGGTGGGGATTGTCCCCAGAGGCTCGAGTACGGTATCTAAGTTGACGAAGGATTTGGGGGTCATCTTCAGCGAGTATTCCGGTGAAGGGTTGTGCCCGCCGCCAATTTCGTTATCAATCCCGGGGTCCCTTGGAAATTCTTGGAGGGCAAGAATTCGAATCTCGTCGCTCCCACTTTGGGCGTTTGAAGACTGAAGTGGGTGGTCACCGTCGCTTTTTGCCCCTCGACCTCGACCGTCAGGTTCGGTGGTCCGTCCTCCTTTAAAGTGACCGAGTCCTTCTTTGCCGAGAAAACCTCTACGACCGTAACGCCCCGGCCGGCGACCGTGACGGTGCCGGTCGGCGTCCCAGAGTAATTCGCCACATTCGCCACCTTGTAGGAGTAACTGCCATTGGGCAGCGGGAAGGGGATGTAGGTCAGCGTCGACCAGAGGGTCGTCAGCCCAACCGTCACGCTCCAATTTGTGCCGGTCGGAAGCCCCTCCTCCTTGAACGTAAGAAAGTACTTCACCAGCGAGAAGGCCTCTACGACCGTAACGCCCCGGCCGGCGACCGTGGCGGTCCCGGTCGGCGTCCTCGAGTAGTTCGCGACATTGGCCACCTTGTAGGAGTAACTGCCGTTGGGTAGATGGAAGTGGATGTAGCTCAAGGTCGACCAGAGGTCGTCAGCCCAACCGTCACGCTCCAATTTGTTCCGGTCGGAAGCCCCTCCTCCTTGAACGTAATAACGTACTTCACCAGCGAGAAGGCCTCGACGACCGTAATCGCCCTGGCCGGAGACCGTGACGGTGCCAGTCGGCGCCCTAGAGTAGTTCGCGACATTCGCCACGAAATAGGCATAGCTGCCATTGGACAGCGAGAAGTTGAGATTGGTCAGGGTCGACCAGAGGTTCGTGACCCCGACCGTCACGCTCCAATTTGTCCCGCTCGGGAGTCCCTTCTCCTTGAACGTGAGCGTGTAGAGCGTGAGCGAAGCCACCGAGACGTTCCGTCCAGTTCCGTTTACGGTCAGCGATCCCGAAGACGGAGTATTCCCAAATCCCGACACGGACCCCACCAAGTAAGCGTAGGTCCCGTTCGTTTCGGAGAAAGTGATCGTTGCCGCCGTCTTGAGCTGCAGGATGCCCGCTACGGTCACCGACCACGAGGTCGCTGGGGGCAATCCCGCTTCTGTGAACGCCACCGGGAACGACCGAGGAGGGAAGGAGAACAGGTCTTGCATGGGCGGGTGGAGGGTCCAGTTATCGTTGATTCTTGTCGAGTTCCCCAAGGTGCCGCCTGGAAGATCGAGGAGCCACTCGGCCGTGGTAAGGAGGGAAAACGAGTTGTAGAAAGCGTCCGAGGTCAGGCCCCGAGAATAGGGGCTGACCGACGACCGTGTAGACGTGGCCCCCAGACGAGCCGTTGACGGATGGTGAGGAATCATTTTCCGACTCGTCGAAGCTGATCACGAAGGCAGTGTTGGAAAAGATCGTCGAATCGTTGATGAGGGGACTCAACCAGCTCTTGAGCCAGGCCGTCGCCCGCCGGGATCGAGCTGTTGTGGTCGTCGTTGGTTGTGTTCGGGGTGATGAACGAGTAGTTTGGGATCGAATTGACGCTGACGTCGTTCGTCCAAGAGGACCACGTTAGGTCGTGCGCGTCACAGCGAGTCGCACTCTCCTCGATGTCCTCAAACATGATGAACGGGTTATGGTCTGAGTCGTATCCCGCGGTCCAGTTGCTTTCGGGGTCGCAGGGTTGCGGCATACTCTGCTCAAAGGCTGCCCACGTGAGATTCGACGAATCCGCCAAGTCCCCGATGTTCCGAGCGTTGTAGACGCCAAACCCGGCGGAATCGATACCGGACGTCGCGGCCAGGTAGGCCGGTACCGAATAGTGGCGGACAGAGTAATCGTTCGTTGCAAGGGCGTAAGTGTGAGCGAGGTACGCCTCGTACGGACCTTCCGCGAGAACGGTGGAGTAGTTCTGGTTCTCCAGCAATACGGTGACCACATGCTGGATCGGGGAGGGGAACGAAGAGCTCGATCTCGCCGGCGGGCTGCCGCCGGCGGCAGGGTCCGCGCGAACCTCGTCGGCCCTAACGGGGGAAGGCAGAGAGCGACCTCCGGCACCTCCGGGTACGATCACGGATGACGCCACGAACAAGAGCGTGATTCCGATAACCAGAAGCCACGCCAACCCTGTGACGCGCTGGCAATGCGATGAATTGACCCCCGCCATCGGCTCTCTTGCAATCGGTTCGAGTATTAAGGCGCGGTCGAGGTGGTTTCTCGGTATCCGTGAATGTATCGGGGGCCGCGATAGCGCCTCACTGAGCATGGAGCGCATGGCCGCTCGCCACGTTGCTTGAGGGAGGTTCTGCCATCGAACTGTGCACTCCCGCAACGTGAGTCGTCCTGAACGTTTCGACCAACCTGCAACGCCGGTGACCCGCTCCATGGGTTTGCCTAACTCTGGATCTCAACGAGCTTCCTCGAGATTGGGCAGGGAGACGAGGCACTGCCACGCGATCGAGCCGGAGGCAGCGGTTCGTCCTTTTCGAGCCACGCCTCGAAACGTTCGATCACCGGCCCAAAGTCCTCGAAAGCGTGGCAGGGAATCGAGTTCGCCCGGCAGAACTCTAGCAAGCGGTGACGGGCGAACACTATGTCGGCGACCTCGGCCCCGTAACGGTCGGTCGACCCATCTCCGATGAAGACGCTCCGGGGGCCGTCAGTGGGAGCTTCCACGACAAGGGCTTTACAGATCCCGCAGAGACGGCACGTAGGGTGCCCCAGCGGATGCTGCACGAGCAGTCCTCCCGAGGGGTCGCGGACGGCCGTCTCCGAAAGCACGGGGAGTTCGAGGCCTTCTCGTTCGAGTACAGGTTGGATGAAGACGTCCAGGCCGCCCGAAAGCAAGGAAGTGGGCACACCGTGACGCTTCAGAAGGGTGAGCAACTCGCGCGCCCCCGCCCGCAGCGGCGCGCGTCGTCGAACGAACTCCACCATCTCCGGAAGCCGGTCGGCCGGAAGGGCGCGGGCCTCCCGCTCCCACGCCTCCCGGAGCGTCAGCTTCTGTGCGTGGAGAGCAAGGTCGACCTCCCGCGCGAGCGCACGACCTTCCAGAGCGAACTCCTGGACCACCAAGATGGCGACGTTGGGCTCCACTAGGGTCCCGTCGAAGTCGAGGAACACCTGGAGTGGGGGAGTACGAGGGCTCGGGTTCGCCATCACTTCGCGTCCTGAACACGCCGCGGGCTCAACCCGCTCCGCGCGTCACGTCGCCCAGAGAACTGAAGTGAAAACGGTTGCCCCCCCTTCCCTGAACTCGCGTTCGATTCTCCGGGATGGGCTCGACGTTGAAGGCGGCCCCCCGGTGAGGTGCGATCTCCAGCACCCGCTTTTGTACTGAGTCAGTTCATGATAGCGGGAGGACCCCTCCGGCCTCCGAGCGATCTCCATGCGTCCTGTGACGGTCATCGTCCCCCTCCCTCCCTCATATCGAGGAGGGACCGAAGAGGTACGCCTACCGGGTTGTGGATCTCGCCTCGAGAGCGGTCCCGGTTCGCCTGGTCACCACTCGAGTCCGGTGGGGCCACGACCCTGTCGCCCTTTCAATCGGAAACGCGGAACAGGTGGTCCTTCCGGGGTTCGAGATGTTCGAGCGACCCGTCGTTCTTTCGCACGCGGCCCGGGCGTCGCTGCGCTCGATCGTCGCTGATTCTTCACTCGTCCACCTCCACATGCCATTCCCGCTGGTGGAGCGTTGGGTGACTCGACAGGCGCGTCGCTCGGGGGTGCCGGTGATACTGACCTACCACATGGACGCTCGTCTGTCCGTCGCGCTCCTCGGGAGGATCGCGACCTCCGTGTACCGCGCCACCTCGGCGCGACCCGCGCTTGCCGCTGCGAACATCGTTGTGTCCAATAGCCTCGGATATGCGCGGTCCTCTCCGGTCCTCTCGCCGTTCCTCGCGAAGGTCCAGGTGATCCCGAAGGGGGTCGACCCCGCCCGACTGGGAATCTCCGGGGCCGCGTCATCCGCGTCAACTGAACTGAACCTCCCCTCCGGGGAAGGGCATGAGAGGGATCGACGCGTGCTCTTCGTTGGTCGTTTGGTCCCTTACAAAGGGCTCCCAGTGCTCTTGGAAGCCGTCGGCCGGTTGGTGGGCGATGGCCTCCCGGTCCATCTCTATATCGCGGGGCGGGGCCCGGAGGAGCCTCGCCTCCAGCAGTGGGCCGACCAGAGGGGCATCCGATCCCGGGTGACGTTCCTCGGGTTCGTGGCGGACGACCGCCTGGGCGCGCTCTACCGGTGGGCGGACGTCGTCGCGTGCCCCTCCATCAGCAGAATGGAGTCGACGCCAACCTGCCTCGAGGAGGCAGCGAGCCTGGGCACCCCGGTTCTCGGGTCGGACGTGCCGGGAGCGGGAGAATCGATCCCCTCCGACGGAGTGAAGGGGGTCCTCGTCCCGCCGGGGGACGTGGATGCAGTTGCCGCCGGACTCCGCCAGCTCCTTGCAGTTGGGCATTGGCAGCCCTCCCAGATCCGGACTTGGGACGACGTCGCTCAAGATTACCTTCATCTCTACGTGGGTCTCGTGCCGGGGCTGGTCGCCTCACCACTGGCCGCCGGGCTCCGTCCGTCCTCGGGGTCCGGCCGCGCGACCGCGACGGCAAGTTCCCAGGTTTCCGCGGGGGATGCCGCGTCCGTATCATCCCAGACGACAGACTAAAGTAGCTCGGCCCGTCCTTCCTCGTCGGAGCGACTCGGAGCTCGCGTTCGAAGGCCGGCGTTAGCCATGGGAATACCACGAGGCCCTCCGAGTCCAGCCTCGCCGCGGAGAACGAGGGTCCTTATCGCGACGCGTCGTGCCCGACGTCGATTCGCGCGCGCTGCCGAGGTGGATAGCTGAGCGCGACCCGCCCTCCGGACATTCTGTGCATCGTCATGGACACGGTTCGAGCCGAAGACTTCCCCGGGGGCCCGGACCCCGTGCGTCCGACGCCGTTCCTGGACCAACTGAGACGGGAATCTGTCCTGTTTCCGAAGGCGGTGAGCCCCTCCGCTTGGACCCTCCCGTCGCACGCGAGCCTCTTCACGGGGCTCTACCCCTGGGATCACCGTCTTCACAACCGCCAGGACCTTCGGCTTTCCCCTGCCCTCCCTCAGCTCGCCGACATTCTGCGTCCGGCGGGGTATCGAAGTGCGAGCTTCTCAGCGAACTTCCTCATCGGTCCGGAGTCTGGTCTCGATCACGGGTTCGACTTGGCCACCTGGGGGGAATGGTGGGAGGCCTACCTACGGGGAGTTCGGCCCGCGGGTCCCCCGCACCTTCGTCGAACGGGGGATGCGGTCCCGACCGAGGACCCGGCAGCGCGGCGGGGAGGGCGATGGGCGGTCGTCCGGCGTCTCGCGCCTCTTGCGCACCGGTATCCGGGGATCCTCGACGTCGGGAGTCGGTTCGGAGGGCAGGTTCTCAACGGCGACCATGCCAACGATGGTATCCACGTGTCGCCCTGGATCGAACCGGCCGTCGCCGCATTCCTCCGGTCCCAATCTTCCGAAACCCCCGTCTACGCCTTCGTGAACCTCCTCGAGGCCCACGAACCGTACTTTCCGACCCGAACGGTCGCCCCGGGGATGATGGATTGGTGGAGATACGCCCGGGTCCGCCAAGACCGGATGGGCTGGCTCTCTAAAAAATGGGACCCCGACCCTCGTTCGATGCAGCGGCTCCGGACCATGTATCGCGCGTCAGTCCAGGCGATTGACGCGCGGATTGCCAGCATCGTCCGGGTCTTTGAAGACGCGGGGCGTTGGAAGAACACGCTGTTGGTGCTCACCAGCGACCACGGTCAGGCTCTGGGGGAGCACGACCTGTTCTTCCACATGCTCCGGGTCGACGAGGCGGAGGTCCGAATTCCCCTCTGGGTTCGGTGGCCCGAGGGAAGGGATGGAGGTCGAACGGGGATTGGCTGGGCGAGCCTGGTGGACTTCGTTCCTACCGCGGCCGAGGCGGCGGGTCTTCCGCCCCCGGTGCGGGCCCACACGATTTCCTTGTCGCGACTGGTCGATCGGGCGCGCCCGGGACCAGTCTTCTCGGTGGCGGATGGAATTCTCGCGGACCCGATGCTTCAGTCCCTGGAAGGGGACCGCCGAAAGGAGTACGACCGGCTCTGGGTGGCCGCGTATGAGGGAACGACCAAGATCACGCTCGACGTCGAACGCGACGAGCTTCACGCCTACGACATCAGTTCTGACCCGGGCGAAATGCACAACATCTGGTCCTCAGAGGCGGAGGGGTCTCGGTCGCTCGCGGACGCCGCCCGCGACGCAGCACGCCGGATGCAGGGAACGCACGCTCCCACCATCTCGGACGAGACCGAGGAACGTCTCCGCGCTTGGGGTTACCTCTAATCACCCGCGCCTCCACGACCCGGGGACCACCGCCGGCCCCTGGCCCTCTACTCACCGACGTGTGGAGTACGTGCGCGCTCCACTCGTAATCGACGACGGAGGGGGCCGGAACCCTTGGTCTGGACGTGCGTGAACCCGAACGGCGTGGGCCTTCGCCGTCCGATGGGCCCGCGGCGAGCGCCGGCGTGGCCAGCGCGCGACGAGGATACCCCAGCAGAGGAACAGCGCGACAACGAGAGCGACCTGGATTGCCGTCAGAATGGGGGCCCCGACGAGCGGCCCGAGGAAGCCCAGAGAGGCCCAGCTGAGCAGGAGACCGCCAACCCCTCCGCCCCCGGAGCGGCGCCCGCACCTCCCGCCGAACCCGACCCATTATTGGTGCGGCTGAGGGCATAGACCACCGAGATGGTCACCGCTGCACCCGAGACGGTTACGGATCCCGAGGCGGTTGCGGTGGCGTACTCGGGCACCGTGCCGAGGTAGTAGTTGTAGGACCCGTTTACCTCCTGGAAGGAGAGGGTGGGTGAGGTCGAGTAGAGGGTCGACGAGGCGAGCTCGGCGGACCAACTCGTGCCCTCCCCGAGACCGCTCTCCACGAAAGTGACGGTGTACTCGGACGGCGGTACCGCGGCGAACGCCACGGGAGCGAAGCTCCCGATCCCGAGATCGTCACCACGCCGGCTCCGGCCTGGGTCTCAAAACCAGACAGTGGCCCGACAGAATAGTTGTAAGTCCCGTTGACGACGGTGAACGCGACCTGGGTGGTGTTCGTGCCGTTGTTGATCGTACCTAGCGTGACCGACCAGTTGCTCCCGTACGCGAGGCCCGATTCGTCGAACGTCACCGAGTACTCCCCCGGCAGGAGCGGGATGAACCGGACGGTCTGGGTTTGATTCCCACCTTGCACCGTGATCGACCCGCTCGATGGAGCGGCAACATATCCTCGAACGATGCCCGTTGAGTAATCGTACTTCCCGTTCGGCTCGGTGAACGCGATGGTCGGATCCGGGGACGACCGGTTCGTTGAGCCGAGCGAGACAGACCATTCGGTCCCCGTCGGCAAACCCGACTCGTTGAAGGATACGGTGTAGCTCTTGGTTTTCGATGCGAACGTGACGGCCTGGTTCTCGTTGCCCTTCACGACGAGGGTACCCTTCGAGGGGGCGCTCGAGTAGCCCGGGACCGTGGGGATGGTGAAGCCGTAACTGCCGTTCGGCTCCGTGAATGTCACCTTCGTTCCCGTCGACGTGTGGGTCACACCCCCGAGCGTGACCGACCAGTTCGTGCCTGAGGGGAGGCCAGTCTCGGAGAAGCTGGCCGTGTGATCGCCCGGAGGTACGGGGGCGAACGTCACGACGCCCACGCCGTAGCCTTCCAGGGTCAGGGACATGGACGGTCGGTCGGAGGGAGCGGGATGCCCCAGCCCGGAGGCGGTCAGTTGCTCGGTCTTGGTAGAGCTGTCGTAGACCATCTTGTAGGTCGTTTGATCCAGGGTGGTCGCCCCTACTGCCACCCAGGAACTGTTCGAGGAACTCACAGGGATCGTAACGTCTACGCCCACCCGGTTCACCACGATTACGGAGACCTCCGAACTCGAGCCCGCTGCAAACGAGCGGATGATCGATGGGCTCCCGTCCGTTAACGGCAGCTCCCGCGCGCCGCGAGGGACGGCGCTGGCCCAGAGGTCGAGGGCCCAGTACGGGGCGAACTCCTGGTAGACCCCCGTCGATTCTTCGGTGATCATGCCGTCTCCCCACCCTCCGTACCGCTCGGTGGGGGAGGACGCGGGGGGCCATAGCTCAGCCAAGGAATAGACGATCAAACTCGAGAGATTCTGCTGCGCGCCGTCGACCAATTGGGAGACCAGCCACGCCGCATTGAAGAGCGTCGGCGTTCGCGGGTCAAATCCGTTGGACTGCTGGGCATCGAGGTTGGTCTCGGCGTCGATCATCGGGACCCAGTCCCCCGTGATGTTGTGCCACAGGTTCTGCGAGGACAGGGGGGAGCTCGACCACGGAAGGTTGGAGTAGTTGTCGGAATTGGAAAGCACCTTGGAATCTGTCAGGTAGCCGTTGACGTTGTCGGGCGGGCAGTAGGTGGCGGGATTCGCGCAAAGGCTGGTCGCGGGGTATTCGTGGAACGCGAGAAAACCCGCTCCCTTAACCACTCCGGCAAAGTACTTCTCCTTCGTGGGCCATGTGAAAACGTCCGAGCCGACCAAAGCGTTGGGCAGCACGGAGTGGATGTCCTGGGCAGCCGCGTTAAACAGCGTGACGAACGCCGCAGCGACACTCTTGTTGTAACCCACCGGGACCTCGTTGCCAATGTTCCAATACGCGATGTTCCAACCGTTGCTCTTTACCTCCTTCGCGAAGGTTGTGAGGTACGTGCCGTAGGCGGCCAGCGTGGGGAAGTATCCGGAAGAGTGTCCCCACCAGTTCACCCAAAAGCTCGTGTTGAGCGGCATTCCAGACGGGAGGGTATTGCCATCTCCCCAGGAACCTGCAGGAAAGCTGAGGTACACCTTCGCGCCGATGAGTGTGCTGAAGTTCATGAGTCCGCTGAACGAGGCGAAGTCGAACGTAACGGTGCCGGAGCTCTTGTCCCAGGTCGCGGGAGCGGACCACACTTGAGCCCAGCGCACCACGCCCGGCTTCAGGGCTTGCGCCAACGAAGTAAAGTCAGGGTCGTTCGAAGGGGGTCCGCTCGACATCGCGAAGCCAGGCTCGGGGGCGACGGGTCCCTCCGCCTTACCCGGAGTGACCTGGATGGGGACCACCAGCGCCGGGCTCCCGGTGACAGTGTACGTCGTGTTGGCCCATGCCGCCATCCGGTTGAGAGATCCCGTGGCGGTGTTTTCGGTCCAATTCGAAGTATCATTATTCTCTCCGTGTATGACGGTCCACGTCCAATCTGGAAGCGGCGGGAGATTGTCTGGACCTCCCGGAACTTGGGACGGGCCCGCCCACTGAGTTCCCGGGGAGGTGGAAAGCGCTACAGCGTCCCCGGCGAGCGGGAGATTCGTTTGGATCACTATTTCGTACGAACGCAGGGACGGGGTCAGCGACCCGACCCCGATTGAGTCGGACAACGTATGGTTGACGCCACCGACCTTGAGGTAGATTTGCTGATTGTCGGACAGGGTTCCAACGATCACCCAGGGTGAACTCGGTCCCGAGACGGGTGGACTGGGTCCAGCCCCTGTCGCATAACCCGCGGAGCTGAGCAAAAGGACGGCGAGGATACCGAGCGCTATCGCGATACTGTGGCGGCTACCAGGGCGGCCCCCGGACAGCCGCCCCGAAAGCTGCCCCTTTCGGGACGGCATTCGGGATCGAATTAAGATTCGTTCTCATGTTATATAACACGTATGGAGACGTATACGGTCCGACATCTTCGCTCGCCCTACAGCTAGCATAAAAAGGGTTCGGGACCGGGTCCGGAAAGGAGTGAAAGGTTCATCAAGGGGGTCCGGGTGCCGATGCGTGTACATGCGCGCGATTGATGCCGTCCTTCTCGGGCCTGCCGAATCGGATCCCGGTCATCGCATCCTGGGTAGAGCGGCCCCCTTTCCGACCCGTTGGCCTCGGGCGGCGGGCTAAGGTTATGGTACCAAGCTCCGACCCAGCGGTCCGTCCCGGGGAAAGCGAGGTCCTCGACCCACAAGCAGCCGCTCAAGATTCAGGGTCTGCGCGCACGGACGCCTCGGGGGGATCCCCAGAGCCAGGGACCTCGGGTTCGGTAGGGACCTCAACGCCCTCGGTGCGGACGGGAAACTCGCTCGCCTGGATCGAGACTCACCGGGAAGGCCTGGGGTGGCTTCTTGCGACTGCGATCACCGTCGGGGTCGCTGTGTGGATCTATGCACTTCAGCTCGCATCCCCCATCCCGCCGGGATCCGACCCGGGAATTGGATATCCATCAGCTATGCTTACATCGGGGGTCATTACCCTGGGCAGGTCAGCCCCTATGGCTACCCTCCGCTGCTCTTTCCCATCCTGGGGGCTCTGGTCCTCCTGACCGGGAGCCCGATCGCGACGGGCCACCTGATCGTGCCAATCCTCATCATCGGACTGGGACTGTCCACTTACGCACTCAGCCGCGTGATCGTGCGGAGCGTAATCCTCAGCGTTGCGTTCGTCGCTTTGCTCCTCCTCGACCCATGGTTTATGACCCTCTTCTTCTGGGGGGCGCTTCCGAATATTCTGGCGTTCATCTTCACGAACCTTGCCTTGCTGGGCCTCGTTTGGACAGCGACCGGGCGTGGCTCGATAGGCAGTCGTGTTCTTCTGGGTGTTCGCCGCTGCTACCGTTCTGAGCCATTCCCTCGGGGGCCTTGGATTGGCAGCGGTCGTCGTCGTGGTCTTGGCCCTCTCCCTTTTCGTCCCGCTCAAAGTAGTCCGTGGCAACACGGCACGAAAGGTCGGAGATGCCCCTGGACTCCTTTTGCGACGCCTAATTTTCAGCTTACCCCGGCTACGTCGGCCTCTCTGGGTTTTCTCGCCGCGGTCGGCGGCTGGTACCTGTGGATTCACTTCGCCGGAATCGCAAGCCCGGGCTATTTCACTCCCGGGGACGGCTGTGCATCCGGCCACCTTCGGCCAATTCCTTCGAAACCTCCTTCCCGGGCTGACACTCGGGAAGCTCGCTGTGTTCTACATTCTCGTAATCATCGTGGTCATGACGCTCGTCGCCTTCGGGGGGCTCCTTTCGCTACGTCCGCAATGGATCTCGACCCCGCTCCTCGTTCTGTTGGCTGCGTGGATCGCTATCCCTGGGCTTGCGATCGTGGGTTGGCTACTGTCCGTCTCCACGGATTACCATCGATTCGGGTTCCTGTTGGTGATTCCTGCCGGGCTCTCAATCGCGTTCCTGATCGACCGACTGTGGCTGGCACGCTATCCACTGTTCGGGTCCCCGGCCCGAGAGCCCCGAAGAACACCAGAGCCCCCGACGGACCGGAGCCTCACTCCGTTTCCCCCGACGGTCCGGGCCTCGCACCGTGGCCGGATCGCCTTTCTGGGTGTCATCGCCGTCGCACTGATCCTGCTCGCTGCGGCCAGTGCGGGCCCAACGTACGTCCGCTACGTCCAGGCGAACAGCGGAACCAGCCACGACCAGCTGTTCCTCGACTCACTGAACGCGATCGACCATTCGGGCCGAGCCGGAAGCGTACTCACCATCAAGGGGAATCTGAAGTGGACTTGGGCAATCACCCACCGAGCTGCCTACGCTCCTCGGCCAGGCAACGCATTCCTGTTCTACCCAGTCCAGATCACCGATTCGACGTTGGCCTACTATGCGCTTACCTCGTCGGACGCGGTCACGAACGGCCTCGTTTCGGCTTCATTGGCTGGGACGAACCCCACATACGTGGACGGGATTCCCGACCTCGCGGCCTTCCAGGGCGGGGGCCTATCGGGAACCTTGCGCATTCCCCCGCAACTCGTGCAGGTCACCCTCGTGGGGGCGTTGAACGACACGCCGTACGTAGTTGGCCTCTCGGGGTCACCCTCCTTCCAGCCACCGACAGGACCCGGCGAGCCTGCCGTCATTACCTACACTGAGAGCGGGTTCGCCCTCCATCAATCGGTCATGATCACTCCCGGGAACCCGTCCGTGACGGTGAGGACGAGCATCGAATCGACGGGCCCGGACCGAATCGCGAGCCTGCAGGAGGTCATCACCCCGCCGGCGTTGCTCGGTGCCGACACGCAGCTCTCCGTCGTTCCTGGATCGTTCGACTGGGAACCGACCGGATTGCACTATCTCGGCCTCACCACCGTCGTCTCCGTGACGCCGGCCAGCGCGCTCGCAGGACTGCCTTACTACTATCCTCCCGCTGCGGGGGCGGCAGCCATCGTGGTCTTCACGCCGAGCGGTTCCGGGCCCGCGACAGCCATCAACGGCTCGATCGTCGTGACGACCCCGAACGCCGTCAGCTCCATTCCCGGACTTCCTTCGGTGGTCAACACCACTCAAGTTTGGCACCAACTCGGCATCGAATTCATCCTGATTCCCAACCTCCAGTCGTTCTCCCTCTATGCCGGGAGCTTCCTCATCGATGAAACGCTGTACCTTCAGGAGGAGTTCGGCTGCCAGGTCTACTACTCCAACAGCGAATGGATCGTCTTGACGGTCCCGTAGCCCTGAATGGGTGGGCTCGCGAGATGGGGCTACGATGGTCGGGGTAGCCGCAGCGGGTTCCGACCCTACACCGCCGGAGGCCATCCCCCGGCCCCTGCACCGGAGGAAACGTCCGGTGCGGCAGGTAGTCGCTTCGCTTCCGTGGACCCGGCTCGCGGCGATGCTCGGGGTGATCGTCGCCGCGGTGACGCTGCTCGAGGTCAGCTATGCGACGGCCCCCATCCCTCCTGGCGTTGACCCGGGCGATTGGATCACGCGAAGTGGAGCCTACGTCGGTCTCCCGAGTCCCCCGGTCGCCTCGTTCGGGGCTCCCGTTCATCTACCCGCCCCTGCTCTTTCCGCTCCTCGGGGGCCTCCTCCGATTCCTGGGAGGGCCGACTCGCCACCGGATTACGTCGCCGGAGGGCTACTGCTGCTGTTCTTCGGCATCTCGCTGATCTACGTAGCGTTCCGGTTCATCCGGTTCGGCCCGCTGCAGCTTGCGTTCGTGGGCGCGTGCATGTTCTCGGGCACCCTGCTGTACATGCTTTTCTGGGGGGCCTACCCCAACTTTTTCGCCTTCGTCTTCCTCAATCTTGCCATCGTCTACCTGCTCGCCTTCGCCCGCACGGGGGACAATACCGCTGGACTGCTTCTGGGCGTTTCGCTCTCGCTCCTTTACCTCGCCCACTCTCTGACCTTCGCGATTGCGGTCGTCACGGTCGGAGTGACCGCGGTCCTTCTCCTTCTGGCGCTTGGGACCACGATTCCTGTGGGGGCGAATGAAGACCCGAGGTGCAATCGCCGGGACCGGCGTGGTCGCCGCAACGGTGCTGCTATATTCCCTTGCGCTCAGAGTGGCACAGATCACCCCGCCGAACTACCTTGGGGGAAACCCGGCAGCGCTCAACCTGGATAACGTCGGGCAGCTTTTCGTCCCCCTCGCGATCGGCCCCATGTTCTTCCCGGCAGGCCCCGCGGTGTATCTGTCCGTCATGGAGAGCCTGATCCTCCTCTCGGGCGTCTCACTCGGCCTTGTCGTGATCACACAGCCTGGTATTCCGATACCGTCGCCGCTGGATCACGATCCGACACACCGTAGCCGTCGCCGCAGTCGTAGCGGCGTTGATCACTCCCGTCGGGGGAACCCTGGCCGGCGTTGGCACCGACTATCCTCGGTTCGTCTATTTCCTTCCGGTCCCAATCGCACTCGTGGTCGCTGTGACGCTCGATACCGTTGTGCTTCGATGGACCGCCGCGCCCGGACGAGCCTCCGAATCGTCGGCCGAAACCCGGTATGCGACGCGGCACGAGCCGAGCCGCGCGGCCCTCGCTGCGGGGTATCTCTCCGTCGGGGTCGTTCTGATCCTTCTATTCGCCAACGTGGGTGCGCCGACCGCGACGTCGGTGGAGGCGGGTGCCACAGGTACGACTCACTCGTCCCAGTTCCTGGCCGCAGCGGATTGGTTGGCGGCCAATCCCACTCCGGGTTCGGTCTTGACGTTGCAGGGAAGCGCTCGCTGGACCGAGGCGCTCACCGACCGAGGAGTCTACGATGCTGGACCCACATGGCTCGACTTCGAACCGTGGCAGATTGTCAATTCTCAGTCGGCGTTCTGGGCGTTGAATAGCCGTTACGCTGTCACGGACGGTTCCGCAATCGTCTCCTACACGCCTAACTCAACCACGATCCTCAGCCAGTCCCCCATGTACTCGGTGTTTGACCAGGGCGTGATCTTCCCGATCGTTCGGGTGCTTCCCGGGGCCATGAACGTCACGGTCGTGACGGCGAACGGAACGATGACCGACAGCGGGAGCTCGTGGGGACCCCCGATCTTGACGGTCAACACGACGACGGGGGTTGGGACGATTGCATATTCGGACCGTTGGCTTCGGGCGACCATCATCGGAGCGTTGGGTCCGCTGGGCGGGGCCACCATCAACATCACCGTTGCCCCCGTCCACGGGGACTCTCTCTCGCAGCTGAGCGTCGCCTTCGGTTCTCCGCCCGCCGGGGTCGCACTAATGCACCCGCCCACGTCGCAATCGGTCGTTCCGTCCGGTGCCGGGTTTTCGTGGCTCAGCACTGGGACCCTGGGACAGCTCCCTTCACGGGCCACGTTGACCACCTCGGGCGAGTTCGTGCCGTCTCCGGCCTCCTCGTCGGTCTCATTATTCCCGGCCAACGTCACACTGACGAGCAATTTCCTCATCCCCCCCGGGGAGCCCTCGTTCACGGTGTCTGTAAGTTTGACTACGCCGGGAGCGGGAAACCCTGGCATCTCCCTCCCTCTTGTTCTCGATACCGAGGGGTTTTTCCAGACTCATGACATCCACTTCCTCTTGATCTCGACTGGTAACATCTATTCCCCGACGATTGCTTTCTTCGAGAGCGCCTTTGGTTTCACGACGGTCTATCTCAATTCTCAGTGGGAAGTCCTCGAGGGATAGCGAACTTGAACACCTCCGGCCACCCCGCTTCAACCGCGAAACGCATCGCCCCAGCCTCCTTGGCCATTCGGGCAATCTCCCTAGGAGTGCCGCCCTCGCTCGTCAGGGGCCTCGTGCCCGAGCACGGCAGCCTCAGCGCCTGATGCCCCCGAATCTCGGGGGCCCTCGTCAAGAATGATGGAGGCTGCCCGATATCACTCTCAGGGTTCGACCGCACACTCCCGTCGATCACCGCACCGTGCGACTAGGAGCGCCTCTTGCTAGGAATCGCGCCTCCCGCAGAAGGGGATTTGTGAGGATCCCGATTACCACCGACCTTCGCCCAGTTGTCCGGGAAGTCAGAATTCTTTGAGTCTCGAGACCCCGGCGAGTTCAATGACGCACTCGGGAAGTCGGCACTCCCCGCGCATCGCGGGCGCGGGGGGCAGATTTCACTCCGGGGAGAAGGTTGCCGCAGCCCGTCATCACCCTCACCGTCCGCCCAGTCGTTGCCTTGGCCGTTTGTGTGCTCACCCTGATAGCCTTCATTCCGATGCCTGCGACAAACCCAGGTGTAGACTTGGGACCCCGTGGTCCACTCCGGATTCGCCGGTCTCGACCCCGCGGTCAGACGTGGGGGGTCCTTTCCGCCGACTATCTCTCAGCCGCAATCGATTCCTCGGGGAAGTGGTCTCACGTCTGCCGATGGCTCCGGCTCAGAATGGGTGAATGTCAGTGCCGGGATTTCGGGTGGCCCGCCTCATCGATCGAACGCATCGGCCGTCTGGGACGCTGCCGATGGATACTTCCTGATGTTCGGCGGCCAAGCTGGGCTGAGTCCACTCAACGACAGTTGGAAATTCTCGGACGGAATTTGGACCCAACTTCACTCGCGTGCCAACCCTTCGGCTCGTTTCGGGGCTGGAATCGCGTTCGACGTAATCGATGGGTACGTAGTGCTCTACGGGGGTGCTACCGCCCCGGGACCTGCCGGCGTCATCACGGCGAACCCGACCTGGACTTTCAAGGCGGGATCTTGGAGTAATTTGGGCACGACCACGACCCCCCAAGGTCGAAGCTTTGCTAGTTTGGCGTACGACCCAACCCTGCCTGCGGTCGTTCTCTTTGGGGGGTTGTTGGCCAGCGGCCAGAGTGCCCTGACCTGGGAATTCGTTCACGGAACCTGGACGGCGCTGACCCCGGGAGGGCCGGGCGAGCCTTCCGCGCGCGTCTGCCGGTTCGATGGTATTCGACAACGAATCTGGCCAATTGCTACTGTTCGGAGGATGGGACCCGGCCGACTCCCTCACCTGTCGACCTCAACGACACCTGGGTGTTCTCTTGGAACGCGACCGACCCGGTGGCGAGCACGTGGTTGCTTGAATCCACACCATCCGCCCCCTCTCCTCGGTTCGACGCCTCGGCCACGTTCGATGTCTCCAGCGGATCGGTGGTGACTGTTCGGCGGGGAGTCGGGGGCCGGCCCCATCAACGACACCTGGCTGTGGAACGGCACTGCGTGGGCCCAGTTCGTTCTCCCACCCCAATCAATGGGACCCGCCGCCCGAGGGGGTGGCGCGTTTGCGCTGACGGTCACCACCGGTAACTCGACGTCGGGACCGAGCTTCGAAGTTGTGTTGGTGGGAGGCGTCCTCACCTCGGGGGCGGCGGCTGGCGATATCTGGTTTTTCGGGAACCTCTCGCTTTCCGTACTACCCCTGACCATCACCCCCGCCTCCTCAGACGTCGGGCGCCCCGCGACCCTCGCCACTTTGGTCTTCGGCGGGCATTCGACCCCCTACGGTTTCTCATGGGAGGGACTTCCACCGGGCTGCCTCTCACTCGACGCAGAGTCGTTGACCTGCACCCCGAGTAGCGCGTCCCCGTTCCCCTTTCAGGTCTCCGTTGTGGTGAGCGACTCCTCCGGGGTTCGGGTTCAATCGCCAACGGTGGCCTGGACCGTAAATCCGCTCCCGCAGGTAACACAATTCACGGCACTCCCCTCCCCCCTCTCACCCGGTTCGCCTCTCACCGTCACCGTGCTCTATTCGGGTGGAACCGGGCCCCTTCAGTTCCAGTATTTTGACCTACCGGCGGGCTGTGCCAGCCTCAACGTTTCGCAGTTCAGCTGCGACCCCCAAACGACTGGGAGCTTTACCGTCCGGGTGCTGATCACCGACGTGGACGGGACGAACTGCTCCGCGAGCACGATCGTGGTGGTCACGAAGCTCGCCATGGCGACTTCGACTCTTTGGGTGTGGGAGACCGCACTGGCAGCGGCCTTGATTGCGATCGGAATCATTACCGCAGTCGTGATGGTCCGAAGGAAGGCCGGCACGCGGGGACCCCCGCGACAAAATACGAACGAGCCCTCCGGAGTTCCCTCCGGCATTCAGGGGGCGGGACCTCCCCGGGCGGATGGCGAGAACGACGGCCGCCGGGGCGGCCCCGGCTGAGCTCGTCCACCGGAGCACGGAAGTCGACGCGTAATGCGAACGATGTTGATTCGTCTGGCTCTTTGATCGCTTGAATTGCCGGCATCAACGGCGAAAATGACGGAGACAGAGCAGCCTTCGAACGCACCTGAAGCAGGATGCGGGGGTGCTCCTCCTTTCCACGCTTCGCCCCAGTGTAGGTTTAGGCGACCGGTTGCGAATCGAGGCGGGTCGGTCCCGTGAGCCAGAGGGTTAATACTCCATTCTGTCCGCTCCCCTCGCGACTAGGTTCCATGGCGAACGGGGCGTGTCGAACTGGGGCCGAGAAGCTCCGCCATGCAGTCCCGCAGGCGGAACCGTGATCGCATCGTCACCTCCGAACCTGGTGGTCATCGTGATGGACGGCGCCCGTGCTTCGAGTTTCGCGGGTCCGGGCAACGAACGAACGGCCCGAACTCCGGCGCGTAGCGCGGATGGGTTCGGAGGGGACCGTTTTCTCACATGCCATCGCTCCCGGGAACTGGACTCTCCCCTCTCACCTTTCGATGCTCTCGTCAACCCAACCGTGGGTGCACCAACTCCGCACTTTCCGCTCCGGACCCTCTTCCCCACCCGACCATCGCGACCTGGCTGCGGGGTCGCGGGTACCAGACCGGGGTCTTCACGGAGGAGGTCCACCTCGTAGCCGGCGATGGCTTGGAGGAGGGGTACGAACGCCGCTTCTGCCCCGTGCCTGCCTCCTCCGACGACGACCGAACCCTGACGAACCGCCTGTTCGGACACTCGGCGTTCTTCTACTCTCCCTCCATCCGCACCCTCCTGGCCGAACTGCCGCCCGCCGCAATCCCGATCACCCTACCCAACTTTCGTGCCGAACTGACGTTCAAGCAAGCGGTCTGCAATGACCAGACGGTGAACGCGTTCGGAGAGTGGGTTGGCTCGAGGGACCGCGACCGCCCGTTCCACGCCCTGCTCAATTTCGTCGACCCGCATGAGCCATACGTGCTGAACGGATCGACCCGCGATCTCGGCTTCCTTGCCCGACGTTACGCGGCGGTGCCGAGGTTCTACCTCCTCGCCGTCCCGGAGCTCCGGGACCGCATGCCATGGTCCGCGGTGGAGAGCGCCTACCTCGTGACCCTGGAGGCCGTGGACCGAAAGGTCGGGCAGGTTCGTGAGATTCTCGAGGCTTCGGGCACGCTTGACCACACCCTCTTGGTCGTCACCTCCGACCATGGGCAATCGTTTGGTGAGGGCGGCAACGTCTACCACGGCTGCGGAGCGACCGACTCTGTCCTGCGCGTGCCGCTCTTCGTGCGTCCTCCGGACGGGATCACCGTTCCACGGTTGGTCGACCGCTGGGTGGGGGTGGTCGACCTCGCCTCCTGGCTCAAGTCGTCGGCCCTCGGCGAACCCCCGTACGGAGTCGATGGGTACCCCATCGTGCCGTTTCCCACGGTGTCACCCTCCGCGGACCCGGTGCTCGCGGAAGGGGGACCCGCTTCGGACCCGAACCTTTCGCTCGAAGGAATCGGGGTGGACCACCGATGGAACCACCGGCTCATCGCCGCGTACCGGGGCCAAGAAAAGTACGTTTGGGACCTGTTCGCTGGGGACGTACGCAGGTGGAGCGGCCCCGCGAACCCGGACCGAGAGGTCCCGGCGGTGCTGAACGCGTCGGAGGCTGCCGAAGTGATGCGATCGGTCTTTGGCTACCACGACTCGAAACAACTCCTGGACGCCACGGACCAAGGGCGTTCGCCTCGGCGGCCGCCGCTCGCAGACCGACGGATGCGGTCCTGGGGATACGACTGAAGTGGAGACGCTCGCTAACTCCTCTAGGGAACTCCGAAGGCGGATACCCGAGGACCCGACGGTGAGCTGGGCCCCCCATCACGCGAGCCCGGGCCAGAGCGGCCGCCATGGGCTTCCCTTGGAGGTGGGCGGGCAGGGGTTCCCCCAAGAGTGCGAGAAGGGTGGGAGTGACGTCGATGATACCCTGCTGGGGGAGGACGACCTCTCCGCTGACGGAGGGATCCGCGAGGACGAAGACCCCCTCCGCGGCGTGAACGGCGTCGTCGGGCCCGATGTCGTTCTCCAGCAGGAAGTTCGACGGATGGCCCACCGTACCCGCCGAGCGCCAGCGAAGGTCGTCGAAGTACACCATGAGATCGGGTGGATCGCCGCGGACCTCGTGGTACGTGCTCACGGGGTCGAGTAGGCGAGTAGGGAAGGGCCTTCCGTCCTCGGTTCGGATCGTCGCGAGATCCTGCTCCAAGCGGTGCCGGAGACGGGGGAGGTCGGCGGGGTCGACGTTCCCCTGCTTCTCCCGCCCCCGAATATTGAAGAAGATTCGAGCGTAGTACCCACCCGCTCCCCACGCAGTGGTGCGGGACCAGTCGACGGGCGCGGCGTCCAGCGCGGTCCCGCGTTCGGCGACGGGGCCCAACGCCAAATACCCCTTGTCGGCCAACCACTGGTTCACGCAAAAACATCCCGCCATGGGCATCGAGCCGTGGTCGGACACGATGCAGACCGCCGTCCGCGCGTCCCGGTGGGCAAGGATCCGGCCGATCCCTTGGTCGACGATGCGGTAGTAGTCGTTGAGACAATGCTCGAACCGGTTCCCGGGGGCGTAGCCCTGATGCGTGGGGTCGAAGTACTTCGTGTACGCGTGGTGGAGCCGATCCGTTCCGATCTCGTGGATCGCAAAGACATCCCAGGGCTCCCGCACATAGAGGTCTTCCGCAATCGCGAAGCGCACCTGGGTCATTCGGACGATGTCGCGATAGAGCTGGTCGCGCTCCTCGGCCCGGAACGTCACGTCGAAGACGTACGGCCCGTATTTTCGTTCGATCTCTTCGGCGAGACTCGACGGGTAGGTGAAGTCACGGGCGCCGGCCGGGGTGAGGAAGTCCGAAATGTACATCCCATTGACCGGTGGCGGAGGGTAGCCCAACGGCATTCCGATCACGCAGACCCTTCGGGCTCGTTCCGATAGGAGCGACCAGAGGGTCGGCACCGGAAGGTCGGTCGAGACGGGGCCCTGGGTCTTCGTGTAACTGTGGTCGACCCGGTGTCGGAACCCGTAGAGCCCGAGGGTTCCGGGGTCCACTCCCGTGAACATGACCGGCCACGCGGGCACCGAAATCGGTGGGTCAGTCGTTCGCAGCGGCGCCCGGACTGCGTGGCGGAGCAGCCGGTCGACATTGGGCATTACCTTACGGCACCCCCCGAAGAGGTAGTCGGGGGAAGCCGAGTCCAAGCCGATGATGATTAACCGCCGGCGTTCACCCACCAAGGTCCGTCAGGTCTGCCGCTGACCCTTGCCATCCCGATGGCAGGTCCTCGCGGCCGAGCTCCGTCGACCCTGCCGTACCGGCCTCGCATTTTAGCGTTGTCTCTTGCCGGTAGGTCCCCGCGCCAGCGCTCGGAGGCACGTTTCCCGCCAAGACAAACAGATTTATTCCAAGCGGACGAGGGTTGGTGAATGGAACGGAAGGGATTACCGGCGTACCGAAGGGGCCCACGGGGCAGACGAACCAGATCCACCTTGTTCGATCGGATGAGCGTAACCTAGCCTTCTCCTGTTGGTGTGGCGCGGGAAAAGGTGAACACCGTGAGGCGGAGCCCATCCCGATCGTCGAAGTTCCGCCGGGCTCTCACTAAAGCTCGAAGCCACCGGGGAGTCCCTCTCGCGGTCGGCGTGTTTGTCGGAGTTCTCCTCGTGGTCCTGCTGGTCCTGCCCGCGTGGATCAACTCTCCCATCTCCTCCCCATTTGTGCCGGGTGCGCTCGTGCTTGGTACCTCGTTAGGAGTTCTGAACTCGAATTTCTTCGGAGTGAACGTCCACGTGGTCGGGAACGGCTCGATCTCGCTCCCCGTCCAAGAGAGCGGGACCCCCTTCGTGTCGTTTCGCTTCTCCCCACAAGGGGAGGCCACCGACCAAATCCACTCCATCGAGTACGGCCCGAGCGGGGGCAGCTCCCCCGTGTACGAAGAAACTGATTCCTCCTTCGTTGCGGGGTGCGAGGCGCTTCGTTGCAAGGCTACGATGATGGTGCCAGCGGAGATCGACGACCCGGCCGAGGCGGCGGCGACCGTTCAGTATGTTGAGCAAAACCTCAGTTTCCACCCGCAGTATTGGGCGATCGGGAACGAGCCCCAGCAGTGGGTCCACTGGGGAATTCCGTGGTCTCATTGGCGGTCGAGTGACGATTCGACCCCCACCCCCATGCAGTACGCCGTCGAGGTCCAGCAGTACGTCAAGGCGATTCGGGCCGTAGACCCGTCGGCCAGCTTCATAGGGATCGAGTCCGTAATCGGAGGAACCACGGACGCAGCATGGTTCCGGGACCTGGTCAGCGTTGACGGACCGAACCTGACCGCGGTGGCCTACCATGCCTACCCCGGCGGAAACGGCACTGCGTCGGGCACGCTCACGAACTTTTTCGGTTCCGCGACCAACCCTCTCGCGTTCCCGCTCAACTATCCGCCTACGGTGTCGATCGTGCGCTCCGCCTGTCCGTCCTGTCACATCTCGGTGTTCGTGGACGAGTTCAACGCAGCCCTCGGCGGGAATTTCAGCGGAATCATGACCAGCTACCCCGAAGTTCCGTACGTTGCGGCGTCCCTCACGGCGGCAATCCGGGAGAACGTGCCGCGGGTCCTTTTTTTCGACCTTGAGGACCTGAACGGAGTGATGCCATACGGACTCCTGACCCAGGGCGGACCTCCTCGACCTGCGTTCCTGTTGTTCACGGGCATCTTGGACCACTTGGTAGTCGGCACGATTCTCAACGCCTCGGTGCAAGGAGGACCTCCGGGGGTCTCGGCCGTTGTGACGGAGAATGGCACAACGGCGTCGCTCCTCGTGGTGAACACGAACTTCACGTCGGGGCTCACCCTTACCTTGCCAGCGGGGTTCGGCAATCTGACCGGCCCGGCCACTCCCTACTACTGGGATCCGTCCTCGTCGGGACCGTGGCAGGTCCCCCCGAGGGGGACCCTTGGAATATCGAGTGGGAACTCCCGCCGTTGGCCGTTCTATTGCTGGAATGGGGCCCCACCGAACCGACGGATCCTGGTCAGCGGTAGCGACATCCGCCCGAACCGTCTCCCCGCAACTCGGTACCGACCGGGTCGGATAACTCTAAGGCCGACGGTACGCAGAGGCATCATCCCCTAGGGTCGAACAAAGCAATACGGCCCCCCCGTAAGGCGTGGGCGGGCAGTTCGGCCTCCGCCCTGCGCTGAAACCTCTCCTCCTCGACCGCTCGAGTCCTATCGGACGAACAGCGGGGGGGCCCTCCTTTCGAGCGTTTTACGCCCGGCCTTCTCCTAGGTGATCGCTGGAGTAATGGCTAGGCCGAGGCAAGGTCCGGAGTGCTGGGAGAGTCCTTAGCTCAGGGCTCGGTTCAAGCAAATCTTAAAGGCGAGCCTAGCCGCTGGACGGTGGGTCATTCTCTGTGGCAGGGAAACGTGGGGAATCCGGGTTACCCCCGAACCCTGAGAGGGACCACGTGCCTCTCCAAAAAACCTTGATTTGCACCCTCGGCCCCAGCTCGCTTAACGAGAGGGTGATCCCTCAACTCGAGGCGATCGGCGTCCGGAGCTTCCGAATCAACATGTCACACACGGACATCGTCGACCTCGAGCGTGTCATCCATTTCATCCAAGAATGCACCAAAGTGCCCATTAGTATCGATACGGAAGGGGCGCAGATCCGCACCGGCGTCGTGATGGACGGGGTAGCGCTCCGTGAGGGTAGCCAGGTGCGCTTGGTCCCTGAGGCGATCAAAGGCGACGCCTTTGCCCTCCCGCTCACTCCCGGAAATGCGATAGAAGAGTTGCAGCCCGGGACGCGAGTGAGCATCGACTTCGACTCGGTCATTCTCCGCATCGACCGGGTGAGGGATGGGGCCGCCGAGGCCACCGTCCTCACGAGCGGTGAAATCGGCTCGCATAAGGCCGTCACGGCGTTTCCTTCGCCGCACCTACCCACCTTTTCGGAAAAGGACCTCTTCGCAATCCGGCTCGCAATTCAAAACCAGATTCATGAGTTTGACCTGTCGTTCTGCAACCATCAGAATGCGATCCGCCAGCTTCGGGAGATGATCGGGCCAACGGACACGATCATCGCCAAGATCGAAAGCCGGGAAGGCGTGCGAAATTTGACGGAAATAGCGCAGGCCGCGGACGGAATCCTCATCGATCGCGGTGACCTTTCCCGAGAGGTCAGGATCGAGGCAATTCCGCTACTGCAAAAGCTGATCATCCGTAAGGCAAATGCGCTGGGAACCCCGGTCTACGTCGCTACGAACCTCTTGGAATCCATGGTTACTCGGCGCACTCCGACGCGGGCCGAAGTGAACGACGTCATCAACACCCTCTTGGACGGTGCCAACGGCCTGGTCTTGGCGGCGGAGACGGCCATCGGAAAGTACCCGGTCGAGGCCGCAAGAATGATCGCGGCTCTGTTGAAGGAATATGAAGGGTCGATGGAGGGGAATCTCCTGGATGACCTCTTGGGCGACCATCCGCTCGCGAAAGACTGATGGCCCCGTAGTGAACCTGCAGGATCGCACGGTGGGTGCATACCGCGCTCTCCCGAAGCACGGAAGAAGCGGCTCGAGGAGACGGCATGCCTCCTGGAGATGTCATCGGGACGGCGGACGTGCCCCGCAGCGAGCCTTGTTCCGCTCGGGACGAATCGTGGGTCGGCTAGCTTCGCAGGAGGCCCCGAGAGAAAGCGCGGGAAGGGTCTGTTCGATCACGCAGGGGCCGGCGCGACCCTATCTCTGTCCTCGTCCTCGGAATTGGGACGCGAACCCGTTCTCGAACCTCTCGCGGGCAACCGGAGTGAGGGTTGCACCACGCAGGTTTGCCGAGAACCGCGTTGCCCTGCGCCACCGGGAGCCTCCACCGGATGCTGCCCCTGAACTTTCGTTCGAGGAGGGAGACAGCCGATAGCACGTTGCGCGACGGTGTTAGTTACGGTCGAACTCGTTCCGGTTGGCTCGGGAGATGTGGAACGCCACCCGCCAGGGAGTCGTCCGAACGGGTGGCGACGTCGCCGCGCCAGGACGGAGGCGGGGGCTCCATCTCGCCAAGGCGGTCGAGCCCACGAGGAATGGGACGGGTCCCGGCGGGAAGAACGCCGGGAGGATACTCCCGCCGCCGGAAGCGGGACGCAAAGAAAGAGATCCCGAACGCCCCGCAGCCCCTGGCCGATGAGCCAGAGGGGTAGTTCCTATTCTCAAGTGGGCGACTGATCCGAGCTCGGGAGCGAACGTCACGACCGCGACACCGTAGCCGTCGATGGTTACTCGCAGGGGGCCAGTGGCCGTGACTTTGTCCGTCGTGATGCCCGACCTTACCAGCTGTTCGGTCCGGGTCGTGGTATTGTAGAACATGTCGTAGCTCCGCTGGTCGAGGGTCCGGACGGTAGTAGCTACATCCGCGGCACCGGTCACCGTGATCGGAATGGTGGTGTCCACGTCCGCGAGGTTCGCAACTAGCAACTGAATGACGGAGCCGTCGTGGACCGCGATGGCAGGGACGTAGTAGGAATTCGCGGTCTGGACTTCGAGCTCCTTCGCCCCCGCGGGAACGGAGCTCCCCCAGAGCTCTGCGGCCCAGTACGGAGCGTAGAGCGTCTCGGTGGTCGAGGTCGGTTCGACCCCGAGTCCGAACCCCCATGCCCCGAGCAGCGTCGACGGAGACTTCGGAGTCGGGTACGCAGAGAGGAGCGAGTAGCTTACGACCCCTTTCATCGACTGCGCCGACGCCGTAATGTAACTCTCCGCGAGCCACGCGGCGTCAAAGAGGGTTTGCAGGCGCGGGTCAGACCCATCCGATTGGGCGGTGTTCAGGTTCGTTTCCGTGTCGAGCACGGGCAACCAGTGACCCGTGAGGTTGTGCCACCCGAGTTGCGAGCTTCGCGGGGAGATGAATTGCCAAGAGTGAGGATACGGATAGGATGCCGCAAGGGTCGACGGGTCGGTCAGGTATCCGTTCACGTTGTTCGGGATGCAGAACTTGGACCCCGCGCAGAGGTTCCCTGCGGGGTAGAAGTGGAACCCGAGGAAGCCCACGCCCTTCAGGGTCGAAGCGAAGTACGACATCCTTCCCTGTGCCGTGAGAACGTCTGACCCTACGAGCGCGTTCGGGAACACGGAGTGGATCGCCCCGGCTCCGGCGTTGAATACAACGGCGAAGGCCTCGGCGTACGTTTTGCTGATCCAGATGGGGACCTCGTTGCCGATATTCCAGTACGGGATTGACCAACCGTGGCTCTTGAGGTCCTTCGCAAACGCCGTAAGGTACTCGGCGTACGCCGCGGGAGTCGGAAAGTAACCCGTGGAGTGGCCGTACCAGTTCACGAGGAGAGAGGTGTTCAGGGGCATCCCAGCCGGGCAGAACGTTCCCGTCGCCCCAGCTTCCCGCGGGCACGGTCAGGAGGGCCGCGGACCCGAGACTATGCGTGAAGTTCCAGACCGCTCCAAAGGTGGTCAGGTCGAAGGTCGGTGGGTTTTTCGCTCCCTTCCAGGTCGCCGCGGCGTCGACCACCTGGGACCAGCGGACGAATGCCGGATGAAGTGGCTTTGCGAGGGACAAAGTCTCCGCGTAGTTCGCGGTCAACTGTTGCTGTTGCACGAACCCCGCCCCGGTCGCGGTCAGGGCCGAATACGTTGCGGCGTCGACCGTGACGGGAACGACGAAATTGGGGACACCCGTGACGAGGTACGTGGAGTTCTTCCAGCCTGCTGTCCGCTCGAGATCGACGGAGTACGTTGTCCAGTTCTTCCCGTCGCTGTGACCGGAAATGGTCACTGTCCACCTCCAATCCTCGAGTGGGGGCAGGGCAGCGGGACCGTCCGGGTATTCCCCCGACTTCGCCCAATCGGCGACCGGAGCGGTCCGCAGTTCGACACGTAACGTTGGCTCGGGGTGAAGGGTCGTGAGCGTGATCAGGTAGGTCCTCTCCGCAGGAGTGGCGACCTTGGGAGCAACGTGATCGTGCAGGACCGAGGTGATGCCCGACACCCGTGAAGAGACGGAACCCCCATCCGAAAGGACAGGAAGAGGGCTTGCCGGGACCCGGCCACGGACTGAGTCGTAATCTCGTGTTCGGGTGCCGAAGGTGCGCTCCCGAGCGCCCATGCGCTCGTCGCGAGACTGCCAACGATTAGGACCGACAGGACGATGCGCGTGAGACGGCGAGTCGGCCCGCGATCCATGTTCCATCGAAAGAACGTGACGGACCCCCTCCCACAACAATCGCCGCGCGAAAACCCTCCGCTCGATAGTACAAATACATTTGTCTCGAGAGACAAACGTTCCTTGATGAGTTCGCTTGCTGGCCGGGAGGCGGCTCCCTACCTTCGGCAGTGGAGCGAGGCGAGTTGAGAGTTGCATTCCAAGTGGATTGCAGGGAACTTAACTCGAATCAAGTTCAGGTTTATCTCGCTCAACTAGTCACATCGGTCGTTTGGGGGGACGACGGTTGGTCGAGGAACGGAGATTGTGTCATACTTGGGTTCACGTCGCCATACTCGCTGAAAATTCCACTGCTCGAGTTATACGCCCTCGTTGCCGCTCTCATCGGGCACGCGG
This sequence comes from uncultured Thermoplasmata archaeon, assembly GCA_963749205.1. Classification (GTDB taxonomy): domain Archaea; phylum Thermoplasmatota; class Thermoplasmata; order Lutacidiplasmatales; family UBA184; genus Lutacidiplasma. Next base: position 501,904 of record CAVVLW010000007.1, on the reverse strand, counting down.
GGAACCGTGGCCGAGAAGGACCTCGACGGTAGGTGGGTTTGCCCATGCCTTGCCTAGCCAGCCCCTGAGGGGAATCGCGCCTGACCCGCGAAATTTACATCGAAGACGTCCCCCATTACGGATGGGGATACGTGCGTACGTGGGACGTCCGAGGGAGCGAATAGACTTTAAATGCGGACGGCATGGCACGACTCCTCCGGAGGAATAGATTTTATGGGGGAAGTCAATGCCTCGAACCCTTCGGACCTCGAGGATGTATAACCATGGCTAACCGAATGATTCCGCCTCCGACGCGCCTGGCCGTCATCCTCCCCACGCTGAACGAGGAGGAGGGACTGAAGGCGACGATGGCGGGGATTCCCTTCAGCGAACTGCGAAGCCAGGGGTTCGAGGCGACCGTTCTCGTGGTGGATGGCCACTCCACCGACGGCACTGCGGCGGTTGCACGGTCGCTCGGGACGGAGTTCCTCGTCCAGCGCACCAACGGCAAGGGCGCTGCTGTCCGCGAGGGGATGGACTGGGCCGCCGCTCGGGGAATCTCCTATGTGATCGTCATGGACGCGGACAATAGCTATCCGGGAAGTTCGCTGACGTGGATGGCAACGCTGCTGGACGCAGGGTCCGACGTAGTGATCGGTGTACGGCGTCCCGACCGACACGCACTGAGCGAGATCCGAGGGCTCGTTCACAGGGTGGGGAACAGCGTCCTGAACGCTCTCGCCGGATATTTTGCGGGCGGACCTATCCTCGACGTCTGCAGTGGCCTATGGGGCGTCCGGACTGCCGTCGTGGAACAGATGGAGCTGGAGTCGGACGGTTTCGATATCGAGGCCGAACTGTTCGTCAAAGCATTCCGGCGCGGACTCGCGGTTTCCCAGGTTCCCATGGTGTACCGCGACCGCGTCGGGATAGCGAAGCTCCGTGCGTTCCAGGACGGGTCGCGCATCTTGCTCTCTATTCTGCGCAATTCTCGGCGCACTTCCGAGGACGCACGGATGGCAGCTCCCGGAGTTTCGGTGGCTTCGGGGGCGCTGCCCGGGCCGACGATGCGGGACCTGGAATCGGTCCTCTTCGCGGTCAACAGCCGACGGATCTTTGTATCGGGCCCTCTCGGGGGTTCGGATGCCGCCACAGAACTCACTCAACGGTTGACTGAGTCCAACCCGGGCCTCACGGTGGCCGTCCTCCCAAGCAGCCCGGCGGATTCCGCGGGGGTGGCACCAGTCGGGGCCACTCCTCCAGCGCCAGAGGTCCCGGGCATGCCCACGGCCGACGCCCAGCCCTGGTCGATCGTGATTACCCTTCCGTCAGGCTCCCTGCACCGCGCCGGTCCTACCTGCACAATCCGGATCCCCGCCGGCCAGCGGATGCTCTACCTCGATATGGATAACTCATCGGAAGCCCCTCCGACCGCGACGGCCGAGAGCTCATGGACCACCCGGTCACAGGCGTACCGTACCGAACGGTCCTCGGGTCGCCCCATGAGCCCGCTTCGGCTGCTCAGCTCCTCCATCGCCCAATTTGCTCCTCAGCGGGATCTCGCCCTGATCGCGGCGAATGTATCGCACAGCTCCTACACCGTTCGGCGCGAACGGGAGCCCGTGGGGTCGCGGCCGACCCCTTCCAATCCCCCTTCGAATGCTCGGGAAACCGAACGCAATTCGAACCTCGTAGGTTCGAGGGCGAGCTAGGCTGTCCACCGCCTACCTCGCCGGCCGATGCGCGACAGCATCGTTCCAGCGGGAGGCACGTCGCGCCTTCTCAAGACGGCGGCCGCGCGGTGGCCCACCTTTCACCCTCAAAGTGCTCGGCTGACCCCGCGTAAGTTCTGCCAACGCGTCAGGGTTATCTGGCTCCCCCTTTGGGGTCGGGCATGCCCCCCCACGACGCGCGAGTCCTTGCAATCGGGCTCGACTCGGTCCCACCCTCGCTGCTGTTCGACCGGTTCCTCCCCCTCATGCCGAACGTCCGGGAACTTCTCCGGCGGTCAGTCCACGGCACGCTACTCAGCACCGACCCCCCCATCACCGTTCCCGCCTGGGCGGTCATGTTCTCGGGCATGGACCCGGGCTCTCTCGGACTCTACGGATTTCGGCACCGGAGGCCGGGATCTTACTGGGACATGTACATCCCCACTTCCCGAACCTTGCTTCAGCCGCTGGTATGGGATTGGCTCTCCCGTGCGGGGAAACGCTCCTGTGTCATCGGGATGCCCCCGGGTACCCCCCTCCGCGCGTGAACGGGGTGTACATCTCGGACTTCCTAACGCCCCACAAGGCCACGGACTTCGTCTACCCCGCCTCGATGCAGGAAGAGATCCAGCGTGTTGCAGGTGGGTACGAGTTCGACGTGACGTTCCGGGCGGAGGACCGGGAACGGATCGGCGCGCAGTTGACCCAGATGACGCGAAAGCACTTCGCCGTGGCGCGACATCTGTGGGCCAAAGAGGAGTGGGACTTCTTCGCGATCCACGAGATCGGCCCCGACCGTCTGCACCACACGTTCTGGAAGTACTTCGACACCCATCACCCGAGGTACGAAGAGAACCCGAAGTTTCGTGCGATCGTCGAGGGCTACTACGCCATGCTCGACGACGAGATCGGTTCGCTACTTTCCGGCGTGCCCGACGACGTCCGAGTGTTGCTCCTGTCAGATCACGGCAGTCAAGCGATGGCCGGAGGGTTCTGCATCAACGAGTGGCTGATCCGACAGGGACACCTGACTCTCAAGGGACCGCGCCCTCCGCCGGGCACACCGCTCGAGAAGACCACGATCGACTGGTCGAAGACCCGTGCCTGGGGGGCAGGGGGCTACTACGCCCGCATCTTCTACAATGTGAAAGGCCGCGAGCCTGAGGGAATACTTCCGCCGAAAGAGGTCCCCCGATTCGAGGCGCAGCTCGGAAGCGAACTGCGAGCCCTTCGACGCCCTGACGGCGCGTCGCTCGATGCTGATGTTCGCTCCCCGCGGGGAAGTGTACCGCGAGGTCCGCGGGGACGCTCCGGACCTCATGGTCTATTTTGGGAATGCCGCGTGGCGCTCCGCCGGCACGGTCGGTTACGATTCTCTGTTCCTGGCCGAGAACGATACGGGCCCGGACGACTCGGTCCACTCCTTCGACGGCATCTATTCCATCTCACAGCCCGCCGAAGGCGCGGGAACGCTCGGGCCCACAGAGAAGCTCATTGACATCGGTCCGACCATCCTCGCCATCATGGGCGTGACCGTCCCGGCGGGTCTTCAGGGTCGCGTCATCGAGAGCTTCCGTTAGGGGGATTCTCGGGCCTGAAGCCCGAATCGGGGGTGCCTCAGGAAAGGCTCATTAGGTTCGACGGGTGCGCGGGCTCGATTTCCGGACCATGACCCACCACGGATTTTGTCTCTGGCTGACCGGTTTGCCCTCGGCGGGAAAGACCACTATCGCCCGAGAGCTGATCCCGCTCCTCCGAGAACGGGGGTGGAACGTCGAGCTCCTCGACGGGGACGAGGTACGCCAAGGACTGAGCGCGGACTTGGGGTTCGGCCGGGTCGCCCGGGAGACTCACGCCGGCCGCGTTGCGTTCGTCGCCAGGGTACTGGCGCGGAACGGAGTCATCCCGATCGTCGCCCTGATCTCGCCGTACGCTTCGTCCCGAGCGCGAGCGCGCAAGGAGATCGGACGGTTCGTGGAGATCTATATTACGACGCCGATCGAGGTCTGCGAACAAAGGGACGTCAAGGGCCTGTACAAGAAGGCCCATCAAGGGCTGGTGCATGAGATGACCGGCGTAGACGACCCCTACGAAGTACCCGAATCGCCCGACATCCGCGTAGATACGGTGGACCGGACGGCCAAAGACTCGGCTCGGTTCATCCTAGCAGAACTCGACCGGTTGGGATGGCCGCAGCGAAACTGACGAACTCGGATCGGTCTCCCCTACGGACCCCGGAGCGGGCGGCATACGGAATGATCCGCGGGAGAGAACTTTCCCGGACCCCTCGAAGTCGAGGAACCGGCCCAGGAAGGTTGGATATTGACCTGAGCGACTGGGGGGACTTCCAGCACGCGCCGACTCGGTCGTCCCGGCGTCCGACGCGCTAAGTCGGGGGCTGGTGACGGTGCAGGCGAGGGGCGGCACGAGCGGAATCGCGGTCTCGTCCCCGGGCGGATGCGATCGCTCGGCGAGTCGGCGGGGAGTGCTGCCCCAGCGTCTAGCCTGCGCGGCGCGGGCGTCTCGCAGTCATCATATAGGTCGCCGGATGAGAACTTCCACTCGGGGCGAAAGCTAGTGGCAGAAAGTGGACCACCGGTAATCTCCCACGTTGAATCCCTCGGCCGAGGGACCTTCATCATGGTGGTGGGCACGGTCTTCTTCTTTCTTCTCAGCTTCATCGGCCGGGTCGCGGTCGCCCGTCATCTTTCCGTGGAGGAGTTCGGGGACTTCAACCTCGGGCTCGCCCTGGCGGGATTGGTCTCGCTCGTCGCTCTCTTGGGACTTCACCAAGCGGTCGCCCGCACGTTGGCCGAGAATCGGGACCCCGCTGCGCGCCGGCGAGTGATCCGGTGGGCCGCATCGATCACGGTCGTCACGGCGCTGCTCTCGTCAGCGCTGGTGTTCGTCCTGCCGGCCCGATCGCGAGCATCTTCGACCCGGCGGGGTCGGCCGAGCTGACGGTCGTGTTCCAGATGTTCTCGGTGACCGTCGGGCTGACGCTGCTCTGCACCTTCATCTCCTCGGTGTTCCAGGGGTTCGAGGATACGCTTCCCAACGCGTGGATCAACCAGGCCGTCCAACCCGGGGCGTTCGTCGTCTTTGTCTACATCTTTGTCGCCTTTCACCTCAACCTCTTCGATGCTCTACTGTCCTGGGTCATCTCCAACGTTGTCACTTTTGCCGCGCTGCTGGGCTATTCATGGCGCCACCTGCCGAAGCACCTGCCGGCCGGTCCCGCCGCCAAGAACCTCCCGGGAGGCATGCTCGTACTATCGCTGTCACTTTGGGGCGTGACGACTCTCGCCTTCGTCACCGCCTTCGTTGATACCCTCATCTTGGGGGTCTACCGCCCCGAAACGGCGGTAGGAGAGTACTCAGCGGTCATGACCCTCGCCCGTCTCTTGCTGGCCGCGAGTGCCGCGGTGACCTACATCTTCCTCCCGGTCGCCGCGCGCCTGATGGGACAAGGCGATATCGCGTCGATCCGGACAGCGTACGTCACCACCGCTCGCTGGGTCCTGCTCTTCACCGTTCCGATGTTCTTTGTGTTCGGTCTGCTGCCCGATGATTCCCTGGCGGTCGTGTTCGGGCACCCGTACACGGTCGGAAGTCTCGCACTGGTCCTAGTCACCGTGGGGGCACTGGTGTCGGTGGTTTTCGGGCCGGTCAATGTAACCCTGGCGGGAATGGGAAATGTTCGGCCCTTGCTCTTCGCGACGGCCGTTTCGGCAGTCGCGAATGTAGCGCTCAGCTTCACACTCATCCCCACCTACGGGCTGATAGGAGCAGCCGTCGCCTGGTCGGTCGCTCGCGTCCTCTACCCCGCGACCGGCGCGCTCTCGCTCTACCTTGGGCACCGGATCACCCCGCTCCGCCGCACGCTCGTTCTGCCTCTCGGGGTCTCCCTGGGGGTCGGAATCCCCCTCTTCCTGATCGTTGGGGTCATCCCTCACCCCGATTGGATCGTTATCCCCCTGTATTTTGTCGGGGTAGGAATCTTCCTTGCGGCCCTGCTGGTGACCCGCAGCATCGAAACCGGCGACATGGTCATCTGTCAGATTCTGGAGGGGCTCCTCCAAAGGCCCCTGCCTCGGCTCGAGCGGTTCCTCCTCCGATTCGCTGCGGCACCCATCGTGCCCGTCAGTCACGAGTGAGTTCGACCCGCTCCGGCCTGCGGTCGGCACGGTCCGCATGTACCACGCACAGGACGAGTTGCGGCTTCGCAGCAGCAGTGGGCGTCGGTCAGGGAAGCCAAGTCCCCGGTCGATTGCGTCGGCCGGCTGCGAAATTCGCGCGAATACGTAGCTATACATATTGGGACGAAATGACTCGCGGGGGGCCGACCGGGTGATTCCGATCAACGACGTTTGGCTCGCGATCCTCGCCTTCGGCGCTGCCATCATCAATGGAGCGGTCGGGTACGGGTTCTCGTCGACCGTCACCCCCGTAGGGATTCTCTGGTTTTCGCCCAAGGTCCTCAACCCCGCCCTTGTCATCGTCGAGGTCGCGGTCAACGTGGCGCTCTTGACCCGCGAACGGAAGCTCATTGGCTCCACCTGGCCGCGGGCAAAACCCGTTGTGATGACTCTTCTTCCGGGAATCATTCTCGGGACGATCGGGCTCACGTATCTCGCGGTCAACGACGTGAAGCTGGTCGTCTACGTCGTGCTCTTCCCGCTGGTCGCCCTCCAGCTCTACGGATTCAGCCGACCCTTCCGCAACGAACGGCGGGGAGGAGCCGCGGTGGGGCCAGGGATCGGGTTTCTCTATGCCTTGACGACCATCTCGGGTCCCCCTCTGGCCCTGTTCCTCCGAAATCAGGGGATGTCGAAGAACGAATTCCGTTGCACGATCTCTCAGATCCGGGTGGCGGAGTCCTCGCTCACCCTCGCGACCTACCTCGCATTCGACAGCCTATTTTCGGCGAAGCTGGTGACGCTGCCCGCCCTCAGCCTGCTGCCGTATCTCTTCGTACCCGTGATCATCGGCGTACCTCTCGGCACCCTTCTCCTGACCGCCGTCTCACCAGAGTTCTTCCGACGATTCGTCATGGCCGTCGACGGGGTCTTCGTATCTTACGGTCTCACTCGAGTGTTCGTGGCGCTGAAGTGGGTGTCTTCGTCCACTGGCTATGCCATCATGGGTGTGATGATCTTGGCAATTGCCGTCCTCGCCTGGGTCTCGCTTAGTCGACTGAGGGGAGGTGTTTTTGGTTCGGGCGAACCTCCCCCCGGGAAGCCGCCACCGGAGGGTCAATCTACGACCCCCATAAGGACCGAGCGTGCCCCTGGCTCACGGGAATTCTCGTAGCGGCTTCCCGCTTCGCCGATCGGGGAATTCAAATCAACGAGGGGGCCGCGTTCCGTCCGCGAAAGTCCGAGGAGACACCTTCTCACGCCCGTCACGCGCACAGCGGCGGTTCGGGCCCACGGACGAAGCTCCAGCGTGAGTCTCCAGCTAACTGCGGAGCGGGGCCGAACACTGCTCCAAGAAGGCCACGGACAATGTGGGGAGTGAATTCACGGCGCGGACTTCTGCGGCAAAACCGTGCTTCGTCGACCGCGGCTTACGGACGAGCCCGGCTCAGAACGGCATCGATCACATCGAGATACCCCTGCACCATTCGGGGAACCGAGTAGCGCTCGACCACCCTTTTGCGGCCCGCAAGGCCCATTCTTTGCGCGAGGGGTTCATCCGATAACAGACGATCGATTGCGGAGGTCAGGGCGGCGATGTCACCCCGGGGGACGACAAAGCCGGTCTCGTTGTGGACGATGATCTCGCTGGCGGCGCCGGTTTCATAGGCTACAACGGGTAGACCTGCGACCATCGCTTCGATGAGGACTAGACCAAACGGTTCCTCCCAGAGTGCCGGGGTCACAATGGCGTAGGAACGCCTTAGACGATCCAAGAATTCGGGTCGAGTAAGGAACGCTGTTCCCTCGACCAACGGCGAACCTTGGAAGTTAGTGGCGACGAAACGGGACTCTGGACGCGTGGCCTTGCACGACGATTTGCGACCTCAAGAAAGTGCGCAAGTCCCTTCCTCTCTGAGCCCGAGGCCGAGGGTAGGAGCACCTCCTTTTGTCCTCCGGGCCAGGCCGCATACGGAATCTCTTCGAGTGATATCGCGTTCGGCACGACCCGTAGGCGCCTCAATCCTGCGGCAGCAAGAATCGTGGCCATTCGTTGGCTGGGCACGATAATCGCGTCGGCTCGGGCCAGGGAGGCTCCCCGTGGACGTGTACTTGGCATAGACCCCAAGTCCGAGAGGTCCGGGCAGACTCCCCAGCTTCCCTGGCAGGCGCGAGTCGGGACGGTCCTGGCTCATGTGACGGACACATTTGCCCCACGCGGAGCCCGTGCAAATCCCAGACGCGTCGATGTACAGGGTCACAATCGGGCAAATCGGCCAGTAAATGTGCGCGCAAGAGATGTACGGAATCCCGAGGAGAGAAGTGGCGCGGCAGAGCGATGTATCATAATCGTAGAAACCCAAGACCACGTCGGGCTTGGTGTGGCGGAGAAGACGCTGGTACCTCAGAAGACTGACCACATCCCAATCCACCGGAGAGGCAACGAGGCCGCCCAGCGCCAAGCTGGAGCGGGGGTACGCCCATGTATGGACTTCGTGACCCCGAGAGACCAGTCCGTCCTCCAGAGTTCGCGCTTCGATCCGTTCTCCCCCAGTCCACCCCGATTGCAGGACCGCTCCTGCCATCACCACTCGATGCATGCGACAGTTCCGACCTGCCCCGTTCCCGTAAGACGTTCACTTACGGCGGCACTTCAGACCGAGACTAGACGAGGTTCTCCGGCCATCAAGGGAGACTTGCCGACTCGACGACCTGGACGCTGACCAAGTAGACTGACATTGTTGTAGAGAGCTCAAAGCCAGGGAAGTTCACGTACCCTGTTGAGATCCCAGAGAAACGGAATCGGTGACGCTCATCGGGGTCAACATCGAGATGTCCGACGAAGTCGTCCACCTTGGTCTCCCGCAAGGACGGTAAGTTGCCGGCAGAGCTGACCTGACCGTTTGGTAGCTCGGCAGAACGGATGAGTTGTCGTCTATCACATCGCAGGATACTCGACGACGTTAACGGCGAGTTGAGGACCGCTAGTTGGAGCGAGGAGCTCGAGGTTGAACGTGACGTTGTAGAAGCCGTGGGGTAGATACAGACCAGGTTCGGGCCGCTCCACAGAGCTACCATTGACGCCTCCTCCAGGGAGGATGATAGTAACTCGGGCCCAGTGACGTGCCGAATTGCTGGCCAACAAAACCATTGTGGGGAGTCAACTGGCCGCCCGCAAGGGATGTGATCCAGGGCGACCAGTGACCCGGGGGTCCGGTCCAACCGCGTTCGTAGAGCAAGAGCCCCGTCTTCGGACGGCGAAGAGCCCAAATGCGGACACACTCGTGTCATTCAACAGGATCAGCGTGTTGACCGGGTCGACCTGATAGTCGACCGCGATGTAGCTGCGACTGGTTCGGCCCATTGTTCAGAACGTACGTGACCGATTTGTTGCCCTTGACGAATAATCCGTTGTTCACCATGTAGACGTCTGGCCTGTTCGGACAACGCTGTGAATAGATGGGATGTCGTCAGAACTGAGGCTTGCGGAGGGAATCAGCTGGAGAATGGAATCCAGGACATTGTCGTGGGCGTCGGTCACCGGGGTAACCCCATGCGAGGGCTGTCGAACCGGCAACCGGTTGACCGACAAAGGGGTTGGACACGGCGGATGCGACGAGAATGGCGATGACGAGGATGACGAAGGGTAGCAGCGTCATTCTGTCTGCCCCTTGGTAGAAGGAACCCAGTCCTACGACGTACTCACGACCGAGGGGGAGGGTTTGTCAGGAATCCGGGCGCCGCCTGCCCCGACTGGCGGGGCTTGAATCGCGGCGGGAATTCCGCGGCGTCGAGTTTAGCAGCCGTCGCAGTCGAACCAACGCCGCCTCGGCCGGCCCGAGCAATCCGTCGTTGAGCAGCGCGATGGCGCGATGGAGCTGTTCGAGCGACTAGCCGTTGAATGGACTGATCGTAGTCCAGCGTCGCCACGATACCCAAAAGCTCGCGAGCCTCAGCTCGAAGGCGGTCTTCCAGTTCACGACGCCGTTGACCCGCTGTCGTGCTGTTGAGTAAGTCCGACGATTACGACCGTGCCCTCGATTGCCGCAACGAACAGAAATCCCAAGATCAGGCCCGGTGTACTCCGTCCCGAGAGTATACAGCCCGGCGTTGTTCGACAGGAACGACAAGCCCAGTAAGCCGGCGAACGGGGAGCAAGTACCGCAATCCTCCGAAGACGCAGAGCCCACCTGTCGCGAGAATCAGAATTTCCAAGAAAAGAATCTTCTTCGACCCGCCATATTGGAGCGCCGACACCGCCTTCCCCGGATGCGTTAGCGCCTGTGGGATTACGTCCTGAAATGAAGCTTGCCCCGAGCGTGGTGTACCGGATGGCATAGGCGGAGCCGAACCCCCCTCCTCGACCCCCGACCGCCTCGAGGACGAGGTAGGCCATGACCAGCCAGGCGGCGGCCACCCCCAGTGCGACCAGCAACGCTTGCCGCTCGCGGCGCCGGGTCCAGTAGGGGGAAAGCGACGGCACCAGTAAGGTCCCGACCAGCCCCGCCTCAGCGAAGAGTATCAAGAAGAGCGGTGCGCCTTCGATCGTGCCGAGGGCGAGGATCCAGCAGACCAGAAACGGCCAGAACCTCCCTTTGGTAAAGAAGTACATCGCCGCCAGAAACGTGATGGGCAAGAACGCTTCCGGGATCGAAACTGTTCCAATCAATCCCCAAGGTAAGCGGGCTCACCAGATAGAGCGTGGCGAAAAGAACTGGCAATGCTTGCCGACGAAAGTAGACCCTTGCAATCCCGTACACGGGTATCGCGCCGAAGGCCAGCGCGACCTGCTTCAGACACAGCAACGTGGTCGGCGAGGGAGCAATCGCGTAGACGGGCAGAAGGAGCACAATCGTAGGAAAGAAATGAGTTCCCCAGAGGCTCCCGTTGCTTCCCCCGGCGAGATTGACGCTGTAATAGAAGAACCCCTGACCGTGGACCGTCGTGGCGAAGGCCTGATTGTAGGATCCCAGGTCGGCCTGGGTGGGGTAGAAGCCAAGGGAGTTCTGTGCTTGAATCCAAGCGAGAACAACGGTCTCGAAAAGGGCAGCAACCGCGATCGCGCATACGGTCACAGACGGTCGAGGCATCCAGCTTGGAGTCCGGAACCAGCTCCGGGAGCCCCTCTCCCCGATTCCTCGCCCCTCCCGAAGACTCCCCGGGCCCTTTCGCGACCCCCCCAGGGGGGCTGGTTGCCTCTCCTGGGTCAGATGTTCCCGGGTCGAGCTCCATTGGGCCGGTAGCTATCGGGGGTTGAAAGGTCGTTTTCGCGAAAGATGGCATCCTAGCCCTTACCCGACCTGTACCCACCCCCGAAGTCTATATCTCAGCTTTTCGGACCCCCACCCGATGTCGATTCCTGCGAGATCGCACCTGGGGTGAGCCACCGGGAGGCCGACCCTCGTATCGTCCCGATAAATGGACATCCCACCTTCTCCACTATGCGAGAATCCCCGAGGCGGAAAGGGACAGTGTCCGACTCCAGTCGTTCGCGGGAAGATTCGACCCTCGCGGGCTGGAAACTATTGGACCTTCTGGAGCCAGGTGCCCGTGCCTTATTGGGGTGGACGTCCCACCTGGAGCCTAGTCGTACCCCCAGGCGCGTAACCGCTCGTCAATCTCTACGTCGAGCGGGGAGGGTCCCAGAGGGGAAGCGATTGCGCCGGGCGGCTTCCTCGGTCTCGTAAGGACCGAAAACGTCTCGTCGAGCGGCCCACGCGTCATCGTGGGAAAGTCGAGATGGCTCGGCGAGATCAGCATCGCCAGTGACCTCCCAGTGTTGCACCTCGGACGTCTCAAGGTCTAGAACGAATTTGTCATCTCCCCTATACGCCGCGAGCAACCGATGGTTCCACGACCGACTAGGTAGAATACCCTTCAGGGCGCGCAGGCTATCGGAAGCCGGACCACCTTCACAGTAGACGAATTTGGAATCGGAGCATCGGCTCAGAGCCCATGGAAGCCTGGTGGCCGTCCTCGTCATAAGGCGCAACGCCACCCGCGGCCGACTTTATCCACGAGTCGATATCGCATAAGCTCACCCAACGCTCGACGCGGCGGGGAACACTCGTTCCCTCTGGAGGCGACACGACGAGCGGAACCCGGGTAACCGAGTCGGTTGCGCCGCACCCGTGGAAAGCGTTCCCGCCCTCACCGAACGATTGGCCATGGTCCGAGGTGATAACGACCATGGTCCGCCAACGCTCACCGTGCACCTCGAGGAGCCGCATCAGTTGGCCAACCTTCCGGTCGGCCTCCCCGATCGCCTTGATGTAACCCCCCAGGAGCGCGTCCCAACGCACGCGGGACTGGAGCTCGGGCACCGCGAGCATGTAGTAACGCGGCGCGTTCACGTATGCGCGTTCCAATAGATTCAGATTGCCCCCGTCCGGCAGAAGTTCGTAGGGATCGTGGGTGTCGACAAAGTTGAAGAACGCGTAGAACGGGCGATCGGGCGGGCGTCGGCGAAGCCATTCGGCGAAGGCTTCCAACGTGTACTGGTCGCAGACTTCGCGCTTATACGAGACCTCCTGGGCGTGGAAGAGCATGGTAATGGGCGCGATAAGTGGGGGCACTCTGGAGATCAGGTGTCGGAAGCGTGCTGCGCGAAGGAACTGTGCGCGCACGAATATACTGTTGACGGCCGTTCGCTGTTCGTCGGAAACCCCGGCCCTCCGGGAGTATGTTCAGATCGAACCCCTCCTCGAATCCGTAGCCTCCGACCAAGTGTATGTTTTCCGTGAACATCGAGGTCTCGTAGCCAGCTCTGCGGAGCCATGAGGCGGTCGTTTTGGGAGGTTCCGCCATCTTTTGGTAGGTCCGGATGCCATGAACGCTGGGGTACGCTCCGGTGAAGATCGAGAAATGCGATGGGACGGTCCAGTTCGCGGGCGCGACTGCTCGAGGAAAAACCGTTCCGCTGGCCGCCAGGGAATCGATCTCTGGCGTCTTGGCGAGTCGGTCCCCGCCGCTCGAGGAGAAATTCTTCGCGCGGGCGCAATCGAGCACGATTGTGACGACATTCGGGGGCCTAGAAGATGTTCCCACGATCCCCCTGGGCGCTTCCGAGCAATCCCTTGCGTTCACCGCATATATCACCCCGTCGCCAGCGGCCGGAGAATCGTCCGGGTCGCGTAGAGCTTCCTGCCGACAGGGGTCCGGCTCTCAGCGCGCGAGTAAAGCGGGGGTCTCATCGAAAACAAACCGTTGTTGGACCTGACGTGTCGGACTTCCTGGGTTCCCTCCGGGAGAAATCTTCGCTAAGCTAATGTACCCCTTCATGGCGTCTTACCGGGGTCGAGACCCGTGCACCCGCAAGGAGGCCTGACCCCCAAGCGTCTCCCCCCACGAGTAGGGGCCCCGGCACTCAACGACTCGGTGTAAGCGAATGGGGAGGATCCTAGTCCTATTGTTTCTGGGGTCTGCCGCCTTCGCGGTCCTTACTGTCGCGATCGGCCTCATCCATCTATTCAGGGATCTGCTCATCGCAGGAGGTAGCATTCTCGGCCAACCGGGATTGGCGCACCCTCCCGGCTTTCCCCGAGTTCTTGCATTCAACGGCATCTGGTTCCTCTTTGCGGTGTACTGTTTTTCCTGGTCGTCCCGGTCGGAATCCTGATTCTCCTCCTATGGCACTTCCTGGTCCGTAACCGCCCCACCCTGTGGAAGCGACCAGCTCAACTGGACTGGGCCCGCCAATCTGTCGCGGTAGTGCTCACGGCCTATGATGACGAGGCGTCTATCGGTCCCGCGGTCGACGAATTCAAGAAACTCCCGCAGGTCCAGGACCTTATAGTTGTGGACAACAACTCAACGGACCAGACTTCCAGCGTCGCACGCGCCCACGGCGCGATGGTCGTTGGGGAGAAACAGCAGGGATACGGTTACGCCTGCATTGCAGGCTTACGCTATGCTCTGACTCAGACCACGGCCGAGTTCATCGTGCTCTGTGAGGGAGACATGACGTTCTACGGCGACGACCTCGCAAAGTTCCTTCCGTACCTCGCTGACTGCGACATGGTCGTGGGGACCCGAAACACCCGGGCTCTTACCCGTGAAGGATCCCAGATGGACTGGTTCATGGCGTGGGGGAATCTCTTCTTGGCGGTCCTGATCCGGCTCCGATACTGGGATTGGTCCTACCTTGGTAGGGTTCAACTTACTGACGTGGGCTGCACTTATCGTGCCATCCGAAGGGAGTCCCTGCAGCGGATAATCGACCGACTCACCGTAGTAGCCTACCACTTTTCCCCACACATGATCTTGGCCGCCTTGCGAGACTATCAAAGCGTGACCGAAGTGCCTATAAAGTTCCGCGCTCGAGTCGGCGCATCTAAGGGCGTGGGGACCAATCGCTGGCGAGGAATTCGGATTGGCCTCACGATGTTAGGCTCGATCGCAGTCCATTGAGACTTGCCCCCGCAACAGTCGACGCCTCCTTCCTCCACAGGACCCGCGCGTAGTCGGCCCCCCCGCTTTGGGAAGAAATCTCCGCCGCGCTCCATCTGGGGGTTCAATCGACGTCCCCGTTCCAGTCTAAACTCATCCCCGCCAAGCGTAGGTTTCGGGACAACACATGCTCGAAGAGTCTGGTCGCTCGGGTGAACGAAGTCCTGCGCAAACTGGTCACCTACAACTCGCCGGTTATTGACTCAAGATGTTCGAAGGTGTGTACGCCCCGGCCTTCTTCGAACTGATTAGGGCGGTGTGAAACGTTCAGGGAAGGTCAGTTTCTGGTGGGCAAGATCGAGGAAGTCGAATAGGTACGGGTTGCGGTAGAAGGCCTAGACGTTTTGCAGGATCAATCGGCCCACGGGGCTTTCTCGAACACGGTCGAAGAACGTATCTTCTTCCCCCCGCGTCGCTCGACGAAGGAGGCGAGCTCGTCTGAATTCGCCGGACCTAGGATTCGAACCAGCTGTCCGAGGCGGCGCAATCGAAGCCTTCAGCTAGGGCGTATCGCGGGCAGATGAGGACGTTCACGGAGAGCATCACCGAGCGGTAAACTGGGGGTAGCAGAGTTTGGGGCAAACGCTCGATCCCTGGCGACAATACCAAGTCGTTGCTGGCGTGAACCTCGTGCTCCCATAAATGGGGGCCCGTGAAGGCACTCGCGCGCGCCGGGATCGTCCCCGGCGCGAAGCTCACCGCGTGAGGAAAGCGGATGCCGAAGCTCAGTAAGCCTTCGATCTGGGGACTCGCTCGAGCGGGTTAGTTCCTCCAGGGAAATCCGACGCATTAAGCGCGTCAAACCGAACCACCAGGTAGTTCGGCCGTTCGGAATTCGTTAGCCCTCAATACCTCGCGGTGGGAGCGGGCAGACCGGGGTTGGCCTCGAGGCACGGGACCAATTAGGTTGGTCGGCGCCGCGCTTCGAGTTGTATCATCTGCTCGACGAACGGGAGGCCCGCGACAACCATCCTTTCGCGTCCAGGCCCTGGAACCGCCTAATCAGCGCGATATCCGAGGGCATCGCATCCCGCGGTTCCTCGGTTTGCCGGCAATCCCGCGCCGCCAAGTTACCGAGCCACATTGGGAGTGTGTCCCAGTCCGGAAATTTGGTCACGGGAGAAAGCGAAGAGGAGTCCCCTCAGTGAATCGATCGCTGCTCAAGTTGAGGTGGCCTTCCTTCCGGGTCAACGCCCCCGCAACGGGAGAGCAGTTCGAGGACTCGGGGTTCCACTGGACTATTGGCAAACTCGAGAGAAACGTTCCGGGCACCGATTGACAAGGATTCCCACATTCGCCGATCGACGAGCAGACGACCTACAGCCTGGGCGTAAGCCTCTACGTCCCCGAACGGCACGCGTACTCCGTTGATGCCTTCACGGAGAGTGTCCGTGGGAACTCCAGG
Organism: uncultured Thermoplasmata archaeon; assembly: GCA_963749205.1. GTDB lineage: Archaea > Thermoplasmatota > Thermoplasmata > Lutacidiplasmatales > UBA184 > Lutacidiplasma. The sequence continues at coordinate 486,221 of CAVVLW010000007.1, read as the reverse complement.
GTTGCCCACCACGGGGACTCCGCACAGCCCGGCTTCGGCGATTGTCCAGCCGAACCCCTCGACCGGGCTATGTACGGTCAGCACCTTCGCGGCCGAAAGGACGTTGAATTTCTCGTGATCGGAGGCTGCAATGTGAAATGATACGCGGGAGCCTACGTGAAGTTCCCCGACGAGTTGGTGGAGTCCCCGGAGATAGCCGTCATCTTGCGGCCTGCCCAAGAGGACCAACTCCACTTCTGGGTGGTCGAGCGAGAGTCGGGCGAGGGTTCGTATAGAGTCTTCGAAGCGCTTGGTCGGTCGGAAGTTACCGATCGTTACCACTCGATCTAGGCGCTGAAGGAATGGCCTAGGGTTGGCCGGGGCGAGGGCGGGGTCGATCTTCGGAAACGAAACTGCGACGCGGTCCGAGCCGACTCCCTCCCGGATCAACCACTCCCGAGTGGCATTGGAGTCACAGAGGGCGAACCCGCGACGATTGAGCCACAACAGAAATCGCTGCAAGATAATTCCAGCGGCCGAGCCCATGCGACCGTAGTTGGCCTTGAACAGCGGGCGATTATCCTGGTACCAGAACGGGATTGTGGGACCCCCTGCGAACACTCGCGCGAGGAATGGTGCTCGCTCTCCGCCCACCGCCTCCTCGATGACGACGTCAAATTCCCCGTGGAGGTCGGTCAGGAGTCTCGACCAAACAGCAATGAAAAATAGTCGGGAGGGCGCGAGTCGGATTACCCGTAGATTGCCAGCGACCTCGTGTCGAGGGATCGAGGGGTGACTCGCAACGAGGAGGGTAACGAAGTGACCGCCAGCGGCGAGGTCTCGGCTAAGCTGCGTCAGGAGGCAGTCCCCCCCCGCCGCAGCAGGGTGCGCGGCGTCTCTGGAGACAATGACGAGAATTCGCATGCGTCCCCGGTTTGACCAGTGTTTAGTTCGCCGACATACTTGGCCCCTAGCCCTCACCCCCAATCGCGGCCCTGTTCCCGGGATGGCGAGACGGTGACCTCTCGGGACCCTGTTGTCGCTAGAACGAGTACCGTGAACGTATTATCGCACGTCCCGTTCGAATTGGCTCGAGGTGGCGCGACTGAATCGTCGCGTCACAGCCTGAGGTGACGGCCCCCCCTCCTTCCCCAGCGCGCTCAAGACCGATTTCACCAAAGGCGGTACGCCCGGGGCGCGCCATAAGTAGCGGGCGGTCGCACCACCCGGCCGGTGCACTTGGACCGAGGTAGATCGATCTAGGGTCGTCGCGGGAATCGCCCCGAAGGTCGACTCACCCGGCCGCCGGCCACGTTCCCCACAGGCTCCCGAGCTGGCTAGGGCCCGCGCGGGCCGGTCAAAACCGAGGCGACTGGGACTGAAAACTGACCGTTTACGAGGTATCCGTCCACGGTTAGTTCGGGGACCGGCTCGACAAGGGACAGGTTGAACGTCAGCGTCACCCATTGACCCGGGGTAAAGGTCGACGCTCGCAGGGTCTCGTTCATCGAGTTCTCGCTGAGTCCCCCGATATCAATCCGGTTGACGTGCGCGTTCGGGTCAATGGTGAGGTTCCACCTGTGACCATCTCAAGTCCTTCCTCGTAACGACCCTTCAGTTCACACTCAGGCCCCGAGAACGGTGCGTCAGGGGTGCCTTCCAAAACAAGGCGAATCGACCGGGGGTATACTCGCGACGCCCTTCGTATCGTCGCCCAACTTGGCGAGTATAGAAGCCGCACGGTAGAGGGGAGGGTTCTGGATGCGCCTCTCGCGAAGGATCGACCAATCGATGTTCTCGTCGGAGCGGAGGCTACTTAGCCCTCCTCGGCTGAGATGCCGCAGCTGATGAGGGTCGGGGTTTTCTGCAGTTTCTACCCGTTCTCCTCTCGGGCGGGGAGCGCGTCAACCGGAATGGTCACCCTGCTCGCGCAATCCCCTCGAGTCAGCCGCGTTATCGTTTTTGCACCTCGTGGCTCGGTCCTTCCTCCGGGTCTGCCGGCTGACAGAGTGGGCGTGCGCAACGCATGGGCCCCCGACCGTCCGTTTAGTCTTGCCCGGTGCCTCTTCACGATGCTTCGGGAGCAGAGGGACCTAGAACTCGTTGTGTTCAGCATGTACCCGACCTCGTTCGGAAGGATGGCAATCTCCAACGCAGCCGGAATGCTCCTGCCCTCCCTCCTAGCGAAGCTCTCCTCCATCCCCATCGTCGTATACATGCACAACTTCCTGGAGACCCAACAGGTGGACAAGTTGGGCTACCGCCCCGGCGCTGTGACTCGGCGCGTCGTCCGAACGCTCGAGCGTTGGATCATCGACTCGACCATCACGGTCGTTCCGCTCCCTTCAATGAAGACGATCGTGGAGCGCGAAGTGGGCGGGAAGCTCACGGTCATCCCCCTCCCCTACGTGGAGTCGGTCTACAGCGCGGACCTCGCATTGCGAGGAGCCCAGGCTACACGACGTCCTGACGTGCTGGGTGTGCACGTACTGCTGTTCGGTACCTGGGGTCCCCAGAAGGACCTCGAAGGGGCGGTGAAAAGCCTCTCCGCACTCGCTGATCGCGGCGTGAAATTACGGATCACCATCGCTGGGGACGTGAACCCCAGTTTCCCCGCGTATAAGCTCGAGCTCGACCGGTTGCTCGCAAGCCTACCTGGGGATCGATTCCGTCAACTTGGTCACGTACCCGAAACCGACGTGTACTCTTTGGTAGAATCTGCGGATGCGCTCTTCCTGCCGTACCGGGCGGCGGGCGGGTATTCGGGCGTGATGAACTGCGCCGGCTTAGCCAGTACCCCGGTAATCGCCTATGACGTGCCCCAGCTCCGGGAATTCGCGAACAGCCTGGGGCTCTCGGTGGATTTCGTGACGCCTGGAGACGCGCTCTCCCTAGAGCGTGCCCTGGAGTGGGCGCGAACTCTGCCGAGGCAGCGACTGCGCGAGGGGGACGGTCCCCCCCCCGCCAAGCTCAACGCGGCCGCGAAGGCGGTAGAGAGCCTACTGGATCTGCGGAGTGACCCGGGAACGGGGGCGTAGATTCGACACCCCCTTCGAGTCGCCCCGGGAATCGAGCTCGCCCAACAGTCGGCCGCCCGCTCAGTCTGGGCACATCCTAGGAAACCGATTGGTGGTTCGCTTTCGAGCCGCGAGTGATCGGCGTAACAGTAAGACTTAAGGTTTCGAGGACGCCCATCTCACACCTTGAACGCCGCCGCCGAAAACGGCTCATGGGACCCCCAGGAAATAACCAGCTCGAAGCCACCCGCCGGGTCACCCTCGGGCACCTTCGCGCCAACGGCGTTTCCCGGTGATCAAGCTGCCCGGGTCTCACCGGTATCCGGAATTGTCCTTCAGGCGGTTCGCTTGCTGCGTCATTTCCTGATAAGCCGGAAACGTGACTTGGCTGGATTGCTGCTTCTTGCCCTGGCGAACGCAATTCTGTTTTGGGACCTTCTGTTCAAGGTTCATGGTCAACTCTCGTGGGGAAACTACCTCACCCCGTACTCAGTGAGCCAGATTCGACCCTCCAACTTCCTCTACGAGCCAAATTTTCTCAACGGGACGTTGACGCTACTATCACCAGGCAACCTCCTGAACCAGCTTTTCGAAGGAGTGCCGCTCAGCATTCTGTCAGTACCGTTGGGTCTCGATGGAGCGATCAAGGCGTACACCCTCCTCGCGACGACGTTGGTGTCGTTTTGCTTTTTCTTTCTGGTGCGAACATGGGGAGTGCGCCCATTCGCCGCAATCGTGGCCAGTCTGTTCTTTTCGTTCAATGACTTCCAAGTCTACCTCATTGGAGAAGGCGACTTCGTCCAGTTCGTCGCGGAAGCCTTCCTGTTGTTGAGTCTTGGGTTCCTCGCATTATGGATCCGGCGGGGCGGGAGACCTTTCTGGTTCCTAGTGGCCGCTTTCGGGTTCCTGGCACTCACGGCTGGCGAGATTCAGATCACGTTGCTCGGCGGAGCTCTGTTCGTCCTCAGCGGATTCTTCCTGACTCTTCATCAGTACGGATACCGCCTCCGTCAAGCCGCCCGCCCGCTCGCGCGATTCCTCGTGGCCTCGCTGGCCCTGGTGCCGCTTTTCGCGTACGTGTTCCTGCCGCTTCTCTCGGGTAATTACCTTTACAGCTCGGGTTCTCCAACCGCCCTCACGCTTCAGGGGTTCACGATGAGGAGTGAACCCTTCTGGCAGGTCCTCCAACTGATCCCTTCGGTCCCTCTAAATCAGCAAGCTCCGGCACTTTCCCTCTCCCTTCCGGGCGTCTTGACACTCTGGCAGGGGGTCGCGGCCGTCCTGCTCCTGGTGCTACTGGGCGGCTTCCTCGTCGTTCGAGACCTTCGGCTCTTGTGGATTGATCTGATCATTCTCCTCGCCGCCGCGTTCGGCTCGGGGCCGAGCGGCCCTGTCGGGGGCGCTTCGTCCTACCTCTACCTCCACTTCGCCCCGTACGCCAGCCTCAACGCGCCCTACTATTGGCAGTGGGTGCCCATTTCGATTCTTTACGGCATCAGTCTTGCCATCATCTCGGAGGTTCTCCTAGGATGGTGGTTGGCCCGTCCTGCGAAGGGAGCAGGGGTCGAATCGAAGGATCATTCCTGGCTGGGTCGACTTCCTCAACTGGGAGCCCACGGGATCCGAGCGGCCGGTCTGCTCGGGGTGTTCTGCGTGACGTTGCTCGTTGCCGTTTCAGTGCTGACGCCCGTCGCTTCGAGTGCGGCCTACGGCCCTTGGAGCGGAAGTGTCACCGGCATACAGGGGACGCCTCTCCCCGGCGATTACAGCGCGCTCGAACCGGTTCTTTCGGACGTGGCCGGCTCGAGCGGCACCGGCGTGGCCTTCTTTCCCGGGGACGTGTTCGTGAACGCTTCGGGCACGCCCTTCAACGATCCGTTCACTCAATGGCCAGACCAAAGAGAGCCCGGACTACCATTCTATGCTGCACCTCCGCTGAACTCGAATTATTACTTTTACTGGGTTTACTATCTCTTCTACACCAACCACACCCGGTATCTAGGCGAACTCATGGGGGTCGAGGGTATTTCGATCTTTGTCGTCTTCTACAATTTGCAGTCCGCGTCGTTCAATTCCACTTTCATGACCTGGGCAGCAGGCATCAACGCCTCCGCGCCCATGCAGTACCAGTATGGGGTCACGGAAGCGTACTCCTCGAAGAGCTTCGCGATCTACCGGAGTAACTACCTCGCGCCCGAAGCAGCCTACTTCAGCGCCCGCACCCTAGTGGCTGGCTCGGTCGCCACCCTCGATACGATGGCTTACGCCGGATGGAACCTGACCACTGAGGCGCTTTCCGTCTCGGGCGACGCGCCCGTACCGGGGTCTAGCGATTCGCTGTCTGGGATTGGTTCTATCGTCTTGGGAGACCAGCAAGGGCTGTACGACCTCGCCTTCCAAGCGGCCGGAGCCTACTCCGTCGACCCGCTTAATTACGTAGACACAAGCTTGGCGGCGAGCGGCGCGTGGACGACAAGTCAACGCCCCTTTTCGACGACCGTCGGTTTAGACCAACCCCTGCCTTACGCGTACGGCTTGCAGGGTGCATCGATGACGATTCCAATACCGGGTAGTGGCCCACCGGGGGCCCTGCTCTGGGTCAAGCTCCTCCGCACACCAACCACCGGCACGGTCCAGTTCACATTCGATAGCCATTCTGTGGTGAACATTACCAGCCAGGTGTGGTCATCGCTCGGAACCGACTACGACGGTTTCGCTTGGACCAGCATGAGCTTCCCCTCGCTCGGATCCGGAGGCGAGTTATCGGTGAGCTCGGTCCTCAGGACGCACGGAATTGCGGAAATCTGTCTCGCGAGTCCAGCCCAGCTGGCAAGGGGGGAATCTACCTTGCTTTCCCAGGCCCAGGCCAAATCGATTGGAGTCTCCCTGGTGGAACCGGCGTACGCTATCGCCGACACCTCCGGAGGCGTTGCCCGCAAGGTGGCACCATACCCACAGAACTTTTCCGATGTTCCCGAAGGCAAGTACCCTTCTACTGACCCCTACCCAAACCACGCCCGCGTCGATCGAAGTCCAGGTGCCTTCGAACGGGCAGACCGGCACTGTCTTCGTCCTGGTCGGGTCGCTCTCGGTCGGACCGCTCACTGTCGTGGCCGCGGGGCAGACCACGAACCTCACCCCTTTCGTTCGCACAAGCACCCTCCTCGACTCGTCTACTTGGCGATGGTACCCGCGTCAGTGCCTGAGGTGTACGGCTGGGCGACCGTGAGCATTACCGCGCCGAAGAACGGGTCGGCAAAACTTTACGTCGGCGCGGTCGCCTACGTTCCCGACCAAGAGCTTACCCCTGCAGGACTTTTCGAGGTGGAACGCATCCTTGCGGGGAGGAACCTCAGTGACGCCGCGGGCGGGCCTCACGTCGTCGCTACCTCCTCCAGTAGCCTCGCGACGATCCCGGTCCAGAACGGGTCGGTTTCTTCCCAAGGAATTCCTGTTAAGCCCACTGTTTCCGGATTCGCTCTCCAGGGTGGCAGTTGCGTGGCCGGGTCCGTTCTCGTCCGGACCTCGTCCTTGCCCAGTTTCGAACCTGGCGGCTCTGCGACCTCCGTCTACCCGACGTTAGGGTCGATGAACCTGGTCATCGAGAAAGGGATCGGCTGTGTAGCTGGTATTTCGTCGAAGACGTGGAACTATCTTCTCATAGGGGGCGCGATCTCCCTCGGCACAGTCGCGCTCCTCACACTGCTGCCCGGTTTATCCCAGGGCGCTTCGGTCGACGCAATCGATAATCCGCCGCCTGAGGAGGACGCGGGAGCCGAACATCGTACCCCGATCCCCGGCGAGCGCAGACCGGCGCAGTGAGCACAGCTGCCTCCGTTGCTGCGAGTGATTCGGAGGTCGTGGCCCGTCTATCTCAAATGGTGCGTACGCTCGCGGAGGAGGCCCGATCGCTTCCGCCCAACGACGAGGTCCGCCAACAAGCGGTCGCGAGCTTGCGAGAGGTCGTCCGGTTACTAGCCGCTCACCGCCTGAAAGAAGCGGCAGAACATCTAGCGGTAGTCGGACAGCTTCTCGCCCTCGCACATTCGGTAGCTTAGCACGTGATTCCGTTTGGACCGCCTCATACCGCCGAAGGCTGGCGACGCGATCGAGGATCCAGCCACCTTTTGTCAGAGGACGAGAGGGTGCACAGGACGTCCGGAGAAACCTCGGACGCGGTAACTCCAGCATCACCGTCCTGACCTCACTCCGAGCTCTGCAACGCCAGAACCCATGAGAGTGGTCGCGGAGAGGGAACCGTTTCGACCGGCGTGACTATCCAGGGGTGTGAGGGCCTATCTTGCATCGGATTGCCCGGCCTTGGGCCACGGTAACGTTTTGAGGCAGAAGGCGGCATCCCGACCGCTCGGATGTCGCAGCAAGCAAACGCTCCACCCGCGGGCCTACCGCCAGCCGCATGGGAGAACCTCACGGATCGAGAGAGGGAGTACCTTCGATTCGCCGCGACCCGATTCGAGTTGATGATCGCGGACCTGCAGAAGGTAGTCCGACCGTCGACTCATGTTGGGAACGTGGGCCAATCGCTCTTCGACGTGATTGCTGCGAAGCGTCTCGACGTCGCCAGCTACTGCTGCATCGTCCCGGATCCCGAATTCGCCCTACCATCGCCGGTCTACGGTGGCCTACCGCGGACGTATTTCGACGTCACTGCGGATCGCGGACCCCCCGATACGACCTTCGATCTAGTCATTTTCGCTGAAGTGCTGGAACATTTCCTAGCAGACGATGCCGTAGTGATGCGGAGAATCCGGCAGCTCATCGCCCCCGGCGGGCAACTATGGATGAGCGTACCTAATGCCCTACGGGTCTCGAATCGGCTAGGGGTTCCGGCGGGTCGTAACCCCTTCCCGCCCAAGCAGAAAATCCTTGGAGGAACGTTCGGAGGGTACGGGCATATTCGGGAGTACAGCTTAGCGGAGCTTCGTCACCTCCTCAATGACGCTGGTTTCGAGGTGCTCCGCCTGCACGGCCTTAACGGATACGGGACTCGGACGCAGCGACGCGCCCTGGATCTTCTGCCAATGTCGTTCGCTTCGACGCTGGTCGCCTTGGCTCGCGCCCCCTTGCCTAGCGGGTAGCCGCTGCCGTCAGCCGGCCCGGACGCGTTCTCTCGCGGGAGGTACCGACCCTCACAGGGGCGCGTCGTCGGCACAGAGTTCGCGTAATGAAGCTCCCGGATGCTACACCGGACCTGCTCTCATCGATACGTTGTTATACGTCTCGCCCTTACCTGACCTCCCCGGAAATTGCTCGAAGGTGTCAGCATCGTTATCCCCGCGTGGAACGAGGAGAAGCGATTACCGCAAACGCTGGACCGCCTCCTCCCCGTGCTCGAACAGTCCGGTAGGCCGTTCGAGGTTATCGTCGTCGCGGACGGCGTTCAAGACCGGACGGTCGAGGCGGCGCAACGATACGCCGCGCGAGGGGTCACGACCCTTGACTTCGCCGCCCGCCTCGGAAAGGGGGGGGCAGTGTTCCAAGGATTTGGTCGATGCAAGTACGACCGCATCGGTTACCTCGATTCCGATGGACCCGTCTCGGATCGCGATGTCCTCCGACTGATCGAAGCCCTCGACGTAGCCGATTGCGCAGTGGGATCCCGATACTCCCCGGGAAGCGTAGCAGTCCGGGAACAGCCCGCCCGACGAAGAATTCTACGGGCGGGCTTCCACGGGCTCACGCGCCTCGTCCTCGGGCTTCCGCTCTACGACACGCAGTGCGGGGCGAAGTTCTTCCGTGCGGCCTCGTTCTGGGAAATCGCTCCCTCGATCCGGTTCCGGGGATGGGCCTTCGACGCTTCCCTTCTCTTTGAAATGAAGAAGCGAGGGAAGGCGATTCGCGAGGTCCCCGTAAAATGGTCGCACGAGGAGGGCAGCAAACTGTACCTTCCGAAGCAGGTTCCCATTATGATGGGGTCGATTTTCTTCATCCGGTTGTTCGATCTTCAATCCCCGCACCACCCCCCGACCCGGTGGCTGTGGTGGCTGGCATGTCTAGTCTCGCGCCGTCCGGCGAGGTACGTGCTTCCGTTCCATGAGGTCGCCACGAGGCCGAGTGTCGGGAGCGACAACCCCGAGACGGACGTCGCCCGAGCTTCCTAGAGCTGGGCGGTTTAGCCCATCACCCCAGAATCAGGAGGTCGAAGGATACCCCGGACTCCAGGTGGTGTGGGTCAGCGCAGCGAGGGGAAGATCCCCCGCGAGTTCCGCGACGAGTGTCAGGTAGGCCCGTATCATCCCGCGAGTGCTGAAAGATGACTCGACCGCTTCTCTCCTCGCGAGTTTCCTCAGATAATACTCTCGTTTGTCCTCGAGCCATTGGCGGTGGAACCTCCGCAAACCCTCGGCGAGGCTGGTTGGATTCGGGTCGGTCACCACTCCCAGATCCGGAAGTCGGCGGAGTGTCGTGGCAGGACCGGTCGGCCGGGGTCGAGACGACCGGTAGTCCGGACGCCAAGCCCTCGAGCACGACCATCCCGAACGGCTCTACGCGGGAACAGACAATCAGGGCGTTCGCACGGGAGAGCAGCGCCCGTTTCTCGGTTTCCGGAATGAACCCGTGAAAGAAAACCGTCGACCCGTTGTCGAGCGGACGGAGGAGGTCTTCGTCGGGCCCCGAGCCGATGAGGTGAAACCGGATATCCAAGGGCCCTTTTTGGGAGACCAATCGGATTACTTTCCGTAGGAGGTCCACCCCCTTCATCCGCCGCTCCATCAGGCCCACGAAGACGACGTCAAACGTCACGTCGTTCTGGTCAACCGAATAGCCGCGTGTTTCCGCGCCGTTCGGGATATCGCGGATGTTCTCCGCCGGATGACCTCGGCGAACAAGCCGGTCGCGGAGTGAAGTCGTCAGGGTCACGAACTTGATGTTGGAGGGAATCGAACGCCAACCCCCGAACATCCAGCGGAGATACGTTTGGTACGGGTAGAGGGCGAGCGGGGTCGAGCGAAAACCCTCGATCGAGATCCCGTGAAGGAGCAAGACTGTGCGCCGAGCCGCGGGAGATTGCGAAAGATCCGCGAGGAACCGAGGGGGAGGAGGTCGGTCAACGAAAATCAGGTTAGCGCCCTGGCTCTCGAGCCCGGAGAGCGGGGGGAACGGGCGGAACAGCCGCCTCGGCAGGAGGGAACCATACTGTTGAAAGGGGACCTTGCGATAGTCGACGTCCCCCGCGAGACGGAGTACGGTACTCGGTGGAGACCCGGGCGGGGCGCCGGAATGAGTCGTCGGCGTAAAATCCGGTCGTGTACCCAGCCGCTCGAATGGCCGGAAGCAGTTGAAGGGCGACTACCTCTCCGCCTCCGTAGTACTCTGAGCGGGTAGTTGTTCCAGAGAGCGACGGACGTCATAGCCGTGGGGACGGACACAACCAGTGAGGAGTCAAAGGTACCCCCATCCTTTCAATCGCTCCTCCACATCACCTGAGTCGGCGGGGCTCCCCGGTGATCGGGAGCCTCGTTCGCCGGGCAGCAAGTAGCACCCGTTTAGCTCTGGAACACAGGTCTTGCCAGGCGTCGTTGCCCGGATTCGAGGTCGCCGGATAGGGCTCGCCCTGCCCGGGGCCTTCACCGAGAATCACCGAGTGGGGGCCTGAACAGAGACGGACGATTCGCCGGACCTGCCCAGGCCCGCGTCCGGAGCTGCGCCTCGTCGACGACAGTTCCGGTCGCGAGAAGGGGGTGGGGCGACTCAGAGTTCCTTCATAGTAGCTCATCGCGGGACCCCGTCTCTCGAGCGATCGCTCGCGCCACGCGGGGTCGACCACGCGTCCCGGGGCTGTCGTGTATTCCAAGAGGAGATCGTGCAAGTGTCGGTGGTCGATCCAATCCTCTGAGTTCGAAGTCGATCGGTCGGCTCTGGACGCGTCGACATTCCACACTAAGCAGGGCACACGAACGAGCTCGTCGTACATCTCGTATCCGTGCCCGAAGAAACGATGCTCGCCCAGACATTGGCCGTGGTCGCTGACGAGGACGACGAGTGAGTCATTCCATATTCCGGTCCGTTGGAGCAGCCCGAAGATTCGTTCGAGGCGAATGTCTAGGTTGCGGGCGGCCTCGAAATAGGCCCGTCGGAACCCGGGATACGCCCCCGGCTGGGCCGAAAGGTGCCGGTTGAATAGTGACATGTTCGGCGCCGGAAAGAATCCATCGTCCACCGGGGTCGAAGCGGGGAACCTTGAGGGAACATACGGTTCGTGGGTCTCCATCAAATTGATCAAGAGCTGCAGAGGTCGCTTCGGTGCCGTCCGAAGGAATCGAGCGAGTGCGCGCTCGATGTGGCGTCCGTCCAGCACCCCGTTGTGGTGGTGGTACAGGCCGTAGCCGAGGAACTCGAACGCGGGCCGCAAGGGGCCCATGGCCGGGTTCGAGGCATCGCTCCCGCTATCGGCCGTGGCCCGGGCCAAGAACCTTTCATTGAGGCCCGCCAGGCGGCTCGACGCGAATCGGTCGAGCCTCTTCAACCCCGAGGGGAATTCATGGTCGTACCCGGCCGCGGTCCGGTTGCCGCTCGAGACCATCTCGTTGGCCGAAAATATGGCGCTGACTCCGCCATGTTCGTGCCATAGCTCCGCGAGCGATCGACGCTTCGGGAACTCGTAGTTCGACGGTGTAGGGGAAAGCGACACTTCCCACGGGTCGAGGCCGGTCAGCAGACTGAGATGGGAGGGCATCGTCCAGGGAGAGCTTGCGAGAAACGGACCCAGCCGGACGGCGTTGCGCGTGGCCTCCGAAAGAAACGGCATGACACGGTCGAACGCCGGCTCCCCCGGGAGGCCGGGTTCGCGCCAAGTGTCCGCGACGACGACGACGAGATTCATTCGCACTTGACGGAACAAAGACGTTTAAGTGAGAGATAAGATGCTTGGAGGGGGGCGGGTGTTCTGCTCCCGCGCGGGGAGTCGCGGATGCACCCGTTCTTCAGCTGCTTCCTCCGACCGGGGGAGGAGGGACGTCCGCACCATTCGGAACCGGCATCGCAAAACGGGGGCGCGGGGAACGGTGCCGGCGCTCAATGACGATCGATGGAGCGTCCGCGGATCCATTTCTCGTGGTCGTCAGCGCCCCGCCGCTTACGGGGATCGGCGTGTACGCAGATTCGCTGGTCCGCCTCATGAAGCCGGTCCTCCCTCAGATTCGACTGGTCTCCCTATATCCTTCTGTGGCCGGGAGAGAGATTGTTGGGGGAATCTCGGGCTTGCGCTCGACGGGGAATCCCGTCGCCGCGTTGTGGACGAAACGTCTGCAACCGAGTCGCATTGAAGAAGTCCCTGATCGGAAAGAAGGCGAATCTCCATCTGGCGGGACCCGATTATTCCCTCGCCGGGTGCGGTCTTCCCACCGTTTGCACTGTGCATGACTACTTCTTCCGAGTCCCCTCGCGTGATGCCGCGGGCAACCCTAGCGAACTCGCGGCGGAGACGCTCATCAATGTCAACAATCTCTCGATGGTGCACCACCTTCGTCGCGCGGCGGGCGTCGCTTGCCCGAGCCAGGTGGTCCATGACGACCTGGCGCGACGAGTCGGACTTCGCTCCGAGGTGATCCACCATTGGGTCGATACGGATCGATTCCACCCACGGCCAGCGGCGGAGTCGCGCCGAGCGGTCGGGCTACCCTCGACGGGCCGGTATCTCTTGAATGTCACGGGAGCCGGACCGAATAAGAATCTGACAACCCTTGCTCGGGTGGCGGCTCACCTGCCCGCCGGATGGAAGTTGGTCAAGATCGGACCTCCCCTGACCGCCCCAAACTGCCTGAACATGGGGAGTGTTTCCCGTGAGTTGTACCCGCTGTTCTACACCGCCGCAGACGCTTACCTCCATACTTCGGTGACCGAGGGCTTCGGGATTCCGCTCATCGAATCGATGGGTTCCGCCACGCCGGTGATCTCGTCCCGAAGTTCGACCGGCCCGGAGGTGCTCGGTGATGCTGGGATATACGTCGACGACCCGAAGGAAGTTTCGGGCTTCGTGGCGGCGGTCGCGACTCTCGAGGATGACCGGGTTCGTTCGGAAGCGGCCGCCCGTTGCCACTTACGAGCCAAGGAATTCGCCCCCGCTGTCGCACGAACGGCTTACGGTAGGTTTTACGAAAGGGCCTTCGAACTGGATATTATGCGTAGCCCACGCTGAGTCGTGAAGGAGTAGAAAGGCGCACTGAACGGGAGCTACGAATTCTTCCGCCCGGTTCGTAGGAATGCGCATCGGTACGTGGTGGGGTCTGGACGCTGACTTGGGGGTTCTTATAGAATGAAGTATATCCGCCGCTACCCGAAAGGGGGAGCAAGCATGAATAAATCGAGATGGGCAGCGATAGGGATTGCCGCGTTCTTCGTAATCGGAGCGTTCGGGCTAGCCTCGGGTGCCGCCGTCCACGCCTCTGCCGGGCCAACGGCCGCACCGTCGGCCCCGGTCGGCGCACTTGGGCGCGGCCGCCCCGGCGACTTAAGGGGGCCTATATGCCGCACCCGGACCCAATCCCCGTCGGAGGAGTTAATCCGACGGTCAGTGGGCACTACTACGTCGGCAGTGTCTGGGGACCGAAGAAGGCGACCGTGGATGTGTACCAGATCTCGACCCAGCTACGGGTTCCGGACCAGGTCGGCGCGACGGCGGCTGGTGGCCAGGCCGAGTTCTACTATGTCATCATGTCGGCCTTTGACAACAACGGGTCGTACGATCAGATCGGTCTCTCGGACGATTACGGAGTGTGGGGAATGACCTATTCCTACACCTACGACACTGCGGGTACGGGATGCACGGGCACCCTGGCCTATGTCTACAACCCCGATACGTTCAACCTGAACCCCGGTCAGTGGTACACGTTCGGCATGATCTTCTACACCAACTACCCAGGGGACATGTCTTTCTACGTGTTCCAGGGGAGTGCGTTGGTGTACCAGCTCACGGTCTACACCGGTGGGACGGCCTTCGTTCTGCAGAACAACAACTGTGGATACTATGGCACGACCGACTACGAGGAGGTCTACGACACGCAGCAGGGCGTGCCCGACGTGGACATGCACTTTGTCGGAGGGGTGTACAGATGGCACCGACGTGATGTCGCAGCTTGCCGATCCGTTCAACACCGGCAGTCCGTTCACGGTTCCCGTCCTGAACTCGGCGGGAGCGGTCGTGATCGGGAACCAGGAGACCTCGATCGGCTTCTACGGAACGTCGACGGACACCATCCTCACTTCCGTGAACGCCGCGTCGGTGACGATGGACCTCTCGTTCAGTGCAATCGGGTCTCCCGGAGCTGTCCAAGTCTGCCTCCAGGATGAGAGTTGGTGGTCGAGCTGGTCGACGAGCCTCGGTGGGGGTACCGGCTACTTCACCCCCGGCGCGGTGGGCCATGCGACAATCTACTTCGCGGCCGGTGATGCCGCCAACACAGCATACCAGGTCAACTTCGTCGTCTTCGTCGGCGGGACGACCGAAGGCTCCTGCAGCGGGACTGTCTACGGGTTACTGACCCTGACCGTCTACCTCGAGTGAGGGGGCAAACGCTCCCGTGAAGGGAGCCGGCGCCGCCGGCTCCCAACCTCTTCCACATTCTTTTTCATGGTCCTTAAGGGGTTGGTGACACGAAGGATTTGGGTCATCGCGATGCCGGGGCCCGGAATTCAGCAGCGAGGGCGCGAACGCGGATCTGACGGGTACTCGTGGCGCGAGGCAGGAATGCCGCGAATGTCGACAGCCAGGAAGTTGGCTACCCCAACCTCTTCCGGGCTGTTTTCTCGGTTTCTCGCCAGGTTGGCGGGAATAAGAGGGCCCGGCCTCCCTTCCGCTGCGGTTCGTCCGCAGTCCTGGGACCGGAACTCGGGGGTTCTTATGGGATGATGTATATCCCCCGCACCCGGTGGGACAAGAATGCGGCTCTCAAGTTGGATTGTAGTGATGGTGTCATTGACGTTCGTGCTTTCGGGGTTTGGACTCGTGGGAGGGCATCCCAGTTCGGCCGTGTCCTCCAACCCGGCGAGCGTGATCAGAGCCGCGGGCGCTGGATCGAGGGAAGCTCACCCTCTCGGACACACCCGAGTCGCATCCTCGGCGCCACCCCTCTATGTTGGTTACTGGCTCGCGGGAAGCGTGATTCGCCCAAAGGCAGGCACTCTCGACGCAAGAGCCGTTTCGACTTTCCTGAAGGTTCCTGATGCCAGCCCGACTACCGATTCGTTCTACTCCGTCCTGATGTCCGTATGGGACAACGCAGGGTCATACGACCAGATCGGATTTACCTCGTATAATGGCAATTGGACCCTCACGGTCTCCACGACGACCTATTGCGACGCAGCGACCCTGATTAACTACGACTTGTCCTCCTTGTCCCCAGGCGTAACCTACGAGTTCGTCATGTTTCTCACTACCTCTGGATACGTGACCTTCGATGTCTACCAGGGCTCGACCATCGTCGGCGGCACCGTCGCCGACACCGGTGCGTCGACCTTCCTGGTCTCGGAGTACTACACCTGCGACTCCACCCAATACTACGATTTTACCGATTCCGAGGTCGTCCAGGAGAGCGACCAGCAGGCGCCCGACTACGCATTCCACTTCGTATCGACTCAGGAGAACGGCGCGAACGTGGCGATGATCCCCTTCTTCGAAGACTCACCCGGCATCGTCCACGTCACCACCTCGACCTCAGCGACCGTGATCGCGAACGAGCCGTTCAATCTGATCTACTACGGGAGTTCGCCGGACTTCATCTATCTCCCGGAGGGAGTGACCAGCTACTCGTTCACGGTCCAAGCCAACGAGCTCTACGGCAGT
Organism: uncultured Thermoplasmata archaeon; assembly: GCA_963749205.1. Taxonomy (GTDB): domain Archaea; phylum Thermoplasmatota; class Thermoplasmata; order Lutacidiplasmatales; family UBA184; genus Lutacidiplasma. The sequence continues at coordinate 470,423 of CAVVLW010000007.1, read as the reverse complement.
GACAGAATCTATGCGTGTCCCTACGACAACATGCCGGACCTGGGCGTGAGTTCGTGGTCGGCGTTCGGCGAGGCACCCTCCTTCATCCACGCCGTGACGCTCAACATACCGAGCGACGCGGCTCCAGGGAACTATGTCATGAATCTTTATGCGTACGACGGCGGATTCGAGGAATGTGGAACGGGCAACTACACCTACCTCAACTTGAATATCTACATCATTGGATGAAGAGGAGATCCCTAAACTGCACCGGGCAGCATCGACGGTTTCCGGCCCGCGCCCGATGGTCGGACACTCTCCCCTGTCCGACGGTTTTGACCTCGAAACTCGGCCGTACGCCTACCGGCAACGACCCCAACGGATGGAGCGGAATCCAGCGATTAGGGGAGAGAACCGGCCGGGTAGGGTGGCTTTAAAGGATGAAGTATATCCCCCGCAACTGACTGGGGAAAAAATGCGGTCGGTCAGCTGGGTCGCAGCGATGGTCGCGCTGACCTTCGTGATTTCGGGATTTGGCTTGGCGGGAGCCCATGGGATCTCGTCCTCGGGGCCCGGGGCCGGGACGAAGGCCCCGATCCTAGGTTCGCCAGCGAGGACCGCCCATCCTATCGGGCCAGTCCGGGTCGGTTCGGCTGGCGCGCCAGTCGTTTCCTCGTCCTGGGTCTCCGGAAGCGTCATTCGCCCTAAGGCAGGCACACTCGCCGCTCGGGAGGTTTCGGTGTTTCTGAAGGTGCCGGATGCGACTCCGAGCACCGACTCGTATTACAACGTTTTCATGTCGGCATGGGATAACGCTGAATCGTACGACGAGATTGGGTTCAGCGACGACTACGGGGTCTGGGGCTTTGCCTACGTCTATACATCTGCTTGCGGAGCTAGTGGCGTCCTTTACCCGGATGCGTACAACTTGGCTCCCGGAGTCACCTACGAATTCGTTATGCTGGTTCAGTCCCCCTCGGTGTACTATTACGTCTATCAGGGGTCGCTCCTCGTAGCGGCCGTCTCGGTCGACAACGGTGCAGACGACTTCGTCGTCTCAGAGTCACTATACCTGCAATTCCGAATCGTATTTCGGGTTCACGGACGCCGAATGGGTCGGTTACACGGACCAGGTCGCGCCCGACTTCGCCTTCCACTTCGTATCGACCCAAGAGAACGGCGTGAACGTGGCCATGATCCCCTTCACCAACGGCCCCGTTCCTTCCACGGTGCACGTCACCACCTCGACCTCGGCGACCGTGATCGCGAACGAACCGTTCAATCTGATCTACTACGGGAGTTCGCCGGACTTCATCTATCTCCCGGAGGGAGTGACCAGCTACTCGTTCACGGTCCAAGCCAACGAGCTCTACGGCAGTGACAGAATCTATGCGTGTCCCTACGACAACATGCCGGACCTGGGCGTGAGTTCGTGGTCGGCGTTCGGCGAGGCACCCTCCTTCATCCACGCCGTGACGCTCAACATACCGAGCGACGCCGCTCTGGGGAGCTATGTCATGAATCTTTATGCGTACGACGGCGGATTCGAGGAATGTGGAACGGGCAACTACACCTACCTCAGCCTGAATATCGACGTCTTTTAGCGAGAGGGGATCCCTGAGCCGCACGAGGCCTCGCCGACGGTGTTCCTCCGCTACCCGCTGATCGAACCCTGTCGCTCACCAAAGGTTGTTTGGCTACCCACGGCGGCGAGTGACGTCGATTAGGCCCGCCGGGCTCCGATAGGGGTCGCGAGTCGGCCGGGAGCGCGTCGGGGAGTCGCCAACTCTCCGCGCTGAGGAGTGGCACGTTAGTCCCCTACCTCCGCTCGACAGCCCGGAACGCCCCGTATCGCCGGACGCGTGTCGTCTTCCCGTCCCGGTCGGAGCGACTCGGGAATCAGCTTCCTTCGGACTGATGCTACCGGCGCACCGAGATCAGGCAGGAGCTACGGGAACGGTCCCGGCGCCTTTCCGTGGCTCGAAGTGGAGCCTTCCTGCGGTCCGGATTGTCTAAGTAATGGAGCGGCATATGCATATGAATATGTCGTCAAAGAATGTCGCGATCCAGAAGACGGTCTACGACGCGCTGAACCGAGAGAAACGGAGGGAAGAGAGCTTCACTGATCTGTTCGTGCGACTGCTGGGACAGCGGGGCACGCCAGAAGAGGTCCGAGGGGCTTGGGGAGCGCAAGGGGCCGGCGAGGATCTTCGCCGACTGGCCCGCCTTCGGCGCGTCACCGGGGGACGCTAACGATGAAGGCGCTGGATACGGCCGTTCTCCTCGCGATCCTCCATGACTCTCCCTCGGCGAAGGAGCTGCTCAAGTCCCTTCGAGGAGAGGAGCTGGCCACCACAGAGCTCAACATATTCGAACTCAGAACACTGGCCGCGGAGGTTCCTCGCCCTCAACGAGAGAGCCGGGAGACCGCGCTGGCCCGCCTTCGCCGGAGGGTAACAGTCCTGCCGATTACCCCCGAGGCCGTTCGAGAGTCGGGCCGCTTCCTTAAGGGAAAGCCTCGCACCGCGGACTATCAAGCGCTCGTCTGGGGGACGCTCGCGGCCGCGGGATGCAGCGAATGGATTACCGCAAGGCCCTTCCCACCCCCCAAGGGAATCCTACCGTTCAAAGTGAGAATTGTCTAGTTAAGGAACCACAGTACATCAATATACTTTACTATCTTTCCTAAGGGTTGCTATTATATGACGCCCGAAGTACGATCGACTCTCGGTGACGCCGAACGGGCACCTCTAGCCGATTTTCGGGGTCGACCCAGTCCATTACTCCCCCTTGCCTGAAATGACTGTTACGACATACACAACATTAGTAATGCTACATCCGTCAATTAACTTACTGAGAATCATCTATGCTGCAATTCCCCTGGCACACCCCCGCTTGGCGAGGCGATTCTCCGAGGTGGCAGCGTATAACTCCAGTTATCCGCCTTCCCGAGGCCGGAGGGCAAACTGGCCCACTTCCGAGGAGAAAACCCCGCCGGGGCCCCTGGAAGTGCCCTCAGACCCCCCCCTTTTCGTGTAGATCGGAACCAGGAGCTCCCGGGATCTAGACTGCAGCCTCGTTCCGGGCCCTTTCCCGGCCCACGCAGGGGCTCGAAGAGCGCGGGATCGGGGCAGGTACGGCTGGAAATGACTAAAAGGAACGCATTATACGTAACCACACTTCCACGGTACTCATTCGGGTTAGACTCTCTGAGTTTCGGCCGCGGTCGTGGTGCTCAGAGTGGTCCCCTCGCGGCATTGACTGGTGGACTAAAGCTCCGGACCCGGGACCCAACTGGCGGAGACAATCGGGGAGCGTCACCGATTCCGTTCATGTACATATGAATATTCATATGCATAGATACGAAACGAACGAACTCGACCGGTTCAAGCGCAACAAAGTTCCGACACCGAAAATCCGGGGGAAACCGGGTGTCCGTCAGGCATGAATACCGGGATGAACAGGACATCCCCCGAGTCGGAAAAGAGGGCGGGAGGTTGAACGCGAAGGACGCCGACAAATACGTCCAGAAGGCGCCTACGAGGAGTGAGCCCGCGAGCACAGCCAGCCCTGGCCCGGAGCCCAACCAACCGAAGGCGGGTCCCGCTAAGTCGCCCGGCATCCGCACGGCCGACTCAGGCGGACTCGGTCACGCCCTGGAGACCGGCCTGAACCCCCGCGACCACGAAGGCGAGGGTCCCCGCGAGCAGACCCCATCCACCGAGGAGAAAGAGGTCCCCAACCGCGAACAACACGAAAGGGAGGGAGACCGACCCGACGCCCGGCGATCAGTCGGCAAAGTGGCCGCCGAGAACGACACTCCTGTGAAGTTCAGGTTGTAGAGCAGGGAGAGGAGCAGCGCGGTGACTACAACCCCCGAGAGCGAACCCCCCGACGTAGGCAGGAGGTTTCCCTCGACGCGAAGAAGTGCCAGCGAGATCGTGAAATATTCCACCCCGAGAAAGGCCTCCGCGACCAGGAAGGTACATTCGGTTCGTACATCGTTCCATAAAGGCCCCCGGCGATTCGACCGCCGTCTCGAGGATTGCCTGGTGCCCGCAAGTTCAGAACCACGGATGTCCCACGCTGCGGGAGAGCAATCGGATGCGGATTCGACGGCCACCGACCCCGGACCCTTCCTACTCGCCAATCTCGAGTTCAGCCTCGACACCGCGCAGCTCGATGGTCTCGAGGTGGTCGCTCGATCCGTCACCTCAGCGCAAGTGGGGGAATGGTTCGCACAATCTCCGGACACGGAGGAAGTGGCGCTACTCTCAACCTGCCACCGGGTCGAGCTCGTTCTCCTGGCTCGCTCGGCAAGAGAGGTGACCCGCTGGGTCGAGCGGTTACCGGGAGCCCGAACCTCATGGAGGGTGCGGGACGGTCGAGACGTGGTCCACCACCTGTTCCGAGTGGCGGTCGGCCGCGAGTCGCTCGCGATCGGCGAGCAGGAAGTTCGCCATCAGGTGCGCGCGGCCGGGCACCGGGTGGAGAGCCGCCACCCTCGGGCGGTCCTCAAAACGCTGTTCGCTCGAGCCGCTGAGACCGCTGATGAGGTGGCCCCCTCCGTTCAGCCCTCTCGCTCGATCGCAGCCGTGGCCGCGACGCGGGTCCTCGATCTCTCCGGTCAACCGTTTCCTCGAGTGGTTGTCGTCGGCGCGGGGGCGGTCGGGCGTCAGGTGACGGAACTCCTCGCCCCGTCCGCTCGCGTCACCCTGGTGTACCACGAGCGACCTCCGGACGTAGCTTTCCTCCGAGCCACCGGGGCCCGAGCCTCTCGGTACGACCAGCTGACGGCGGAACTCGCCGTGGCCGACGCCGCCGTGACGGCAGCGAAAACTGGGGTCCGCTGCGTTCGCCCCTCCGACATTCCTCTAGATCACCCGTTGGTCCTGGTTGACCTCGGGGTGCCCCGGAACATCGACCCGAGCGTTCGAGAGCTCCCGAACGTCTGCCTCGTCGACCTCGAGGATCTTCACGCGAGGCCCGGTGTGTTTCGGCCGCCCGATGGGCTGGACGATCGCATCGAGGCCGAGGCACGCGCGTACTCCGAACGGCTGGACCTCTCGCTGCTGGAACCTTGGATCGATGCCCTCCGCCGCGCGGCGGAGGAGGTCAGGAGGGCAGAGTTCGCTACCGCGTCGCCGTTCCTCGGGGACATGGGCGGTGAGCAACGAGCCGCGGTCGAGCGACTCACCCAGCGGCTGGTGTCCCGACTACTCCGGCCGCCGACAGAGCGAATCCGCGCACTCCCCCCGGTCCGGACGGGGACCGGCTCCGCCGATTCGCCCTCGATCTCCTTGGGCCGTCCTCCGTCGAACCGTGACGGAACGGATCCGGGTCGGCACCCGGGGCAGCAAGCTCGCCCGAGCCCAGACCGGAATCGTGCTCGCCCGCCTCGGACGGGCTGCTCCCGGCAAACGATTCGAACCGGTCGAGATCGCGACGAGCGGCGATCGCTCGAGCGGGATCATCCCCCGATTTCACCGATGCGATTGACCGGGCCCTGGTGCGGGGGGAGGTCGACCTGGCGGTTCACAGCGCGAAGGACCTGCCGCTCCAACTCGATCGACGGCTCACGCTCGCGGCCTGCCCCCGGAGGGCCGACCCGCGAGACTGCTTGGTCGTCGCCGACCATCTTGTCGCTGGACGGCTCCCGCGGGGTAGTAGCATCGGGTCGAGCAGCCTCCGGCGCCGCGCTCAGCTCCTCCGCTGGAGACCGGACCTAGCGATCGTGGAAATCCGAGGGAACGTCGACACTCGGATCGACCTCGTCCGGTCCCGATCCATCGACGCGGCGATCCTCGCGGTGGCCGGGGTTTCCCGGCTGAAAAGGACGAGAGATATCGGCCGTATCCTGCCAGCCACGACCTTTCTCCCGGCCCCAGCCCAGGGTGCGCTCGCACTGGTGGCGCGAACGGACGACGCGAAACTCGCCTCCCTCGCGCGAAAGGTCAATCATGTACCGACCCTCGCGTGCGTGGACGCGGAACGCGGATTTGCCTCGGCGCTGGGCGGGGACTGCCAAACGCCGCTGGGCGCGCTCGCGACCGTCCGATCGGGAACCCTCTCCCTGGTGGGGGAGGTCCTCACTCCGGACGGACACCGGAGGTTTCGGAACCGGGCGACTGGACCTGTGTCGAGCGCAGGCCCCCTCGGCCGGTGGTTGGGACAGGAGATGCTCGATCGGGGGGCGGTCGAGCTATGGTCTCCGGCGCGTCGGTAGGTACCCGATGGGCGGATACTCTCGACCGACGGTAGTACTGCTCTCATCCGCCGGGTCGTTGGGCGGGATCGACGTGTCCCTGGCCCGAGAAGGGATTCGACTGGTGAGGATTCCAACAATAGTTCCCACGGCAGTTAACTCGCGACCTTGGAAGGCCCGGCTGGCGCGCTTTCCCGAGGCGGACACGGTCGTGGTGACCAGCCCCGTCGCGGTGAGACCGGCGTGGAACCGTGGCTACGAAGTTCGGTTCCTTTCCCCTCTTCGCCCGAGTTTTGGGCGGTAGGCCCCGGAACCGAGCATGCGCTCCGAGAGAGCGGGGTCCGCCGAGTACCGACGGCCCCGGACCGTGGGCGCCCTGGCCGTAGTGCGGGCCCTCGAGGGCCAGCGTCCCCGAACGGTGGTCTACCTTCGCTCGGACAGGGCCGGACCGCGGCTCGTCCGCCTCCTTCGGAGCCACGGGCATCGTGTCCTGGACCTGGTCGTGTATCGGATCCCGCCCGCTCTGCGCCTCAGCACGCATTCCCGCCGGGCCCTGGCGGCCGCGGACCTCTTGGTGGCGACCAGCCCATCGAACCTGTCGAACCTGCGTCGGGTCCTCGACCGACGCACTTTCTCGCAACTTTGCGAGTCGGCCCCGCTCGTGGTTTTGGGGGAGCGGTCGCGCCGGGCCGCGTGCGGCCACGGCTTCCGGCATGTTTCGGTCGCGCCGTCGACGACCGCGCAACGATTTACCCGCCATATACTCCACGAGCTTCGAGATGCCCACCGATAGGACGAATCGCCGGAGCGCCCTCCCGTCGGCCTCCTTGCCCGTGCGCCTGCGACGCCTCCGCCGTACGGCCGCGCTCAGGGATTGGGTCGCCGAGACCGAGATCGAACTTCGCCGGTTGGTCTATCCGGTCTTCGTGCGACCCGGGCAAGGTGACCCGCTCTCGGTCCCTTCTATGCCGGCGGTCGAGCAGCACACGGTCGACAGCCTCGGCGGTCTCGTGCGCGACCTCGAGAAGAACGGGATACGGTCCGTTCTTGTGTTCGGGGTCGCGCGCAGCAAACATTCCGATGGACGCGAGGCGTGGGCCGCCGACGGGGTCGTTCCCCAAGCCGTCCGTCGGATCCGTCAGCCGCTCCGGGCCTCGTGGTCGCCACCGACGTCTGTTTGTGCGCGTATACTACCCACGGTCATTGCGGCATCGTTCGAGACGGCGCCGTGACGAACGACCTGACTTGCGAACGACTAGCCCGCGTCGCGATCGCCCACGCGGACGCGGGCGCCCAGGTGGTGGCGCCCAGCGCGATGATGGACGGCCAGGTGGGACACATCCGAAACGACGCTCGACCAGTCGGGCCATGAGGAGACTGCCATCATGGCCTACTCCACGAAGCACGCCTCGGCCTTCTACGGCCCGTTCCGCGACGTGGAACAGTCCACCCCTTCCTTCGGCGATCGGCGTGGGTACCAGATGGATCCGCGCAACGCTCGCGAGGCCCTGCGTGAGATGGCCCTGGACGTGGCCGAGGGGGCCGACATCCTGATGGTGAAACCAGCGCTCACCAGCCTCGACCTTCTGGCTCGGGCTCGCGAGGCGTTTACGCTTCCCCTCGCCGCCTACCAGGTCAGCGGTGAGTACGCGACCCTGAAGGTCGCCGCGGAACGGGGGATCCTGGAGGAGCGCCCGGCCGTCGAGGAGACCCTCCATGCCATCCGCCGAGCGGGCGCGGATCTGATCATCACGTACTTCGCGCGGGACGTCGCGCGTTGGTCGCGAGAGGCTCGATGACGAAGGAGAAGCCGCCCGCGGGAACGGCCCGCGAGAACGCGCCCGAGAGAGCTCCGGGATCTGGTGAAATACACATTTTTCCACCTCCGACCCGAGTGGCGACGCCTTCCGTCGAGGGAGCGAGAGGGCGGCAAAGTCGCGACGGCCCGGGTCCTGGACCACCCTCCGGAGGGACTGCTCGTGCGGACGTATTCGCTCGTCGGTCTCAAGGCCGGCCCGGAGATCATGGTCTGGACGATATGTCCTAAACTCGAACCGATCCAGGAGTTCCACTCCCGCATCCTCGGCACTCCGCTCGGGGGGTACCTCGAGACGTCACACTCCTACCTCGGGATGGCGCGCCGGTCCGAATACCTGGGGGAGCACTCTCACGGCGGCGAAGGCGGTTCCCGCCGCCGTCGGCCCCTCGACCTGCCGTACCTGTTCGTCTATCCGTTCGTGAAGAAACGGGAGTGGTACAGTCTCCCCTTCGAGGAGCGTCGGCGAGTGATGGGAGAGCACTTCAAGATCGGGCACAGGTACCCGAAGGTCGAGATCCATACCGGGTACTCGTTCGGCCTCGACGATATGGAGTTCATCCTGTCGTTCGAGGCCGACTCGCCCGCGGAATTCCTCGAACTCGTGAGCGACCTCCGTCCGACAGAGGCGAGCCGATACACGGCGCTCGAGACCCCAATCTTCACCTGCGTTCGGACCCCGGCCCGCCGCATGCTCGACCTGGCGGACGGCCTCTCGTGAGGCGGTCTGCCCCCGGACCCGATCCCGGGCGCTCTGGCGTCGTGCCCGCCGCACGCTCGTCGGAGGGGTCGACAGTCCGGTCCGGTCGTTCCGAGCGGTCGGCGGCTCGCCGGTCTTCTTCGGCCAGGGCCAGGGCGCCTACCTCGTGGACGTCGACGGCCGGCGGTACCTCGACCTCGTAGGCTCGTGGGGCGCGAACCTCCTCGGGAATGCCCCGCCCGGGGTCGTCGCGGCCGTGCGACGCACGGCGGGCCGAGGACTCACGTTCGGCGCGCCTTCCCCGCTCGAACACGAGCTGGCCGAACGGATCCGGCGCGCCGTGCCCCGCATGGAACGTCTGCGGTTCGTCAGCTCCGGCACCGAGGCCGTCATGAGCGCGGTCCAGCGTCGCGCGCGGCTTCACCCACCGCCAGAAGATCGTCAAGTTTGCCGGCGGCTATCACGGGCATTCGGACGGTCTGCTCGCCCGCGCGGGTTCCGGGGTCGCTACCCACTCGCTCCCGGACTCGGCGGGCGTCCCTCGCGCGGTCGTCGGCGAGACCATCGTGGCGCCGTACAACGATGCGGACCGTCTCGCCGAGCTGTTCGAGCGCTCCGGACGGTCGATCGCCGCAGTCGTGGTGGAACCGGTCGCGGGCAACATGGGAGTCGTCCCTCCGCGACGAGGGTTCCTTCGAGCCGTCTCCTCGGTCGCGCATCGTCACGGCGCACTCGTGATCGCAGACGAAGTGATCACGGGCTTCCGTCTCCGACGAGGGACGATCCACGAAAAGCTCGGTCTCTCCGCCGACCTCGTGACCCTGGGGAAGGTGATCGGCGGCGGGATGCCGATCGGTGCGTACGGAGGTCGCCGGGCGGCGATGGAGACCGTCGCCCCGCTCGGACCCGTCTACCAGGCCGGCACCCTCTCCGGCCACCCGCTGTCGATGGCGGCCGGCGCGGCGATGCTGGATCGACTGACCCCGGCCGTCTACCGGCGACTGGAAGACGCGAGCGCCCGGCTCGAGGCGGAGCTCCTGACGCTGGCGGAGCAGGAAGGGGTCCAACCGTTCACGGTTCAGCGCGTCGGGTCAATGCTGGGGCTGTTCTTCGCAACGGGACCGATCGACGACTATCGGGCCGCCGAAAGGGTCGATCGTGCTCGCTACGCTCGGTTCTTCCACGGAGCTCTCGACCGCGGCGTCTACCTTCCTCCCTCGTCGCTCGAGACCACGTTCGTCTCTGCGGCGGTGCGGCCCCGTGACCTGACCCGGGCGGCCAACGCGTTCCGGGCCGGATTCGCCGCGACGCGAGGGGGGGTGCGGTGAGGCGGGATCGCATTCTTCGGGCGCTTCGAGGCGAGGCCACCGATACCACCCCGATCTGGCTGATGCGCCAGGCCGGTCGTCACCTCCCAGGGTACCGCAAGCTGCGCGAGGGGCATCCTATCCTCGAGATCGCGCGCACTCCGGAGCTGGCGGCGCAAGTGAGCCTTGAGCCCCTTCGCCGCTACGACGTCGACGCCGGGGTGGTCTTCGCCGACATCTCCCTGCCGTTCGCCGGCCTCGGGGTCGAATTCTCCATCGACCCCGGACTCGGCCCGGTCGTGCGCCACCCGGTCCGCACTCGGGCGGACGTCGAACAGCTGACCGAGTTCGACGCGCGCACCTCCGTGCCGTTCGTGGGGAAGGCCATCGAGAGGTTTCTCGAACTCGAGCTCGACCGGCCGATCATCGGATTCGCGGGCGGCCCCTTCACGCTCGCCGCGTACTTGATCGAGGGCGGCCCGTCGCGCGAGTACATCGAGACCAAGAGCCTCATCTACCGCGACCCCGCGACGTTCGATCGACTCATCGCGCGGCTCACCGAGATGACCGTCGACTACCTCCGGCTCCAGGCGGAGAGCGGCGCGGGCGCCTTGCAGCTCTTCGATTCCTGGGTCGGCGCGGTCAGCCCGAGCGTCTTCGAACGGCATCTTCTCGAACCGCTGCGAACGATCTTCGAGGCGGTGCGACCGCTCGGACGTCCGACGATCTACTTCTCCACCGGCTCCTCCCATCTCGTAGAGCTCCTCGCGAGGACCGGGGCCGATGCACTCTCTGTCGATTGGCGGGAACCCCTCGGGCGCGTGCGTCGGCGGATCGGCGAGGGGATGGCCCTCCAAGGGAACCTCGACCCGGGGGCCCTGCTCGCCTCGACCGACGTGATGCGGCGAGAGGCGCGCGCCGTGCTCGAGGAGGTCCCGGACGGAAGTGGGCACGTCTTCAATTTAGGCCACGGCGTGCTCCCCGCCACCGACCCGGAGCGGGCCCGCGAGCTCGTGGAGTTCGTGCACTCGGCCGGAAGGGAGTTGAGGAGGAACTGAGCGAGAGCCCATCGGCGGAAACCACGGCCGTGCTGATGATGGGGTACGGCAGCCCGAACGGGGCGGAGGACCTGCCGGCGTACCTCGCAGACGTCCTGCACGGCCATCCTCCGTCGCCGTCGATGGTCGACGAATACGTCCGGAGGTACGAGAAGATCGGTGGGTCCCCCCAAAACCGGATCCTCGCCTCGTTGCGGGAGAAGCTCGAGCGAAGACTCGGTCGGGATCAGCCCGGGACCCGCGTCTTTCTCGGGGTCAAGCATGGTCATCCGGCACTCCGGGACGTGGTGCCCGAAGCCGCTCGTGCGGGGATCCGGCACCTGATCGCCGTCCCGCTGTCGCCCTACGCCTCGACGTGGATCAGCGAACCGTATCGGGAAGGCGTCGCGGAGGGGATCCGTGCGTCCGCCTCGCCGATCACCGTGGACGTGCGTCTCGACTGGCACCTCGACCCGAACTGGCTCGGGTACTGGAACCGGGCGATCCGAACCGCGGTCGCGTCGAACTCCGACCCGACGGGGGCCGTGTTGCTTTCGGCGCACAGTCTACCCCAACGGATGCGGGACCGGGGAGACCCCTACCCCGAGATCCTCCAGGAAACGTCCAGCGCCATCGCCCAAGGGGCGGGGCTCGCCCGTTGGTCGTTCGCTTACCAGAGCGCGGGGAACACGACCGAGGCGTGGCTCGGACCCGACTTGACCGACGTGATGCTCGATTGGCAGCGACGCGGAGCTAAGCGACAGTGGATCGCCTCGTTCGGGTTTGTCTTCGAGCACCTCGAGGTGTTGTACGACCTCGACGTCGTGGTCCGAGAGTTTGCCGCGAGTCACGGGATCGACTACCGCCGGGTGCCGATGCCGAACGACGCCGACGAGGTCGTCGAGGCCCTGGCCGCGCGCGTGCTCGCGCCTCCGTCGAAGCCGAAGCGACCTGCTCGCTACGGATCCTGAAAATTCCTCCATCCGCTTTGATTTTGGACGGATGACCAAACACCCATTTGGCCTGCCTCGCATTCGTAGGGGGTTCGGCCGAAAGCGGGCGCCTGTCGAGTCCTGCTCGGAAGCGTAGTGCTTTAACCGAGAACCGGTTCCTTAGTAATCGGAGGATCCGAGTTCCCTCGGAAACCCAGTACCATGATGGCGGCGGAGGGCCGAAAGATCTGGATGGACGGTCGTCTCGTCGACTTCGCGAACGCCAAGGTTCACGTCCTGAACCACACCCTCCACTACGGCGTGGGCGTCTTCGAGGGGATCCGCGCGTACGAGACGGTCCACGGCCCCGCGGTTTTCCGCCTCAAGGAGCACGTCGCTCGCCTCATTGCCTCCGCGAAGGTCTACCACATGGTGATCCCCTACAGCGCCCAGGAGATCGAGCGGGCAATCGTCGAGACGCAGACGGCCAACGACGTCCTCCCCTCGTACATTCGCCCGCTGGTGTACCGGGGGGAGCCTGCCCTCGGGGTCAAGAACCTCCAGGGGAAGGTCTCCCTGGCGATCGCGGCGATCCCGGCCAAGAAGTACCTCGGCGACGGCTCCGAGAACGGGATCAGAGCGAAGATCTCGCCGTTCCGGAAGCCGCATTCTGACGCGATCCCGTCGTTCGCGAAGGCCGCGGGCAACTACACCAACAGCTACCTTGCCGGAGCCGACGCGACGAAGGACGGCTACGAGGAGGCGATCCTGCTCGATTCCAACGGGTACGTCGCCGAGGGCACGGGGGAGAACATCTTCCTCGTTCGCGACGGATCGCTCTACACTCCGGGGCTCGAGTCGGATATCCTGCTCGGAGTGACTCGAAACTCGGTCATCCGCATCGCCGCGAACCTGGGCTTCCGGGTCGTCGAGAAGCTGTTGTCGGTCAACGAACTGCTGACCGCGGACGAGGCGTTCTTCACCGGGACTTATGCCGAGATCGCACCCATCAAGGAGGTCGGGCACTACACGATCGGGACGCGCGCCCCGGGGCCCGTGACGGCCGCAGTCATGGCGGAGTTCACGAGGGCCTTGCACGGCGAGGACCCGAAGTACGCGAGTTGGCTCACCCCGGTTCCCGCGCTCGCGCGCGCGACCGCGCGCCTGCGGAGCAAGTAGGCTCGCTACTCGTCGTCGTCGGGCGGCGGGCGTGGGGGCGGCGCCGGGTGTTCGCACGTGTGCATGTGAGGGTCGGGGCGCCAGACGAGCTCGAGTCGGAGGCCTTCCGGACCCCGCAGGAACAGCGAGCGAGACTCGTTCCGCTCTTTCTCTCCCGTAATCGTGACCCGGGCTCGGGCGACCCGGTTGCGGAGCCCGGTCCACTCGCTGACGCGGATCGCGATGTGGTCCACGCCGGTGGGTGTTTCCCCCTCCTTCGCGTCGTGGAGCCCCAGGACCTGGTCGCCGAAGAGGAGGAACGTGTGGTCCGCTCCTTCGCCGATGACGTCCATCCCGAGCTGCTCGACGAAAAATCGACGCGCCTTGATCCGGTCGCGAACCCGCAGGTCCACGTGGTCGAATCCGACCAGTCCGAAGTCCCGCGGCGGTGGTCGGGCTGGCACGACCGTCGTTCACCGCCGAAGCCCTATATCCTCTCCGGGAGGCGGGTTGTGTCTCTTTTAGGTTGGGGAAGTTGGACCCCGCGCAGTGGGGTCACGAATCGGTTGGCTACTCGTAGTGGACCGACGACCCCGCCCCGGCTTCGCGCCGGCGGAGTTCGCGGTAGACATCCTCGACCTGCTCGTACCTGACGAGGGCCTCGAGGTACCCAAAGTCGATCCCCGCCCCGGCTCCCCGGAGCACCAGAGCTGCCTCATTCAGGTAGCGCGGGTCCGCGTCGCGCTTCGCGAAGATGAGACGCCGGACGATCAAGTCCTCCGGCGCCGCAATCCGAACCGGCCCGTACCGCGTTTCGATGACCTCGGGGCGGTGTCCTGTGTGCTTTGGGCCCGCGATATCGACAACCAGCCCTAGATCCGCCCGGACCCAGTAGGGTCGTTCCTTCTCGTCGAGCGAGAACCCCCAGCGCTTCAGCACGGGGACGATTCGAGTCTTCGGCCCGACTACATCGATGTCTTCGGAGACGTACGTCCCCGACGTGCGAACCGAGATCGCCGATCCTCCGACGACGACCAGAGAGGCCCCGAGTCGGGTGGCCTTCGCCAGGAGGGCGCCGAAGGTCGTGATCCGACCGCGGACCGTGGACTCGGCGCGAACGGCCTCCTCGAACTCTTCGCGACTAACCATGAATCGACGCCCTCAACCCGGCCGCCCGAAGCACCTCGTCCTTTCGGGGGTCGCGGCGGAACCGTTCCGGGTTCCGCGGTCTCCAGCCAATCTCGAACTTGGGGGGCGGGAGGGCCTCAAGCCGTTGGAGAAATATTCCTTCCTCGCTCTCCCTGGACTCCCTCTCGTCGACCAGATCCTCCGACCACCGGACCCGCACCCTCTTTCGCAGAAGCGAGCGGATGTCCCCATCGAGGAGCACCCAGCCGGAGTCCTTCTTCTCCACGAGGCCCGAGCCGGCGAGCCGGGCAAGCTCCTCGTAGGTCTTCGGAACTGAGGTGGCACCGACCTTCGCGATCCGATAAGCGGTCATTGGCCGGAAACGCACCGGCAAGGACCGCCAGAGTGCGGACCCGAGTTTCGCTGCCGAAGGCGGCCACGAGGCCTGGGTCGATCTCGGGCTGCATGCCTCTACGAGGCTTCCCTGGCTTATCAACATTACCCCGATGGGGGAATACCGGCCAGCCGGCTCGCAGCAGACTTGTGACCACCGTCCAGGAGGACGACGGGACGACCGACTGGGGGTCAGAGCCCGGGAGAACGGCCCGGTTCGCCGCCCCCAGGCGCGGGTTATACGCCCCAACCTCCAGATACCCGCTTTGGGCGATTGGCGACGGGCCGAGTTGCCCTAAGGGACCTTCTTGAGTTGGAGCAAGATCGTCTGGCAGTGCCCGCAGCGCTCTCCTGGCAGATTGGCCGAGGACATGACCCCAAACGATGTGGGAACCAGTACCTCGAGCCCCTTCGGGCGGAAACGAGAGCTCTGCGCCTCGTGGGCCCACTCTAGTCCCGATCCGTTCGTGGTCGTTACGAATCCCGCTTCGAGGGGTCCACCGCACACGCTACACTTCGACTCCACCATGATCCGTGACCGAGACCAGCCACGAGACTCGGATATCTCTCGTTTGCGTTCGAGGCTAGGGAGTGGCTCCTGGACCTGCTTGCGTAGACTTCGACTCTTGAGTCTCAAAAAAAAGGGCGACCCCCACGGGGCCGGGTACCCCGCGGGGGCCTTATCATCGTGAGTTAAGGAGGGCCCGCTCGCATGCTTACTTCTCGGATTCTCGAGGACGGGAAGTGGTCCGGTGTGCGCCAGACCGGTATGTGGGGGCCAGCCAGTTAGGCCAACCCGAGAGGTCGTAGACGTGGGTTCGTGGGGGTGGAGCGACTGCGATCAGGAGATCCCGGGCCAGCGTGTGTGGCGCATCGATGAGGGCGGGGCTGAACTCGAGGCGACTCCGTTCGGTCCGCAGCATCAGAACACACCTCCGAGGTCAGGTGGAGTCAACCAAGGCATGGAGAGCGTGCGGAAGCGGCGGTCCCCTGTTTCCTCGCGAGGTGGGAGAGGTAGGGAGCCCATGGACACGGGGACATCTGCATCACGGGCTCGGGGAGTATCGGGGACGAGATGGGACTCGATCGGGGCCGAAGGGCGACTGACCACAGCATAGTTCCGGGGAACAAGGGCGGGGCACTGGCCGGAACCGCGGTGAAGGAACGCGTATTGACGATCTGAGTGGACCTGCCCGCAAGAGGGGCAAACATCTGCCGCCTCGAGCATCGTTCCGATGCCTCCGAGGTAGGCACCACTCGCCTGGTCCGCGCTCATCGATGATACTCATGTGGGAAACTTGATACTTAAACCTCAGGCGTTAGTTTGTACAAAATAACTTCAAGTACGTACTGGGCCCTTTGGAGGAGCATGGGCGGGCAAAGCTACCTCCCAATCGAGCTCCTGGATTACATAGAGACACACGCCCCGCCAGAGGAGTCTCCTTACGGCATCAGTCAACGGGAGCTCGCAAAGGCGTTGGGCTACCATCCGTGCTCGGTGTCTCGACCCCTTGATGAGCTTGTCCGGGAGGGTTTCCTCAATTCCCGGCGTGGCCCGGTTCGGGACGGCCAAAGGAAGCAGTTGGTCTATCGGATCACCGACCGTGGCCGTACAAGACTGACTCGGGAGACGAAACACGTCCCGCTGCTTGCTGGGGCGCTGCCGCCGCCCCCCAACCCGTTCCTGGGTCGGAAGGAAGAGCTGGACCGTCTCTCCGAGTTCGTCCGAGAAGGCGGATCGGTGATGTTGATCGACGGTCCGCCCGGGATGGGAAAGACGGCGCTCATTAGTCGCCACATCCGACGGGTCAAACGAGACCGAATCCCATTCTGGTTCTCTGTCCGCCCGGCGAGTTCGCCGCGTCAATTTGTCACGGCACTCTCGCACGCACTGTCAATCCTAGGTGCCCCTCAGCTTGCCTACTACTCACAGCTCCCTCGGGCACCGGTTCCGAGGGAAGTTGCCGACTTGTGCACGCGGGCGCTCGGGAATCGGGAGCTCGCGGCTGTAATCGACGACATCCAAATGGCCGACTCGAACCTGCGACAATTCCTTGCCGAATTCGTTTCCGATCTCGCGGCATCACGACGGCATCAATTTTATATTGTGGGTCAAGAGACCCTCCCGCTCGATTCGGGCCAGGTCAATCAGAGTCGATTGACTATCGGAGGTTTGGACCGGTCTGCCGCGCACGATCTAACCGATCGACGCGGCGGGTTGGCAGAACGCTTCGAGTCGGTCTATCAAACCACGCTGGGTTCACCACTGCTCCTGCAGCTCGCGGTATCGAACCCGGGTCTCGAGGCGGATGCCGCTACGCTACCGAACCGGGTAGTGGATCGGCTTTCGCCAGATGAGATTCGGGCTCTCCTACCCATAGCTCTGTCGAACGAGCCTCTGCCTTTCGGATTCATCTCGGGCAGTAAGGCACTGCCCTCCGGTCGTCTGCCGGAAGTTATCCGGATGGGCGTCTTGCAAAAGACCCTCCAGGGACGACTAGAGATTCTACAGGTTGTGAGGAGTGCGCTCCTGCGCAAGGTGGGTCCCGGTGACGAGCGAGAAGCGCATCTCACATTGGCCGAGTTCTACTCGGGAAGTCATAGACCTGAAGCGATTCGTGAGCGATTTCTCCATCTCGTTGAAGCCGAGGCGTGGAAGGAGGCGTCCCAGGTCATCGTTCAGCAAGACCGGGCGCTCTTCGCGCTCGGATACTCCGAGACGCTCCGATCGTCCCTTCGTCATCTGTCTCGAGCTCTTCCGCGAGGGCCGGCCGAAGTCCGGGTGCTGTTGGCCGAGGCGGCCCTACTTCGGCATCACTCCGACTACTCCGAGGCGATAACAACGATTCGACGGGCGATTGCCGAATCGAACGATGACCCGAAGGTGACGTGCGAGAGCCTGCTCTCAATCGTGGAGCTCTTGACGCGGCTTCATCAAGTTGAAGACGCCGTAAAGGAATTCCAGAACGCAGAGAAGATTGGTCCTCTCACCCGACGCCTCCAGGTATTCTTCATCCTCTCCGAGGCTCGGTTGCTCGAAGCCCAGGGAAAACCAACGCGGGCCAAGTATCAGGAGGCGTTCGAGCTCGGTCGTCGCTATCGGATCACAGATCTCTCACTCGAGAGTATCGCTGCATGGTCACGCCTTGAAGAACTGGAAAGCGGTCCCCAAGTCGCTTTGGACATAATTGCCGACGCCCTTCCTGAGGCACGTCAGGCTGGCCGCGTCGATATCGCGTTTAACCTGCGCCTCGTTCGAGCCCGGGCGTACCTGCGAGTGGGTCAAGCCGATCTCGCCGAGAACGAGATGAAACTCGTTCGATCAGAGGCCGAGTCGCTCGGTTATCTCAATCAACTGGCGTACTCATTGGATGGCCTAGCGGCCACCGCGATTCAAACGGGTCACCTGGATGAGGCAATCGCCTACGGCAAACAAGCTTGTTCGCTCGCGGAACGACTAGCGAATGAACTCGTGTTGGGACACGCCTTGGCTTTACTCTGTCTGACCGAACGCAGGCAGGCGGACGTATCGCCTGGCCCCGAGCACATTCGGGCGTCTATCGGCCATGGTGAGAGGAGCGTAGAAATTCTTTCACGGCTTCCCGCTTCGGAAGCCCTCGCATTCGCCCACAGTTATCTCGCGGATGCCTACTTCCATATTGCCGACGCTGAGCGCGGGACCAACCACTATCGATCAGCACTCGAGCTTTGCGACTCGCTCAAACTCGGTTGGGTGCGCGATGCGATTGTCTCGGAGATGGGATCGAGGATAGAATCAGCTAGCACGCACTAGCTCAGGTCGAGAATCGCCTCAACCCCCTTACCCGGAGGTTAAGTCTCATCGGCGATCGCAAGGAGGGAGACCCCCCCCGCGGCCGGTTTCACAGTTGCTCGTGGGGCACGACTGGCACAGCGGGCAGGTAGTTCGACATCTCGTGACACCTCCGAACAGCGCCCGGAATTGTGGCTATTTAATCGGCTCGATTTCACGTCAGAAAATGGGGTGGGATATACCACCCGCATCCATACGTGCAAATGCGTACAAAAATAGGTTTTCTGTTAACGAGCCGGAGGGTCGGTACTTGTCTCGGATTTCGAGGAGAACGGACGGAAAAGGAACGCCTTGCGCATGCGGTGGATGACCTTCACATCATCCACATCGTATCGGGTCTCCGCCCATGGGTCCGCGATGTTCGAGTAACCCCGTACCTCCCAAAATCCCGGCTCGTCGACCGAGACAAACTTCAATCCCTGTAACCACTTCGCTGACTTGTAAAAGTATCGCTTCGGCACCAACATGCGGACCGGACCGCCATGTTCGGCCGGAAGAGGCCCCCCTTCGACTGTATGGGCAACGAGCACGTCCGTATCGTTCAAGGCCTCGATCGGTAGCGAAGTAGTGAATCCCTGCTCGCACTCCATGACGACGAACTTCGTCCCAGCCTTCGGGTGGACGAGCGCCGCGAGGGTAGGGAACGCGACGCCCCGCCAATGCATCCCCAACTTCGACCAAGAGGTCACGCAATGGATGTCGCAGGTGATATCGGTCTGGGGGAGGGCGAGCAAATCCGCGTAGGAGAGCGTCTTCGGGGTTTCGACCTCTCCGTGGAGCGAAAGCGTCCAGTTCGCGGGTCCCAACTCGCTCGGCACCGTTCCGGCGTGGAGGACGGGCCATCTCGCGGTGACAATCTGGCCCGGGGGAACTCCGGAGGGCATCGCGGGGATTCACCCAGCCCGGCAGGATAACGGCTCCGCTGGTCCCCTCGATAGGTCAGCTGGACCCGCGGACGCGTCGGATCGCGACCTGGTCTTCCGTCCAATCGAACCGGAGACGACGACGCGGTTGCCAGCGTTTGCGCCGGTCCCAGAGGGCGCCCGCAAGGAGCGGCAGGCCGATCGAGGCGTCAAGATGCGCCATCGCACGGGTGGCGGTCGCCGAGATCTTGCCCCACGACTGGGCCTCGTCAAGGGTGCTCCCCGAGAGACCGCCCCAGTGGGGCACATCGGTAGTGATCTGGAGCGCGTAGAAATGGCCCTCTCCTTCGCGGCCGAATGCATAGTTCGCCATGACGATCCCATCGTTGATCCAGTTCTTGGGAGTGCCGCCCCCGATATAGATCACGGCGGTGCGCGGCGAGTGGGAGAGGATCTGGACGAGCTCGTAGTTGTCCCGCACCGCGTCGAGGATGAACCGGTCACGACGGCGGCGATTCGCCTGATAATAGAGCGTGAGGCCGATCCCGATCGAGCTGTCGATCAGAGCGGGAGAGAAGACCGGGATCCCCCGGCGCGCGGCGGTCGCCAGGATCGAATCCGGATCGGGAAACCGGGCCCCGAGGAAGGCGAGGAACTCGCGGGAGGACGCCGGGCGGCGCGGGAACTGTTCCGTGATCTTGCCGATCACCCGGTCGGTGTCCTCGAACTTGAGCTCATCGACGTACGTGTCGTAGATCCGGTCGAGGTAGAGGCGACGCAGCTCGACGTCGTCCGCACTCGGAGTCCCGATCCAGTGCTTGCCGCCGATCGACTGGTAAAGGTCCTGATACAGGACCGCGCCCGTCGAGACGACGACGTCGACGACTCCCCACTCGACCAGGTCGCGCAACACCTTGCGCAGACCCGCCGCGATAAGGGGTCCCGACAATCCGAGCAGGATGGTCGGGCGTTTCCGGTCCTGGAGGGCGTTCTCCCACACTTCGAGGCAACGACCGAGGTTACGCGCCTGGATCGAGGTCGACTGGAATTGGTGCAGGAGGTCGCCGAGCCCTGCGTTACGCGTTACGTCGACGGGAACGACGGAGCGTTTGAGGAAGGCACGTCGTCCCGCGGCGATCGAACGGGCCACGGGGACGCGAGCGCCGGGCCGTTCTTAACCGCTCTCGCCTCAGTGAACGAGGTCTGAGGGAGCATTAAATCCCCGAACGGCAGACCTATACAGAGGCATCCGGGTGTCTTCCCTACCATCGCCCTTTCTCCGCGCCAAACAGGCGCTCGCGGAGAACTCGGGCCGAACCATCGTGGTCTCGGGACCGCCGCTCAGCGGCAAGTCCGCCCTCCTCCAAGAGGTGCGCGCAATGGCGAAGGAGCAGGAGGCCCGTGTGGTCGAGCTCCGGGGCAGCTACCGGTCCCGCTCCGTACCGTATGGGGCGCTCGACGGGCTCAACTCCGGTGACGTGCCGGGAGTGCCCGTGATGGCCGAAGGGGAGGGGGAGACCGGACCTGAGCCCGACGTAGGTGTGAACGTGCCCATGGCCCCGATCCCCTACCTTCCCGACCGCATGCCCCGCAGCCGCCGGAGCCGCGGGGAGCGGGCGCGGACGAG
The DNA here is from genome assembly GCA_963749205.1 of uncultured Thermoplasmata archaeon. GTDB lineage: Archaea > Thermoplasmatota > Thermoplasmata > Lutacidiplasmatales > UBA184 > Lutacidiplasma. The sequence goes on along the minus strand of CAVVLW010000007.1, from coordinate 449,446 downwards.
TTTCCTCGGCCAACCAATGCGCGGACGGTCCGCGAACGAGGGGGACCCCGAGGCATACTGGCAGCAGCTCCTGACCGACTTCCGGGAGCCGGACTCACACCCGGTCGCGATCCTGATCGAGGACGGCGCCCTCTTTGACTCTGAAAGCCGGGAGTTCATCGTCGCCCTCTCCAAGAAGGCGCGTCTCCGTCCGCTACTCATCGTTCTGGCCCTGGACACATCGGTGCCGGGGTACGTCATCTGGGAGGATTCGTTCCTCGGTCGCGGCGACGTCGATTGGGTGCGAATCCCCGACCCGCTCGCCGACGCGCGGGAAGCGCATCGATTGAAGGCGATCTTCGACGACCTCCCGTCGGTGACGCAGCGCGTCGTGGGTTACGTCGGCCTTCTTCGAGGGAACGTCGGCGAGGTCGTTCTCTCTCGCGTCGCTCGGCTGAACTACCCGCAGCTCGCGGAGGCGCTCCTCCCGGCCACGGGGGTTGGTCTCGTCAAGGTCCAGGAAGGGAAGGTCGTGATCCCGCACGTGGCATGGATCCACCTGGTCGGCGACCTGATCCCGGAAAAGCAGCTGCGCGAGATGCACCTGGAGATCGCGAACGCCCTCGCGGCACTGTCGCCCGAGCCGACCATGGCCCGACGTATCGAGGTCGCCCAACACTACCTTGCGTGGTTTCCCGGCCCGATGGCGTTGAAGCACCTCCTCGAGGCGGGCGAGCTGAGCCTACACCTCCTCTCGTTCGACACCGCCGAGGAGCTCTTCGCGGACGCGATCACGTGCCTCCCGTCGCTCCCCCCCGCGGAGCGGACGGCGACCGAGCCCGAGCTTCGGCTGCTGCACGCCCAAACGCTGTTCTTCTCCGGCGGCTCGCGGAAGCGGAGACCGAGCTCCGGGAAGGACTCGCCACGGCCCTGCGCGGGGAGGTCGGGGTCGAGATCGTCGCCGAATGGATGGAACCCCTGATCTTGACGATGCGCGTCATCGGCCCGCGCAACTCGCTCGCGATCACGCTCACCGAGCTCGCGGACCGGTGCCACGACGCGCAGTGGACCGAGATCGAGATCCTCCTCCAATCCCTGATCGCCGAGTTCGAATGGGAACGGAACCAGTCCGAGAAAGCGCGGGAGGAATCGCGCCGCGCCGGCGAACTCGCCCAGAGTCTCCGACCGGGCCATCTGCAGGCGATCGCGCTGCTCGCGGTCGGCCTCGCTCGAATCGAGGGCACCCCGGAAGAGCAGGAACTTGCCGCCCGATTTCTTGGCTCGGCCCGCCTGCTCTTCAGTCGATCCCGACGTTGGGAGCTCGACCATATGGCGGGCGACCTCGAGGCCCGCCTCTTGGAGGCGCGGGGGGAGACCCAGAAGGCCCTCCAGCAACGGCAGCACGCGATCCCGAACCTGCAGCGGCAGAAGCTGCTGTCCGTCGAGCTCTACCACCAGCTCGCGATCGCCGCGGCGCTCCTCGACCGACGGGTCGGGAGCGACGTCGACATGGCGATCGAACGGGCCCGGACGATCGTCGAGACGCTCCACCTGATCCCGCCTTCCCCGTGCCTGCTGCGCCTCTGGGTCCTCGAGGGGCGGCAGCGGGCGCTCAACGAGGAGACGGGCGTCGCCCGCGACCGGTGGGAAGCGGTCGCCGAGGAGCCCGGGGCGGACGGGATCCCGCGCCTTCGGGCCGAGGCGCTCGTGCGACTCGCCCTGTTGGAATTCTCCTCCGGACGACCGGAGCTCGGAGAGGCCTACGTGGCGCGGCTCGCCGAACCGGACGTGTTGGCCGCCCTGCCGAACAGCTGGAGGGCGGGGATCTCCGAACTGGCCCAGCTCGCGCCCGAGAGCGAGCACGGCGGGGGGCCCCTCCCGGTCGGCACGGGACCCCGGCGTCGCGACTCACAGAAACGAGAACGCGCCCGGCGCGAGCCCGTAGGCGATCGTCACCGCTCCGACGACCAGTAGTATCCCCACGACGATCCGGTGCATCAGCGCGGGCTCGACGCGGGTCCCGAGTCGGTTTCCCAGCCAGGCGGCCCACGCCGCGACCGAGATGAGCGCGAGGGCGCCCGCCACGAACACGATGAGCCACCCCCAGTCCGTGACGAACAGGATCTCGACGATCATCGTGGTGTCGCCGAGCTCGAGCAGGAAGACCGTCGCGAACGCGGCGGCGATCGCCGTGCGTGCGGAGGTCGACCTTTCCGTAATGGCCTCGGGGCCCCGGTACGCGAGCCAGAGCGCGTAGGCGATCAGGCACGCCCCGGCCGCGGCCCGGACGAGACCGATCCGCTCGGGACCCAGCACGGCGACGAGGCCGGCTCCCACGGTCACCGCGATCGCGGTCGACCCGACGAAGGCGAGGGCGGCCCCGGCCCAGGTTCCGAGCGCATGGTGGCGCGACGCGAGAGCCATCGTCGCGAAGCTCGTCCGGTCGAACAGTTCGAATCCTCCGACCACGGCGAACACGATCAGGAAGCCGCCCACGTCACCGAGGTCCAACGTGTCCTCCGAGGGGCTAGGCGAGATGGTGGAGGAAGTCGTCGACCCGCCGCTCGCAGAAGGCGCAAGTCGAGCACGACGGGCCGGCGCTCCGCGACGTCGAACTCGCTCTCGAGCGGCTCGACCTGGTTCGAGATGCAGTTCAGGTTCGGGCAACGGAGGACCCCCACGATCCGGTCCGGAAGGTCGACCGCCCGTTTTTCCTGTACCTTGAAGTCCCGGATGATCGAGATCGTCGCGGTCGGAGCGATCAGGGCGATCGCGTTCACCTTGCGCGCCGAGAGTTCCATGTTCTCGACCTTGACGATGTCCTTCCATCCGAGCTTCCCCGAACGGACATGGAGGGCGACGCTGACGGTCGAGTCCTTGTCGAGAGAGGCTACGCCGATGATCCGCAGCACTTCGAGGGCGAGGCCGTTCCCGATGTGGTCGATGACGGTCCCGTTCTTGATCGGGGTGATCTTCAGCTCTCGCATCGACCCTCACCCGCGCTTCTTCGCCTTCGGGTTGCCGAGCAACGCTTCCAGGAGCGCCATGCGCACGGGGACCGCGAGGAACGCTTGCCGGAAGTAGGCGGCGTGTGGGGTCGCATCGACCTCGGGGGCGATCTCGCCCGCCCGCGGCAGGGGATGGAGCACGATCAGCCGCGGCTTCGCGCTTGCGAGCACCCCATTGTCGATCCGATACGAGCCCGCGACCTTGAGATACTCGGCCTCGTCAGGGAACCGCTCTTTCTGGATGCGCGTCACGTAGAGGACGTCGGCGTCCCGGACCGCCCGGTGGAGCTGGTCCTCCTCCTGGACCTTGACGCCCATGTGCTCCAGTTGGTCCCGAACTTCCTCGGGTAGGCGCAGGGAGGGCGGAGAAGAGAACACCAGTTGGGCGCCGAACAGGGCCAGCGCGTAGGCGAGGGAGTGGACCGTGCGGCCGTACTTCAGGTCGCCCAGGAGGACGACGCGCAGCCCCGAGAGCGTCCCGAACGCCTCCTGCATGGTCGCGAGGTCGAGGAGGGTTTGCGTCGGGTGCTGCCCCGCACCGTCCCCGGCGTTGATGACCGGCCGGTCCGAGACCCGGCCCGCGAGCCGGGCCGACCCCTCGTTCGGGTGCCGGAGCACGATCGCGTCCGAGTATCCCGTGAGCATGCGGATCGTGTCGGAGAGGCTCTCCCCCTTGCGCACCGAACTCACGGCCGGGTCGGCGATAGTGACGCACTGGCCGCCGAGCCGGTGGACCGCGGACTCGAAGGAGAGACGGGTCCGGGTCGAGGGCTCGAAGAACGCCATCGCGACGATCTTGTCAGCCAACGGATGCATGACCTTCTTCCCCTCGGCGTAAGGGATCATCCGGCGGGATGACGTGAGCAGGGTTTCGATCTCGGGACGGGTGAGGTCACGGATCGAGATCACGTCTCGGCCGTGGAGCGACATCCGGCGCGCGAGAGAAGTCGCCGCCTTAAGACCTTCTCGAGGGCAAAGACGACCCCCGATCCCGTTCTGGGCCCTCTCGCAACCGCTAAGGCCCGTTCTCGCTCGGAACGGGGCCGTGGCAACGTCGTCCTGGCCGCCCCAGTCCCGGTTGCTATTCCTCCTCCCTCTCTTCTGGGGGCTGAACTACCTCTTCGTGGACATCGGGCTCGCCTACGCCGGGCCGCTATGGCTGGCGACCCTGCGAGCGGGCACCGGTGCCGTGGCGACCCTCCCAATCGTCTCTGCATTCGGAGGGTGGGGAACGCTCGACCGTCGTGCCCAGCGCGACGCGCTGATGCTCGGCGTACCGAACACCGCGCTCTTCTTCGGCCTCTGGTTTTGGGCCGCGCGGTATGTCCTGCCGGGGATCGCCGCCGTCGTGATCTACACCTTCCCCCTCTGGGTCGCCCTGCTCTCCCGGCCGATCCTCGGCCATCACCTCGGGCCGCGTCACTGGGGCTCGATCGTGCTCGGCTTTACCGGAGTGGCCCTGATCTCTCAGATTGGTGAGGCCGGGAGCGCCGGGGTTTTCGTGCCGGCGATCCTCGCCCTGCTCGCGGCCGCGGTCGCCTGGGCGTTCGGCACGGTGCTGATCCAGCGCCGATTCCCCCCCGAGCAGATGCTGGAAGCGAGCGAGTTCCAGCTGATCGGGGGTACGGTTACGCTATTCCTCGCGACGCTCCTGTTCATTCCGATCCCGCTCCCGCGCGTGACTCCCGACCTTGTCGCGAGCGTTCTCTGGATGGGGGTCCTCGGTACCGCCGCCGCCTACGCCATCTGGTTCACCTTGCTGGGGCGAACGCGCGCGGCCACGCTGAGTGCCTACGTCTTCCTCGTGCCGGTGGTCGCCCTGGTCGCGTCTGTGGCCCTATTGGGCGAGCGGCTATCGATCCTGCAGATCGCCGGAGTCGGACTCGTTCTCCTGAGCATCTACGGCATCGGACGCGCGCGTTGGTCGGAGACCACGAGCGAGGGGCCTCCGGGCATCAGGTGACGCTTTCTGATTGCGAGCGGACCAGCGCTACTGGGCCGTGCGCAGGTAGAGCCGGGCCTCGTTCAGGGCAGAACGAATGTGACCGCCCAGAAGAGTGCGAGTTTTTCGCGGAGGGGGTACCCCCCGACCTCGCCCGGGAGGATGGGGGTCCGGAGCGCGTCAACGAGGTAGTTCGGCGGGCTCGCGACAGGCGACGGGGTGGAGCCAGGGCGGCAGGAGCGATAGGGGTACGTCAGGCTGCACGCGGAAAACGGCGGCAGATTCGGAGGTCGACCGATTCCCCCAACCCCGACCGTGCTGGGAGACCCGTCGTCCCGTTCGAACTTAAAATACGGAAAGAGGAGCCGGACGCCATCCGGGGGGTGAGATGGGTCTCGGAGACCGCAAGGCTCGTCCGTATTGACACGCACGTGTACCCATAGCTTTTAACACCCCCCGGTAATGGCCTGCGGCTGTCGTATATCCGGGGGAGAGTGCCATGGGTTGGACGGAAATCACGTTTGGGAGCGGTCGCGGCCGGCAGGTTGCGGGCGTTCGAGTGCGCTCGGCCCTGCTGGTGTCCATCGTGACGGCGATAGTGGTGATTGTTGGCCTCGTCGGATCGGGGATCTTTGCGTCGAGCGTCTCTGGGTCTGCGATCTCTGGTTCCGCTGGCCTCGCTCCTGCATCTTCGGGGCTCGACTGTAACGGCGCCGGGAACCCGTCTCCGTCGGCGCTGTACGTTAACCTGTACGAACCCACTGCTCCCCTCGCCAGCGGTGGACGTATCACCGCCACGATGGAGTTCGAGGTGCAGAACTACACCTCTTCCGACACCGGCATATCCGTGGTCTTCCCGACCGTCGACTTCACCTTCCCGCTCTCGCCGACAGGGAACTTCACCATCCTCCTCTCGCCTCAGACCCTCACGATCGCCGGTTCGGGTTGGACCACCGGGGCGCACACCAACCGGAGTGCGATCGAGGCCGCCGGGCTGCAGTTCCTTTCCGGGGGAAAGGTGCGGATGTCGACCCAAAAGGTCGCGATCCAGGCCAACGTCCCGTACGGGCAGCTCACCCTCGAGTTCCGTTGGATGTGGAACATCACCCAGCCGAACGGGTCCGCCCTCAAGTCGCCGTGGTCAACTCCGACGGCCAAATGGGGTGGCGGAGCGGTCCTACCCTCGATCTTCTTCCCGGCGCAGTGACATCCAGTTCGTGAGCGGGGCGGGCAATGGCCAGTCGGTTACCATCGGGACCAACTATTCGGCCCTGCTTGGAGGCCCAGTCGGGGGCAAGTACTTCTTCCTCGAGATGGAGAACGGAGCGGGGAGTGTTGTCCAGAGCCACGGCACGACCATCCCCGCAAACGCAGTGACCGGGAACGTGACAATCCCGGTGCTCAACTACGACCATTATCTGCCGCCCGGGTTGTATCTCGTTCACATCCACGACGCGTGCGGAGCGATCCTGTACAACAAACTGGTCAACGCGGTCTTTCCCCCCACCGCGACCATCACCTTCTACATCCAGCCTGGGTTCTGCGGACCGATGACGTTCAACGGAACATCCTTCGCGAACGATACCTCGGGGACGTTCATCCCCTCGTCAACCCCATACCTCTTCACGGTCCCGAAGTGCACCGGTTACACGTTTGAGAACTGGACGGATACGGGCGCTTTGCACATCTCGTCCTCCGACCACCTCATGGTAAGCAACAGCGGTACCTTCACGATCGAGATGAAGGTCGCTTGACGAGCCGTGCGCCCCAAGCCGGGGGGCGAGCGGAAATCATCGGGAGGCGGCCGTGGTGCCGCCGCGAGGCGACCGGACGGATCTCGCTCCGCGCTCCAAGAGGAAGCTTTCTCGGGGGATGACCCCGGAAGGCCCCGCGAACTGCGAAGTCCCGCTCGCAGTCCGGGGCCTCCCTTCCCACGATCGTTCGAGGGGCAATAACCGGCCGAGTTTTACCCGGCCGGGCCAGGTCGCAGTAGTAAGCCCCATTCTGGTTCAGGCAGCATTCGACTGCGCGCTCTCCTCGACGGTCAGGGGAACACCTCACACCGCCGGTCAGGGCTTGCTTCCGGGGAGGCGGCCGTTTCACCATATCCCGATGGAACCTCCGGTGCATCACCTTCACCGTCACCACCGGGCTGTGTCGTTGCTGCTCCGGAGCTCGGACTCTCGCCCGTCGGGTTCCCACCCGACCCCGTGTTCCCCGAAGTGGGGACTTTCCTCAGCGGCCGGCCGTTGCCGGCGCGGACCACCGTCAGCTGCCCTCTGCCTCCTGGCATCGGGGCGAGGGAGATGCGGGGGAAATAGCCTCCCCTCCGGCGGGAAGGCGGAAAAGCTCCCGTGCGCGTCGCCCCTTCGCATGACTTCCTCTTCCGTGGGCCGAGCGGCGGACGGCGGGCCGACCGGCGCAAGGGCCCACGCTCGTCCCTTGCCTCCTGCTCCGATCGGGGTGAAGTCTGCCTTCCCGGTCCCGAAGGGCCCGGTCCGGCGCTTTTCGCCAGTCGGGCGGTGACTTCGACGTGTTCGACATCACTGACCGCCTCTCCCCCACGTTTCCGTTGCTCTACTTCGGGGACCTCGACGGCCTCGAGGAGAACGATCCGCAGCTCGAGTACATTCAGGAACTGTCGCGGGACATGCCGCTCTGGGTCGATTCGGGGGTACGGAAGGCGGACCAGGCGATCGATGTGCTCGTGGCCGGCGCTCAGAAGGCGGTGCTATCGAGTGCGTACCTCCGGGGTCCGAAGGAACTTCGACGGGCATGGAAGCTCTCGACCGAGCTCCTCTTCGAAGTGGAGGTCGTCGAGGGTCGCCTCGGCCGAGTGGACCCGGGCTGGGACACGACGGACCCCCTCGATATCGTGAGGGTCGCCCGCGAGGTAGGGGTCGAGTCGATCGTTGTCTCGCCCCGGGAAACCGACCCGGATTGGTCGATGGTGAGGACGCTCGCCGCCGGGGGCCCGACGTGGGTCGACGGGACCTTCACGCCCAACGACGTCTCACGATTGGCCGCGGCGGGCGCCGCCGGCGGGATTTTCCACCTCGATGCCGTCCTAGCCTCGATGGACGCGAGTGTGTGAATCATCGGATCTTCGTGGGACCGATGCCGCGACGCGCGATGATGAAAACTAGAACCAGCTGAAACGTGATGAATGATGGGCGAGCTGAGCGCGCGGGGTGCTCGCGGGCCAGGGGCCGGATCCCGACGGGACCGAGACCCCCAAGTAAAGCCGAGTTGACGCGGGGTTTATTTCGGATGACCCAGTCCCTGCGCCGAGGGGAGACGAATGGCGAACAAAAGGGAGAAACTCGACGCCGCCGAGGCGCTCAAGATGAGCGATGCCCAGCTCGGGGCCTGGGTGAAGAAACGCGCGAAGGGCCGGCAGGGGCAACTGTCCGCAAAGGAGCAGAGAGAGTGCTTCATTTGCGCGACCGGTGCCTAGGCGAGGCGGGCTTCTCTCCTAGCTTATGGGGGACGAGTCGATCCCGGCCCGTCCCCAACCTTTTCTTCACAGGGATGGGAGGTTCGGCGAATGACTTCGCAGGCCCTGATGGTCCTCCATCCCGAAGAGAATCGAGGGTCGAGGGGGGTTTTTCCCTCGCCTCAAGTGGAGGCGCCGATCGCCGCAGTCGGTCCCCAGAGCTCTGTCAATAGCCTCGTCCTGATGGTGTCGACCGCGTGCAACCTTGCCTGTCGGTATTGCTTCGCCGGAGGGGGAAGCTACGGGGGGACTCCCACGCTGATGAAGGAAGACGTGGCGATCACCGCGGTGGACAAGATGGTCCGGGTCCACCCGTCGATCAACCTGATCAAGATCTTTGGCGGCGAGCCTCTCCTGAACTATCGAATCATCCGGAAGGTCTGCGACCACGTGAAGGAACATCTTCGCACGCCGATGCTCTACGGCATGACGACCAACGGAACGGTGCTGAACGACGAAATCATCGACCTATTGCATCAGAATAAGTTCGTGCTGACCGTGAGCCTCGACGGGAACGAGGCGATCAATAACACCCTCCGTCCGGATAAGTCGAATCAGGGACACTTTACCCAGATCGTCTCCAACATGGATTGGCTGAAGCGGGAAGGGATCCACTTCGCGATCGAGGCTACCTACACGAACGTGCACGTTCAACACGGCGTGAGCATCCTATGATCTGGTCCGGTATCTGAATCGGTTCGCTCGGACTGTCAAGGTGCAGCCTGTCTACATGTCCGCCGACAAGACGACGGCGATATCGGATATCGACCTCTTCCGGAATTACGTCCGCGAGTATGCGACCGCCATGGTCAGAGCGTTAAGCAGCCCAGAGTACTTCGGGCGCGATTTTCTCTTCGAGAACTTCGCGGTCCGTTCCATCGGAAAATTCCTATCGAAGGTACCCGCCTACGATTGGGTCTGTCAGCTCAATCGAAACGTGACCGTGTTCCCGGATGGGGAGGTCTATCCCTGCTACCTGTTCAAGAACGAGCGCATGGGGAATGTTCTCCAGGAAGATTTCCCGACGGATCGCTATATGATCAAGAGAGCTCACTATGACCGGGTGACCACGCTCGAGAGCGTTCAAGCTCGCTGCGACACCGACCTGTGGTACCCCACGTTGGTGGGCGACATCTGCCTGGGAGAGTTGGCACGCCCCCACAACACCATCGATGGGGCCCTCGCGCTATCTCCTCACACCCGGGTCTTCTTCGACACCCTCTGCCGGACGGTAATCTCGGAGATGCTGAAGGTCGAGGATGACTCGCGGCACTACGCGACGCTCCAAGATAACATGGCCAAGATCTGGGCACGTCAGGCAGAATCGTTGGGGCTCACCCCGGATGAAATGAGTTTGATTTCTCTCTCCCGCCGCTAATCTCGATCCGTACGCGACGCCCGAGTGGGTCCCTTAGAGGTCCATCTTTCGGCCGGATCTTACGATCGATGGACGGCCCCGGGTCAGAGTCGCATTGGCCACCTGACCGAAATTCGCCCCGGACCCCTGGAGGGTGATTTCCCTGGACCCTCCGAGAGCTACCACCCCCGCTCGGACGCTGCTAGGCTGGATTCCGGCGGAGTCAAGCTCCGGGGGGTGCCCGGTGCGCGAATCCGGGCGCGGTTTCCGATACGACTCCCGAACACGGGTCAGTCGGTTCGGTGCCTAACCGTCTCGTGCCCCGATCACGCGGCGCGTTTCCGGGCTTTCGGCCGCGGAAGCGCAGGGCTCGGGAGAACGTACTTGATGTGATGGTATGGGCTCTCGACCCAGAGGTACTTGCTGTAGAGGTGCTTCACGAGCGGCCAGGCGTCGGTCCGATCGTCGGCGGAGACTGCCCGTAGCCCGATGCGCTGAGCTTCATCCAGGTCGATGACCGAGTCATGTTCGTGATAGGAGTAGACCAGCGTCCGGGAGATTTCCGCTGCACTCTTCGCGGAAAAGCCCCCAATTCGCAACAATTCCTTCGCGTACCTCTCGGCCATGGATAGGAACCCCCGCATTTCGTCCCACGTGGGAAGGTCGATGGATTCAATCAAGACCTTGTCCGGGTAAGGGATGTCCTCGGCTCGCGTCTTCGCGGTACTTGCGATTCATCGCCTCGACGCCTCGAATCGTCGAGAGCGCGGATCGGCTCCCGGTAGGGGTATGGATCTGTACATCGATCGGGGAGAGCGGCTGATCTCTCCCATGACGATCTCATCGGAGGGCAACGCGATGACGGTTGCCCCACTGGCCGCGACATGGGGCACATACGTCACGACCCGGCCAAAGTTCTTCCGAAGGCTCTTCGAGATGACGAACGATGTGGACTCGGCGCCCCCGTGACTGTGGAGTACCAGGTGCAGGACCCTCCGGTCGCGGGGAATGGACGAGTGCTTCACGTGGTCGATGAAATTCTCGATAAAGTGCTCTTCGGCCACGCCCAGTGTGGCGGCTTGGGCGCGCGTGGGAGAAATCTGGAACACCGGGAGAGGGGCCACTAACACGAGGATGAACGACCCCGTCCGTTTCACGAATTCGAGGGTGGCGGGGTCCGTTTCACGGGGCCCCTCCGGCTCCTTGCTATCCTCTTCTTCGAGCTCCAGCGAATCGCCCGCCGGATCGTACGCTACCGTGGTGTGCCTCTGCGTCGGCGAAACGAATCTATCAGATAACCCCTTGCGTGAGATCTCTTGCGGAGCCAGCACCGGTGTGCAGCCCGATAGCATTCTCCTGCGCGGGATCGCGAGGACGCGCCAGCCTGGGGCGTCGCATCGGGCTCGCGAAGCCATTCCGGGGATGAAGGGCCGGATCCTCGAGGCGATGGTCTGCTTCCGTCGCCATTCGATTGCACGCACACGCGCTTCCGGCCGGAGCGGCCCCGCGTCGTGAGCGGCAGGGACGTTCTCGGCAACCGCTAAAACCTAGTCTCGGGTCCTCAGTTTTCCCATGTTGTCGACATCGGGGTCTCCCGACGACGCCGGGACCCCGCGAGGTTCTTCGACCAGCGCCACCGCGATGCCTCCGCGCGACGACGGTCGAAGACCAAGCTACCGCCGAACACTCCGGAATCGTCCGTTCTTCTTTCTGTGGCTCGCCGAAATGGTGTCCCAGTCCGGCGATTACATTTTCGAGGTCGCTCTGCTTTGGCTGGTCCTCGAGCTGACCCACTCGGCGTTTGCGGTGGCGATCATAGCCGCGGGAACGATTCTTCCCGGGGTCATTCTGGGGCCCTTGCTGGGGGTGTACATCGACCGGTGGAATCGGCGGAGGACCCTCATCGTAACGAATATCGTGCAAGGCCTGGTCATCGCAGGACTTTCGGGCGTGGTGATCGCTGGACAAGCGAATTTGACTGTCCTCTTCGCCATCGTACTGATGCTTGGTTCGGGAGCCACGACCGTGCGGGTGGCGACCAACGCGTACGTGCCGTCGGTCGTTCCCGTGGTAGACCTCCCTCCGGCCAATGGCCTTCTGTCCCTGAGCGGCTCATTGAACCAGATCGTCGGGTTCGCGCTGGGGGGCGTGTTCGTCGCCCTGCTGGGTGTGACCATCCCCATCGAGTACGATGCATTGTCCTTCTTTGCCGCCGCCGTCCTGCTCCTATTGATACCCCGAGCGAGAGGCGCAACGGAGCCCGAAGTCCCTTCGAGCCCCCACCGATTTCGATCGGAACTGGCGGAAGGTTTCGCCTTCATCCGCCGAACCGGTTCATGGTCGAAATCATCATCATCGGAATCGCCGTGAACTTCTTCGGTAACGGGCTCTTTGCTCTCTTCGCCCCCTACGCCTCGTTCGTTCTCCACGGAAACGCCGCCGCCTACGGCTTCCTCGGTGCTGCGGTCGCAGTAGGATCTCTAATCGGGGCGACCACAATCGGTCGGTTGGACACACGTCTCGGACGGCCGGCCGCTACCTCTTCGGAGGCGGGATCGCCGTCGGGGCGGTCACCCTCGCCCTGGGGTTGATCGGGGCCTTGCCGATCGCGCTCGCGTTGATGGTCGCCTTGGGAATCTCGCTCGCCATCACGAACATCCCAATGCAGATCGTGATCCAGGCGAAGGTTCCCGGCGGATGCTCGGGCGGGTCGGAGCGTCGCTCTCCGCATTCATCTCGAGCACGGGACCCGCCGGCCCCATCTTCGCAGGGTGGCTTGCCCAGAAGTGGTCCGTGGGAATCGTCTTTGTCCTGTCGGGGGCGATCATCGTCGTGGTCCTCGGGTTGAGCGCCGCCACAATGACCTCCTTGAGGAAGGTCCAATACTAGCCAACCGGATTCTGCTTCGACCGCGCATTGGACAAGGTTGGCGGGTGCGAGGCCGAGCCCCCACCGCCCTCCACGGTGTCAGACCTCCGGGGGCTGTGATCTCCTCCTCCTGGCACCAGCTCCAAACGTGGATTTTTAGGACCGCCGCGATTGGTGCGCCGTGCACCGCACCGCACGAAAGAAAGATTCGCCCGGGGCCTCCCCGGGCCGAAGGGGTTGGCTCCTGAGCCGTGGAGGACCGAACAGGAGCAGAGCGCGAGCGGTGGGCGAGGTCGGACAGGGCGCGGTCGGTGGGACCCCCGGAAGGGCAACGCTCCGACCCGATCTCAGATGGTGGACCGGCTGAGCGCGTCCCGACACGATGCCCCTCTCCCGGGGCCTTAGCCCCGATTCAGGACGCGCAGGGGTACGGGTTCCCTTGGTTGGCGGGAGGTCGCAACAGCTGTGTGCGCCGCTTCGATTTTGGTCCCCACGGAGATGTCAGGATAAAACGTCGAATAGGCCTGGCGTTTACAGGATCGTCCTGCGGCTTCCGGGGCCTGACACGTGAACGACCCACTGTTGGTCATCGGCATTCTGTTTTGCGCGGGTGGAGCGACCCCAATCGTCGCGATTTATCTAGACCCCTTAGCGGCGCGACAGAAGCACCGGCTCAGTTCGGATGTTCAGAGTACCGAGCTCGACGCGCGGGTTTGCGAGGGCAATACGACGTTACGAAGCCGAGCGCGAGCGGGCGGCCCGGAACCTACGAGCCCGCGGATGACGAGGACCGCGCCCTCTTCGCCGCCGTGGGCTCCAGTATCGAGAGCGAGTCCGCGTTCTTTGCGACGGAAACGGTCTGGAACGACGAGAGACTCGGCTGGGGCGGAGTCGCTCTGTTGGTCATCGGAGCCGTACTCCTGGTGTCTTCGGCACTCCTGTGAAACGTGCTTGGGAGGGCCCTGAAGTCGGAAGGGGGGCCGTCGCGACGACCCGTCTCCCCGTGACTTCGAGCGTAACTCTCGCCCCAAGTGAGTCCTCCGTTTGGATTTCACCTCGGAAAATCGAGGGTTCCTGGGACCGAACTGTTTTGAACTCGGACGAGGTCGGCACGCCCGGGAACACTCCATGGTGACCGCGAGCCGAGTCACGATTCGGCTGCCGGAGGGCCATCATCGCGAGGTCGACGTAGGCACCCGGGTCGCCAGCGTGCTCGCGGACTGGGCCCCCGAACGGGTTCCAGTGTTCCTTGCCGCCCTGCTCGATGGCCAAGCGGTCGACCTTGCGACGCCCCTCGAACGCGACTGCACTCTGGCTCCCCTCACCTTCGAGGACCGGGCCGGCCGGGACATCCTGCAGCACTCGGCCGCGCATCTCGTGGCCAAGGCGGTGGTGGAGACGATCCCGGAGGCGAAGCCGACGGTCGGGCCCCCTACCGACGAGGGCTTCTATTATGACTTCGAGGTCCGCCCGTTGCTCCCGACCGACCTGGACCAGGTCCGCGCCGCGATGCGTAGCTCGATCGAGGCCAAAGAGAAGTTTGTCCGTCGGGAGATCTCCAAGGACGACGCCGAGCGGCTTTTCGAGGCGAATCCGCACAAGCTCCGTTACATCGCGGAGGTCCCCTCCGGCGAGCCCGTCTCGGTGTATGAGACCGGCACCTTCGTCGATCTCTGCCGCGGCCCGCACGTCCCCGACACACACTGGCTCGAGGGGGTACAGATCCTCGGGTTCTCGGCCATCGAGCGCGAAGCGGCGGAAGAGACGGTTGCCCTGCAGCGCATCCGCGGCATCGGATTCCCCACCAAAGCCGAGCTCGACGCGTTTCTCAAGATGCGGGCGGAGGCCGAAGCGCGCGACCATCGCCTCATCGGCGCCAAACAGGAACTTTTCATGTTCGTGGACGAGGCGCCCGGTTTTCCCTTCTGGCTCCCCAAGGGAATGATCGTCGTCCGAGAGCTCGAGAAATTCGTTACGGAACAGTTGAAGGAAGCCGGATATTCCGAGATCCGGACACCCCTGCTCTTCGCCCAGTCCGTCTACGAGACGAGCGGTCACTGGGAACATTACCGGGAGAACATGTTCCTCTCCGTCGTGGACGAACGCACGTTCGGTTGGAAACCGATGAACTGTCCCGGGTCGATGCTGATCTTCCGGTCGCGGTCCCGCAGTTACCGGGAGCTCCCGCTCCGGCTGGCGGAGTTCGCGCCGCTTCACCGGCTCGAAGCGAGCGGAACCCTCCACGGGCTCACCCGCGTGCGAGAGCTCGTTCAGGACGACGCGCATCTGTTCGTGACGGAGGACCAGATCGAGGAGGAGATCCGTCGCCTACTCGAGTGGGTCCGCCAAGCGTTCACCACGTTCCGACTGGAGTGGTCCTACGAGCTCTCCACCCGCCCCGCGTCGTTCCTCGGCGAGGCGGCTGTTTGGGACAAGGCGGAGGCGACGCTCGAGAAGGTGCTGCGGGAGTCCGGGGTCAAGTACCGGGTCTCCCCCGGGGAAGGCGCGTTCTACGGCCCGAAGATCGACATCCACGTGCGCGACTCGCTCGGGCGTCCCTGGCAGACGGGAACGATCCAGCTGGACTACCAGATCCCGGCCCGTTTCAAGCTCGAATATCAGGGACCCGACGGCCAGTTGCATACCCCCGTCGTGATCCATCGGACGATCCTGGGGACCTGGGAGCGCTTCCTCGGAGTCTTCATCGAGCACTCCGCGGGGCGGTTCCCGCCGTGGCTTGCCCCGGTCCAGGTGCGGGTGCTTCCGATCGCAGACCGTCACGCGGCGGCGGCCCAGGGCCTCGTCGATGAGCTGCACGGGACGGGATCCGAGCCGAGGTCGCGAGCCCAGAAGAGTCGATCTCGAAGCGGGTCCGAACCGCCGAGTTCGACCGGATCCCGTACGTGGTCGTGCTCGGCGACAAGGAGGCGGCGGAGGGAGTGGTTTCGGTCCGGACCCGGGGCTCCAAGGAGTCGCAGAGCCACTCCCGCGCCGAATTCACGGCGCATGTGCTCGAGCGGATCCGAAAGCGAGAGTTCGACCCTTAGCGAGTCTGCGCGCGCCGGGTCCGTTTCGCCTCGATACGGGCGTTCAGGTACATCGTGTCGAGGTCCGCACTGTTCGACCCGTGCTCGGAGCGCAGGTGCTCCCGCAGCCGGGCGAGTTCGACCGCTCGGCCGCACACCGAGCACGTGACGCGAGACCGGCGGGCATTCGCGTCGCCCGGGGTGGGGGTCGGGATCATCGCGTAGACGTGTGGCGTTCCTAAGTATAACAGTAGTGTCGGAGCCGCGCCGGTGAGGGGGGTGGTTCTCCCACAAGGCTTTATTAAGCGCTCCGTTCAGCCGCCCTCGAATTTCGGGGCAGTGGCATGAACCTCAGCATGGGTCAGTTGGAGTTGCTCATTTTCCTCGCGTCGATCCTGAGCCTCGCCTACGCCGGCGTCCAGACCGCGCTCGTCCTGCGAGAGGACGAGGGAGACGAGAAGATGCGCGAGATCTCGGCGGCGATCCGGGAGGGCGCGAACGCGTTCCTACGGCGAGAGTACACGGTCGTATTCGTCATCGCGATCATCCTCGCGGTCGTCATCGGCCTCGCCTTCGGCATCACCGGTGAAGGCGCCCGGCTTGCGGTCGGGTTCATCTTCGGGGTGGCGGGGAGCGCCCTCGCCGGGGCGGTCGGGATGTTCGTCAGCGTGCGGGCCAACGTGCGGACCGCCGCCCACGCTCGGAAGGGCAACCTTCCCGCGACGATGAGCTTCGCCTTCCGCGGCGGGAGCGTCACGGGCCTTTCGGTGGCAGGACTTGCCCTGCTCGAGCTGGTCGGGTTCTACTGGGCCTTCGGTGGGAACGTGCTCGACATGGTCGGGCTCCTCTTCGGCGCTTCCCTCATGAGCCTCTTCGCGCGAGTCGGCGGTGGCATCTACACCAAGGGAGCCGACGTCGGGACGGACCTGGTCGGCAAGGTCGAAGCCGGAATCCCCGAGGACGACCCCCGGAACCCGGGGGTCATCGCCGACAACGTCGGGGACAACGTCGGCGACTGCGCCGGAATGGCCGCGGACCTGTTCGAGACGTACGTCGTGACCGCGATGGCGGCGATGCTGCTCGCCTATCTCATCGGCAAGCCGGGCGTCTACCCGATGCTGCTCACCCTGTTCCCGAACGCGATCCTGTTCCCGCTCCTCGTCTGCGCCTGGGCGATCATCGCGACGATCGTCGGAACGCTCTTCGTTCGGATGCGCGCCGGCGTCTCGATCATGGGGGCGCTCTATCAGGGCCTCGCCGCCACCACGGCCGTGGGGCTCCTGGGCCTCTACCTCCTCGACTACTACTTCATGAACGGGAACACGGGGATCTTCGTCGCGACTGCCGTTGGGCTCATCGTGATGATCCTCATCGTCGTCATCACCGACTACTACACGAGCGCGAGTTATCGCCCGGTCCATCAGATCGCCGAAGCGGCGAAGGCCGGTGCCGGAACGACCGTGATCAGCGGTCTCTCGGTCGGGCTGCAGTCGGCGTGGATGCCCGGGATCGTCGTCGTCGCCGGGACGCTCATCGCCTACGCCTCCGCGGGCTGGCTCGGCGTCTCGACTTCGCCCGACCCGTACCTGGGCCTGTACGGTATCGGCCTCGCGGCCGCGAGCATGCTCTCCGTGACCGGGATGATCATCTCGATCGACGCCTTCGGACCGATCACCGACAACGCGGGGGGGATTGCCGAGATGGCCAACCTCCCCGCGGAAGCGCGGGCGATCACCGACCCCCTCGACGCGGTCGGGAACACGACCAAGGCGATCACGAAGGGGTACGCCATCGCCTCGGCGGTCCTGGCGGCGCTCGCCCTCTTCGCGGCGTACACCTTCGCGGCGGCGTCCAGCTGGGGCCAGTCGTGGGGAACATTCACCGCGCTCCTGACGCTCAGCACGCCGCTCGTGGTCGCGGGGCTCGTGATCGGCGCGGTCCTTGCCGTTCTTCTTCACTTCGTTCCTGATGAACGCGGTCGGGATCGCCGCCGAGCGAATGGTCTTCGAGATCCGTCGGCAGTTCAAGGAGATCCCGGGCTTGCTCGAGGGAAAGGCCAAGGCGGACTACGGAAAGTGCGTCGACATCGTCACGGTCACCGCGATCCGCCAGCTGGCGGTCCCCGCGATCATCGCGGTCGCGACCCCGCTCGCGGTCGGATTCTTCCTCGGTCCGGTCGCGCTCGCGGGGCTCCTCCTCGGCGTCATCGTTTCGGGCTTCCCCCTCGCGCTCACGATGACGACGGGCGGCGCGGCGTGGGACAACGCGAAGAAGTACATCGAGAGCGGCCACTTCGGCGGCAAGGGCTCGGACGCCCACAAGGCCGCGATCGTCGGAGATACGGTCGGGGACGCGACGAAGGACACAGCGGGCCCAGCGATCAACCCGCTGATCAAGGTCGTCAACACGATCTCGATCCTGTTCATTGCCCTGATCGTCGCCCACTCGTTCATCCCGATCTGAATCAGGCCCGCGCCGTCCGGCCGCGCGATTGATTAGGGCAGGTCCCCTGCCCCGATCGAGGACCACGATGTGCGACACCTGCGGATGTAACGACAAGAAGAAGGAACCGTAGGACCGACACCGAACGGCGCCTCGAGCGCCTTGGGTGCGACCCCTACGCCCGCTTGCTTCTGTGCCCACATTTGGGCCCACGATCTACCCCCGACCCCGGCAGTAGAGTTTTCCACGGGCGCGACCATCTCGGTACGTGTTCGACCTGTCGGGTCGCGTCGTCCTCGTGACGGGGTCGTCCCGGGGCATCGGGCGCGCGATCGCGCTCGAGCTCGGCCGGGCGGGGTCGGATGTCGTGGTCCACCACCGGGCCAATCCGGCTCGTGCGGAAGCAGTGCGCGCAGAGCTGGTCAGCCTCGGGGTCGAGCGCTCGGGTCGTCGCGGCCGATGTCGCGAACTTGGAGGAAACCACGAAGATGGTCCGGGCCGCGGGGGATTGGAAGGGACGGCTGGACGGGGTCGTCACCGCGGCGGGGATCTACCGGGGCGACGACAGCGATGCGGTCGGACCGAGCGAGTTCTCGAGTCGTCCTACGCACCGACCTCGAGGGGACGTTCCGCACGATCCAGACCGCCCTCCCGTACCTGCGAAAGAGCGTGCGCCCCGCGATCGTCACCGTCTCCTCGGTCCTCGGCGCGCATGCGGGGGTCGGTGGCGTGGCGTACCAGGCCGCGAAGGCCGGCGTCGAACAGCTGACCCGCGCGCTCGCGCTCGAACTCGCCCCTCGGATCCGGGTGAACTCCATCGCGCCCGGTTTCATCCGCACCGACATGAATCGAGCCGGCCAAGAGGATCCCACCTTCTATGCTCAGGTAGTGAAGGCGACCCCGCTCGGCCGGTGGGGAGACCCGGACGACGTCGCACCCGCGGTTCGCTATCTCCTGAGCCTGGAGGCCGATTGGGTCACCGGCCTCGTGCTTGGGGTAGATGGGGGCATCCCGCTTCGATGAACGAGATCCCGCGATTCGCCGGCAAGGTCGCCCTCGTCACTGGAGGCTCTCGCGGGATAGGGAGGGCGATCGTCGTCGCCCTCGCGAGCGAGGGGGCGGACGTCGCCTTCAGTTACCGTAAGGACGCGAAGGGCGCGCGGGAGGTCGTCTCCTCGGTCGAGCACCTCGGGCGCCGCGCCCTTGCGATCCCGAGTGACGCCGGCCAACCGGACGAGACCGAGGACCTCGTCCAGAAGGTTCGCACGCAGATGGGGCGTATCGAGATCGTCGTCGCCAACGCGGGAATCTCGGGTCCGCGGGGTTGGGAGGCGGTCTCGGCGCAGGCGTGGAGGGAGGTCTTCGAGACCAACCTGGTCGGGATGTACTCCCTCGTGCGCGCCGCGCGGCCCCACCTCCCGGCGTCCGGCGGGTCGGTGACGTTCATCTCGTCGATCAGCGGGCTCGTCGCCGCACCGGACCTGCTCGCCTACTCGGTCGCGAAGGCTGGGGTGCTCTCGCTCACCCGCAGCCTGGCTCTCGCCCTTGGTCCGAACGTGCGCGTCAACGCGGTCGCCCCGGGGTGGGTCCGAACAGCCATGACCGCGGCGCTCCACGAGGCGGTGGGGCCGCGCGAGGCGCTGCGGAAAGGGATCCCGCGAGGCCGGTGGGGAGAACCGGACGACGTCGCAGCGGCGGTCGTTTTCCTCGCCTCCGACATGGCCCGGTTCATCACCGGGGAGACCCTGGTCGTCGACGGGGGCGGGAGCCTTCGATGGACCGCGGGCTCGGAAGCGTAACGGGCTACGCGTAGTGGCTCAGGCTCGAGCGTTCTTTCTTCGCGGCTTCGCGATCCTCGCCGTGCTCTTCGCGACGACGCTCCTTCTCGCACTCCTCTTCGGTGACCCAGAGGAACTCGACGTCCTCGGGGTGTTCGTGCGCGACGAACGCCCCTGCCTCGAAGGCACTCGACAGGAGCTCCTCGAGATTCTCCGCGTCCGCCCCTTCGAGGCGTCCGGCGGTTCGCCAGTACCAGTCGGGAGCTTTGCCCGAGGCCTGCAGGTACTCCGTGACGAGGTCGTAGATCGACGACCGGTCGTCCGTCAGCCGGACATGGAGGTGGCGGTCCTTTTCGTCGGCACCGGGGGCGTCTTCACCCGTCATCGGCCCAAGAAGACGGGCACCCGCTATAAGGTGTCCTTCACGGCGCGGGGACCCGGGCGATGCTTGAATAGGCTGCGTGGGTTGGGGCCCCGCGCAACCGTGTACGGACCTGCCGGGAACCCCTCCGCATCCTCGGGTAGTGCCGGGTCGACCGACCCGGCCCGCGCGGAACCAGCGGTACAACTACCTCACCGGCCGGCTGCGCAACCGCCAGATAACTATGGAGGAGGCGACCGAGCTGTTCAACCTGATGCAGGCGATGATCGCGCGGGCGAACGACCTCGCCCGCGCAACAGCCTACCGGAGCTCCGGGGCCCCGACTCCCTCGGCCGCCGCGTCCGGTCCTCCTCCGCCCCCGCCCCGCTTGGCGACGGCCGGTCTCCTCGGCGGACGACCTCCTCTTGGTCGGGATCCTCGCGATGGGGGCGGGCGCCGGACTGCTCGCGGCCCTGTCGAAACGCATGGGTGATCCGATCGCCTCCCACCCCCTCCGGTAACGGGCGCTCGACCTCGAGCACCGCGTCCCGGTAGGGGTCGGGTATGCCCACCGACCGGTTCGTCTTCGCTCACCTCGCGGACGCCCACGTCGGCGCGTGGCCGAGGGACCCTGCGGTGCGGGCCGCCCTGCGCGAGAGCGTGTTGCGCGCGTTGCGGGTCGTCTCCGAGCGGGACGCGGAATTCCTCCTCATCTCGGGCGACCTCTTCCACACCCCGGTGCCCGACCCTGGCGAGGTCGCGCCCGTCGCCGCTGCGCTCCGCGCTCTGGTCGAGCAGGGACGCCGGGTCTACGCGATCTACGGGTCCCACGACTACGTCGCCCACCGGACGAGCTGGCTCGACGTCCTGGCGGAAGCGGGCGTCTTCCTGAAGGTCGCCCCCGAGGCGGTGCGCACGGAAGGGACGCGGTGGACCCTGCCGTTCCGGGTCGACGAGCCCACCGGCGCCCGGATCGCGGGGATCTCGGGCCGGTCCCATGGCCTCGACCGGGGGTACTTCCGGGCCGTCGATTCGGAGGCGTTCCGCGCCGAACCGGGTTTCAAGATCTTCCAGTTTCACGCGGCAGTCGAGGAGTACCTGCCGCCCAGCTTCGCCCCCATATCCGGGGGATCCGGAGGGACGACCTCCCCGCCGGATGCGATTACTACGCCGGCGGGCACATCCACTACACGTACGAAGGAGAGGGCCCCGGCGGAGGCCAGCTCGTCAACCCGGGCGCGGTCTTCGGGACCAGCCGAACCGACCTCGTCCACGGGGAGGCGGGGCGGACGCACCAGGGGGTCGCGATCGTCACCGTCGACCACGGAACGGCTTCCGTGGAATTTGTCGACACGGCTCCCCGGGACACGATCCGCCTGATCGAGATCGACGTGTCGGGCCAGTCCGCCGAGGAGGCCCACCGCAGCGTGGCGGCGATGGTGAAGGAGGCGAACGACCGGCCCGGGACGCTCGTCTTCCCGAAGATTCGCGGCACGCTCGCGGACGGGAGCGTCGCGGCCCTCGCGCTCACCGAGGTCGCCCGGAACGAGGGAAAGTCCGCTGGCACCGTCCACTGGGACGTCAGCGACCTGGAACTGCCCGAAGCGGCCGGAGCGGGGACAACGACCGAAGCCGAAGTCGAGACGACGGAGATCGGCCATCTCCTCGAGGCGGGGGAGCTGTCTTCCGCGTGGCTCGCGGGCGAGGACGGTGAACGCCTCGTGCGGGAGCTCGTGCGCGAGCTCGGGATCCCGAAGTCGGAAGGAGAGTCTCGCCAGGACTACGCGAACGCGCGTCTCGACGCGGCCCGCCGCATCCTCGGGGTCCGACGCGGCGGCGTCGGGCTAGGGGGAGTCGTGCGACTGCGCCATCTTCGGGTCAAGAACATCCGCAGCTACGAATCCGGCGCGCTGGACTTCGGCGCGGGGACGACCCTGATCTCGGGGGACGTGGGCGCAGGGAAGACGAGCCTCCTCTACGCGATCGAGATGGCGCTCTTCGGCACGTCGGAGGTCGACGCGGCGTACCTGGTCCGCCATGGGGGGGCGCACGCAGAGGTCGCGGTCGGCTTCGAGGACGCGGAGCATCGGTACGATATCTCTCGCCGGTTCCGCCGGGTCCGCCGGAAAGGCCGGGAGACGTTCGAGCCCGAGGCGATCTCCTTCTCGGTGGACAGAGCCAAGACCGAGTACTCCGCGACCGAGCTCCGACAGCGGGTGATCGAACTCCTCGGCTTCCCGGACAACCCGAACCCCACGGCCCACTCGGACCTCTGGCGATGGGCGGTGTACGTCCCCCAGGAGCGGATGCGTGACATCCTCGCGGCGAAGCCGCAGGACCGCCTAGAGACGGTCCGCAAGGCGCTCGGGGTCGAGAAGTACCGCCTCGCCGCCGATAACGCCCAGGAGCTCGCGACCGACCTCCGTCGGACGGCGAACGCCCTGCGGTCGGAGTCGGAGCTCTTGCGTCACTTTGACGACGATTTCGCGGCGGCGTCGCAGGACGCCGACCGGCTCCGGGTCGAAAGGGTATCGCTCGAAGAGGCGATCGAGCGCCGGGCGGTGGCCGCGCGGGCCGTGCGAGCCGAGGTGGAGGAGCTCGACCACGCCGTCCGCAAGGCCGACGCGGACCGACGCGAGCTCGCGAGCCTCACCCGAGAGGACGACGCCGACGCAGCGGCCCTCTCCGGACGCGCGCGGGTTCGAGCCGACCGGGTGAGCGCGATCGCGGAACGTCGTCGCGAGGCGGAAACCGCTCGTGGCGAAGCGAACGAGCTCGACCCTCGCAAGAGTGCCCTCGCGGCCGCGGACGCCGAGCGAGCGCGTTTGCGGGGAGAGCTCGACGAACTCTCCACCGATCTGCGCCAGCTCCACCAGGCGCGCGCGGACCTTTTGGCCGCGGAACGGCGACTCCTCCCCGCCCGGAGAGCGGTCGAGAACTCCGCGGCCGAGCTGGAGACTGCTCGATCGACGTTGGAGCGCGCCCTCAAGGAAGGCCCGACCCACGAGCCGCCCGAGCCGACGGCCGAGGCGCTCGATGCGATCGACCGACGGCTGGGCGAGATGCGGGAGCGGGAACGATCTGCGCTCACGGCGTTGACCCGAGCTCAGACGTCGCTCCACGAATTCGAGGACCTGCTCGCCGCCGGGGTCTGTCCGCGGTGTGGGCAAACCGTGCGTTCGCCCGAATTCGAGCCGCACCGTCTCGAGGCGGAGCAGCAGTCCGGGGAGGCCGACGCGGCCTACCGACGGGCGACCGGCGAGCGAGAGCACGTCGAGGAGGAGCGACGCTCTCGGGAGCGGTATGAACGGGCGTACGAACGCTGGGTTCAGGTCGAGCGCGAACGCGCTCAGGCACGGAAGGGCGTGCGCGCGGCAGAGTCCCTCGCCCTCGCGGCGACCGACACCTTCGCCGAAGTGACGGCGGCGGTCACCGACGCGGACGCTCGTCGTACCCGAGCGACCCCGGCCGAGAGCCAGGAGAAGATCGCCCGGGCGGCGCTGGAGGCGTCCGAGGCCGAACGTTCCCGTTTGGCTGCGAGCGTCGAGGGAGCTCTCCTATCGACGGAGCGCACCCAGGCCGCGACGGCCGCGGCCGAGGCGCTCGAGGCGGAAGTGGCCCGGATCGACCTCGAGACGGCCGCGCTCTGCCGGCGGAGCGAGGAAAGGGTCGGGCGGATCGAAAAGTTGGGGCGGCTCCTCGAGGGAGCGGACGCTCAGGGCGGACGACTTCGGGACGCCGAGAACCGACGGCGCGCGGAGGAGGACGCGGTCGAGGACGGACGCCGAACGCTCGTGCGGGTCGACACGCGTCTCGACGAGGCGGTGCGGCGCGTGAGCGAGGCCGAGCGTGGCCGGTCGGAACGGGCGCGTCGGGTCGCCGAGGCGACCGACCTCGACGCGAAAGCGGCGTGGGTCACTGGTCCGTTCCGGCTCGCGGTGCTGACCATGGAGCAGAAGCTGCTGATGCACGCCCAGGTCGCCTTCGAACGGAACTTCTCGCGGTACTTCGCGACCCTGATCGACGACCCCGCGCTCGTCGCGCGGACCGACGTCGCGTTCACCCCCGCGGTCGCGATTGAGGGGGAGTGGACGCCCGCGGAGGCCTTGAGCGGGGGCGAGCGAACCAGCCTAGCGCTCGCGTTCCGGCTCGCCCTCGCCCAGGTCGTCCGGTCGCTCGGTAGCCTGCGCCTCGATACTATCCTGTTGGACGAACCGACCGACGGGTTTTCCCCCGAGCAGGTGGTCCGGATGGGCGAGCTCCTGGACGCGCTCGCCCTCCCGCAGGTCATCATCGTCTCCCACGAGGACGCTCTGGCAGGGATTGCTGACCGGGTCGTGCGGGTCGTCAAGGTCGACGGCCGTTCGAAGCTCCTCACAGGGTCGTCCGCGACGCCCGCTCCGGAGGCGGAAAGCGAGCCGACCGTCGCCCCGGCCGGCCGCGCTCGGATTCCCCCGCCCTGAGCCGGCCTAGGTCAGGACTTCGGCGAATCCCGCCGCGTCCCAGGGAGGCAGCGATGCGATCTCGAGATTCTCGGCGAGGTGCTCGGAGGTCTTCTGTCCGATCAGGGGACCG
The DNA here is from genome assembly GCA_963749205.1 of uncultured Thermoplasmata archaeon. GTDB lineage: Archaea > Thermoplasmatota > Thermoplasmata > Lutacidiplasmatales > UBA184 > Lutacidiplasma. Next base: position 424,614 of record CAVVLW010000007.1, on the reverse strand, counting down.
AGCGTCCCCGGTGCGGACCGGGCGAACTGGAGCGCGGTCTGGGCGGCCGAAAGCCCGCGGCGTTTCGGGCCGGCGCGAGCGAGCTGGCCTTGAAGGAGCGGAACGCTCGTGAAGCAGGCCACGCCGAGGCGGCCCGCGGCTTCGAAGAGGGTGAGCCGTTCCTCGCCGACGAGCTGATTGTGTACCGCGGCCGCCTCGGGCATCGCCAGATTGAACGGGAACTGGATGAACCGGAACCCATGGTGCTCCCCGCCGACCTTCCGAGCGATGCGGACCGCGGACGCGAGAGAATAGTAGCCCGCTTCTGCCCGGGGCACGCGAAGGCAGTCCCATGTCGCGATCCCATAGGCTCCGAGCACCCCCTTCGCGCGCAGCTCCTCGTAGAAGCCAAAGGCGGCTTCGAGCCTCCGCTCGAACTCCTCGCGGCCAACGACGGGAAGTTGGGCGTCCGGCGCGTTGTGAAGGTACAGCAGGTCGATCGCCTCGACGCCGAGGTTCTTTCGGCTCCGGTCGAACTGGTCGGCGAGGTAGCGAGGCGTCATCGCGTGGCAATCGTCCACGACCTCCGACGGTTTCACTACCCCGGACGAAAGGAGTTCCTGCTGGACCCACTCTTCGGGAGAGAGCCGAGATTCCGCGTCCGGCGCGAAGTACCCGCTCTTGGTGGCGAGGAACACCTCGTCCCGAGTGATCTCGCCCTTCTCCAGGAGTCGCGCGAGAGCCCGGCCGACACTGCGCTCGGCGCGCTGGTGGCGGTAGTTGATCGCGGTGTCGAGAACGTTCACCCGGCCCGAGGTGAGACAGACCGCCACGGAGTGCTCGACGGCGAGGTCGGTGGTCGCGTCGGGCGGACCGATGTAGGTCCCGAGGCCCAGCGAACTGAGCGCGAGGCGGCCGGGGGCTGCCCGGAAGTGGGTCTGGGGGAGGTGTCGCTTCTCCACCCCTCGGTCGCGGAACCGGGTGGTCCCTTCCGGCGTTGCCAGTCCGTCGAGCAACTCCACGCGAGGGACGGGTCGAGGAGGCTCAAAAGGTCCACTAGCGGGGCGCGATCGCGACGCGATTCCGCCAGACTGAAAGGGAGGGCGCGGTTGGGGACCCCGTCACTCCGATGCCCCGCCGCAAGTACGGTCGTCTTCGGAAACCGATCCCTCCCGTCCCCCCGGAAAAGTGCCGCTTCTGCCGCCTCGCGCGGCCCTGCCCGATCCATCCGCGGGTCGCCCGCGGCTGACGCGTGAGGAACCCTACGGCGCGGCCCGTGCGGGTGGCTTCTTTCCGACCAACATCGGCGTCGCGACCCTCACGTGGAAACGGTCGGCGGCCTTCCCGATGCTCTCCACGACCCGGGGGGAGATCCGGCCCCGCGCCTTCCCTAGCGCAGCCTCGAGGCCGAAACGCGCTTGCTGCCATCGGTAGAGCACCTCGGGGTACGCGGCCTCGTAGAGCAGGGTCTTCCCGCCGGCACGACGGGACGAGCGAGCCCGACCGGTGAGGCGGTTCTTCACGCTCTCGTGGAACCGCGTGCCGGGGACGGGTACGGCGATCGAGACCGAGTACTCCTCCGGGCTGAACTCGACGGAAAAGTTTCAGGGTCGCCTCGATGTCCTCGAGCGTCTCCCCGGGGAACCCGAGCATCAGGAACCAGAACTGCCGGATCCCTTCGCGCCGGAGGGCGTCCGCGGTGCGCTCGACCTGGGCGAGGCGGGTCCCTCGGTTCATCAGGTCGAGCATCTTCTGGCTCCCCGACTCCACGCCGACGTAGACCCGCTCGAGGCCCGCCTCGCGCATACGGTCGCAGGAGGTCCGGCTTCAGCAGGTCGACCCGGGCGAGGCACTCCCAGCGGAGGTGGAGGTCCTTTTCGATGAGCAGGGTCGAGCAGCCGGTCGATCCAGGTGCGCGAGACCCCGAACACGTCGTCGCAGAACCGAACGTAATCGACGCGGTAGCGCTTCCTTGAGCTTCCGCAGCTCCGCGATCACCCGCTCCGGCGACTGCTGGCGGAACGTCCGGCCGAACGTCGGCTTCGAGCACCACGAGCAATCGAACGGGCAGCCCCGCGAGGTCAGCACGGCGGCGCGTCGCTCGCCGGTCGCTCGCTGCCAGCGGCCGAGGTATCCGTCCATGTCGACCAGGTCCCACGCGGGAAGCGGAAGCGCGTCGAGGTCCCGGAGGAACGGTCGATGGCGGTCCGCGCACCAGCCGGCCGCCTCGACGGAGGAGGAGACCGGCAGATACCCGCCGGGTCCTCCCCGCGGTGGATCTTTCGTGCGAGGTCGACCAGGGCCCCCTCCCCTTCGCCGGGGACGACTGCGTCGAAGCCCGGCGTCGAGGTAGTCCTCGGACCGGGTCGCCGCGTCGGGCCCCCCGGCGACCGCAAACGCTCCCTCGGCCCGCGCGCGTGCGGCGACGTCGACCGCCCGCCCGTACGTGAGCGTCTTCGTGTGCACCCCGACGACGTCGGGAAGGAACGACCGGAGCCGTGTCGTCACGGGACGCGCGCGTCGCGCGCGAAAGTAAGGTCGGTCAGAGCGACCTCGATCCCCTGGTCCCGAAGGTACGCGCCGAGGGTCAGGAGGCCGAGAGAAGGATACAGCTCGACGAACTTTCGCTCCATCGGGTCTTCCCGGGAAACGTACGGGTCGACGAGGAGGACGCGAGGGGAGCCGGCCCGTCGAGGAATCGTCGGCTCAGTCATCGGGCCGCCTTCGGCGGACCACGCGCCGACCCCCTGAGATCGCACCCACGGGGCAGTACGGGACGCACCAGCCGCACTCCGTGCAACTTGGTAGCACCTCGAGTCGAGAGGGGGTGAGGACCATCGCGTTCGGAGGGCAGACTCCGGTGCAGAGGCCACAGAGCACGCAGACGTCGGGGTCGATCTCGATCACGTTCCGGGGGCCGGAGGCGCCGAGCGCGTTCCGGGTCGTTCCACCGGCGCGACCCTATTAAAGCGAGGCCCACGCAAGAGAGGTCAGGCCTTCGGGAGGACCGGGGCCCAGTGGAGGGCGTGGCCGAGCGCCGAATAGCCGGTGAGCGCGCATTTCACCCGCACGGGAGAGAGAGGGATCCCGAGGGATTTCAGCACATCGTCTGCCGAGAGACGGCCGGCCTCCTCGAGGGAAAGGCCCGCGACCTTCTCGGTCAACATTGACGTGCTCGCGACGCTGATCGCGCACCCGTCCCCCTGGAATCGCACCTCGCGAATCGTTTGCGAGGCCGGGTCGACCTTCAATCGAACGGTGATGTGGTCACCGCAGAGCGGGTTCGATTCCTCTCCGACCCGGTCGGCTCCCTCGAGGGGTCCGAAGTTTCTCGGCGCCCGGTAATGCTGCAAGATGACCTCTTGGTACATGTCGTAAGCCATCGTTGCCACCTCGGCGAGGGTACGAACCGGTCCACGGTATAAATTGAAGATGCCCGGCCGGCGGCGACCACCGACCGGGCATCGGAGTCGCCCCACGGGGAGTACTCTTCTTATAAACACCCCTGGGTGTGTAAATCCAATGGCCGCCGCCGTCCCCAAATTCGAGCAGTGGCTCTCCCCAGACCAGGTCCACGAGCTCTCTCGATCGCTCTCGGACCCACCTTCGTTCGTCTCCGCCCGGGAGGACGCCTACGACCGATTTCAGCGTTTGCAGATAGAGCCCAATCCGCTCTTCCGCGGATATGGCTACTTTACGAACGTCGACCTCTCGGAACTCGACCCCGCGGCCCACGGGGCGCACGTCCCCCTTCCACAGCCGATCCCGGGTTCGATCCGAGTGGTCCTGGACTCAGCCGGCACCCACGTCCACCTGCCGCACGAGCTCAAGTCGGCCGGTGTCTCGGTCCGAACCCTCTCGGATGTCTGGGGCGGGCCGGCCCCGGACGTAGAGCGGTTCCTTCGAGGCGCTGAGGAGCCGGTCGACCGGCTTTCCGCCCTCGCGACGGCACTCTTGAATCGAGGATATCACCTCGAGATCCCGGACGGGTTCACGGAGCCGATGCGCGTCCAGGACCTCACCGTGCTCTCGGTTCCCCACGAGGCGCTCTCGGTCCGGCGGTTCGATCCGGGCGGGCGCGAAGACCCAGCTGCTGTTCACGGAGGAGGTCTACACGACCCCGGACGCTCCACCGGGTCAGCGACTATACGCTTCGAGCACTGACCTAGACCTCGGCGAGCGCTCGAAGACCGTCTTCCTCACCGTCCACGCCCCGGACCTGCGCACCGTGTCGATCTACCGGCGGACTGCCACGACTGGAGCGGAGGGGCGGTTGGCATGGCTGTGGAACGGTCTCGGGGGGTTCCGCACGAAGATCCGCAACCACACGACGCTCTCCGGGCACCGGGTCGCACGTCAACGACCTGCAGACGTTCTACGGCGCCAAGAACCAATCGTTCGACAGCTCGGTCGACCTCACCCATGTCGCGACGGACACCCACGGCCAATCGGTCACGCGCGGGGTGTTCCGGGACGATTCGCGCGGGATGAGCCGGGGACTTGTCCGGATCGAGGCCGGGGCGAACCGAACCTTGGTGTTCATCTCGGAGCACGCGATGCTGCTATCCCGGGGAGCCCGTTCGGACACGATCCCGATCCTCGAGATCCTTTGCCGGGACGTCAAGGCGACGCACTCCACGTCCGTTGCCCCCGTCGACCCCGAGAAGGTCTTCTACCTCGAATCGCGCGGGATCGCTCCCTCGGATTGCGTCCGGATGATCGGGGAGGGATTCCTCTCCTACGTCCTCGACCGCGCCCCGATCGCAGGCCTGCAGGAGATCCTCTACCCGTTCGTCGCGGCCCGGTGGGACGGAGAAGAGATCACCTGGGCGCCCGAGGCGTTCCCCGCCCTGCCTGAACTGGTGGTCACGGGGACCGAGAGCGCCCCCGAGTGGCGTTTCGACGCCAAACTTCCGGTAGGCTCTCTGCCCCCGCACCCCGGGAAGGACCGGCGTCCCTGACCGCTCGCCGGTTCTAACCGACCGAGCCGGTCATCTCGAGCTGGATAAGGCGGTTCAGCTCGAGGGCGTAATCCATCGGGAGTTCCTTTGCGAACTCGGCGAGGAAACCCATTAGGATCAGGTGGATGGCGTCCGACTCGTTGAGACCGCGGCTCATCAGGTAGAAGATCTGCTCCTCTCCGATCTTGCCGACGACGGCCTCGTGCGTGATGGTCGCATCCTCTTCGTGGATCTCGTTGTAGGGGTAGGTGTCCGAGCGACCGAATGCGTCCGGGAGCAGGGCGTCGCATCGGACCGCGGCCTTCACGCCCGTCGCGCCGGGGGCGACATGCAGGAGCCCGCGGTAGCTGGTCTGCCCGCCGCGGATAGCGATCGACTTCGCGATGATCTTGCTCGAGGTGTCCGGCGCCGAGTGGACGGCTTTCGCTCCGGAGTCGATGATCTGACCCTCGCTCGCGAATGCGACCGAGAGGATGTCGGCGCGGGCACCGCGCCCCTTGAGGAAGACGGAAGGGTACTTCATCGTCACCTTCGAGCCCATGTTGCCGTCGACCCATTCGACCAGGGCCTGCTCGTAGGCGACCGCACGCTTCGTGACGAGGTTGTAGACGTTCTTCGACCAGTTCTGGACCGTTGTGTAGCGGACCTTGGCGTACGGTTCCGCGACGACCTCGACGACCGCGGCGTGCAGCGAGTCGGTCGAATAGACCGGGGCAGTGCAACCTTCGATGTAGTGGACCTTCGCGCCCTTGTCGGCGATGATCAGCGTCCGCTCGAACTGCCCGACGTTCTTCGCATTGATGCGGAAGTACGCCTGGAGCGGGATGTTACAGTCGACGCCGGGCGGGATGTAGACGAAACTGCCCCCGGACCAGACGGCGCTGTTGAGCGCGGAGAACTTGTTGTCGTTGTACGGGATGATCTTGCCGAAGTACTTTCGGACGATCTCGGGGTGCTCCTTGACCGCGGTGTCGGTGTCGCAGAAGATGATTCCCTTGGCCGAGAGGTCCTCGCGGAGCTTGTGGTACATCGTGCCGCTGTCGTACTGAGCGCCGACGCCGCCGAAGTACTCGCGCTCGGCCTTCGGGATCCCGAGCTTTTCGAACGTGTTCTTGATGTCCGCCGGCAGGTCGTCCCAGCTCTTCTTCGTCTCCCCTTCGAGCATCGGGTTAGCGTAGTACGTGTACGCGTCGAAATCGATCTCGTCGAGGCTCGGGCCCCAGTCGGGCATCGGGCGTTGGACGAAGTGCTCGTAGGCACGCAGACGGTAGTCCAGCATCCAGTCGGGCTCGTCCTTGAATTTGGAGATCTGCTCGACGACCTCGCGGGAGAGGCCCTTGGCGATCCGGAGCCGATACGTCTCCGGATTCTTGAAGTCGTACCGCGTGTAGTCGAGCGGAGTGACCTCGGAAGCTGCCTGTGCCATGATTGCCTCGACCAATTCCAGCACCCCAGTGTATTTAAATGAGAGGTTGTCTCGGGCGCGACACAACTGTTCCTCGGCGAAGGAGCACGAAAGAATCAGCCATCTGTAGGCCGCCCCGCTACAATGCGCAGGGTGAGAGTATGGGGCGGCACGGCAGCTCCGATCAGGCGAACACCTTGACGATTTTTTCGAGTCCGTCGAACAGCCGGTCGATGTCGTTCTGGTCGTTGTAGATGTACGGACTGGCCCGAGTGAGCGCCGGGACGCCGAGCCGGTCCATCAGCGGCTGGCAACAGTGATGGCCCGCTCGGACGGCGACCCCGTCCGCATCGAGCAGGGTCGCGACGTCGTGGGGATGGACCCCTTCCAGCGAGAACGACTCGAGTCCCTGGCGGTCCTTAGACCCGGTCGGCCCGTACACGCGGAGCTTCTCTCCTAGGCGTTGGCGAGCCTGCTCTGAAGAGTAGTCAAGCAACCCTCGCTCGTGCGCGGCGACCTCCTCCCATCCGAGGTGCTCCAGATAGTCGAGCGCGGTCGAAAGCGCGACCGCCCCCGCGACATTGGGCGTCCCCGCTTCGAATCGGGCGGGGGGCTCCCGATAGCTGACGCGGTCCTGATGGACCTCCCGGATCATCTCGCCGCCCCCGGACGCGGGAGGCATCTTCTCGAGAAGGTCCGCTCGGCCCCAGAGGACCCCTATCCCCATCGGACCGAGCACCTTGTGACCGGAGAACGCGAGGAGATCGGCGCCGAGCGCCTGAACGTCGACCGGGCGGTGCGGTGCGGACTGGGCCGCGTCCACGACGACGATCGCGCCCGCCGCATGGGCTCGGTCTGCGATCTCGCGGACCGGGTTCACGGTGCCGAGGACGTTCGAGGCATGGGTGATCGTCACGACCTTGGTCTTCGGTCCCAGGAGGTGGTCGAGTTCGTCAAGACGCAGGCGCCCGTCGGCATCGATGTCGACGAAATCGAGTCCGATTCCGGACTGTTCCCGCAGCATGTGCCAGGGGACGATGTTCGAGTGGTGCTCCATCACCGTCGTTGAGGACCCGGTCGCCGCGCTCGAGGGTCGAATGGCCGAGGCTCGCCGCGACAAGGTTGAGCGCTTCGGTCGTGCCGCGGACGAAGACGACCTCGGAAGGGTCCCGGGCGTGTAGGAACCGCGCCACCCGCTCGCGGGCGCCTTCGTAGGCGTCGGTCGCCTCGACGCTCAGTGCGTAGACGCCCCGGTGGGCGTTGGCGTTCTGCTCAGTGTAGAATCGCGACTCCGCATCGAGGACGGCGGTCGGCTTCTGCGACGTCGCCGCCGAGTCGAGGTAAACGAGGGGATGACCGTGGAACGAGCGCCCGAGGATCGGAAAGTCCGCTCGAATCCGTCCGACGTCCATGCAAGCCCGGTCCCGTGAAGTCGGGGGTCGCCTACGACAGGCCCGCGATCCCGAGCTTCACGAAGTCGTACCCCTTCGCCTCGAGCTCCTCGGCGAGCTCGCGGCCGCCCGAGAGCGCGATCGCGCCGTCCACCATGACGTGCACGCTGTCGGGTTTTAAGAACTGTAGGATCCGCTGATAGTGGGTGATGACGAGGATCCCCGCGTCCGGTCGGCGCAGCTTCGCGACGGTCTCGCCGACCGATCGGACCGCGTCGATGTCGAGCCCGGAATCAGGCTCATCAAGGATCGCGAACCGCGGGCTCAGGGTCGCCATCTGGAGCACCTCGACCCGCTTCTTCTCTCCGCCCGAGAATCCCTCGTTCAGCGAGCGCTTGAGCAGAGACTCGTCCATGCCGAGGTAGGAGAGGTGGGTCTTCAGGTCCTTGTCGAAAGTGGCCACGTCCGCCGTTTGGGCGGTGTGGCGAAGCATGTAAGATGTCCAGAGGAATTTCGAGAGCGAGAGTCCCGAGACCTCCTGCGGATACTGGAATCCGAGGAACAGGCCCGCCTTCGATCGCTTGTCGACCGGGAGCTTGAGAAGGTCCTCCCCGTCGAGCGTCGCGGTCCCTTTCGTGACCTTGTACTTCGGGTGACCCATCAGGGCGTAGGCGAGGGTGCTCTTTCCGGAGCCGTTCGGGCCCATGAGTGCGGACAGTTCGCCGCTCTTTACGGTCAGATTGACCCCCTTCAGGATCTCCTTCCCGGCCACCTCGGCGTGCAAGTTTTCTACGATGAGGGTGTGTGTTCCTGTTGCCATGGCCATGACGGTCCGTCAGAATACGAGCCGATACCGTTATTTAAGCATGGCGCGGTGTGTAAATCCTGAAGGGGCCTTAGGGGCCCGCGGAGAGCGGAACCGGACACCATGAGCGCGGCAGAGAGCGGGTCGTTGGTCGGCACCCGTGGGCGCATTCTCGAAGAGCTCGCGATAGCCCCGCGCACCGCGCGCGACCTAGCGAAAACACTCGGGATCCAGGAGAGCGCCGCCCGGGGCCATCTGGACCGGATGGAGGAGCGGGGCCTTGTCGTCCCGTCGTTCCGTCGGGAGGGCGTGGGCCGGCCACGAAAGCGCTACCTCCTTACTGGCCAGGGCCAAGACCTCTTCCCGAAGAGCTACGACCTGATCCTGGACGCTGTGGTCGACGAGCTCCTGGCCAGCGAGGGCGAAGGATTCGTCAGCGCCCTGTTCGCGGAGTCCGCGCGCCGGATGGCGGGCGCGATTGCCAAAGAAATCCCGAAAGCAGCGACGACGGACGAGAAGGCCCGGCGCCTGGTCGCGGCCCTGAACGACCTCGGATTCCGCTGCTCTCTGGAGAAGACTGCCGGACGGACACGTCCGAATCGTTCGGACGAACTGCATCTTCCGCCACAGCGCGCTCAGCCACCCGTACCTCCTCTGCGACGTGTTCGACAAGAACCTCACCGAGGCGCTCCTCGGCGAGGTCGGAGTGGACCTCGAAGACTCGATCGGCCGCGGGGGGATGCGGTGTACGCATCTGATCCAGCTCCGGTAGTCCGGGTCCCTTCGTCCGCTCGGGCTCAAGGACGGAACCCGGCGGTCGACGACCCTCTCCTCTCCTCGGTGGGCGGGACCCCGCTCCTACCGCTACGACGCCTATCGGAGGTGGCGTGCGGCGAGTTCGAGCTGTGGGCCAAGGCCGAGTTCCTCAACCCCACCGGATCGGTCAAGGACCGGGCCGCCCTCGAGATCGTTCGCGACGCGTTCGACGTGGGCCAGCTCGGCCCGGGACGCGTCCTCCTCGATGCCTCGAGCGGGAACACTGCGGTCGCGTACGCCATGCTCGGCGCCCGCCTCGGGTTCGAGGTCGAGCTCTGCCTGCCGCGCAACGCGAGCCCCGAGCGGGTCGCCCGGATCCGGCGTACAGGGCCGATCGTCGTCTTCACGGACCCCGCCGAGGGGACCGACGGAGCCCAGCGCGAGGCACGTCGGAGGTCGCTCGCCGACCCCCAGCGTTACTTCTACGGCGACCAGTTACAACAATCCCTCGAATCCCCGGACGCCCACTATCGACACACGGGTCCGGAGATCTGGAACCGGACCTCGGGCCGGATCACCGATCTCGTCGTTGGGGTCGGCACCGGAGGAACGATATCGGGAACGGGACGTTTCCTCAAGGAACGACGCCCGGGATTCGGGTGGTCGGCATCGAGCCGACGGGTCCGATCCATGGGATCGAGGGTCTGAAGCACCTTCCGTCCGCCCTTCGGCCAGGCACCTACGACGAACGTCTGGTCAACTCGACCGTCCGCGTCGAGACCGAGGCGGCCCAGGCGATGCAGCGGCGCCTCGCCCTCGAAGAAGGTCTCGCGGTCGGCGTCTCGTCGGGGGCGGCCGTCGTCGCGGCGATCGAGGTCGGCCTCGCGAGGCCAGGCGCGGTCGTCGTCACGCTGCTCCCGGACGGCGAACGCCGGTTTTCTACTGGAGAGCCAAGATGAGAGCGGTACAGCCTCCCCGAACCCCTAGTCGCGGAGATCCGGCGGCACGCCCGGGAGACCTACCCGGATGAGTGCTGCGGCTTCCTCATCGCGGGGGCCGACCCTACCGCCCCGAACGGTCCCCGGTCCATCGTCGCGACGGAACGCGCCCCGAACGAGTTCGAGGGGGAGCGCCGACGCCGGTTCGTCATCCGAGCAGAAGAGCTGCGTTCGGCCGAAAACGCGCTCGGGGGAACGGACCGCGTCGTCGCGGGCTTCTATCACTCGCATCCGGACCACCCCGCTCGCCCGTCCGCGTTCGACCAGGCGCACGCTTGGCCCTGGTACACCTACGTGGTCGTCTCGGTGTCGGCGACCGACGCGCACGCGATCGGGGCGTTCGAGCTCGACCCCGATTCCGGGGTCTTCCGCGAGGTGACGTTGGTCACGACCCCGGCCGCTGATGCGCGGGTAACCGAGAGCCTAAGAGCTTCCGGGGGACGGTGACGTAGATGCCGAGCGTGACGGTGAAGATTCCCACCCCGCTGCGTCCGTTCGCGGACGGGCACGCCGAAGTGCCGTCGGACGGGGCCACGGTCGGTGCGCTCGTTCGCGGCGTCGCGGACACGTACCCGGGCCTCAAAAAGCACCTGTTCACGCCCGAAGGGAAGTTGCGGAACTTCGTTAGCGTCTACTTGAACGACGAGGACGTGCGCTCCCTCCAGCGCGACGCGACCCCCGTGAAGGAGGGCGACATCGTTTCGATCGTTCCCGGCGATCGCGGGCGGGGCCCCGGCGGGGGCCCGCGGACGGTCCGTCCCGAACCCGCTGACCGTCCTGCCCAACCCCCCCGCCGACACCCTCACCCGCGACGAGCTCCGCCGCTACAGCCGGCACCTCCTCCTTCCCGAGGTCGGTGTCGCCGGGCAGAAGCGCCTCCGCCGGTCGAAGGTCCTGCTCGTCGGGGCCGGGGGCCTCGGCGCTCCGACGGCGCTCTACCTCGCGGCGGCCGGGGTCGGAGAGATCGGCCTGGCCGATTTCGACGAGATCGATCTTTCCAACCTTCAACGGCAGGTCCTCTACACGACGGCCGACGTCGGCCGCCCGAAGCTCGACGCGGCGAAGGACCGTCTCGAGGCCCTGAATCCTGGGGTTCGCGTCGTTCCGATCGGACATCGATTGACGGCCGACCACGCGCTCGAGGTCCTGCGCCCGTACGACGTGGTCGTGGACGGCACCGACAACTTCCCGACCCGCTACCTCGTGAACGACGCCTGCGTGCTCCTGGGCAAACCGAACGTCTACGGCTCGATCTACCGATTCGAGGGCCAGGCGAGCGTCTTCGATGCCTCGAAAGGGCCCTGTTACCGCTGCCTCTATCCCGAGCCGCCGCCCCCCGACCTCGTCCCCTCGTGCGCGGAGGCCGGGGTCCTCGGGGTCCTGCCCGGGGCTCATCGGGCTCATCCAGGCGACGGAGACCGTGAAGCTCCTGCTCGGCATCGGCGAGCCCCTCATCGGCCGGCTCCTCCTCTACGACGCGCTCGCGATGCGGTTCCGCGAGCTGAAGCTCCGCAAGAACCCGGCATGCGTGATCTGCTCTCCGAACGCGCCGCAGAAGGGGCTCATCGACTACCCGGCCTTCTGTGGGATCCCCGCCGCCGGTCCCGAGTCGCAGGGCGCAAACCTCCCCGAGATCTCGCCCGAAGAGCTCCGGGACGAGCTCGCCGGCGCCGACCCGCCGATGCTGGTGGACGTTCGGGAGCCGAACGAGTGGGAGATCGTCCACCTCCCGAACGCCCACCTGATCCCTCGGGGGCAGCTCCCCGACCACCTGAACGAACTGACGGGGGCGCGGCGGCTGGTCGTCTACTGCCGAACCGGGGGCCGGTCGTCGCAGGCGACCCGCCTGCTCCTCGACCTCGGATTCTCGAACGTGCGCAACCTGTCCGGCGGGATCACCGCGTGGGCCGAGCGGGTCGACCCGAGCCTCCCGACGTACTGATTCAGACACTCGGGGACCCGTCGTCCACCGACAATGGCCCGGAGTAGGACCGAACGCGGCGAGAGAGCTCGCGGGCGAACGCCACCCGGTCCTTAGGGGAGATGAACAGCGGGTGCGGGCCGCCGGTCACGAGAAGCCCGACGGGGTCGGTGTAGACCGCCTCGAACCAGCCGATGACGGGACTCCACATTCGCCCGCGATATCCCCACGAGCCGAAGAACCCGGTCGGTGAGAGGTCGCGGAGGGCCATGAACTCGATCTTGCGGACCTCGCTGAGCGGCACCGTCCGGGGACCGAGGACCCGGCGCGCGTGCAGGTACGAGTCGTCGATCGAGTAATTCGTGGTCGCGTACCGAAACAGAAAGAAGACCACGACCAGCATCAGGAGGTAGATCAGCTCCGGTCGCTGGTCGAACGAGCTCGGCACGACAATGAGGTACAGGACCAGCAGGAGGACGAGATAGACCCCGACCGTCACGTACGAGATGGTGCCGTGCGCGTGAAAGCGACCCCCCGCGTCGAGCGCGGGGGGGGCGGCCTCGGAGGGTTCCTCCGTCTCACTGGGCGGCTTCGTAATCGTACTCCTTCCGCGCCCGCTGTTCGCGGTCCAGGACCGACCCCTCGCGGTTGATCCGGGGGCGCAGCGTCTCGGGGTCGCGGCGGAACGTGATGTTGACCCCGGCAAGCAGGCGGTTCATCCCCTCCCGCATCGCGAACGGGCCGTCGCCGCGCCCCTTCGAACCGTCCGGCGCATCCGGGCCGAAGACCATCAGTTCGTCGCACGCGAGGTCGAGGAAGTAGACGTCGTGGTCGACGACGAGAGCGCTCACCGCCTGACGCTCGACCTGGCGGCGGACGAGCCGCGCCATCGACATCCGTTCGTCCGCGTCCAGGTACGCCGACGGTTCGTCCAGGAGGTAGAGGGTCGCGGGCCGCGCGAGCGCGAGGGCGACCGCGGAGCGTTGGAGCTCGCCGCCCGAGAGGTCGGTGAGCGCGACGTCCTGGATCTCTTCGAGGTGCAGGCCGGGGACGAGCTCCCGCTCGAACAGCTTCGCGTCGAACGTCGGGTCGTTCGCGAGCGCGGCCGCGCGCTCGCGCAAGCTTGCCGACTGGGTCGCCTTGAGGTACTGCGGCTTGTAGCTGACCGTGACCCCCTCGGGGGGGGCGCCCCGCGTCGGAGGTTCGACGCCCGCGAGCATCCGAACGAAGGTCGTCTTCCCGGTCGCATTCGGTCCGACGATCCCCACGACCTGGCCCTTCGCGAGCGACCCCGCACCCACCGAGAGATGGAACTCGGGATACTCCTTCTCGAGGGCCGGGAACCGCACAAGCGTGTTCGCCCGGGCGGCCGGCTTCGGCGGGTGGGAGACGAACCGGACGGGCTCGGTGCGGAACCGAACGTTCTCGTCCTTGAGGTAGCCGGTAAGGTAGGTGTTGATCGCCGCGCGCATCGGGAGGGGATGGCTGATGACGCCGAACGCCGCGGGCTCTCCGTAGATCAGGTGGGCCTGGTCGGCGAGGTAGTCCAAGAGTGCGAGGTCGTGCTCGACGACGAGGACGCTCTTCGTCTCTCCCAAGCGTCGCAGGATCCGCGCGACCTCGAGGCGGTGCACGATATCGAGGTAGCTCGACGGCTCGTCGATCAGGTAGAGGTCGACGTCGGTAGCGATCGTCCGAGCGATCGACACGAGCTGGAGCTCGCCTCCCGACAGCTCCGACAGGCGGCGGTCGGCCCGGTTCGCGAGCCCGACCTCGTCGAGTGCCTTTCGTCCCCCCGGACCCGCCGCGAGGACGTAGTCGAGCGCGGTGAACGGTTCGTCGGAGATCCGGTCGACGTACTGCGGCTTCAGGACCGAGCGTGAGCTCCCCCTTCGATACCCGTTCGAAGTGGGCGCGGAGCGCGGTGCCGCGGTAGTGTTCGAGCACCTTCGGCCAGGCTCCGGGGGATTCGTAGTCCCCGAGGTTCGGCACTTCCTGCCCGGAGAGTCGCCGGAGGGCGGTCGACTTTCCGGTCCCGTTCGGGCCGAGGAGCCCCGTGATCCCCGGGCCGGTGGGATCGGCATGCGGTACATCCGGAAGCCGTTGTAGCCGTACCGGTGGACGATCTCGCTCGGGTCCGCCTCGGGGGTGTTGAGGATCTTGATCGCATCGAACGGGCACTTGTGGACGCAGATCCCGCATCCGATGCAGAGGGTCTCGGAGATGATCGGTTTGCCCGTCGGCCCCTCGATGATGCACTCCTGGCCCATGCGCACCGGCGGGCAGTACGCCTGGCACTCCCACTGGCACTCCTTCGGGTGGCACCGGTCGTTGAGCAGGATCGCGATCCGCGCCACGGCTACGCCCCCCGCACGTCGGACGCGATCCGCCCGTCGTGCATCGCGAGGTGGCGGCCGGCGTGGCTCGAGACCTCGGGATTGTGCGTGACGAGGACGAGGGTCGCGTCCCGATCGGCCCGGACCCGTTCGAGCAGGGCAAGGATCGCTGCGGCGTTGCCGCTATCGAGCTCGCCCGTCGGCTCGTCCGCGAGCAGAAGGCCCGGCCGGTTCCCGAGAGCCCGCGCGACCGCGACCCGCTGTTCCTCCCCCCCCGACAGCTGGTGGGGGAACGAGTTCTCCTTTCCCTGGAGGCCCACCTCTCCGAGCAGTTCGGAGGCGCGGCGGGTCCGCTCAGCGCGGGGCACGCGCAGGGCGCGCATCGGGAGCTCGACGTTCTCGCGGGCGGTCAAGGTAGGGAGCAGGTAGAATCGCTGAAAGATGAATCCGACACCCTCGAGGCGAAGGCGGGAACGCTCGCGGTCGGAGCGGCTGCCCACGGGCCGGCCGTCCCAGCGGACCTCGCCCGAGGTCGGGGAATCCAGGAGCCCGATGAGATTGAGCAACGTCGTCTTGCCGCAGCCGCTCGGACCCTCGACGGAGACGAACTCACCCGGCGCGATCGTGAGGTCGACCTCCCGGAGCGCGGGCACTTCCTCAGGTTGTCCGGCCCGGTACATCCGGCTCGCGCCGACGAGTTCGATCGCAGCGGACGCACCGCCGCTCACCGCAGCGCCTCCGTGATCTGGAGCCGCAGGGCCGCTCGCGTCGCGATGGCGCTGGCGAGCAACGAAATCAGGAGGACGCCGGCCACGATCGCACCCAGGGTGACCGGGTCGAAGAGCGCCAACCGGGCGGCGAGCCGAACGGCGGCCGACCCCCAGGTCGCGAGCCCCTCGACGATCAAGTACCCCCCGCGAGGCCCACCAGCGAGCCGAAGAGCGCGAGCACGAGCCCGTCGGTCACGATCTCCCGCGCGATCCATCGTCCGGGCAGACCGAGCGCGCGACGGATCCCGATCGACCGCCGGTCGGACTCGACCCGTCGGACGAGGACGAGCGCGAGGAACAGGAGGCCGACCGTGAGCGCGACGGAAGAGAGCGCAAGGTAGAATCCGGTCAGGACCGCGCTCGCCGATTGGAGCTCCTGCGCTTCCTGGTCGAGCGAGCTCACCCCGTAGTACGGGACCATCGCCTGGATCTCCGCACGCACATGGTCGAGGATCGTCGGGTCCGTCGACGCGGATCCGGTGAGGGCGACCTCGATCGTGTCGGCCGCGTCGTGGGCGGTGGTCGTGGAACCTGCGGCGAACCCGCTCAACACTTGCAGGTCCGAAAGCGGGATGACGATCGCGAAGGCCCCGGTGGGTCCGAGCGCGGTCGGCGGCACGCCGAAGGTCCCGGTCACGTTGTACTCGACGGCCTGGGTCCGGTTCGTCGTCGCACCGAGCCACAGGGTCGAGCCTGCGACGATCCCGTGGGCCTGGGCGAGTGGAGAGGAGACGAGGACGTCGTTGGTGGGCGGTCCGGCGTAGGTGCCGTTGTCGTAGTGGACCCGATCGCTCGGGTCTCCGAGCGGCAGCGGCGTCGGGAAGAGACCGCCCTCCGACGGACCCAGGGTGGGGACGAACTGGTCGGAGATCACCCCCTCCGCGAGAACGGGGGTCGGTCCCCCGCTCCCCGGGAAGGCGTCGAGCGGGACGCTCAATACAGGCGACGCCGCCGCCACCGACCCGAGGGCCAGGATCCGGTCCGTGAGATTGTGGGCGTTCGTGATGCCATGCACCCCCTCGGCGCTGACGACGATCTGGTATCCGGCGTTCTCCAAGTCGGCGAGCTCGTGCGCCGAAACGCCCCCTCCGACGCTCACGAGGACCACCGGCAGGGCGACCGCGGTTCCGACCGCGGCGATCGCGAGGAGCTGCTGCAACCGAAGGTGGCGGAGCGCCGAGCCGAAGCCGAATCGCATCATGGGGCGCGCAGCTCCTCGGCGACGGGCAGGGACATCGCGCGGGCGGCGGGAAGAATAGCGGCGATCAAGCCGATCGCGAGCACGAGAGCGATCCCCGAGAGCAGCACCGTCGTATCGAACGAGACGAAGGAGAAACCGACGGGGAGCCCCACGATCAGATGCGTTAGGAATCGATTCAGCTCGTAGGCTCCCGCGTACGCGATCGGGAATCCGATCGCAAGACCGATGAGGGAGAGCACGATCCCTTCCTGCGCGACGATCGAGCCGACTCCCGCCCGAGTGTATCCGACCGCACGAAGGAGGGCGATCTCGCGACTTCGGTCATCGACCGACATCTGCAGGACCGTGGTCGCGAACAGCGCGGCCACGATGATCCCGATCGCCCCGATGAGGGTCCCAAAGGTTCGGTAGATGTTCACGACCTGCTGGATCGCCCCCAGGACCTCGGCGAGCGTGATCACGGTGAGGGACGGGAATGCCGTTTCGACCCGGGTCTGGTCCGCCGCGGCGGTCGTCGGGTCGTAGAGATGGATGAGGAGCAGCGACGCGTAGTCGGTGGACCGGCTCGCTCCCCCCACGACCGTCTGGAGCTCGGAAAGGTAGAGGAACGAGAGGAGCGCGGAAGGGATGAGCCAGAACGGGCCAGAAATCCCCACGACGCGGAACACGGTCGCGTTCGCATACCATCCGGGAAGCGCCGAGGCGCCTGGTGCCTGGGCGGGATTCACCCAGACGAGGTCACCGACGGTCACTCCGAGCACGCCGGCAAGCCCCTGGTCGAGGACGATCTCGTGCGTGAACAGGCCCTGGTAGCTCCCGTTCGCGTAATGCGGGTCTCCCGGGAGCGTGAACCCGGTGCCGTTGTAGATCTCGGGAATCTCGATCCCGTTGTTGTCGGAAGGGATCCACCCCACCGACCCGGCCCCGGTCGGACTCCAGTCGGGAGGTACGTCGGCTCGAGTTCGCTGCCGCATAGAGCGACGCATTTCCGAACACGAGCTCGCTGATCAGCCACGGGCTCGCCACGGCGATGTTCGAGTCCGCGGCGGGGATCGCGGTCGCGAGCACATGGGCGTCGGGGATCGGCGGAACGCTCCCCGTGGTGATGGTCGTATTCGCGCTCGCCGCGATCAGGTCGACGCCGCTCGCGGTCGCGAGCGTGGTCGAACTCGTCTGTACCCCTGCGGAGATCGCGAGAAGGAGCACGACCAGACCGACCGCGAGCCCGATCCCGAGGGAAGTGAGCGCCGAGCGGCCCGGACGACGGCGGATCGCATCCAGCGCGTAGTACACGGTAGCCCCCGGACCCTTCAGTGGCCAGGCGGACCGGCGCAGTTCACCGAAGGAGACCCGGTGGGAGGCTTCCACGTTGTACTTGTGGATCGATTCCTCACTGATTGTGCCGGCCCGGACGATCACCGAATCGGGAAGGTCCGGGAAGGCGGCCGGCAGTCCGGCAAGCAGGTCGCGGAGGACGTCCTCGACGAACTTCGGATGGCGGTGCGCGTCCAGGACGACCTGCCCCTCGTCTCCCCGCTTCAGGATCGCGTAGGTGGGGCTCGACTGGGCCGACTCGATCGCCTGGATCAGGTCGTCCACTTCCACCTCGGTGTCCACCCCCATCTCGAAGACCAGTCGGGTCCGGTTGCGCTGGTTGTGGGAGATCATCGGGAGGGTCGCGAGCGAAGGGTCGGCGAGCAACGGGTATTCCTGGGTCAATTTCTCCCGGCACGTCTCCATCGCACAGGGACAGGCGGTCATGCCGACCGCTTCGGCCCCGACCGCGCGATGGAGTTCTACCTTTTTTCCGTCGGTGCGCGTCGCCCGGGCCTCGGCGAGCAGAAGGTAATCCTCGAAGCTCCGCTTCTCTTCCGAGATTCCCTTGCGGAGGAAGTACTCGGCGGACGCCTCGACCGTGGCTTCGGTCGCGTACGCGTGGCGCACGAGGAGTTCGCGCGCGATCGTCGAGCACGCGGACTCGAGGCTCAGGACCGGTCGCTCGACCGTATGGTCGACGATCTCGGCGAGGACCTCGGCGTTCCGGGACAGGTCCGATCCCTTCCGGCTGGCAGGGAGGTCGACCGCCACCTCGAACGTGGCGGCGAGCGTGTGGACGCGGTCCCCGCGCTGGACGGAGAGCGGTTTGCGGATCCCCGACACCCCTACCGACCGCAGAGTGAGTCGGCCCCGAGCGGGCGGCATCGCGTGAACGTCCTTCATCGCTCGCGCCACCCGGGGTGGCCTTAAACCCTTAGCCGAGACCTAACGTGAGGGTAACCGGAGAGGTCGCGCGACCTTATACGCCCCCGACCGGTCGTTGGGACGATGGCCGAAGCGACCCCACCCCCCGCGAGCCCGGTAGCCGCCCCCGCCCCGCCCGTCGCGGCGTTCGCCCCGTCAACCACGGGACCCTACGCCGACCGGGAGCGACTGATTACCGAGAACCTGAAACAGATCTACGACCCCGAGATCCCGATGAACATCGTGGACCTTGGGCTCATCTACGGCTTCGAGTGGGCGGGCGACGACCTCACGCTCAAAATGACCCTGACCGCGCCCGGGTGCCCGGTCGCCGGGATCCTCGCTGAAGAGATCAAGACCGCGATCGAGAAGGTCCCGGACGTCAAGTCCGCGAAGGTCGACATGATCTGGGACCCGCCGTGGACCCCCGAGCGGATGACCGAGTTCGCGAAGCGGCAGTTCGGCTACGCGTGACGTTGGGCCCCCCCGCGACGCCTCCCCGGCCGTTCGTCGTCCGGGAGCTACGGTGGTCGGACTTCGACGCCATCCGTGAGACGTTTTACCTCCTGTTCGAGGAGCGGACCGTCCAGCGGGACATCGGCATCACTCTCTTCCGGAAACGACCGTCCTACGAGGACGAGGTGGCGTGGTTCACGAACCTCTACCGGCACGTCCTCGCCGGCGACACGATCGTCGCGGTCGCCGAACGAGACGGCCTCGTCGTGGGCCACTGCACGATCCGGCGGGTCGGTCCTTCGGACGACTCGGAGACCTCGCACGTCGGAGAGCTCGGGATCCTGGTCCATCGCGATCACCGAGGACCGGGATTGGCCGTGCGATCCTCGAGAGCGCGCTCGGACAATGCCGGGGAAAGTTTGAACTCGTCCGACTTTCGGTGTTCTCCGTGAACCGGCGTGCTCGGCGTCTCTACGAGGAGTTCGGGTTCGTGTACATCGGCACGATGCCGCGGGCGGTCCATCGCGGCGACGACTACTTCGACGAGGACCTGATGGCCAAGGACTTCGGTCCGCCCCAAGCGAACCGTTAAGGAGCCTGCGTACTCGGCAGGGCGATGCCGAAGAACGACCCGTGGCACCGCGACCTCGAGGAGGAGCGTCACATGAAGGACGAGTTCATGGCCCGCCACCCCGAATCGCCGTTCGTCGCGGGTCGCGTCCCGTTCCACGACCTTCGCTACTTTCCTCCGGACCCGGAGTACCGCGTCCGGGCCACGCTCCGACGGATCGCCGTTCCCGGAGGAGGCGTACCTGCGCACGAATCGCGACGGACAGGCGGTGATGCGCTACCTCGGGAACCTCAGTTTCTCCCTCGGCGGTAAGAAGCTCACCCTCGGAGTCTACCACGCGGGGGAGGGCGTCGGGACGTCGGTCTTCGTGCCGTTCCGCGACCGGACCAGCGGAGAGGACTCCTACGGACCCGGGCGCTACGTGACCCTCGAACTGAACGAGTCGGACGAGTACGACGTCGACTTCAATCGCGCGTTCAACCCGTACTGCGCGTACACCGACGACTACGAATGCGGCTTCCCCCCGCCGAGAACGACCTCCCCGTTCCGATCCGCGCGGGAGAGAAGGCGTGGGCCGCCGACCGGAACCCCCGGACCCCGTCGAGCATCATGATCGAGCAGGTCCGGAAGGCGACGGGTCGCTCGCCGCCGGCGGCGAAGAAGGCCCCGCGGCCCCCGTCCAAGTCCCGAGCTAAAGCGTCGGGAACGAAGCGAGGATCCCGCTGATCACGAACTGCACGCCGACGGCCGCGAGCAGGAGGCCCAGCACGCGCGTCATGGCCATGACGCCGACGCGTCCGAGCACGCGTAAGATCGGCTGGCCGTACTTCAGGACGATGAACGTCGCCAGGGTGGTTACGGCGATCGCGACGAACGTCACCGCGATCGAGGCGGGGCTGTTCGACGCATTTCCCTCGTAGATCATCACCGTCGAGATCGCCCCGGGGCCGGCGAGGAGCGGGATCCCGAGCGGCACGACCGAGAGCTCGTCGCGGCGGGCGATCGCGTCGTCCCGGTCCTGGGCGGAGAGCTTGACCTTCGTGACCTCCCCCCGAAGCATATCGTAGGCGACCATGAAGAGCAGGATTCCGCCCGCGATCTCAAACGCGGCGAGGGTGAACCCGAACGCCTGGAACAGGAACCTCCCGAACAGGGCGAACAAGGCGAGCACTCCGCCCAGGACCAGCACGGAGCGGTGGAGAATCACGTTGCGGTCCGCCGGGGAGAACCCAGCCGTCAGCGAGACGAAGAAGGGCAGGGTACCGATCGGGTCGACGATCGCGAAGATTGTGACAACGATTGCGAGGTCTGCGTAGAGCTCGATCAACTGGCGCGCCCCGCGTTCGGTGACAGCCGGGAGCCTCCCGGGGTTTCAAGCCTTCGGAGGGTACCTCTGGTCGCCTGGGCACGGTGCATTCGCCCAGGCAAGGCGAGGGACCGTCCGACGCCCCTCGCCGGGCAGCGCCGAAGGCGACCTCGGGGAATGGGGTCGGTGGAGAGGTCCGCGCGGTCCCCCCGGAGCCGGGCCCACCACGCCCTCAGCTGTGATGTTCCGGACGGGCCCGGCGACGCACCGGTCGGTGACGCCGGGCGACCGGCATCTCCGAGACCGCGGGACGGCGTCGGACCGTCGGTCGGGGCCGTTTCGACGCCGCACGACGCGTGGGCATCTCCACATCCCGCCCCCGGAGTCGCAGGATCAGCGGTTCGCGCTGGGGGTTGGCGAGCAGCAGCTCGTAGGACCCCGGAGCCTGAGGGTCGAAGTAGATTCTCGCGCGCCCGGCAAGACGAACCCGTTGAACGTACAGGCCCTCCGACCTGTCCGATCAGGAGCACGAACGAACGGCCGGCGCGGGGATTGTCGAGCTCGACATCGATCTCGCAGGCGGGAGCCTCGAGCCGCATCTCGATGCGGACGGTCGACACCGGGTCGAGCACGAGGTACTTCGGAAGGTCGCGGAGCGCCGTGGCCACGGAGGACCGACCCCCACCGGTAACAAAAGCTGTGGGTTCGACGTGGCCTTCGCGCCGGCGAGGTTAAATCGGCCGCCGGACTTCTCGGGCCGATGGCCGTGAGAAGTACCGCGGAAGCAGTTTGGGAAGGCGACCTGCCGCACGGGCAGGGACGTGTGAAGGGAAAGAGCGGCGGACTCGCAGAGACCTCCGTATCGTGGGCGGCGCGGACCGGAACCGCTCATGGGCTCACGACGCCCGAAGAACTCCTTGCCGCGGCGCACGCCGCGTGCTACTCGATGGCGCTTTCCGGGGGACTCGGGCGGATGGGAAAGCCACCGCAGCAGCTCCGGGTAAGCGCGACCGCGACCTTCGACAAGGTCGGTGAGGGCTGGAAAGTGACCACGATGGAGCTCGTCGTCGCGGGTAAGGTCCCCGGGATCTCCGCCGCCGAGTTCGAGACCGCGGCGATCGCCGCCAGCCAGGGCTGTCCAATCTCGGGCGTGATGAAGGGGAACGTCGCGGTCAGCGTCCGCGCGACGCTCGAATGAGTCCCTCGAGCTCCAGGTCCGCGAAGACGAACCCGTCGCGCTGAACGACTTCCCCGGGCACGACCGGGACCGGGCCGGTCGAACATCGGTCCGTCGGTCACGCACGTATGGAACTCCCCGCGCTCGCCGCACGGGTCGACGTCTTTCGGGAGCTCCGCGAGTAGTTCCCGGTCGAACGATCGACCGGCGAGCGCTGCCTGCAGCTTGCGAGGGTCGAGGGCGACGACGCGCGCCCGGAGACCCGATTCGATCATCTCCTCCGCGAGGGACCGGTGGGGCGTCCCCACAACGGGAACACCGGATCGATTCCGGTGCCTCGTAGCTTCTCCTCGCGATAGGTGCGTATGTCCTCGAGGAACAGGTCGCCGAAGACGATCCGGCGGACGCCGTCGGCCTCGAGGCGGCCGAGCATCGATCCCATCGCGCGCTCGTACACGTCGTTCGGGCACGGAGACGGGATCGTCACCTTGAAGAGCGGGAGTCCCACCGCACGGGCCTGCGCGTCCAGCACGGACTCCCGCACTCCGTGCATGGAGACGCGTCCGTAGTTCTCGGTCACCGTGGTGAGGAGTCCGACCACGTCTAGCTCGCCCGCCCGGCGCACTTCGTGCAACGCATATGCCGAATCCTTTCCGCTGCTCCACGAGACGACAGCGCGCGGCCGCCGGGAATCCGGAGGGGGGTCGCTCATCTCCCGCCGAAGTCGGAGAGCTGACGTTGGACGCGTTTCCGGTCCCGTTCCGACACTCCCCGCGTCTCCGTGGGGTCCCGAGCAGGCGCCGGAACGGACTCCGCGGACTCACTCCCCGCGTCGCGGGCCGCCGGGTCCCCGGATCCTATCTCCATCAGGTCGATCACGGGGTCAGAATCCGGTTCCCGGTCGGCCAAATAGCCGACCTCCTCGGGAGTGAGCTTGAGCTCGCGAACGACGCTCCGCGCGACCGCACGGAGTGCCTCGGCGTTCCGACGATCCCTTGGGGCGGTGAACAGGCTCTCGAGGAACGGGAGCACCGTTTCTCGCGACTTGTCCCGAGACAGGTGGAACTGGGCGCCGGCTTTACGGACGACCGCTTCCCGAACTGCGCGCACCGAACGGGATCGGCCCATCTCCCCGAGGAACCGGGGAAATTGGGCACGGCCCGCGACCGGCACCGGCCCGCCTCGGATCGCCAGGCCGACGCCCCCGGTCATGAGCTCAGAAGCGTAACTCCACAGCCCCCAAACCCGGAACCGGCGAGCTCGAGCGAGCGCCCGCTCAGCAGAGGCGAGACGGTCGAACGCCGCCGCCCGGTGAACCGAGTCGGGGGCGAAGTGCGGGAGGTTCTCCTCGATCCATGGGAACAGGTCGTCGGGCGGGGCGTCGAGCCGGTCCCGGATCTCGACCGAGCGATAGTACCGGGCCGTCGAAAGCACCTCCTCGGTGATCGCCGCAAAGTCCGCCGCGAGGTCCCGGGTGCCGAGGATCGAGAGCTGGAGCGGCCCCCGCGGCAGCGGGGAGGTAGCGTCCAGGTCGTTGAGCGCCGCCCGCATGTCGCCGTGGGCGCGGCGAACGATCGCGTCGATCGCCGCGGGGAGCACGTCCAGTTTCTCTTGCTGAACGACGGCCGCGAGTCGAGCGGAGAGCTCCCGGTCCCGGATCGCGTAAAACCGCACTCGAGCGACCGCGGTCCGGAATACCGGCGAGTATCGCGTGAGGATCCGGTCGTCGTTCACCGTCAGGATGAGCGGTTGCCGCGTCGCTCGCACCAAACGCGCGATCGCGGCAAGTCCCCCCCGGTCCGAGGTGTCCCGGGGGCGGCCCGACCCTCTCCAATCATCGATATCCTTCCGAGCGGTGGCGAGCCGTGCCCATGCATGATTCCCGGGCGAGCGCGGCACGTTCTCCCACGACTCGAACGGGGAGGGCTTCGCACCCGGGCTCAGTCCCCACGCCACGTTGAGCGCATCGATCGCACCGTAGCGACCTCGGAGGAACTCGTTCAGCGTGACCGGGGCTGGGGCGGCGCGTGCGCCCTCGGTCGACCGGCCGCTCAAGGAGTCGGCCTCGTCGAGCAGGATGAGCGCCCGGGTAGGCCCCCCGCTCTTCGGTCCCTCGAGCAGGGTATGGGTGATCGACGCACGCCCCGCCACCTGCTCGATCGCCTTTTCGTTCCGCGCGTCCGATGCGTTCATCTCGACCACCGACCAGCCGAAGTCGGCGGCGAGTGCGAGGGCCGCGCTCGTCTTGCCGACGCCCGGAGGGCCGGACAGGACCGCAGCCCGTTGGGCAGGCGAACCCTGGGACCTCCATCGCTCGGCCCAAGCTCTGAGTTGCGTACGGGCCTGGGGGTTCCCGATGACCTCGTCGAGTCGAGTGGGTCGGAGCCGTTCGGCGAGGGGAAGGCGCGGATTCGTGGGCATCGCGCCGGGAAGCGCGCCCCGGGTTTAAGCGGTCCGGCCCATCCCGCCGCTCCCAAGCGGTCGCCCCAAAAGCTGTTTATCCCGGGCACGTCGCCCGCCCCTCGAGGAGATGGGGACCGTGCCGGGTGTCGATCGCGTCTCCTATCGTTCTGTGGCCGGGACCCGGTTGCGCTCGTCGGTGATCGGCTTGAGGGTCGAGGCCCCGGTCTCGGCGACGTCGCCCTCGGATCAGCGCAACGTCGCCCTCCTTGCGAACGCTCGCTCACGAGGGATCACTACGTTCGACGTCGGCGAAGGTGCCGGATCACAACGAGCGGAGCGATGGATTCGCTCGGCCTTCCCCTCCGTCGACCCCGACCTCTTGGTCCTCGTCCATCGGTCACCGGCTCTCCTGGCCCAGAAGGGGGCCCGGGACCGGTCGTCCCCACAGGGAGGCGACCTCGAGACCCTCCTCCGCCATTCCCTCGAACAGAGCGCGGAACGGCTCCGACCCCATTCGGTCGGCCTCCTGCTCTGGCAACCCTCCGCCGAAGCGGGTGCTCCGCTCGGGGAGGAGGTATCGGCATTGGAGCGCCTCAAGACGGACGGCATGTTTGCCGGCTGGGGCCTCTCCATCCCTCCGGGGGGAACCGTGTCGGAGAGTGCGGCCCCGGGGGAGCCCGCCCCTGCCCTCCTCTCCGCTACCCTCTCCCCTCTCGACTCGCGCCTGCTGCCCCCGCTAGCGGAACGCGGGTCCCACGGCCCGTTGGGGTTTTTCGCCCAGGACCCGTTGGGGGGCGGACGGCTCGATGGAACTCGATTCGCGGAATCGGTCGTGGACCGTCGCCCCGACCGTCGCCCCGTGAATGTGCGGGAACTTCACCGAGAATTCGCACCCGTGTTGGGCCTCGGATTCCTGACGGAGCGGCGGAATCGTACCCTCGCCCAGGCGTCCCTACGGTTCGTGCTCCGCTGGCACTGGGTGTGCTCGGCGCTCGTACCGCTCCCATCGCCCGAGCGCCTGGACGAGATCATCGGAACCGAATCCTCCCCCCCGCTCTCGGACGAGGAGGTCGACCGGATCCTCCGGCTGTCCTCCTGAGCCGGGCTCGGGGGAGCACCCGGACGACCGGTCTCAAATAGGCGGGTTGGGTCGGAGTTGCGTGATCGCCGCTGGGGAGGTCGCACCGCCCTTCGTCGGGACGACCGCGAGCGGGACCCCCCTCGACTTTGCCAGTTACCGGGGCCAGCCGGTCGTCCTCTACTTCTATCCCAAGGCGAACACCGCGGGCTGCACGAGCGAGGCCCGGGGATTCGCCGAGAACTACCCCGAACTCCAGAGGGCCGGCGTCGCGATTGTCGGCGTCAGCGTCGACTCGGTCGAGGCGCAAAAGAGCTTCTCGGAGAAGTGCGGTCTCCCGTTCCCGCTCGTCGCGGACCACGACCGTACGATCGCGAAGCAGTACGGGGTCCTCGGCTTCCTCGGGATCGCGAAGCGGGTCACGTTCTTCGTCGGCCCGGACGGGCGAGTGGCGGAAGTGGTTCAGGGATTGATGCCGGGTCCCCACGTGCGTCGGGCCCTCGAGAGGGCGCGGGCGAACGCGGGCGCGACCAGCTCGACCTAGTCGAGGTCGAAGTAGATCTTGACGGTCGCGTGGTACTCGGCGACCTTCTGGTCCTTGATCGCCCCTTCGAGCTCGATTACTCGGAACCACCGAAGGTTCCGCAATGTCTTCGCCGCCGTCTCCACCGCGTTCTGCGCTGCGTGCGCGAACCCGTCCTTCGACGTCCCCACTACTTCCGTCACTTTTTGCACCATCGGCGCACCTCGCCGCGGGCCAATCCCTTGACCCCTATAGCCCCGGTGTCCCGGCCCGGATTCACCGGGACTGACGATCCTCCGTGGGGAGGACTCGCGCCCTGTCGCCCGCCCTCTCCATCGGCAGTGGGAACCGTAGAATTCCGGAACGCTGCCTTACGACGTGGGCGGGAGGGCATTGATCGTGATGAAGAGGGCGAGCGTGGCACCGGGGCTCGAGGGCGCCGTCACCATGATCATGAGGTACGCGTCGTCCTGGAAGGCCTTCAGCGTTTGGGGCAGAGTGGGAGAGCTGCCCGGCGAAGGAGAAGGGCGCTGCCGCCGAGATGGAATAGAGGGTATGGGGGCTGCTGTCGTAGTTTTCGAAGGTGATCGGTACGGAGAACCCGCCCCCCGGGGAAACCGTGAACGGGTACCCGTTAGCGAGCCCCGTGTAGACGACCGTGCTCGGCCCGAACCACGGGTTCCCGCTGGCATTCGTCCCCTGAAGGATCGTGAACTGCACCGAGGTCACGCTCACCGGAGCGGGGGAGGAAGTGCCGGGGACGACCAGCGCGCCGGCCGCGATGAGTATGAGGAGGACCACGAGGACGGTGGCGGCGGTCGCGACCGCGATCGTCCACAGATGACGCCGCTTTATCTTGACCGCCAACGCGTTACCTTCCTCGATCGAAGGATTACAGTCGGTCGGGTGTTAAAGAACCCACGCAACGACACGAACGTTCCTCGCCCGGGCGAGAGAGGACGCCGGAGGGGGCGCTCACGAGACGGGAGGGGCGAGGGAATAGACCGGGATTTGGGCGAGCACGGTCTGTGGCGTCCCGGTATAGGTCAGGTAGATCGTGCACGAGCCCGGGTTCGTGAAGCACCAGGGCGGCGCGCCGTGATAATCGTCCGAGTCCAGGCACGAGGTCGCGGCGCCTTGGCACGGCTCCCCGGCGGCCGTGTAACCGATCGGGTACCCTCCGTTGTGGATGTAGAGGAGGAAAGTGTCTCCTGCCTGCAGGGTGAGGTTCACGTCCGAGATCGGGAGGAACAGCCCCAGCCGGTTATACGCGGTGCCGAAGGCTCCGCCGCCAAAACCGCCCGCGTGGAAGCTCGCGCACCACCCCAGCTTCGGAGCGTTCGGGGGAGCCACGCCCGAAACGCCCGGGTACCAACTCATGTCTTGTAGGCTACCTTGGACCAGGATCGTCTCGTTCCCGCCGGAGCTCTCGTTATTGCAGATGAAAGTGAACTGGACCTGGGAGAGCGGGATATTGATCGGTGACGCGCTCGCGACGATGATCGCCGTCGTGTTCAACAGCGAATAGACTCCGTTCCCGGGAGTGTCCGTGCCGTCTCCCCAAACCGGGTTGCTCCCACCCGAGCGGATGGCGAAGGTCGCGCTCGGAGGCGCGGGCGGGGTATAGAACCGGAAGGAGAACAGAATCGTGAACACTACCATGGTCATCGCCAAGATGAGGATGGTGCCGATGATGGGCGCCACCCCGCGGGACCCGCGGCGACGACGCCAGCGGTAGCTGGTCATCCACGTATTAATCCGCATTGGGCGCATATCAACCTTTTGGTCTTATCCCTCGAAATCCCATCGGGCTTGCTCCCTGTCCTTGGTTCGAACCTGGAATTGAGCGGACGCCGCTCTCGTCCCGTCGAGGCTACGGCCGAGGTGTAGTACCCGCGAGGAACTCGCCACCCTCGCACGAGAACCTTGTTGGTTGGCTCTCGAACTTTCGGCCATGCCTAATAATTATGGTGCCACATATATATCGCGGGAGGTTGGGGAGATCGATGGAGCCGCTCCAGCAACTCACCCGCCGCCAGATTGACGCGCTTCGGACGGTCGGTACCCAAGAGACTCCCGACCGAGGCGTCTCGTTGAAGCTCACCGCAGCCTCACTCAAGGTTCGTCCGCCGTCCGCGCTCGGCTACCTGACCCCGCTCGAGGAGATGGGGCTCATCGTACGTCACCGCGGGAAATCTCGGCTCACGACCCGGGGGCGCAACACTCTGGTCGAATACCAGCGCCACCACCGCGTCGCCGAGACCATCTTCGGCAGCCTCGGCCTCGCGCCCGAGCAGACGTGCGCGGCGGCCCGGGAGATCGACCTCGCGATCTCACATCGAACGGTAGAAGAGGTGTGCCGAGCGCAGCAGCACCCCGCAGCTTGTCCCCACGGGCAGCCGATCGCACCGTGTCATTCCTCGGACACGAGCGGCTAACGAGCAGGGTCTGAAACGGAACGGAGACACAAAATGCAGAAGAATGTGAAGGTCGCGATTGCGGTGGTAGTGGCCGTGGTGATCGTCAGCTCCGGCGTGTACGTCGGCTACGTGCTCGGTGCGCCACCCTCGCCATGCATTGGAGTGGTGACTCCGACTGGTCCGAGCGGAGTCACCGCGTCTGATTCGACACGAGGCGATGCGGGTCGAGCACTCTCTCCAGTGGCCAAGGTCTACTCGCCCGACCCCCCCCCAGGCGCGTCGCCCTCCGACCGGACAAGCCGCGTGGGTGCCGTCGGGAGTGCCCCCGCGTCCTCGGGGTTGGTCATCAACGTCGTGGCCGCCGAGAACTTCTGGGGAAGCCTCGTCTCCCAGCTGGGGGGGACGCACGTTAGTGTCACGAGCATCATCACTGACCCGAATACGGACCCACACGAGTATCAGTCCAACGATTCCGATGCCAGAGCGATCAAGAATGCTCAGTACGTGATCCTCAACAACGTCGGGTATGACGATTGGGCGACCATCCTCATCGCCGCAGACGGCGACACCAATCAAACGATCCTGAACATCGGTGAGATGCTGGGCGTCTATGTAACGGGGGGCATCGTCACAGGCAATCCGCACCTTTGGTACAATCCGACCTACGTGAACGAGACCGTGGCCTGGATGTACCACAACCTCACCACGATCGCGCCTTCGCTTACCAGCTACTTCAAGGGCCAGTACGACAATCTCAGCGCCTCCCTGGGCTCGCTCTACTCCGAGGTCACGGCGATCAAGCATCAGTTCGCGGGCACGGTGGTCGCCTCCACCGAGAGCATCTTCGTCTATCTCGCCAACGCGACCGGGCTCAACCTGGTCTCCCCGCCGGCGTTCATGGAGGCGGTCGCCGAAGGGAACGACCCACCCGACCAGAGCGTGGTGACGTTCCAGTGTCAGCTCGAGAGCGGGCACGTCCGGGTGCTGGTCTTCAACGCCCAGACGGTGACGCCGATCACGACGAACATGAAGGCGATCGCCCAAGACAACAATGTGAGCGTGATGAGCGTAACCGAGACGATCGTGCCGCCCTCGGACACCTTCCAGCAATGGATGGGGGGGGAATACAGCGAGCTCTACGTCTACCTCGACGCCAACGTGCTCGGGAATTGAGCCACCGCACGGTGGCGGAGTGCCAGGAGAGAAGATTACCGTGCAGTCGGAGATCGCACGAGCGGACCACCTGGAGGTAGAATATGGGGGTCGCACCATCTGGAGCGACGCCAACTTCCGCGTACGCCGAGGGGAGTTCGTGGCCGTCATCGGCCCGAACGGAGCAGGGAAGACGACCCTGTTCCGCCTGCTGCTGGGATTGGTCCCACCCGCGGGGGGGGACTTGCAGATTTTCGGCGCCGCCCCCCGACGTGGAAATTCGAAGATCGGTTACGTGCCGCAGAGCCACGTGGTGGACCGCGATACGAATGTTGAGGCGTCCCAGCTCGTGCGTCTTGGGTACTCGGGCAATCGGTGGATCCCGAACCTAACCCCGCGGATGTTCCGCGAGGAACGGGCAGCGACCGACGAGGCGCTGGCCGCCGTGGGCGCCACTGAGTTGGGGAAGAAATCGCTCGGCGCCATGTCCGGGGGCGAGTTGCAGCGGATCTTCCTGGCCGAGGCTCTCGCGGGCCGTCCCCAGCTCCTATTGCTGGACGAGCCCCTCGCTAGTTTGGATATCCGAAGGGCCAAAGAGCTCGTCGACCTCGTCAATAACCTCGTCCGAACGCGGGACGTGGCGACCCTGCTCGTCGCCCACGACATCAACCCTCTTATCCAGCATCTGGACAAGGTCATCTACCTCGCGAACGGCCGAGTCGCCACGGGCTTGCCGACTGAGGTGCTGACGACGGAGAGCCTCACCGCGCTCTACGGTGTTCGGGTGGAGGTCCTGCGCGATTCGAGGGGGAACCTGGTGATTGTGGGCGGCGAGGATTCCCACAAGGACCCGGCGCCGTGACGAACATCGGCTGGGTTTGGTGGGGCTGGAACCTCATCGGCGACCTTCGGCTGATGCTCCAATTTGAGTTCGTGCGGAATGCGTTCGAAGCCGGCACGATCATCGCAATTCTCGCCGGCGTCGTGAGCTACCTGGTAGTGCTGCGTCGTTCGTCCTTCGCGGCCCACGCGCTCGGCCACGTCGGGTTTTCCGGCGCCGCGGGCGCCGTGCTCTTTGGTGTGGCTCCCATCTATGGTCTCCTGTTGTTCACCACCGTATCCGGTAGCGGAATCGCCCTCCTCGGCCAGAAAGCCTCGCACCGGGACGTCGAGATCGGCACCGTTCTCGCGTTCATGCTGGGGCTCGGGCTACTGTTTCTGTCGTTCTACAACGGATTCGCCACCGAAGCGTACTCCATCCTGTTTGGGGAGATCGTGGGGATCAGTAACAGCCAGGTGGTCTTCACTTTCGAATCCGGTCTCCTCGTGCTGGCGGTCCTGGCGTTCGTGTACCGGCAGCTCCTGTTTGCCTCTCTGGACGAAGAGGTGGCCGACGCGAAGGGGATGCACACGCTCACCCTCGGGGTCATTTTCATGCTTGCGTTGGCGGTGGCGATTTCGATCGCGGTCACGATCATCGGCGTCCTGCTCATCTTCGCCTTGACCGTAACCCCGGCGGCAATCGCCATTCGGCTCGCCAAGCGACCGCTCTATGCCGTGCTCATCTCGGTGCTGGTCGCGCTGTTCGCCACCTGGGCGGGGATCTTCATCGGGTTCTACGAAGTCGAGCCCACCAGTTTCTTCATCGTCACCATCGTGTTCGTGATGTACGTGGCCGTGAGGGCGTTCCCGCTCCTCGCTCAGCTGAAAACATGGTTCGGGGCCCGCCCTCCTCTCACCCGAGCGGACGCCGGGCGACCGTCCGCCACGGCGGTGTCGGCCCGGGAGCCATCGACTCCGCCGGAATCCCCGATCGCCGCTCCTTCGGAGCCCGTGCGGAGTTAGTCATCCGTGCGCTCCCCGCCTCTAAAGACAGGCAACGGCCGTCGTAACGCCCCCCACGAGCCCGGCGAGCCTCCACGCTCCCGAGGAGGCGGGGGCCCCCCGTCCAACCAGGAAGGGTTCTGGCCCCTGTGTCGCGGGCTACGGGCAGACAGTCGTTTAGTGCCCGGCCCTCATCGAGCGAGCCTTTAAGGTTCCAGACCCGTTCGCGCAAATCGTGGCCGACGACACCGCCCTCCGGGACTTCTTCTTGAAGGTCTCGGAAGACCCGGCCCTCCTCGAGAGCTACAAGAAGAACCCGGAGGAAGTGCTGAAACGACACGGCGTGAGCCCCGACGCCGCCCGGGCGATCGCTTCCGGGGACATTCGGGCCGTGCGTGAGGTGCTCCTCTTGAAGTTCCACCCCGGTATCGTGATCCTCCAGTTCTTGAGCTAGGCCCGCCGGGGCACATGGGTGCGTCCGTGTCCGGTCCGCCTGGTGGTGGCTGGGATCGGAATACAGTTGGTCCGTCACGTCACGTGGGAGGCTCGCGTGGAGATCGAGAGGGCGGACAAGGTACTCTACCTTGTCGCCGAGCCGGCGGCGGAAGAGTGGGTGCGACGGTTGAACCCCACGACCGAGTCCCTCTCCGATTGCTATCTGGAGGGTCAGTCCCGCGCCCTCGCGTACGAGGCCATGATCGAGCGGATCCTTTCTCCCGTCCGAAAGGGATTGAGCGTGTGCGCCGTGTTCTACGGTCATCCGGGGGTCTTCGTCTACCCGTCCCACGAAGCGATCCGCATCGCTCGTTCCGAGGGCCTCGAGGCTCGCATGCTGCCGGGAATCTCCGCCGAGGACTGCCTCTTCGCGGACCTCGGGATCGATCCCGCCCGGAGCGGTTGTCAGAGCTACGAAGCCACGGACTTCCTGGTGAGCGAACGGAGGATCGATCCCCGGAGCTCGCTGATCCTCTGGCAGGCGGGCCTTGTCGGGAGGATCGAGGCTCATCTCGATGGTTTCGGCGACAACCGTCGCGGTCTTTCCATTTTGAGGGATGTGCTGCTCTCCCAGTATCCACCCGAACATGACGTGGTCGTCTACGAGGCGTCCCCCTACGTCGTCCTGGAGTCATCGATCCGGGTCGTTCCGCTCGGGAAGCTGCTGGAGGCCCCGTTGAGTCCGGTGTCGACCCTCTTCGTGCCGCCCCTGGCATCCAAGACGAGCGAGAGCATGCTCGACCGCTTGGGAATCGATCGTTCGGGCCTTCGGGTCGGGCACGAATGCTGGGAAGGCCCCCCATCCGCTCGACGTGGGTCGCCCCGCGCCGCGTCAGAAATAAGTGGGTCGGCGAACGCCTCCACTCTCAGCCGCTCCCAGGACGGGTGACGACTCGGTCCCCATCTAGGGAGGAGGCGTCGGGGGCTTAATCTAAAGGAAGCGATATTCCACCCGTGGCCGCGACCCGGCGACTCGCCGCCATCATGTTCACCGACATGGTCGGTTACACCGCCGCGACGCAGACGGACGAAACCGGCGCCCTGAAGTTGCTCCGGGAGCAGGAGGAGCTCGTTCGCCCGCTCCTCGCGGCGCACCAGGGCCGCGAGGTCAAGGCGACCGGCGACGGTTTCCTGGTCGAGTTCGATAGCGCATTGCATGCCGTCCGCTGCGCGATCGACGTCCACGAGCACCTGCACGACCGCAACTCCAAGCCGGGCGTCACTCCCATCCGGCTGCGAATCGGCATTCACCTCGGGGACGTCGAGGAGCGGAGGGGCGACATCTTCGGCGACGCCGTAAACATCGCGGCCCGGCTCGAGCCCCTGGCCGCCCCGGGGGGAATCTGCATTTCGGGGGAGGTGTTCAATCAGGTGCGGAACAAGATCCCGAACCGGTTCGAGCGCCTCGCGCCGACGACCCTCAAGAACGTGCGAATCCCGGTGGAACTGTACCGAGTGTCGCTTCCCTGGGAGGACCCCGGGTCATCGCCCGGGAGCTCCTCGAGGACTCGCCTCGCGGTCCTCCCCTTGGCGAACATCAGTCCCGACCCGAAGGACGAGTACTTCGCGGACGGCCTCACCGAGGAGCTGATCACGGCCATCTCCAAGCTCCGGGAACTCACGGTCATCGCACGCACGTCGGTGGGTCAGGTACAAGTCCGGCAGCAAATCCGTGGCCCAAATCGGCGCCGAACTGGGGGTAGGCTCGATCCTCGAGGGAAGCGTGCGGAAGGCCGGCAATCGGCTCCGGATCACGTTGCAATTGATCGACGTCGGTACGCAGGGACACCTGTGGGCCAACATCTACGATCGCGACCTTGATGACGTGTTCGCGGTGCAGGCCGAGGTCGCCGAGCGTGTGGCGACGGCCCTGAAGATCGAGCTGCGACCCGCCGAGGGAGTTCCTCCGGAACCCCACCACACGGTTCGGGCGGACTCCTATCTCGCCTATCTCCAGGGTAGGGCCTTGCTGCACAGCCATGCGAAAGCGCCTCTGGAAGCGGCGGTGGCGCAGTTCGAACGGGCGATCACTCTGGACTCCCGTAATGCGGCCGCCCACTCCGGGTTGGCCGACGCGACTCGCCTCGCGGGATGGCGGTCGACCGGCGTCCCGCGGGCGAATTGGGACGAGACCGGTCGAAAATCCGCCACCCGCGCGATCGAGCTCGACCCGAACCTGGCCGAGGCCCACGCGTCGCTGGGGCTGGTGATGTGGGACGACCTGCAGTACACTGCCGCGGAAGAGGAGTTTCAGCTTGCCCTCTCGCTCAACCCGAGCTACTCGCTCGCGCATTTCTGGTACGCCGCGCTGCTCGAGGAAGAGGCGCGAGCCGAGGACGCGCTCCGGGAGTTCCTGCTGGCCGAGGGAGCGGACCCGTTCGGGCCGGGGGCCCTCCTCCATTTGGCGCTCCTGCTCACCTGGTCGGGTCGATACGACGAGGCCCTCGCCAAGATCCGAAAGCTCGGCGAATTGGAACCCGCGGGCATCGCGGTCCATCAGGCCCTCGCGAACTACTACCTGGCCCGGTCCGAACTCGAGCAGTGCCTCAAGGAAGTGGACCTGGTCGCAGGATTGGAACCCGACCCGGGCCTCCAACCCCTGCATCGCGCCTACCGATACGCCCTGTCCGGCCAGGGCGAGAAGGCGACCAACCTCCTTCGACAGAAGGATGCCCTTCCCGAATTCGGACAGATCGCGCCGAGCGTGGCTCGGGTGTACGCCGAGCTCGGCGACCTCGACGCGTGTTTCGCTTGGCTCGAGAAAGCGCGCCAGAGTGGCTCGCTTCCGCTCCAGCCGTGGCGGCTTGACCCTCGGCTGGGGCACGTCCGGAACGACCCGAGATTCCCGGTCCTGTTGAAGAAGATGAACCTCGCGTGAGCCCGATCACGGGGGACAGGTCCCGTGGGTCGAGCGCTTCCCGGGGGCGATGGTCTTGAGAGAGGGAATCGGTACGACTTGGACCGAGTGCCAGAGGTCATTAGGCGGTAGTCAGGTACCACCGACCCATGGGATTCCACTGCCCCTGGGGTTGCGCGGAGGACGTCGAGCACGAGAACGCGTGGGAGTGTCCAAAGTACGCTCAGAAGTTCCTGGGAGCAGTCCAGGCCATCGCCCAGAAACTGGAAAAAGTCGAGCCCTGAACCGTTTCGGCCCCGTGCGGGCCACCGTCTGACACGTAGAGAACGGATGCCGCTAGTTCATCCCCGGCGCCGACCCGCGCATCTCGAGCAGACTCCCGGTTGCGCCGATGAGATCTGCTCGGATGTGTCGCGACGCCCGGCCCGACCGACCCGCTCCGGCAAGCCGAGCCCCGCCGGGGCCTCGTCAAGTTTTCTTGACCTACCCATTTTGTAACTGGCCCGAACTCGAAAGTCGTTCCCGGCGGGGGACTCCGGGGGAAATGACGACCGCGATCGTGGTCTACGACGCATGGTACGGCTGCACGCAAGCCGTCGCGGAGGAGGTGGCGCGCGGTCTTTCGGCGGACGGGCGCGTTACTACCGTCGTCGCGAACGTGAAAGCGGTCAGCGCCCGGCACATCCTCGGGCACGAGAATCATCGTCGTGGGTTCACCGAATCACAAGGGTGGGCCTACCGCACGCATTCGACGGCTCCTCGAGGAACTCCGGAAGGTCGACCTCCGTGGTCGGAGGTTCGTGTTCTTCGACACGTGCTTTGGCCCGGACCACGGTCGTGCCGTGGGGACGATGGAGGGGATCCTGGGCCACCGCAACCCACTCATATCGCCGCCGTTCCTAGGTCTCTCGGTCCTCGCCCATCGCCCCCGGGGTCCGATCCTCCCCGGGGAGCTTTCTAGGTGCCGCCAACTCGGTCAGTCGATCCCGGCGTGCCTTGCGATCCCCGCGTGACCGTGATCCCATCCCTTACTTTCGGGCCGAGGGACGGCCCTGGTCGCCCCCCATCCGCCAGGGGAGATTCCCCACCGGAGCAATTCCCTACGTTGGAGCCGTTCCGAGTGGCCGGCGGACCTCTGGAATGGGAGGTTCGGAGTGGTCGATCACACACCCCGGCTAAGAAAAGGCCGTACGCACGCTCCCGCCTGTCGGCGGGGGGAGGCTTCCCTCAGAGGATGACCGAGACCGTCTTCGCGCCCTCGTTGACAACCCAGAGGCCGGAGTCGGTCGGGTCGTAGGCCAACCCCGTCGCGGGTCCGATGCCCAAGGTCAACTTCGAGGTCCCGGTGTTGGAGGAGGGGATGACCGTGACGATGGTCTTGGCGGTGGACGAACCGCCCCCGAAATTCGTGAGCCCGATCGCAATGCTGTCTCCAAGGGCGGCATCATACACGGTGCCGATCGCATTCTGAGTGGTAGCGATCTTGGCGACGACCGCGTTCGTGGCGCTATCGATCGCGTAGGTCAGGTTCGACCCAGCACAGGAGATGTACATCTCGCTGTTCTTCGGGTCGTACGTGGCCACGACCGCGTATTTCCCGAGAGCGATCGTCGTGAGCACCTTGTTCGAAGTGCCGATCACCGACACCGAGCCAGTCGGATAGGGTTTCGTGGCCCCCACTGTGTTGACCTCGTAGATGTCGTGATTGGATGGGTCGTAGGCCGCAAAGGTCGGGAATTTCCCGACCTTGATCGTTGCGATGATCTTGTTGGCGGAGGAGAGGACCGAGACGTTGCCCGTCTTGGAGGTGGAGCTGCCCACGTCCGTGATGTAGAGGTCCTTGTCGTTCGGGTTATAGACCATCCACTCGGGGGAGACCCCGGTCGTTAGCTTGACGGTCGTGCCCACGTCCGTCGCGCTTACCGCGAACACCTCGTTCAAGCCCGGCAAGGTCAGCACGAGGCTCGTGCTCGCGTTGTCGTAGACCGCATAGAGCGCTTCGCTCGGCATTACCACGTTCTTCAGGGCGAAGGAGGCGTGATTGATATCGGTGAACTCCCAGATGTCGGTGGAGGTGAGGGACTCCACATAGACGTCCCCGTTCGCTGGGTCGTAGGTCTGAGTAAAGACGGTCCCGGGAAGGGTAAGGGTGTGGATCACCTTGTTGGCGGAGCTGATCACCGTGACGGTTTTCAATTCGGAATTCTCCACATAGACGTCCTTGTTGGAGGCACTGTAGGTCAGGATCTCGGGGTTCTTTCCGCCGAGATCGTTGTCACGGCGTAGGTGGTGCTGTTGATGGCGGAGACGGTGTTCGAGCCCACGTTGCCCACGTAGACATCGTGGTTGGCGGGGTCGTAGAGCTCGGCGCTCGGTTCGGACCGACGTTGACCGTTTTCACGGTAAGCGCTGCGGGCTGAGCTTGTACGATCAGCGGAGCGTTCGGTCCGGCCCCACGCGCGCCCGGAGAGGTCGCGCCTGCGATGAGGACGGCGACCAAGAGAACTCCGACGGTCGCGCTCAGTTGTATGAACCATCTTGTCATTTCACGGACCTCTATCCTGACCCGGCGGTCGGCCAGCCATAGAGTATAACACCAAAAACGTTCGCTTCGTCCACCGGGGTGGTTTTGTGGGGAAAAGCGAGCCCCCTCGCAAGGGCCACCGCCAGGACTGCATGTCTGGTGCCGTCAGCCGGCTTTGCCGAATAGTTCAATCCCGCCTCCATGCTGGATCGTGGGGGTCCGTACAGAACCCCTGCCGTAGGAAAGGTTCATAGCGCGCGAGCGCGGGGCCGGAGACAGCTAACCAGCCCCCTTCGAATCCGTTGTGGGCGACCTCTACCTCCGGCCACGTCGCAAGACCAACGTCATCCCCCACGGGGTGTGGCCGAAGTGCTAACTTGCCACGATGGCGGTTTCCACGATCGAAGACCTGTGCGTAGAGGCAAACCACGACGCAATCGCGATCGCGAGAAGCGCAAGGGCCGCGATTGCGAGATACCAGCCGACGTCCGGACCCCACGACTGAGAGCTCCCGTTCCCGTTGAAACTTCCATAGAACGAGCTGCAGGGAGAACCTGAACCCGCGCAACCCCCGTATATCGTGGCCGGGGCGTTCGGCAAGGATTGGGGTACGGCGATGGGAAACAGACCCACGAGGAGTGCCAACCCGATTACCGCCGCTACGTTGAAACCGGCACCCATTACGGATGCCCAAGGACGGCTCTTGATGGAGGTACCCGCGATTGCGCTGAGAACCGCCGTCAAGGCGGCCGCGACCGCGATGCAAATCGCGGCGACCTGGACCATTCCATAGAGCGATGCGACCGATTCGCCGATTGCCGCGTAGGACAGGGAACCCGATGCGCCGTTGATGATGGCTTGGGCGGACGCGCCCGGTAAGAAGTGGATGGTGCCCGACTCAGTCACCCCACTGGTGGGATAGCTAAAGCGTAGAGTCCACCAAGAGACGAACAGGGATACTGCGACAAGGATGAAGCCTCCGAAAGCAAGGGCACTCTGCGCGACCCAGGGTAGGCTCATCCGACTATCCGTGTGCTTTGCCACGGAAGGTGCGACCGCCCCTAAGCTGTCATTGGAACGCATGGAGGCACAGACCTACGATATGCCCCCGATGCGAAAAGCCCGTCAATGAACCTCTCGTCAACAGAGCTTGACGCAACGGTCAATTCGCTCCCGAAACTGCTCCACGGGCGCCCCCACCGAATGCCGACCTTGCGGATCACAAGAAAGCGCGAGGCAAGCGGGTACGAGCTCGAAATCAGCAGTCGAATCAAACTGGTCCGTTCCCGATAGAACCGCCGACAGAGTATTGGGAGGGGGACTTGGTTCACGGTGGGTGCTTAGTCAAGCCGCCCCTTTTCAACGGGCAGCCAGCATCGGGTCGAACCCCGCTTGCCGAGGCACAATCGGGGTCGTGGACTACGAGGGGACGACGGTCATGGTTCCTAACATGAATCCCCCCGTGGCCATGGAGAACGGGTCGCAGGGAGACAGGCAGTGCCAGTAGAACGTCCCGGTCACGTTGAAGTACGTGAAGAAGGTCACGCTCGCCCCGATGCCGCCTTCCGGCGAGTCGATGGCGGAGACCAGCGGTACGTTGAACCCCGCATACGTCCCGTTCAAGAAGGAAAACGTGTGGGCGACGAATCCGGTGGGCACGGAATGCACGCACGTCCCGAGTTTGGCGGGCGTCGCGTTGAGGTAGATGCAGTTCGCGACGGTCCCGTTGACGCTCGCCTGGAGTGGGGTGACCGGGTTCTGTCCGGTGTCGTAATTGATGAGGGTGAATTCCAGGAGCGTGTCCGCTGGCACACTGAAGTTGGCCGGAGCGTACTGATGGGTCCTCGAATTTCTGGCCGTGTCGAACGGATTGTTGATCGTCAAGACGACACCGGGCGTCGCGGTTCCCGAGTGCGATATCGGCGATGGACCGAGGCCCACGGGGAAGCCCGTTATGGTCGCGAGGGCGAACCACGTGACTAGGAACGTGACGACGAGGAGTACAACGTAGGGGAGGACGTCGTAGCGGGGCTTGCTTCCGGAGGTCGCGGTCGAGCCGCTCTCCCCTGGGAGTTCTCGGTACTTGAGGCGCGGCTCTTCCGGCGGCAGGCTCGGCTCGCCGGGCATCGGGACGAGGACTACGGCCCCTTTCTTAGTGATTGGGTTGTTACGACTTCCGAGCCCAAGATGCGCCCGACCGGTCGGCCGCACCTATTCTAGAGGTTCTAACTTCCCTCGACAAGTGAACAGCCGCCTCCCGAGACTCTGAGGCTCTCCCCGGGGGTTTCTTGGGCGATCGGGCCGGAGGTTTTGTGAGACCACCAGCTGGTCGGTCGGATCAGCGTCGCTCAAGTGGCCATTGCGACGCCGTGGACCGTTAGGCGGCCGTCCGAGGGTCCACCGCAGATCTCGGCAGCAGCTTGGCTGTTCTTGCCCTAGAATTAAAGCCGGCGCCACGCCCCGCCCGGAAATCGACACGATTTCTAGGCCTTCGCGAATTCTGAACCAAGGCTTCGCGAACCTTGCACTTCTCGCGCAGGTTAGACACGCTCGCCGGGAGAGGTCAGACTCGGGAACGTACCCCAAGGGGGGTCACTTCGGGGCGAAGCGGGCGGTGAAATGCGGCAGTCGCTCCGGTCGGTAGGTCATCCGGAGACCTCGGATTCCAGCTCGCCGCACGTAAACCCGGCCGACGACGTCCGCCACATACGCAAGATGGCTCGCGGAGTAGACCCGACGTGGGATTGCGAGGCGAACGAGTTCGAGCGACGGCGACCCGCCGCTGGGTCCGGCGCCGAACATCAGCGAGCCGACCTCCACCGCTCGAACACCTCCTTCGCGGTACAGCTCGACCACCAAGGCCTGTCCGGGGAGGTCGGTGTCGCCGAGATGCGGCAAGAACCGCCGTACGTCGAGATAGACGCCGTGACCTCCCACCGGGTGGAAGAAGGGCACGCCTAACTCTTCGAGAAGCGAGGCTAAGTAACGGACCTGGGCGACCCGGTGCTCAAGATAATCGAGCTGGGTCGCCTCGATCAGGCCCACGGCCATCGCCTCGAGGTCGCGGCGGGCGAGCCCACCGTAAGTCGGGAAGCCTTCGAAGAGGACCAGGGCCTCCTTCAACCGTTCCGTGAGCCCCTCGTCCCGGGTGGCGACGAAACCCCCGATATTCACGAGGCCATCCTTCTTCGCGCTCATGGTCGCCCCCGCGGCGAGGTCAAAGAACGCCCGACCGATCTCCGGGATCGTGCGTCCGCCCATGCTGGCCTCGCGTTCGCGGACCAGGAATGCGTTCTCCGCCCAGCGGCACATGTCGAGGTAGACCGGTACATGGTGAGCTCCGGCCACTCGGGCTACCCCCGCGAAGTTTTCGACGGAAACCGGCTGGCCGCCGCCGGTGTTGTTCGTGATGGTCACCATCACGAGCGGCACTTTTTCCGGGCCGGCCTCGTTCAGCAGCTTCTCCAGGGCGGCCAGGTCGACGTTTCCCTTGAAGGGGAATTCGCTCTCGGGGTCGTACGCCTCGGGAACGGCGAGGTTCACGGGAGTAGCGCCCTGATGGAGGACGTGCGCCTGCGTCGTGTCGAAGTGCATGTTGTTCGGCACGATGGACCCGGGTCGACAGACGCTCGAGAACAGCAGGTTCTCTGCGGCGCGTCCCTGGTGGGTGGGCACGACGTGGGGAAAGCCGGTCAGGGAGCGCACGGTCTCCTCGAAGTGAGCGAAGTTTCGACTCCCAGCGTACGACTCGTCCCCCAGCATCAAGGCCGCCCACTGCCGGTCGCTCATCGCGCCCGTCCCAGAATCGGTGAGGAGATCGATCCGGACCTCGTCGGACCTGAGATTGAAGAGATTGTAGTGGGCGCGCTCCAAGGACCGCTCCCGTTCCTCCCGGGAAGGATTGGGAATCTGCTCGACCACCTTGGTTTTGTAGGGCTCGAATGGAGGCCGCCGCTGGGCCGGCTCGCTCACTTTCAGCGCGACGGCCCGGCGCTATTTATCCAGGGCTCCCACTCATTCGAGGAAAGGTGACGTTCCCGACATTCCACCGGTCTGTGCAGTCCGCGCGACCTCAAAGTTGCCGGAGTTACTAGTCAACGCGTTCGATTGGACATGATACGTTTCCGCGATGGCGCGGAAGCCGCAAGCGAGTCGCCGCCTGTCCACCCCTCGGCGGCGACCTATGGAGAACCGGACCTACGTCGGACTGGACCTGAGTAAGACGAGCACGATGGCGACCGCGGTGGACCCTCTGGGCCACCGTATTCGACAGGAGAAGCTGGGAGTCTCTGATGAGGAGCTCCTTCGCTTCCTCGGAGAGATCCCCGGACCCCTCCAGGTCGTGATGGAGGCTTGCAACGTGTGGGAACACACCTACGATGCCGC
This sequence comes from uncultured Thermoplasmata archaeon, assembly GCA_963749205.1. Lineage (GTDB taxonomy): Archaea > Thermoplasmatota > Thermoplasmata > Lutacidiplasmatales > UBA184 > Lutacidiplasma. The sequence goes on along the minus strand of CAVVLW010000007.1, from coordinate 382,678 downwards.
GGCCTCGACGGGCGCGGAGGTCCTCCTCGCCAACCCCCTCAAGGTCAAACTCGTCAGCAAGACCACGCTGAAGACCGATAAGGTGGACTCCGAGAAGCTCGCGCTCCTAGCGAGACTGAACGCGATCCCCGAGTCGTACGCCCCTTCTCCCCATCAACGAGCCCCTCCGGCGCCTGGTTCGAGAGCGCGTGTTCTATCACGCCAAATGGAAGACCGTCGCCAGTCACACCTACGCCCTCCTCCTCCAGAAGGGCATTCCCTATCGGTCGGAGATCCTCACCCGACGGAGGCTTCGTGGGGCACTCCGAGTCCACAACATTCCCGAGGTGAACCGTGGCCTCGACACGCTGGAAAAGCTCGACGAGATCTCGATTCCGCTGGACCGTGAGATCCACCGCGCCTTCCTCGAGTCGAAGGAGGCCCAGCTGCTGGCCACCATCCCGGGCGTCGGAGAGTTCACCTCGATGACCCTGGTCGCCTTCCTCTCTCCGATCGAGCGGTTCTACAGCCTCGACGCCGTCGTGCGGTACCTGTGGCCTCTGTCCCTCCGTCCGACAATCGGGGGAGAGGGCCTACCACGGCCGACTCGTCTGGGACTGCAACATGATCCTGAAGTGGGTCCTGGTCGAGGGGCAGTGGAACGTCCGCCTCCGAGAGAAGAAGGGGGATGTCGCCAAGGTGGGTCGTCGCGTGGCCCGACGAGGGGCGGCCAACGACGGCGCGGTGGCCGCCGCTCGCAAGCTCGTCAGGATCTGTGCCGCCATCCTCCGTAGGGGCACTCCCTACCAACCTCACTTTCCTGGGTCGTCGAGCCGCCAGGTCGGTCATGCGGCGTCGTAAGACGGCCGCCCGTTCGATTGTGCGGGAGGCGACTCAGGAGTTCGTGGCCGCCGCTGTCCAAGTGCGTGAACGACGCCGATAGCATGTTGCGTGCACGAACACCCGCGCTTCGGGGGAGAATGTAGCCATCGTCCGGTCCGCGGAGAGTTCCCTCAACCGGGACCGGCGATTCCGAGTTGAGCGGAAACGTACATAGCATGACCGACCGCGGAGAGCGCACGTGTCGCACTGAAACCCACCCGGTTCGTTAGGGCCGGGCGCCAGCCCCCGTTGACCTCGAGCCGCCAGAGGGGATTTCTGAGAAGTTCGATTCTCTCTACGGCCCTCCTGAGCGGCACCTGCCGCGGCCCGTGAATCTACGCGCCGTGCAGGCTTCGGGATCCTGCGGAAAGGCCCCACCACGAAGTAAGCACGAACGAGAGCCCAATGATGATGACTCCGGCGGCCGCGATGAACCCTCCGGCGTAGAGGCCACTCGACACGTAGACCAACCCGCCGGCGAAGGTGAGTGACCGCCCCTACGGTGGCCGTCCAGCCGATCCTGAGGCTCTGCCGCTCGCCCAACATGCGCTCCGCGAGCAAGACCACGAGCACCACCATCATCGTGAGATAGAAGCCGATGAACAACCGAACCCAAGCCTGGGGAGGGGTGCCAATCGCCGTGCCGTTGGTCGGCTCCGAGACCGCCGTGAGGACCGTGAAGACGACCAGCATCAGGAGCGGAAGGACCCGAATCGGTAGGCCCGCGGGACTCGTCCATCCCTTGACCCGGCCAGTACCAATCACCAGCGCGCTGAGCAACAGGATGCCCCCGAGAACCAAGAAGACGAAGTTGCTCGCGTCGTTCAGGGCAAGGAAGCTGGGAACTCCCGGGCAGGGCACTGATCTGGGGGGGAAGGTTGCCCGGCCAGCTCGAGAATCCGAGGAGGAGCCCCATCCCCGTCTGGAGCACGAGATCGATGCACACCAGGGCGAACCCCACCTGGGCCAGCAGCTTCGTCGCCCCGCGAGCCGGTAGTACCCGAAGCGGACCGCGGCGAGCGCCATGAGCCCCGCGGGAACGGCAGTGATCATGAGATACGAGTGCGCGCCGATGAGGCTCGCGGCCCAGGCGTCCAGCGACAGGCCCATCTCTTGAGCGGCGTACTGTCCGAGCAGGGCCGGGTTGTCCCCGAATCCCAGAATTATTCCGGCGAGGTGCCCCATCAGGGCCGCGACCAACATGACGCCACCGGTCAGCGAGGCCGTGATGAAGGGAAAGGTGCGGCTCCGGGGAGCGCCCTCCCTCCATACCGTGAGCATCCCCCACAGGAAGAGGATCACGATCTCGTCGAGGGCAAGGAAGGCCGTGATCTGGATCCACAGGCCGGCGTTTGTCCACGGAGCCGAAGTGTTGAACACGGCGCCGATCGGAGAGAGGACGCCGGCGATGAGCACTCCGGCCAGTATGCCGCGTCGAACGTGAATGGAGGGCAGCTCAAAGAAGTCGCACGCCACGAGGGCGGCGATCCCCACGAGCCCTGTATTGAGCCCGTGGAGATACATTACGACCCAGTAGTAGTTGGGCGACCCGGACCCGACGTTCCAATTCGAGGCGAGGGCAGAGCCCGCGAAGGGGTTGTTGACGAAGATGCTTCCCGCGAAGAAGATCGTAGCCCAGAAGATAAGGAAGAACGCCAGTCGTCGGGGGGTGAGCCACCGCACGCCCGGGAAAAGCGACCCTTCTCCCTCGTCCAAGAACGGAGGGGAGGTCGTTTCGGCCGCTGGGGAGTTTTCGGTCAAGTTCGTTGGTGTGGGATTGCCGTTCGCAGTGCTGTGACGGCCCCACCCCTACGGCGGCCTGCCCCGTGATGGCGTGCGGAAGGCCATCGGAACTCGGACGTTCACGCGGCCGGGAACTTCCTCGATTGGTAAATGTCCTAGGTTGTTACGCGCCGGCCCTCGGAACGGACACGATCGGTGCTCTCGCTAGAGTTTGCTCCAAGCCACCATCCTCGGAATCCGGATTGCTCGAAGATCCAGATCTCGCGAGTTCGAGGGTCCTCGGCCTGTAGCTTACACCCGTCATGGGTCGCTCTGATCGCGGAACCGTAGGAGGGTCACGCTTCACGGCGGGTTCGGGCGGTCCATCAACCTGGGTGTCGCCAATTCCGGCGGACACTCGGGGGTTCTGTTCGATCACCGTCCGAGCTGGGTTTCGTGATTTTGATCCCTCTGCCCGCCCCGCCCACTCATCCACACCGCCAGCTAGGAATGGCTCTGGTGTTTATCGGAATCTTTGTTTTGGTCATTGGAACGTCAGATTGGGCCGACTGCAGTTCGAATGCTTCCGGAGCTTGTTCCATCATCCTGTTCGGTGTGGTGGCGGCTCTAGGGGCCCTCCTGATCATAATCGGATTCGCGTTGATGCTAATCGCGAACAAGCCAGAGGCACCCGTCATCCTCTATGCGCCGAAGCCCCCAACCGCTCAGATGAACGGGCCATCGAGCTCAACCTCCTCGAGTTCCACTTCCGAACGGATTTGCCCGTGGTGCGGTGAGGGAAACGCCCGGGAGTCGTCGCAGTGTCGCGTGTGCGAAAGGCGATATCCGCCCACTAGCTGATATCTCGGTGCCCCCGGCTTGGACCCCTTCATTCGAAAGGCACCCGTGACGTGAGGGCCGGGCGCGGGCCCACGTTGACCTCGAGCCGCCAGAGAGGATTGAACTCCCGACCTGCTGATTACAAATCAGCCGCTCTACCGACTGAGCTATGGCGGCACACGCCCCCGTCGCTAGGCTCCGCGCCGTGACTTAAACTGTGTGGGGCAGGGAGCCGCGGCCGGTCGGGGTCCCCCGGAGGCGTGCGTCGGCCGGTCGTACGCACGGGCCGAACCTGCCGAGAGAGTTCTCCGATTGCCGGAGCGGAGTCGGTCGCTCCGGGAGAGGCTCGCCCTTCTTCCCGGACCGCGCCCGAGCCCTCTCGCGGTCACGGTTCCGAGGCGAAAGCTCGCTCGATTTCACTGGACGGTCCTAACGTCGGTCGCACCCGGACGCAAACGATGCAGGGGCTAAAGGCCTGGGGGGACGCCGTCAGACCGTGCTGCCCGGAGGGGGTTTTCGCCGGTAATCTCCGCCGGAGGCGATCCCTCCGCGGACCTCGCTCAGCTCAGGAAACCGTGACCGAGTCCAGCTCGGCGTGGTTGCCCGCGGTCGCGAGGTTCATCGATGCCGTGGGGCGCTAGTCCCATTCGATGAGGCTTGAACATCGACCTCAGCCCACAACCACACCCGGACCCGGTACTGGGTCCCTTCACGCCGGTCGACTCGGCTCGGCAGGAGGCGGCTACTCGCTTTGCGATAGGCGCCCCACTCCGTCCCGAACCGCACGCGAGCCGTTCGTCTTCGGCTCGCGTGCAACGCTGGGGTGGGACCGTTCCCGGCAGGTCACGGACCCGGACGGGGGCGAGTGAGCGGCCGGCCCGTTCGGTCCTCTCGGGAGGACAGACGGACAAGGTAAATACCCGGGCTCGCCCCTGTTCTCGGTAGGAGCCGGCGACTGGCCGCGAGACCGGAGAACCGTGAGCGAGGGACGTCCCGGTCGTCCGACGTCGGCATCCCGAGCGTCGCTGCCACAGGTCCGCCGGAGCGCCAACCGGCCTACCCTCAGTGGACCCAAGGGCGTCCGCGCCGCGACGTTCGCGGTGCTCGGCCTGCTCGTGGGGGTCATCGCAGCGTCGGCCGTCGCGAGTGGTGTGCACGCTCCGACCGCGATGCTCGCCCCGTCGACCTCATCGATCGCGACGTGGGTGGGCGGACCGGTCGCCTCGCTTGTCGCGGGGAAGAACCCACTCCCCCCGGTGGTCGATCCCGGCAACGGCGAGATCTACGTCACCAACTTCGACGTGAGCAACGTCACCGTGATCTCCGCGTCCGCCCCCTCGGTGATCGCAACGATCCCGACCGGGACGCAGCCGGTCTCGCCGACGATCGACTCGATCAACGGAGCGATCTACTTCCCGCTCGAGGCATCGAGCAACTTGAGCGTCTACTCGGGCAAGAACGATGAGTTCGTCACGACGATCCCGGTTCCCGCCGTTCCCCTTCCGTTGACGCCGGCGTTCGACCCTCGGACCGGGGACCTCTTCGTCTCGAGCGCCGTCACCACGACGGTCGCGGTCGTTTCCGGCATGTCGAACGTGGTCATCGGTACGATCCACCTCCCCGGTGACGCACTGATCCCCACGTTCGTCAACGCGACCGACACTCTCTATTTTCCGATCGAGGCGACGGACAACGTCAGCGTGATCTCCGGGTCAACGCTCGGGGTGGTCGCCAACTTCTCCGTGGGCGACTCGTACCTCCAGACCCCCGCCTACGACCCGGCGAACGGCGATCTGTACTTCCCCGAGCTGTCGGGGGCGCAACCGGGGGAGTTCGGGGCGGTGGGCGTCGTCTCGACTGCGACGAACGCCCTCGTCGCGAGCGTGCCGGTCGGGCTTCTGCCGGAGGCCCCGACGATCGACCTGGCCAACGGGGACCTCTACGTCGCGAACGACGGGAGCGGCAACGTCAGCGTGATCTCCGGAGCCACGAACGCTCTCGTCGCCACGGTTCCCACGGGCGCTGCCCCCACGGTGCCGGCGTACGACGCCGGGAATGGCGACCTCTACGTCGCCAACTCCGCCTCAGACAACGTGACCGTGATCGCCGGAACCACCAACACGGCAATCGGCGAGATCCCGGTCGGCACCGGACCCGGAAAGTGCCGTGTACGACGCCGCCGGGAACGCGGTCCTGGTCGCGAACAAGGGCGCCAACAACGTGACGGTACTGACCGACGGGACCGAGCCGACGTACTCGGCGACCTTTACCGAGAGCGGCCTGCCGAGCGGGACCCCGTGGACGGTCTCGCTCCACGGGGTCCTCCAGAACTCGACCGCGAGCTCCATGGCGTTCCGGTTCCCCGACGGAACCTACCCCTTCTCGGTCCGCGCGGACGCCGGCTGCGTAGCGGCCCACCCATCCGGATCGGTCTCGATCCAGGGGGCCGAGGTCGTCGAGTCGGTCCAGTTCACCTCCGGTGCGTGCCCCGGACTCTTTGGGTTAACCCCAGGAGAGGATTGGGCCGTCCTCGGGGTCGTGACGGCCGGCCTGATCGCCGCGGCGGCGGTTGCGGTCGTCCGCGCGCGCAATCGCCGTCTGGCGGCGGACGAGCTCGACGCGTCGGCCGCCTCGTCCGAGAGGATGACGGTGGTCGAGCCGACGGTCCCCGCGACCCCCAGCCCATCCGCCCGCTTCCGGGCCGAGCTGCGGCGACGCCAGCGTCGGCGATACTCCCTCGCCGCGGCGCTCACGGCGATCGTCGTCGGCGGCCTGTTGCTCAGCGTCCCAGGATTCGGACCCTCGTCCGGGGGCACCGGCGCCTCCCTCGCTGGTTACGTGGTCCACCTCGGCGCTCCCGTGCTCGGCGTCGTCACGTGCGGCGGAGGCACCGTGGCGATCGCCGAACGCGTACCGTGGCTCAACTCCAGCGTTCCCCTTACGACGGGGCACGTGATCCTGACCGTCGTCGACGTCGACGGGGATACGCTCTGGAGCTCCGGGGCTCCGCCGACTGTGACGGCGTCGCAAGCCTGCGCCGGAACACTCCCGGTCTCGAACTTTACCGGGATCTCCGGGGTCAACGTCGGGTTCAGCTGGTACGTGACCCTGAGCTCGCCGTCCGGCTCGATCCTCGCATTCTACACACTCTCGTCCGGCTGGGTGCCGGCTCGGGCGCCTGGTGGGCGCCGATCCACAACGGCTCGACGCTGACGTTCATATGCAACCCGTCCGTCTCCCGTCTCGGCGCGTACGAGTTCGAGGGACCATACCGGCTGCAGGTTGGCGTGTTCACCGTCGGCGGCACCGCGGTGATCGGCTCGACGCAGCTCTGAGGCCCCCCTCGGGCGTTCCGGGCCAGCTCAGAGTTGCGCGCACGCGTTGATCGTCGAGCCCTCGACGTCGCCGAGCACGCAGAGGGCGAACGAGAGCCCCGCGAACGACGGGTCCGAGACGAGCGTGAGCGAGGAGCCGTTCGTGATCGGGACCCCCTGCCCCGCTTGGGCAATGTTGACCCAGCCCTGGGAATAGCTGAAGAAGGCGAGGTTCGTCCCCGCGGGGTTCTCGAGGACCACATACCACGCCGCCCAAGCGGTCTGGAACGTGGTCCCACACAAGTAATTCCCGGTGACGTTCGGGTAGGGCACGGGACCTCCGTCGATGTCCCCGTCGATCAGCTCGACGAGCTCGAGGTTGATCTCGCCCGTAGAAATCGGCGCGCTCGCGCCGAGCCAAGGGACCGCCTCGATCATCGTCGACTGGCCGTTGAGGCACGTGGCGGTCGCCACGACCGGAGCGCCGAAATCGATCGTCAGGCCACCGGGGCTCGAGCCGTGCGACGCGCCGGAGCCGCCCCGGCCCCCGGGCCCGAGGGCGACCGAGAGGCCGATCACAGCGACGACGACCACGGCGCCGATGAGCGCCCAGCGGCGACGCTCCTGCCGGTGCTGCCGGGCGCGGAACTCCGCGGCGGAGAACTGGCGCTGCTGGCCCGAGGCAGGGGCGGCATCGGCGCGGGGGCCGGGAACGGACGTCGGGGCGGACGTCTCGGGGATTCCGGGGGCGCGGCTTGCGGGCGGAGCCGGGGAGTCGGCGGGTGGGACCATGGCACGTTCGACCGAGCCGCCCTAGGAGAGCGAGCCGGCGCCGACCACCTCCAAGTAGGCACTCTCGAGCGCGGGGTACGCCCGGGAGAAGCTTCGGACCGGTCCGATGCGCAGCGACGCCTCCAGGATTCGGGCTCGGGTCTCCGGCCGCCCGTCGAAGCGGACCCGATACCGTCGCTCGCCCAGGCGCGTGAGATTCTCGAGCCACGGCCGGAGGGGGTCGAAGGCGGCCGGCTCGACCGGGACGTCGAACTCGAGCTCGAGCAGCGGGCTTTCCGTCCGCCCGACGATCGAGTCGGTCGAATCGCGCAGGAGGATGCGGCCGTGGTCGATGAAGATCAGCTGGTCGCAGACCTCCATCACGTCGGCCATCAAGTGCGAGCTCATCAGGATCAGGTGGTCGTCCCGCAACCGGCGAAGCACCTCGCGCGCCTGCAGCCGCCCGGCGGGATCCATGCCGTCGGTCGGCTCGTCCAGCAGCAGGACCCGGGGGTCGCCCATCCGGGCTGCGGCGAGCGCGACCCGCTGACGCTGGCCCTTCGAGAGCCATCCGCAGCGATGCCCGAGCGGGGGCAGCCCGAGCTCCTCGTCACATCGGTCGATGTCTCGGTCGATCGCCGCGGCATCGAGCCCCCGAAGGGTCCCGACGCGGTTGAGCGCGTCGAAGACCGTCTCCGACGCGTACGGCACCGGGTTCTCGATGATCGCGCCGACGTCCCAGAGCGCGGCCTCCCGGTCCTGCATGGGGTCGACGCCGTTGAGTCGCACGCTCCCTTTGCTCGGGGCAAGCAATCCGACGAGGAGCTTGAGGGTCGTCGATTTGCCCGCGCCGTTCGGCCCGAGGTAGCCGATCGCCCCGGTTCCTTCGTAGCGGAAGTCGACGTCGTCCAGCACCGGGGCGGTCCCCGCGCGGTACCACTTCGTTACATGGTTCATCTCGATCGACGCCATGCGGACCTCACCCCCCGGCTTCCTTGCGATGGTAGAGGACCGCGGTCGCGACGAAGAAGACGACGAGGTAGACGAGCATGATCGACGCGCCCTCGCTCGTGGTCGCGGCCCACGACGTGAGGTAGTGGCCGCCGCCGACGGGAATCGTCTGTTTCGGGGTGAACGCCCAGTCGACCGCGGAGGAGATCGCTCCCCCGGCGTAGATGAGCGACCACCACGGCTCATACCCGGCGACCTGCACCACGTCCTGGAGCGTCGTGAAGCCGACGGCGAGCACGAGGATCGTCACGAGCACCCCGGTCGCGGGGCTCTCGAAGAACGAGCTGAAGAAGAACGCCACGCTCACGACCGCGAGCGTGAACAGCACGGCAAGGCCAAGCGACGTCCCGAGCGAGGTCCACGGGATCGCGTCGCGTCCGAACGCATACGCGGCGCCGAGCACACCGAACGCCGTGTACTCCAGCACCACGACTAGGGTCACTGCGCAGGCGGAGGCGTACCGGCCCGCGAGCAGCGTTCGCCGCTTGACAGGTAGGACGAGGGTATAGTAACCGGCCCCAGTGTTGTAGTCGACGCTCAGGGCGTCCCCCCCGAAGAACGCCGCCGCAAGGATGATCCAGAGCGGCGTGCTCTGCATGTAGTCGGTCAAGAACTCGGAGACGGAGTTGAGGAAGCTCAACTGCACGAGCCCGGTGCCGGCCTGCACGAGGAAGAACAGCCAGACCCCCGAGACGAGCGCCACGAACGCGACAAGACCGACAAACCGGTGGGTGCGAAGGTAATCGCGGAACTGGGCCGTCGCAATCACCGCCCACTGAGAGGATTCGGAGAGCCGCCGCCGTCGCGTCCGGCGGGCGTGGGCTGGCCGCTCCAGAGCGGTCGGAGCCTCGGATAGAACCGGAGCGGAGGAGGGGGACACGGTGCCGAGATTTTCAGGGGAGACGCCCCTATTTTAGGGTACGCGGCGGCGCGCCGAGGCGCATGAAAGGCGCTTGACCCCCGGCGAGAGGCCGCGCATGGCCCCGGGGTCCTTGACGCCGGAAATGGCCGGGTCCGGGAGCTTAGGACCCTCCGGTTTCGTTGTTCTCTCCCCCCTCGCCGTTCTCGTTTTCGAAGTGAACGATCGTCGTTCCGTCGTACGTCTCATTGTTGAGGACGTTCAGGGCGTCTGTCACGAACGCACCCGGCAGGGGAGCGACGGCGGCTTCGCCGGTCAGCCAGTAGAGGTAGGTCAGCAGCCACGATGCGTTCGATAGGCTGAGCGCTCCGGAGTAGGCCACGCCGAGGTCCCGATAGATCCCGGCATAGGACAGCACCGCGAGCGGGTAGCTTCCCGGCGCCGGCGCACCATACAGCGAGAAATTGGTCCAGTTCCCGGTCTTGACGACGGACGAGTTGGAGAGAGAGTCCGCCGCGACCCAAGTGTCCACGGTCCCCGGAGAGGCAAAACCGCCGGCGGAGTCCGCGACCTGGGCACACCCCACTCCGCCCGGGGGGGCTCCGAAGATCTCCAGGTAACCGATGGCACCCGCCGTGGCTGCGACCTTGCCCACCACCGCCGCGTCCGACCCGACGGCGACGCCGGCCGGCCAAGAGACGCTCATACCGGAACCCACCGTGGATTTCCACGCGGGGCTCGACTCCGACAGGAAACCCGTAAACACCTGGTTGGAGACGGACGACACGGACACCTCGACCGGGGTGATGGCAGGCAGTCCGGAGAGGTCACGGCCACCATTCACCGCGCCGATTGCCGGGGCGGCCCAGGAGGTAATCGTCCCGTTGTAGATCCCCGCGAGGATCGGCCCGGTCAGGTTCAGCCCGGAAGGAATCCCCGGAAGGTTGTAGATCACGGCAACGGCGCTGAGGGTCAACGGGATCACCGCGACCGGGTCCGGAAGTAGACCCGTCTCGGTAGAGGTCGGGGGCGTGTACGTTGCCACGAATTCTGAGGCGGCGCCTTCGAGCAGCGAGAGGTACCCGTCTCCCGAGTTCGAGTTGACGACGACGCTGAAACAGCCTCCTACGGCCTGAGACAGATTCTGCCCAGCGACCCCGAGCCAGGAAGCGAACGCGGGGTCGATCGCCGAAGAGACGGTCCCCTCGGCGTGGACGGGAGAGCCTGTACAGGTCTGCGTCCCGAACGTCCCGTTCGACTGTGCGGGGGTACGGAGATTCAACAATCCGGTGACCTCCCCGATTCCCGCCGCGAGTACGATGATGGCGACGACGATCACCACCGCCCCCCACGGGTCCCTCCGTGCTCTTGGAGGGAGGACGATGCCTGCGGCCCGGGCCTGCGCTTCGAACGCAGTCGCTGGGTGCTGTCCCGGTGAGATGGCCTCGCCGGAAATCGCGTCGTCCACCACGGATTTTATCCGAGTCAGTTTATATAGGGCCGGCACGGGGATAAAGAACCTTGTGGGAGTTTCCGGCGGTCACAACGAGCCGGCGGAGGATCGTCGTCGCCGAGCGTGCGGTCAGATCCCTCGGATCGGGTGAGGCGCCCGGCTCTCGCAATGGGACGGTCTGCCCTTGCCGCCTTCCTCCGCGGTGCGCCGCGGAAAGGCTACTTACCATCCCTCGCGTGAGGGCAGCGGACCGATGGTTCGAACACTGGAATCGGACCGCATGCTCCGTTCGCCGCGCGGACGCGAGCTTTCGTGCCGGGGGTGGGGGCAGGAGGCAGCGCTTCGCCTGCTGCACAACAACCTCGACCCGGAAGTGGCCCGCGACCCTAGGCGACTCATCGTCTACGGAGGACGGGGAAAGGCGGCTCGAGACTGGGAATCGTTCGACGCCATCGTAGCGACGCTGAAGACCCTCGGCAACGACGAAACCCTCCTCGTTCAATCCGGGAAGCCCGTCGGCGTCTTCCCGACTCACACGGACGCACCACGCGTCCTGATCGCGAACGCGCTTCTGGTACCGCACTGGGCGACGGACGAAGTGTTCTGGGACCTCGAGGAGCGGGGCCTCACGATGTATGGCCAGATGACAGCTGGCAGCTGGATCTACATCGGCACCCAAGGTATCCTCCAGGGGACGTACGAGACGCTTGCCTCGCTCGCGCGGATCGAGTTCAGGTCCCCCGACCTCACCGGCCGCTGGATGCTGACCTCCGGGCTAGGAGAGATGGGCGGGGCCCAGCCGCTCGCCGTCACGATGCTGGGCGGTGTGGCCCTCGTGGTGGACGTCGACCCCCGCGCGCTGGAACGTCAGCTCGCTCACGGGTTCCTCCAGGTGGCCGCGTCCGACCTCGACGACGCGCTGCGGCAGGTCTCGGAGGCGGTCGCCCAGCGCCGCCCCCTCTCGGTCGGCCTTCGGGCGAACGCGGCCGACGTCTATGCCGAGGTCGTCCGGCGGGGCATCGTGCCGGACGTCGTTAGCGACCAGACGGCGGCGCACGACCTGCAGGTCGGGTACATTCCGCAGGGCCTCGATGTCGAGGAAGCCGCTTCGGTACGCGCCTTCGACCCCCCGGGCTACCTGCGCAAGGTGAGGGCATCAATCGCGGTCGAGGCCCGGGCGATCCTCGAATTGCAGCGGCACGGCGCCCATGCCTTCGACTACGGAAACAACTTCCGGACCCAGGCCCGGGACGCCGGAGTCGACGATGCGTTCGAGATCCCGGGGTACGTCCCGAGGTACATCCGACCGCTGTTCGCGCTCGGCAGCGGCCCGTTCCGCTGGGTGGCGCTCAGCGGCGCCCCGGAGGACATCCACGCGATCGACCAGATGATCCTTCGAGAGTTCTCCGAGAACGCGCCCCTTTGCCGATGGATCCGGCTCGCCGCGGAGAGGGTGCATTTCCAGGGGCTTCCGGCACGAATCTGCTACCTGGGCTACGGGGAGCGGGAGCGGTTCGGGCATATCGTCAACACAATGGTGCACGACGGGACGGTGTCCGCGCCGATCGCGATCGGACGCGACCATCATGATACGGGCAGCGTCGCGAGCCCCTACCGGGAGACCGAACGGATGCGGGACGGCTCGGACGCAATCGCCGATTGGCCGGTCCTCAACGCCCTGCTCAACGTCGCGAGCGGCGCGAGCTGGGTCTCGGTCCACCACGGCGGGGGGGTCGGGATCGGTAACTCGATCCACGCCGGCCTCGTGATTGTCGCCGATGGAACCGAGGACGCGGATCGACGTATCGGCCGGGTCCTCCACAACGACCCCGGTATCGGGGTCGCCCGCCACGCCGATGCGGGGTACCCGGAATCGATACTCCTGGCGCGATCTGCGAGGTTCCGGATCCCAGGCCTCGACTGACAGTTCTCGCCTCCGAGGCTCCCGCTGCTACGGCGTAGCACACCGTCCAAACGCCGGCGGGAGTTCTGGAACACCCGTTTATGTCGGGGGTTCGGACCTCCCCGGTCTGACGGAGAAACATCCGTCAGGTGAAAGAGATGGCGAAACTGGGCGGAATGAAAGGGTGGCTCGTGCTCACGGGTGTGGCGGTGTTGATGGCCCTCGCGGTCGTCCCTGCCTTCGCGGGCACGGCGGGCGCCTCCCCGGCACCCCTGACGGCGGCGGTTTCGTCGTCGAATCAGTGGGCCTACGGGGGCGTCGGATGGTCGAACAACACGCTGATCATTGGTACGGAGGAGTTGACCTGGAATGCCTCCTTTGGCTGGACGGTCATCTTTACGGTGACCGGCACTTCGGCGCACACCGTAGAGATCGAGGAGCAGCGGACGGTCGGAATCGACCTCACCGCGACCGTCTCGAGCCCCGCGGTCCAGGGAACGTACACCTACCACGGTCAGGAAGTCGATGTCGCGTTCGCGAACTTGACGAACGACTCGACAGTCTACGTCGGAGGGGTCCCCGTACCCGCGCTCGGGATCGACAACGACTCGACCAGCATCTCGGGCTCGATCGCGGAAGCGATCTCGGTGACGGACCACGGGACGACGAAGACCGCGAGCCTCGACGTGACGGGCAAGGCCCAGACGTCAGCGCAGTTCACGCCCTCCTTGGGTCTGATCCCGCTGAACCTCTCGGGTGTGTCGGAGTGGAACTCCACTTCGACCATCACCCCCGAGGCGAGCTGGAACCTCACCTACACCTGGGCGAACGACGGATTTGACGGGCAGACGGGCTCGGGTACCCAGTACGACAACGGGACCCTGAGCACGCCAGGCACCGTGAACCTCACGGGGTACGACGTGACCCGGACCTACGGGATCCCGGCATTTCCCGACCACGTCCAGCGCCACGCGATCGTCCTGATCGTGCAAGGCCCGCTCGGGAACTATGACGCGTTCGTCCTGGTCCCGCGCGGCTTCGACCTGTTCGGTGGCGGCGCGCACCCGTACGACTCGGTCGCCCTCGGGTCCGCTACGATCTCGGCCGAGACGATCTACGTCAGCGCGGGGGCCCACGGCCCCTCGGTGACGGCGGGCGCCACGACCTTCGGAGCGAGCACCACCTCGGTCAACAGCGTCGCGACCGTCTCGGGCGGAAGCACGCCGGCCGCGGGGGCCTCGCCGGGAACGACCGTGGTCGGCGCTCCGATGAGCGTCAGCCAGGCGCAAGCCGAGAACAACTGTCTGACCGGCGGCTGCAGCGGCGCGACCTCCTCGATCGTCGGCGCCGGTGCGCTGGTGGTCGTCGCGGGCCTCGCGGTCGTCGCCGTGGTCGGAACGGTCGCCGTCGTCGAATGGCGCTCCTACGCCCGGCGCCGGTCCCGAAAGGACCTCGTGGGGGGTTACAGCGAGAGCTGGCCCGGCGGCTATCCCCCCGCCGCAGCCGGCCCTACCCCGCAGAGCCCCATGGCTCCCTCCGCGGGCGGACCCACCGCCCCCGAGGACCCCACGCGACGGCTCTAGACGGACCGCGCCCGGTGGGTCCCGCAAGGGACCCACCTCAACCCCTTCCGGCCGTTTATTTCTTGGAGTCTCGGGACGGGGGAGCGGCGACCATTTCTCCGGAGCGCTCCCGCGCCGCCTCGAGCACTTCGCGGTCGGTAGGGTACGGCGCCCGGCGGACCGCCTCCGCTGGGTCTACCCACTCCCCACGGTCGAAGATCGGCTCCAGTCGCGGGTTCCGCTCGGCCGTCCTCCCGAGGAAGTAGACGACGGTCTTGTGAATGTTCATCCCCTTGCGCGGGTGGAAGAAGCGGTACGTGACCTCGCGGAGCTCGCTCTCCAGGTGCACGTGCTCGAAGCCGGTCTCCTCGCGAACTTCGCGGAGGGCCGCACTCTCGAGGGACTCTCCCGGGTCGACGTGACCCTTCGGAAGGCACCACCGGTCCTCATCGGTCTGGTGGAGGAGGAACAGTTTTCCGTCGTCGGCCGCAAAGATGACGACTCCCGCCGCGAGCTCGGGGACGATCGGCGCGTTGGGACGGTACGGCTGGGTAGACACCGGCATCACTCGGCGGATTCGGTTCCCCTGTAAGAAGCCTCCCCAGTTATTCGGCGGCGACTCCGCTGGGAGGTCCGCCCCGCCGAATCCTTAAACGCCATCGTCCTTCCGCCGAAGGCGATGCTCGAACCCGGCGAGGAGTACCACGACCTCGCGACCCTCATTCGGGCAAAATCCAAGAAGAACGGCGACCGGATCGCCCTCAAGTTTGAAGGACGGACGATATCCTATCGGGAGCTCGACCGGGAGAGCGACCGCGTCGCGAATGGACTCGCGGAGGCGGGGGTCCGACCCGGCGACCGGGTCGCGGCGCTCCTGCTCAACACGCCCGAATTCCCGCTGCTCTGGTTCGCGCTCGCAAAACGGCGGGCGGTCCTCGTTCCGCTCAACACCGGGCTCAAGGGGGAGATCCTGCGGTACGAGCTCGCGGACTGCGCTCCGTCGGGTCTCGTCATCGACCGCCGGCTCTGGGGAGCCTACGCCCCGCTGCGCGAGGCACTCGGGATTCGCCACGAATGGACCGCCGGCTCCGCAACAAGCGACGGGAAATTGCCGGCCAACGTTCGAGAATTTGCGACCCTTTTTTCCGGCCGCACCGTCGAGGCGGTTCCTCCGCCGCAACCGGGCGACCCAGCGTCGATCCTCTACACCAGCGGGACGACTGGCCCACCGAAAGGAGCGATCATCCCCCACGAAAAGACGATCACTACGCCGCGGGAGATCGGTCTCCGGAGCCGGCTCGGGGCCGGACTCGGTGCTCTTCACCGCGCTGCCCCTGTTCCACTGCAACGCCCAGGAGATGACGACCCTCACCGCCCTCCTCAATGACCTCACAGCGGCGTACGACGAACGGTTCCACGCGACGACCTACTGGGAGACCGCCGAACGGATGGGCGCGACCCACGTCTCGCTCTTGATCTCGATGATCAACGTGCTGTTCAAGCAACCGGCGAAGGCCTCCGACCGGAGTCACTCCGTTCGCACGGCGCTCACCGCGGGGACGACCAAGGACGTGTGGCCCGAATTCGAACGACGGTTCGGTCTCACGATCGTCGAGCTGTACGGGATGACCGAGTGTGGCTGCACGACCTTGATGAACCCGCCCGGGGCGATCCGCGTCGGGTCGGTGGGTACTCCGCTCGGCTTCGTCGAGGCCGACGTGGTCGACGATGACGACCGCCCGGTCGCCGCGGGCACCCGCGGAGAGCTCGTCGTCCGCCCGCGCGCGCCGTTCACGATGTTCTCCGGATACCTCGGGAAACCGGAGAAGACCGTCGAGTCCTGGCGCAACCTCTGGTTCCACACCGGCGATTACGTGACGAAGGATGCGGACGGCTACTACTACTTCGTCGACCGGAAGAAGGACGTGATCCGACGGCGGGGCGAGAATCTGGCACCGTACGACGTGGAAAGCGTGCTCAACCGGCACCCGGCCGTGTTCGAGTCGGTGGTGGTCGGGGTCCCCTCCCCTCTGGGGGAGGAGGACGTGAAAGCGTTCGTCCAACTCAAGCCGGAGACGGCCGCGACCCCCGTGGAGCTCTTCGAGTTCTGTATCGAGCGTCTGCCGTTCTTCATGGTACCGAAATTCATCGAGTTCATCGACGAGATCCCAAAGACGGCGAACCAGAAGTCGCAGCGGTTCGTCCTGCGGGAACGTCGCGGGGGGACCGAGTACGACCGAGAGAAGCTCGGGATCGTCCTCCGGAAGCCGTAAGCGCGGGGACCGGCCGAGCCACCCGCCCGTGCTGCTCGACACGAACGCGCTGTTCCTCCCCATACGCTCCGGATTCCCGCTCGAGGCCGAGATCGACCGACTGTTTCCCGGGGCGCGGGTCCTCGTCGCCGACTCGGGCGTCCGGGAACTCGACCGGTTGGTCGACCGGTCTACCCCGGGCGCGGCGGCGGCCCGTTCGCTCGCCGAGCGGTTCGTGCGCACCGTTGCCGCGAGCGAGGGGGACGAGGCGGTGGTCGAGGTTGCGGTGCGGGAAGGGGCGATCGTCGTCACCGCGGACCGGGAGCTGCAGACCCGGCTCGGGTCGAAGAGGAATCCCGGTGCTCGCGCCGCGGGACCGCCACCGACTCGAGCTGCGCCCGGGGCGTTCGCGCCCCGCAGTGCAACGGGACGCGAGGGCGCGCCGCAGCAGGAATTCCCCTCGCCGCTCGCGCTCTCGCGGTAATGGTTAAGAAGCGTCCCGGGCTCGGAGAAGGGGAAGCGCCGGCGGGGAGTCACGATGCGGGACGACGACCGAATGATGGACCTGCCGAGCGAGTTCGGCAGCGGGGTCGTCGGGGTCTGCGACATCTGCGGAGTTCGCCAGGCAGTGATCGTCCTCAGTAAGGAGCGCTTCAAACTCTGCGTGACCGACTTCCTCAACAAGACCTGGATCAAATCGGACAAGAAGCCCGGAGCTCCGGCCCCGCTCTATCGGAGCGAGCGGGTCTGGTTCGAGACCAAGGCGACGCGCGACGGGCGCGCCCCCGCGATCATGCTGACCCCGGCCAAGCTGGTCAAGCACCCGGTCGTCCTGATCACGCCGGACACCTACGGCATCACGACGACGGTCCTCGACGCCGCGATCCGTTTTGCACGGGACGGATACGAGGTCATGCTCCCGGACGTCGCGAAGACCGATGGGATCGGCGCCGGCCACCACGTCGCGCTGCGGACCGGAGCCCACTTGCGGGGTGGGGTCTCCCTCCGTTCGAAGAAGATCGTCGGCCTGCTCCACCTCTACACCGATGCGCTCGCCTACCTTCGCGCACGGGAGATGGTGGACCCCGCCAAGGCCGCGCTGTTCGGGGCCGTCGTATGGCGCGAGCCTCGCGCTCGTGCTCGCGTCGCAGGACACGAAGCTGACCGCGGTGGTGCTCGCCTATCCGCACCCGGTGTCTGCCACCCGACCTCGCCAAACTCGTTACCGCGCCGATCCTGTTCGTGAGCGGGGCGGCGGACGGCGCCGCCCGCAAGGCCCGTCAGCATCTTGAGGTCGGCAGCCGCGCGGCCTCGAACCCGGTGGAGATCTTCGAGGTCCCCGGAGCCCGCCACGGCTTCCTCGCCCGGGACCTGTCCGCGTACGACCTTCCGCAGGCCGAAGCCGCTTGGACCCGCATCCAGGCGTTCCTGAAGCAGCGTCTGCTCCCGCCGCCCCCGAAGATCCCGACTCCCCCGGGCGTCAAACCCGCGGGGCCGGCGGCGCGCACCGGCGACCGCCCCGGCCCCGAAACCGTCGCGCCCCCTTCCGGGGCCGCTCCCGCGCCCGCGACCCCCGCACCCGCCCCGACCGGCGCTCCGGCATAGGCGACCCGTGTCGGCTCACGCCGAGGAAGGTACGTTCGACGCCGTCTCGACGAGCTCCTTGGCGGCGCGCGTGAACCGCATCAGTTTCGCGAGGTTCCCCCGCACTCGAAATGTCCCGTCCAAGATCGCCTTGATCGGGTCGAGCTCGTGCCGCATCAAGCGTTGCCAGTTCTCCGGGGTCCCTTCGTAGACGAATTCGGAGGGGATCGCGCGGGCATCGGCGTGGTAGGTCGCGTTCTGGCATCCGCCGTCCGCGAGTTCGAGAAGTACTCCCGGCGCGGGCGAGTTCGCGTCCGCGGGGCGGAGAAGGAGCATGATGTCCCCGACCCAGGCCCTGGCCGCCTCGCGATAGGCGGAATTCTCGTTGAGGGCCTTCTGGTACGCCGCGGCCCACTCCGCGGAGGGGAATGGCATGGCGCGGCGAGGCACGAGGGTGGATAAAGGCCTGTAGCCGCAGATCGGGGAGGGAACGCCGGAGTCGCCCGGCTCGCGTGTTCAGCTGCTCGGGTAGTCGTAGAACCCCTGGCCGGTCTTGCGTCCGAGGTGGCCCGAGTCGACGAGTCGACGTAGGAGAACGGAGGGGCGGTACTCTCGGGTCCCCAAACTCTCGGGACAGCGTCTCCGCGACCTCGAGGGAGACGTCGAGGCCGACCAGGTCCGCGAGCTCGAACGGCCCCATGGGCATTCCCGCGCCCGCCTTCATGGCGGCGTCGATGTCCCGGGACGTTGCGAGGCCGGACTCCAGGGCGAAGCACGCCTCGCTCAGCGTCGGGGCCAGGAGACGGTTCACGATGAAGGCGGGGGACTCCTTCACCCGGATCGGGACCAGGGGATATCGGTGGTTCTTGAGCCCCTGAAGGAAGTCGACCGTGTCGGTGACGGTGTCCTCGCGCGTATCGACCCCGCCCGCGACCTCGACGAGCGGGAGGGTGTACGGCGGGTTGAAAAAGTGCGTCACGAGCGTCTCGCGCACGTGCTTCAGGCCGCGTGCAAGCCGGGTGATCGAGAGGGAGGACGTGTTCGACCCGATCACCGCGTAGTCGGGAACGACGGCGTCGAGCGCCTCGAGCACGGGCCGTTTGACGTCGTACTGTTCGAAGACCGCCTCGACCACAAGGTCGACGTCCCGGAACGAGCCGTAATCGGTCGTGCCATGAATTCGAGCGATGACCTCGTCGCCCCGCGCTCGCGTGAATTTCGGCGCGAGCTTCGACGCGACCTTCGCCCGCTGAGCGTCCGTGAGGTCCCCCGCCAGCTCGGTGATGCGCTCGATTTCTTTCGGAGCGCGGCTTTCCTGGAACCGGACGAGCCCGTCGACGATCGTTCGGACCTTCGCAAGGCCTTTCTCGACCATCGCGGCGTCCACGTCCTTGAGGACGACCTCGATCCCGTTGTAGGCGAGGACCTCCGCAATCGCGGAGCCCATCGTTCCGGCACCCACCACCCCGGCCTTCGCGACGCGCATGAGAACACCCGCGGGGAGAGTGCGGGCGCGCTAGATAAGGTGAAAGTGCCCTACGCGCCCGAGAGCGGTCCGCCCGGGCCGCGCCCCCGGCGACCCAGGTCGGTCATGATCTGGTCGAACTGTTCCCGCGTGATCTCTCCCCGAGCGTACCGCTGCCGGGCCGCCATGATCGCCGGGTCTCGGTGCATTCCCGGCTGCCGATAGTATCCGCCACGGCCCCGACCGCCCCACAGGGTGATTCGGATCACGAAGAACGAGACCCAGACGAGCAGGAAGAGGAGGAAGAACCCACCCCAGTATCCGAAGATCGGACGGGGGCCCGTGCCGGCGTTTCCCAAGCTGCCGTTCAGCTGAAGGAGGAGCACGACCACGAGTATCACGATGATCGCGAGCCCGAACCCGAGGACCGCCCACCACCAGGTCGGACGGCCTGGCGTCCGGGGCATTCCCCCGCTATCGACTCCGTACACTCCGATCGCCGAGCGGGAAAACCGCCGAGGAAGTATCTGAAGGCTTGTCTCGGCCGGACAACCACCGAGGGGAGCTCGACGTCTCTGGTTTTCTCGGCGGGAATCGGCACGCCCGGATTTCGGAGCGAAGCCTTAAGGAGCCGACCGGGCTCGTCACGCTCACGCGGGGATAGCCCAGCCCGGTAAGGCGCAGGATTGCTAATCCTGTGGTGATTTCACCTCGGGGGTTCAAAAGGGCCCCGGAACGGTCCGGCGCCCGGAGCGTCCCCCTCCCCGCGTCCGTCCGGTGTCAGGTTTCGGGCTCGGTCCGGGCGCGGTAGACCTCGGCTTCTCGCCGTACCGACACGATGGTGCCCGTCGCGGGAAGAGGTCCGTCCACGATCGCGAGCAGGCGCACAGCCTGGGGCATCTCCACGAGTGCGAGGCGGTGCGGGGCATGCCAGCCTTCGGCGGGAGATGTGAGTTCGGTCGCCGCAAGGACGGTCCCGAGGGCCGGCGAGTCATAGGGTCGGACGTCCGTCCCGCCACACCGCGGGCACGACCCGTCCGTAGGCAGGAATCGGCCCGTGCACGACTCGCACCGGCTGAACTCGATCGTCTCCGCGCTCGCGGTCACGACGCCTCCCGCCCCAAGATGGTGACAAAGTTGTGGGAAGCGATACCGCTCATGGCCTGCGCGAGTCCGATCCTCGGGGGCCGCGCGATCGCGTGCGCCCCGGCCTCCCCGCGGAGTTGAAGGGCGACCTCGGCTACCTCGGCCAACCCCGACGCCGCGACCGGGTGACCGCGACCGATGACCCCGCCGCTCGGATTCACCGGGATCCGTCCGTCCGGACGAACCTCTCCTTTTTCGAACGCGGCTGGGCCCTCTCCGACCTCGCAGAGACCGAGATCCTCCATGTGGATGTACACGAACGGCGAGAAGGCGTCGTGCACTTCCGCGATCTGAATCTCCTTCGGCGTGACCTTGGCGTTCTCGTACGCGCGCTTCGCCGCGATGCGGGTCCCGGCGAACGTCGTGAGGTCGTCGCGGTCCACGATGCGCAAGGACTCGAACCCCTGTCCCAGACCGAGTACGGTGGCCGGTCCCGTGCCGCGCTCGAGCACGAGCGCGGTCGCCCCGTCCGAGATGGCGGAGCAATGCAGGAGGCGCAGCGGGGTCGAAACGAGCCGGCTGCGGGCGACCTCCTCCGCCGACACGGGCTTCTGAAACTGGGCGTACGGGTTGTTCACGGCCATCGCTCGGGCGTGAACGGTCGCGGCATCGCAGATGGCCGGTGAACGGTCGAACCGTTGCAGGTACCGTTGGGTGACGATCGCCGCGAGCGCGGGCATGGTCGCGCCCTCCGCGACCTCGGAAGGGTGGAGCGAGGCCGCGAGGGCACGGGTGATGACCGCGGTGCTGCGGTCGGTCATCTTCTCGGCGGCGATCACCAGAGCGCGGTCGAACCGGCCCGACTCGAGGGCGAGCACCGCCGCGTAGAACGCCATGCCGCCCGTGCCGCTCGCCGAATCGACCCGAAGCCCCGAACCGGACTCGAGACCGATTCGGCCGGCCAGTCGGGGCAACAGTGCTTCCGGGCCGTGTGGCCCGTAGGCGAACATCGACCCGGCGACCAAGAAGTCGATCGGCCGACGGCCTACTCCTTCGAGGGCGGCGGACGCCGCTTCGGCAGCGAGGTCGATGAGACCCTCGGGGCGCTTGCCGTAACGGGTCATCCCGACGGAGGCGACGTGCACGCTCATGCCGGCACCGACGGGGGACGTTCCATCAGGAAGCGGACCTGATCCAGGAAGCGCGAGAGCGGCATCCCTTCCTCCCAACGCAGGATCCCGTGACCCTCCCGCGTAGTGTTCACGGGCGGCAGCCGACTGGCAGAGATATTTCAGGACGCCCCACTCGGGCGGAGGGCTGGCAAGGAATAGCCGCCACGCCTCCTCCGTCCGGCGGCCAAGACGGCGATATGCGTACAACACGGTCAGACCGACGCGGCCCGACTGCGGCCCGGTGGGCGGCGAGCTGCGCGTCGGCCCGACCACTGGCGGCCGTGAATCGAATGACCCCGTCGGAGGAGGCTTTGACCTCCAATGGAAAGGCGAACTCGCGTCGAAGCGCAACGAGGTCGAAGCCCAACGACCCGGCTCCCCGGATCACGAGGAACGGCTCCCCGGTCAGTCGCTCGAAAGAAGGGCGGGCCTCCGGCGGAAGTCCACGAGCGTACGCCCGGACGGCCGTCGGTTCACCTTCCAAGAGGGTCCGCAGCTCCCGCTCGTACGCGGAGGACCCTCGACCGACCACGGCGGAGGAGTCACGAGGGCGCTATAATATACCGTGGTCGAACAGTGGACGTCCCGTGGCGGCAACGGCGTCCCTGGAGATCATCGCCGCCGATGTCCCCGTGGCACGGGTACTTGCGAGCGTCGTCGCGGACTCGGATCGACGACGAACCGTCCGAGGGGTCGCCGCCCAGACTGCGCGATTTCGCTATTCCGAGCTCCGGACCCGGCTCCTGCGCGAACGGGTCTTCGAGGACACCGGACGTCTGCTCACGCGACTGAAACGTCGGGGGCTGCTCCTCGAGGTCCCCGAAGGGCGGGGCGACAAGGTCTACCAGGTGCCGTACCCCGAGGAGCTGCGCCAACTCCTCCTCGATGAGGTCGCCCGGTCGGAGGTCGTGGAACCGTCCGCGTTGCAGCCGGTACCCGACGAGTCGGCCGAGATCCGCTCGATGGACTCCGAGTTCCTCGACCATCTGAGGGACGTGCTCCGAAACCGGCTCGATGCGACCGTCGAGTTCGGTCGGACGTTTAACGTCGAGCAGCTTTCGGGGTACCTGCGCGACCTGTTCGGCGAGGCCCTCTACTTTGATTCGTTGATCTCCCTGCTCCAGCAGTACGCGCTGGCCGACGCGCCCCTCCTCGCCCCGACCGGCCGAACGACCGGGGCCACCGGCTTCCATCTCGCGCTCTTCGGTCCTCCCGGTACGGGCAAGACGTTCTCGATCGACGACCTCGTCCGCGGCAATCCTCGGACCGGGGTGCCGCCGCACGGCCTCGCGGGGCGTAACCGGTACTGCGGAGGGATCACTCCCGTCCAGTTCCTTCGAGTTGGGGCGTCCTATACCGGTCGGACCTTCAACTTCATCGTTCCTGAGTTCAATGACTGGTTCAAGTACCGCGGAATGGTGGAGCCGCTCAAGCTCGTGATGGAGCAGCGCGAGGTGAAGTGGGAGACCACGTTCGGCACGGTCGGCCCGTACACCTTCCGGTCGTTCTTCTCCGTCAACTACAACGTACGCACCGCGGGAGCCCAGGACTACTGGGCGACGATCGGCGACCCGAACTTCGCGGCTCTCGAGGACCGGATGCTCCTGCGGTTCCACCCCATGACCCGCGACCGCTTCCGCGCCGTCGAGGCGAGCGCCGAGCGTCTGGAACTTGGCGAAATGGAGTTCTCCCTCGCGGGGAAGATCCGCGACCACCTCACCCTGGTCCACGCGATCGAGACCGGCCACCCGTTGGTCGCCGCGAAGTTCCGTTCCCGCCCCGTCCGGCTGGAACGGGGCCTTTACGACAAACTCCGGGCGGTGTCCGAGAAGGCCCTGAAGACGACCAGCTTCCCGAAGTTCTCTCCGAGGTTGAAATCCCGGGCGGTGCGACTCGCCGCGGCCGCGTCGCTGCTGACGTACTTCGCGGAGCCGGCCTCCGGGCCCATCGCGATCGGAAAGGTAGAGGCCGAGTTCGCCCGACGATTCTACGAGGAGGAGATCCGTGCCCGAGAAGGACGCCACGGCCACACCGCCAGCTAAGCCGTGGGTCGGGCCGAGGTACCGACGCCCCGCGGACGACGAAGTCCAGCGCGCCGCCCGCCGGCTGGTTCGGGGCGGAAAGGCGGCATTCGTCTCGCAAGCGCGGTTCCGCGCGGCGCTCCTCACCTCACTTCGTCGAGACGAACCGCTCGCCGTGATCGGGGGCCGTCGCCTTCGTCGCCTGCTCATCGACCTCCCCGGGGTAAGGATGTCGGTCCGGTACACCGAGCGCGAGCCAGGGCAGCCACTCACGTCGTGCCCGGTCTGTGGCTCCGCGTTGAAGCCGATCCGCAACCAAACGCTATCAGGAGAGTCGGTGGTCCTGGGTCAGCGGTGCACCCGCTGCGACTACTGGACCCACCGTACCCGCCGAGTGCCCGTGCGGTACATGATCTCGAGCGCGGGGATTGACGGCCGGCGGGTGCGCTGAGCTACTAGCCTTCACGCCACGCCGGACCGTCCGCGGGATCGGCGGGCGGCACGTACGCGGTCGGGGGAGAGGGCGGCGGTCGCCGCTTGGAACGAGGGGCGATGAACAGGATCAGAGCGGCGACGGCAGCGCCGACGAGCAGCCCGAGAAGCAACCCCGTTTCGAATTGGGTCCCGAGCGCCGAGGGACCTGGTGCGGCCGCCACCACGAGTCGGTAGGTCGTGCTCCACCCCGCCCCCGCGGAGTCGTTCACGATCAACGTGACCAGGTACGTTCCCGCCTCAGCGTAGGAATGCTGGCTCGATATCCCGGACCCGTAGGATCCGTCGCCGAGTGCCCAGAAGACCGAGTACGGTTGTGTGCCCCCGGAAATGGACGTGTTGAACTGGAGTAGGGTGCCCGTCGTAACCGCCGAGTTCGGGGGCACCGTGGCGACGGTCAATTTTGCGGAGAGAGCCGAGTTGACCAGGACGCTGAGGTAACGGCTCACGTTGACTCCCGATCCATCCCGATAGTGGAACGTCGCGAAGTACACACCCGCGGCAGCGTACTCGTGATCGACGGTGGCACCCCAAGCGGAACTGCCGTCCCCAAAGGTCCAGGACGAGTTGCCCGGCGTGGTCCCACCTGCGACGCTCGCGGCGAATGCGATCGATACGTTGACGTCGGTGACGTTCGACGGCGACGCTGATATCGTGAGCGTCGGAAGCGGCACAACCGTGACCGAGGACGTGTTGCTGGAGATCCCCCCGCCAACGTCGGTCACGACCACGGAGATGAGGTACGTTCCCGTGCCCGCGTAGGTGTGGGTTGGGTTAGGACCTGACCCCGTCGTCGAGTCACCGAAGTCCCAAGAATAGTTGTAGGGAGCCGTACCGCCCGTCGCCACGGCAAGGTAGTGCACCACGGTACCCAGATCGACCTGGCCATTCGCTCCCGACGAAAGAGCCACCTGAAGTTGGATTGCCGGCGAAACCGAGAGCACAGTCTCCGCCGAGGTAGAGGAGCCCAAACTGTCGACTATGTTTGCAGTGATGGGGTAGCTACCCGCCGCTTGCGGAGTACAGTTCAACGTTAGGCTGTCAGCGCTCGCGCACCCCGAAGGCAGGCCCGAGTAGGAGATCTGGGAGGCTCCTGCACCGCCGGCAAATCCTAGGCAGGATGTTCGAGGGTGCGCCGATATCAACAGGGTTCGGGGTGGCCGCGAGGAAGGTGATCTGAGGCGGGCTCGCGATGATGCTCAACGTTCCAGAGAGGAAATTCGTCACCCAGATCTCGCTCGAGCCCGGCGCGGCGCTCCCCGGCAACTGGACAGGCTGGAGATCGACCGGATTCTGCCCGACGGGGATCGAAACGTACGACCCTTGACTCGCAGCTACCGAGGACCCGTCCAGGACGGTGACGTTTCCGGGGAAGGGGAGAAGGAGCCTGTCAATCGAGGTGACATAGAGGAACTCTCGGGAGGGGTCATAGACGATCGACCAGGCGAGGAGGTGAGGGGCGATTGGAATGGGGCCGGCCGCGATCGAGTCGGTCGCCGGGTTGATGATCCATACGGCCGAACCGAGGGCGTAGATCATCTGATCAGCGGAATCGTACGCGAGCGAACGCAGGCCGGTGACTCCGGAGATACCGCGGTCAAGGATCGCCCCGGTCGACGCATTCACGACGACGACCATCGAGCTCGAGAGATTCGCGACGAAGAGTTCGTTCATCGTGGGATCCAGAACGACCCCGCGAAGGTTGGCCGTCCCGACGCCGGTCCCAATAACGTCTACGACCCTCAGCGCAGGAACTGAGAGGGCTTCGAGCCCGACTAGCTTATTCACGTCCCAGAGAAGATCGCTTTCAGGGTTGAGCGCTAGTTGGGTGTTGTTCCCCGTCAGGGAAGCGTTGCGCGCGGTAATCTCGCCCGTCCGGGCGTCGATCGCCGCGACCCCTCCCACGTACGCGACGTAGATGGTTCCCGTCGCCGGGTCGTCGACCAGTGAAGTCGGCGTACCGGGAAGCGAAAGGGGCGCCTGAGCCGTGAGGAACGAGGACGCGTTGAGGACCGATACGCTGTCGTTTTGCCAGTCCGCGACGAACACACGGTCCGAATCGGCGTCGTAAGCGAGCGTCTCCGCTTCGGCGCCGAGCGAGGGCGACCGTTGCTTTACCTGCATCACAAACAGATTCACGCTAGAGATCGTGCGGCTCGACCCACTCCAAGCGAATAGTGCCCCGTTGACAGGATCGACAGACAGGCGGCTCGGCGCTTCGCTCATCTCGAGAAACGTCGGCGTGACCGCCCCTGTCGAGGCAGGGATTAGGGCCAGGTGGTCCGCTGTCCCGTTCGCGACCACGAACTCGCTCCCGTTGACGTCGCTGACGATGGATGAGACGTTGTACCCTACGTTCAACGCGAAACCGGCGGACACCTGAGAGGACCCAACGTACGTGGCAATGTAGTTGAAATCTGGAATCCCCACCGCCAGTAGCCCCTGTAAGAATGAATATGCGAGAGAGGACGCGGGGTGGAGCAGAGTAATAATGGTCGGCTGCGGGGTGTCAGAGCTCGTGGATATGACCGAGAGATTGTACGCCAGCGCGTACTCCCCATCGTCCGCGACGAACAACATCCTGTCTTTCGTGTCGTCGGCGAGTGCGACTGGGTCGGAGCCAGCGGGCACGCCCTTCACTTGCACAATGTTCGTGGTTCCGTTGATCACTGTTACGTCGTCGCTCACCTCGTTAGCGACGTAGAGATTTCCCGATCTGTTGTCGAACAGAATCGCCATCGGACTGGCCCCCACCGGGATTGGTGCCCCGACCTCGGACTGCGTGGCCGGGTCGATCACGACCACGGTGTTGTCGATTGGGTCGGTCGCGTAGAGGTCGCCGTTCAGAGGATTGAAGGCGATTGCGGAAGTGTTCGTTACGTTCTTGACCATCTCCGTCGAATTGGTCAAGGGGTCGTAGACGAGCATCGGCGCCGAGTGCGGGATCGGAGTGAGACCGGGGACGGTGATAGGCCACTCGGGAATCCAGAGCTGACCCGTCAGGGGGTCGACGGCGGACCTTCCGCCGTCCCAGTTCCATACGGTGCTCGGAAAGTTTCCGCTGGTGTTCCCATCGTAATTGATGTAGGCCGTTTCGACGACTGAGCCCGCCGAACTACTGGAAAGCCCGAAGGTGGAGGGTTCAGCCACGGGTGAGGGGGATGGTGGAGGGGCAAACGGTTCAGTAGGAAGCACACGCGCAGTGGTCATCGGGAAGGGCGAAGGCAGGGCGGGCGACTCGACGGCCACGGCCAATGCCGAGAGCGCGAGCAAAATGACGACCGCGATGCTGAGCACCGTCGCGGAAGCTATACCGATGAATTTCGGGTGCGCGGGGCGCGTCAACGGATGCGAAAGAGGGCCCGGCCCACTTAAACCCGCGAGTGGAGCCGATGCGCTACGTCATGGTCCGGATGACCCGGCCGGCGTGCCCGTCGATGAGGATCGTCGTCTTCTCGTTCTTGCGGTCGAGCTGGAAGTACCAGATCGGGACGTGGAGGAGCTCTCCCTCCGAGATGTTGACCTGGGTTCGGAGCTGGGAGACCACGCTGTGCTTCTTGTGGACCACCTCCGACTGGAGCTGCTGGACAAAGGCGTCGGCCGCGTGCCGAGCCGCGTCCTCGCCCAGGTCGCCGTTCAGGATGGCCGTCCCGCTCGGGATGTTCTTCTTGTCGAAGAACGTCCGGTCGGCGAGGCCGAACTGGTAGTCCTTCGGCTGGTACGCGGCCATTGCCTTCACGGCCACGACGGGGTACTCGAACTGCCCCGAGATCGTCTCCGTCCGGTTCGGATTCACGACCGGCCCTCCGAAGATCGGCACGACCGTGGTGCCGCCTCGGTTCCCGCTGAGCACGCTCCCGAGGAGCGCTCCCGCGGCCATCGTGCCGACGGTGGCGCCCACGGACGTCGCGACCGCCTGGTACTGGTACGTGGTGGACGCCGACGCGGGCAGCACCCAGAACGGCACGTACGTGAGCCGCTCCTCGGAGATCTTCGATTCCTCGAAGTTCTTCCGATTGAAGAATCCCTGGTCCATGAAATCGTGCACCGTCTTGAGGGCCGCGTCCCGGTCCGTGACCTTGAGGGTGAGCATCGTGTGCTTGTTGATCTCCTTCCACCCGTCCCCCCCGAGCGTGACCGAACCGCCGCAGTAGTCGCATGTGATCACCATCTCGCCGAACGCGGGCTTGATCGGCCCCCCACACGCCGGGCACTTCAGCTGCTGAACCCCGGCCCCGCCGAGCGTTTTCGCGGGCGCGCCGGGAGGGGGCGGGGGGGAGCGCCGGCGCCGGCGGTTCCCGCGATCGCGGTTCCGCACTTGAAACAGAACTGTGCCCCGTCCGGGTTCCCGGTCCCGCACTTGACACAGAAGATGGTCATTCCAACCTCCGAACTCGGTCCTCGGACCTTCGTGCCTTTACGGGGACAGCGGAGCCCCACACTCGGGGCAGAACTTCCCGGTCGTGGTCACGGACTTGCCGCACTTCGGACACGTCTGGGGCGCGGGGGGCGCCGTGGACGCGCCGCAGTTCGGGCAGAATTTCACACCGGCGGGGACGGGCTGACCGCACTTCGGACACGGGGCCCCCGCCGCGGCGCCGGGCGGAGGGGCCATCAAGTTTCCACAGCTCGGGCAGAATTTCGTCCCCGCGGGAACCTGGGCGTTGCACTTCGGGCAGACGACCATCGTGCCCCCTTGGAAGGCTCCCTGCATGCCACCGACCATGCCGTAACCCATGCCGAGCCCGGCGCCGAGTCCGACCCCGGCTCCTGCCAAGGAACCGGCGCTGCCCGGGTTCGCCGCGGCGGTCGTGAGCGCCTGACCGGCCTGGTACTGCATGTAATTGACCCCGAGGACGCCCATCTTCGACCGGGTGTCGACCGCCGCCTGGACGTCGTCCGGGAGGTTGATCGAGAGGCCCTGGATCTGTTGGACGACGACCCCGAGCGGACCGAAGTGCTGGGGTACCGCCCCGAGGACGGCCTGTTCGATGGTCGTCAGCTGGGTCGCGAGGTCGGTGACCCGCATCCCCTGGTCCTTGAGTTTGCCGAGGGTGTTGTAGACCAGCAGGACCATCTGGTCGCGCAGCCGGGCCTCGACGTCGGGGGTCGTGACCGCCCCGAACGTGCCGACGAATTGGTTGATGAAATTGTCCGGCGCCCCGACCTGCCAGCGGTACGAACCGAAGACGCGGAGCTGGACGAGGCCGAAATCCGCGTCGCGGAAGACGTACGGTTCGGTGCTCCCGAACTTTCCGTCGAAGATCCGGCGTTGGAGGTAGTAGACCTCGGCCTCCTGGCGCACTCCCGAGAGGGATTGGACGAGGTTGCCCAGGATCGGAGCGTTCAGGCTCGTGAGCGTGTACCGGTCAGGGCGGTCGAGGTAGGCGAGGACCTTGCCGTCCCGATAGAATACGGCCGTTTCGTCCTGGCGAACGACGATGTTGTCGTTCCAGCGGATGTTGCGCGGCACCCGCCACATGACGTTCGGGCCCTTGTACACGTCCTCCCAGTTGATCGTCGTGGCCCCGATCAAGCTCCCGCCTTTCGCCGGGATGGGGTTGTTGGTGACGCCAGACATCTTTGCAGTTCCTCGGTCCCACTACGAAACGCGGATCCCTTCGATCGCCTGGACTCGAGCCTTAAACGCTTGGTCTAGTTGATTAACTTGGCCCCGGGCGGTAGCGATGACCGAGCCCGCCTGAGCGGCGTTCGGGCCCCCGGCGAGCGGAGGGGAGGCTCGCGATCGTCTGGGCGAGTTGGTCCCCCGCCTGCGCAAATCCGAAGTCGTACTCGTAGAGACGGTCGATCTGCTGCGGGTTCACTCGCACCGCCGGAGAGATCCCCGTGTATCCCTGTTCCCCGAAGCGGATCTCGCCTTCCAGCCTCCAGAGGTCGGCGATGAGCGGCGCGAGGTCGGTGAGCGCGGTGAACTGGTTCGCCTGAACGAGCGCCTGCCGGGTATTCTCTACGGTCGCTCGAGAGTTCTTGATCTTGTCGGCGACCTGCAGCCGGAGGAGGCTGTCCGCGGCGCGGATGTCCTCGCCCTCGCGGTACGTCCGGTACCCGGGGACGAGCAGTTGAAGGCGCTTGATGATCCCGCGGTCGTCCTCGACCCTCTGCCGAAGGTCGACCGGGGTCGCCCCCGGAGGAGCGGAGCTCGGGGCGGGAGTTACGGTAGCCGGAGGTGAAGGAGAGGGGGTCGAGGCCGCGGTCGGTGCGACCGCCGCCACCGAGGGCGCGGCGCTACCGAGCGGTGCGCCGCACTGCTTGCAGAACTTTGCCCCCACTGGAGCCGGCGCGCCGCACTTCGGGCAAGGAACGGTCGCGGAAGGAACGGCCATGTCAGGGGCTCCGGGGCGGGGAAGAGGGAGGGCTCGGAGGCGCCGGGGGCGCCGCAGTGGCAGGTACGCTCGGAGAGTTCGCGGCCGCATAGGAGAACGCCGAGGGGGCCGGACGATCTCGCCACTGCTCCCGGACGGCTTCCCGGCGGGTCGTCCTTTGGAGGGCGCGTTGCCGCCAGATGATCCCCCCGACCGAGACCGCAAGCGCGATCACGACGAGGAGGAGGCCGATGTACCGCCACAATCCCAGCGAGATCCCGTACGAGGGCGCGAGGCCGATCGTGAGGAACAGGACCGCGAATCCCATCCCGAAGAACCCCCAGGCGAGGGACCGTTGGTAGGTCGGGTCCCGAGAGGCAGACTCCGCGAGGTAGCTCGCGAGGGCGAGGATGATCGCAAGGATGCCGATCCAGATCAGCCCCCAGAAGTGCTGGCTCTGAGGGAAGGCCGCGTAGAAGATGTAGAAGAGCAGCGCGGCGATCACCAGAAAGAGTACGGTGAGGACGGCGCCGCCCCATCGGGCAGCGGTCGGGGGCGCAGTCGGGGTAGGGGTCGCCATGCAATTGACTCCGGTGAAAAAGCACCCCCCAGTATAAGACGGTGAGCCGGCGGGCCCGCCGGTCAGAGGCGGGGTTCGTCGTCGGCCCTGTCACGTCGTGGCTTGACCACGGGGGTCGCGGGGGGAGCGGGAGGCTCCGGCACCGCTTTCGGCGGAGCGGGTCGGCTGTCGGTGGTCGCGGGACCGTCCTTGGTCGACGCTCCCGGGCTTGCGGCCGGCGCCGGCTTCCGTTCGGGGCCGGGGCGCGCCGCGGTCGCCGGGTGGTCCTTTTTCCCGGGTACAGGTTCTCCAGCCCTCGAGTTCGAGGATTTGGAGCGTTGGAACACCCCACGGAGGCCGCCGCCACCGGAAGGTCGACTGCTCGTCGGATGGATCACCGCGCCGGCGGCCGCGTGGGTGTTGTCGGTCGAGATCGGTTGCCCGCACTTGGGGCACTTCGGGAATGAGCCGATGCAGTGCTGGCAGAGCGGAGCGCCGCACGAGTGCACGGCGGAAGCGATCCCCCCACAACCGACGCATCGGGGTTGGGCCGCCGCGGTCGCCGCGGCTCCGGGCGCCGCGGCATCGCCCATCGTCGCGGAATTCGTGGGTCGCGGGGACTCGGCGCCGGGGGTGCCGGCGGGGCTCGTCTCGGGGGCGAAGTAGACCTCGCCCGAGACGGGCCCCTCGGGCGCTTCCCCGGGGCCCCCACCGCTTCGGAACTCGGGCGAGTAGGCCCCGAGGTCGAGCGACGGAAGGGGAGCGTGGACGGCGGACCCCGCCTCCTCGACCACCTTGATCAGGCGGGCCTTGTAGACGCCGACGCGCAGGTTGCGCACCAGCTGGAACAGTGTGCGTTGATCGGGGGGCAAGAGGAGCGCCTTCCGGGCCAGCTCCTCGACGTCCGGGGTGAGACGGAGATTCTCCGGCCGGAGGTCGGCCTCGAGCACCGCCTTGAAGTACCCGAAGAGTCGCTGGACCTGGTCCAAGCTGTACCCCGGGGGAGAGAGGACGGCGACGTCGGCCATCGTGAAGCCGCGTCGCTCGATACCGGGCGGTGCGACGTTCGAGCGCCTGCGTCACGAGGTGGTAGGACGCGTTCTCGAGGTCATGGACCTCCGCCGCTTCGACCCGGTCCAGCTTCAGGTCCGGTGGCCGGCCGATCGCCGAGAGGACAGGCTCCAGGAACTCGTACGGGACGTGGAGCGTGACGAAGAGGTCGTTCTTCGCGACCGTCCGGTTCAGCTTCGCCTCGAGGAGGAGAGCCTCGCGGCCGTACCGCTGGATCTCGACATCGCGGGTCTTCTGCACGGAGAGCTTCTTGCCGTCCTTCGCGGGCCCGAAGTCCGAGTCGAGGGCGAGCGCCCGGTCGAAGCTCGTCTGGGCGTCCCGGGACGGGAGGTGGCGAGGAGCGCGAGGCCGCGACTGGTCCACGCCTGCTTGTTCCCCGGCTCGGCCTCGGTCGCCCGCTCGTAGAACGACAGCGCTTCGTTCGGGTGGCTCAGGCGGTCGGCGACGAATCCCGCCCGGAGCAGCACCTCGACGGCGGCCGGAGCGAGGCTGAGCGCGTGAGCGAAGGCGTTCGCTGCCTCGGGCCAGGCCTGACGCGCGACCCCGAGCTCGCCCCATCGGACCCAGAGCGCGACGCTCTTCGGGAGGACCTCGACCCCTTTCTTCAGCGCCTCCGAGGCCTCGTCGAGGTGTCCGAGGCCACTCTCGGCCTCGGCGAGGAGCAGGTAGAGAGATTCCTGCGGCGGGACCTGGGGGATCGACTGGCGGAGGAGCTCGAGCGCGTCCGCGTGCCGCCCCTCGTCCAGCAGCGAGCGGGCGGTGCCGGAGATCGCGAGCGGGGAGCGGGGCTCGCGCTGGCGGACCTCGTCGTACACGGCCCGGGCCTCGGCCGGGCGCTCGAGGGCGCTCAGCACTTCCGCGCGGAGCAGGAGCGCCCCCACGTTCGCCGGAGCCCCGGGGGGCGATGCCTTGAGTCCCTCGTCGAGGACCTCGAGTGCGAGGTCGGGACGCCCGGAGCTCAGGCGAAGACGGGCACGGCGGATCGCGATCTCGACCCGATAGACGGGGTCGATCTCCGCCGCCCGCTCGTAGGAGCCGTTCGCCACTTCGGCGAGGCCGAGCCCGGCTGCGAGGTCTCCCCGTTCCAGATGCAGCGTCGCGTCCTGCGACTCCGGAGCGTGGGTCCCGAGAAGCTTGGTGAGGGTCTCGAGGGCCTCCTTCTTCTCTCCTGAGTCGCGGTGGAGCCGGTACTTTTCCAACAGGGCGGAAGCGTTGTCGGGTTCGAGCAGGAGGATCGCGGTCAGGGAGTACAGCAACTCGGACGGCCGGCCGAGGGCGCGCCAGGCATCGCCGCGCGCCTTCCACGCCGCGAGCTCGTTGGGGTCCTCTTTGAGGAGCTGGTCGGCGAGGGTGACGACCTCGGGGTACTGTCCCGCGAGCAGGAGCGTCTCGGCGAGCGCGAGCCTCCCGTGACGGTTCCGGGCGTCGACCTCCAGCCCGCGGCGGTAGTAGGCGATCGCGTCGGGGTACGCCCCCTGAGCCCGCAAGGCTTCGGCGACCTCGAAGAAAGCGTGAGGGTCTCCCGAGCTCCCTTGCACGGCGGCCTGGAGAACGAGGAGCGCCTCCGAGCGGCGGCCGACCTGCAGAAGGAGTTGCCCCTTCTTGCGTAGGAACATCGGGTTGTTCGGCTCCCGCTGGAGGAGGAGTTCGAGGAGCTGGAGGGCTCGTGCCTCCTGATTCGTGTGAGCGAGTACCTCGACCGCCCCCCAGAACAGGTCCGGGTCCTCGAGTCCGCCGGCGATGGCGCGCGCGTACGCTTCCGTCGCCTCGGAATTCCGTCCGGTCTCGCGGAGCGCGTGACCTAGCTCCTTGAGCACGTCATTGCGCGCGCGGTTGACCTCGCGTTCGAGGAAGGTTTGGTACGCCCGGATCGCGCGGTCATGGTCCCCGACGAGGCGGGAGGCTCGGGCGATGCCGAGTTCGCTGACCGGTGCTGCGTCCGGGTCGGTCGATGCGCGCTCGTAGGCGACCAACGCCGTTCGCGCCGCCTGGTCCCGTTCGGAGGAGCCCTCGGCGCGGTCGTACGCCAGCGTCAGGTAGAGATTGCCGCGTTCGATCGCGACGTCGGTGCGGGTCGGGTCGAGACGGAACAGCTCGTCCAGGACGGGCGCGAGCTGGGCGGGGTCGTTCGTCTTCGCGACGACCTCCTTCTTCTCGAGGAGATACGGAAGTTCTCCCGGATGCGCCGCGAGGAGCGCATCGTACGCTTGGAGCGCCCCTACTGCGTCGCCGCTCGCGGACAGCGTCCGCGCCAACTCCACCTGGGCACCAATGTCCGTGGGTTCCTCAGCGATGATCGCTTGGGCGAACTCCTTGACCGCATCGTCCTGTCCCGCGCTTCGCGCGACCTCGAGCGCCTTCCGAAGGTCTCCGACCGCGTGCGGATTCGCCTGCCGGAGCGTCGGTACGCCTGGATCGCCGCGTCGACGTGGCCCTCCGCCAGCTCGAGCTCGGCGATCCCGCGCATCGCTTCGAGGTGGTCGGGTTGCGCTTCGAGGAGCGCCCGGCACGCGGCGAGAGCGACGTCGACCCGGTCGAGGCGCAGGCCCAGGTCGCGGAGCTCGATGAGGTTCTGGAGATTCCGCGGGTCGACCTCGCGCAGCCGCTGGCGGGCCGCGACCGCGAGGTCGGGCGCGTCGGCCTCGACCGCCCGGGCGATCTCCTCGAGCGCCGCCGAGTCGGGGGCCGCGGTCGCCTCGACGATCCCTTTCGCAATGGGGACTGCTTCCGGGGCTCGGTCGAGTCGGAAGAGCGCGCGAGCATGGAGGACCTTGGCGCGAGGGTCGTCGGGGGCCACCGCGTGCACCCGTTCGAGCGCGTCCAGCGCCTCGGGCAGGCGGCCGAGCGCGGCGAGAAGGTCGGCACGCGCGAGCAGCAGCTCGGCGTCGTCGGGGGTCGCTTTCAGGAGTTCCTCGCAGGCCGCGAGCGCCGGCACTTCCCCGCCCTGAGCCCGAGCGAGCTCGAGCTTCATCCGGAGGCGCACGGGGGCTATCGGGAACGAGCTTCAGCGCCTTGTCGACGTACTGCATCGAAGTCGCGTCGAGCTGCTGCGCCCGCAGGTACGCCTCCGCGGCCTCGCTCGTCTGCCCGAGGAGCTTGAGCGCGTC
This sequence comes from uncultured Thermoplasmata archaeon, assembly GCA_963749205.1. Classification (GTDB taxonomy): domain Archaea; phylum Thermoplasmatota; class Thermoplasmata; order Lutacidiplasmatales; family UBA184; genus Lutacidiplasma. Next base: position 347,250 of record CAVVLW010000007.1, on the reverse strand, counting down.
CCCGCGGGTCGCCCACAGTCCCTTGTCGTGCGGATTGCCCTCGATCGCCTTGTCGGTCAGTGCGACGACCTCGGGGATGTTCTCATTCTGGGCGAGCAGGATCAGGGCCTTGTGATGCAAGAGGGATGTCGCTCCGGGCGTGAACTCTAGGCCCAGGTCGACCGCTCGGCGCGCGAACTCCGGTTGCGATGCCCGGTAGAACGCCATTGCGGTCTCGTCGAGCCACGGGGCGATCTCCGTCCCGGCGTCTGTCAGCTCCTTACTGTGGGATTCCACGACGGCGAGGAACGCCTTCAGGGCGCCTGGTGTACGACTACGATCCGGTCCGCTCTCGGCGTCCAGCGCACCTCGGTACCGGCGGCGAGCCTCTTCGAGGGCGTTAGAACTCGGTGGTGTACTGGGCGCGGTCGCGGCGGCCATCTTCTATCCGTTGACGAACGTCTCAGTCTAAATAGCTGGGGTCAAAGGGAAAGCCTCGCGCTCGAGCACGAATCACGGCCGACCGTCGGCTTATCCGCCCGCGCGTCTCGGGAGAAACGTGCCCCTTCGGACCCGACCTCCGGCGTCCCGGAAGGCGATCTTCGACCCCGTCCACGGACCGATCGCGCTCGACCCGCTCGCGCTCGCGCTGATCGGAACCCCCGAGTTCCAGCGACTCTGGGGAATCCGTCAAACCGGGTTCGCCCACCTCGTCTTCCCCGGCGCGAACCACACGCGGCTGGAGCATTCGCTCGGGACGTACTGGGTCGCCTCGCGGTTCGCGGACCACCTCGGGCTCGGCCGTGCGGAGACCCGGGAGGTCACGACCGGCGCGCTCCTGCACGACCTCGGGCACGGCCCGTTCTCCCACACGCTCGACGGCCCGATGCGCGAGGTGTTGGGACATTCGCACGAGACCGTCTCCCGCGAAATGATCGAGGGCGACCCCGCGGGAACGGGGCGAATTCCAGCAATTCTCCAGAAGTACGACCTCGACCCCCGAGGGGTCGCGAAACTGGTCGACCCTCGTCGCCGGGACCGTGCGTCGTGGCTCGGAGGCATCCTCCACGGGGCGATCGACGCCGACCGGATCGACTACCTGCAGCGCGACGCCCACTATACCGGCGTCGCCCATGGGGCGATCGATGCAGTACGGCTCCTCGACACCCTTCGGGTACTGGGGGGGCGCCTCGTTTTCGCTGAGAAGGGACGGAGCGCAGTCGAAGGGTTCCTCGTCGGACGGGCCTTGATGTATTCCACCGTCTACTATCACAAGACCGTCCGCGCGGCGGAGATGATGGCGCAGGCCGCGGTCGAGCGGCAACCCGGATATCCCGAGGTTGCTCGAGCGCAGTTCAGATGGACCGACGGGGAGCTCCTCGTCCGGCTCGGGGACGCCGGGGGTCCGAGCGGCGCGCTCGTGCGGGCGATCTCCGAGCGTCGGCTCTACAAGCGGGCGTTCGGATGGCGGGTACTGGACCCGGGTCCCCGGGAGCGGTGGCGGCGTCTCGCGCATCGACCCGTCGCCCGTCGGGCGCTGGAGGACGAGATCGCCGCGCGGCTTCGTGCTCCGCCCGGCTCGGTCCTCATCGACCTCGCGGGAGTCGAGGTCCGCGGCGATCCGGCGGAGGACTGGGCGGACGTCGGCCTCTTGGCCGGGCGGATCGTCACGTATCCCTTCCGGGGCTCGGGGCCTTGGCACGCACTGGTGAACCGGCCGCCGGCCGACTGGCCGGTGGGCGTCTACGTCGCGCCGCGTTTCCGCGCGGCGGCCACGCGCCTACTTGAACGCGACCCGCCCGTGGTGCCTTGAGTGGGGGGCGACCCCGCTGGGGGTTCGTGGGCAAGAATCCGCTTCCAGTGGGCGAGCGACACCGGCATCACGCTGAGTCGCGAGATGCGGAGGAGGTCGAGACCGGCCAGGGTCCGGTCCCCGCGGAGCTGGGCGAGCGTGACGGGTCCGCGCAGCCGTCGGACCGGCCGGACCTCGACCGACCACGAGCCCCGGTCGTCCTCGGGGTCGGGGTGGGGGATCGACGCGATGCGCGCGATCCCGACGACCGCACGTTCCGCCCCCGAGTGATAGAAAAGGAGGCCGTCGCCCGGGCGCATTCGCTTGAGATGCTGGAGGGCCAGCGCATTGTGGACCCCGTTCCACTCGGTCTTCGTGTCGCGCTCGAGGTCCGAATAGGAATACACGCCGGGTTCGGACTTCGCGAGCCAATGCGCCACGACCGCCGGAGGCTCGGGAACTCGTAACGGTGTCGGGGCCGGTCCCGACCGACTCACGCGAGGAGGATCCCCTGGGTGGTGATGACGAACGGCCGGCGCTCAGGGTCATGCGCGGCTCCGCGCATCCGGACGATCTTGATCTGCCGGACCGAGCGGTCACCGATCCACTTTCGCGTGAGGAGGATCTCGCCCCTGGAGAGCAGGTCCTCCGGCATCGAGACACCCGGGTTGCTCGGCGTCGCCGTGATCAGGGCCGTCACGTTCTGCTCCGAAAGGAACCGGAGCAGCGATTGGATCTCGGTCCGCTCGGCCTGCACGTCCTGGGAGGCTTTCACCGCGAACCGACGGACGGACGTGATCGAGTCCACGAGGACCCGTCGGAACGGCACGTCGGCCATCTGCTGGCGCAGCTTGAGGTAGATCGACTGGATCGAGATGTCCTCGACCTCGCCGGCCCGCTTGTCGTAGGCCGCGAGGTCGCGCATCGATTTCAGGTCGGTCATCGTGCGGATCTCCTGCACCGCCGCCTGGCGCTTGATCGCTCGCGTTCCCGGGTTCGCGTCGAGCGTCTTGATCGCCGAGAGGTCCCAGCCGAACGACCGCACGTTCTCCATGATCTCCGACGGCGGCTCGTCCACTGCGACCAGGAGCACCTCCTCGCCGAGGCGGAGACCTTCGAGTAGGAATGTCAGCCCGAGGAGCGTCTTCCCGCTCCCTGTGGCCCCCGTCACGAGGTACGGTCGTCCCGCGATCAGGCCGCCGCCCAGCATACGGTCGAGCCCCGGAGCCCCGGTCGTGACGCGTTGCTGGGCGAGCGCGTTGGGAGGCGGGATCGTCATTCTCCCTCCTTGCGAGACGGCGCGTCCGCGGGCGGAGAGGCCGGCGTCTGGTCGGTGCCGAGGACCCCGGGCGGGATCGCGCCCGGCGTCGCCGAAATCACTTCCGGCGCCTTGCGTTTACGGACCGCCCGACGGCGGGGCTTCGCCGGTGCCGGGGGTTCGGTCCCCAAGGGCTCGGCGCTGGCCGAGGGCAGGGAGGGCGGCGCGCCCGGGTTAAGAGCGCCTTCGGGCACGGTGGTCACCACGACGGGCTCGACTGGCACCGGGAATTTGCGAGGAGTCCGCGGACCACGCTTACCTTTCCGCTTGGGCGCCGGCTCGGGCGTCGCAGGAGCGGACGGTTCAGGAAGCGGAGCGGTCACCATCGGCGTGGGCGGAGTGGTCGTGGGGGCCACGGGGGCAACAGCGGCCACAGGGGTCGCAGGGGCTTCGGGGGCCACAGGGGCCAATGGTGCCGCCGGGGCCGTGGGGGAACCACGAGCGTCTGGGGCCGGATGGGCGGGCGGCGGGGGAGGCAACCTCGCGGCCGGAGCGGTCATCGTAGGGAGGGGGGGCTGCGGGAGGCGAGGCGAGGAAGGCGCCCCGCGTTGCGTCGGCAGCGATTGGTCAACGACCGGTCGTTCAGCTGCGCCCCGGGTCGGCGCCGTGACCCGGTCGGTCGTTCGAACGGGAGCAACGAACCCGGAAGGGAGCGACGGAGGCTCACGCGGCGCCACCCGGCTGAGGGAGCGCCGCGGCCGGTCGCGCGGGCGCCGCCGGCCCCGGCGGCGTTGGAGGCTGCGCCGCGGGCGGCGCGGACGGAGGCGCGGCCCTCGGTTTCGGAAACGGCGGTGGCGGCCTATCGACGACTTCTACTGGAGGGGGAGGTGGCGGGGGAAGCGCGGGCTCTCGGTGCGTCTCGGGCGGCGGCGAGGATGGCGTCGGGACGGTCTTCGTCGGTGTCGAAGCTGGAATCGCTTCGGACTCGGGATGCTTCACCGGTGCCCCACGGGCTTCCGGATCCGGGTGCGCCGCAACGGAGAGCTCCGGGGAAATGGTGACCTGAGCCACCCCCCGGACGTGAACCCCGGGGGCGGACGGCCGCTCAGGCGAGGGTGGCACTGCAGTGACCTTCTCCGCCGGCGGAGGTGGAGGGGGAGGCGGCGGAGGTGGAGGTGGGGGAGGAGCCACCTCTTGCGGCAGTGGTACGCCGGTCGGGGCGCCGGGAGAGACCACGGGCGGGGGCGATGGACTCGGCTTCGGAATCGCGACCGGCGGGATCGTGGGAGGAGCTGGCTGCACAGCGGGCGCGACCACGGGCGCGGCGGGCTCGGCAACGGAAACCGGTGAAACGACGGGCACCGCTGCCAGTATCGAAAGGACCTGCTGGAGCTGCTGCCCCAGCTCGGGGAGCGCGGGGAGGATTGTTGGAGCCACGCCCCCGCGTGCGGTCTCGGCGCGCGCGACCATCCGCTTCAACGCCTCGATAGCGACGGGCGTTCCTGGCGTCAGGGCAGGGGTCGGTCCCCGGTACTGCCCTGAGAGGTCGAGGGCGAGCGCGGAGGCGCGGGCGATTTCGGCTGCGGCGGCCGTCCCATCGTCCCCCGCGACGGCCGCGATCGCGGCTTCCACCGCCCCGCGTACCGGAGCAACGTCCGCCCCGATCGCCACGAGGTCCTGCACCTCGTCGGTCAACGGATCCAGCGGGGAGCCGGGGGGCACCGGTTCGGGCGGGCCTGTCACGAGGGTCACGACCGGTTCAGGCTCGATGATCTGGCGGGTGTCCCGGGAGATGGTGACCGCGACGTTGATGTCGATCCCTTGGGGACCGATCCGATAAGGATGCAGGCGGACGTCGTGGGAGCTGCCTCGGAACTTCTCGACCCCGATCGCGCGCACCGTGGCCCCGTCGAGCTCCCAGCGAAACATGCGGATCTCGCCGCGCGCGAGGACCCGTTCGGTCGTGTCGACGTCCTCGAGCGGAGACTCCACGGTGAGCACCGTCGTCACCTGGAGGTCGGATAGGAACCGTAGGAAGGTCTGGGCGCCGGCGACCTCGTTGAATCCTTTCATGCAGAAGAACTGGAGCGCGGTCAACGAGTCGATCACGATGCGCGTATAGCCTCGGCGCGCGACTTCGCTCCGCAGCATCTGCTCGAGGCCGGTGATCGTCACCTCGACCCCGGTGAGCTCGGGGGTGCGACGGATGACGAACGGGACCTGACCGAACGGCACCGCCGACCGCACCGCCGAGATATCCTTGAACGGGACGCGCTCGTAACGCATGACGTCCGGGATCGCGTCGAACACCTCGACCCGGTCGAACTCGCGGTCGAGGCCCCGGTGGTTCGATCCTCGCCTCGTTCGGGGGCTCCTCGAGGGTGACGAGCAGGCACCGTTCGCCGCGCCGGACCCCCTCGCAGAGGAACTGGAGGGCGAGGGTCGTCTTGCCGGTCCCGGCCGGTCCGACGATAAGGTACGGACGTCGGGCGATCACCCCGCCTTCGAGCATCGCGTCCAGGCCGGGGTTGCCCGTCGAGATGCGCGGGTCGGCCTCCAAGGCCGACGGGCGTTTCGCGGTCGCGGTGGATCCCCCCACGGCGTTCCTCCCTCGAGGAGAGTCGCCGCATCGCTAGGATGGACCCCCCCGCTTCAAGTAGTTTCGGGACGGCGGGTCGTCCTCGCCCGCAGTTCGGCGCCGCAAGGGCTATCTTCGATTGCGAGCCCCGCGGCGTTGTGCCGCGAGCCAGCGCGAGAGGGTCCGGGGCCTTGCGGATGCGTGCCCTTGCTGCGAGCCTCCCGACCCAGTTCACTGAGGGATTCCGCGCCGGACAGGAGCTCGCCCCTCCCGCGACCGGCCACTCGACCACGGTGTTCGCCGTCGGGATGGGAGGGTCGGGGATCTCGGCGGACCTAGCCCGCGGCCTCGTGGAGTCGGAGACCCCGGTCGCGCTTCACCTGGTCCGGTCCTCCGAGCTTCCCCGCGCGATCGAACGAAAGAGCCGCGTCGTCCTGGTGAGCTACTCCGGTGACACCTGGGAGACCGTGCGGGCGTACGAGAGGGCCGGTCGCGTCGGCGCCCATCGGATGGTCATCTCTTCGGGCGGCACGCTCGCCGAGCGGGCGGCACGCGACGGGGTCCCCCTGCTGCCGCTGCCTCCGGGACTGCCTCCCCGAAGTGCGGTGGGCCACATCTTCGGCGGGATTCTCGGACTGCTGGACCCCTGGTTCCCGGAGTCGAATGAAGCGCGAGTGAAACGGACCGCCGATCGATTGACCCGGCTCATCCCCCAATACTCCTCGCCCCGCGGACCGGCGGCCGCCATTACTCGTCGGCTCGGCTCCCGCGTCCCGGTTGTCTTTGCGGAGAGCTCGTTCGCCGGGCTGGCCCGCCGGTGGAAGACGCAGTTCGAAGAGAACGCCAAACGGATCGCGCTCTTCGACGAAGCCCCCGAGCTGTTCCACAACGCGATCGTCGGGTGGGACGCGATGTCGCGGGCCGAGGCGTCCCGCTTCGCGGTCCTCTTGCTTGAATGGGTCGGGGCTCTTCCCCCGACGCGCCGTGGGTTCCGGCACATGGAGCGATTGCTCACCGAGCGAGGGGCTGCGGTGGTCCCGGTCGCCCTGAGCGCGGAGGACCGAATGGAAGCGACCGTGGCCGGGATTTCCCTCGGGGATCACGTCAGCCTGTTCCTCGCGGAGCGGCGCGGGGTCGACCCGTATCCGTTCGACGCGATCGGTCGGCTGAAGGCGGCCCTCGCCGCGAAAAGTCCACGATGATAGATTCGTGGGGGAGGCGCTCCTCCGCGCGCCGGGTGCTGCGGTAGCGGCGCCCAGTGCGCTCGGGCACCCGTTTGCAACCCACCTCTCTTATCGCCGTCGGGCCATAACCGGGCATGGCCGCGAGTGGCCACATTCTGAACCCCTCTGGTGTTGGAGAGGATTCTAAGGCTCACGACGGGTGGGCCCCTCCGGTCGATAACGAGTCACGCCCGACGCCTTCGCCCAAGCGCCGTCGCCGAACCCGAAACGTGGCCGTCACCGTCGTGGCCGTCGCGGCCCTCGTGATAGTTATTGTATCTCTGTTCACGATCCAGATCGCTACACCCTATTCCTATCTGCTCACCTCGTCCTATGGTTCTCCTGGAGCCGCGACCCTCAGCCCGCCCATGGGCAGCGAAGTGACCGGGAACTTCTCTGCAGCGGACGGAGAATTGGTGGTGTTCTCAATCTCGGACTCGGGCGACCTCGTAATTTTTTCGACCTATTCGGGGAATGCATCCTTCAGTTTCACCGCCTCAAGTCCTCCCTACACCTTCGCATCCGAGTCGCTCCTTTCTGAGACGGTCAACGTGTCGGGTCACTTCACAGCCCCCCTCCTCTGAAGCGGGGGGGGTTAGAGAGGCCCGAGTTTTCCCGGGGCCGTTGAAGAGGTTGGCTCCGGCCGGTGGAGGACCGAACGGGACTACGCAGCGCTGCGAGGTTCGCGGCGAGTCGAGCGAGGTCCACGGGGCGTCGGTGCCCGGAAAGGCTCAAATCGGGGCCCAAGCCCTGAGGTGCCGGGTGCTGAGGTAGCCTAGCTTGGCCAAGGCGCCAGATTCGAGATCTGGTGGTGCGTATGCATCGCGGGAGTTCAAAGGGCGCGCGGAGTGAACGGCCGGCGCCGGAGACTCTCCCCCTCAGCGCCTCCCCCAAGACCGTCTCGGTCATGGTCGAGGTCACGCGGGGAGGGTCGGTCGATCGTCGGCGGATCCGGGTGGCCCCGGGTACGCTCGTCCGGGCTGCGCTCCGTTCCGTGGGGCAGTCTCCCGAAGGGAGCGCGGTCCTGCTCAACGAAGTACCGATACCGCTCGATACTCCGATCGAGGGCCCGATGCGACTCACCGTCATTCCCACGTTCTCGGGCGGCTGAGTCCCGGCACCAAGTTCGGTCGGCGAGGCGCCGCGGCGTGGAAGGGGTTAAGGTCGGGTGCTTCGTCTCTGATACCCCTGAGAGAGGCTCCGTGCCTACGAGCTGCCCAATCTGCGAGCAACCAATCCCGTCGACCGTCGGGCACTGCTCGGTCTGCGGATTTCCCACGGCGCTCGCGATCGAGGGGTTGCGCTCGTTGGGACCCGACGGCCCAGGGATGCTGGACCTGGACGGCCCGTCGGCTCTCCTGGCGAAGCCGGGTCCGCACGTGCCGGAGCCCCCGTCGGCCGAGGCGGAGCTCTGCGCGGCGATCAGCCGGGACATCCGGGGTAAGCTCGACTACGTTCGCGAACTCGGACGCGGTGCGCCCGACGTGACGAGCGACATGTGCCAGGCCGCGCTCAGCGAGGCCGAGGGACGGGTGACCGAAGCGCTCGACGTCCTGCGCCGCGCCCAACGCAGCCTCGACCGTCAGACCGACGAAGTGCTCGCGCGCCGCCTCGCGTCGTTGCAGGCACGGGAGAGCGCCCTGCGAGAGACCGGGGTGCGGTTCGCGATCGCAGGCGACCTCGGGAAGCTCCGGGCCGCGATCGAGGGCGGACAGCGCGAGCTCGCGGGGGGACTCCTGGTCGAGACCGAACGCCGGGTGAACCAGTTCGAGTCGGACTGGCGCGGACTCCAGGGACTGCTCCGTCAGATCGATACCCTTCGCAAGGAAGCGACCGACCTCGGGATCCCCCTCGGAGAGATCGCGGGCGAGGTGGAGGAGATCCGCGACCAGCTCCGGGAACCCGACATCACCGAGGACGCGCTCGACACCGTCGCTCAGTCGGCGGCCCAGACGCTGATGCTGCTTCACGAGGCGATCCCGACCTCGCTCGAGGAAGAGCTCGGACGCCACGCGACCGTGCTCGACCGCTACCCCGACGACCACCCGCCGAGCGCCGCGGCCCGACGCCTGCACACGGAGGCGGCCCGTCACCTGAAGAAGGGGCGGCTCTCCGACGCGGTGCAGAGCGTGCGAGAGCTGCGTCGGGAGATCGAGCGGTTGGAACAGTCCCGCGAACTCCAGGAGGTCGCGGTCGGAGTGGCCCCCGAGGTCGCCCTCGCCCCGGCCGAGACCGAGGCTCAGACTCTTGAGCGGTTGCTGAAGAAGGCGCGGAGCCTCGCGGGACGCGTCCGCACCCTCCCGCCGGACAGCGAGGTTGCCCGGGAGGCCGCGGTCCAGATCCGCGAAGTGACCGAGCTCCTTCGGAATCGCGAGCTCCGCGGCGCCGACCAGGCCCTCGCCCGATTGATGCGTATGCTCTCGGCGGAGCCGGGAGGTCCGTAGCGGATGCCGAAGACCGAGCCTCCGTCGGTCCCGGTGCTCCGCTCCCGCCTCGAGCGCCTCTCGACCCAAGGCCACACGCTCGAGCTCGAAGGACTTCCCTTCCCGACCGTCCAGATCCGCGATTCGTTCGAAGAAGCGGTCCAGTCCGGCACCCTCGAAAAGGCCGCCCAGGTCCTGAAGGGCGGCGAGGCGCTCCTCGTGAAGGTCTCCCAGGATTGGACGTGGGTGCGGGAGCTCCTGCGCCGGGCCGATGAGCTCCGCACGATCGCGTCGACCCTCGGGGTGGACCTCCAGCACCTGGACGCGCGCGTCGGCAATCCCCGGGTCCGGCTCCAGAGCGACCCGTTGAGCTCCGGCTCGATGGAGAAGGCCGCGGCGAGCGCGTCCCTCGCCCTCGCGGTGCTCAACGACACGATCCCGAAGTTCTGTGTTCAGGAGGCCCAGAATTTCGGCGAGTCGATCCGCCGCGCGCGCAACCGTGGCGAGGATGTGCGCGAGTCGGCCCGCATCTTCACGCACTTCCTGCAGGCGATCCAGGACCAGAACCTCGCGCTGTCCGCGCAACGGTTGGTCGAGACCCGGCGGGCCATCTCCCGGATCCCGCGCGCCCCTGCCCTCCCGGCGTCCGGTCCCCACGAGGAGGAGGAGATCCTGCTCGAGGCACGCAACCTCGCTCGTCGGCTCCAGCGGATCAAGGGGAAGGCCCGCGACGCCCACAGCGCAGCGCGACTGATGGCCCAGGTCCGGGCCGCGCTCAGCGAGGAACGACGGTACGGAACCCCCGAGGAGGAGATCGAGGCGCTCTGGATGGAAGTCGACCGGATCACGCGCGAGCGGAAGCTCGCCTCGGAGGGCGGTGTCCCCCCGCCGATCGAGAGCCCGGACGACCTCGCCGAGGTCGCAGAGTCGGACGACCTCGGTGCGCTGGCCCGCTACCCGCCCGAGGCCGAACGCCCCGAGGAGGAAGAGGATGTAGAGGACCGGCGCCCGCCCGTCGCGTTCCATCCGTACAATCCGTACATCCCTCCGGATAATCCCGCCGCCAGCGACCCGGACTCCGACCCGAACTCACCGGCGAACCGAGCCCGGGCCCGCGGCTCGCGCGCCCGACCGTAAGCCTATAATACCTATCGCAAGTGGTTTATACCACTTGTCGCGAGTCGGCGGCCGACCGGCAGCGCGCGAGGTCGGCACGGTGAAAGCGGTCACTCCGGCGGGTCATCTTACCGTTCGAGCCCTCGGCCCGGACGTCGCCCCCGAGGGAACGAATGTGACCGATTCCCGTGGCGTCGTTCACGGACGCGTGGTCCGCGTCTTCGGCCCGGTCGACCGCCCGTACCTCACCGTGCGTCCCCGCCGACCTCCCACCCCCGCCGAGGGGGTCGCGCTCCTCGACGACGACGCTCGTTCGCGAGTGAGGTCCCGCAGCGCAATGGCCGAGAAGGAGGCCGCCCCCGAACCCGACAAGGCCGTCCCGCGCGCCGAGGACATGGCGGTCGCGACCCGCTGCACCAGTTGTGGGTCGACGCATCTCACACGCGACTACGAGCGCGGAGAGCTCGTCTGCGACGAGTGCGGTCTCGTGCTCGAGGAGTCGATGATCGACCAGGGACCGGACTGGCGGGCGTTCGACGCCGAGCAGGGCGAGAAGCGCGCCCGCACCGGGGCGCCGACGACCCTCACGATTCACGACAAGGGGCTCTCCACCGAGATCGGTTGGAAGAACCGCGACCCGTACGGCAAGTCGATCCCGACGCGGAATCGGGCGCAGCTCTATCGGCTCCGCAAGTGGCAGCGCCGCATCCGCGTTTCGAACGCCACCGAACGCAACCTTGCGTTCGCGCTCGCCGAGCTCGACCGTATCGCCTCGGGGATGGCCCTTCCGCGCAACGTCCGCGAGACGGCCGCGATGATCTATCGGAAGGCGGTGAATCGCAACCTCATCCGAGGACGGTCGATCGAAGGGGTGGTCGCGGCGTCCCTCTACGGAAGCTGTCGCCAGTGCAACGTCCCGCGAACGCTCGACGAGATCGCGTCGAAGTCCCGCATCGGGCGGAAAGAGATCGGTCGGACGTACCGGTTCATGACCCGCGAACTGCACCTCAAGCTGATGCCGACGCGCCCGCAGGACTACATCCAACGGTTCTGCTCCGAGCTGAAGCTCAAGGGGGAGATCCAGACGCGCGCGAACGAGATCCTGAAGGAGGCGACCGAGCGCGAGCTGACGAGCGGTCGCGGACCGACGGGGGTCGCCGCAGCGGCGATCTACATCGCGAGCGTCCAGTGCGGCGAGCGGCGGACCCAGCGCGAGGTCGCCGAGGTGGCGGGCGTGACCGAGGTCACGATCCGCAACCGGTACAAGGAGCTCACCGAGAAGCTCAACCTGCGCGTGATGCTGTAGGCCGCTCGAGGACCGGGCCCGACCTCGCTCCGCCGTCGACCCGGGTCGACTCCGCTAGGTTCTTCTAACCGCCGCCGCTCGTTCCCGCATGCGTCCGCCGCTCCTCCTCGGCGTCCTCGCCTCCGGCGAGGGGACGACCGCTGGACGGACTCGCCGATGCGATCGCCTCGGACTCCGACGCGCTCCGCATCGCGGTCGTGGTCTCCGACCGGGCCGGCGCCCTGGCCCTCGAGCGCGCGCGACGTCGCGGCCTTCCGACCTCCGTCGTTCTCAGGCAGGGGACCGACGCCGAGGCCTGGGGGAACCGGCTCACCTCCGAGCTCACGGCGCATCGCGTGGAGGTCGTGGTCCTCGCGGGATTCCTCTCGATCCTCCCCCCGAGTTGGGTCGAGCGCTGGCGCGGCCGCGCGATCAACATCCACCCGTCGCTCCTCCCTCGGCATGGAGGTCGGGGGCTGTACGGACTTCGGGTGCACGAGGCCGTGCTCGCCGCCGGGGACCGGGAAACGGGAGCCACGGTGCACCTCGTGACGGGAACGATAGACAGCGGACCCGAGATCGCCCAGGCACGGCTCCCAGTGTTGCCGGGGGACACTCCCGAGACCCTACGGGACCGTCTCCGCCCGGTGGAGGTCGCGCTGCTCGCGGCGACAGTCCGCCGGTTCGCTGACGGGACGCTCCCGCTGCCCTACTCCGGTGGGGAGGACCGGGCGCGCGACGGGCGGCCCGCGGTCGAGCGACGCTCGCTGAACCGCCGGCTTGGGCCGGCGCTCTCCGTCCAGAAGTTCGGCGAGAGGAGTCGAACGCCACGGGAGGTCCCGGGCGAGCGTGTGCCGCGTCGTCTGCGGCGGGAACAGCGCTCCCTCCCGGGCGCGACGCACGACCTCCGCCTTCGATATCGGTGGTCCGGGGTCCACCGGTCGATCCGGACAAGATCGCTTTCGTAATCGATCACCCACGCGGGGACCCGGAGCGCGCCGAGCGCCCGGAGGGCGGCAGTGCGGTGGTGACCGTTGAGGATGACGTCCGTCCCGCGCGCGACCCAGATCGGGTTCACCAGGGCTCCACGCGCCGAGTTCACCGGCGAGGCTACGTACCTTCGCGGGGACGATGCGCTCGTGGGGCCTCAGGACCGCGATCGGGACGAGCGCAAAGACGGCGTGTTCGTTCCTCATGCGGCACTTCCGACCCGGGCCTCCACGATCGCACGTCGGACGTAGACGGAGATCATCCGCCGACGGTAATCGGGAAGGAGGAACGTGTTGTGGACCGGGCGAACCCGTTGCGCGACCGCTTCACCGAGCTCGCGCATCCGGTCGTCGGTCATCTTCGCACCGGCGAGCGCGTCCGTGAGGTCGTCGAACCGGCGGGGATAGGACTCGGCTCCCCCGATCGCGAGCCGGAGGTGGTCCACTCGTCCGTCTTCCTCCCATCGCCCGGCGACTCGCGACGCCGAGCTCGGGAAAGTCGTAAGACGGGCGAACCCGGAGCTTCTTGTATCGGCCCTTCAGGCCGCGCGCGCTCCGAGGGAGATGCACCGCGACGATCACGTCGCCCGCGGCGAGCTTCGTTCGCTTGATCCCGTCGCCCTCCGCATCGTAGAGCGCCGCGAGCGGCATGCGACGCCGGCCGGCGGCGCCCGCGACTTCGACCTCGGCGTCAAGCGCGAGGAGCGCGGGGGCGAGGTCGCCTGAGAAGGTCGCATAGCAGCGTTCCTTCTGGGGCACCACGTGGCACCGGTCGCCGTCGGCCTTCAGGCAGAACCCGAGACTGGCTCGCCAGAAGTAGCTCTGGTTGAAGAAAAAGCAGCGGGTCTCGACCAGCAGATTGCCGCCGACCGTTCCGCTCGCGCGGACGAGCGGCGTCGCGACCTCCCCGAGCGCGTCCGCGAGGCCCGGGTACGCGTCGCGGAACGTCGGGTCGCGCTCGAGCTCGGCGAGACGTTCCATCGCGCCGAGGCGCTCGATCGAGTGGCCCTGGAGCTCCGGGACCGAGTCGAGCGCGATCAGGTGGGGCCGGAGGTTGAGGTGCATCTTGTAGTTCGGAAGGAGGTCGGTGCCGCCCGCGAGGTAGTCGAACCGACCGGCGAGATCGCTCGCGAGAGCCGACCGTCGCGTCGAGCGAGGTCGGTCGGTGCAGTTCGAACGGGTCGAGATGCATCGGCGCTACGACCCCTTCCAGGGCCGCCCCTCCTTCCGTCGGCAGGTCGATGCCCCGCAACGACCCGGTCCGGGGTGATCGGCAGCTCGGTGAACCGCACTCCGACCGCGTCGTAGAGCGCGTTGCCCACCGCGGGCAGGGTCGCGATCAGGGGGCCCTCTCCGGCCTCCTTTGCGCCGAACGGACCCTCCGGGTCGTCGTCGCCGACCAGGAGGATCTCGACCTCGGGCATCTGCTCCGGGGTCGGGATCTTGTACTCGAGTAGGGAGGCGTTGAACAGCCGCGCGCCGCGATAGTTCATCGACTCGCCCATCACCTGACCGAGGCCCATGTGGATCGACCCTTCGACCTGGCCCTCGACCGCGAGACGGTTCGAGCGCGCGGCCGCAGTCGAACGCGGCCCAGATCTTCTCGACCCGGTACTCGCCGGTGTCGACGTCGACATCGACCTGGGCCACGTACGCGGCGAACGAGTATGCCGGGCGCGGTCCCCGCGCGGGCGCCCTTGAACGTTCCCCCCCTCGGCGTTGTCGTCGTACGAGCCCGCTCGCGGTCAGGGCGCCGACCCGCTCCATCGCCTTCGCGAGCGCTTCCATGAACGAGACGCCGACCCCGGGCTCTCCCCGGACCTGGACCCGTTCGTGCGCGACCTCGAGCGAGCTCGACCGGTCGGCCGAGGAGCTCTGCGGTCAGCGACGAGCAGCTTCTGGCGAAGCTCCTCGGCGGCGGACCGGGCCGCATTGCCCATCATGAACGTTACCCGGCTGGAGTACGACCCCAGGTCGATCGGGCTCACGTCGGAATCGACCCGCTGGACGTGGACCCGCTCGAGGTCGACGCCGAGCACCTCCGCGACGATCGCGGCGAGCAGCGTGTTCGACCCCTGGCCGATGTCGGCCTGCATCGAGTGGACGGCGATCCCGCCGTCCATGTCGACCTTCAAGTGGACGGTCGACTGGGGCATCTTCGGGGTGAAATGGATCGGGCTGTTCGAGCCCGAGATGTAGAACCCGCAACCGAGTCCGACCCCCTTGCCGTAGGGGAGTTGGCGGAACTTCGTGTCCCAACCGCTCTTCTCGCGCGCGGCGGAGAGGCATTTCAGGAACGAGGTGGAGGTGATCCGGAACTCGTTGACCGTCGTCGAGTTCGGTGGAAGCGCGTTCGCCGCACGCAGGTCGAACGGGTCCCGGTGGAGCTTCTCCGCGAGCATGTCGAGGGCGAGCTCGACCGAGTAGCGGATGTTCGTGCCGCCGTGCGCTCGCATCGCCCCCGAGGGGGGCCGGTTCGTGTACACGCGGCGGCCCTTGTACCGGAAGTTCGGCACGCGGTACGGTCCCATCGAGAGGACCCCGTTGTAGTAAGTGGTGACGGTGCCGAACGAGCTCCATGCGCCCCCGTCGATCACGCGCGTCGATGTCGTAGGCGAGGATCTGTCCCGGAGGAGTCCACGGCGATCCGAACGTCGTTCTGAGTCGGATGGCGTCCGTGGTTGGTGTAGAAGACGTCCTCCCGGTCGACCAGGAGCTTCACGGGACGACCGGTCTCGATCGCGAGTGCGGCGCAGACGATCTCGTGCGGCAGGGGGTCGGATTTCCCGCCGAACCCTCCGCCAACCTCCGGCTTGATGACGCGGATCCGGTGCATCGGGATCCCCAGCACCTCGGAGAGCGAGCGATGGAGGTAGTGGGGGACCTGGGTCGAGCTCCAGACGGTGAGCCGGCCGTCGGGCGTGGCCTCGGCGACGGTCGCCATCGGCTCGGTGAACGCGTGGGTCACTCCCGCAAACGTTCCGCGCACCCGCACCGATTCGGCCGCGTTCGCGAACGCGGCATCGACGTCACCGAAGTGCTGGACGACCTCCTTCTGGATGTTCGTGCCGTTGAGCCCGCGCGCGTGGATCGGTTCCGCGACCTTGGAGAGCCCGACTCGGGGGTCGGCGTACTCGGGCAGTTCCTCCACGTCGACCGCGAATGAGCGCGAGGGCCGCCTCCGCTGTCAGCTCGTCCGTCGCGGCGACCGCCGCGATGATGTCCCCGTTGTAGCGTGCCTTTCCCACCGCGATCGCGGTCTCGTCGTGGGTGATCGGGAGCACGCCGAACGGCAGTCGGGTAGCTTCTCGCCGGTCAGGACGGCGAAGACCCCGGGGAACGCGCGCGCCGCGCGTCGGTGTCGATCGACCTGAGTCGCGCGTGCGGCCAGGGGCTGCGGAGCAGGCGGGCGACCAGCATCCCTGGCCGGCGGATGTCGTCGGTGTACTCGGCGCGGCCGGTGACCTTGAGCGGGCCCTCGACGTACGGGATCCGACCCCCGAGCAGACGGTACTGCGGCGGGCTCGGCCGAGGCCATCAGGTCTCCCCGCGCGCGACCGAGTCGATCGCCTCGATGATCTTCGTGTACCCGGTGCAGCGGCAGAGGTTCCCCGAGATCGCCCGCACGATTTCGTCGTCGGCTCGGGTGGGGGTTCTCGCGCAGGAGCGCGGTCGCCGTCACCACGAACCCGGGCGTGCAGAAACCGCACTGCGTGGCCCCGTGCTGGACGAACGCCGCCTGAACCGGGCGACAGACCTTGGGGCGGAGACAACCCTTCGATCGTCGTCACCTCCCGGCCCTCCGCGAGGCGAGCCAGAGAAAGGCAGCTCAGGGTCGGTCGACCGTCGATCAGCACGGTGCAGCAGCCGCACGTGCCGAGGTCGCACCCCCGCTTGGTCCCGGTCAATTCGAGGTCCTCGCGAAGAAGGTCGAGGAGGATCCGCGACGTAGGGGCACGGCGTTTCCACCGGTCGGCCGTTCAGGCGGAACCTAAGGGGTTCGGGAGACGACATCGTCCTCCGGGAGGGACGCGCGGTCGGCCGCGGGCGGCGCCGGGAGCGGAAGGGGATGCATGCCGCGGACGATCTCGGCGACGATGCTCACCGCGATCTCGGCGGGGCTCTGGGCGCCGATCTCGATCCCGACCGGGCGATCGGATCCGCGCGATCGCCTCCCGCGAGACTCCGCGTTCGCGCAGGGTCGCGTACATGTGCTCGCGTTTCGCCGCGCTCGCGATCAGTCCGATGCGGTTCGGGAACTGCGTCACCGCGGTCGACAGAGCACCTCGAGGTCCTTCTTCGCGTCGTAGCCGAGCAGGTAGAGATGCGTGAACGTGGACGGCGTCGAAAGACGTTCCAGAGCTCGTCGGGCGCGACCACTTCTCGGCGCTCGGCGCTCGCGAACCGATCGAGCCGACCCACTCGGGTCGGTCGTCGGCGACACTGTAGTCGTACTCGAGCGTCGGAAGGATGGACGCGAGGGCGTGGGCCACGTGGCCGCCGCCCCAGAGCAGGAGATTCGGGCGAGCCGGAACATATTCGATCGCGATGTCGACCGCGCCGCCGCAGAGGCTCGGCAGCCCTCCGGGCTTCCACGCCTGGAGGTCGAAGTGATGGAGGTCGCCGGCCCGGTCGTGGAGGGCACGTTGCGCGAGCTCCTTGACCCGCTCCTCGAGCGCCGCGCCTCCCACGGTCCCGACGAAACGAGCCGTCGGCGCGGACCAGCATCGACGCTCCCTGCTTGCCCGGGACCGAGCCCGTCGTCCGGACGACCGTCGCGCGGACGAACGGTTGGTGGAGCTTCCATGAGGCGAAGTGCCTCCCGCGTCAGTCGCCGGTCCATCAGTCCTCCCGACGCGCCAACCACGAATCGTATGCATCGCGATACTCCTCGGGCGTATCGATGCTCGCGAGGACCCCGGGGTCGTCCACGGCGACCCGTCGCACCTGGGGTCCGAGCTCGGGGATCAGTGCTCGGATCGGTGCGTCCGGACGGAGCTCGAGGACGTCCGCGCGGACGCGGTCCTTCCAGAGGACCGGATGTCCACCGTCTCCGTCGGTACGTGGGGACGAACCAAAGGCCCAGCGCGTCGGAATCCCGGGCCGCGCCCAGAAGGTCGAGCGTTCGCAGCGAGACGAACGGATGATCGACCGGCCAGAGCAGCACGTCGTGGCCCGGCGGGATCGCCCGCAGCCCGACTGCACCGAAGCGGTCCGTCCTTCGTACCACTGTTCCGAGTCGACCAGCTGTACCCCGAGGTCGTGCAGCTCCTCCGCGATCGGATGGTGGTGCGGGTCCACGACGACCACCACCGGGTCGAAGCCCTCGTCCGAGACTGATCTCGGCCATGCGACGGATCGCCGACCGCTCGCCGGCCGAGACCAATGCTTTCGGGTATCCGCCGAACCGACTCGACGCGCCGCCGCTGAGGAGGAGGGCCGAAGTCGTCATCGTTCCCGGGTCGGATGCCCGCGCATCTCCCTGCCCTCGCCACGCCGTGCGGAATAGTTAAGCCCGGGCCCGGTCGAGACGCCGGAGTCGCGACAGAACGCGGGTCGGGAACCTTTCAGGAAACTCCCCGGTTCGTCCTTAAATAGGCCGGCCGAGTGGGCGCGCCGCTCCATGACCCACCCCAACGATGTCCCGCCCTCGATGTTCCTTCCCCGACTCGCGACCGAGCTGCGCACACGACAGGCGGTCCAACCGCCACCGTGGGCGATGTTCGTCAAAACCGGGGTCCACAAGGAGCGGGCCCCGACCCAGACCGACTGGTGGTACCTGCGAAGCGCCTCCGTGCTGCGGAAGGTCTACCTCCAGGGCTACGTCGGGATCCAGCGTCTCAGCTCGGAGTACGGTGGGAAGAAGGACCGGGGAAGCGCCCCGTACCACGCCAGGAACGGGTCCCGTTCCGTCCTGCGCGAGATCGTCCACCAGCTCGAGAAATCCGGACTTCTCCAGCCGTACAAGACCAAGGGCCGCCGGGTCAGTCCGGAAGGTGCGAAGTTGCTCGACTCCGTCTCGCGGGAAGTCCTAAAGTCGCTCGCCGCCGACCGACCCGAACTCGCCAAGTACCTGTGATGGCCGTACCCTAGGAGCAGTCAGGTGGCCGATGGCGCAAGGCGAGGATTCCGAACTCAACGAACTTCGGCGCCGTCGTATGCAACAGCTCCAACAGGATCAGATGAGCCAAACGGTCAACCCGCAGGCGTACGCGGCCCAGGAGGCCGAGATGCAGCGCCGCGAGCAGGAGCGCACCGATGCCCTCCGGCGGATCCTCACCCCCGAAGCGCGCGAGCGCCTCGGCCGGATCCGTCTCGCGAAGCCCGACGTCGCTCAGTCGGTCGAGCAGCAGTTGCTCCAACTCGCGGCGAGCGGTCGCCTCCAGCGGCAGGTCGACGACGCCACGCTGCGCGCGCTCCTCGAACGGATCATGCCCGAACGGCGCGAGATCAATATCACTCGGCGGTGAACGGAGCGACCGATGGCGAACCGTAGGAAGAGCCTTGCTCGGAAGACCCGCCTGTTCCGCATCGTGAAGGGGAACCGCCGCGTGCCAGCCTGGGTCATGCAACGGACGAACCGGAGGGTAACGCGCCACCCGAAGCGTCACACCTGGAAGCGCGGCCACCTGCACAAGTAGGACGGAGTCTCGGAGATTTCCATGGCGACCAAGAAGACCCCCGAACGGCGCGGCGAGGAGCTTGAACGCGAATACGTCATCCCGCTCCGCGCCAGCATGCACCAGCCGAGCCGACGGCGTCGGGCCGGTCATGCGCTCGAAACCGTCCGCCGGTTCGTCGTCCGCCACATGAAGGGAAAGTCCGCGGACGTCTGGATCGACCCGAGGCTCAACGAGCACATCTGGGAACGCGGCATCCAGCACATCCCGTCATACGTCCGGGTCAAGGCGATTCGGTTCGAGGACGGCCTCATCGAGGTCGACCTGCTCGCTCCCGAGTAGAGGCATCGGCCGGAGACTCATCGCGTGCCGGTCGGTCGAACTCTCTACGGCGGAAGCCCCTACCTTGGAGTATATCTCCGGGTCGCGGAGACCACCGCCCTCGTTCCCCCCGCAGCGCACGGCCCGCTCGAGCGAGAGGTGGAGCGGACCCTCGGGGTCCGGATCGTCCGGACGAACGTCTCCGACAGCGAGGTCGTGGGTTCCCTCGTCGCCCTGAACTCGCACGGGGTGGTCGTCGGCGACGACCTCGACCCGGGAGAACGCCGGGCGCTCGAAGGGTTCGGAACGGTCTCGGTCGTTCGGCAGCGGCAGAACGCCATGGGGAACAACGTCCTCGCGAACGACCGGGGTGCCCTCGTCCATCCGGAGTTCTCCGACGTCGCGCTCAGTGCGATCGGGGACGCCCTGGCCGTGCCGGTGCGCCGGGGCACCCTCGCGGGCCTCGGCACGGTCGGAATGGCCGGGCTCGCGACGAACCGGGGCGCGGTCGTTCACCCAAAGACGACCGAGCGCGAGGCCGCGGTCGTCGAGGAGTTGCTCGGCGTTCCTGTGCATCGCTCGACCGCGAACTTCGGGGTCCCGATCGTCGGTGCCTGTGTGATCGCGAACTCGCGCGGCCTGCTCATGGGACGACCGACGACCGCGGTCGAGATCTCGCACCTGCAGGAAGGCCTGCAGATCTTCGAATAACCCGAGCGGCGCCCGACCGAGGTCGGTGGGGATCAGGTCCCGCGCTTTCGCTTGACGTACCGAACGGATACCCGGGCGATCCGGTTGGCGAGCTTCTTGTAATGCACCTGCATCTTCCCGTCGACGTTGACCCCGAGGTCCGTGAGCTCGAGGACCCTCTGCTTGTTGTGAGCGAAGTCGCCCGTGAAGTCGTCGGGGTAGTGGCGGACCAGCTCGATCGCGACCCGCTTGATGTACGTCTGGCGGATATTGCCCATGCGAGCCGGCGCGACTCGGGTACCGTTTATAACCGTTGCCCGGACGCCGCCACGTTCCCTCAAGGGCGGGACCGTTGCGTCGGTAGACACAAATACCCTTCCCGAGGTAAACAATGGTCGTGCGCTACGTCGGGATCGATCAGGAGCTCCCTCGGCCGGACCGGCGGCGGCGACCGGGCCGTAGCGTCGCCCCCTTCCAACATGGCGGACGATTCGGGGACCTCTTCAGGTAACTTGCCGACCCGGGAGCGGAACGTGCTGCTCCTCGACCTGTCGAAGAGCATGCTCGCCCCGATGCCCGACGCGGTCGTCGGTCAGCCCGAACGGCAGAAAATCGAGGTCGCCCGTACGGCGGTGTTCCGGATCCTGCAGGACGCAGCGTCCTCCGGAGCGCTCTTCGGCCTCGTCACGTTCACCGAGACGGTCCGGGTCGCGGTCCCGTTGACCGACATCCGCCGGGAGAACCTCCCGTACGTCGAGAACCTGATCTCGCTCCTCACGCCGAGCGGTCGGTCTGCGATCTGGGACGCCCTCGCGGTCGGCGCTGACCTCTTGCGAATGGGGACCCAGGGCGTTCAGGGAAATCTCGTCCTCGTCACCGACGGGTGGGACAACGCTTCGACGCGATTCGACGTCCAGCTCCCGTCCGGCCCGGCGCTCGCTCCCGGGAGGATCGACCTCGTGCCCTACATGCTGCCCGCGGGTTCCCGCCTCGCCCTCCGGGTCATCGGCATCGGGAGCGGCGAGGAGAAGGACAAGGGGGTCGACGCCGCCCGGATGAACTACCTCATCGCGCAGATGGGACTCCGCGCCGGACAGGCCGGCCTGCCCGCGGTGTTCAGCTTCCAGGAGGTGTCGACCGGTTCCCAGCTGTTCGCCCAGATGGTGAACGCGTTCCTCGACGTCGGCTACGAAGACGACCGACCGATCGAGGAGCTGCATCCGGAAGAGCTGGCGCGCCATGCGGCGAACGCGGCCCGGGCGTTGAAGGAACCCCAGCAGCACGCGACGGTCTCTCGCATCAATTCAGCGCAGGTGGCGGCCCGCGCAGGCCCGGAGACGGTCTATTCCGAGAGCCCGGAGATCGAGGTCGACGTCGTCGCCACGACCGGCGGCACGACCCCGGCGTACCTGAAAGAACGCTACGGGCCGCTCGGAGAGGTCGTGGAGGCGTACATGGCCGGCCAGCCCGACGTCGCGCTCGACCTGCTCGCGAAGGCGTCCGCGGTGCTGCCTCCCGTCACTCGACTCTACTGGGAGGCGCGGATCCAATACTCGAATCGCGCGGTCGTCGAGGCGGCGCGCTCGCTGCTTCAGGCGTGGGCAGAAGCGGAAAAGTTGCCGGCCGCGACCCAGCCAAAGATCCTGCGCCGCCTCGCCCTCCTCCAGGCCCGGATGCAGAACGACAAGGAGACGGAGACGCTCGTGCGGTTCATCGACGATACGGAGCACCGCCTCGGCAGCGCCGACACCGCGACTCGGGATCGGCTGATGGGCCTCTTCGCGAAACTGATGGAGCTCCGGGGGAGCTATCAGCTCACTCGGCTCGCCGACGTCGGGGACCTCCAGGATGCGGCGGCGAAGCACGAGGAGGCCGTCGAGCAGGTCTTCGGCTTGCTCCAGGATGCCCGACTCGACCTCTCCGCGAACGGACCGGCCGTCGAGGGCGCGCTCGACTTCATCGAGATATGCCTCGCGGAGATGAGGTAGGAGGCAACCGATGCCGGCGGTCAAGGTCACCACGAAAACCCGACGCGCCCCGGGGACGAAGCGCGAGACGAAACCGGCGGTGGATTCCGCCCGTATTGCAGTGATCGGGATCCCGGCCTCCCGGGAAGACGACCTATTTCCGGTTCCTGTCGGGCCACTTTGGCCTCAACTTGCCGATCCTCTACATCCCGGCCCGGGCCGACGGAGGGCAGCTTCCGCTGTTCGGAGACCTCGAGAACGACGTCGCCCTCGAGGAGACGACGTATGAGACCACCGACCCGACGGACCCCGAGGGTAGCCTCGAGACGACGACTCGGTTCTACGTCAACCGCCCGATGGAAGACCGGCGGAAGCTCTGGGTCGAGCTGTCGGCCGGGAGGGACGAACAGGGCGTCCTCACGAAGTACCCACTCCCCACGAAGTTCAACCAGTTCGTCGAGATGAAGCTCCGGTTCCGCTACGGTGCCCCGGGCGGGGAAGGGTCGAAGCCGCTCGAGCTCAACACGATCGATGAGGCCGGCGGGATCATCGCCGACTACTTCACCTACGACCGGCTCTGGGTCGAATCCGCCGAGGCGGAGGTCACGGAGAAGAGCTGCCGGGTCATTCCCCACTTTGACTCCTGGCGCCCGGACCGGCGCGACCTCTGGCGCCGGGGACTGACCCTGCTCGGCCGCTTCGTCCACAACGCGGACGCGATCATCCTCTTGCTTTCGCCGTCCCTGCCGTCCTTGCGAGACCAGGCCCAGCAAGTGAACCTCGCCCGGGGGGTGTTCCGCTACACCAAGAGCCACGACATTCCTCTCGTGATCGCGGTCTCGAAGGCAGACAAGCTCAAGGAGTTCTACTCCGAGGTCGAACAGTCCGTGCGGGACCGCTCGTTCCGCAG
The DNA here is from genome assembly GCA_963749205.1 of uncultured Thermoplasmata archaeon. Classification (GTDB taxonomy): domain Archaea; phylum Thermoplasmatota; class Thermoplasmata; order Lutacidiplasmatales; family UBA184; genus Lutacidiplasma. The sequence goes on along the minus strand of CAVVLW010000007.1, from coordinate 324,099 downwards.
CGCGTTCGACCCCGTCGACTTCCTCCTCCGGCGGGACGGGGCCGGGATGGGCACGATCCTCGTCGCGCAGGAAGGCCAGGGGATCTCGATCAAGGACGACGTCTTCCTCGTTTCGAGCGCGGTCTCCACCGGGGAAGGCCACCCGCTCTTCATCGGCGAGGGTGGTCAGGAAGCGCCGACCGTGGGCTCGCCCACGATGGGGGTTCCCGTGATGGTCAACACCACCCTACCGCTCGCGCGCGCCTGCGAGCGGATCCTCGCGCGTCGGGCAACGAAGGGAGGATGATGGCCGCCCCCGAGACCCGGCCGGCCGGGTGTTCTCCCCCGTCGCGGTCGTCTGGTGCCGCCAGGTCGACAACGAGGCGGAGAGTCCGGGCTACACGACCATCCCCGAGGATTTTCCTGGCCGCCGGGAGACCTTGGAGACGATCCGCCTCGTCGGCAACCTCACGGTCAACGTCGCCGACACGCACGACTACTGGGACCCCGACCCCGCCCAGACGCTCTCCTACTATCCGAACCTCTTCCTCTACCCCGCGGGGAACGGTCGGTACACGTGCGTCGGCCGGATGTTCCTCTCGACCGAGGACCGCCCGCGGCTCGGGATGAAGACCCTCGTCCTCGACACCCCGCAGCTCGTCGCGAGCGGGGATTTCGGGGGCGCGGTGCTCCAGGCGTGGGCCTCCATGGGAGGCCGTCCCGGCTCGGACCACCCGCGCGAGGAACCCGACGCATCGGTGTACCAAGCGGTCGGGGAAGGGTTCCTGTTCCACCGCGGCACCACCGAACCGGTCATCATCGTCGCCGCCGAGCAATGGGAGAGCGCGATCGACGCGATCTCCGAGCTCGTTCGCCTACTTCCGACGGCGCTCATCGCGCTCGGCGCGTTCCTGGTCTTCCCGTACTTCCTCCCCGAGGGGAAGGTGAACCTCCACGAGTTCGCCGAGCAGATCCCGCTCGCGCTCGCCGTCATGCGCGTCGCGGAACGGGAGGCGGAAGGGGACCGGCACGCGAAACGAATCCAGAGCTGGGAGGCGGCGCCGGTCTCCCTCCGGGACCTCACGAAGCCTCCCGCCGTTCGCGGGAAGGACCCGCTCCCTCTCGTCCTCCAGTACGTCCGCGACGACGCGGACGACAAGATCCGGGAGGTGAGCCGACGCGTCGACCTCGTCGAGGCGGCACGGCTCCGCACCCACCTCGAGGACGCCGACCGCCAGGGCGGAAAGGACCGTCGCAAGGAGATGTGGCGGATCGGCACCGCGATGGAAAGCGCCGCGCTCCTCCTCGCCCGGCCCCGCGGCCGTTCGATCCCGATGACGGGAGAGGCGGCGAAGCGTGCCAATCAGTACCTCCAGGCCCACCCCGAGCCCGACCCCGCGGGGGTCGCCGCGGCAGCGCGCCCGCCCACTCCCGCCGAGGCGTCAGAACCGGCCGCGGTCGCCGGCGCGAGCCAGGTCCCCCCGTGGCTGCAACGACCACCCGAGGTCGCCGTACCGCCCCCCGGCCCGGTCGCGGTTCCGGTCTCCGTGAGCGACGACCCGTCCACGCTTCCGACCGGCGCGACCGCGCCCGCCCCCCTCCCCGCGGCGGACGCCGCAGCTCCCGCTGCGCCGCCGATCGGAGGAGTCGCCCCGACGGCCATGGTCGCTCCTCCGGAGACCGAGGCCAGGTTGCGCGCGTACGTCGACCAGCGCGTCCGCGAGGTCAGCGCCTCGATCCCGCCTCCGGGCGGACCCGAAGGTGATCGAGTCCCGGCTCGCGGCCGCCTCGCTCGGTGCCGAATCCCGTTCGGCCGCCACGATCGACCGGCGGATCCGTGAGGCTTCGGACGCGCAGACGAAAGCGCTCGCGGGGCTCCAGGCCGACTTGACCTCCCGCCTCGCCGCCGTCGAGGCCCGCCCGATCATCCCCCCCAACGCGGTCGACGACCAGGTCGCCCGCCAGCTTCGCGAGGTCGTCGACCCGAAGCTCGCCGACCTCTTCGAAAAGTCCCGGCTGGGGATCAAGGCCGCCGTCGAATCGGTCGCCGTGCAACTCCGGACGGAGATCGCCGAATCGATGGACGAACTGCGGATCCGCGCGGCGAAGTCCGAGGAGGAGCTCCGCACGGCGCTCGTCGCCCAGATGGACATCGAACTCCGGGAGGCGAAGGACCAGGGCTCCGCCCTCCGCGAGGAGATCGAAGGCCGGGTGCGGGAGGTGCTCAAGGAGCGTCTCGCCGAGCTTGACCAACGTCGGACCCGGGAGGTCCGAGAGCTCGAATCGCGGCTCGGTCTGCTCGTCGAGGGGCGCTCGAAGGACCTCGAGGGCCGGCTGAGCCTCTCAGGGAAGGAGCAGCGGGAGCAGCTCGTCCAGGGGGAGATGGAGCAGTTCGCCCAGATGGAGCGTCGGCTCGAGCTCGCGAACGAAGCGCGGCTCGCCGCGACCGTGGAGGCCCAGACCCAATCGCTCGCCGGGCTCCAGGTGCGACTTCAGACGTACTTCGACCAGCGGATGCGCGAGGACCAGGAACGGGAGCGCGAGAAGTACGTCGAGCTACTCGCCCGCCTCAAGACCGAGGTCGACCAGGGGCTCGCCCACACGATCAACTCCGCCGAGTTCGACCGCGCGGTCGGCGAGCGCGTTACCCGGTCGCTCGAGGTCGGGCGCGTCGCGGACCGCAAGACGCTCGAAGCGCGCGTGGCCGAGGTGAATTCGCGGCTCCAGTCCCAGAACGAGGCGGCCACGAGCCGCCTCGCCCAGGTCGAGACCCGGCTCCACCAGCGCGAGACCGCGCTCGCCGAGGTCGAGCAGAGCGTCCGGCGGGACCTGGAGGAGCTCGACCGCCGGCTCCAGGTCATGGGTGACCGGATGGTCCCGCTCGTCCGCAACACCTGGCTCAAGGTCGACGAACTCCAGAAGGGTAGCGGACCGTCCGCGGCCGCCGATGCCCGGCTCAAGGATTTCCGACGGGAGTTCTCGCGGGAGCTCCGCCGTCTCGAAGGCGAGATGCTGGAGCAAACGACCGAGCTTCGCGACCGGATGGAGGGGGCGATCGCCCACCAGGGCCGCATCTGGCTCAACTTCGTCCGTCAGATGGCTGCCGCGGAGGACGATTCCGATACCCCCCCGACCGACTCCGCGGGGCGGTCCCTCCGTCGGGCGACCCGAGCCGCGGCGGCCTCCTCCTCCGAGCCGAACATCATTCCCCTCCGCGCGCGTCCGACGTTTCAGCCGCTCGCCGAGGACCCGGTCAACCCGATGGACCCCGGCGCGGACAACGGGGAGCCGGAGCCGCTCGAGCGCCGTCGGGTCCGGCGGTCGACGTAGCCTGCCGGGCCCCCGGGACAACGCTAAGCTCCCGGCGGACCTCGTAGTCCTGTTGTGACCGACGATCACCATCACTGCAAGGTCTGCGGCAAGGTCTGCGACCCCGACAAAGAGACGTGCAGCAAGGCCTGCCGCGCGAAACGCGCGCAGGCCGCCCAGACCCGCCGGATGTACTCCGCATCTTCTCTACGGCGTCATGGCCCTGCTCGTGATCCTCCTCGTCGCGCTTCCTACACCCGGTTGTAGCGGGGCGGCGACCGTGCCTCGTTCCGGGCGCGTGGTGTTGGGCGGGACGTTCGACCGGCTCGACGTCGGCCACGAAGCGCTGCTCGAAACGGCGTTCCGGGCCGCCGGTCGGTCGCGATCGGACTCACAACGGACCGGTATCTCGCGGGTCACCCGAAGCCCGGCGTGGCTCGGGTCCGAACGTACCGCACTCGCCGCGCCGCCCTCCGCCGCTGGCTCTCGGCGCGGTATCCTGCTCGAAGATGGAGAGTCACCGCTCTCGACGACCCCTACGGGGGGTCGGTGGGGGAGGGAGTCGAAGCGCTCGTCGTCTCGGCCGACACGGTCGCCGGAGGACGTGCCGTCAACGCTGAGCGACGCCGTCGCGGACGGCGCCCGGTCCCCCTCCTCGTCGTTCCCCTCGTCCTCGCCGACGACCTTCGTCCCGTGAGCTCTCGCCGGATCCGTGCGGGTGAGATCGACCGTAATGGCCGGAGGCGGAGCCCGATCCGGATCGGCCTCGCGGTCGAGGCCGCCGACGATCTGGCCGCCGCGGCTCTCGGGATACGCCAAGCGTTCCCGCGGGCCCGGGTCGTTCCCGTTCCGGTCCGTTCTCCCTCCCCCGGCTCCGACCGTACGCTTCGGCGCTTGGCGAGAGCTGCGGCCCGTCACACGGAGCTTGGGGTCGCGGTCGGCGGGACTTCCTCGTCTCGCCGACGCGTGGTCGTGGCCACCCCGGCGGTCGCGCTGGAACGCCAGACACTGCCGGGGCGACCCCCCCGGAAACTGTCAGCCGCACTGGCGCGGGTGCTCCGGGCAGTCCTGACAAAGGAAGGCCTTAAACCTCGGCCGAAATTAGGCCCGCGAATGGAGACGTATCTCCGGGTCACCTTCGATAGCGAGGGCGCGAAACCATCGGAGATCGCCGACCGGCTGCGTTCCTCGGGATTCCAGCCGACCCAGGGCAACTACGACTTCGTCTACGACTGGCAGGGGCCCGCGAACCGGGAGCAGATCCTGGACCTGTCCGACGAGATTTCCGCCGCTGACGTCGATACCGGGTCCGACGGATCGAGATCGAGACCGTCTGAAACCGCCCGGGCCGCTCGGCGAATCCCGCTGGTGCACAGCCTTTTAACACGCTCCATTTTGACCGGTCGCCGTGCAGAAGTATCCGGTGCGACCGAGCCACCGAAAGAACCTCGACCCCGTCGCCCTCGCCGCGATCGCACGTTCGCACCTCGACTCGGTCGCCACCGACCAGGGAACGGTCACGGCCAGCTGGGGCGCGATCGACCGGCTCATGGCGCGGGCGGACGGCCGCGACCTCGCGATCGAGCTCACGATGAACCCGAAGGTCTCCGAATCGGTCGCCGCCGAGACGATCGCCCGGTACAACCGCTTCCTGGAAGCGGCCACGGGGTACGGCTCCAAGGAGCGCGCCCGTCGTCTTCGGAAGGCGGTCACGGCGTCCGCCGGGGACTGACGAATGGCCACCCCCGGCCCGGGTCCCCTCCCTTCCAGCGGCACTTCGACCGAGCTCGACCGCCTGCGTGCGATCGTCAGCTCGTATTTTCCGGTCTACGAGACGCGTGTCGGGCCCCAGTCGGTGCTGCTCGCCGTTCACATCGACCCTGCAGACGCTCGAGGCGAAGTTCGACAGCCTCCGCCAAGAACTGTGGAAGCGCCAGTACGTTCCGCTGCTCCGCCGACAGTCCGGAGAAGAGTTCATCGAGGTCGTCCACCGGCCGCGCCGTCGAGGTCCCGGATCTGGGTGAACCTCATCCTGCTCGCGGGGACGATCGCCACCACGACGTTCGCGGGCTCGCTGATCTGGCTCGCGTACGTCGGGGGCAATGCGCTCCAGGGGTCGGACTTCGCGTGGGGGGCGATCTACTTCGCCCTCCCGGTGATGACGATCCTCGGCCTCCACGAAACGGCCCACTATGTCGTCGCTCGGTGGCACCACGTCGAAGCGTCGCTCCCCTACTTCATCCCGGTTCCGCCGCCGTTCCTGTTCGGGACGTTCGGAGCATTCATCAGCATCCGCGAGCCGTTCCCGGACAAGAAGGTCCTCTTCGACGTCGGCGCCGCGGGACCGCTCGCCGGGTTCGCCGCCTCGATCCCGATCGTCCTCGCCGGGCTCTACCTCAGCGCGCACTCCCCCGTGATCCCGCTCACCTATTGCGGGCCGTCGCTCCTCGGCGTCAGCTACGGAAACCTGCTGATCGGCACGCCGCTCGTTTGGGGGGTATTCACGCTGTTCTTCCCCCCCTCCCTGGCGAGCCTATCCCCGCTCGCGCTCGCGGGTTGGGTCGGGATCCTCGTCACCGCGATCAATCTGCTCCCGGCGGGGCAGCTCGATGGGGGCCACGTCTTCCGCGCCCTGCTGGGAGACCGCTCCCGCTACCTCAGCTACGGGGTCGTGGCCTTGCTCCTCGGGATTGGCCTCTTCTTTTACACGGGCTGGATCATCTTCGCGGTCCTGATCCTGTTCCTGGGGGTGCGCCACCCTCCACCGCTCAACGACCAATCCCCGCTCGACGCGAAGCGCTACGTGGTGGGGGCGTGCGTCGCTGGCCGTGCTCATCACCGGCTTCGTGCTGACCCCGATCGCGACGCCGCCAGGGGACATCGGCCTCTCCCAGGCGTCGAACTTGTCGCTCGGCCCGCCGGCGGGCGCGGCGGTGGCGGCGAACCTGTCAATCCAGGTAACCAATCAGGACCCCGTCCCTCACGGGTTCCTCTTCGCGGCGTCGATCGCCAACGTGACCGTGGGGAACGGTAGTGCCCCGGAGTACCTCACCGGTGCCGCGCTCCTCGCTTGGGAGGAGAATTCGACGTGGGTCTTCCATCGTCCGGGCGGAGGGACCGTGACCCAGAGTGGAGCGATGTTCAATCTTCCGACCGCCGAGTACGTCACGATCAACGGGACGGCGAACTCGAACTCGGCGACGATCGTGATAACGTTCCTCAACAGCGAACCGGCCCTCGCCGCGACGATCGACTGGTCGACCAGCGAGTTCTGCGCTCCTTCGACGGGCGGGACCGGAAGCTGGTCGTTCACCCCGAGCTGGCTGTGATACCGGCCCGCTCGTAGACCCGGAACTCACGCGTCAGGCTCCGGTGCACCCGCACCGGGACGGAGACCGCCAACCGCCAGTCCGCCCCCGGCGCCGTCACGGGTGCCGGGACGATCACGACTGACCCGGCCCCGGGACGGACGCGGGCGGCCCATCGAGGCAGGACGCGTTCGAGTACCGCCGCACTGCCTTCCCCACCGGTGCTGGAAGCGCGGCCGTACGGAGGGTCGGTGAGCAGCGCGTCGAACGGAACGTCCCCGTTCGGGAAGTCGGCGGTCCCGGCGTCCCCGACGAGGAGCGTGTCGGCGATGACCCCGAGATGGGCCAGGTTGCGCAGGGCGCCCCGCACCATCCCCGCGTCCCGGTCGATCCCGAAGAGGCGGGCGCCGAGGAGCCCGGCCTCGGCGAGCAGCGCCCCCGTCCCGACGAACGGGTCGAGTACCCGGTCGCCGGGGCGGACCCGAGCGAGGTTCGCCGCCGCCCGGGCCAATCGGGGTGGCAGCCCCACCGGTCGCTGGAACGGAAGGGTCGGCATCCGGCGCGCGGACGCGCCGCGGCGATCGACGGACGCCACCTCCTCGAAAAGCCGGTCGGCTCCGTCGGTTCCTTGGACGAGCCAGAAGCGCCGGTCGGGGTGGTCCAGGGCGATCCGTCCTCCACCGGACTTGAACGCCCGCCCCGCACCCAGCACCGCCGTGTCGTTCGCCCCCGAAGACGGACGCCCCAAACGGCGGACCGAGGCCGAGGCGGCCCCCGCGCCGGACCGGGCGAGCCACGGCTCGAGTTCCGAGGGTTCTGACCGGAGCACGAGGCAACGCCGGGCGAGCGCGAGACGCTCCGCGAGCTGGGCCACCGCGCCTTCGTTCGGGAGATCGACCGCAACGAGCCCGGCACTCGCCGGTCGAGTCGTCCGGGACGGCCTGGCCCCCGAGCGCCTCCGCGGCCGCGACCGCCTCGGCGGCCGCGAGAGCCGAGCTCTCGCCCGAGATCTCGACGAACGCGCGGTTCATTTCTCGCCCTCCGACGCCCACGCTTCGAGTCGCCGGCGGACCTCCGCCGTGTGCGACCCCTCCCAGTAAGCGTGGCCGCACTCCCGGCAACGGTACAGCGGGAGTCCGGATCGCACCCGGTCCCACGGTATCCCGTCCCCGTCGACGTCGGGTCCCGTGGCCGTGGACGGTGCGAGCAGCCCATTGCAGAGGGTGCATCGTTCGAACCGAACCGTGGCCGGGAGATCCGGGAACGCCGCCCATACCGTCCGGACCTGGTCCTCGAGCCGGGGGCTGGTGAGGAGCACCGCCTTCGCGGCGAGCTGAGAAAGTTGCCGGTCGCGGGTCAGCACGATCCGGTCCTCGACGCGCGCCTTCCGTACGATCTCCGCGTCCGACCAGCCGCGAGCGTAGGTCGTATCGCAACCCATCATTCGTAGGTACCGGGCGAGGCTCCCGACCATCTCGTCCGCGAGCAGTCGGGGAGTTGCCACGTCGAGCGACTCGGCTGACGGAATTTACCGTTGACTGTAATATACCGCGGGGTCTCTCGGGCGGCCCTCGGAGGCAACGCCGTGCGACTGTTCGGTACCAACGGGATCCGAGAGGTCGTGGGCGAACAGTTCACGGCGACGTTCGTCATTCGGGTGGCGAGCGCGATCGCGTCGATCACCCCGCCGGGGCCACCGATCGTGGTCGGCTGGGACGGGAGAACCTCAAGCCCGGCGTTCTCCCGGATCGTGAGTGCGACCCTCGCCCTGGGCGGACACCACGTGATCGAGCTCGGACTATTGCCGACCCCGGCGATCCAGTACAACGTGGCGCGACTGGAGGCCCAGCTGGCGGTCGTCGTCACGGCCTCGCACAACCCCCCGGAGTTTAACGGTCTGAAATGCATCGCCGCCGACGGCCTCGAGGTGCCGCGATCCTTCGAGGAGGCGATCGAGGCCGCCGTCGAGAGCGGTCGCGTCGCGGTCGCGCCGTACGACCGGATCGGTGAGATCACTCCGCGGACCGATGGCGGCCGATGGTACGTCGACGGGATCCTTCGCCGGGTCGATGCTTCTCGCATCCAGGCCCGTCGCTTCACGGTAGTTCTCGATTGCGGGAACGGCGCGTCGGTCCCGACGAGTCCCCCGCTGCTGCATCGACTGGGTTGCCGGGTAGTGACGCTCAACGGCCACGTCGACGGAACGTTCCCGGGCCACCTCTCCGAGCCGACCGAGGAGAACGTCGCCGACCTGCGGCAGATGGTGCCGGCGGTCGGCGCGGACCTCGGGATCGCGCACGACGGAGATGCCGACCGGACCGTGTTCGTGGACGCCACCGGTCGATTCATCCCGGGCGAAGAGGTCCTGACGCTCCTCGCCCAAGACGCCGTGCAGCGACATCCGGGGGCGGTCGTCGTGACCCCGGTCTCCTCCTCGCAGAGCGTCGAGGACGCGGTCACTGCGGCGGGGGGCACGGTCGTCTACACTCGGGTGGGGTCCCCGACCGTCACCCACGAGATCCAGGCACGTCACGCGATTTTCGGCGGGGAGGATAACGGGGGGATGATCTTCCCCGAGTTCCAGCTTGCCCGCGACGGGGCCATGACCGCGGCAGCAGTCCTTGACCTCCTCGTGCGCCGGGGGGTAGGTCTTGCCGAGGGGCTCGTCGGACTTCCCAAGTACACCCTCATCAAGGAGAAGGTCCCGTGCCCGGTCGCATTGCGGGGTCCGGTCCTCGCGCGGCTGGGGGAGACCCTGGCGAAGGGGAGCGACCGGGTGGTCACGCTCGACGGGATCAAGGTCTACCGCGACGGAGGGTGGGTCCTTTTGCGTCCTTCAGGGACCGAGCCGCTGTTCCGAATCTTCGCCGAGTCGAAGGACCCGTCGCGCGCCCGGGCCCTCGCCGACGCCGGACTCGCGGCCGTCCGTAGCGCGGTCGGCGAACTCGGCGAACCTCAGTGACCGCCGTCGGGGGACCCTGGCCCCGGAGTTGTTCCTCTCTGCGAATACCCGGGGCCTACCGGATCAGCGGACCGAGGACGAGCACGCCGAGGACCAGCAGACCAAGGACGGTGAGCGTGACCCATGTCATCGTCCTCTCGTGACCCCGGTGGAAGTAGTAGACCCCGGCCGCGACGCGGAGCACGGGGGTGGCGATGAGGACGAAGACCCCGACGGCGAGGTACGCCTCCGGGCGCCGGTCGCAAGACCGTGACCGAGCCCTCCGAGGCTGAGATACGTCACGATAGGATTCGAGGAGATCGCGGAACTCGAGCTCGCGCCGGGGTTCTCGACGAGGTAAGCGATGAGGGCACCGAGGAGGATCGCTACCGAGGTGAGCAGGCCCACCCGGAGGACGAGCGCCATCCGTCGGTACGCGTCGTCGGGAATCTGGGGGTGAGGGAAGGGGACGACCGGGGCGGGAGCGGGGCGGGTCATGGCAATCCCAGCCCCCGGAGGATGACCTCGATCGCCAGGGCGACGATGACCGGGAGGAAGATCAAGCGCACGGTCCGGTTCTGCAGACCGGGCAAGATCTGGCTCCCGACGAACGCGCCCGTCATGGTGCCGACCGCCACCGGGGCGGCGATCAGCGGGTTGATGTATCCGGCGGCGAGGAGGACCCCGGCACTCGCCGCGGCCGTCACCCCGATCATGAAGTTACTGGTCGCGGTCGCGATCTTGATCGGGAGCCGGAGAAACCGATCGAGGGCGAGGACCTTGAACACTCCGGCCCCGATCCCGAACATCCCCGAGACGAGCCCCGCCCCAAACATCACCCCGAGAGCGGGGTCCGTGTCGGCCGCCTGGTACGCGACATTCTTCTGCAGAGCCTCGTCGTAGTACTCCCCAGCGAAGCCGAGCTTCCGGGACCGTCGGTCGGGAACGACCCCGGTCGGCGTCCCCTCGTTCCGCCGGGCGATCGAACCCGGAACGATCGCGAGGAGCACGAAACCGAGGGCGATCAGGAGCGCCTGGTCGAGGTCCGCGTGCGTGAGGAGGACGGTGAGGGTCGAGCCGAGGAGGGCCCCCGGCACGGTGGCGATCTCGAGGAACATCCCGATCCGGAGGTCGGTCAGACGGTCCCGGACGTACGCTGCTCCGGTCGTGGACGACGTCGCGAGGATCGTGACCGCCCCGGTGCCCACGGCGATCGGGAACGGAACTCCGAAGAAGATGAGGAGGACCGGGATCATCACGACCGCGCCGCCAAGACCGGTGAGCGAGCCGACGAACCCCGCTGCGACCGCGACGAGCGCGAGAAGGAGCACGAACAGGCCGAGGTCCACGACCGCTCCCGAGCCATGCAGGGAGAAAAGTCCGGTGGCGGCGAACCTCGCTCGACCTCGGCGGCGAAACCTCAAAGGCGAGAGGTCCGTGCGCGGACCGAAGAGGGAGGAGATGTCGGCGGAACCCCGGGGAAACCGGATCGCCTTCGGCGGCCCCGGGATGTCCCCCCGGTGGTCGCACAGCAACAAGGACGGCGTCGGGACCGCCTACTCCGCCGACTCGCGCCTCTGGTACACCCTGTGGCGGGGGATCGTCACCGAGGTCTATTTCCCGACCATCGACCGCCCCCAGCTCCGCGACATGCAGTTCCTCGTCACGGACGGAAAGACGTTCTTCCACGAGGAAAAACGGAATCTCACGCCGGTGACGGACCGCCCCAACGACCACGCCCTCGGGTACCGGATCCGCAGCGAAGAACCCGAGGGCCGGTACCGAATCCAGAAGACGGTCATCGGGGACCCTCACCTTCCGTGCCTTCTCGAGCAAGTCCGGCTCGAGGTCCGCACGAAGGAGCTCGCCGACCGCCTACGCTTGTTCCTGCTTGCGGCGCCGCACTTGGACGTGGGGGGCTGGGGAAACTCCGCCCTGGTCATGAATGTGCTCGGCCGGCCGATCCTCGTCGCCCAGCGGAACGGGGTCGCGCTGGCGCTGGGGTGTACTTCTCCGTTCGTCCGAGCGTCGGTCGGCTACGTCGGGTCCAGCGACGGGTGGACCGATGTCTCCGAACACCTCGGGATGTCCTACGAGTTCGACCAGGCTCCCAACGGCAACGTGGCGCTCACCGGAGAGCTGTCGGTACTGGATTCGAAGGAATTCACGGTCGGCCTCGCCTTCGGCCGGTCCATTCCCTCGGCAGTGACCACCCTGTTCCAATCTCTCGCCACCCCCTTCGACCTGCACTACCGGCGGTTTGTCGAACAGTGGGGTCGCACCGCGGCGCACCAGCTGCCGCTGGCGAGCGCGCACGGCGACGGGGGACGCCTCTACCGCGCGAGCCGTTCGATCCTCTTGGCCCACGAGGACAAGGTGTACCCCGGCGCGTTCATCGCCTCCCTCTCGATCCCGTGGGGGTCGAGCAAGGGGGACGAGGAAAGCGGGGGCTACCACCTCGTGTGGTCGCGCGACCTCTTCCATACGGCGAACGCGCTGTTCGCCTCGGGTTCGATGGACGCCCCGCTGCGCGCCCTCGTCTACCTCGCGACGCGCCAACGGCCGGACGGAGGCTTCGCCCAGAATTTCTGGGTCGACGGAACCGCCTACTGGCAGGGCATGCAGCTCGACGAGGTGGCGTTCCCGATCTTGCTCGCCCGGCGCCTTCGTCACGGCGCAGCGCTCGGCCAGTTTGACCCGTACCCGATGGCCCGCCCCGCCGTCCGGTTCCTGATCCTGCACAGTCCCGTGACCGAGCAAGACCGCTGGGAGGAGGTGAGCGGTTACTCCCCCGCGACCCTCGCCGTCTGCATCGCCGCCTTGACCTCGTCCGCGGCCCGAGCCCGGGTCCTCGGGGTTCCCGCCACGGCCGAGTTCATCCAGGAGTACGCCGATTTTCTCGAGAGCCACATCGAGCGATGGACCGTGACGGAGTCGGGCACGCTCGTCCCGGGAATCCCCCGTCACTATGTCCGGATCCGTCCGGCGACCCTCGGGGACCCGACGCCGCACGAGGGCCCCGACATGGGCACCCTCCGGCTATCCGAACCTACCCCCCGGAACCCCCCACGAATTCCCAGCGAACGAGGTCGTGGACGGCGGCTTCCTCGACCTCGTGCGCTTCGGGGTCCGGCCGGGCCGACGACCCCATCGTGGTCGACTCCGTACGCGTGATCGACCAGGTCCTCAAGGTCGATACCCCGTTCGGACCGTGCGTGGCGACGCTACAACCACGACGGCTACGGGGACCGGAACGATGGCGGACCGTTCGCAGAGTGGGGGCAGGGCCGTGCCTGGCCGCTGCTCACCGGGGAACGAGGACACTACGAGCTCGCGCTCGGCAACGACCCGGCGCCGTACCTGCACGCGCTCGAGAGATTTGCCACGTCGACCGGCCTCCTGCCCGAGCAGGTGTGGGACGAGGGCGACCGACCCGGCCTTCACCTCGAATTGGGGCGCCCGACCGAGTCGGCGACGCCGCTCGCTTGGGCCCACGCGGAGTACATCACGCTCCTCCGTTCCGCGACCGACGGGGCGGTCTTCGACGTGGTGCCCGAGGTGCGCGATCGGTACATCGATGAGCCGGGTCCTCGACGCGTCCTTCGAGGTCTGGAAGTTCAATCGACAGGTGACCACCGCTCGGCCGGACGAGACGCTCCGAGTGATCGTCGAACCGGCCGTTCCGCCTCCACGCGAGCGACGACGACTGGGCCGCCCCCGAGGATTTCGATTCCGTAGAAACCACGCTCGACCTCCACTACGTCGACCTCCTCCCCCTGGAAAAGGAGGGTCGGTCGTGGCGGTTCACCTTCTACTGGCCGCAGGACGACCGCTGGGAGGGCCGGGATTTCCAGGTCGTGGCGGCCCCGTGACCGCGCGCGAGAGGGGAGTCCGGGAGCCGGTCAATCGACCTTGAGCCAGCGCGCGGACACGAGCCATCCCGCGAGAAGCATCACGGAGGCAAATACCGCGAGGTAGCCGAGGTTGATCCAGGGAACAGCCGTCCCGAGCACGAACGACCGGCCGAGCAGCGCCGAAAATGTGATCGGGTTCACGGACGATATCGCGAGCATCCACGCGGGGAAGAATTGCCCGCTGAAGAGCGCGGTGCTGGCGAACATGAGCGGCATCGTGATGAAGTTGGAGACCACGCCCGGGGTCTGCCAGTCCGTGGACGACGCGGTGATGGCCAGGAAGAGGCCCGAGAAACCGATGGCGAGGCAGAAGAGCGCGCCGACCCACGCCAGCCACTCGATCGCCGAAAGGTGGAACGAGACCCCGAAGACGGTCGCGGCGACGATCATGATCGGAAACTGAACGAGCCCCCGCGTGGCCGACCCGAGCGCCTTCGAGAGGAAGATCACCCCCTTCGACGTCGGCGTGATCAGGATGCGCTTCATGAAACCGAACCGTTTGTCCTGGATCGTGCTCATCGAGCCGAACATCCCCACGGAGAGCATCGATGTGGAGAGGGTGCCGGGGAGGAGAAATGCGATGTAGTTGTTCGCGCCGACGAACGATTGAACGAAGCTCGCGGGGGCGTTCGAGAAGCTCGACCCGAAGAACGCGAGCCACATGAACGGCTGCACGATCGTGATGAGGAGCACGAACGGGTTGCGGAACGTTCGCAGGATCTCCCGGAGATACAGGCCGTAGAACTGGCTCCTCATTTCCGTGCCTGCCGCATCTGGGCGTAGAACTTCCGGATGTCTCGCATCGGCTCTTCCTGGCCGATCCGCCGTCCGGTCAGGTCGAGGAACACCGTCTCGAGGCTCGGTTTTTCGACGCTGATCCGGCGAACGGTCTCCGTCCGCACCGCTCCCAGGAGCGCGGGCAGGCACGCTTCCGAGCTCGTCACCCGGATCATCCACTCGTTGCCCTGAGCCTGGACGCCCTGAACCCCGGGGATCGCGGTGATGCGGGGTACGTCGATCGGCTCGGACGTCTCGAGAACGACCATGTCGCCCTTCACCCGGCCCTTGAGCTCGGAAGGGGTTCCCTGCGCGATGACGCGTCCCTGGTCGATGATCGCGATCTGGTCACAGAGCGCGTCCGCCTCCTCGATGTAGTGCGTGGTCAGGAGGACCGTGACGCCGAACTCCCGGTGAATGCCGGTGACGATGTCCCAGAGCATCCGTCGAGTGCTGACGTCGAGCCCGATCGTGGGCTCGTCCATGAAGATCACCTCGGGTTGGTGCAGCAGCGCGAGGGCGATCTCGAGCTTCTTGCGCATCCCCGTCGAGAACTTGCTGACCTTGTCGTTCGCGCGGTCGTAGAGCGAGAAGTACTTCAGGAGCAGGTCGGCCCGCGGTTCCCAGTCCTTGAGCGCCTGGAGCTTCGCCTGGAGCCAGAGGTTCTCGCGCGCGGTGAAGTCGTCATCCAGGATGACCTCCGCGGCGACCCAGCCGATCCGCGCCCGGACCTTCATCGATTGGGTCCGTACGTCGAACCCGGCGACGGTCGCGTCGCCCGCGGTGATGTCGCTGATCCCGGTCAGGACCTTGATCAGGGTCGTCTTACCGGCCCCGTTCGGCCCGAGGAGACCGAAGACCGTGCCCGACGGGATCGACAGATTCACCGCGTCGAGCGCGAGCACCCCGTGAGCGACCGAACCGTAGCGCTTGGTCAGCCCGCGGACCTCGATCGCGCTCGAACTCACGCGGGCCTCCGTCGTGCGCTTCGGGAAGGCGACCCGAGGGAATCCAACCGAGCTTGCGTGACCCGGAGCTCCGCCCGGACAAGGTCGCGAAGAGATCCGTGGCCGGCGCGTATCTCGGGGTCTTTCTCGAGATAGGTCGCGATCCCCTCGAGGTGACGGCGGAGGTGCCGCAAGAGGTGGTCGCCGACGTCCGCCGCGCCGGCGATCTCGGACCACAGCATCCCGAGGTCCGGCCCGGTTCGTCCGACCCCCATCCATCCCCGGCGCATCCGCGCCAGGAAGGCTCGACCGGGACGGGTGATCGAATAGACCCGCCGACGACCTTCGAGCGCCGACCGCGCGAGCCCCCTCTTCACGAGCGACTGGAGCGCAGGGTAGATCGCGCCCGCCCCCGGACGCCACCCCCCGTCCGTGCGTTCCGCGATCCGCTCCGCGAGCGAGTAGCCGTAGACCGGTCCCTCCCGCTCCATCACCGAGAGCGCATAGAGGCCGAGCAATCGCCCCGGCCGAGGTCCCCGCGGGCTCGACGTGCGAGACATATCGGGTTATGAGTATAATTCGATATAAGGCCGTCGCCCGCGCCCGGAGGTCCCGGCGGGTCGCGTCTCGCACAACCCGCGCGTCCTCTTTCGGAGGTCACCGTGGTCTTCCGGCCGAGGTCGCGGGCAAAGGACTAAGGACCGGAGGTGCGTTCCCCGCCCACCCACGGTGGTGAGGCAGTTTGTACCCTCGTTCTTTCGAGTACGTGAGCCCCCGATCCCTCGATGACGCGGTCGCGCTGATGGCGGAATACGGCGGGAAGGCGAAACTTCTGGCCGGCGGTCAGAGCCTCATCCCGATCATGAAGCTCCGCCTCGCGTCTCCGCGGGTCGTCGTTGACCTGAACCGGGTCCCGGACCTGAGCGGGATTCGTGAGGAGGCAGACGCCGTGGTGATCGGGGCGATGACCCGCCACCGGGAGTTCGAGACTTCCCCGACGGTTCGGGAGCACTATCCCCTGCTTTCGGACGCCGCCGGCCTCCTCGCCGACCCGCTCGTGCGTAACCGAGGAACCATCGGGGGTTCGCTCGCCCACGCCGACCCCGCATCCGACTGGGGGACGACCCTGCTCGCTCTCGGGGCCGAGTTGGGCATACGGGGGGCGAAAGGAGCGCGGACCGTAGCGATCGATGCCTTCTTCCGCGACCCGTTCACCACGGCCCTCGCTTCGGATGAACTGTTGACCCACATCCGGCTCGCGAAGCCCGCCCCTCACTCCGGGAGCGCGTTCACCAAACTGAAGCGCAAGACCGGGGATTTCGCGACAGTGTCGGCCGCGGTCGCCCTCGCCGTCGATGGAGGGTCGAAGTTCCATCACGTGCGCGTCGCGCTCGGCGGGGTGGGGCCTACCCCCCTGCGGGCGCATCACGTCGAGAGGGCGCTGGACGGAATGCCGGCCGACTCGACCTCCGTGACCCGAGCCGCTCAGCTCGCGCCCGAGGACGCCCGACCGACCGAGGACCTTCGGGGATCGGTCGCCTACAAGAAGGCTATGGTCGAAGTCTACACCCACCGGGCCCTCACGCGGGCGCTGGAGCGCGCCCACGGGAGGAAGGGCGGATGATCGCGACCTCCGCCGCTCGGCCCGCTGAGCACGTCTCCGTGCGGGTCAAAGTGAACTCGCGGACGTACGAGCGCACCGTGCCGGCTCGGCTCCTTCTGGTCGACTTCCTGCGCGACGACCTCCGCCTCACGGGGACCCACGTCGGCTGTGACACGACGCACTGCGGGGCGTGCACGGTCCTCGTCGACGGTGCGGGCGTGAAGTCGTGCACGATGTTCGCGGCCCAGGTCGACGGATCCGACATCCTCACGGTCGAAGGGCTCGACGCGAACGGCGAGCTCTCCGCGCTCCAGGATGCGTTCCGTCGAGCTCATGGGCTGCAATGCGGGTTCTGCACGCCGGGGGTACTCATGGCCGCGCACGAGTTACTGTCGAGAAATCCGCATCCCACGGAGAAGGAGATCTGCGCGGGCATCTCGGGGAACCTCTGCCGGTGCACCGGCTATCAGAACATCGTCAAGGCGGTCGCCGACGCGGCGGCCCGGGGAACGAGGTAGGTCTCATGGCGACCGCCTCCTCTCCTATCGCATCGAACCCCTCGGTCGGGCAATCGGTACTGCGTAAGGAGGACCATCGGCTGCTGACCGGCCGCGGGAGCTTCGTGGCCGACCTCACGCCGCCGGACACCCTCCATGCGAAATTCCTGCGGAGCCCCTACGCCCACGCCAAGATCCGACGGCTCGACGTGAGCAAGGCTCGGAAACATCCCGGGGTGGTCGCGGTGATCACCGCCGCCGACCTCAAGGGAAAGGTCGGGGCCGTGCCGACCGCCTGGTTGATCCCGAACTCGGACCTCAAAACGCCCCCGTACCCCGCCCTTGCCTCGGACGTCATCCGCTACGCGGGAGAGGCCGTCGCCGTCGTCCTCGCCGAGGACCCCTATATCGCGGAGGATGCCCGCGAGCTCATCGAAGTCGAGTACGACCCGCTCCCGGTGGTCGTTGACCAGGAGAAGGCCCTGAAGGAGGGGGCGCCGCTCTTGCATCCCGAGGCCCCCGGGAACGTCGCGTTCGTTTGGAAGCTCGCGGGCGGGGACGTCGACGCGGCGTTCAAAGAGGCCGAGGTCGTCGTCTCGAACCGTTTCGTGAACCAACGATTGATCCCGTCCGCGATCGAGCCCCGTGCCGCGGTCGCGCAGTACGACCCGGGCACGGACGAATTCACCCTGCACGTGACGTCGCAGAACCCGCACATCCACCGCCTCTTGATCGCGCTCGTGCTTGGGATCCCTGAGCAGCGTCTGCATGTCATCGCCCCGGATGTCGGGGGCGGGTTCGGCAGCAAGATCCCGGTATACCCGTGGGAGATCGTGGTCGTCTACCTCGCCAAGGCGTTTCGTCGCCCGGTCAAATGGGTCGAGGACCGGAGCGAGAACTTCGTCGCTTCGATCCATGGGCGCGACCAGATCCAATACGTCGACCTCGCTGCCAAGAACGACGGAACGATCCTGGGGATCAAGGTGCGCGCGATTGCCAACATGGGCGCCTACCTTTCGACTGCGGGTCCGGGCATTCCGACCATCCTTTTCGGGTTTATGGTGGGCGGCTGCTACACCTTGAAGGCGGGCTCGGTGGAGGTCACGGGGGTCTTCACTAACACCGTTCCCACCGACGCCTACCGCGGCGCCGGTCGCCCCGAGGCCCTGTACTTGATCGAGCGGATGGTGGACATCTTGGCGGCCAAACTGGGGATGGACCCGGTCGACCTGCGGCGGAAGAATTTCGTCCCCCCCTCCAAGTTCCCATACCCCTCCGCGATGGGCCTTACGTACGACAGCGGGAACTACGGTCCGGCGCTCGACAAGGCGCTCGAGATGGTGGAGTACCGCAAGTTGCGGGAAGAGCAGGCGGCCCATCGTTCGGGCGACCATCTGCTGGGGATCGGACTCTCCACCTACGTCGAACTGTGCGGGTTAGGCCCCTCCGCCGTTTGCGGCGCGATCGGTTTCCAGGGGGGACTCTGGGGGTCGTCCACCGTTCGAATCTCACCGACCGGCAAGGCGAGCGTTTACACCGGGGCTCACCCGCACGGCCAAGGCGAGGAGACAACGTTCGCCCAGATCGTGTCGGACGAGCTCGGCTTGCCGGTCGACGACATCGACGTGATCCACGGCGACACCAAGACGACCCCGATGGGAATGGGGACCTACGGCAGCCGCACCACGCCGGTCGAAGGTGCATCGATCGCCCTCTCCGCGCGGAAGGTCCGCGAGAAGGCGCGGAAGATCACCGCGCACCTCCTCGAGGTGGGCGAGGACGACCTCGAGTTCAAGGACGGAAAGTTCACCGTGAAAGGGGTTCCGTCGAAGGGAAAGACGATCCAGGAGATCGCGTTCGCCGCGTATACCGCGTGGAGCATGCCGAAGGAGGTCGAGCCGATCCTCGAAGCGACCACATTCTACGACCCCCCCAACTTCGTGTTCCCGTTCGGGACGCACGTCTGCGTCGTCGACATCGAGAAAGCGACGGGGCAGGTCGCGATCCGCAAGTATGTGGCGGTCGACGATTGCGGGCGCCAGATCAACCCGATGATCATCGAGGGCCAGGTTCACGGAGGGGTGCTCCAGGGCCTCGCGCAGGCGATGCTCGAGCGAGCCGTCTACGATGAGAGCGGAAACTTGGTGAGCGCGAACTTCCTCGAATACCTCGTCCCGACCGCCCTCGAAGCCCCGCACATCGACGTCGCGTCGACCGTCACTCCCTCGCCGCACATGCCGATCGGGGCGAAGGGGATCGGCGAGACCGGAACGATCGCGTCCTCGGAAGCGTACATGAACGCCGTCTTGGACGCCCTCTCCCCGTACGGGGTCACCGACCTCGACATGCCCGCCACGCCCGAGCGGGTCTGGAGGGTCATCCACGGACCTGCGGCCGGTGGGGCTGCGAAGAAATCGGGCTAGCCGGAAGACCGCGCCGCGGAGTTCGGCGGCGCGCCCGGGGCGACGTTTCGGCGCGACGGCTCGCGTCCGTCTATTTCCTGGACGGGGATTTTTGCAACGCTTCGAGGAGGGGAAGGAACTGGTACTGACCGGTGTGCAGGGTGCCGTTGACGAAGAAGGTGGGGGTGTCCCCGACCCCGTCCTCTCCCGCGAGCTCGACATCGTCGGCCACCCTCCGGGCCGCTTCCCCCGAAGCCAGGTCGCGCTCGAAGACCGGCATATCGACCGGGAGCCCGCGGGCGAGCTCCCGGAGTTCGCGGTCCCCGAGGTCGCCCTGATGGTCGAACAGGCGGTCATGCATCAGCCAGAACTTCCCTTGGAACCCGGCGGCCTCCGCGGCTTCCGCGGCAGCCTGGGACCGCACGTGGACCCTCGGCTGAGGGTAGTTTCGGAACGCGAAGCAGAGGTCGTCCTCCAATTCGCGGACGACCTGGCGGACCGTAGCTGTCACGTTTCGGCAGTGCGGAGACTCGTAATCCCCGTACTCGACGAGCGTATGACGGGCCGAGAGCGGTCCGAGCACGTGGTCGCGTTCGTCGAGCGGCAGCACTAGTTCGGGAAGCTCCTCGTCCATGGACGTTCGCCCCCGGGGTCTCGGGGCATCTTGACCCTTTCGCCCTCCTCCCTGCATCCCGGAGAGTTCGGGCGGGAGTCGCGTCTCGCGTGGGAGGACGGTTCGCTCGAGGCTCGTCCTCGGGTCCGTCACGACGGTGTCGGCGGCGGACCCCGGGGTACGCGCACGAACACCACGTGGAACCCCGGCTGACCCTGCAGGGCGATCCCCGCGGCGTTCTCCACGAGGGCCGCCTCTCCTCCTTCGAGCGCCTCGCCATCGACCATGCCTCGGCCCGAGAGTGCGTAACAGAGCGCGACCGAGTCGTGGCCGACCCTCTGGAACGAAGTGCCGTCGGAAAGGAATGTGATCGCCTCGCACTCGAGGCCGATCGCCGACCGGATCGCCACCTTGGGACCGACCAGGCGTTGGACGTTCGTCCCGTCCGGCCGTACCCCCGTCTCCTCGGCACGCCCCGACTGGAGCCGCGGAACGGAGGCCGTTCCGTCCGGAAGGGCGGCGACCACCGAAAACCACCGGACGGTTTGCCCACTACCGGGGTTGACCGCATGGGAGACGCTCGTCGGGGCGGTCAGGAGCTTTACCGCGCCGGGCAGCACCGGGACCGGAGGGTCGGGACCGAACTCGTAGGAGCCCAAACCCTCGATCACGTAGGTGAGGACCTCGGCTCCCTCGTGCCGGTGGGGAGGGAAACGTCGCCGGGGAGTCGCGATCGTTTCGGCGACTCGCTCGAGCGGGGGCCAGCGGGGCTGGACGACGGTGGGAATCACGGTGCGGGTGGTCGCATCTTTGGCGCCGATCTCTCCCGGAACGACTCGGACCGACATCGTCGATTCAACTCCTGCGGCGGCGGCGACCGTCCACGGTCGACTTTCCAGATAACCTTGGCACGTGCGAACGCGTCTCGGAGGTCGTGCGCGCGGGGGGAACGTGCTCCGCTACGCGGTCCTGGAGCCAGCCGGGGTACGTCCTCGAGCCGAGCGCGAAGGTCCGGCGGACGCTCGACAGTCCCGCCCGACCGGCAAAGTTCGACACCATGCGTTCGAGGAGGGCCGGCGCGTCGGCCGGTACGAGACCCGCGACCACGGTCGCCGACGCCTTCGCTTCGAGACCCATCCCGTCCCGCGCGACCGGCATCCAGCTCGCGGTCTCCCGAGCGATGTTCGCCGCGGTCCGGTCGCGGTCCGCAGGGTCCCGAACTTCGATCGAGATCAACGCGAGGGGCAGCTCTTCGGAATCGGGGCCGTGCGTGTACCAGCACGCTCTCGAATCGACCAGCCGATGAAGGCGCCGCGCGGCGGTCTTGAGGCTGACCCCGACGGCAGGTGCGATCTCGGCGGCCCCTGCTTCCGGGTGCCGGCCGAGCGCCTGAAGAAGTTTCCAATCGAGCGGGGTGATCTCCTGCGCGCACGGCGGGATCGAGTACGGTTGGGGTTCCACGGCCTCTCCGGCGGGGGAGAGTCGGTGGAGGAGCGCGGCACGTCGGCGGGCCGTCGACTCGCCCTCGGCGACGAAGTGGACCCGGACCTGGCGCTCCCGTTCGTCCATCGTGTCGCGGGCAAACACCACCCCTTCGACCAGAGCCAGGTCGCGGTAGATCCTCTCGACTTCGCCCGGTCCCTCCACGGGGAGTTCCGCGACCCAGACCCCGACGCCGAAGAGGGAAGGATTGGGGGTCACCGCTTTCCCGCGGAGGAAACCGCTCTCCGACAGGCTCCGTAAGCGGGCGCGCACGCCGTTCTCGCTGATGCCTACGTGCATGGCGATCTCTCGGGCCGGGATCGCGGGGTCGATCACCCGGCGCCCCGCCCAGAACCGGGCTTCGCCCCCCGGGGAAAGGAACCGATAGATCGAGAAGTCAAGCGGGTCCATTAGGTTCGCCGAGCGGACGGAGTAGAGAGATTACCAAAAGCTTGCTTGGAGGGGAGCCGGTCGCTGCAGGGTGCGCTCGAGTGCGGTGGCGGGTCAGAGACCCGCATCGGGG
Source organism: uncultured Thermoplasmata archaeon (assembly GCA_963749205.1). Taxonomy (GTDB): domain Archaea; phylum Thermoplasmatota; class Thermoplasmata; order Lutacidiplasmatales; family UBA184; genus Lutacidiplasma. The sequence continues at coordinate 301,804 of CAVVLW010000007.1, read as the reverse complement.
GGCTTCGCGGAGGAAGAGGTTGGTGCCGAACTCCCGCGACGTCCTTAGCGGCGTTGTCGGCTAAGCTCGGGCAAGGACCGGAACTGCCGCGATCGGCGCCGCCTTCCCCTCCGGACCCACCCCACCTAGGCTCGCGGGCATCGCGGCGAGGGTTGTCCCGGAGAGGGGCCGTGCCGCGACGAGACCCTCCGCGGAGGCGTCGGCTGCGATCCCGTGGCGCACGGCGCGCCCCGCAGGCTTGCCGTCGTACCGTCGGAGCAGCCGCTTCCCCCACCGACGGAGGCGTTGTGTGACCGCACGCTCGTCCGGGCGGCTCTCCATCTCGCTTCGGACCCACCCTTCGAGCGCGCGGCCATCGCATCCGGCGTACTCAAGGCGCGTGAACTCCGCGAGGTCCACTCGAGCGTCGGTCCTCGACCGCACCATGAGCGCTTCGGGTCCCATCGGCATCATTTCGGTCTCCCTCGGGGTTTCCCCGATGTGGAGGAGGGCCCCGGGGGAGTAAAACCCGCCCGAACCCCTCGGGCGGAAAACGCCCAAGAAAAGTCGCCGGCTTCCATTCTCGGCCGGATTTGTGGGAAAAGAGGAACTCGGGGCAGGCACGACCTGCCACGGTCGCGGGGGAAGGCTACCCTATCGTGGGTCGGGAGAACCGGTTTCGGGGAGCCCCCGAAAGACCGACGGAGACGGATTTCGTAGATCTCGATTTTTGGTCATTCGCTCGACCATATTCTGTCGGAGAACGAATCCCTGTGCGCAATTAATGGAGCGATTTCGGGCGGGCGCGGAGGGGTTGTAACCCTCCCGGGATTCAAATTTTGTATCAGGTAAAGTGTATATACACAAAATGGAATATACTTCAATGTGGCCAACGACGTCTTCGCCGTGCTGGCAGACCCGACCCGCCGGCGTCTCCTCGAGGCACTCGCGTCGGGGGAGCGCTCCGTGAACGACCTCGTGCGGGGAGTCGACATCGAACAGCCCGGCGTATCGCGTCACCTGAGCATCCTACAGGAGGCCGGCTTCGTCGTCGTGCGCCCGGAGGGCCAGCGTCGTTGGTACTCCCTGCGGAGGGAGGCGTTCGAGGACCTGGTCGATTGGATGCGCAGTGTCGCGCAGGATCAGGCGGGCCGCCTACAACGGCTTGCGGACCTCGTCGAGGAGCCCAAGAAAATGAGAACGAAGGGAAAGAAACCATGACCGAACAGCCCGAGAAGAGAACGGACAGCGAACGAGAGTTTGTCGTCGAACGCACCCTGCAGGCGAGCCCCGAACGGATCTTCGAGGCCTACACGGACGCGAAGCTCGTCCCGCGGTGGTGGGCACCTCCGGGCGGCTCGCTGCGGGTCGAACATATGGACGTCCGCCCGGGGGGGAAGTATCGCTACGTCCAGCGGACCCCTGGCGGGCAGGAGCTGGTCTTTGTTGGTTCGTATCTCGAGGTGAAGCCCCCCACGCGACTGGTGTACACCTTTGAGGTCGAGGGGCAAGGCAACGCCGTGACCACAACCGTGGACCTCCATGGTGAAGGAAGGTCGACCCGGGTCACCCTTACCAATCTCTGCGTCTCGAAGGAGGCCCGGGAAATGATGGTAAAGTACGGGGCGGAGGCGGGGGCGAAGGCCGCGCTCCAGCAGCTCGCCGCGCTCGTCGAGCAGTCGGGGGGGAACTGAACCATGAAGGGAACGAAGAAGTCCGACTCTCCGTCCACCCCGATCGGGACGAAGACCGATGAACTATCCGATTGGCGGGGCGAAGCGCTCGACCGGATCCGCCGCCTCATCAAGGAGGCAGACCCCGGAGTCGTCGAGGAGCGGAAATGGAAGAAGCCCTCGAATCCCAGCGGCATTCCCGTATGGTACCACGACGGCATCATCTGCACCGGCGAGACGTACAAGAACCACCTGAGGCTGACCTTCGCCGACGGGGCTGCTCTCAAGGACCCGACCGGTCTCTTCAACGCCAACCTTCAGGGCGTCACGCGAGCGATCGTCCTCCATGAAGGAGACACGATCGACGGCAACGCCTTGAAGGCCCTGATCCGCGCCGCAGCGGCGCGGAACGCGCTCTCAGCCCGGGACTGACCTTGGAATCGCTCCTCAAGACAGAGGAAGAGGCGAGTCGGCCTCCATAGGAGTCGTGAGCACCGGGCGGGGAGGGACCCGCCAAAGATCTTTTCCCGTCGGGACTCGACGCTCTAAGGGCCGAAAAGGGGTAGTTTACCGACCGTGGGGGCGTGCCCCAAGTCTTACTTTCGCTACTCAAGATGAAGGTCTCACGCCATGCCTCCCAATAGGCGGCCGAACCTTAGGCGGGGCCTCGTCCGGTGCCCAGCACCACGCGCATAGACCGGGCAATCTGTTCGAAATCTGACCGGGGAACCTCGAAGAAACCAAACCTGAATGCGGCTGCCCACGATCCTTTGTTCTTGATGAATCCTAGATGTGGTATCAGAGGCAGCACACCGGCCTCGATTGCACGAGCGTAGGCAACTCTCCTACGCCAAGGCTTGAACCCGGGCGCCTGTTCCACTTGGTAGGGCTCGTCATCCGCAACTTGGCCAAGGGCAGTGAATCGCTGGCAAGCGTCTGGCTGACCGAACACCATCTTGCCGGAGTAGTACGCCACCCAATCCCCTCTCGATAGTCTACGGACGGAGCCAAGCTTTCCATGGTTGAATTGGGTGAACCCACCTTCGATACCGTTCAGAACATGCTCCCGGGAAGCGACGCCAACCCAGTACCGGGGTCCAGTGCGACCAGCTCTCTGCGTTCGAGCCTCCTCCCTGGGTTGGACCCCACTTGGCCTCGTCAGAGTCTGATCCTACTCGCTTGACCGGCGGTGAACGGACTCAACCGTGTAAAGGTAGGCGGCCGGGGTCCCGATCGCGGCAGCCTTCTTCATGGTAGCCTGCGCGTCAGGGTTCCGACGCATGGCGTCGATGGCCTCCATAGACTCCCACTGGCCGTAGTTGGCCACGTGTTGTCCGTCAAGGCCGCGATGGATGCTCGCAGAGATGAAGCCCGGAACCTTCTTCATGAAGTGCTCGGTAACGTCTTCAAGTTCCCGCACGAGGTCGTCCTGTCGGCTCGGCTCCACGGTGAAGACGTTGATCAAGGTCACAACGCGCGCTCCGGTCTCGATGGTGGTTTGCATGGCTCGCTCCAACAAGTATAAGCACGCTGACAATATATAAGCACGCTGATATGAACTTCGACGAACAGGATGTCCGCATGCGCGTCGGGTATCAGCTGAAGCGGGCCCAGCACGAGCTCCACACATCGATGGACCGCTCCCTGCGAAGGCTCGGCGTCACCCTGTCTCAGTACGCGACCATGGCGATTCTTGAACAGTCCCCAGGGCTTTCAAACGCTCAACTGGCTCGTCAAGCGTTCGTGACGCCGCAGACGATGTTTCGAATCCTTAGCGGGTTGGAGCGAAGGGGGTGGGTGACCCGACCGGAGACGCCCGACGTGGGTCGCGCGAGGGGGGCCCGACTGACCACGGTGGGACGTCGGAAGCTCAGTGCATGCACCCGGGCCACCGTCGGGGTCGAGGATCAGGTGATGGATCGCCTGAGTCCGGGCGATCGTGCTAATCTTCTGAAGCTACTCCTTTCCTATGGGGCGTGAACGGACTCGTACCCGACCTGTACCAAACCGGCTCACGCAGCACGGAGGTCAGTAGGCACACTTTCCCCGGATTGAAGGCAGTGTTCTTGCCGATCGGATTCGCGTGGCCGGATCCTGATCGAATCTATGGCGACACCCACCGGGTGGAATTCGACAGGAGTGGGCAAGAGCGTGGGGCTACACTATCTGAGAACCGACCGCAAGAGAAGCTGCCTCTCTGAGGTTGAAGTCAGCCTTTCAGGCATGCCCTGACGCCCTCTATCGTCATGGAGTCGACTCACGCGCGGGGGAGAGTTCGGTCACGCCCGCAAGGCGTGGTTTACCCCCCCTGGAGGTGCGCCCAAACTACTGATAGATAGCCCGAGCGTGTCATTTTCAACGGGTCTGGGGACCGGTTTCTAAACCATCACGCGATGACGCGGAGCCTCCAAGTTCTCGCAATTGCGGTGGCTGCGATTAGTCTCGTCGCGTGGACGCAATTACCTTCGGTCAGAGGGGCCGCACTTCAACCCGCCTGCACACCCAGCCTGATAGACAATGAAGAGGCGTCGATTCAAGCCAACCAATCCCAGACTCTTTCGATAGCCACTGCCGAACAGTCGGGTCTGCTCGCCAGCGCAACCACCGATGTTTTCGGACTATCGGCAGTTGTCCAGTATCAGAGTCAGTTTGACCTGTGGCACCTGAACCTTGCAGAGTGTTCCGTTGGATTGGACAGTGTCGGCGTTGTTTTTGGTGTCGGCAACGGCTCGGGCAACGGGGAAGCGACGGTCATGGAAAACTCGGCGATGACCGTAACAGAGTCATTAAACCTGACTGCCACGGGCTTGCCGACGGCCAGTGAAGAGTCCAACTGGGTAGGATATGTGGACTCCTACCTAAGAGCGTGTCCGAATACCCCTTGGTCCGCCACTTCCAGTCGACAACTCGGTAGATGAGCCGGGTCCTATCGATCGAGAGGAGTGCCGCCCGCTTACGTCGGCCTGATCGATTCTCGGTACCGGCTCTCGGACGAACTCTGGGCCCTCACTCGGGTCCTCCTTCCCGAGTCGCCGTCCCATGCTCGGGGCGGCCGACCTCGGCGAGAGGATCGAGAGTGCATGGAGGGCATCCTCTACGTCCTGAAGACCGGGCATTCCTTGGCGAGCTCTCCCGAGGTGCTTCGGCCCCGCTACGACTCTCCATGACCGCTTCCAAGAGTGGGCGAAGGCCGGGGTCTTCGACCGCCTCTGGGAGCGATGCCTCCTGGTCTACGACGAACAGATCGGGATCCAGTGGACCTGGCAGTCGATGGATGGAGCGATGACCAAGGCGCGTCTCGGTGGGGAGGCCACAGGCCCGAACCCCACCGATCGAGCGAAGAGCGGCACCAAGCGGAGTCTCTTGACCGACGGCGCGGGGATCCCGCTCGCCGTGGTGGTGGCCCCGGCGAATCGGAACGACTGCAAGCTCGTAGAACCTACTCTCGAGGCGCGCCGGGTCCTCCCGCCGGCGGTCTCCCAGCACCTGTGCATGGACAAAGGGTACGACTTTGACGGCGTGCGGACGGTGGTCGAGGCCTACTGCTTCACGCATCACATTCGCTCCCGAGGAGAAGAGGCGCTCGAGATGGAGCGGAACCGAAAGCGACGGCCCCACCGTTGGGTAGTCGAGCGGGCTCATGCCTGGATGAACCAGTTCCGTCGACTGCTGATCCGCTGGGAACGGAAGGTCGCCAACTACCTGGCCTTCGTCCAGTTCGCCTGCGCGGCTATCGTGTTCCGCCATCTCCATTAACGACGGTCGGCTTCCACCTCGGATGGCCCCGAGGAAGCGCCCTCGACTCACGCCAAGCGAGATCGTCCCGCTCCCGATCCACTGTTCGGGCTCGGGGTGTACGGAGGAGACGGCCCTCCTACTCCCCGGCAAGATCCCCTACAAGCAGGGCGTGTGGCTCGAGGACGGATGGCAGATCTTCAACCACCTCGAGAACCGCAGCGTACTCTTCGTTTGCGCCAAGTGTCGAGAGAAGGGCGAGCGTACCTCACAGCTCTCGCACAAGAAGGTCCCCCTCACACTCCGAGGCTAGGTATTCGGATATGCTCTAAGCGGTTTCCAAAACTCGATGTTCTATTACCAACCCCGGGCGCCCTCCTACGGAGATTGTTCGGCCACGAATAATTTCGAGTGCTTCACGGCCGAATGGGTCGGAATGACAAACAGTGAAGGTGGAGGCAACGGCATAGCACAGACGGGAACAATGGAACAGCAGACTATCTACTCTGGCTGCTGTACGATTTCGACGTATTATGCATGGTTTGAGTGGTATCCGATTAACCAGTAAGTTGTCGAGTGCTTCGCCCTTTCACCTGGAAATGAAATCATCCCGACGGTGTGGTATACTGGAAGTGACACTTATCGCATGACACTCGATGACTTCTCGACCGACCAGTCATGCAGCGAACAGTATACGTTTACATCGATGGGTCCGCCCAATTACGTCGATTACATCGGTGAGGATCCGTGGCTTACCGGTAACGGTTACTCCGGTCCCGCTCCGCTCACGCCGTTTAGTTCGACGCTATTCTGGGCCGTTGTGTCGCCGTCCAATGGGGCGACTCTTGATGCCACCTATCCAACTACTGGTCAGACTCCGGTGATTCTTGGAAACATCAACATCAACGTGCCGATCTCATATAGCTCTCAGTCGGGTTGCTACGACTCGGAGTGTTTCGGACTGGATTTCACTAACTAGGCCTCTGGAGGGAAGTCGATTGGCAGCAGACATGGTCCGACTCGCCTTCGGCGTGATCTTCGTCGGCCTCGCAATCACCTTCGCCGTGGTCGGAGGCTTCATGGCTTTGCCCGCTCATCAGTCGTGTGTCAGCACGGGAGCCATCCCACCGCCATCATGTCCATCTCCGACCCCGGACTATGCCGCAATAGGCGTGTTCCTGGTGGCAGGACTCATCTTGGCAGTGCTCGGTGCCCTCCTCGTGATTCGAGGATTTCGGAGGATAGACCCTAGACTCTCGACCACAAAGAGCCTGCTAGTGAACAAGTGAGCTATCGCAGACTGGGGGCTTCGGCAGTCCAGCGCCGCGGACTCGTGCTAGTCGTTCGCTCACGGACGCAAAGTGTTTGGGATGGCTCGTGCTGTTGCACGCTTGACATTCATTGTAAGTGGGCGCTGCGGAGCCGGTCTACGAGCTTCCACTGGCCCTTCCCGCGACGTCGCGAACGCAGCAGATTCGTCCTCCATTCCACCTGACTCGGATAGATCTTGATGCTTCACGAGAAAGAATGCGGAACGCTGTCTGCGGTCCGGAATCTCGGACCTAATCCGGGACGAGGTCGCCGCGCCTCAAGCGAGCGGTTCGGTCACAACGTGAGGGTTGCGCCAAACACCTATTTCATCCTCCGACGGGGGGACTCGGGTCCCACTCACAGGGGGCGGGTTCGGCACGAGGGCGGCCTCCCTTCGACCTTTCGACGCTTTGCCGCGCCACGGGTTTCGTGCTAGGGGCCCGACCCGGGGAACCGGGCGCGGAGGGATTTGAACCCTCGACCCCCGGGTTAGGAACCCGATGCCCTATCCAAGCTAGGCTACGCGCCCCGCGCCCGAGCATCGGGCCGAGATATCAGGACTTCGTCGCCCGTGCCCCGGAAGCCAACGGAAGGAGGCGGTCGTATCGGTGGTCGACCGGGGAGATGAAATTGGAAGCCGGCTCCTGCAAGATCTCGATCCCTTCGAGCGCATCGCGCAGCGTCGGCAGGACCGCGCGGCGGTCGGGATCCGGGGCGCTGGACGGCCCGCCGCCACCGAGGGCTCCGAGGAGCCATCGGTCGGAGTCGACCACGAAAAGAAACGGGAAAACGCGGCAATCTCGCGTCAGGGTGGAGAAGAGTTCCTCCGGGCGAGCCCCGCCCTTTGGAGGACCCGGAAAGGAGGACGACCTGGTCCGCCGACCGACCTTGATAGGGAGGGAGCCGGGCCGGCTCGAGCAGCGTGCGGTGGGTGATCCACCCCCGTGCCAATATTCGGCGCTGAGAGAACGGCAATCCGAACGGTCCGACCAGATGGGCGCCCCTCCCTTGCTCTGCCGCGGTGAAGGGACGGCGAAGGAGCTCTCCGATGGCCCACTGCTGGTGAGGGGAGAGCGGGGTGACCTTAGCCGCGTCCTCGTCCGAAGGTTCGCCCATCTCCCCCCCGAGACCGTGGGGATAGGCGAGGGTTCCCTCGAGCCCGGCCAAGTGGCACCAGAGGCCCTCGAAATCGAAGTACACGGGGATGGTCGGTCCGTCGGCGGAGACCGTGATCGTGAGCGGCGGAGCGGCCGAGCGGTCTTTTTCGATTCGCGCCCCGATGCGCGCTCCGTCGGCGGGTTTGCGGTGAAAGAACACTGCGACCGCCAACTGGGCACCGTTCCAAAGGACCACGTTGCCCTCGTCGCCCGAGACCGTGCGCGTGAACTCGGCGAGACGGTCCGCGTACGGTCGTGCGACCAGGACCGTGACGTACGGCCGTCCGAGGGGGACGGGGTGCGGGATGTATCGGTCACGAAGCCAGCCCTCCTGGTAGGCGCGGCGTCGTACGGCGTGATACGTCGAGCGGGGATTCTCTACCTGGCGGAGCCGTTCGCGCTCGCGGTCGGGCCGGGCGGCAAGCAGGACCGCGATCACCCGGGCTTCCGAGTCGGTCAGTGCCCGCAACGCGGGAGCCCCTCCCAATTGTCACGGTCTAGCACGCCGTCCAGCCTCCTGAGACCGGCGCGACACTCGCGTTTATGTCCCTTTCCTCGCATGATTCTTCTGCGGAACGGTTTGGGTGGTTCGCGAAGATGAAGGTTCGGCTCGGATGGACCACGGGGATCGTCGCAGTAGTTTCGGTGCTCTTGATGGTATTCGTCATTCCGGCCGGGATGGCGGTCGCGGCCAGCCCCGACCTCACGGCCGGGCCCTCCTTTACCTTGTGGGCTTACGGGGCGGTCCGAACCGTCGACTTCTCTGGGGCCAGCCCCGACGGGTTCGTCTACGAGGGAAGCGCGACCTACGGGTACTCGGTCATCCTCAATCAGACCAATCTCACTACCACGACGTTCGAGCTTGCCGCGAACCGGACGATGGGGGCTCATATTTCGATCGAATACTGCGCCCCGTCCTGCAAGCACCCGAGCGTCACGGCCACGGTGTCGCACGATGCGTGGGAGTCCGTCGACGACTGGGCGAATTTCACGACCCAAGGCAACGTGGTTGAGAACGGCCAGGAAGTAGCGGCGATCGCGCTCCTCAACTCGCACTCGACGGTGGCCGGGAGCTTGGTCGATACCGCCCAGGGCCCCCTCCGAACTTCCTATCTCAGCGCGAACGTGTCGGCGAACGCGACCGTGGACTTCCTCAGTCCGCTCGGCCTCCTTCCCACGGACCTCACGGTCCCCTCGAGCTGGACCTCCACGAGCGCCTTCACCGCGGAGGGCGCGTACATCATCGGCTATTTCTACCACTACGTCGGACCCAAGGAAACGGTGTCGATCGGACCGACCAGCGTCCTCGGGGAAGTCGAACGCTCGGGGAATGTGACGGTCGTAGGTAGCGTGAGCAGCGAGCCGGGCAGCGCGGTCAACTTCGGGGGAGTCTCCTTCCTCAACGTCTCGCTCGACGTCGAAGGTCCCTTCGTCGCTCGCGAGGGGTTCATCCTCGTACCCGACGATGTCGACCTGTTCGGAACGAGCAGCGTCAGCCCCTTGAGCGGCAACGAGACCGCGGGGGCCGGCACAGCACAGATGACCTCCCTCTACGTTCGCCCCGGGCCTGGCTCCCACTTCGGGATCGGCGGGTCGGAGTGGCTATACTCTGCGAGCGCTCTCAATCCCTCGGTGACCTCCCTCACTCCCGCCGCGCCCGTGGGAGGCGGAGTGGCCGAGATCGCCGCCGGGTCGGAGGACGTCGGCTCCACTCCGGTCCAGGGGGTCCCGATCTCCGTCGACCAGGCTCAGACGTACCAGAGCTGCCTACTGACCGGAGCGTCGTGCTCCTCGGCAGCCGGGAAAGCCGTCCTGCCGCTGCTGACCCTCGGGGTCATCACCCTCGTCGTGCTTTCGGTGGTCGGCGTGGTCGTCGTCTCCGAGCGCCGCCGGGTTCCGCCGCCCTCCTACCCCAACGCGAAGCTCTACCCCCCGGGGGCTGCCACGCCGGCGAAGCCCCTCGACTCCTCGCGCTCGTCCCCGGTTCGGCGGACCCCTCCGAACGAGGACGACCCGCTCTCGAATCTCTGGTGAGTCCGACCGACGGGCGGTCTGCGGTCCCGCTCGGCGCTCCCCTAGGAGGTGCCCGGGGAGCGCGCAGCGGCCCGTGCGGGCAACGGGTACCGGAGCAGGGCGGCGATCCCCTGGAAACCCTTGGCGAGCATCTCCCCTTCCTCACTCTCGGTCGAGACGAGACGCACCGTAGCGTTGGACTCGACCGCCCGGCGGAACAGTCCTTCGACGTAATCCTCGGAGGAGACCTCGGTCAGGGTCCGTTGGGAGCAGTTCGGGCAGGGACCGTCGAGGACCTTATCGATCTCCTCGTCCGGTAGCGTGCGGACGAACTCCTGCTGGCACGCCGTGCAGCGGAACGTCACGCGGCGCTGGCGCAGTCCTTCCGAGACGAGCAGGGTCTCGACCGAACCCAGCTCGAGGGCCCGGCTGACGTCCGCCTCCCCGTAGGCGGCGAGGCCGGACTCGGCCTTCCGTATCTCCCCGAGGAGCCGCTGGACGAGTCGCTTCTCCTCGGTGATGTCGAGTCCGTGGAGCGTGTGCGTCGCCTTTTCGACGAGCTCTTTGAGCCCGTAATCGTCCGTGTAGCCGGTATCGAAGAGCGGCTGGACGACCTTCTTCTGAAGCTCGTAGTGGAGGTAGCCCTCCTTGTAGAAGTACTCCTTCGTCGCGCCCGGCCCGCCGAGGAGGATCCCCTTCATGGTGTCCTTTCGCGGCAGGAACAGTTCCGCGGCCATCTCCGCGCACCGCACAAAGAAATCGTGCGCGGCCTGCTCGATCAATCGCTCGAAGCGGTGCGCCGATTGTCCTCCGCGGCCGTGCTTGCTCGGGACCAGCGACTGCTTGTTCCGGAGCGTCTCGACCCTCTTCCCGCGCAGGAGGCCGATCGTCACCTCGGCCCGGTCCATCACGATCAGGCCCCAGACGTCGGGCTCGTGGACCATCGCGAGGAGCGGGTCGAGGAAGAAGGTGGAATCGCACCGGTAGAGGTAGGTGTTGAGCGGCTCGGGAGGCTCCACGATGAACGTGACCGCCTCGGACTTGTCGGCGCCGACCGCCTTCGACCCGACGAAGAAGGCGACGCCGTTCTTGGGGGGTGCCTTGAACTGGCGCACCCGCCCCATCAGCGACTCGATCGCCCACATGACGTTCTTCCGCGTGGTGCGGCTCTTGATGTTCGAGCTCTGCGCGTACTCGTTTCGGAGGTACGACATCACGTCGGAGACCTGCTTGCCCGGCGGCACGTAGAGGCTGACGAGCTCGGTCGCCCGGCCCTTGACCGCGGCGATCTCGTCCAGCTTCCGCTGGAAGGAGTAGCGAGCGAGCTGAAGGTCGGTCGAGGGGGCGCTCACGTGCCGCCCCCAGCTCCGTCGGTACTAAAGGCCGTGGTTCGACCGTTTCGCATCGCGGGCGATACGACCGCGACGCCCGTCCCCGGGGCGGAGGAGTCAGAGCAGCCGGCGGACGTGCTCGTCGATGACCTCTTCGGGGTACGCCCCGACGATCCGGTCCACGAGCTTTCCCTGCTTGTAGAACAGGAGGGTCGGGATGCTCATGATCCCGAGGGCACCGGCCTTCTCGCCGTTGTCGTCGGAGTTCATCTTGGCGAAGGCGACCTTCCCTTTGTACTTCTCACTGAGCCGGTCGACGATCGGCGAGACCATCCGGCACGGCCCGCACCACGGGGCCCAGACGTCCACGACCACCGCGGAGTTCTCCTGGGCGAATTTGTCGAAATTGGGCCCACCGACTTCTTGGACTGCCATGGAGACTACCGGAGTCCTTCGAGGGCGGACGGATATTAAATCTCTCGCCGACGAGCGGGTGACTAAGAGAACCCCGGAGGCCGCCGAGGGGTCCGGGACTCAACGGCCAGCCCGTCGAACGTCCATCACGTTCATACTGTCGGGCGCCTTATCGTTCCTCGTGACGCCTCCCCCTATGGCGCCTCGTCCGTCTTTGCCTTCGGCCGAACTGAACGCCCCAGCGGGCGACGCCGGTGCCGGCGTACCTCTCTCGCCCGACGAGGTCGCCATCGATCCTCTCGCCCGGCCTCGCGCAAGGGGATCCGGCACCGGATGTTGCTGCTGCGACAGGCGGCGCTCGACCGGATCGTCCGTCTGACGCAGGTCGCTCCCGCCGAGCTTCAACAGTATCGACGCGACCTTCGGGCGAGCGACCTTCCCGACACGCTGCTCGAGCGGGGCGCGGGCGTTGCGTTCACCCGCGAGCTCCCCCAGGGGGCGCTTCTCTACCTGCTCGTCCGGGCGGCCCGCCCTCGGGTCGTGATCGAGACCGGCGTGCGACCTGGATACTCGACCGCTTGGATCCTCGCGGGGTTGGCCGCCAACGGAGCCGGCTCCCTGACGTCCCTCGGCCCCGGTCCCGTCACCGGCCGGACCAGTGGTGTCCATGACGTCGGCGTCGGTCAGTTCGTTCCCCCTTCGCTGCGGTCCCGATGGACGCTCGCCCTCGGCAACACCCCGGACCGCCTCCGGGAGTTGCTGAGCTCTGCCGGCCAGATCGACCTGTTCTTCTACGACAACGGGCCCGAGATCGCGCGGGTCCGGTTCGAGCTCCGGGCGGCGTGGGAGACCCTCTCGCCGAACGGGATCCTTCTCGCGCATCACATCGACGCGAACGTGGCGTGGAAGGAACTCTGCCAGCTCCAAGGGCTCCCGCCGCAGGTGTTCGACGCGGGCCCCCCTCCCATGGGCGCTCTCGGCGTCCGGGGCGGGTAGGACCTCCCAGGCCCTACCGCTCGAGTTCCTCGACCAGGTGGATCGCCGCCGGGAGGATCAGTTTCTCGAGCGCGGTCCGGACCGCCCGCTCGCTTCCCGGGAGTGCGAAGACGGGTTTCCCGTGGAGCAAGTAGAGCCCCGCACGACTGATGATGGCGAGGGGCCCGACCTCCTGAAAGCTGACCGACCGGTAGATCTCGCCGAAGCCATCGATCCTCTTCCCGCCCATCGTTTCGAGCGCGTTGACGGTGAGGTCCCGGGAACTTACGCCGGTCCCTCCGACCGTGAGGGCCGCCTCGACCGCGTGTTCCGCGAGCCAGGGTTCGAGCTTCTCTCGGGCGTCCGCGATCGAGTTCGCTACGAGCGCGTAGTGGACCACCTTGTGTCCCGCGTTCGTGATCAGCTCGCGAGCGAGGGTCCCCGACGGGTCGTCGTCCTCGGTGTGGGTGTCCGAGACCGAAAGCACGGCGAAGCCGAGCGAGCGGGTCCCGCCGAGGTGGTGTCGACCGCGACGGTCGCGGGAGAAGAGGGGTCGCTCATGGTTCGATCGGTGCGTCCTTGCGCTTGGTCACGACTCGAATCGGGCCGAGGGATGTCCGCGGATAAAGTCCGCGGTCGTCCTTCTCGAGGTACTTCACCATGTCCCAGACGGTGAGGAGGGCGATGCTGGCCCCGACGAGAGCCTCCATCTCGACCCCGGTACGGTCGACGGTCTCGGCCTCCGACGCGGACCCGAACGCCGTGGGCCGAAACGGTCAGGTCGACGCGGCTCGACGTCAGTGCGACGGCGTGACAGTGCGGGATCAGCTCGGGAGTCCGCTTCATCGCGAGCAGGCCCGCGAGCTCGCCCGCGGCGATCGGGTCGCCCTTCTCCACGCGTCCGGCCCGCACCGCGCCTCGCGTGGCGGCCGAGACGCGGAGCTCTCCCACCGCCACCGCGCGACGGCGGACGCGCGGCTTGTCGCCCACGTCCTTTTGACGGACCATGGCGCCTACGTTGCCTTCGGGCTTCCGGTCGGCGAGGTGCGCGAGCACGGCTTCGAGCTGCACGCGGTCCCCCGCCCCCTGGGCGAGGCGGAAGTCGACCTCGGCGAGGTACTCCACGAGGCGGATCTTCTCCCGCGGGGGGAGGACCGCGTCGGGGATGTCGGGAAGGTAGCTGTGCACCGCTTTCAGGATCTCTTCGCCCGCGGCGCCGCGGTCCGTGAAGAGGGCATACAGCAGCTCGCGCGCGCCGAGGAAGTTCCCCGCGAGCGCGGCCCCGAGCATCGCCTCGACCTCGCGGCGCAGGGGGATCGTCGCGTTCTCCTGCACGGTCTTCGCGGTGACGTGGTCGGCGTGTGTCGCGGTGAGCTGGAGGAGATTGATCGCCCGGCGCATGTCCCCACTGCTCGCGGCGAGGATCGCGTCGTACGCCTCCCCGTCCACCCGCTTCCCTTCGGCCGTCGCGATACGCTCGAGTTCCTCGCGTATGGCAGCGGGCGAGTACGCGCGGAATCGGAAGACCGCGCACCTCGACTGGATCGGCTCGATGATGCGAGAGGAGTAGTTGCAGGAGAGAACGAATCGGCACGAACCGGAGTAGCGTTCCATCAGCCGCCGCAGCGACGCCTGCGCCTCGGAAGTAAGATTGTCCGCCTCGTCCAGCAGGAGGAGCTTGAATCCGACGCCCCCGAGGGGCGACGTTCGGGCGTACCGCTTGATCGTCGTCCGGACCGTCTCAATCCCACGCTCGTCGCTGCTGTTCAGCTCGAGGAAATTCTGGCGCCACTCGGCGCCGATAGAGGTCACGGGCGAGCGCGAGGGCCGCCGTGGTCTTCCCGGTCCCGGGGGGCCCGCGAACAGGAGATGGGGCATCGAGCGTTTCTCCGCGTACGACCGCAGCAAGCGGGATGATCGTCTCTTGACCGAGCATCTCCTTGAGGCTGGTGGGCCGGTACTTCTCGACCCAGACCGCTTCGGCTGCTCGCCCCGCCATCAGCGCTCCCGACCGGCTTCCCGGCGGCGGCTCTTTAGTGTTTCCCGGGCGCGGTCACAGAGGAGCGCCGTCGGTCGGTTCGGAGGTCCCGGCGAGGTACGCGCGCTCGTCCCGGCGATGACGCCGCAGCGCTTCGGCGAGGACGCGGCCGTACTGTCCGAGCGCCTGGCGGTGACCGCCGTGATCCTCCCCCTCCACGATCCGATAGAACCATTCCAGCTGCTCGAGGGAGATCACGAACCAGGCGTGGTCGGAGGAGAGGATCGCCTTCCCCTCCGAGAGCTCCCGGGAGGGAGACGAGGAGAGACCCAAGCGAGTTTCGAACGTCCGCTGATGCTCCCGGACCGCGTGTTCGAACTGCTGTAAGGCGACCCGGACGTCGCCCAGGGGATGGTCCTCGAGAAGAACAAGCTGGTAGCTGACCTGTTCGAACCAATCGACCACTTCGTCAAAGTCGGTCGGAGGGCGGAGCGGGTCCGCCGAGGGTCGGACGAGCCTCACGACCTCCCGCGTCCCCCGGGGCCCAAATCCGTTGCGGCAGACCGTTCGGGACCCGTGGGAGACTCCCTCTCGGCGGTACGCTCTCCGGTAGTGAGTGCCGCCGTTGGGGACTGCGGGTGCGCTGGGCCCTTGGCATAGCCGCCCCTCCACTCCCTTGATGAACGCGTTCGCACTTCGAAATGCGATTGAGAGGGCCGCCCTCAGCCGAACGACCCTGCCGCCCAGCACTGCCCGACCCGAGGAACACCGAGGTCCTATCCCGTCGCGTCGATGGTTCGAGCGACGCCACGAAGGTGCCTCGGTCCCCTCCACGGCCAAATAGGGCGGCGCCCTCCGACGCACCGTGTCGGGCGCGGATTCCTCGGTCCGTGAGGGTTTCGTCCCGGTCCGCGGCTATCGGTTCTATTGGAAGAGCGTAGGCGAGCCCGGCCCCGCGGGCACGCTCGTGACTCTCCATGGCGGACCGGGCGCGACCCACGACTACCTCCTCTGCTTCGCTGACCTGATCGCCCAAGGGTACCGGGTCGTGTTCTATGACCAGTTGGGATGTGGCCGGTCCGAGCTCGCCCGAGAGGAATCCGAGTACACGGTCGACCGGGACGTGGAGGACCTCGATGAATTCCGCCGGGTCCTCGGAATCGAGCGGATGCATCTCCTCGGCTCGAGCTACGGCGGCGCCCTCGCGATCGCCTACGCGCTCGCGCATCCCGAACCGATCCGGACGATGACCATCGCGAGCGGGCTCGCGAGCGTTCCGATGACCGTGAGGGAGATGGCCCGGCTCTGCCGGGAGCTTCCTCCCCCATTTCCCTCGTACCTCGACCGCCACGGCGCGCGCGGGGAGTTTCAACATCCCGAGTACCTGGCCGCGGTGGACCTGTTCTACCGGCGCCATCTCTGCCGCCTCTCCCCCTGGCCCCCCGAGGTCGCGTACACGCTGGAGCACGCCAACTCGCCGAAGTACCGTGTCATGAACGGCCCGAACGAGTTCACGATCACCGGTACGACCCGGGACTGGGACGTCACCGAGCGGCTCGGAGAGATTCGGGTTCCTACCCTAGTCACCGTCGGGCGGTACGACGAGGTGACCCCGGCCGTGGCCGAGTCGATCCACCGCGGCGTCGCAGGCTCGGAGCTCGTGGTCTTTCCTGAGAGTTCCCACACGGCTTTCTGGGAAGAACGAACGCGGTACATGGAGACCCTCCGGGGTTTCCTCGGTCGGCACGCCGGCGGATAGCGCTCGCCCCGGAACTTAGCGGGCGAGCGGTGCCGACACCCTGGCCGGAACCGCGAAGCGCTGCCGCGCGAGTAGTGTCCGGTGGAGCCGGTAGAGCAGGTAGGCGAAGAGCCCGCTGACGAGCAGGATGCCCGGTACGCTGAACTCGACGATGACGTCCCACGCGAAGAGAATCCCTAGCATTCCCGTTGCGAAGTAGAATTTCGACCGGTCCAGGTGGTCCGAGCCGACTCGTCGAAGGACGACGAACAGTGACCCGAGCGAAAGGAGCACGAGGACGATCCCCGCCCCCCACGCCGGCACGCGGCCTCCCGCGCCCGCCAGGATGATCATGAGCACCCACGCGCTGAAGAAAACGGCGCCGTCGAGCGCGAGTCCCCACGGACCGACCCGGGTCGGTCCGGGCCGAGCCGAGAGCAGGTCGGCGGGTACTCGGTAGGCCAGGTAGACCAGCGCAGCGAGGATCCCCGAGGAACAGCAGGAGGAGCTCGTGCGAGGGTCCGTGACCCACGACGAGGGCGAAGACCGTGACGACGAAGACGTAGACCGCGCCGACCACCGGAACGGCACCGGCGTCCAACCAACGCGCGCTCTTCACCTCCGGGAACCACAGCTGGGTCAGTAGGATTGGCAGCGCGATCGAGTAGACGGCGTGGAACGCGGTCAGTCCGAGCGCCCACAGCCAGTTGACGCCGAACGCGTGCCCGTACCACCCGAAAGCGCCCACGGGAGCAAGCCCGGCGGGTTCGAAGAACGTGTGGACCGCGAGACCCTCCTCGACGATCCCGTACGCCGCGCCGAGCAGGAGGACCGTGGCCCAGCCCTTCTGGAACTTCACGGCGAACTCTCGGATCAGGAGCGCTCCGGTGCCGTAGAGCCCGACGATCCCGAGAAAGCTCACGGCGAAAGCGAGCGGGTCGAAGAAGAGGGTCGTGATCGGCGTCGACCCGGTCGAGAAGCTCCGGGATGGTGGGCGCGAGCAGGAGGAGCGCCAAGACCGGTAGCCGCGGCCGTATCAGGATCCGCACGGACCCCGGTCGGCTGGCCCCGTACTTTAAGCGTGGGAACGGCCCGAAGCGGGCGGGATTATATCCGCCCCCGGCCTCGGAGGGTTCTCAAGAGCATATGCGGGAACGCCTCGCCCATGTCACCTTCCGCGGCACGATCCGCGAACGGTCGGTCGACCCCTACCTGCGGCTCCTCCGAGGGTTGCGCGAGCGCCGCCGGGTGAAGGGCGTGCTCCTCGATATTTCGAGCGGAGGCGGCGAAGCGATCGCGTCGCTGGACTTCTATCTCGCCTTGAAGCGCCTCGATGCCGTGAAACCGGTCGTGGCTTCGATCGGGTCGTTGGGCGCGTCGGGCGCGTACATGGCCGCGCTGGGTGCGCGCCGCATCTTCGCCTACCCCGAGTCCGCGGTCGGATCGATCGGCGTGATCTTTCCGCACCTTGCGGTCCGCGACCTCCTCCGTCGTCTCGGCATCTCCGTCGAGCTGCTCCACGTCGGCGTCCACAAGGACGCCTACCAGGGGTACCGCCCGCTGACCGAGGAGGAACGCGCGAAGCTCCAAGCCGTCGCGCAAGAGAGCTACGACGGGTTCGTCGGCCTGGTCGCGCGGGAGCGCAAGCGCCCGCTCGAGGAGATCCGCGCGCTCGCGACCGGAGAATTCTGGAGCGGCACCCGGTCGCTTCAGCTCGGCCTCGTCGATGCCCTCGGGGACCACGAGTCCGCGCTCGAGGAGCTCTCGCGGATCGACCGGGGTCTCGGTCGGAAAGACGGTCCGCGTCGGCCCGCCCCGTGCCTTCTTCGAACGGTTGATGTCCGGAGGCGCGAACGCGGTCGCGGGCGTCGTCTCTTCCCGGGTCCAGGACTCGGTCGAGGACGCCCTCTTCGACTGGCGGCGGTTTCGGGCTGCTGCGGTAGGGCCCCGCCCGCTCCGACCCGGGGTTATATACCGGTCCCGCCGTCGCACCGTACACCCATGCCCGACAGCAAACGGTCCGGCTTCTCGAGCGCCGCCGGCCTCATCCAGTACTACGACATGGAGGAGACCCGCTCGCTGAAGATCAACCCGTACATCGTGCTCGGTATCGGGATCGTCGCGGCGGTCTTCGTCGAGATCCTCAACTGGCGGCTCATCTGAGCTGGGCCGGCGCATCCGCCCTCGGGAGGGGTGCCCCCGCCGGGGTTCGTCCCGGCAGATACCTTCCCTCGGCACGGAGTCCGAGCAGGTAGACCTTCGACTCGGGCGACTCGTCGAGCAGGAGATACCCCGGTCCGCTCGGACAGCCTGCGCGCGAACTCCCCGATCTCCTCGTGCGTCGGGACGTGGTCCCGTCCGAGGCGCTGGCGCGACTTTCCCATGTAAACGTAGCCCTTCGGCTCGACGAAATCCGGTCGCGCGAGGAGGTCGAGCTCCGCGTAGGAGTCGACCCACCCGAGATTCCATCCCTTCACGAGCGTGTGCCGGACGACCCGGCGGGTATTCAGCCCGCGAACGATCTCGAGCGACTCTCGGAGACGGGCCCATGCGTCGTCGTAGGCAGGGAGCGTCAGGCGGCGGAACACCTCCTCGTTCGGAGCTGTCACGGAGACGTAGAGCTGCGTCGGGAGCGGGTTCAGGGCGCGGAGCGCGTCCGGGTTCGTTCCATTCGTGACCAGGAAGGTCGTGATCCCCCGCTCGTGACAGATCTCGAGGAATCGGTTCATCTTCGGGTACAGGGTCGGTTCACCGGTCAACGAGATCGCGATGTGCCGCGGTGCCTGCGACTCGTCCCACCGCGCTGGCTCGACCGACGCGTCCCCCTTGAACCCCGAGAGGATCCGTCGCTGCGCGTCGATCGACTGGTCGAGCAACCGCTCGGGGTCGTCGATACTCGGGCATCACCGCGTCGTTCTCCCACCCCTGATTCCGCCAGCAGAAGCGGCAGTGCAGGTTGCAGGAGTCTATGGCGGGCGACATCTGCAGGCAGCGGTGGCTCTCGATCCCGTAGAAGCGCCCCTTGTAGCAGTCCCTCCCACGAACCAAGGACTCTCGGGTCCAGTAGCAGATCTTGACCGCGCTGTGCTTCCCGACCAGCTGGTACCCCTGGCCGACGAGCTCGGTCGAGAGGTCCTGGTCGCCCATGGCCGAGGGGCGCCACCGAACGCACTCCCATAATCCTTTTCGGGGGGGTAGCGGCGCGGCCCGCTCGATTCCCGCCGGGCTCGCGGGGGTTACGTGAACTCTTCCCGCTCGAAGAGGAAGAAGCCGCCGACGGCCGTCAGGATGAAGTAGCCCGCCATCACGGCGATCCCCTCGACATAGGTGGGGTTGTACGTGGTGACGATCCGGTGGGGCGGGATCGGGCTCGGCCCCGTCACGATGTGGGGCAAGACCCCCGTCAGCGGGTAGCCGATGATCCCGTCGAGCGTAGGAGAGCAGGAACCAGGGCTCGATGTGGGCGAGCATCGTGACGACTTCTTGAAGGATCGTGAAACCGAAGAGGAACATGACCGCGACCACGAGCACCGCGTAGAGACTGGTCTTGAACAGCGAGCTGAAGAGAAAAACAAACCCGAGCAGCGCGAGTAGGTAGAGGACGGAAAGCGCCAGGGACTCGAGTAGTTGGAGGGGGTCCGAGAACGCCCCGGACCCGAGGTAGAACACTGCGTTTCCCACGACGATCAGAATGTAGACGGCCATGGCGACCACGGACGCCGCGAGCGCGGCCAGATACTTTCCGACGTAGACCGACCCGCGCTTGATCGGGAGGCCCATCAGGAAGTAGCCGGTCTTGTTCTGGAACTCCCCCGCGATCGCGTCGCCGCCGAAGATGATCCCGGCGAACAGAATGACGAACGGCAGGCCACCGCCCAGGTTCCCGTAGAGGTCGTTCGCGTTGTCGATGATCCCCGTGGGTCGGTAGTAGCCGACCACGGTGGTCAAGATGACGCCCGCGCCCAGGACGATCGCCATCATGAGGACGAAACGCCGCGAACGGAGGTAGTCGCGGAACTGGTATCGCGACATGATCAGCGCCTGGGAGAACGTGTCGGGCACGGTTCCGAGCGCCCCGTCGGCGGACCGGATCACTCCCGCCTCGGCGGGGCTGGCGGTGCTCATGCCTCCCCCTGCGAGATCTCCCGGAGATAGACTTCCTCGAGCGCGCTGCGGGACTCGCGATAGCTGAGGAGCCCAAGGTGGAGCGTCGCGATCTTCTCGAGGAGGAGGGTCTGCTCCTTCATCCCGCCCTTGACTTGCAGCGTAATCCGCTGGGGAGAGAGCCGCGCGACGCTGGCGACCTCGGGGAACGAAGCGATCGGTCCCGGTCAGGACGGCGTCGTCGATCGGCGAGGCGAACTCCGCTTCCACCGACCGACCCGCTCCCCCGAGGCGCTGCGTCACGTTCTCGAGCGAGTCCGCGAAGAACAGCTTCCCATGGTCGATGAGCGCGACGTCGTCGCACACGTCGACGACCTCGCTGAGGATGTGACTGCTCATGAAAATGAGGCGATGGCCCTTCTTCAGACCCTCGGACGATGTCCCGCACCTCGGCCATGCCGCGGGGGTCGAGTCCCGTGCTCGGCTCGTCCAGGATGACGACCTCGGGGTCCGAGAGGAGCGACGCGGCGATGTTGATCCGCTGCTTCATTCCCTTCGAGAATCGACCGACCTTTTGGTCGATCCAGTCCGACATCTTGACCTCCTCCAGGACCGAGGCCGTCCGCGAGCGGATCTCCTCCGGACGCATCCCGCGAAGCGCCCCGCTCATCTCGAGCGCCTCGCGCGGAGTGAGGGAAGCGATAGACCTCGGGCGTCTCGACGAGGTCGCCGCACGACGGAGAGCGCCGCCTTTGCGGTCCGTCTGGACCGATACGCCGTTGATGAACGCCTCCCCCTCGCTCGGAAAGATCAGGTCGGTGAACATCTTCAGCGTCGTAGTCTTGCCCGCGCCGTTCGGTCCGAGGAACCCCATGCACCTCGACCCCTCCACCTTGAGATTGAGGTGGTCGAGCGCGGTGAAAGTCGCCGAATCGCTTCGTCAGTCCGACGGCTTCGATGCTCGGTGACATGGCAACCTATGCGCGGGCTGGGAGACGCGGGAGTTGAAAAGCGTGCGCTATCAGTGTGGCAGCGTGACACGGACCGAGCGAGGCGCGAGCGCCTCGCCCAGCGCGACCCATCGCAAGGAGAGCGAATTCGCGACCACCGTCGTCGACGAAAGTCCCATCGCGACGGCCCCGAACGACGGGGAGCACGTTGTAGATGGAAAGGCCGAACAGCGGGACGAGGGCGCCCATCGCCACGGGCAGCAGGACCGCGTTGTAGCCGATCGCCCACGTGAGATTTCCTCGGACCTTCCGAACCGTGCGCCGAGCGAGCCGGAGGGCGAGTGCGACCCCGCGGAAGTCCGAACGAATCAGGACGACCCCTCCCGCCTCCCGGGCGACGTCGGTCCCTGAGCCGATCGCGATCCCGAGGTCCGCGGCCGCGAGTGCGGGGGCATCGTTGATGCCGTCGCCCACGAACGCGACGTGATGCCCTTCCGCGTGGAACCGCCGGATCAACTCGAGCTTCCCCGCGGGCGTCATCTCAGAATGGACCTCGGAGATCCCGAGGGGTCGGGCCACCGAGAGCGCGGCCGCCGGAGCGTCGCCGGTGACCATCACGAGCCGAAGGCCATCCTCGTGGAGGGCGCGAACCGCGTCCGGAACGCTCGGCCGCGATCTCGTCGCGAAACGCGAGCACGCCGAGATGCGACCCGTCCCTCGCTACCGTCGCGCACGATTTTCCCTCAAACTCGAGCCGACGGACAATGCCTAGGAACCTCCGCCGTCCCATTCAGTTCTCGGGATGCCGGAGCGATCCGGGCAACCTCGATCCGACTACCGTCCACGGTTCCTCGAACCCCGCGGCCGGGGTCAGCTTGGATCTCGCGGGCCGGGACGACCCGAAGCGCGCGCGCCTGGGCGGCTTCGACCACCGCGTGAGCGAGGGGATGCTCGGATCCGGACTCGACCGCGGTCGCGAGCGCGAGCACCTCCTCCGCGCTCGCCGAGCCCAAAGGACAAACATCGGTCAGCACGGGACGGCCCCGCGTCAGGGTACCGGTCTTGTCGGTGAGGACGACGTCGAACTCGCGACGCTTGTTCGATCGTGTCCTCTCCGCGGAACAGTATCCCCTCCTCGGCGGCCCGGCCGGTTCCGACCAGGATCGCCGCGGGGGTCGCGATGCCGAAAGCGCAGGGACAGGCCGTGATCGTGACCGTCACGAACACGAGCAACGCGATCGTGAACCCGGCGCCCCGACGACCAGCCACAACGCGGCGGACACCAGGGCGAGTCCCAGCACGAGGGGGACAAAGACGGCGGCGATGCGGTCCGCGGTCCGCTTTAGCGGGACCCGCGACATCTCCGAATCCGTGAGGAGTTGACCGACCTGCGCGAGGAACGTGTCGGCCCCGACTGTCGTGACTTCGACGTCCACCAGCCCCTCCCCGTTCATCGACGCCGCTAGCACCCGGTCCCCGGGTCCTTTTGGAGAAGGGGTCGATTCCCCTGTGAGTAGCGACTCGTCCACGCTCGTCCGCCCTTCGCGGATCACGCCGTCGACGGGGAACCGGCTCCCTGGACGGACCCGGACGCGGTCGCCCACCACGACTTCGCCGACCGGAACGGATCTATCCCCCTCTCCCCGTACGACCGTCGCCGTCTCGGGAACGAGCTCGTGTGAGCCGGCGGAGCGCAGAACCCGCGCGGGTCCGAGTGAGATGTTCGAGATAGTTCCCTGTCAGGATCAGCGTGATGATCAGCGAGGAGGCATCGAAGTAGTAGTCGTGCGGCAACACCGAGGGGAGGAGCTAGTGCTGCGACGCTGTAGCCGAAAGCGGTGGTCGTTCCGACCGCGATGAGGAGGTCCATGTTCCACGACCGCTCACGCACTGCGTCGTGGGTCCCGGCATAGAAGGTCGCCCCCGGATAGAACTGGACGACGGTCGCGAACGCCGCCGCGGCGACGATCGACGTCGTGGACGACGAAAGATACGTAAGGGCCAAGACGGCGATGGCGAGCGGCCAGGCAACGACCAGTCGCCGGAGCAATCGCCGCTGTTCCCGCGCCGGCTCGGCGAACTGGTGAAGACACGTCTCCGAACAGAAGTAGTACGTCCGGTTATCCCGGATCAGTTGGAGTGACGACGGGCGTTCTTCCACCCACATGCCGCAGATGGGGTCGGTCGCCATGGACGAATCGACTCCGCGGCCTTGGTCGTAGGCACGTTGGTCGAGAGGAGCTCAGTGGGGAGTCGACGGATGCTGGCGCTCGTAGGTTTTCTGGCAGCTTGTCGAGCAGAAGAAGACGGTCTCGGTGCCATACGTTCCGTGCGCCGCCGCGGCGGACTGTTCGATGACCATCCCGCACACCGGGTCCTTGACCTTCATCGAGGGCCGCCACGTCGATTCGGGTTATAGGCTCGGCGACGTTCTGCGGACCCGCGGAAAGGACTAAGTTCCCGACCCCTTCGGGGCCCCGATGGTCGAAGAGCTCTCGCCCCAAGAGGTGGCGGAGAAACTGAAACACGGGCCGGGTCGGGTGCTGCTGCTCGACGTCCGAGAGCCGGACGAACGGGAGCTCGCAGCGATCGAGCCGTCGCTCCATATCCCGATGCGTGACGTGCCCCAGCGCCTCTCCGAACTGCCCAAGGAGCGCGAGGTAGTCGTGTACTGCCACAGTGGCACGCGATCGGCGATGATCGCCGCATTTCTGGAGGGGAAAGGATACCCCAACGTCGCCAACTTGAGCGGCGGGATCGATGCCTGGTCCCGCAAGGTCGACCCGAAAGTACCCCGCTACGGGTGACCCGCTCCCCCGTTTCGGGAGAGCGCCTAGGAGCGACGCCGCGAGACCCGGTCCTCCGGATTCGACTCGAGGACCTCGATGTATGCCCGCATCTTCCAGTAGGTCGTCAGGAACTCCTGACCGCGTGGCGTGATGTCGTAGGCGGGCCGACCATCGAGTTCCTCGGTCTGGAGCAGGCCGAGCGCGACCAGGCGCTCGACAAAATTCCGCAGACGATCGACGGGCATGCCGGCCCCGTAGGAGACCCGGGTGATGCGGGCCGCTCCGTGGTAGCGCTTCACCACCTCGAGGACGGTGGCAAAGAGGTCGGTGGCCTCGCGTCGTCGGGGCCGGTCCGCGCGTCGTCGCGATCGTCGAGCATGGCCGCCCTCCCGAGGTCACAACGGGAACGACGGGAGCTTATCGACCTTCTGGGGCGGACTCCGGACCCGCGCGCCGGGCGCAATCTCGACCGACTGCGTGTACGTGATCTCGTCGGCCGAGGCGCCGTCGCGCAGGCGCACGTTGGCACCGAATATGTGGCGGGCTTCGGCTTTTTCCTCGAGGTCGACCTGACCGCCGAAGACGTCCTCGACCTTTGCTCCGCGCTCGAGCTCGACCGTGACTCCGATCAGGGGGCCGGCAGCCCTTGACTTTCGCCGCAGCCGGATCCGGGCCGCCTTCAATCCTTCCCGGGTGGAGACCGCTCCCCCGACCTCCGCGGATCCCGAGAAGAGCGCTCGGCGGGCGTCGAGCCGGCCTCCGATATCGAGCGTGTCACCGGTCAACGTCTCGTGCACGGCGATGGACCCGCCGACCTCGAGTGGGCCGGCGAGCGTGAGCGAGCCCTGGACCTCGAACTTCCCGCCGACCTCGACGCGTTTCCCTGTCCCGTTCCCCCCGATCTTCCCGACACCGCCGATCTCTAGGGAATCGAAACTGAGGTCTTTGCTCGCGGAGAGGAGGCCCCCCACCTCGATCGAACCGCCGCGGGCCGTGTCACGGAACTCGGCGAGACCACCCACCTCGAGGGTGCCGAAGACGAGCGGGCGTTCGGCGAGGAAGCGCCCCCCGACCTCGATCGAGCGGCGGACCTCGCCGCCCCCGACCCGAACCGTCCCGCCCACCTCGAGGCTGTCGATCGAGACGTCGCCGAGCTGGACCGACCCTCCCGCCTCTACGCTTTCGGCCTGCAATCGGCCCGACAGGAGAAAACGCCCACCCACCGAGACCGAATGGGCTGTCAGGGTTTGCGCTCCTTCGAGGACCCCTCCCACGTCGAACTGTTCGGCCTCAGCGGGGCCGCTGATCCGAAGCCTCCGGTCGACGTCCACGCGACGCGCCTTCAGCGCCCCGCCGATCTCGAGGGTGCTGTCGTGGGCTTCGATGTCGTCGTGCACCGTGAGGTCGCCCGAGATCGCCACCGTTCCATCGCCGGAACGAAAGCGCGCGCATTCCAGGTTCCCTGCGATCTCGACGGAGCCGTCGAACCGAGCGTCTCCCGACACCTTGACGGTGCCCTCCGCCTGAATGCGCACATTCGCCTCGACGCGAAGGTCGCCGTCGACCGCCCCCAAGCGGACCTGAGAGTTTCGAGGGATGCGCGTTTCGGCCATGAGGGTCTTACGGAAACCCTCCTCTATACGGCTACGTCACCCCCGGTGAGCACCCCGAGAGACCGGGGGAGGCACCGAAGGCCATAAGCCGGGTCTCACTTCCGATGGACGTGTCCGACTCGCTCGCCCAGATCCGCGCCGAGGTGATCGCCTGCACGCGTTGCCCTCGCCTGGTGCGCTATCGGGAGCGCGTCGCCCGCGAGAAAAAGCGAGAGTTCCGGGCCGAGGAGTATTGGGGCCGACCCGTTCCCGGATTTGGCGACCCGAACGCCCGTTTGGTCGTGATCGGGCTCGCCCCGGCGGCGCACGGTTCGAATAGGACCGGTCGAGTCTTCACGGGCGACCGGTCGGCCGCGTTCCTGGTCCGCGCGTTTCACGACGCCGGTTTTGCGAACCAGACGACCTCGATACGCCGCGGCGACGGACTCCAGTACCGGGACCTCTACCTCACGGCGGCGGTGCGGTGTGCGCCCCCCGACAATCGGCCGACCCCAGTCGAGCGGTCGACGTGCGCGCCGTTCCTCGAGCGGGAGCTCCGGTGTCTGACCGAGACCCGCGCGATCCTGGCGCTTGGAGGTTTTGCGTGGGATGCGGTGCGCGAGGTTGTTCCGAACGTCTACGGCGGGGCACGGCCCGCGACCCCGTTCGCGCACGCGGTATGCGCCTCCCTCGGGCCGGGTCGCCCGCTCCTCTGGGGTTCTTACCACCCCAGCCCCCAGAACACGAATACGGGGAAGCTCACCGCGCCGATGCTCTTAGACCTCCTCCGACGGATCCGCAGCTCGTTTGACGGCGGCCCGGCACCGGGACGTCGCCAGCCTTAACGCCCCGAGGGGGTGGCGGGGACCGATGGGCGCCTTCGAGGTCCTGGAGCGCGACGGTCTCGCCCGGCGGGGCCGGCTCGAAACCCCCCACGGACCGATCGAGACCCCGGCCCTCCTCCCGGTCGTCCACCCGGACCCCTCGCGACAGCCCGTCCCTCCCGCGGAGATGCGGACACGGCTCGGCGTCCGCGCGGTGATCGCCTCGGCGTACATCACCTGGCGAACTCCCCCGCTCCGCGAGGTCGCGGAGCGGCAGGGGATCCACGGATTGCTCCAGTTCGACGGCCCGATCATGACGGATTCCGGGGCGTTCCAACAGCACGCGTACGGTTCGGTCGAGGTTGGACCCGAAGAGATCCTGGCCTTTCAGAACACGATCGGGTCGGACATCGCGACCGTGTTGGACCGGTTCACCGAGCCGGAGTCGGACCACGAGGAAGCTGAGGCCGCCCTCACCTTGACGCAGGAACGCGCGACCGCCGCGCGCTCTCAACGGGAAGGGCTCCTCGCCGTCCCGGTGCAAGGGGGCTCCCATGCCGACTTGCGCGCACGATCCGCCGCGGGGGCGTCGGCCGTGGCCGACGTTCTCGCGGTCGGTGGTGTCGTCCCGCTCTTCGAGCAGTACCCGGTTCCCCGAACTCGCCCGTGCCCTCGCCGCCGCGCGGCCCCAGCTGAACCCGGGCGCCGCGGTTCACCTGTTCGGAACGGGCCACCCGATGACGTTCGCGTTCGCGGCGCTCTGGGGGGTCGACCTGCTCGACTCCTCGGCGTACCACAAGTTCGCACGACGGGGGAGTCTGCTGTTCCCCGAGGGGAGCGTCGCGATCGACGATCTCCGCGAGGAGGTCTGCCGTTGCTTCCTGTGCGCCGAAATGCCGCTCACCGAGGTCGCGCGCCGACCTGCGTCCGAACGGGAGCAGCGCATCGCCTTCCATAACCTCCTCACCTCGGTGGAGGAGGTCGGCCGCGTACGTCAGGCGATCCGCGACGGGACCCTCTGGGAGCTCGCCGAGCGACGCGCGAGCGGCCACCCTGCGTTGCGGGCTGGACTCGACGAAGCGAAACGCCACCCCGAGGTGTTCCTTCCGACGGAGCCCGAGGCGCGTCGCGCGTTCCGCGAGATCACTCCCGAGAGCCGTCAGCGACCGTCGGTCGTACGATTCCGGCGCCGCGTGGAGGTGTACGCGCGAGACCTGCCCCTCCCGGAGCGGGTTTCCCGAGTACCCCTTCGCCCCGAGTACCCTGGGGCGGATCCCGACCCGAGACCGGACGGGCCGGCCGATCTCATGGAGGTGCGATACCCCTCTCGGGTTCGTTCCTCTCGAGCTCACGGACCTGTACCCCGTCGGACCGTTCCTGGGAGTGGACGAGTTCGCGGATCCCCCGCGACATCGTCCTCCCTCGATGGTCGCGGGCGAGCTGCGCGAGCGGGCCGGGCTCGACGCCGACCTCGACCGCGATTGGACCGAGGAATGGACCCAGCGTCAGGTGCGGGCCTTGCTCGCATTCGAGTACGGTGCGGTGGTCGCCGATGCCGTCGGCGAGACCGTACGGGGAGAACGGTCGCGTCGCACGGGCCGGCTGCGTGCGATCGTGGCTGACGGGAAGCCGTGGTTCGTGGTAGGTACGGACGGCCTTCCCCGCCCGACCTTCTTCGGCGCTTCCCGGCTCGCACCGCTCCTCAGCGAGGGCCGCTCCCGGGTGGTGGTCTCCGACGACGCGGTCCCGTTCGTCTCGCGCGGGCGCAGCCTGTTCGCGAGGTTCGTAACCGGAGCGGACCCGGCGCTCGTTCCGGATCAAACGGCCCTGCTGGTGGACCGGAGAGACGCGCTTCTCGCCGTGGGGCGATTGCTCCTCGCGCCCCACGAGATGGCGCACTTCCAGCGAGGGGTGGCGGTGCGCGTTACGGCGCACGCCGCGGCCCCCGTGTCGGCCGAGGCGGGGGCAGGTCCGGAGTTTCCCGAGGAATCACCGCGAAATGAAATTTGACCGGTGAGCCTTAAGAGGCGAGGGCGGGTGGCACGACCCGGGCGAACGGCCGGGTGCTCGAAGTGACGAAGACGTTCCTTCTCCTCCAGCTCGACAGCGAAGGAGCCCCGTACTCCGAGGTCGCGGAGCTGCTCGTGGACCTCGGGTTCCGGCCTGAGACCGAGGGATACGACTTCCTCTACGAGTGGGGCCGCCCCGCGTCGGTCCAGGAGACCCTCGACTTCGCCGACCGGATCCAGGAGACCCTGCGCGGGAAACGCGTGGGGTTCCGGATCGAGTCGACGGAGGACTGAACCGGGGGTCCGGATCGACCTCGCCGCGCGGACCGATATTCCTCTTTTCGCCGAAACGTGGGGACGCGCTGGATCGCTCTGCGGCCCTCCATCGGCCGTGGAACACCACACTCTGGGTGTAATGCCGCGGAAATCTCTCCGAGGTCCGGATTACACCCACTTTCCTTCGAGGAGGATTTCTTGCCCTGAGAGGTGGGCGCATTCCATGACCTCCCTCGGAAGTTTATCTGCCTGGACTCGCCCACTCTCCCTACATGCCCCAGTTTCGGACGGTCGTCCTTCCCTTCGTTCCACCGCCGAGCCTTCTCCGAGCCCTCCAGGACGTCCGCTCCGCCGTGAATCGCATGATCCCGGACTGGCGAGCGCATCCCGACGAGTCTCGGTTCGATCTGACCAAACGATGGTATCCCCTTCTTCGCCATTCGTACGGACACCTCGCCTCCAAGTGGTCGGTCATAAGTTGCAATGAGACCTCGGCCACACTGAACTGCTGGGACCGAATGCTCCGACGTGCTCGAAATCGCGACCCCGCGAAGTTCGCGCGGATCAAGGACCGACTCCCCCGCCGCGCCTCGCTCAAGGTGAGCCTCCACACGGACCTGTATCGACTGCGTGACGCCGTCCTCGACATCACTCTCCGACCCCAGGAACATGTTCGCATCGACCTGCGAACTGTAAAGAACCCCCTGTTCGGGGCGTATCTCGGGCTCTCCGACGGCAAGTTCGGTCTCGCGGTCACGGACCGGAAGCTAGTCTTCAACTTCCGGATCGCTCTCGCTCCCGAACCCATGCTGGCCGAGGAGAGTGTCGGAGTGGACCTGAACATGCCCTCGGCCGACTTCGCCACCTCCGACGGAACGACGGGTGCGGTCGACCTTCGGAAGATCACCCGGATCCAGGGAGCGATGGACCGAAAACGACGGAGCGTACAGCAAGCGATTCCCAAAGACTTGAGGGCGCAGCGTCGCGTGCTCCGCCGCTCGAGGAATCGGGAACGGAATCGCGTGATGCCGCTTCTCCACCGAACCGCCAATGAACTGTTGGCGTCGGTGGGGGACCGAAACATCATACTGGAGGACCTCTCCAACACCACGGAGGAACTGCAGAGAACTACACCCGGAACTGCGAGACGCCGAAAACTTGGCGTGTGGACGCACGGGCAGTTCACGCGTCTCGTATCGTACAAAGCCCGAACCGTAGTCGTGCGAGTGAACCCTCGGGGGACCTCCTCAGAGTGTCCCCGGTGCGGCGGGCCGCTGGCCCACCCGGAGTGGCGACGTGCGACCTGCGGACACTGCCAGGGCGAGTGGCATCGGGACAGGGCCGCAGCGATCGTCATCCTGGACCGTGGCCACTCGATCCTACGGGGAGCGGCTCCTCCCCCGAGCGCGCGCAACGCGCTCCTGGAGGCGGCGGCTTGGCGTCCGGGGCTGGAGACGGTCCCTGGCCCCAGAGTCGAGCCAATGAAGGGGGACGACGCGAAGTGACGTTGGATTCGTAACAGTTCGACTGAAAGAGGAGTATTACGCCGCGTCCGCTTTCACCACCGATGGTGGTCCTCGGAATCGAATCGACCGCCCACACCGCATCCGTCGGCATCGTCTCCGACCGCGCCGAGGTACTGGGGCTCGCGTCCGACATGTACCGCCCTGCGTCCGGTGGGATCCACCCTCGCGAGGCCGCGAACCACCACGTGCAGGTCCTGCCGGACCTCGTTCGACAGGCGCTCGACGCTGCGCACGTCGAAGCGTCCGGAATTGAGGCGGTCGCCTTCGCGCAGGGCCCGGGACTCGGACCGTGCCTTCGTGCCGGCGCGACCGTCGCGAGAATGCTCTCGCTCACGTGGGAGAAACCGCTCGTCCCGGTCAACCACTGCGTGGCGCACGTGGAGATCGCGAGGGTGCTGAGCGGGCTCGACGACCCGCTGCTGCTCTACGCGAGCGGCGGGAACACTCAGGTGATCGCGTACGGTCGCGGACGGTACCGCGTCCTGGGAGAGACCATCGACATTGGTATCGGTAACTTCCTCGACAAGCTGTGGATCGAGCTCGGGGGCACGTTCCCCGGCGGCCCGGCCCTCGAGCTCGAAGCGCGTCAGGGCACCGAACTCCACGAGCTCCCGTACTCGGTCCACGGGATGGACGTCGCCTTCTCCGGCATGCTCACCGCCGCGCTGGCGCTCCACCGTAAGGGGGTGCGGCGCCCGGACCTCGCGTATTCGGTCGAGGTCACCGCCTATGCGATGCTCACGGAGATCACCGAACGCGCGCTCGCCCATCGCGGGCGGCGCAGCGTGGTGCTCGGCGGAGGGGTCGCGTGCAACGAACGGCTCCGCGAGATGGTGCGCACGATGGTCGAGGAACGGGGCGGGACGATGTTCGCTCCCCCGCGTCCGATGTGCGTCGACAACGGAGCGATGATCGCGTGGACGGGTTCGCTCGCCTGGGGAGCGAAGCTCTCCGTGCCGGTCGAGCGGTCCGCGGTCGAACCGCGGCAGCGAACGGACCTCGTACCGACGCCCTGGCGCTCCGGCTAGGGCCGCGGCCCCGACTTATACACCGAATCCGCTCGGGGAGTTGTGGAGCAGGTCGACGTTCTCGTGGTCGGCGGCGGCCCGGCGGGGAGCACCGCGGCCTTCCGCCTGGCCGAGCGGGGACACGAGGTGCTGGTCGCGGAGGAGCACGCCCGCATCGGGGTTCCCGTCCAGTGCGCCGGGCTGGTCTCCGAGCGAGTGCTCCGTCCTCGCCGGTTCGCGTGAGTTCGTGCGGACTTCCGTGCGCGGTGCCACCGTGTTCGGCCCCCGCCAGAGTTCGGTCGCCTTCCGGGCGACCGGACGCCCGCGCGTTCGTCATCGACCGCAGCGGCCTCGACATCGCCCTCGCGGATCGAGCGGCGCGCGCGGGCGCGCAGTTTCGGAGCGGAACCCGCTTCGACGAGGTCGTGGGCCGCGAGAACGGGCGAACTATCGCCCGTCTCACCGGGGTCGACGGAGCACCCTCGAGGTCGCGGCGCGGCTCGTGGTGGGAGCGGACGGCGTCTCGAGCGCCGTCGCTCGTGCGTTTCGCCTGCGTCGGCCGGTCGAGATCCTCCCGGCGTTCGAGGCGGAGTTTCCTCGCAGCCCAGGGGACCCGGATCAAGTGGAAGTCTACCTCGGCCGCCCGTTCGCCCCCGGTCTGTTCGGGTGGTGGATCCCCGACGGGTCGGGAGGGGCTCGTGTCGGCATCGCGGCGGACGCCGACGGGACGAGCGCCCGGGTCTACTTCGACCGACTTCTCGAGTTCCTGGACGCGTCGTTTCGGGGAACGTCTCGTGAGCCCCACCGCGTACCTCGTGTCGGGGATCCCGATCGGGACGGTGCCGAAGACCCACGGGGCAGGGGGTCCTCCTCGTGGGGGATGCGGCGGCGCAGGTGAAGCCGCTCTCGGGCGGGGGGATCTTCACCGGGATGCAATGCGCCGAGATCCTGGCGGCGGTGGCGGATGACGCCCTCCGACGTAACGACCTCACCGAGGTCGCGCTCGCGGAATATGACCGTCGCTGGAGGGCGGAGCTCGGGGAGGAGTTCCGCCGCGCCCTCTACCTGCGACGGATCTTCACCCGGCTCTGCGACTACGACCTGGAGGCGATCGTCGCCGCGCTGCGCGATGCAAGCTCACCGCCACGATCGTCGCCTTCGGGGACATCGACTTCCCGACGCACGTGGTGCGACAGCTCCTCCGTCAGTCGCCGTCCCTGGTCCGATTGCTGCCGAAGGCGGTCGGCGCCTGGTGGTCGTCGTCCGCGCTCCGCATCCCCGAGCTCGACGCGGGTCCGCGGCGGAAGTAGATCCACGCCCCGATGCCGACGAAGACCGAGGCGGCGACGAGGACCCCGGTGAGGAGCGTCGGGAACGCCGACTGTTCGCACGACGACCGCCGTCTCGGGCAGCACGCCCGAGACTCCGAACACGGTCAGGTTGAGTGTCGCGCTCCCGTTCGCGAGCTCGGTGGCCTCCGCCCAGACGGATGCGTTGAACCATCCCCGCGATTCGAGGAGATAGTCGGTCGATCCACCTCGAAGGAGAGCGCCGCCCGCACCGCGAACGTTCCGCTCGGTGTCGTGGTCGAGGTCGGCGACCGAGACCGACCCTGGTAGACCCCGGCAGCCGGGCAGCGCCCCGACGGCGACGCGACCGTTCCTCCCGAGCTCGATGCGTTCGAAAGCACCGGAGCCCCCGCGACCGAAATCGGCTGCTCGTCGTCGTTTCCCGGAAACGCGTTGAACGCGTAAACCGCGAGGGTCAGCTCGGCGCCGGTGATCGGGACGGAGAGGGGGTTCCCGACCGCTGAAGCCGATCGTGCCCGCGGCGCCCGGGGCGAGGGACGGGGAGGAGAGGTTGCCGAGAAACCCTCGGTCGTCGCGGAGCGGAAGTGGAGGAAACCCGGTCGCGCGCGCGCCCGGCAGCGGAGCGAGGAGCACGAGGAGGCACCGCGAGCATCGCCGCGATCGCGGCTCGGAGGAGCGCCGCTCGGTCCCGCCTACGCACCGGGCTCCTCCGGGAATCGCCCGCTCTCCGCGAGCGCGACGAGTCGCCGGATCCGCTCGACCGCCTGCTCGCGTCCGCGGCGTCCCCCCGGTCCCAGCAGCCCCGGGAAGACCCCGGAACGTCTCTCCTTCGGCGCGGCTCGCCTTGTAGCAGCGCGCGGGCGAGCGCGCGGGGGCGGCTGGTCATCTCGACCGCGTCGAGGTCGGCCCGCAACTCCTCGCGCTCGGTGAGCCGATTGGCGAGGTAGGCGAGGATCGGGTCCCAGCGCATCATTCGCGACGACGTCCGGAAGAAGGTGAGGTACCGGCCGTCGAGCTCCCGGATGTGGCCGAGCTCGTGCGCGACCACCGCCTCCCGCTCCTCGGTCGAGAGCGGTCGATAAGTCCCTCCGAGACGAGGATCACATCCCGGCGGCGGATGCCGCCGACGGTCACCGAGCTCGAGCAGGGTGAACGTGAACGCCTCGACTCGGGAGGAAGGGAACGAGAGCAGGTCGGTGGGTGTCGACGGCCGCGGCGATCCGTGCTGGCCAAGGGAGGGGCACGGGGGCGATGGATCGCGAGGTAGCCTCGACCGACGGCCTGGCTGAGCAGAAACGCGGTCAAGAAGATCGCGAACGCCCCGAGCCCTCCCAGCAGCCAGAGCCGCAGGAACCGGGGCTTCGAAGATCGTGCCGGGGGCCCGCGCCAATCGAACGACTGCGCTCCAACCCCCGTTCGAGAGCACCCAGACGAGTCCGGTGGTCGCGAAGACGGCCCAGAACGCGAGGAACGCCGCCGCGAGACGGAAGACGATCGTCGAGGTCGACCGTCGGTAGGCGAGAAGCAGACCGACGCCGACCGCCGACCCAAGCGAGGACGGGAATGTACACGAGCCCGACGACCGGAGCCGCCACGGCGACCGTCCTCCGGGGTCAGTCCAGGCCGAGGCGTCGCCGCAGTTCCCGTTCCTCGGACGGATTGAGCTTGGCGATCTCCTCGTTCAAGTGGACGACTCCCGCGGGCCCGAACATGGCCACGACCCCCTTAAGGAGATTGAGGAGATATTTCTGCTCCACTTCGGCGGGCCGGTAGACGTAACGCTCGCCGCCGCGGCACGTTTCGCGCCGACGGCGGACGAGTCCCTTCTCGAACAGACCGGGACAGGATTGTCGCGACCGTGGTGTAGGCGACCGCGGGTTCCCCTCTGCTCGAGCGCCTTTCGCACGTCGCGAGCGGGAGCCTCGCGGAGGTCCCGCAGGGAAGAGAGGACCTCCGTCTCGAGCGCTCCGATCATCGTCGCCATCGCCGGCGAACGAGCCCCGTACGCGCCTTAATACATCGGGCGGAGGCGAACGAACGAGTACGAACCACCCGAACTCCGCGGTCGCAGCGATCCGGCGAGAGCAATCATTTAGGTAGTGACCCCCTTCGCGACCCCCGTGGCTGCGACGGATTCTGGACCGACCTCGGTCCTCGACCTCGTCGGCAACACCCCGCTGATCCCGCTCCATCGGGTCACTCACGGGGTCCCCTATCGCGTCCTCGCCAAACTCGAGTTCCTCAACCCGGGCGGGTCCGTCAAGGACCGTATCGGCCCGGTCATGATCGACGACGCGGAGAAGAAGGGCCTGCTGAAACCGGGCGGCACGATCGTCGAGGCGACCAGTGGCAACACGGGGGTCGGCCTTGCGCTCGTCGCCGCGGTGCGCGGCTACCGCGCGGTATTCGTACTTCCCGACAAGATGAGCGCGGAGAAGATCCGACTCCTGCGCTCGTACGGCGCGCGCGTGGTCGTCACCCCGAGCGGACTCCCCCCCGACCACCCGATGAGCCACTACTCGGTCGCCCGGCGGCTCGCCCGGGAGATCCCGGGCGCGTACTACCCGAACCAGTACCGAGAATCAAGGGAACCCCGAAGCCCATTACCGGACGACCGGACCCGAGATCGACCGCGGGGGCGGGAACGCGCTGGCCGCGGTGGTTGGCACGGTCGGAACCGGAGGGACGATGAGCGGCATCGGTCGGTACTTCAAGGAGCACCGCCCCGAGGTCCGGATCGTCGCGGTCGACCCCGCCGGGTCGATCCTCGGCCCGTACTTCCGAACCCACGAACTCTCGAACGCGACCCCCTATCTGGTGGAGGGGATCGGCGAGGACATCATCCCGAAGTCGATCCACTTCCAGTACTTGGACGAATTCGTGGAGGTCAGCGATGGCGAGTCGTTCCTGATGGCGCGCCGCCTCGCCCGCGAGGAGGGGCTTTTCGTGGGGGGGTCGTCCGGAGCGGCGGTCGCCGGTGCGGTCCGATGGCTCGGAAAGCGACCGCTCCCCGAAGGGGCGACGGTCGTTGTGATCCTTCCGGACTCCGGGGACCGCTACCTCTCGAAATTCTACTCGGACGATTGGATGCGCGAGAAGGGGTTCCTCGACATCGGCTCGACCGCGCGGGACCTCCTGACCCGAAAGACGGGGACCCCGGCGCTCATCTCGGCCGACCCGACCACCGTCGTGAACGACGCGCTGACGATCCTGCGGCACCGCGGGATCTCGCAGATGCCGGTCCTCTCGGGCGGGCAGAACCTCGGGAGCGTCCACGAGGACGAGATCCTCCGACGCAGCCTCGCGGACGAAACGGTGCTCGAGCGGTCGGTGGCGTCCGTGCTCGAGGCTCCGTTCCCCGAGGTGACCGCGGACACTCCCGTGTCGGACGTGCTGCACCGGCTCAAGGAAGAGAAGGTCCTGCTCGTTCGGGACGCCGCCACGGACACGCTGATCGGACTGCTGACCCGCCACGACCTCGTCGGGTTCCTGTCCGAGCAGGGAGGATCCCATGCGGTTTGACACCCGTCTTATCCATGCAGGCCAGCCCGCCGACCCGCTCACCGGCGCGGTCAACGCGCCAATCTACCTCTCGAGCACGTTCCGGCAATCATCGCCCAACCGGAACCAGGGGTACGTGTACAGCCGCTCGGGGAACCCGACGCGCCACGTCCTCGAGTCGGCTCTCGCGGCGGCGGAGTCCGGCCATGCCGGGCTCGCGTTCTCGTCGGGTCTCGGGGCGTTGACGACCCTCCTCGAGGCCTTCCCCACGGGAAGCCGGATCGTGTCGGTCGACGACCTCTACGGCGGGACCTGGCGGCTCTTCGAGCACCACCGGAAGCAGTTCGGCATTCGGGTCGACTACGTCGACATGACCGACCCTGGGCGGGTCGCCGAGTCACTGAAGGCCGGCCCGACCGACCTCGTGTACGTCGAGACCCCCACGAATCCCCTGCTTCGCCTCGTCGACCTTCGCGCGGTATCGAAGCTCGCGCATCGCGCCGGCGCGGTCGTCGCGGTCGACAACACCTTTGCCTCACCCGCGAATCAGCGACCGATCAAGTTCGGAGCAGATATCGTCCTCCACTCGACGACCAAATACCTGGGGGGGCACTCCGACATCATCGGGGGGGCCCTCGTCTTGCGCCACGCCCGCGACGCCGAACGGTACGCCTGGCTCCAGAACGCGGTGGGGGCCGTTCCGAGCCCGTTCGACTGCTTCCTCGTCCTCCGGGGCCTCCACACGCTCGGGGTGCGAATGCGTGCCCACGAGGCCGGGGCACGGGCCGTGGCCGAGGTCCTGGAGGGGCACCGGAAGGTCCGTGCATCCTACTACCCCGGGCGGCCGAGCCACCCCCAGTACGCGCTGGCCCGCCGCCAGATGGACGGGTTCGGAGGGATCGTCAGCTTCGATATCGCCGGGGGCCATCGCGCGGCGCTCCGGTTCCTGCGTGCACTCCGGGTGTTCACCCTCGCGGAGAGCCTCGGCGGGGTCGAGTCCCTGGTCGACCACCCCGCGTCGATGACCCACGCGAGCGTCCCGCGCAAAGAACGCGAGGCGCACGGGGTGACCGACGGTCTCCTCCGACTGTCGTGCGGGATCGAGGACCCGACCGACCTCGCCGACGACGTCCGGCGGGCTCTCGGGAGGGTCTGACCGTGCGGCGGGTCACCCTCTACGACACGATGTCCCGCGCGGCCCGCGGCTTCGCTCCGATCACGGCTCCCCGGGTCGGGCTCTACGTCTGCGGGCTCACGCCCTACGCTCCGGCCCATGTCGGCCACGGGAGGACGTTCGTGATCTTCGACGTCGTTGCCCGGTCCCTCCGCCGCTGGGGGTACCGGGTGTTCTATGTCCAGAACGTCACCAACCTGGACGACCGACTGATCGCCCGGGCCGCCGCCGAGGGCGACGACCCGCTCGCGCTCGCGGAACGGCACTTCCTCGATTTCCGGCGCTCGATGGACCGGCTCGGGGTCCGGTCGGTCAACTACTACCCCTTCGCGACCGATTACGTTCCCGAGATCCTCGACCAGGTGCGATCCCTGGTCGAGAAGGGATTCGCCTACGTCGCGGACGACGGCTCGGTCTATTTCGACGTCGGAAAGTTCCCTCGCTACGGCGCCCTCTCGGGACAAAAGGTCGACGCGCTCCAACCCGGCGCCCGGGTCGAGGTCGATGCGCGCAAGCGGGCCCCCGAGGACTTCGTCATCTGGAAGGCCGCGACGCCGGGGGAACCGAGCTGGGAAAGCCCGTGGGGACCCGGCCGACCGGGCTGGCATGTGGAGGATACGGCGATGACCGGGCGTCTCCTCGGTGCCCGATACGACCTCCACGGGGGCGGGCTCGACCTGATCTTTCCGCACCACGAGGCCGAGATCGCGCTCTCCGAATCCGCGACCGGCGTCGCGCCGATGGTCAACTACTGGATCCACTCCGGGCTCGTCGCGATGACGGGCGAGAAGATGTCGAAATCGATCGGCAACGTCTCCTCCCTGGAGCAGGCGATCGACGACTTCGGCCCGTCGGTCCTGCGATTCTACTACCTCAACGCGCACTACCGCAGTCCGGTCGACTTCGTCCCGGGAAAGAGCCTCGAGGAGGCGCGGGAAGCGTACGGGCGGCTCGCCCTGCCCGCGGACCGCATCGCGGCCCTCTCGGAGCAGGACGGACCCGAGCGCCCCGGCGACCCCCTTCCCGAGGAGCTCGCGAGCGCCGCGGAGGAGCTGGTCGAACTGCTCGACACGACCCTCGCGGACGATTTCAACACCCGGGAGTCGATCGCCCTCCTGTTCGGCTGGACTCGACGGCTCGCCGAGCTCCTTCCCAACCTGGAGCATCTCGGCGGCGAGGCACTCATCGTCGCTCGCTTCCCCCTACGCCTGGGGCCAGGAGACCCTGGGATTGTTCGAGCGCGCCCCCGCGGCGCACGTCGGGGCGTGGACCACCCTCGTGCCGCTCCTGCTCGAGGCTCGTGCCCGCGCCCGGGCCCGCGGGGATTTCGCGGAGGCCGACCGGGTCCGCGACCAGCTCCGGGCCGCGGGGATCCGGGTCGAGGACGGCTCCGGCGACAGCCGCTGGGAGTTCGCGGACCCGTAGGGAAGGGCACGTGCGCGGATTCGGATTTTCCGAGCACGGGGGCCTCGACCGTCTTGAGTTCGTGGAGATCCCAGAGCCGGAGCCTGGGCCCGGAGAGGTGCGGGTCGCCGTCCGGGCCGCCGCGTTCAATCGATTGGACCGATTCACCCTCGGGGGGATCCCGGGGGTCCCGGTCGAGCGACCCCACGTCCTCGGCTCGGACGGCTCGGGGGTCGTCGACCGATGGGGGGAGGGGGTTTCCGGGTTCTCGACCGGCCAATCGGTGCTCCTCAATCCCGGCATATGGGACGGTACGTGCGAAGCGTGCCGAGCGCGCCGCGAAGCGCTCTGCCGGGGCTACCGGATCCTGGGGGAGCACACGCAGGGGACCGCGACCCGGTTCGTCGTGATGCCCGCCCGTAACGTCCACCCGCTGCCCGAGCGACTTTCGTTCGCGGAAGGGGCGGCGGCGCCGCTCGTGTTCCAGACCGCCTGGCGGGCGATGAAGACCGTCGGGGAGGTCGCCCCCGGGGATCGGGTGGCGGTCATCGGGGCCGGAGGCGGGGTCTCGACCGCCGTGGTCCAGGTAGCGAAGCTCCTCGGAGCCCGGGTGGTCGTCGCCTCCCGCTCCGCCGAAAAGGCGGAGCAGGCCCGCCGGCTCGGCGCGGACGATTCGGTGGCGTTCGACGACGGCGAGCACCCGCTCGACCGGGTACTCTGGCAATGGAGCCAGAAGAACGGGGTCGACGTCATCTTCGATTCCGTCGGTGCCCCAACGGTCCCCCGGTCGATCCGTGCCCTCGCCCGCGGGGGCCGCGTGGTCGTAATCGGGGCGACGGCGGGCCCGGTGGCGGAGGTCGACCTGCGCACCCTGTTCTGGCGGCAGGCGTCCGTCCGGGGCAGCACGATGGCGGGCGCGCGCGAGTTCGACGAGGTCCTGGGTCACCTGGCCGCAGGACAGCTGCACCCCGTCATCGATTCGGTGCGACCGTTGGAGGCGGCCGCGGAGGCGTTCCGGCGGTTCGACGCCCCCGACCTCTTCGGGAAGATCGTGGTCACCCTCCCCACTAGCTAGAGGGGTCGAAGGATGGGTCGGAGGGCCGTTTCCAGCCCTCAGAAAGAGGTCCGCGTCCCCGTCAAGCGCAGCAGTATTCAAATACAAGAAACCGGCCTCTCTTGAGCTGTGAGCCGTCATTTGGGCAGCTCCCCACACTCCGGGGAAGCGGCGCGCGCCCCCGGAATTGGACCAAGCCTGCGTTCTCGGTCCTCGTAGTCCTGCTCGTCGTCCTGGGCAGCAGTTTGCTGGTACTGACCACCGCCCACGGGACGGCGAGTGCCCCCCTGGGAGCTTCCGTGACCCCCGCGGTCCCGCCCACGCACGGCGACCTCGTCGTCTCCTCGGGCCAGACGTTCACTATCCAGCCGACCGGCGGCGTGCCCCTCTACTACCAAGGCGGCAACATCACGGTCCTCGCGGGCGGCACCCTGATCGTGAGGAACGTCTCCCTCATCTTCGTCGAATTCGTCTCGAACACCGGCACCCCGATCGGGCGCCTCTCCCACATCTACACGTTCACGGACGCGGGCACCGTGAAGGTCTACAACTCGACCGTCACGACCGACATGAGCGTGCTCAATGCCTACGCGAAGCTGAACGTCGTCGATCACCGGGACGATGACCCTCTGGAACTCGGCGCTCGAGTTCCCTGGTTGGGTGACGGTCTCCGGGACCTCGGGCGACCTGACGCTCAACAGGTCGGCGGTCGCGGCCAACCCGGCCGTGGCCTTCGCGGTCGAACCCGTGAAGATCCAAGGCGACACGGAATACGCTCCCAGCCTGAATGTGACCGGCGGCGCCCAGCTCAATCTCTTCGACAGCTCGGTCACCCAGACCTACGCCGACAACACCCAACTGAACGGCATCCCCGCGCCCACCCCCCTCACCGCTGTCAACGTCTCGGTGGGGGCCGG
The DNA here is from genome assembly GCA_963749205.1 of uncultured Thermoplasmata archaeon. Classification (GTDB taxonomy): domain Archaea; phylum Thermoplasmatota; class Thermoplasmata; order Lutacidiplasmatales; family UBA184; genus Lutacidiplasma. The sequence goes on along the minus strand of CAVVLW010000007.1, from coordinate 261,063 downwards.
GGGCAACAACGTGACCACCCTAGATACTCCCACCGACTCCGCGAACCTGACGCTCGACTGGCTCTACTCCCCGGTCGGGGTCGCCGGGGGATACGTCGGGGTCCTCTACAACGACAGCTCGGCCACGGCCTCCACGGTACCGCTCACGATCTGGTACCAGGGGATCGGCTACCCGGTCGGTTCGCTGGCCATCAAGAACAACACGCTGGGCGGAGAGGAGGCGCTCGCGCTCCCGGCGGGCCTCATCGCCGCGATCAACGCCGACGGGATGCTCAGCTACCTGAACAGCACGGGAGACTTCGGTACCCCATCCGCCATCGCCCTGGACTTCTCCGCCCCCACGGGACCCGCGGTCGAGTTTGACGCCGAGCTCCAGTTGCTCCCGCCCCTCGAGTACAACATGGTCGCGGAGGGCGCGGGGTCAACCGTCACCACGGCCGACTCGACCCTCGGCTTGACGTTCGCGTCGCTGCCGAGCAACCCGCTCTCTCAAGCAAGCCCAGTGCCGTGGGCCTCCAACAAGTTCCTGTTCGACGACGGCGCGACGGGCTACCTGGGCAACCTCACGCTGACCTCCTCCATACCGGGCGTGTTTTCGAGCTCGGCCCTCCTCACGGACGCCTCGAGCTCGGTCTACCTCTACCGCTGGGCCCAGTTCAACATCACGAGCATCGGGACGCACTACAACGTCAGCGGCGCGTCGGCCGCCGCCTATTACGCGTACAACGACAACCAGGCCAGCAACGCTACCGCGACCGCCCTCAACGACATCCAAACCGCCGACCCCGCGCTCTGGGGATACCTCGAGTACTGGGATTCGCTGCAGGGCGTCTCCCACTACGGAATCTCGAACATTTACGGTCAGGCGTCCCTGCTGCTCGCCTCCTCCGAGCTCAACAGCTCCACGCTGCCGACGGGGAACTTCCTCGGCGGTTACCACGTCGGGTTCCGGACCCCCTACCTCAACAACACGACCTGGATCTCGTACGCCGTCGAACCGTATCCGACCGGCGCCGCGGTGGGGACCGCCGGCTACGGGCACCCGGACAAAGCGAACGTCGCGGTGCCCATCGCGCCTCCGGTGATCAAGTTCGTCACCTACGCCGTTCCCACGAACCCGCTCAACGTCAACAACCAGTATTCCTCCTCCGGAACGCTCTTCCTCAACGGCCCCGGGACCGCCGTCATCCAGGTCTACGCGACCCCGGTCGGCGGAGGGAGTGAGGTCCTGATCGGGGAGGACGCTTCGGCGGGCAACGGCACCTTCCTCTTCGATTGGCTGCCGCTCTCGAGTGCGCTGTCCGCAGGAACCACCTACGACATCACCGCGACGGGGACGTACAAGACCGCCACCGCGACCTATTTCCTGGGCGCGTTCAGCGTGCCCTCCACGACCTCGCCGGTCGGCTTCCTGCTCCAGAAGTTCCTCGGGATACCCCTCTGGACATGGATCGCGATCGCTGTGGCCGCCATCGTCGCGATCCTGGTGGTCCTGCTAATGTTCCGCCGTCAGGCTGCGGGCAAGCTGGTCGAGTGCGGGGAATGTGGCGAGCTGATCCCCGAGGACGCGACCGTCTGTCCGAAGTGCGGGGCCGAGTTCGAAACGGACCTCGTCCGGTGCAGTCGTTGTTCGTCCACGATCCCGGCCAACTCGCAGTTCTGCCCAGAGTGCGGCGCCCAGCTACTCGGCGCGCCGGGGGAGGGCGCCTCCGACCCCGAGCGGCAGGCCTACGCGGACTTCACCGAGAAGTTCCGGGCCGAGGGCAAGAAGGAGCTCGGCGACAACTACACCGAGAGCGCGTTCTGGGACTGGTGGAAGCGCCAGCCGACCTACGTGCCGTTCAGCCAGTGGAAGGTCCAGCAGAACAAGGGCACGCCGCGTTCCGGGATGAGCCAGCCGCCCGTCGGGTCCGAGTCAACAGAGCCCGCCCGCGCCCGTCTCGAGAGGGCGGCGCGCCTCCGACGACCGGCCCCGGTAGCCCCGCGCCGGGCGCCGGAGCGGGGTTCACATCACCGCCGCTCGCCGCGGCAGCTCCCGTCTCGACCTCTTCGGGTTCGCTCAAACCCTGCCCGAACTGCGGCAAGGAGATCCCGCCCGAGTACCTGGTCTGTCCGTTCTGCGGTGCCGTGACCCAGTAGGGCAGCGGACCCGCGGACCAACCCCTTCCCCATAACTCTTAAAGGCCGACCGGCCTCGGACGGCCGGTTCGCGATGCCCGGGGACCTCGAGCGGGGCCGTCAGAAGATCGACTGGGCCCGCGCGCACATGCCGGTCCTCGAGGGGATCCGGCGCCGATTCGAGGCCGAAAAACCGTTCCGCGGACCTGACCCTATCCGCTCGTGCTCCACGTAGAGGCGAAGACGGCCGCGCTCGCGCTCGCGCTCGGGGCGGGAGGCGCCGACGTGCGCCTGGCGGCCGGCAACCCGCTCTCCACCGACGACGACGCGGTCGCCGCGCTCCGCGAGGCGGGCGTCGAGACGCGGGCCGAGAAGGGGGAGTCCGTCGCGGCATACCACGCGGGGATCCGCGCGATGCTCGACGCCGACCCGGACGTGATCGTCGACGACGGGGCGGACCTGGTCGCGCTCGTCCACTCGACCCGCAAGGACCGGGGCAAGATCCGCGGGTCGACCGAGGAGACGACGACCGGCGTCACCCGCCTGCGCGCGCTCGAGAAGTCGCGGCAAGCTCCTGTTCCCAGCGATCGATGTGAACGACGCCGACATGAAGCACCTCTTCGACAACCGGTACGGCACCGGCCAATCGACGATCGATGGGATCCTGACCGCGACGAACCTCCTCATCGCCGGGAAGGTCTGCGTCGTCGCCGGTTACGGCTGGTGCGGCAAGGGGGTCGCCTCGCGCCTCGCGCGGGCTCGGCGGCGAGGTCGTGGTGACCGAGATCGACCCGGTCCGCGCGCTCGAGGCGCGGTTGCGACGGGTTCCGGGTGATGCCGATGCTCGACGCGGCGCGCGTCCGCCGACCTGATCGTCACGGTCACGGGCAACACGGGCGTCGTCCGCGAGGAGCACTTCCGGGTCCTGAAGGACGGCTGTCTCCTCGCGAACTCGGGGCACTTCGACGTCGAGGTCTCGCGAACCGACCTCGAGGGCCTCGCCGTCTCCCATCGCAAGGTCCGGCCCCAGGTCGAGGAGTACCGCTTCGCCGACGGACGTCGCGCCTACCTGCTCGGCGAGGGACGCCTCATCAACCTCGCCGCCGGTCAGGGCCACCCGGTCGAAGTCATGGACTTCTCGTTCGCCCTCCAGGCGCTGAGCGCCGAACACCTCGCGAAGCACGGGCGCGTCGATGGCGCCCCGGGTGCACCCCGTGCCGGCCGAGCTCGACCGCGCGGTCGCACTCGGCGGCGCTGCCGTCGATGGGCGTGCCGAGATCGACGAAATGACGGAGGAGCAGCGGAAGTACGTCACCGCGTGGGAGGGAGGAACATGAGCGAAGGAACGATCCCGGCCGAGCTCCGGTACACGAAGAGCCACGAATGGGTCCGAACCGAAGGCAGACGTGCTCACCGTCGGGATCACCGACCACGCGCAGTCGGAGCTGACCGACATCGTCTACGTCGACCTGAACCGTCAAGTCGAAGACCGTGGCCGCCGGAGCCGTCGTCCTCGTCCTCGAGTCGGTCAAGACGGTCGCGGACGTCTACGCTCCCGTCGGCGGGACGGTCAGCGAGGTGAACGACGCGCTGAAGCCCCACCCGGATCTACGTCAACCGGTACCCGTACGCCGAGGGCTGGATCTTCCGCATGTCGGCGTCCGGCGCCGGTCGCCCCCGGAACGCTCCTCTCCGCCGACGAGTACCGGGCGTTCCTCGCCTCGGGCGGCGAGTAGCCGCGCTACTTTCCCTCGAACTTCGGTTGCCGGCGTTCGAGGAACGCCCGCATCCCCTCGGTGCGGTCGGCCGTCCCGAACGTGTGACCCGCCGACTCGGCCTCGAGGTGGAGGGCGCTCGCGGTGGACGCGTCCATCCCGCGGTCGATCACCTGCTTCACCCACCGCACCGCGAGGGGGGCGTTCGCGGCGATCGTCTCTGCGATCGCAGCGACCTCCTCTCGAGCCGTCCCGGCGGGCACGACCCGGGTGACGAAGCCGAGGCGGTACGCCTCCTCGGCGCTCACGCGGGCGCCCGTATAGACGAGGTACTTCGTCCGCGCCCGACCGATGAGTCGGGTGAGACGCGTCGCCCCGCCCATCCCGGGGTGGATCCCCAGCCCGACCTCGGGGAGCCCGAGCTGGGCGCCCTCGGCGGCGACGATGAAGTCGGCGGCGAGCGCGAGCTCGAGGCCACCGCCGAAGGCGTAGCCCTCGACCAGGGCGATCACCGGAGTCGGGAAACCGCTCGACCCGCTCGGCGACTCGCTGACCGAGAATTCCGAACTCCACGCCTTCGGCGAGGGTCTTTTTCGACATCTCCTCGATATCGGCCCCCGCGGCGAACACGGGCGACGAGCCCGCGAGGACGACCACGCGCAGCCCCGGGCTTGACTCGAGCTCGCGGAACGTCGAGTCCACCTGGGTGAGGAGCTCGGTGTTGAGCGAGTTCAGCACCTCGGGTCGGTCGAGCAGGACCCACGCGATAGGTCCGTTCCGTTCGACACGGACGAGCGCGAGTGGCCACCTCCGCTCGCCGCGGGCGGCCCGCTCTCGCAGGGCCGCAGCGACCGGGAAGTTTCCCGGCCAGCGGCGGGCGTACGCTTCGACCAGCGCGAGGCCCTCCGAGATCCCGACCGACGAGAGCTGGGCGAACGGCCCCCACTTCCGCCGAAGGCCGACGGTCGCGCCCCGGTCGGTCGCCTCCGCCGTGGCGACGCCCTCCTCCACGAGCCGGGTCGCGATCCCGACCGTGAGCCCCAGGAGCCGGTCGCGGACCGCCGCCTTCTTCTCGGGTTCGACGGTCGTCTCCTTCCACGGCCAGGGCTTCCCTCCGCGGAACTGTTCCTCGAGGAGCTTCGACGGCGCGTAGGCCGGTCCGAACGCCCGATAGAGCGAACTCTCGGCGTGGTAGGCGATCGGGATCCCCGTGACGTTCATCAGCTCGAACGGCCCGAGGGTCGCGCCGAAAAGCTCCCGACCGACCTCCTCGATGGTCGCTAGGCTCGCTCCATTCTCCTCGGCGATCCGCGCGGACTCGTTGAGGTACGGGACGAAGAACCGGTTGACGCAGAAGCCGGCCCGGTCGGCGGCCACGATCGGGATCTTGCGAAGGAGGTAGCAGAACCGCTCGAGCTCGACGAGCGTCGGCGGGTCGGTCGACGAACCCCCGATGATCTCGACCAGTTTGTTGATCGCCGCAGGATAAAAGAAGTGAAGCCCGGCGAAGCGCCCCGGATGCGGGAACCCCTCGCCGAGCGCGGTCACGGAGAGGGAGGAAGTGTTCGTGGCGACGATCGTGTCCGCGTCGATGAGCGGGGCGAGTTCGGCGAAGAGGGCCCGCTTGACCGACTCCTCTTCGAAGACGGCCTCGACCACGAGCGCCGCGCCGCCCACGGCCTCCGCAAGGTCGGTCGTGAACGAGACCCGGGTCAGGACGTCGTCGCGCTTCGCCGCGGTCAGCTTCTTTCGTTCGACCGCTCCGCCGAGCATCTTCTCGATCAGGCCGCGGCCGCGCGCGATCGACGGGGCGTCCACGTCGCGCACGCGCACCGAGAATCCGGCCTGCGCGCACGCCTGGGCGATCCCGCTCCCCATGTTCCCGCCGCCGAGCACGGCGACGATCGCCGGGGGGCGAAGGGACGGAGTGACCATGCAGCTTCCTCGACGAGAGGCGGCGCCCCTCTCCGCGCGAAGCAGGGACTCCACCTAATAATCTCGCTGCTCGGGAACGTCCTGGTCCGCCCGGCCACCCCCGCGAAAGCTCCCTTAAGGCCGCGCGTCTCAGCCGAACACGATGGACGAACCGAACTCCCTCGAGGTCGAGGCCGCACTTGAGGTCGAACGGCAGTTCGTCCTCACGCTCGGAGGGTTCGCCCTCGAGACCGCGGGCGCCTACCTCGTGACCCACGAGCGGATCCCGGCGCCGCGATTCAATTTCGTCCAGGAACTGGGGGTCGCACCGGAGCGCCAGACGGCGTTCTTCGAGCGGGCGCTCGACCACTACTTCCAACGTGCACTGCGGCCGAGGTTCCGCGCTCCGTTCCCGGTCGCCGCCCACATCGACGCCGGGCTGCGCCGGTTCGGTTTTCGACCCCGTCCAGCCCCACTCGTGCTTCTGCTCGACGCACCGGACCGACCTCGCCCGACGGGCGAACCCCCGGACGTTCGTCCTGCGAAGACGTCCGAGCTCGACCTCGTCGCTTCGTTCTGGACCGCTGAGCGAGAGCGACCGGAGTTCCGGGCCGCGCTCCACGTCGCGTGGACCCACCCGAACCCTCACGAACGCCTGCAACCCCTCCTCGCGTTCCGCCGCGCGGAGGCGGTGTCGGCAGCGCTCGTGTACCGATACCGGAACGTCGCCGGGATCTATGCGGTCGCCACGCGTCCGAGCGCCCGGGGTCAGGGAGCGGCCTCCGACCTCGTCCGGTTCGCGATGGCCAACGCTCCCGAGGGTCCGGGGGTCCGGTACTCGATCTTCGCTGACTCGCCGAGGTTGGGGCACCGCCTCGAGGGGCTCGGCTTCTCCCCCGCGCGCTCTTTCCGGGAATACGAGCTTCCGGCGGATGCCGAGCTCGCGTTCCCTTCCGCCGGGCCAGCGGGACCCCCCCGTTGGCGTCCTCCACGATAGCGCCCGTCGTATCGGGCGAACCGCGAGGGAGCCCTACGGAAGTCGGCGGAGGCCGGCGAGCTTCATCCGCTGCTCGAGCGACGCGATCGTGCGGATGGTCGCCACGACCGTGTCGGCGTTGAGCGAGATCGAATCGATCCCCTCGCGAACGAGGAACTCCGCGAACTCGGGATAGACGCTCGGGCCCTGGCCGCAGATCCCGACCGTTCGTCCCTCGGCGTGGGCGCCTTCGATCAGCATCTGGATCGCGCGCAGCACGGCCGGGTCGCGTTCGTCGAAGTACCCCATCCGTCCGAACGTCTCGGAGTCCCGGTCCGCGCCCGAGGACGAGCTGCGTCAGGTCGTTCGACCCGATCGAGAATCCGTCGCAGTGCTTCGAGAACTCGCGGGCCATGAAGACGATGGACGGGACCTCCGCCATGAGGTAGAGCTGGAAATCTCGAGAGCGGCGAAGGCCCTGGGCCTTCATCATCTCGGCGATCTCCTCGAGCTCCCAGGTGTTCCGGACGAACGGCAGCATCACCATCGCGTTCTTGAGACCCATCTCGGTCCGAACCCGGTGGATCGCCTCGAGCTCGCAGAGGAACGCGGGTCGGTAGACCGGCGAGATGTAACGGGAGCACCCCCGCCAGCCGATCATCGGGTTCTCCTCGACCGGTTCGAACTCCTCGCCGCCGGGCATGCCGCGGTACTCGTTCGTCTTGAAATCGGAGGTCCGGATGATCACCGGGTCGGGGATGGAACGCCTGACAGACCTTGCCGATACCGTCCGCGAGGCGTTTGACGAGCTCGTCCTTCTTTCCTTTCTTGAGGAGAGCGAGGGGGTGCTCGCGGACGTGGGCGGTGAAGATGAACTCGATCCGCAGGAGCCCGACTCCCGAGACGGGAAGGCGGGCGTACTCCTCGGCCTTCTCGGGAACGCCGACGTTGACGTAGATCTTGGTCGCCGTGACCGGGACCGAGTCGTGGCCGTGACCATCGGGCTCCGGACGAGGTCGCAGTGGCCGCAGCGCGCGGCGGCCGCGACTTTCCGCGGAGGACCGTCCCCTTGTAGACCGAGCCGGTCTTGCCGTCGACCGTGACCTCGCATGCCGTCGGCGATCGACCTTCGTCGCTTCACGCGTGCCGACGACGCACGGCACCCCGAGCTCCCGCGAGACGATCGCGGCATGACAGGTCATCCCGCCCTCGTCCGTGACGATCGCCGCGGCCTGCGACATCGCCGGGACCATGTCCGGTGTCGTCATCGACGTGACGAGCACCTCGCCGGTTTTCAGTTTGTCCATCTCGGCGGAGCCGTGAAGGATGCGCGCGATGCCGGTCGCGATGCCCGGGCTCGCCCCGAACCCGCGGAGGATCGGCTTCTCCTCGCCCGTCCGGGCTGCCCGAGGTTTCGGTTCCCTGGGCGCGCGCGGTGGAGGTCGGAATGGTCGTCACGGGCCTCGCCTGGACGATGTAGATGGCATCCCGGTCCCCGCACCACTCCACGTCCATCGGACGTCGATAGTGGGACTCGATGAGACGTGCGAGCGAGACGAGCCGAGAGAGCCGGTGGTCGGAGAGCTTCTGGACGTTCCGCTCGTCGGCGGGCACTTGCTCCCGAATGTTCCCTCCGGCCTCATCACGGATCGAGGCGTACCCGCTGCTCGGATATCTGTTTGTGGACGACTTTCTGTGTCGCGCCGTCGATCACGTAGTGGTCGGGGGTCACCTCTCCGCCCACGATCGATTCGCCGAGGCCCCAGCCCGCTTCGACGATCATGTGGTTCTCGCCGGTGTTCGGGTCGCGAGTGAACAGGATCCCGCTCACGGTCGCGTCGACCATCTTCTGGATCAGAACGGCGAGCTTGACCGAGGAGTGGTCGAACCCCTTCTTCTGTCGATAGACGAGCACGCGGGGAGTGAAGAGCGAGCCCCAACACTTGCGAATCCCCTCGAGAATGTGGTCGACGCCCGTCACGTTGAGGTACGTGTCCTGAAGTCCGGCGAACGACGCCCCCTCCAAGTCCTCGAGGGTCGCGCTCGAACGGACCGCAGAGAATCGGACGGAGTTCTGTGTGCACGAACCGCTCGTAGGCATCGGCGAGGGTCTTGCGAAGTCCCGCCGGGAAGTCGGTCGCCTCGAACGCCGCGCGGATCCGGCGCGACGCGGCGTCGACCGACTCGGGGTGGTCGGAGCGAATGGAACCGAGCGCCGCGGGGATCTCGGACCGCAGGATGGTCGAGTCGACGAACGCCTGATAGGCCTCGGTCGTGACGACGAACCCGGGCGGAACAGGCAACCCCTGCCGGATCAGCTCTCCCAGCTTGCCCGCCTTTCCGCCCACGAGGGGCAGGTCGGCGTCGGAGACGTCCTGGAGGTCGACCGTGTACGTCACGCGCGGTCACCCTCCCCGAGCGAGCGCTCGAGCACGAACGCGACGAGGTCGGCGCTCGGAGAGTAGGGATGCACGACGTGTTGGTCGACCACGGTCCAGTCTTTCGGCCGGTCGAGAAGGCGCATGATCGCTTCGCCCCTGCGCTCGAACTCCGTGCGCGGGGTCACCTCGTAGTAGTAGAGTCGCCCTCGAGGCGCGACCGTCCGCGCCACCGAGGGTAGGTACTTAATCCCTTCGAGCGGGAGGTTCAGGATGACCCGTTCGGCCGCCTCGGCGGTCGGCGCGAACCCCTCGACCGGCCCCTCGATCACGGAGACCGGCGTCGCGAACTTCTGACGGGCCAGGGACGCCCGGAGGAGGGCGAGCGCGTCCGCATTCGAGTCGAGGGCAGTGACGTCTCGGGCGCGGCCGTCGCGCGCGACGGTCAGTGCGAACGGTCCGACCCCGCAACAGAGGTCGTAGACCCGGTCCCCTCGACCGACCGCTTCCGCGACCCGGGCGTGCTCGCGCGCGAGTCGGGGGAAAAGTAGGCGCGCTCGAGGTCGACCTCGACCTCGAGGCCGTTCTCCCGGTGGCGGGTCCGCCATCCCCCGGAGCCGGCGATCACCTCGAGCGAACGGCGGCGTTCAGGTCCGCGCACCCCGTAGTCGGCTCCGACGAGGCGCGCACCGGGCACGAAGGTGAGGAGCGCGCGTCCGATCTTCGGGGCGAGGGCCGTGAGCTCGTCCGGGATTCGGACCAGCACGATGTCTCCCACCACGTCAAAAGAGCGCGGCAGGCGCTCTGTTTCCTCCGGGGAAAGCCCGACGAGGTCCCGATAGTCGGTGGGGCCGGGCGACCGGAGGCGCTCGAACTCCCGTTCGCCCAGCTCTCCCATCCCGTCCGGAACGGGGCGGCCGTCCACGAGCGGCAGCGCGAGCCGGTCCCCTTCCCGCAGGATCTCGAGGTCAGTCCGAAGAAGCCCATCCTCGAGCAACGCGCGGCGAAGCTCCTCGCCGCGCCCTCGCGGCACGAGGAGGGCGCGCCCCTTCATGGAGCTACGAACTGAGCAGGGCGCATGAGGATCGTCAGCACCTCAGCTCCACGGCGCGTCCCCAAGGACCCACGCGCCGCCGTAGACTCGCTGAACTTACCGGTCCCGGCTCCGGGATCTGCCGCCATGCCGGCCCCGACGACTAGGAGGGGGACGGGGTCGTCCGAATGCGCGCGCAGAATGGCCGGGGTTGCGTGATCGGCGGTGACTCCGAGGCGGTACCGAGTGAGGTCGAGTCCCTCCAAGAAGGGTCCGAAGAACGAACGGTCGATGGCCTCGACGATCTCCTTCTTGAGCGGTGCGTTCCCATCGTGCCCGGGTTCGTCGGGTCCCTTGAGGTGCACGTAGACGAACGGATACGTCGCGAGCAGCTCGCGAGCCACCTGCGCACGGTCGCGATAGCCGGCGTCGCGGTCGGCTCCCATCGGTCCGACGTACCGGTCGTCGAGCCCCAGGACCCGCGCGATCCCGCGTTCGACCGGCATCTCGGTCAACGCTGCGCCCCGAATCCCGTTGCGCGACTCGAACGAGGGAGGTGGCTCTGGGGGAAGGGCTCCGGCATTTCTCACCAGCAACGCGTTCGCAATCTTCTTCCCCGACAGGGCACGTCGGGCGTTCACCCGGTGCCCCGCGAGCGCGGGGCCGGCGGCGGCGAGGAACCGGTTCAACGCCTCGGCCGTGCGGGCCGCCTCGGGGGTCCCATCGAGCGCCACGACGGTCTGGACCCGCGGGTCCTCGGGCTGCCGGGCTTGGCCCATGCCTCCCACCTTCTCGTAAAACGGGTCGGCGTTCGAGACGTTCGGGGAGAGGCGGCCTCCCGAGGTCGGATGGAGCCAAAGCACCCCCCGGTGTCCCACCGTGGCGCGTACCTCGGCACGGATTCCCTCGTTAGCGAGGAGGTCCGCGGTGGTCAAGCTACGGGCCAGCTCTTGGGCCTCCGTCGTGGAGAGGGATCGCCCCACCCGCGAATCGAGAATCGCCCCCGCCCCATCTGAGGTCGCGAAGTTCAGACGAAGCGCGACGTCCCCTACCTCGAGCGGTACGTCGACTCCCAACGCCTCTAGGACTCCTCGTCCGGGAGAGTCATGCACCGGGTCGTACCCCAGGAGTGCGAAAACGCCCGCATCGGATTCGGGTGCGACGCCCGGGCCCGACCACGACGACCTGGCCCATCCGCCCGCGCTGGACCAGCGAGTCCAACCGGGGCGTCGCGGCAGCCTCCACCGGGCTCCTCCCGCCCGTCTCCGGATGCGGTCGGTCGCCGAGCCCGTCCAGGACGATCAGCGCGACTCCGGACGCGTTTTCGAGGGAGCGCACGGCGGTGTCTGCCATTAGTTAATAAAGGGAGTCCGGCCTTGCCACCCGTTCCGTGCAGCAACAGCAGAAGAGCCGTCTTAGGCGTTTCGTCCAGACCCCCGTCGGCAAGGCACTCCTCATCGCGCTGGCCCTCTTGGTCACCTTCGCGAGCTACGTCTACGTCGAGACGCTCGTCGCGATCCCCGCGATGCTCCTGTTCGGTCTCGCGCTGCCGATCTGGGCGGGGATCAAGGCCCCGCGCTACCTCGCGCTCTCGGGCCTCGTCATCCTGCTCCTGATCGCGCCGCTCTCGAACCTCGTGATCACCCAAGACATCATGACGCCGATCCCCGCTTCCTCCTCCGCCAACACCCTGCCGAGCGGGAACGGAGGGTCCGTCCTCCAGAATGCACTGGTCACTCCCTATGTGGGCGGGGCCGAGAAGAACTTCACGTGGACCGTCACGGTTTTTCCGCAGTACATCCCGGCGGGCAATTCGAGCCCTCTCTGGTTGAATCTGTACATTTCGACGTGTCCGGGAGCCACAGGCAACAATTCGCCGAGCTGCTCTGCGTCGTACCCGTTCTTTGAGCTGAACGATACGGCGATCGTCGGGATCACGAGCGAGACGAACGTAACGTTCCACTACCAGGTCGGGAGCGATGGAATCTGGGACTGGCAGATGAGCCTCGTCGTCCGCGGCAATACGACGCACGACCTCAACTACATCTTCCTCGTGGGCGACCCCACGTACAACGGGATCGAGGGACCCGTTGTGGGAACGTACGCCACGACGTACGAATCCCTACTGCTCACGCTCTACTTCGACGATTTTCTCTTCCTCGGAGCGCCGTTCTATTTCGTGCTCCTCATCTACATGATCCTGAAGCGTCGCGAGCGGTCGAAATCCGACGCTGCTCGGCGGGCCGCGGGACCGACGCCACCGGACGAGGAGGAGGGACCCTCCCTATCGTCCGCCGGGAAGCCGAGGGCGCCCCCGGGCCCCTCGACCGCGTCCCTGGCGACCTCCTCCAAGGAAGGGAGCTGTCCGAGCTGCGGCGCAGTTGTCTACGCCGGAGAGAAGACCTGTTGGAAGTGCGGGGCGACCCTCGGCTCAGGAACCGGGGGAACACCGTTGGCAGGCTCCGGGTCGAGCTAGCAGCTCTCACCGAACTGAGCGGGTGGGCCCGCTTCCCGCTAAGTTCCTTAAGGAACCGTTACGGGGGCGGTCGAGCTCGAATACGGGCCGATGCCCAGTACGACGAAGGAAAGGGTGTTGACTCCCGGCGCGACTGTCCCCAGGTCGATCGAGATCTTGTAGAGCGTCGTGAGCGGTGACAAGGTCGTGAAGCCTCCGGCGTACGTGGTGAAGCCTGAGGAACTCATCAGCAGGGGTCCTGTCGCAGCCCCGATCCAGGTCGCGGCGGCCGTCGTGGGGGTGGCGGTCAATGCGACCGCAAACGCCGCATGGCCGGTCGTAGCGTACGGGACCCTCGAAGCCGTCGTGTAGACCTCGAACAGGATGCTCCCGAAGGTGACATACGACAACGAGATCGTTGCCGTGGCGTAGTAGTCCCCGCTGGCCTGGCATGCCGCCTGGGGCGTTGCGGCCGCGGTGCAGGTCGCGCCACCGATGGAGACCGTTCCGACCGTAAACGCGTTAGCGATCAGCGTCGAGTAGGCCGTGATAAAGACCGGCACTGCCGACGTTCCCGTCTTTCCCGCGGTGCTTGTGGCCGTGATGAAGGCGTAGTAGGTTCCACTCGCTGTAGTGTTTCCGGCGGTCTCGTTGTAGGTCCACACTCCCCCAATGTTCCACATCCGTTGGGTGGCCGCCGGCTGGGTGACCAACGGGAGGCCCGCGACGCTAATCGTGACGGCAGTCGACGCCGACGTGACACCTTGGATCAACGCAGTGATCGTGAACGCCTCTCCGAGCGCAGGAGTCGGAAGGTTGGTCCCGACCGACAAGAACGTCGGGGCGAGGTTGAGGAACGTGCCGGGAATCACCGCGCTGAAGAGCAAGAGGCTTCCCTGGACAATGTAGATCGTAAGGTTGTCGGGCAGAATCGGGTGGCACGCGGCGCCGCCGCACACCTTCGTGAAATTGGTGTTGAGGACCCAGGTCTGCCCGAGATTCCAAACATGGCCCGCGGGGATTCCGCCCTGGGTCATGGTATACGGCGCGGCAAACTCCGGTCCGGTGGGATGGACAGAGGATGCGAGGTAGACCAGCGCTCCGGGAAGGACCGAGGGCCCAGCGAGGTGGAGGATGTTGATCGCCTGCGCCTCATAGACCGGCTGTCCCATCGAGCTTCCGTTCTGGGCGCTGATGATCTGCGCCTGGAACTGGTTGCTGTTCTGGGCGGGAGGCGACGGGAACGAGCTCACGAACGCGAAGATCGAAGCGAAGAGCACTACAGTGAGCGCAAGGAGGAGAATCGTGGCCACTACGTCCGAGACAGCGCGCCGAGAACGCCATGCACGAGTGCGAATCCCTCCTCGAGGTCCCTTTCGATTCCGGAAATGGCGCCCCGAATTCCCTGCAAACATGTGGTGACCAGGTCCTGGGTGCTCGCGCATCGTAAACAGGCGGGGGTCGCGTATTTAGACGTTGCCGTAATCGCGGGGCACGTCTTCTCTAGGGCAGGTCTTGACTCCGCAAGACGGCGAAGTATTGCGGCCCCAGGCGCTGACCCATCGGCTGGCTGAGCACCGAGTTTCGAGAAGAAAAGGAAAGAAGGGGTTGGTCCACTGCCTCAGTGTTGCTCTACGGGAGTGAGAGCGCACCGGTCGTGCCCGAGTACGAGCCCGTACCGAGCGTCACGAACGAGAGGCCCTGTCCGGTCGTCGCAGACGCGGACCCAGTGTCAATCACGATCGTGAACAGACTCGTGAGAGAGACAGAGGTCGTGTACACGACCGAGTTCGACGCCTGAGCGGCCGAGTAGGACGTCCAGGTGACTGGCATGGCGAGGCCCGCGGCGGCGGCGAGGGGTTCGGTCGCCACGATAGCGCCCGCGATGTTCAGGATCGAGAACGAACCTGCCGCCGCGTTCGGGTAGACGCCGCCACCAGAGGTCTTGAGCTCGAACAGCACGCTACCAAAGCTTACGGTCGATTGCTCCACCGTCAGGGTGTAGGTGTAGTGTCCCGTGATGCACGAGAATCCGAGTGCAAGGCCCGTCGCGACTGCCGGCGCGGCGCCGCCTTGGCCCGCCCCAGCGACGCACGTTGACGCGACAGGGTTACCCGCCGTGAACGCGCTCCCAATCGGCGTCGATCCCGGCCCGTGCGTCAGGCCCGAAATCAGCACGTACAGCACGGCGGCCAGCACGACCGTGATCGCGACGAGCAAAATCGTCGCAATGATCGGCGATACCGCGCGCTTCTGCGCCTTTCTCCAGCTTCTCTCGCTCTTTCCAAAGACGTTCATTCCGCTTTTCCTCCGATGGGTCGTTTGACCCGCGAAAGACGCTATGGCCGGCATCTTGTATATAAAAACTAACGTCCATTCATGCGACAATAGACGACTTACACTTCGTCAATTAACGCACTACACATGAATACGCATAATGACGCATAGCAGCCGACTGCCCCACCTGAGTTCTTTCGACGCGCTGAAGGTGGATGCAAGGTATGTTGCACCTATTCCCGGGAGACCAAAGTGCAGCTGACCTCGGCTCGGGCGCGGCAATTGTGGCAGGAAACGCTGGTTTGCGCCGTGGAGGCGCCGCCTACGGAAGCATCAGCGGCCCAGTGACGCCGGAGTAAGACCCCTGTCCGAGCGCGTCGAAGGTATAACCGGACCCCGTTGGTCGGGCCGTTCCCACGTCGATCACGATCGTGTAGAGATTGGTCAGAGAGCTCGAGGGGGTAATGCCCGTCGCGGAGATGTAGGTGAACTGGGCCGCTCCCCCCATCGTGAGACCGCCGTTGGTCGCCACCGGAAGGACGCACGCTACGACGTTGCCCGTGATGTTCACGACATAGAACCCACCGGCACCCGCCGGGTTCGCGACCGCTCCGGCCCCGGTCTTAACTTGAAACACGACGCTACCGAACGTGACGGTCGAGGACTCGATCGTCAGCGTGTAGGTCCAGTGGGTCGGCACGATCGCGAGAGCGACTGTGGTCGTCGACGCCGCGAGACAGGTGTCCGCAGCTCCGCCGGTTCCGAGGGTGTTGCTCGTGGACGGGTGGGCTGCGGCGAAGGCGCTGCCGATCGGTGTCGTCCCCGGCCCATGCGAAAGGCCCGAGACGAGAACGTAGAGGACGGCGGCCAGCACGACGGTAATCGCGACCAACAAAAGCGCCGCCAGGATGTCGGATACTGCACGCCCCGGGCGCCGGGTGCGCCTGCGCGACCCCCACCCCCCGCCGCTTCTCCTCCGGATTGCCGGACCGACCCCTCTTTCGCTCATGCGGTGCTCAGCCCGCGATACGTACCCCATCCAAGAAGGTTCTCCTAACGATGGCCCTCGAGAATCTAGCCCGCGATCCTCCCCCGCTCCAGCCCGAGTAGCCTTCGAGCCGCCCTGCCGCCCCCATCAGGAGCGAACGCCGACTTATCGTCCTTCGGCACATGTCGAGAGGGCCACTTGACACGAATCGAGGTTCGGAAATGCGTGCGATGGTTCTGGATGTTGCGGGCTCGCCCCTTCGTGAAGACGACCGACGTTCCCGACCGGAGCCCGGCCCCGGAGAGGTGGCCATCCAAGTGAGAGCCTGCGGAGTGTGTCGGACCGACCTCCACATCATTGACGGCGAGCTATCGAAGCCGAAGCCCTCGCTGATACCCGGTCACGAGATCGTAGGCACCGTGGTCGCGGCGGGGGAGCGAGTGGACCAATTTCGGAAAGGGGACCGGGTGGGAGTCCCCTGGCTGGGAGGCACGTGCGGGGTGTGCCCCTTCTGTCGGTCGGGGCGGGAGAATCTGTGCGACCGAGCAAAATTCACGGGCTACGACCGGGACGGGGGGTACGCAGAGTTCACGGTCGCGGACTCCCGATTCGTCTTTCCCCTCCCCCCGGGCTACACGGACGAGGAAGCAGCGCCGCTCCTGTGCGCGGGCCTGATCGGATACCGTGCCCTGCGGCTCGCGGGCGATGCCTCAAGGATAGGATTCTACGGTTTTGGGGCGTCAGCCCACATCGCGGTTCAGGTGGCGCGGGTACCGGGGACAGAAGGTGTTTGCCTTCACCCGGCCGGGGGACACGCGCGGGCAGGAGTTCGCCCGCAGCCTAGGGGCGGTCTGGGCGGGCGGCTCGGATCAGGCTCCCCCCGAATCCCTGGATGCGTCGGTCATCTTCGCGCCGGTGGGTTCGTTCAGTACTAGTGGCGTTGGCCGCGACGGGAAAGGGCGGCACGGTCGTGTGCGCCGGGATCCACATGAGCGATATCCCGACCTTTCCGTACCGACTCCTGTGGGAGGAGCGGGTCCTGCGGTCAGTCGCCAACCTGACCCGAAAGGACGCGGAGGAGTTCTTTGGGATCGTGGTGAAAGCCGGTGTCCGAACTTTAACGACGCGCTTTCCCCTCGCCGCGGCGAACGACGCCCTGGCCGCGGTACGCGAGGGCCGGCTGGAAGGCGCCGCTGTGCTAGTCCCTTAGCTCGAGCCGGGCGGTTCCTCGCCACCTCGGCGCCGGTCGAAACAAGGTTAGTTAACGGGTCGTCAAACTCGCGCTTCGACGGCACGGTGGAGCCGAGGCTCCGCCTCAGAATGGTCGGGGAACGAGCGGGTAGAGATGACCACGAACCTACGGATCAGCCTGACGATCCTGTCGGTCGGTTTTGCGATCGAGGGTGGAGGCGAGGCCTACTCGCTGGTCTCGAAGGGCGTACTTCTGCCGGGAACGAGCGTCGTATTCCTACTCTCGGCGGCCGTGAGCGTCCTCGGACTGCTGTTCCTCTTTCTCGGTCGGCATGAGTGGAACGAACTGCATCGGGCACGGGCGGCGCGGACGAACCAGCTGTTTGCCCTGAGCCTGCTCGGAGCCTTCGTAGCAGCGGCTGAGGTCGCTCTCCTGGTGACCTACCCATCCCTGGGAAGCCCCCTCTGGGCTGAGGTGCTCTTCGGGGCCGCCCTCGGCTCACTCGTGCTGGGGACCTTCGTGACCTACGCGTACCTTGTGTTCCACCTCGTCGGCCGACCGAGCAAGGTGGTCCTGATCGCCGCGGCCGTGTGGGCCCTTGTCGTTTCGGCCTACATCGGGCGAGTGATCGCGGGGGACCTCCCGTCCATCCTCGGCGCGGTGGCGAGCCGGTCGTTGACGGTAGAGAATCTGCTCGCCCCCGTCGACTATCTCGCTTCGTACCTCTTCGTCTCGTATTTCCTTCTCTTCGCGGCGTACCTGGAAGCGCACACGGTCGTTGCCCGAGGTCCCCCCGTGGCCGCCCCGGCGGAAATCCCCACCGTGGCCGGGCGCGGTCCGACTCCTTGAGCTTTGAAGACCGGAGCCGTCGTGCGTGGGGAGCGGATCGTGGAAGAAAAGAGCGGGTTTCGGACGCGTGTTATACTGACCGCTTCGCGAATATCTCGCATGTTCGACACATGGAAAATGTTGTTCGACACGTCATAAATTTCACATTTTCAAATGCGTCGAAGTGTGCTACCCTTGAGCCGGCCGTTTGTTTAAGTATCAGAAATTTGCATGCCTGTGCGTAGCTGTGTTCGACAAAGCTTCGGGTCGGAAATCCGCCTCGTCGCGGGAGCGAGACGACCGACGGAGACGGAACCGAGGACGCGCGCATCGCCCTACGGTGCAACCGCAAGGAGCTCCAACTGGTCGACTCGTTCGTCGTGAACGGCGAGTTCGAGACCCGGTCGGAGCTGATGCGGGCGGCGCTGCACGCGTTCCTCAAGTTCCCGTGCGATGTCGACCGCGCCAACGCCCCCCGTGGACGCCGAGGGCTTCATCGAGGTCCCCGTGCGCCTTCGACCCGACGAGTACGCCGCCTTCGAGACCTACGCCCGCCACGTCGCCGAACGGCCGACCGGTGAGGGACCTCCTTGCCGAGATCGTCCGCCGCGGCGAAGCCGAGCTGAAGGTCCACGAGCTCGTGGCACGAGCTCGCGCAACGGTGCGCGAAGCGGTGGAAACTCGGGCCCAAGCGGGAGCTCTCCAGGAGAGTGCCAAGGACCTGGAGCGAAAGGGGGTCGTCGGGCGGTAGTCGGCGAACGGAGTAGAGCGCACACAAGGGGGGGTTGTGGGAGTCTACGAGGCCGAACGAACGACAGATGACCGAAGTTCCACGCCGGGATACGGCGAACCGATGGAGGATGGGTGGTTCGGACCACCTGCGCCTCGGTCAGGACGTCCGATTCGTCCTGGTCGCCGTCGGCGGCGGCGCGATCCGGGTAGGACGAGAGATCGCGCGTCAGCATATCCGCCACCTGGAAACGGTCGCGATCAATTGCGACCCGAAGGTCCAGGGCTTCGACGACTTCGACCGACGGGTCTACCTCGGGCCCGGATACCGGAGCCGACACCGACACCGGAGGCTCTCCGGTCGTCGGCGGCCTGCTCGCCCGCGCGGCCGAGCCCGCGCTCGAGCGGATCTTCCGTGGAGCCACTTTTGTCATCCTCGTCGGAAGCCTGGGCGGCGGAGCCGGCAGCGGGGCGTTCCCCCACATGCTCGATGTCGCCTGCCGCAACTCCGAGGTCGTCAGCGCCTTCGTGATCAAGCCGTTCCGCTGCGAAGGGGAGCGCCGGGCGCTCGCCGACCGCACGATCGCTCGCCTGCAGTTCGTGGAGTCGTACGTCGACCGGCACGAGCGTGGTCGGGCCACGATTCAGACCCTCGATAACGAGAGCCTGATCCGCACGCAGGGCCAGCGCGCCTTCGGCGAGGTCGCCCACCATTGGGCGGACCTCATCGAGCGCCATATCGAGACGTCCTTCGTCGGCCCGGTCGAGGCGATGATCGAAGCGGTGCAGATGACCCGTACTGCGACCGAAGGGCCGATGAACCGGATCCCCGAGAGCGAGGTGCCGGCGCTGGGCGTCGTCCCTCCGTCGCTCCGCCGGGTCCCGAGTTCCCGCCCCTCCTTCCCGCCGTCGGCGTTCGCGCCACCGAGGTCGAGCTTACGTTCGAAATCGAGGCGGAGGCCCGTCCTCCGAGCACTCCGTAACCCTTCTTATCTAAGTGGAGACCAATTCACTGAACAGTCCTCAGCCGGGGCATACCCCTTGGGGTGTCCGTAGCAACAACCCTGCACTCGGAGGTGGTAGACTTGCTCATGAAGAGTATGATTCGGGAATATCTGCCGAGCCTCATGCTCGCGGGTTTCGGTGTGAGCTTGGTATTAATCGGATCCGTCTTGAGCGCCATAAGAGCTTCCTATTGTCCAACGGGGGCCATCTCTCAGTGTGTCGACGTAGCCGTACAGAACCAAATAGACACCCTTTCTTTCTCGTTGTTGATTGCGGGCCTCATCGTCATCTCCGCTAGCGTGGTCACTGCACTGTTGACCTACCGGCGAAGAGCCCGCGCCGCGAGGCGACACGCTACCCCCGCGCCGACGGAAAGTTAATGATTCCCCCGGGTTCGGCATCCGCCGATTTTTGCAACATCTCGGCGGCTTTGTAACCGGGGCGGCGTTTCTCCGACTTTAGTCCCAGTGCCCCCCTATGCGGCTCTGTGAAATTATCGAGTCCTGCGAAAGAGTCGGTCCTTTCAGGGCAATAATTTCACAGAGCCCCCCGCCCTGTAGCCTTAAGAACAGCGCACGCTCGGTCCCCCCTCGATGGACGGGCGCCTGCTAACGGTCCTCTTGCTTTTCCTCGTTCCGGCCGCGGGAATCGCCGCGACGGTCGCCTGGTTCAGTTCGAACCCAGTGGCGATCCTGGTGGCGATCGGGGCGATGGTCCTCGGCGGGTTCTACCTACTGACGTACACCGACACGTTCGCCTGAGGGGCACGTCCGCCTGCCGGCGGACCCGGGAGCGGCTCAGCGGTACATTTCCGGCGAAGTGGGCCGGTCCGCGTCGCCGGCTTCGGTCCCCTGAGCCCTCTGGCCGGACTTCATGACTGCGCGCAGCGCCTTTTCGATCTGCTCGGCCTGGGCGCGCAGCGGGCCGGTGTCGATCTTCAGCTCGGGCAGGAGGCGGTCGAGGGTCTCGATGAGCGCGGCGCCAGCACGGTGGTCCGGAAGACCCTCCGCTACCCGGGCGCTGACCAGGAGCACGGCGACGGGCACGTTCCGTCCAATCCCTTGGACGAGGAGCGCTCCCGAAACGCCGCCGATCACGCCTTCCTCCAACGCGCGGGCCCTGGCCGCCTCAAAGCCCTGGACGAACGCGGGGTCCTTTTTCGAATACGCTACCCACACCTGCTCGTCTGAGGGAGCGAGGTCGGCCGCCGCGTCGTCGCCGCTCTCCTCAGGATGGGGGACGACCCCTTCGAGGCAGACGATCGCCCGGGCCCGGCGCCGTTCCGCGTTATCGAGGATAGTTTTCGCGATCGCGTTGGCCTGGATCGGAGTGGGGGGGAATTCCGAGAGCACGAGCGCGAGGTCGGGACGTCCGTAGACACGGATCGTCGGATTCACCTCTCCCGCCTGGACCACGGCGATGGGGGCTACGTCCGGTGACTCGAACCGCCCGATCCGAGGGAGCTTCAGTACCCGGATGATGTAGTGGCCCGCCACGATCGTCGCGAGCCCCGCGCTCGGGAACGCGGAGAGGACTACCGCCCCGGGGGCGCAGTTGGACTCCGCCGATGCCTCGTCGTGCCAGGTAAACTCCATCGCCGCCGTTCCCCCCGATACGACCTCCGCTCATTAGTCCGCGCCGGGGACGGCTCCCCCCGAATAGAGTCTCGGGGGAATCGGGCCGGTAACCCCAAGTACTCGGTCCCACTCGCCGGCACCGTGGGGCTCCCGCTCAAGGACCTCGTCAGCGCCCAGGAGCTTCCCTGGGAGGCGCTCGCGGGTCGCACGCTCGCCGTCGACGGCTACAACGCGGCCTACCAATTCCTCGCGACGATCCGACAGCGGGATGGACAGCTCTTCTCGGATACCGAAGGACACGTCACGAGCCACCTCATGGGCGCATTCTACCGGACGACCTCGCTGCTCGAGCAGGGGGTCCTTCCGGTCTGGGTCTTTGACGGCAAGCCGCCCGAACGCAAGGCCGGAACGATTCGGCAACGGATCGCCGCGAAGGAAAAAGCGGAGACCCAGTACCAGGCGGCGCTCGCCGCCGGGGACCTCGAGACTGCGCGACGCAAGGCCGCTCAGACCTCGCGGCTCACGCGGCCGATGGTGGAAGAGCTGGTCGCCCTGCTCTCGGCCATGGGCGTACCCGACGGTACAGGCTCCGGGGGAAGGCGAGGCGCAGGCCGCGGTGATGTCGGCGAAGGGAACCGTTTGGGCGAGCGCCTCCGAGGACTACGACACGCTCCTATTCGGTGCGCCGCGACTCGTCCGCGGGCTCGCGGCGCGGGGTCGCAGCGGCTCGGGTCCGGGCGCCCAGTTCATCGACCGATCCGAGCTCCTCGCTCGCTTGGGCATTGATGGGGACGAACTGATCGCCCTCGGGATCATCGTGGGGACCGACTTCAACGAGGGGGCGCAGGGTTTCGGCCCGAAGAAGGCGCTCAAAGCGGTCCAGGAGCATCTCGGGTTCCCGGGCAACGATGGAGAAGGTGGGGATCGACCCGGTCGAGGCCGACGCGGTGGCGGAGATCTTCCGACACCCGGTTGCGGCCGAGGTCGGAACGCTATCGTTCGGACCGGTCGACGAGGACGCCGTTCGCCGGCTGCTGGTGGACGGCCATGGATTCGCGGAGGAACGGGTACGCGCTGCGGTCTCCCGCGCGCGGCGTCGCCCGCCCGCTACGGCGACCGCGGCCGAGGCGCGGGGACACCAGACCCTCCTCGAGACGTTCGGAGGATCCGAGAGATGAGCCTCTTCGAGTGCGTTCCGAATTTCTCGGAAGGCCGGGATGCGGCGAAGGTCGAGCGCATCGCGGCGGCGGGCCGGGCGGTTCCCGGAGTGACGGTACTGGACATCGAAAGCGACGCTGCCCATCATCGTAGCGTGATCAGCCTCGTCGGCGAGGGAGGGGCCCTCCTCGATGCGGTCTTCCGGATGATGACGGTCGCGACCGCGACGATCGACCTCAACCAGCACCACGGGGAGCATCCCCGAATGGGGGCCACGGACGTGGTTCCGTTCGTGCCCCTCGGTACATCCACGATGGCCGACGCCGTCCGGCTCGCGGAACGACTCGGAGAGCGCGTAGCAAAGGAGCTCGACATCCCCGTGTACCTTTACGCCGCCGCGGCCCGTCGGCCGGAACGGGCCGACCTCGCAAAGGTACGGGAGGGTCAATTCGAAGGGATCCGGGACTCGATCGGCTCCGACCCGGCCCGCGCCCCCGACTTCGGCCCGTCCCGAGTGCACCCGAGCGCGGGGGCGGTCGCGATCGGCGCGCGCCCGGTGCTCATCGCGTTCAACGCCTACCTGACGACACCCGACGTTGCGATCGCGAAGAAGGTCGCCCGCGCGGTGCGCGCCCGGGACGGCGGCCTCCCCGAGGTGAAAGCGCTCGGGTTCGAGATCCCCGAGCGTCACCGGGCCCAGGTGTCGATGAATCTCACCGACTACCGGACGACGCCCGTCCACCGCGCGCTCGAGGCCGTGCGGCGGGAGGCCCAGCGTTACGGAGTGGCGGTCGAAGAGTCCGAGATCGTCGGGCTGGTGCCCGAGGACGCGCTGTTCGACGCCGCCGAGTACTACCTCCAACTCCATTCCTTCGACCGCGCGGCAGTGCTCGAACGCAAGGTCCGGGCCGCTGAGGTTGCCGCGCGGGGCGGCGAGAGCCTCCCGACCTTCACGGACCGCCTCGCCGCGCGGACCCCCACTCCCGGCGGCGGAAGCGCCGCCGCGGCCGCCGGCGCGCTCGCCGCGGCGCTCGGGGAGATGGTCCTCGCCTACTCGATCGACCCGGCGAACCCCACCGACGACCTGCGCGAGGTCCAGGGAGCGCTCGCGGCCGGGCGCCGGCGGCTGCTCGTGCTGATCGAAGAGGACGCTCAGTCCTACGAGGCGGTGCGCACGGCACGCAAGGCACGGAAGGAGCGACCCGGCAGACGCGAACGACCGAGGCCGCGTACCTCGACGGCGCTTCGTAGCGCCGCGATGGTCCCCCTGGAAACCGCGCGGCTCTCGGACGATCCTCGCGGTCCGGCTCGAAGCGATCCAAGGTCGAACCCGGACGGCCCTGGCGAGCGACCTCGTGACCGCCCTCGCTCTCTTCCGAGCGACGACGGAAGGCGCCCTCGCGAACGTCGCGGTCAACCTGGACGACCTCAAGGCGGCCGGAGAACCGACCACGGAGGTCGAGGCCGAGCTGGCCCGCCTCCGGCCGAAGGGGTAGCGTCGGTGGCAGAGTCGACCTCCCCGCCGCGCGCGGTTCGCCCCGCGGTCTGGATCAACTGCGCGGCGTCTGCGGACGGCCGTCTCGCCTACGCGGGCGGTCGGCAAGCCCCACTCTCCTCGCCCGAGGACCTGCGGAGGGTCCAGCAACTGCGCGCGAACGCCGATGCGATCCTGGTCGGGGTCGGCACGGTCGCGAAGGACGACCCGTCCCTCCGCGTTCACTGGGACCTGCTCGGCCTACCCGAGGGGAAATCCCCGACGCGCATCGTGGTCGACTCCGACCGGGCGGACGCCCGAGAACGCGCGGGTCCTGGACGGCACCCTCCCGACGATCGTGGCGACCTCCGAACGGTCGCACGCGGACGTTCCCTCCCCACGTGCAGACCGTCGTCGCGGGGCGAGCGAGGGTCGACCTCGCCCGAGCTTGTTCGTGCGGCTCCACGAGCTCGGGATCCGCCGCCTGATGATCGAGGGGGGGGCGGAGATCCTCTCGAGCGTCCTGCGGGACGGGTCTGTTCGACCGGTTCACGGTCTACTATGCCCCCGTGGTCGTCGGCGGCGACGACCGCCCCTCCCGTGGCGGCCGGGCCGGACGCGGACCCGCCGGAGGCGACCGTGCGCCTTCGACTCGTCTCCGCTCGACCGCGCTCGGGGAAGGGTACGTCGTCGACCTACACCCCGTTCCCGCCGTCGCATCCGTTATCCGCGACGCGCGGTTCCTCGCGGCGGAGTCTCCCGCCGTGAAGCTCGTCCACTTCACCCTCGCCGACCAGTTCCATTTCGGCATGATGACCGATTCCAACGAGTTCATCGACCTCGACACGGCGTGCCGCGACTACTTCGGTGTGAACCCGGTGAAGGGCGCCGACCCGAGCCGGTTCCGCGACATGCAGCAGTTCTTCCAGGGCGGGGCCGACTCCGTCCAGATCACGAAGAAGATCCTCGAGTACATCGACCGTCGACGCAAGATGGGCTGGACGCCGCGCGCGGCGACCGGCGCTCGGTTCCTGTTCAAGGCCGAGGAAGGGATCAAGCTCCTCGCCCCGGTCGTCCGTGGAGCGAAGATCTACTGCCTCGCCGACGAACTCGAAGAGCCACGTGGCCGAGCAGACAGAAGTCCGCGCCGAAGCAGCCGTACGTCTTCACCCGGTTCTTCAACAGCCTCGTCGGTCCGAGCGAGTCGCTCGTGCTGAACCCGGCGGGACGTTCCCGGACGTCGAGCTCGAGCTCGCCGTGGTGATCGGTCAGCACGGAAAGCACATCCCCGCCGGCGAAGGCGATGGAGTACGTCGCCGGTTACACGATCGCGTTCGACATGGGCTACCGCGACCTCCAGTACCCGCCCGAAGGAGCGGTCGACTGGGTGATGGGGAAGGGGTTCGACGCGACGATGGCCGTCGGCCCGTGGGTCGTCCCCAAGGAGGAGGTCGGCGACGTCTACCCGCTCCGGATGGAGCTCAAGGTCAACGGGACCGTCCGTCAGCAGGGCGACACGAACGACTACATCTTCCGGATCCCGCAGATCCTCGCCCACCTCTCGACGGGGATCACCCTCGAGCCCGGGCGACGTGATCTCGCTCGGGAGCCTCGGCGGCGTCCCGGGTTACGAGTTCGGGAACGAGAGCCGGAAGCTGAAGCCGGGGGATTCGATCGAAGGGACGATCGAGAAGATCGGTCGCCTCAGCCTGCCGGTGAAGGCCGAAGCGCAGCCTCTCCCCGCAGTACCAGAAAAAGCGCCACCGGCGTAGGGAGCGACGCGACCGTCCCGGTGACCCCGCGGACCTCCGCCCCGGAGAACGGGTACCTCACCTCCTCGAGGAGGGCCACCTCGGTCCGGTCCCTGTCGAGGGGCCCGATGAGCGCGTCGCGGAACGGGTCGAAGTCGTTCGAGCGCGTCGCGCGCGAGCGGCACCGCGCGGAACCCGGTGCCGCCGTGGATCGACCCGGGTAGGCGAATGAGTCGATGGATGTCGGTCGTCACGGGCGCATCCGTCTCCCCCTGGACCTCGATCGCGGCGCGCGGAACGATCGCTTCCAGGAACTCGAGCGGCACCTCCTTCGGGAACACCTCGAGCGTGAGGTGGGTCCGGATCCGCCGTGCTCCTCCGTCGTCGACGAGCAGCTTCGCCCACTCGACGCGCCTTCGCCGCCGGGATGCCGTAGCTCACCATCTCCGGCGGCGCCGCGTCCTGGCCGGCCTCCTCCCAGCGGCGGAGCACCTCGAGGATCGCGCGTGTGGTGCGGCCGGGCCAGCCGGGAGTGTCCGGTGGGTACGAGGTAGCGGGCTTTGGGGACGCCGGTCGCTACGGCGGCGTCGAGGGAGCGTCGTCCCCGACCGAGCCATCGCTCGCGGGGAGTTCCGCACTCTGCCTCTGGGTAGCCACCGCCCGCATCGCCTCGACCCCCGTGCCGAGGACGTAGTCGACCAACTCGCGCCGCTCGGGGCTCGAGAGCGAGGTGAGCCCCTCGGCGCGCACGTGCACGTGATACCCCCGCCCGCCTGAGAAGACGAGGGACGTCGTCGGCGGGGTCGATCCCGAAGTCGCCGAACAGGAAAGTCGTCGACGCAGGGCCACGAGTCGCCGTTTCACGAGCGCGAGCTGCCCGGCGTAATCGAGCGTTTCCGCCCCGCGCAGATGGTCCGAGTCGAGGTCGAAGATCAGGTCCGCGCCGAGCCACTCCTTCGCGGTCATCGTCGACTCGGCCGGCCGCCGGTAGTAGGCCGAGGAATAGTAGACGTGCCGCGGCACCTCCCCGGCGAGGAAGCCTCGGAACTCGGCCGGGGTCCGCAGGGTCGCGTGCCGGCGCATGAAGGTCTCGGTGGCGAACGGGAACGCCGCGAACTCGCGGCGGTTCGAGCCGGTCCGGTGGCTCGATCCGAGCGGAACCGTAGTAGCCGGCGAACACTCCCTTCGCCCAGGCGAGCGTGGCCGCGTCGAGTGGGACCGTCTTCGCCATGCGGTCTACTCCAGGTCGCCGTCCGGGAGGGTCTCGGCGGATCGCCCGACCGAGCAGGTCCTCCACGGCCGCGTTGCGCCGGGCTCGAGCGAGGAAGTGGAAGACGGTCGCGTGCTCGCTGCCCTTTGAGCAGCAGCTCGACCGCCCGGGTCGCACGATCGAGCTGCTCTTCGTCGCCGATGAGCGCGATCGTCGACCCGTACACGCTCATCGAGCACCCCGACAGCTCCTCGATCCGCGACCGTGCGCGACCGCGCGTCCCGATCGCGCGGGCCCGGATGCGGCGGAGCGCGGACTTCTCCCGTTTTCCGGTCGTGAACTTGATGTCCAGGACGCCCGAGGTAGGCGTTGTCCTTGAGGAGGCGCATCGCTCGCTCCGGAGAGAATCCCCGGCCGATCGCCACCACGATGTCGCGGGCCTTCATGGCGCGGATCGGGTCGGAGTCCGGGCCGGCGATCCGGACCTCGCCTTCCTCGGCGTCGATGTCTGATCTGGGTCTCGGTCCGGGCGCGGATCTCGCGTTTGGTGCGTCCACCCGGCCCGATGACGACACCGATCCGGTCTTCCGGAATGCGGGCGTAGAGCACGGGCATCGCTACGCCTCCGCCGCCACGCCGAGGGCATCGCCGCCGACCGCGTGCATGAACTCCGAGGTCGTCACCTCCACGCCGAGGCGTCCGAAGAACTTCGTGTAGTTCGCGAGGTCCCGCTCGAGCAGCTTCGTGCGCCTGGGGGTGGTCGGTCGGCATCGCCTGGGCGACGTCGATCAGGACGACATGGCCCTCTGCGAACAGCGTGTTGTACGGCGAGAGGTCGCCGTGGACGAGGTGCGCCTTTCGAACCATCCGCCCGATCTGGTCGACCAAGTCCTGGTAGACCGCCTCGCGGGTCCTCGATGAGCGCATCCCGGAGCCGGGGCGCCGGCGCTCCTCCGTCCTCGATGAGTTCCATCACCAGCACGTTGCGCAAGTGTCCGTAAGGGTGCGGGGCGCGAACTCCCGCGTCCGCAAGGCGCCCGAGGATCGTGTGCTCCCGCCGGGTCCACGCGATGATCAATCCGCCATAATTCCGGACGCTCGTCTGTCGCCGGAGCTGCTCGAGAGCATAGGCAGGGAGATGCCGGAAGGTCGTGTTCCCGATTCGGTATATTTTCACGGCTCGGAACTCGTCCCCCTTGGTCGCTCGGAAGACCCCGCCCTCCTTTCCGGTCGAGATCGGGAAGTCGATTGACTCGAACTGACCCTGATTCACCAGCCGGGAGACCGCGAGCAGCGTCGCTCGGTCGAAGAATTCGTCTAGAAGCTTGCGGTGCTGGCGCTCCTTGTACCTCTCCTCCGTGCGCTCGGGACCACGGGGAAACACGACATCCTCCGGGCGGGGCATCGGCCCCGGTTACGCCCGCCGTATCTTAGGTTCTATGGCGCGAGGGGGTCGGAGAGGCGGGGCCGGTGGCGGGTAGCCACGTGGCGCGCATGTAACCGTGGCTATATCCGCCGGCGCGAGGTCCAATCTACTGATGCCGTTCACCTGGATCACGTCCGGCGGGCGAACCCCCTCTCCGAGGTCCCCCCGCCGGGCCGAACCGGAACGACCCGGGTCCGTTCCTCCTCTCTCGCACGCTCGAAGGGAACGCAGACTACGATGCGGTCTTCCGCGTCGTCCGAGGTGCGGTGCACCGAGTGCTCGGGATCGAACGGCCCGGGTCTCGGACTCGGGCTCTCGAACCTTCCCCCGTACGTCGGAGCGTACTGGCAGGTCACGGGCAACCTGATCGTCCTGAACGAGGGACTCGTCGCGGCGATGCGCGCGAACGCGACGTCCCCGCTCGAGTTCAACAGCTTTGTCTACGTCATCCTCGCTCACGAGTACCTCCACTCTCTCGGGTACCTCGACGAGCGACGCGGTCCGCAAAGTGACCGCGCACGTGACCCGGAACGCCTTTGGACCGGACCACGTGGCGACCCGTATGGCCGAGGGGGACCTCTGGCGGCTCTACCCGTTCCTCGCGTACGCTCCGAGCGGGAACGGCCGGCGCCTCAAGGTCGTTTCCCGGTTCGACCTCGCGAGCACTCAGAACTACATCCGGTGAGCGCGCTCGGGACCTCCCCGAGAACCTGCGCCGGCCTTATCTTCGCCATCGGCCTTCTGCCCGCCGGTCCATGGTCGTCGTCAACGATGCGGTCGGCATACCGCGATGGTCATCGCGGGCATCGCGCTCCTCGCCTTCGAGTTGATCCATCCCGGCGCGCTGCTGATCATCCCCGGTTCGATCCTCCTCGCGGCGGGGTTCCTGTACCTGTTCCTTCCGGACATCCTCCTGGACAGCTACATCGGCCCGGTGATCGTCGTCGTAGTGGCGATTGTCGGCGCCCTGATCGAGATCCCATACTACCGTTGGGTCGCTCCGGTGCATCGGCCGATGAGCACGACGAGCGGGGGGCTCGTCGGGCGAAGAAGCGATCGTCACCGTCCCGATCGAACCGAACAATCTTCGCGGCAAGGTCAAAGTCAAGTCCGAGGTCTGGTCCGCGCGAGCCGACCAGCCGATCCCCGTCGGCACCCGCGTCCGTGTGATCCACGGCGAGGGCGTCTCCGTCACGGTTCAACCGATCTCCCCGCCCCCGTCGAGCTGAACCGTGTCCGACGTCCCGGAGAGAAAGGGTTACCTTCGCTCAGAAGGTGCCCGGTTGGCCGCGACCCGAACGTCGTCACAGAGGAATTAGAACATGGACTACACGGCGGTCATCGTCGGGATCGTTCTCGCGTTCATCGTCATTCTGGTGATCCTCACCCGGATGATCTACACCATCCAACCGTACCAGCAGGGGATCGTCACGCTGCTCGGGTCCTATAAGCGGATGATCAACCCGGGATTCAACCTCGTCAGCCCGCTCGCGCAGGTCCTCAAGATCGACCTGCGGACGCAGGTGCTCGAGGTCCCCCGCCAGGAAGTCATCACGAAGGACAACTCCCCGACGAACGTCGACGCGATCATCTACATCAAGGTCGTCGACGCCCCGAAGGCGATCTTCCAGGTCCAGAACTACCAGGTCGCCACGCTCGCCCTCGCCCAGACGACCCTCCGGTCGATCATCGGAGACATGGAACTGGATGAGGTCTTGTACAACCGCGAGCGGATCAACACTCGGCTCCGCGACATCCTCGACGAATCCACCGACAAGTGGGGCGTTCGGGTCGATGCGGTCGAGATCAAGGAAGTCGACCCGGTCGGGCCGGTCAAGACCGCGATGGAGGAGCAAACCTCCGCGGAACGGCAGCGGCGCGCGGCCGTGCTCCGTGCGGACGGCGAGAAGCGGAGCGCGATCCTGGTCGCGGAAGGTCAGAAGCGCTCGCGGATCCTTCAGGCAGAAGGGGTCCGGCAGTCGCAGATCCTCGAGGCCGAAGGGGCCCGGGTCGCGACCATCCTCGAAGCCCAGGGAGAGTCCCAGCGCCTCCGCATCCTTGCCCTCGGGGCCGGGACCTTGGACGCGAAGGCCCTGACGGTCCTCTCGCTCGACACCGTCGCGAAGGTGGGGGACGGCCAGGCGACCAAGATCCTCTTCCCGTTCGAGTTCTCTCGTCTCATGGAGGGCGCGTCCGAGTACCTCGGCACGAGCCGGCAGGTCCCCGACCGGGCGCTCAACACGTTGAGCGACCTCGAGGCCCGGATCGGCACGATGGACGACATCCTCGGACCGATCCCGAAGCAGGAAGAGCTCCTCACCGAGATCAAGTCGATCGAAGACGAGATCAAGGCGGAGTCGGAGGAGTCGACCTCGATGGTCGGCGCGTACGCGGGCAAGACGACGAAAGCCGCCCCCGGTCCCGACCTGCCCGAGGCCGACGAGATCGCTCCTCCACCGCCCAGCTCCTCGCCTCGCCCGCCGAGCCCGAGCGCGCCCTCGACGACCAACACTGCATCGTCTCCCAACGACCCCCGACGCCGACGCCCCACAGATTCTTCCCCCTGAGCCCCGGCTTCCGGGCACCCTTTTGATCCTCTCGCCGACCGGCGGTGATTCCTCCCGGCATCTATATCCGCCCGGGCACGGTCTCGGCCCGTCGTCTCATGCCGGACGCCATCCTCACTCAACGGAAAGGTGCCGTACTCGAGATCCGCATCAACCGGCCCGACCGGTTGAACGCCTTCGACGTCCCGTCGTTCGCACGGTTCCGTCAGGAGCTCCAAGCGGCGGCGCTCGACCGCTCGGTGCGAGCCGTGATCCTCACGGGGGAGGGGCGGGCGTTCTGCGCGGGCGGCGACGTCGCCGCGATGGACGAGCACCGCGAACGGGGCACATTGCCGCTCCTATTCCACGACTTGACTGCCGGGCAGGAGCTCGCGATCCGCGAGATCGTCGGGATGCCAAAGCCGGTGGTCGCTTCCTTGCCGGGCGTCGCCGCGGGCGGGGGGCTATCCCTTGCGCTCGCCGCGGATTGGCGTATCGCCGCGGAAGGCGCTGTACTCGTCCCGGCGTTTCCCGGCCTGGGTGCCGTCCCGGACGGGGGCTTGACCTACTTCCTTCCCCACTTCCTCGGAATCGGCCTCGCCCAGGAACTCCTCTTCACGAACGCGCGAGTTTCGGCCGAACGAGCGCGCGAGCTCGGCCTGGTCCACGAGGTCGTGCCCGCCGTGGACCTGGAAGCGCGCACGTGGCATCGGGCGACCGAGCTCGCGGAAGGCCCGACGTTCGCCTACGGGTGGATGAAGCGGCTGATGGTGGCCGCGTTCAGCGAGAGCCTCGAGAGCCAGATGATGCTCGAGCGGAGGGGCGCGGTCGAGGCCGCCGAGAGAACGGAACTTCCCGAGGGGATCCGCGCCTTCCGCGAGAAGCGAAAACCACGCTTTCACACTCCCGACGTTCCGCTCGATCGATGATCGCCCCCGCCGCCCCGGCTCCTTCCGCCCCGAGCTAATCTCGGTCTGGGGCGGTCCATGGCCGGGTTAGCCGCGACTCGAGGTCCGAACGGACTCCGGGCCACTCGGAGGCGAGCACGCTGTAGTACACCGAGGACCGAAAGTATCCGTCGGTGAGCAAGACATCCTCGCGCAGGACCCCTTCCCGCACAGCCCCCAGCCGCGCGATCGCGTGCTGCGAGCGCTCGTTCCTCGAGTCCGTTTGGAGCTGGACTCGGTGGGCGCCCTCCACCTCGAAGGCGTAGCGGAGCATCAGCCACTTCGCTTCGGTGTTGACGGGAGTGCGCCAGTAGGCGGGGTCGAGCCAGGTGCCGCCGATCTCCACCCACTGGTTCCCTCGGTCGATCCGGAGGAATCGCGTCATTCCGATCGCGCGGTGCAAGGGGACGAGGCGGGTCGTGAACGGAAGGTCGGTGCCGGCAGACTGCGCCGCCAAGAGCGTCGCGATCACCGTGTCGAGGTCCTGCACCGAAGAGACCGGACCGGTGCGCAGGAATCGCCAAACCTCCGGGTGGTTCGCAGAGTCCCAGAGCGCATCTCGGTGCGCGCGCTCGAGCGGGACGAGTTCGACGTACTTTCCCGAGAGCGTGACCGGGGTTCGGAAGCTCCCTGGGTGCATGGCAGGCGCCCGACCGGGAACGGTTCCTTAACGGCACCGGAGGCTCGGTGCCGGCGCGATTTTCTTCTCTCGCCCCGCTGAGGCTAAATAACGAGGAGAGGTCCTCAGGGATGTAACCGGCGAGCGGTAGGAGGCGACGGTGGAAGCGGGCACGACAACGTTCCTCGTTTTCGTCTTCGTGGCCGCCGCGTTCGGAGTCGGTTCCCTCATCGCGAACCGTCAATTGGGGGCGAAACGACGCCAGTCGTACCTCCAGCTCACCACCTACGAATGCGGCGAAGAGGCCGAAGGGGAGGCCCAGATCGACTTCCCCACCCAGCACTACACGTTCGCCATCGTCTTCGTCGCGGTGGACGTGCTCGGATTCATCCTCGCCCTCTGGGGCCTGACGTTCCGCGGGGCCAACTCAAGCTGGTACCCGGTCTTCATCGCCGTGGCGTTCACCGCGCTCGCGATCACGGGGATCTACTACGCGCTGAGCGGTGAGAAGAGGTGGGTGATATGACCACTCCGCCGGCGCAGGTCGCCGTACCCAAGCCCGTCCCCAAGGAGGGCCCTCGGCTCGAAGTCGAGCTTCCCATGGTGGGCCAGGCGGCCGTCCCCTTCATTGAGATTGAGACCCTCCGGGCGAAAGAGTTCCTCCCAGCGGCCCGGGAAGCCCTGAGCTCGCTGATCGCAGAACAAGGACATGACAAGGTCATCCGGCCGGTCTTCAACTGGGCCGGGCGGAACTCCCTCTTCCCGCTGCACTGGGGGCTCGCCTGCTGCGCGATCGAATTCGCCGCCGCCTTTGGCGCGCGCTGGGACGCAGAACGATTCGGCATCGTACCGCGCTCCTCGCCTCGACAGTGCGACCTCATGATCGTCAACGGCACGGTCACGTGGAAGGTCGCGCACAAGCTCGTGACGCTGTACGAGCAGATGCCCGAACCGAAGTGGGTGATCGCGATGGGAAACTGCGCGACCGGCGGCGGGCCGTTCCGCACCGCGTACTCGGTCGTCCCCGGAGTCGACAAGTTGGTGCCCGTCGATATCTACATCGCCGGCTGCCCGCCCCGCCCCGAGGCGATGCTCGATGGGATCCTGAAGCTCGAAGAACTCATCCGGGAGCGCAAGGAGTAGGCGGCAGGCCGCCCGTTCGCATCCGAAGGAGAAGACGATGCAGCCGGAGGACCTGTCCCGTCAGCTCGGACCGAAGCTGGGCGACCGGCTGATCGCGGTCGAACCGTTCCCGGGCACCGCCGGCCGAGTGCGGTTCCGACCCGACGCAGCGCTCGAGCTCTTCCGGGCGACGCGCGACGACCTGCACTTCGCTCACCTCTCGATGGTCGGCGGGATCGACTGGGTCGACCATCGCGAGGTGTTCTACGTCGTCTGGTCGGACGACGCGAAGCAGTATGCCCTCCTTTCGGCCGACCTCCCGGCGGATGCCGCGCACATCGAGACCGCGTCGACGGTCTGGCCGAGCGCGAACTGGCACGAGCGCGAAGCCTGGGAACTGGTGGACATCACCTTCGACCACCACCCGGACCTCCGTCACCTCCTGATGCCCGACGGCTACACCTTCCACCCGCTGCTCCGCTCGTTCAAGCTGCACGAGCCGGAGGAACTGGAGGTGAAGTCGCGCCGTGTCTGAGATGTGGATCAACATGGGGCCCCAGCACCCCATGACGCACGGCCTCTGGAATCTGCGGGTGAAGATCGACGGGGAGATGGTCCTCGACGTGGACCCCGAGATGGGTTACCTGCACCGAGGGATCGAGAAGATCAGCGAAGACCGTCACTACAACGAGGTCATCACGCTGATGGACCGGTGCTGCTACGTCGCCGGTTTTTCCTGGGAGCACCTCTACATCCTGTCGGCCGAGGACGCCCTCCACCTCGAACCCCCCGAGCGCGCGGAATATTTGCGGGTCCTGTGCGACGAGTTCCAGCGGATCGCGTCCCACCTGATGTGGTACGCGGCGTTCGTCCAGGACATCGGACTGATGAGCCCGTTCCTGTACGGAATGCGAGACCGCGACCTCATCCTCGACCTGTTCCAAAGCTACACGGGCGCGCGGTTGACCTACGAATACATGCGCGTCGGTGGCGTGCGCAACGACCTCCCGCCGGGGTTCACCGACCAGGCACGAAAGGTCCTCGACTGGCTCTCCGACCGTTTCCCCGAGTACGACCAGCTCTGCATGGGTTCTACGATATTCCGGGAGCGGTGCGACGAACTCGGGGTCCTGAAGGCGAGCGACTGCGTAGCCCACGGCGTGACGGGTCCGATGCTCCGGTCGGCCGGTGTGAAACGGGACCTTCGCAAGGACCGGCCGTACTCGGCGTACGACCGCGTTGAGTTCGACGTCGCGGTCGCCGACGGAGCCGATGTGACCGCCCGCTACCTCGTCCGGATGGAGGAGATGCGCCAGTCGGTCCGGATCCTTCGTCAGGTCGTGGATTGGCTCGACCACCATCCGGGACCCGTCCTCGCGGACCGTCTTCCCCGTTGGCTGGGCGCACCCTACGCCCCGATCGGCCGCGAGGGCTACCTGTTGAAACGGAACTACCCGACGGGGGTGGGCTTCTCGGCCGTCGAGGAACCCCACGGCGAGGCCCAGGCGTACGTCGTCAACGACGGGGGCGAGCACCCCTACCGCGTCAAGTTCCGCTCCCCGGTCTTCGCCAACCTGAGCGCGGCCCGGCAGTACCTCGTCGGCTACCACGTCGCCGATATTCCGCCGATCATGGGCAGCGTGGACGTGTGCGTCGGGGAGGTCGACCGCTAGTCAATGTCGAGCGCCAGCCTGTACTCGGTCTCGTATGACCTCTCGAGCCTCCTGCTCCACGCGCTCGGGTCGATCCTGCCGGGCCCCGCGCGGTCCGCCGTCACCAGCTCGGACCCCGTCGTCGGGCTTGCGGTCCTGATCTTCGCCGCGATCCTGCTCGCGGCGAGCATGCTGAACACGATCCTCTTGATCTGGTGGGAGCGCAAACTCCTCGGTCGGTTCATGGACCGCCGGGGCGCGATGCACGTCGGCTACGCCGGGCTGCTCCAGAACTTTGCGGACGGTCTGAAGCTGTTCCGGAAGAACACCGTCCAGCCGCGCGACGCCGATACGCTCGGGTTCTTTTCGGGCCCCGTGGCCTACATGGTCACGTCCCTCATCATCTTCGGGATCCTGCCGATCTCCACGGGCTGGAACGGGGGATCGCTTCCGCTCACGCTCCTCCTCGCACTCGCGATCTTCTCCTTCGCACCGTTGTTCATCTTCATCAGCGCTTGGTCGAGCAACAACAAGTACTCCCTGATGGGCGGAATGCGGTCCGCCGCCCAGATGATCGCCTACGAGGTGCCGATCCTCCTCGCGGTGGTCGCGGTCATCATCGTCTCGGGAAGTTTCGACCTGACGACCATCGTCGACGAGCAACAGAACTACTGGTACTGGGGTCCCCTGATCGTCGCGCTCATCGTCTTCGTCGCCGGCATGCTGGCCGAAATGGAACGGATCCCGTTCGACCTGCCCGAGGCGGAGGCCGAGCTCGTCGAGGGCTGGAACACCGAGTACGGCGGGATGCTCTTCGCGTTCTTCATGCTCGCCGACTATCTTCGGGCACTGGTCGGCAGCATCCTCGTCGTGCTGCTGTTCCTGGGAGGCTGGACGCTCCCGACCAACTGGGGACTCCCCGGCGCCCTGACGGCCTTCCCGCTCGCTGGGATCTTCTGGTTCATGCTGAAGACCTACATCGTCTTCGGGCTCTTCGTCTGGGTGCGAGCCTCGTTGCCGCGGGTTCGGACCGACCAGCTGCTGCGGGTCGGGTGGAACCGGATGATCCCGCTGAGCCTCCTTTCGATCTTCCTGGCCGCCGTGCTCGTCACGGTGAAGTGCGTGCCCGTGTTCGGCTGCGTCCCCTCCATGGGCGTGTAGCGAGGGATACCGATGGCAGCTCCGATCACCGCGAAGGAAAAACCGAACGAGAACCCGATACTGTTCGTGGCCCGGCCGATGGCGACGGCGGCCCGGCAGTTCGCGAAGAGCCTCTTCCATCCGTCGACCATCGTCTACCCGTACGAGCGGCTCGAGGACCCGAAGTTCCGCGACCGGGTCCAGGTCGCGTCGGGGCAGCCGATCGGCGTCGGCCACGTCTGGGACAATTATCGGGGCGTCCACGCGCTGAACGTCGCGACATGCATCAGCTGCAACCTCTGCGCGTTCTCCTGCCCCGACCTCTGCATCGAGATGGTCACGGTCCCGGGCGGGGACCCCAAACATCCGAAAAAGTGCCCGGAGATCGACTACGGGAAGTGCAGCTACTGCGGGTTCTGCTCGGACGCGTGCCCGGAGGGTTGCCTCACGATGACGACCCGCTACGAGCTCTCGACCCCCAAGCGCTCGGAGATGGTCTACTCTCCGGCCAAGCTCTACGACGTCTTCCGGACGAAGCTCCCGATGAACCCGATCCGGCTCGAGCGGCCGGCGAACGAGGACGCGATCCTCTTGGACCCTCCGATCTGCATCGGCTGCAACGCGTGTGCCCGCGACTGCCCCACGCAGTGCATCACGATGCTCGATATCCCGAAGGCGGAGCCGAAGCCCGGCGAGAAGCCCATGAAGCGGATCTGGAAGGAGCCCGTGATCAACGACTCGGACTGCGTCCGCTGCGGCACGTGCATCAGCGTCTGTCCCAAAGAGTGCCTGTTCTGGGGGACACGGAAGTGAGCCTCGAGGAACTGGCGTTCCTCGCCCTCGCGTTGGTCGCGATCGTCACGGCGATCGCCGCCCTCTTGGTCCGCGAGCTCGTCCACACGATCCTCTGGGTGGCGATCTTCTTCGTCGACCTCTCGGCGATCTACTTCCTGCTCGACGCGCCCTTCCTCGGAGTGCTCCAGCTCGGGGTGTACGCGGGCGCGGTCACGATCTTACTCCTCTTCGGCATCATGACGACCCGGAAGCGAATTTTCTCGAGGGAGGCCGCGACCGGCATCGGGGCGGTGCCGGTCGCCCTCGCTCTCGTCACGTTCATCTTCCTCGTCTCCGCCCTCGGGGAGCTCCCGCAATCGACGACGACGATCCAGTCGTACGACCCAACCGCGCTCTCCCTGAACCTGTTCGGCACGAACGGGCCCTGGCTGCTGCTCCTCGGCGTCATTATGCTCGCGGGCGTCGCCGGGGCGATCTACCTCGTCCGGGAGGGACGCGAATGACCGAGCTCGCGCTCACGGGGTTCCTCGGGCTCTCCGCGGCCCTCTTCGGGATCGGGATCTTCGGCATCCTGACGCGACGGAACTTCATCCTCCTCCTGATCTCGATCGAGATCGCGATGAACGCCGCGATCCTGAACTTCGTCTACTTCGCCGCGTTCCCCTCGGGTGCGAACGGGATTTCGGGGCAGTCGATCGCGGTCGTCCTCATCGGGTTCGCCGCGACCGAGGTCGCGGTCGGTCTCGCGATCGTGCTCGCGCTGAACCGCCTCAAGGGCACGATCAACGTCGCCCGGGCCAACGACCTGAAATTGTAAGGAGGGGGTCGGTCACGGGCTCGCTCAACTTCCTCTTCCCGTGGGCGTTCGTCGTTCCGCTCCTCTCGGTGATCGCGTTCGCGATCGTCGGGATCGCCGGGACCCGGATGCAGCAGCTCGAGTGGGGCGGCTGGGTCGCGGTCACGCTCTCGGGTGCCGCGATGGTCCTCGGGGTGCTGATCGCGTTCGGGGAGGCGCTGAGCCCCGGCACCTACACGAACGTCCAGTTCACCTGGCTCCACCTCGCCCCCGCGCCGGGTCCGTTCCCGAACGGGTTCTCCCTCGTGATGGGAACGTTGGTCGACCCGCTCTCGTCCCTGATGCTGGTCGTCGTCACGGTCGTCGGCTTCCTCGTGATGCTCTACTCGATCGGCTACATGCACCACGACCACGGCCTTCCGCGGTACTATGCGGAACTGTCGTTGTTCCTCGCCTCGATGACGGGCCTGGTGCTCGCGAACAACCTTCTCGAGTTCTTCCTCTTCTGGGAACTGGTCGGGGTCTGTTCCTACTTTCTCATCGGCTTCTACTACGAGAAGCCGAGCGCCGCGAGCGCGGCGAAGGAGGCGTTCCTCGTCACCCGGGTCGGGGACATCCTCTTCCTCCTCGGCATCTTCCTCTTCTTCTACACCTACTCGCTCGCAGGCCCCCCGGGCAGCGGCGGCTGGGCCGCGAACGGGTTCGTGTTCGTTCAGGGGAGCTCGAGCGTTCCCTTCCTGTCCAGCGCGATGGGCGGGAACACGACCGTCCTCACCATCGCAGGGCTCCTGATCCTCGGGGGAGCGGCGGGGAAGAGCGCCCAGTTCCCCCTCCACGTCTGGCTGCCGGACGCGATGGAGGGCCCGACCACGGTCTCGGCGTTGATCCACGCGGCGACGATGGTCGCCGCGGGCGTCTACCTGCTCGCGATCACGAGCGTCTTCCTGGGGTTCACCCCGACCGACCAGCTCGCGATCGTGGCGGTGGGCGGGTTCACCACGTTCTTCGCCGCGACGATGGCGGTCGTCCATCCCGACATCAAGCGGGTGATCGCCTATTCGACGATCAGTCAGCTCGGGTACATGGTCCTCGCCATCGGCGCGGGTTTCGCGATGGTCGGGCTCTACCACCTGTTCACGCACGCGTTCTTCAAAGCGCTCCTCTTCCTCGCCGCGGGCTCGATCATCCACGCCATCGGCACTCAAGACCTGTTCAAGATGGGCGGCCTGAAGAAGCCCATGCGCCTGACCGCCGCGGCGTTCGCGATCGGCGGCCTCGCCCTCGCGGGGATCCCTCCGTTCGCCGGATTCTGGAGCAAGGACGACATCCTTTCCGCGGTCTACTCCCAGGTGGGCTCCCACCCGCTCTACTGGCCGTTCTTCCTGCTCGCCTTCGCCGCGGTCTTCCTCACGGCGTACTACATCTTCCGCGCGTGGTTCCTCGCGTTCTCAGGCGACCGTCCGCGGGACCCGACCCTCCCCACGGCGCACGAAGGACCGTGGGTGATGCAGGCCCCGCTCGCGATCCTCTCCGCGTTCGCGGTCGTCGCCGGGCTCTTCGTCTTCTTCCCCGGCTTCCAGCACCTGCTCCTCGGCGGCGCCGGGGTCGCCGGGATCCCGCCGAGCTTCGGGACGACCGACGTGCTCCTTTCCTCCCTCAGCGTCGGGCTCGGGTTGGGGGGGATCGGCCTCGCCTGGTCAATGTGGGGGAACGGGCGGGTGTTCGCTCTCGCCGAAACGAGCCCCCTCCAGCCGATCCGCCGGCTCCTCCTCAACCGGTATTACTTCAAGGTCGCGTACGACTGGGTCGGGCTCCGCGCGGTCTACACGTTCTCGCGGGCGGCCGACTTCTATGACCGCTTTGTCATCGACGGGGCGGTCCACGGTCTCGAGCGGATGTTCGCCGCTGCGAGCAACCGCCTCCGCTCCTTCCAGTCGGGCTTCGTCTCGGACTACGCCGCGTACGTGGTCGCGGGCCTCCTCGCACTCTTCGTCCTCCTCCTGATCGTCGGCCCGTACCTCTTCGCGCGGTTCGGAGGCGGATAGATGCTGCCGCTGCTCTCCGCCATCCTCGCGACGCTCCTCCTCGGGACCGTCGGGACGTTCCTCGCGGGAGGGAAGGCGCGATGGGTCGCCCTCGGGACCTCGGTCGCGTTCCTCGGTGAGGTCGCGCTCCTCTTCGCGAGCTACCCGGGCTGGCCCGGCTATTCCGGGGCGCTCGTCCCCGGATTTTCGGACACGGAGACGTACACGTGGATCTCCCTCGCGTGGATGCACGTCAACTACTCGGTCGGGGTCGACGGGATCTCCCTCGTCCTGATCCTCCTGACCGCGATCCTGCAGGTCGCGACGGTCGTCTACTCCTGGGGAGAGACCCAGCGCCCCGCCGGCTACTTCGGGCTGGTGATGCTGACGTGCCGTCGGGTGTTTCGGGGTCTTCATCGCGCTCGACATCCTCCTGTTCTTCCTCTTCTGGGAGACCGTCCTCGTGCCGATGTTCTTCCTGATCGGCTACTGGGGCGGACCGAACCGCCGGTACGCGGCCCTGAAGTTCTTCGTGTACACGCACGTCGCGTCCATCGTGATGCTGGTCGGGCTCCTCGCCCTCGTCTTCTACTCGGGGGCGACCTCGTTCGACTTCTCCTCGGTCTACGCGGCCGCCCGCGGACTCGCCCCCGTCGTCCAGACGTTCCTGTTCCTCGCGCTCTTCTTCGGGTTTGCCGTAAAGTTCCCGGTCGTTCCGTTCCACACCTGGCTGCCCGATGCGCACGTCGAGGCGCCGACGGGCGGGTCCGTCCTCCTCGCCGGCCTCCTGCTCAAGCTCGGGGGCTACGGGCTGATCCGCTGGGCGGTGGAGGTCCTCCCACACGGCTTGCATTCCGTTCAGCCACTGCTCTTCGTCATCGCGTTCGTGACGATCATCTGGGGCTCGGTCGTCTCCCTCGCCCAACGAGACATCAAGCGGATGGTCGCGTTCTCCTCCATCAACCACATGGGGATCGTGCTCCTCGCGATCGCGCTCGATTCCTCCCTCGGTCTCCTCGCCGCGGTGCTCCTCATGTTCGCCCACGGGGTGGTGAGCGCGCTCCTGTTCATGGCGTCGGGGAGCGTCCACCACCAGTACGGCACCCGCGACATCGGAACGTTGGGAGGGATCACCCCCAGCGCCCCGGCCCTCGCGACCATGATCATGGCGGGCTCGCTCGCCTCGCTCGGCCTTCCGGCGCTCATCGGGTTCCCCGCCGAGTTCACGGCGTTCCTCGCCACGTGGAACGGACTCGGCTACTGGGTGTTCCTCCCGCTCGTCGTGCTCGTCGTCACCGCGGCGTTCTACCTGTGGATGATGCAGCGAGTGCTCTTCGGGACCCCGAAGGGCGTCCCCCTGGTCGTGCACGAACTCCCGTGGTACGAGGGCCTCGGGATGGGGCTCCTCGTCGCTCTCACCGTCCTCTTCGGAGTCCTGCCGAGCCTGCTCGTGAACGTGATCGTGAACTCGCCGATCAAAGGATGGCCCGGGACGTGACGGGATGACGCTTGCCTCGTTCGCGGCCCCGTTCCTCCCCGAGATCGTCCTTCTCGCCGGCGTGCTCCTCATCTTCCTCCTGGACGTACTGCACGTTCGTCGGATCGAGCTGACCGGCGGGATCGCGGTGGCCGCGACCGTCGCCGCGCTCGGGCTCGTGGTCGCCGACTTGGGATTCGCCCCGCTCGCGTTCCTCGCGGCGATCCCCACCGGCCAGATCGACCAGCTCCCCGCCGCAGGGGCCGCACCGCTCTACTCGTTCACCTCGCTGGGTCTCGTCTTCCAGGCGATCTTCCTCCTCGCCGCGTTCCTCGTCTGCCTCGCGTCCACGAGCCGCCCGTCCGGCGAGCGCGGGGCGCCGATCTTCTACGGACTCCTGCTCCTCGCGACGATCGGGATGCTCCTGGTGGCGATCGCCTCCGACGTGATCTTCCTGCTCCTCGCGATCGAGGTCGTGAGCATCGCGTCGTACCTCCTGGTGGCCTACACGCGGAAGGACGTCCGCGCCCTCGAAGCCTCGATGAAGTTCTTCGTGATCGGCGCGCTCTCGACCGTGCTCTCGTTCTTCGGCGCCTCGCTCCTGTTCGGAGCGTACGGCACGACCAACCTCGACGTGATCCGGGCGGCCGGGGCCGCGGTCGGGTACCCGGTGCTGGTGCTCCTCGGATACGGGTTCCTCTTCGCGGGCCTCGCGTTCAAGGTGACCCTGGTTCCGTTCCACGCCTGGGCGGTCGACGTCTACGACGGGGCCCCCGATGACGTGTCGGCCTTCCTCGCGGGGGGCACGAAGAAGGTCGGAGTGTTCGCGTTCTTCCTCGTCTTCCTCGGTCCGGTCCTCGTCGTCCAGACCGCGGGCCAGAGCGGTTACGGGCTCTTCGGCGGGTCGGTCGCCCTCGGCCCGAGCTTCCAGGTCGCCCTCGGGGTGATCGCCGTCCTGACGATGACCGTCGGGAACCTGCTCGCGCTCCTCCAGAAGCAGATGAAGCGTATGCTCGCCTACTCCTCGATCAGCCAGGCGGGCTACATGATGATCGGGATCACCATCGGCAGCGCCCCGGCGCTCGGCGGCGCGACGCTCCAGGTGTTCGCGCACGTGCTGATGAAGACCGGCGCCTTCCTGGTCGTCGGGGCGGTCGCGGCCCTCGGCGTCGGCCCGCTGATCGACGACTGGCGCGGCCTCGGCCAACGTCGGCCCCTGCTCGCCACGTCCTTCGCGCTCATGCTCCTCTCCCTCGCAGGAGTGCCGCTGACGATCGGCTTCGTCTCGAAGTTCGTCCTCTTCAGTGCCGCGGTCCAGGCCCAGGGCTGGTTCATCTGGCTCGCGGTCGCCGGCCTCCTCAACAGCGCCCTCTCCGTCTTCTACTACGCCCGGGTCCTCAAAGTGATGTACTTCGACCCCTCCCCGACCCCCGCGCCGGCGAGCTCTCGGGCCGTGGAGGGCGCGGCGGGGCCGCCCGTTCTGGCCGTCGGGGGGCTCGGCTACGGTCGCGCAGCGACGATCGCGATCATCGCCGCGATGATCGTCCTCCTCGGCATCTACCCCCAGCCCGTCCTCGGGGCGATCCAGTCCGCGGCCTACCACTTCGTGACCGTGGGAGCGTGAGCGGGTGGAGTCGTACGACGTCGTCGTGGTCGGGGCCGGGCCCGCCGGCTCGCTCGCCGCCCGCGCCGCAGCCGCCGGCGGTGCGACCACCCTGCTCCTCGACCACCGGCCCGAGCTCGGACACCCGGTCCAGTGCGGGGAATTCGTCCCCGCCGCCTCCGAGCTCGCGGACCTCTTCGGCTGCCCCGAGCTGATCGCGAAGGCGTTCGAGGTCCCGGAGGGGACCGTGCTGCGGGAAACGCGTTGGATGACGTGCGTCTCCCCGTATGGGCACCGGTTCCGATTCCCGCTCTCGGGGTACACCGTCTCCCGGCGCGCGTTCGACAAGGCGCTCGCCTACCGCGCGGAGGGGGCGGGCGCCGAGCTTCGTCATCCGGTCGGGGTCGTCGCCCTCCATGGGGACGAGGTACGGCTCGCGGGGGGGGCCGCGGTCCGTGCGCGCGCCGTCATCGCCGCGGACGGACCGCTCTCGACGATCGGACGGTCGGTCGGCTTCGCCCCCCGCCGGATCATGTTCCGCATGATCACTGCGACGGTCGATGGACCCCTCACGGACGAGATCGACCTTCACTTCGGGCACTCGGCCCCCGGAGGCTACGCCTGGAGGTTCCCGCGAGCGGACGACGCGAACGTCGGCCTCGGCGTGACCCACGGCACGGGCGGCCGCTCCCTCGACCTCCTGCTCCGCGACTTCGCGACCTCGCAGGGCCTCGGACCGACGCGTGACCCGACGCACTGGTGGGTTCCGGTCGGCCCCCCTCCCGCGAGCCTCGTTCGAGGGATCGCGCTGTTCGCCGGGGACGCGGCGAACCTCGTCATGGCGACCAACGGCGGCGGGATCCCGACCGCGATGATGAGCGGGTGGCTCGCCGGCGAGGCCGCCGCCCGTCACGTCCGAGAGGGACGACCGCTCACCGACTACGACCCGGCGTGGCGGTCGGCACTCTATTCGCCCCTCGAGCGAGCGGCCCGGATCCAGCAGTTCGGCGACCGGTTCGTCGGATGGGACCCCCTCCTGGCGCTGGCGATGCGATATATCGGGGCGTCGGGTCTGGACGACATGATGCGCCTTAGGTGGCCCGCTCGCTTGGGAGGCCAGTCGTGACGGGCCCGACCCCGGCCGCCGACACCCTGGAACCGTCCCTCGAGGCGCTGGTCACCGAGACGTTCGGGGCGGCCGCGCTCCCCCAGGTCTCGGACCTACTGCCCGTGCTCGTCCGCGACCTCGCCGACATCGACTGGCGGCTCCACCAGGTGCTCGCCTCGACCTACGCCCACCTCACCGAGGCGGCCCGCTACGCCTGCGCGACCGGCGGCAAACGCGTTCGTCCCCTCTTGATGGTGGTCGCCCACCGAGCGCTCGGCGCCGAATCGACGCGCCCGATCCACTCCCTTGCCGCCGCGTTCCAGCTGATCCACACCGCGACCCTCGTGCACGACGACGTGATCGACCACGCCGAGACGCGGCGGGGGCGACCGTCGATGCCCCGGGCCTTCGGGATCCCGCTCGCGATCGTTTCGGGGGACTACCTGTTCGTGCGCGCGTTC
The DNA here is from genome assembly GCA_963749205.1 of uncultured Thermoplasmata archaeon. Classification (GTDB taxonomy): domain Archaea; phylum Thermoplasmatota; class Thermoplasmata; order Lutacidiplasmatales; family UBA184; genus Lutacidiplasma. Next base: position 216,569 of record CAVVLW010000007.1, on the reverse strand, counting down.
GAGCTCGCGGCCGAATACCCTCGCTCGATCATCCTGAAGTGCGGCGAGGCGTGCGCCGACCTGGTCGAGGGCGAGGTCCTCCAAGAGTCGTCCCGCTTCGACCTCTCTACTGGCCGGGAGCACTACTTCCGCATCGTCGAGCGGAAGACCGCGGCGATCATCGCGGCGGCGCTCTCCTCGGTCGCGGAGATTTCAGAGGTCGCCCCGCCGATGACCGACGCCCTCACCGGTTACGGACGGGCCCTCGGGATCGCCTTCCAGATCCGCGACGACCTCCTGGACGTCTACGGCGACCCGGACCTCCTGGGGAAGCCCCTCTACACGGACCTCCGCGAGGGAAACCCTACCCTGGTCGCGCTGGAGGCGTTCAAGGGTCTCGACCCGAAGCGGCAGGCGGAGTTCGAGTCGCTGTTCCAGCTTCGCCACAAGAAGACCAAGCACCTGCTTCGGCTGCGGGAGCTGACCGACCTCACCGACGCGGGCCCGATCGTGGCGTCCGAGGCTGCCCAGTGGGCCGACCGGGCCGTCCAGGCGCTCGAGCCCGTCCCCGCGGGCCCGTACCGGCGCCTCCTCGAGCTCCTCGCCCGCGGCGCGGCCGACCGCCGGTTCTGAGCCGGCCGGTCGAACGAAAGGTACAAGTTCCCTCCCCGAACTCGACCGTCCACTGAACCCCCCATGAGCGGCAGTTCCTCCACAGCGTCGTCGGGCGACGCCCCGGTCACGTTCGACCGACTCCCCGCGCACTGGGAACCGACCCCCGTCGTGCCCCGCCGGCCCCTCGGCGTCGCCCTCATCTCGGTCCTGATCGCGTTCTTCGCGGTCGTCCTCGTGCTCGCGGGCTTGTTGTTCCTTCTCTCGAGCTATCTCGGGACGTTCGTTCCCTCTTCGCTCGAGCTGATCCCGTCGCTCGACGTGTGGGGGGCCGCGATCGTCGCGTTCCTCGGCATTGCGCTCCTCGGCATCGCCACGTCGCTCTGGCGGCAGGAGACGTGGGCCCTCTGGACGACCGTCGTCCTGGTCTTCGCGACCACGACCTACCTGTTCTTCACCGGTTCGATCACGGTCCTCCTCCTGATCTTCGTCGTGCTGTTCGTCTATCTTATCTCGGTGCGCCGATACTTCTATTGATGCGGGTCTTGCTCGCCCAGCTCGCTCCGCGCCCGGGCGATGTGACGGGGAACATCGAGCGGATCCGAACCGCCGTCGCCGCGGCCCCGAGCGACCTCGCGGTTTTCCCCGAGCTCTTCCTCTCCGGGTACCGCATCGGGGACAGGGTCCACCGGCTCGCCCTTCAGGAGGGCGACGCGCCGACCGCGGCGCTTCGAGCGATCGCTCGTGAATCCCGCGCGACGATCGTAGTTGGAGCTCCTCTCGTATCGACCGAGCGCCACGGCGAGGTCTACAACGCCGCCCTCGCGGTGCGCCCGGACGGCGAGGTCCACACCCAGGTCAAGCGCTACCTTCCGAACTTCGGCCCGTTCGAGGAGGGGGCGCACTACACCGCGACCGACGAGAGCCATCCGGTCCCCGTCGCCGCACGGTCGGTGGGGCTCGAGGTCTGCTACGATGCGTTCTTCCCCGAGGTGTCTCGTGCCTTGGCCCTCGCGGGGGCCGAACTCCTGGTCGTGATCTCGGCGTCGCCCGTCACCAGCGGCCCGCTCTTCGCGCGCTTACTGCCCGCGCGGGCCATCGAGAACGGCTTTCCCGCCATCTACGTCAACCGGGTCGGGGTCGAGGACGGGATCGTGTTCGGCGGCGGCTCGGGCGCCTGGGACGCGCGGGGCGAGGTAATGGACGCAACTCCCGTCGCGCTCTCCGGTCTCGCCACCGAGGAACGACTCCTCCAGGTCGAAATCGACCCGGTCGAGGCCGCCCGGTGGCGTCCGTTCCGCCCGGTCCTGCGGGACATCGCGTCGCGCCCGGGGACCGCGAACCTGGGCGTGGTCTGACCTCATCGGGCGATTCCAACGCCGTCCTTATAGCGGGGGGCGCGCCCCTCTTCCGTCGGTGGCGCCACCGCCGACAATCGCGCAGCAGCTCGCCGCGAAGCAGCGCGAGATCTCGGTCGCCGAGTTCTTCGAGCGGAACCGCCAGATCCTCGGGTTCGACAATCTCCAGAGGGCGCTTCTGACAACCGTGAAAGAGGCTGTCGACAATTCAGTCGAATGGTCGGAACCGGTCCTCGTCCGACATGATGGGGCAATTCGGCTGGTCCGTATCGGGGAGTTCATCGATGGAATCCTCGGATCGCCGCCGGGCTCGGGGAGCGAGACCGCCCGAGTCGACGGTTGTGAGGTCCTTACGTTCGATGACAAGAACTACCGCATGACCTGGCAGCCCGCGTCTAAAGTGCATCGGCATCCGCTGCACGGAGACCTATTCGAGATCACGCTGGTTGGCGGACGTCAAGTTACTGTCACCGGCTCTCACTCGGTATTCGCCTTATCGAGGGGCCGCATCCAACCTCAACGGGTCCAAGACCTCCGTCCCGGTGACCTCATCGTGGTGCCCAGGAAAGCTGCCTCCTTGGGCGGGAAGATATCCCACATCGACCTGCGGGAGGTCCTCCCCCGGTTGCCACGAAAGGTTCGGATGCGGCTGATGATTCACGGGGTCGCAAAATCCCTCCCAGTCCCCCGAGACTGGAAACGGTTCGACTACGTGCCTTACAGCTATTTCGAAGAACGAGGGCTCGCGCTCCCAGAGAACGCGAGGGTCGGCGTCCGGTTCGGGAAGAGCAGCCTTCCCATGATCATCCCTGTGACTACGGAGCTAGCACGGTTCCTCGGGTACTACGCAGCGGAGGGCACCTGCTATCCGGACCACATCACCCTCAGCTTTGGCTCTCACGAAGGGGGATTGATCGCGGACGCGCAACGGTGCGCGCGCGCGTGGATGACAGATGCAAGCGTCACTGTCGTGAGGGCACATCCGACGGCGGTGACCGTCAAGTTGTATTCGACGATCCTTTCTCTCGTCCTCCAATTTGGTCTCGGCTCGGGTGGCCACGCTCGGACGAAGGCGGTACCCGACTTGGTCTGGAATCTTCCTCCCGAGCTAATCTCTGAATTTCTCGACGGCTATATCGCAGGAGACGGCTATCGCGGCAATGGACGCGTCATTGCTTGTACGGTGAGCCCGTCGCTCGCCACGGGAATCCAGTACCTTCTGGCGCTGTCGGGGCGACCGTACTCGGTGCACCGTGAGGCCGCAGGCCGGCGAGCCTTTCCCGGGGGACGGACATCCTGGTGCCAACCCCCCTACGTAGTCACATACTACGACGGGGGCCCTCGCACCACATCTCCCATTCACCGAGTGCCTCTCAACGAGAGTGGGCTTCGTCTCGCGTACTCCGTGGGAGCGATGCTCCTCCCATATACCGACCACCGGAGGTACTCGTGGGATCAACGCACCTCGTTCGACATTGAGGGGGCTCATGGAAGTTTGCTCCGAATGCGCGACGCGGGGGGGGAGCTCTTCGGCAACAGGTCTCGGTCCTCCTGAACTACCTCGAGGGGGACGTTTCGACCCTCCCAATACACTCGATCCGTATTGTCAAGTCCCGGCATTCACACGTCTACGACTTCTCAGTTCCTGGATCCGAGAAGTTCCTCGGCGGCCGCGGTCCAATTTTCCTGCATAACTCGCTCGATGCCTGCGAGGATGCCGGCCTCCTCCCGGAGGTAACAGCCGAGATATCGAAGGAGGGCGAGGACCGCCTGCGCGTTGCAGTCACCGACAACGGGCCAGGAATCCTCCGCCGGGAAATTCCCAACGTCTTCGCGCGTCTCCTTTATGGCTCCCGATTCCACTCGAACCGTCAAGCCCGCGGGCAGCAAGGAATTGGCGTCTCCGCCGCCGTGCTGTATGCGAACCTCACTACCGCCCGAGCGGCCCACATCATATCGAAAGTAGAGGAAGAGGAGGCGGCTCACGTCCTCGACCTTCTCATTGACACCCAGAAGAACCAACCGAAGGTTGTCACCGAAGACCTGCTGCTCTGGGATCGGCCTCACGGGACTCGCCTCGAGCTCGTTCTGAAGGCCAAGTACGTTCGGGGCCGGCAGTCCCCGTTAGAGTATCTGAGAGGAACGGCAATCGTCAACCCGCACGCGCGGATTGTGCTCGTGGAACCCGACGGGACCCGCGTCACCTTTGAACGGGCGACCCAAGAGATGCCACCGGTGTCGAAGGAGACCCGCCCGCACCCCTACGGACTCGAACTCGGAGAGCTGGGCTATCTCCTCAAAGGGACCCGCCGCCCGACCCTGGGGGAGTTCCTCTTGAAGGACCTCGAAGGGGTCAGCCCCCGCGCGAGCAGGGAGGTGTTCGAACGCTCGGGCCTTCGCGCCTCGGCGTCTCCCGCATCCGTCCAAGGCGAGAGTCAGGAACGGCTGCTCGCCGCCCTCCACGAGGTTCCGCTCGTCGCGCCTTCCGCCGAGTGCCTCTCGCCGATCGGCGCGATGTTGATCAAGCGGGGATTACGCAACGTCCTGGGAGAGCTCCGGCCCGAGTTCTATGCGCCTCCAGTGAGCCGGCCCCCGAAGGTCCGCGGCGGTTTCCCGTTCATGGTCGAGGTCGGCCTCGTCTACGGGGGCGGTCTGCCCGCCGACCAGCCGGTCCAGATCCTCCGATTCGCGAACCGAGTCCCGTTGCTCTTCCAGCAAGGCGCCTGCGCGATCACTACAGCGATCGCGAATCTGGACTGGCGGCGATACGGGCTCGACCAGAAGGGCGGCTCGGGGATCCCGAGCGGACCCGGCGTGATCCTCGTCCATGTCGCGTCGACCAAGGTACCGTTCACGAGCGAAGCAAAGGAGGCGGTCGCCGAGGACCCGGAGATCGACAAGGAGCTCACGCTCGCGCTGCAGGCCGCCGCGCGCCACCTGCGGGGCCACCTCTCTCGCAAGAGTCGGCGCGAATTCGCGGGAGACAAGTTCGCGATCATCTTGCGGATCCTACCGAAGCTCGCGGAGAAGACGAGCCATCTCGTCGGGAAGCCCGTCCCCGACCTCACGCCGGTCATCACCCGGATCATGGACGTGGTCAACGTGGAGACGCAGCTCCTCAACGAGGCCGGCGGGGTGCGCGTTCCCGTCGAGGTGACTAACTACACGCCGCGCCCCCGGGTCTTGGAACTCTTCGTAGAGATTCCCATCGAGGAGTTCGCGCTCGCGACGTTCGACCCGTCGCCCGAGGGGACCGAGGCCGCGCTCGGTCGCGCCTGGTGGACCCTCCCGAAGCTCCTCCCGAACGGGCGGACGAAGCTCGAGGTTCGGTTCCCGGCAAAGACCGAGGTCGACGCGAGCGATCTCGACTGGTACGTGGCGGGAATCGACGAGTCGCACGTCCTGGGGGCCGACCCGCTTCCCGGTGACTGGGACGTCCGGCTCCCGCGCACGATCGTCGAGGCCGCCGAGGCGGCCGAGGCCGAATCGGCCGCGAGCACCGAAGAAGGGGAGGTGGACTACGATGCCGCCGAGTCGAGCGCGGGCGCGAACGACGAAGAGTGAGGACGACGACCTCCCGAAGATCCGGGCGGACGCGCTGAAACCGACCCTCACCCTCGCCGAACAGATCTACCACCAGCTCGATGAGGGGGAGATCCCCCGGATGCGCCTCCCGCTCCGGACGAAGCAAAATCTTTCGTTTCAGGCCCGCGACGGGGTCTGGCGGCTCGGCAAGGCGATGGGCACCCGGAGCGCACGCAAGCTCGACGGGGCGCTGATGCTCTTGCGGACGTTCTACCTCGTCGATTTCATCAACGAGATGGCCCGCGACAAGAAGACGTCGACCCTCCGTGAGCTCTACTACATCAGCGAGGCGTGGGAAGACGCGAAGTTCCACAGCGAGGACGAGTCGAACCTCCTCATCGAGGACCTGGAGGTGATGTGCGAGCGCCTGCGCGAGGATTTCCGGCTGCATCCGGAGGAGAACGGGGCGTCCGTGATCGGCGATTTGACGATCAAGGAGAAGAACCGGAAAGGGGTCGTCAAGAAGATCAACTGCAAGGACGACGTCGGGGACGGGGGGTACTCCCTGCCCTTCAACGTCGAGAAGGAGAAGATCGAGTTCGTCAGCACGAACGCGAAGTTCGTGATCGCGATCGAATGCGGCGGCATGGTCGACCGTCTCGCCGAGAACAACTTCGACGAGGACCAGGACGCGATCCTCCTCCACCTCAAGGGACAGCCGGCGCGGTCGACCCGCCGGTTCTTGAAGCGGATCACGGAGGAGCTGAAGCTCCCCGTGGTCGTCTTCACCGACGGCGACCCCTGGTCGTTCCGGATCTACGCGAGCGTCGCCTACGGCGCGATCAAGACCGCGCACCTCTCGAGCTACCTCGCAACCCCGTCCGCCGAGTTCCTCGGCGTGACCGCGTCCGACATCGAGAATTACGAGCTCCCCTCCGACAAGCTCTCGGAGCAGGACGTCCGAGCGCTCCAGGCGGAGCTCACCGACCCGCGGTTCGGGACCGCGGAGTGGCGGGCCGAGATCGAACTGATGCTGAAGAACGGCAAGAAGGCCGAGCAGCAGTCGCTCGCGAAGTACGGGTTGAATTACGTGACCGAGCACTACCTGCCCGAGAAGCTCACCGAGATGGGCGTGATCTAGCGCGACTCGTCCTCGCCCCCTAGGGCCGCCGCACCCCAAACGTAAGGCTTAAAAATCGGAGAATCTCGTCGCTCGCCGATGGCGTGGTCATCCGCTCAGAAAACGCTCGCGGAACTCCTCGGAACGTTCGGCCTGGTCGTCTCGGTCACCGGAGCGGCCCTCTTCACAGCCGGTGCGCGGATCCGGACGCACGCTACGTCCTCATCGCCTCCGCGCTCGGCTTCGGGGTGATGGGCATGATCTATGCCTTCGGCGACGTCTCGGGCGCCCACTTCAATCCCGCGGTGACGCTCGCGATGTGGCTGACCGGCCGCATGAAGGCCCGGGACGTCATCCCCTACATCGCCGCCCAGATCGTCGGAGGGGTCCTTGCGGTCGGTGCGATGGCCGCCGTCGCCTACGGCAACAGCACGACCTGGGCGTTCGCTCAGGGCAATTCCCTCGCGTCGCAGGGTTACTCCGGGAACGGCGCGCCGTACTTCTACAGTGCCGGGTCGGTCTTCGTCCTGGAGGTCGTCTTCACGTTCTTCCTCGTGCTCGTCATCCTCTACGCGACCCGTTCCGAGGGCTTCGCGAAGAACCTCGCGCCGCTCGGCATCGGGCTCACGCTGCTGATGACGAACCTCGTCGCGATCCCCGTCGACGGCGCGTCGGTGAACCCGGCCCGAAGCTTTGCTCCGGCGCTCCTCTCGGCGACGATCTGGTCCGGGAACCGTTGGGCAATCACCCAGGACTGGATGTTCTGGGTCGCACCGATCATCGGCGGGCTCCTCGCCGCGGTCGTCGCGCGGCTCCTCCGCGAATAGGCGCGGCCGGGGTTAGGCCAGCCCCATCGCGGCGAACCCGTCCGGAGTGAGCCAACGGTCGGCGAGCTCCGCCGGGGCGTAGACGAACGAGCCGGACGGTCCTCCGGTCCGTCGGAACGGGATCCCCTGTTCTTCGAACTCGGGTCGCTCGGCTCCGACCTCCACGACCTGTTCGCTGAGACGCACGGGCAGGGTCGTGCCGTCGCGGGCGAGGAGGAGCACGTCGTTCGGCTCGTCGAGCACGACCCATTCCACCGGGACGAACAGATGGAGATGGATCAGCCTCGGGCGGAACCGGCTCTCCGTCTCGGTCTCGGTCCGCGAGAATAGCGCGACCTCGCGTCCGTCGAAGGAGGCGAGTCGCTGGAACTGAAACGAGCGCTGGCGGAACTCGAGGACGTTGACCTCGAGGTCGCCGGCGGAGAGCACGGGCGTGCGAGCGGAGGGAGATACATAAGTGCGGCCCGGAACGCCCCTTATCGCCGACAGCGCGCGAGGCAGCCTTATAAACCGACGACCCTACCCGCGCCCGTTCGGACGCGGCTTGAATGAAACGGTCTTCGAGGGTATGGAAGAAGCGCGGCCACATGCGCTGGAAGTGGCGCAAGAAGCGGATGCGCCGACGCATGCGGGCCCAGAAGATGCGTAAGCAGTGAGCGAGCCCATCGAGGCTCGCCCCTCCGTCCCGGGCTGGGCTCTATCGAGGGGACTCGGGTCCCGGAGTGCCCCGGAGAGGTCCTACCAGGCCAGACGGTCGAGTTTGCGCGCGGCCTTGGTCGATTTCTTCCACTCCCGGTAGTGGTCCCGGCAAAGCGGCGCCCGCCGGCCTTTGTCGGGGAGTTGCGGGAATGCCTTCCGAGCTTCCGTGAACGCGAGGTGCCGAAGCGAGGCCGCCCCGCACCCCGGGACGATGCACGGCTCGTCTTCCTCTTCCCCCCGCCGAGGGACGGCGGGCGGGCTCATCGGTGGGCCTGCTTCGCCACGATCTCCGCGACGAGGTCCGGGATCTCGTAGGGGAAGCGGGCGACCCGGGCGCCGGCGGCCGAGAGGGCCGCGAGCTTCGTTTCGGCGGTTCCCCGGCCCCGCGAGATGATCGCGCCGGCGTGGCCCATCCGTTTGTCGGGTGGGGCACTCCGCCCCGCGATGTAGGCGACCACCGGCTTGGTGACGTGGTGGCGAATGTACCTCGGCCCCGTCTTCCTCGGCGGTGCCCCCGATCTCACCGACCAGGACGATGACGTCCGTCTCGGGGTCGGCCTGGAAGAGTGGCAACGCGTCCACGAACGACATTCCGACGACCGGATCCCCGCCGAGACCGATGCAGGTGGATTGGCCGAGACCTTGTTCCTTGATCCCGTTCACGATCTCGTAGGTGAGCGTGCCGCTCCGGGAGATGACCCCGACGCGGCCGGGCCGGAAGACGATGTTCGGGATGATCCCGATCTTCGATTGCCCCGGCGCAGCGACCCCGGGGCAGTTGGGCCCAATGATCCGTCCCCCCTTCGACCGCGAGTAATGGTACATCACCAGCATGTCGTGGAACGGGATGTGCTCGGTCACGATGACCGAGAGAAGAATGCCGGCGTCGACGGCCTCGAGCAGTGCGTCCTTCGCGTACGGCGCGGGAACGAAAATGCAGGACGCATTGGCCTGGGTGTGAACTACCGCCTCCTTCACGGAACCGAAGACCGGTACCCCTTCGACCTCGATTCCCGCCTTTCCTGGGGTCACGCCGGCGACCACCTGGGTCCCGAACTGTTTCATCTGTCGCGTGTGGACAGTCCCTTGGTGGCCCGTGATGCCCTGGACCAGGACGCGAGTGTTGCGGTCGACGAGCACGGTCATGCCTTGCCCCCCGCGGCGGCGATGACCGCCTGGGCCGATTCTCGAAGCGTGGGGATGGAAGTGACCCCCGCCGCGCGGAGGATCTCGATCCCCTCCTTTTCGTTGTTGCCGCGGATCCGCGCTACGAGGGGAAATCGGTCCTCGACCGGGACCTGCTTCATCGCCTCTACGAGCCCCGTAGCGACCGTGTCGCAGCGAGTGACACCGCCGAAAATGTTCAGGAACACCGCCTTCGGCTTCGCTCGCGCCATCAGGAGGAATGCCTCGGTCACCTTCTTGGGGTCGTCCGTCCCCCCGAGGTCCAGGAAGATCCCGGGGTTCCCCCCGAATTCCTTCAGCACATCGAGGGTCGCCATCGTGAGCCCGGCACCGTTCGCGATGACGCCGATGTTCCCGTCCAGCTGCACGAAGGCGATCCCTTGCTCGCGGGCGACCTCCTCGAGCGGCGTGCGGTCGTCCCGGATGTCGTCGTACTCGGGATGTCGGAAGGCGGCATCGTCCTCGATGATCACCTTCGCATCCAGCGCGACGAGGCCCTCGCCGACCACGGCCAATGGGTTGATCTCCACGAGCTCGGCGTCCTCGCGCTCGAACAATGTCCAGAGCGACTCGAGCAGCGGGTCGAGGGTTTTCGCCGGACCCCCCGAGAGCACGAGCGTCTGCGCGACGCGACGCTTCTCGTACGCCGCGAGCCCAGGGAACGGGTGGACGGGGGTCCGCTCGATCGCGGAATCGTCGACCGATTCGATCTCGACGCCTCCCCGAGGGCTCGAGATCAGGATCGGCAGTCGCAGACTTCGGTCGAGGGTAAGGGAGAGGTAGAGCTCCTTCGCAATCGGGAGCTTCTCCTCGAGGAGGAGCTCGCGCACCTTCTCCCCTTTGAACTCGAGCGCCAGGATCACTTCTGCCGCGGTCCGCGCTTCCTCGGGAGTGTTCGCGAACTTGACCGCGCCCCCCTTTCCGCGACCGCCGGAAAGCACCTGCGCCTTGATAACGCACGGAAGCGGCACCGCCCCGCTCCGGGTGAGGGATTCGGCCTCCTCCGGGGACCGCGCAACCTGCCCCCGGGGAAGTGGGATCCCGTACTTTCGGAAGAGTTCCTTCCCCCGCCACTCGGCGAGCTTCACCATCGCGATCCTCGGCGCGCCGAGGCCGTCGGTCTATTAAGGCCGCCGGTGGGAGTCGATCCGGCTGCGCGTCTTCGGACCGTCCGGGAGGCTCACGGGGGTGGAGAAACACGCCCGGGGGCCGGCTTCACATCGTGAAGAGTTGGCCTCGCGTGTTCACGGCGGAACTTAAGTACCCTCCGCTCCCGACCGCCCCGAACCCGCATGTCCAACTTCCCGGAACTGCTCGCTCTGTCGGCGGTGATGGGCCTCTCGATCTACCTCTCGCTACCGATCGTGCTGGCCAAGTCCTTCCGGTCGCGCACGGTGATCGTGCTCAACGCCGTGGCGATCGGAATCCTGGTCTTTCTCCTGGCCGACGTGTTCACCGACGCGGCCGCGATCATCTACACGAATCCCGCGAGCCCGTACCTCGCGAGCTGGACCTACGCGGTGGCGTTCCTCGTCGCGGTCATCGCCTGCTTCCTCGTGCTCTTCTATGCAGAACACCGTTCCCCGACGACGGTGTTGAGCCCGAGGGGCCTCGCGCTCGTCGTCGCGCTCGCGATCGGATTCCAGAACCTCACCGAAGGTCTGGTCTTCGGAGCGACGTGGGCCGCGGGCGCTCTCGGCCTCCTGACCGTCATCTTCGTCGGCTTCTTTCTCCAGAATGTGACCGAGGGCTTCCCCATCGCGTCCCCGCTCATCGGGAAGAACGAGCGCAGCCTCGGAGTACTGGCACTGCTGTTCCTTGTCGGGGGTCTTCCCACGGTCCTCGGGGGCGCCGTCGGATACTTTTACAACAGCTCCCTCCTCGATGTGACCTTCGACGCCCTTGCGATCGGGGCGATCCTCTACTGCATCCTACCGATGCTCCGAACCGCGTTCCGGCCCGCCGACACCCCCGAGGCGTCCTCCCTCAAGATGCGGCTGACCTATGTGGGGATCCTTTTGGGATTTGTCATCGGGTTCTTGGTCAACGCGGTCTAGGCCGGGCGCGAGGGACCCTCGACCGAGCGGCGGGGGGACCGGCGCCCCGGCCCCGGGTCGTCCGCCGACCGATCGAACGGTGGCGCCGCGATCCTCCCTGGGCGGGAGCCGGTCGTGAATCGTCGGCCACGCCGGCGAGCTCCCGACCGATCTCGTCCAGCAGCCGTCCGGCGAATTCGAGCTTGGTCGCCCGGATCCAGTGTCGGGTGCCTCGGGGCGGTAGGACGAGGGCGTTCGTATCGGCACTGCCCATGGTCGCAACGTCGTTGGCCACCACCCAATCGGCCTGGGTCTCTCGCCGGAGCCGGCGGCCCTCTTCTTCCAACCGGGCCTCTCCGCCGCCCGCGAGGAGCTTGAACGCCACGAGCACCACCGGGCGCGGGGCGAGCCGACGCAGCTCGGGGAGGACCTTCGGGGCGTGATGCAGCGTGACCGAGAGAGTGGCATGCTCGGCCGAGCGGATCTTCCCCGGGCTGCGGTCGACGGTGAAGTCCGAGAGCGCGGCGGGGACGAGCACGGAGGCTGCGGAGGCCAGTTCCGCGCTCCGATCGCGTGCGAGCGTGAGGAGGTCCCCCACGCTCCTCCAGGGGACCGGGTGTAGGAATGGAGGAATGGGAACTTGCAGCGCTCCGACCCACAGGGCGACGTCCGCGCCGCGGAAATGCGCCTGGACCGCGAGGGCCACCGCCGACGCGCCGGAGCTCTCGTTGGTGAGGGAACGGACCTCGTCGAGCGATTCGCGCGCCGCACCGCCGATCACGACCACGCGGCGACCGGTCCAAGGCCCGCTCGCGATCCGATGGAGCACCGCCGCGGCGACCTCCTCGGGCGACGCGATCTTGTTCTCCCCCTCCACGGTCGCTCCGGAGACGATCCCGACGCCCCACGAACGGAGCTTGTCGAGGCTCTCGCGGACGGCGGGGTTGAGTCCCATGAGCTCGTGCATCGCCGGAACGACCAGCATCGGGACCCCCCCTCCGAGGGCTACCGAGGCGAACGAGGTGACGGGAGTGTCGTCGATGCCGTGGGCGATCTTGGAGATCGTGTTCGCCGTGGCCGGAGCGATCAGATAGAGGTCGGCCCGGCCCTCCTCCGGGCCCCAACAGCGTCACGTGTTCGACGTTGCCCGTCAGCTGGACGACCGCAGGATGGCCGGTCGCGAACTCGAGCGCCTCCGCCGTGACGATACGCTTCGCCTCGGGGCTCATCACCGCCCGGACGTCGGCGCCGTGACGGATCAGCTCGCGAATGATCTTGGGTACCTCGACGGCGGCGATCGACCCGGAGACCCCGACGAGAATCCGACGCCCCGAGAGGAGTTGGGTGGTGCGTCCGCGGATCACATGGCTTGGGTGCATGTCGCCACCTCGCCGGGGTCCCGGCGCCCTCGGGAGATGGCCCGCGGCCTATTAGGGGCACGGCGTCCGACTCCGCGACCTAATGAGCCCCCACTCCTCGACCTCGCGATGCCGGCCGAGACCCCTCCGATCCCGGCTCCTCCGGTGGAACCCCGGGTCGAAGGGCGCGAGCTGCCCCTCGTGACCTCTACGAGCCAGTTCGCCGAGGTTGGTCACCGGGTAGGGCGCCCCAAAGAAACGGTGTCGCCGGTGCGGGTCGACCGCGGGGTCGTGGTCTTCGACCTGGACGGGACGATCCTCGATGACCTGAACCTCATCAGCCTTGTCGCCGCCGACGTGATGGCCAAGGCGTTCGGCACCCCGCTCGAAGAAGGTCGAGTCCACTACCTGGCCACCACGGGCATGCCGTTCGAGGCGCAGCTCGCCCAGCTCTACCCGACGGCGCCGGTCGCGCTCCGTGCGACGACCGCGCAAATTTTCCACCAGCGCAAGGTGACCGAAGCGTACGCCAAAACGAAGCCGTTCCCCGAGATCCCCAAACTGCTCAAGCGTCTCGGTGCCGAGCGTTGGACGCTCGCGGTCTCGACGGGAGCCGAGACCGAGATGGCCGACCTTCTGCTCGAACGCGAGGGCCTACGGTACTGGTTCGACGAAGTCCTTGGTTCGGCGGAGGGGACGAAGCGCGAGCACCTGGCCGAGTATCGACGCAGATACCCCGACGTCCCGATGTTCCTGGTGGGCGATTCCCGGTTCGACATGGAGGCGGCGCAATCGGTGCCGGGGGTCGCTCCCCTCGGTCGCGCCTCCACGCTGAAGGGCTGGGGACTCACCCCGCTCGACCTTCGGAGCTGGGGCGCCCGTTGGGCGGACTACACGTTGTCGGAACTCCCCGAAGTGCTCGCCGAACTGGAGCGCCCCGGCTCTCCCTCGCCGCGCGCTAAAGGTCGGCGCGGTGCGAAGCGGTCGTAGGGCCGGGACCGAGAGTCTCAGGGCGTGGGGTTCGTCCCCGCGCCGCTTTGAACCCGGGTCGAGGGATCCACAGTCCCCCAGGATAGGCCAAGCTACCCCATCCCGGCCACGACGCTTGGAGGAGGGGGCCGGAAGAAAAGGTTTCGCTCGGGGTGAGCCGCCTCAGCGATACGCCCAGACGACGGCCTGACCGAAGAAGCGCCAGGGCACTCCCACGTGACGGAACCCCGCCCGCTCGAGCGCGGCGAGCTCGGCAGAAAGGGTGGAAGGGTGGTCGAACCTTTCGTGCCCATGCCACACCGCCTGCGGACTCGTCCAAGCCCCCGCACGCCCGCCCGGGGACGGCAGCATGGAAGCGATCTGGGCATATCGGGTATCGAAGATCGGGTCCTCGGGCAGGTGGTCGTCCGCGTCGCCGAAGTATCCTCCGGGGGAGAGGCATCGATGGACGCGGCGGAACAGTCGCCATTTCTCGGCGTCCGAGAGGTGGTGGATGGCCAGGGCCGAGACGACGACGTCGTAGGTCCCCTCCTCGAACCTTCCGAGGTCCCCCGCGACGAGCTCGACCCGGTCTCGGTAGGGTCGGAGCTTCGCCCGTGCTCGGGTGATCATCCGTGGCGACAGGTCGACCCCGGTCAGGTGGGCCTGGGGAAAGCCTTCCAGGATCTCCGCGGTCAGCGTCCCCGTTCCCACCCCGAGCTCGAGCACCCGGAAGGAGCGAGTAGGGACGAAGGGGATTCCCCAGACCAGGGTGCGGTGGAGGTCGCTGTACCCCGGCATCGTCGCTCGTGCCGTGCGGTCGTACGCCGAGGCCTCCCGGTCGAACTCGCGGCGGGCGCCCTTCGGGGCGCTTCGGGGGGCCATGGGCCGGTCCACCGCCGCAAGTGCTTAGGGTTTGGCGGCCGACTCAGGGCGGCCCGCGTAAGAGTAATGTCCTCCATAGCCACCCGCCGCCCGTCCCTCAGGGGCGGAGGGCGATCAAATTGACCGCGGACAGTGACCGCCGACTCGCGCTGATCTTCGGCGTCATCGCCGCCGTGCTGCTCGTGGTCGACGCCCTGCTGCGGTTCCTAGTGGGGGCCATCTTCCTGGCCACGGGACGAGAGCTCGCGGCGCTCGGGTCTGCCAACGAGGCAGTGATCTTCCTCGTCCTTGGTTTAGTGATCGGCTTCTTTGCGATCCTGGGCCGGAGCCGAGAGGCCGACCGCAGCCTCGCCGTCGGGATCATCCTGGTCGTGCTCGCGCTGGTCGGCTGGCTCGCTTTGGGATTCGCGGGCAGCGTGCTCGCTCTCCTCGCGGCCGTGTTCACCCTGATCGCGGGGATCCTGTTTCTGGTGGCCGGACGTTAGCCGGCGAGCCTCTGCGCAGAGTTCCAAGGGTCAATGTGTCGGGGCCGCGGAGCGGTAGAATGGGTTGGCGGAAGAGGTCTCCCGAGGGAATCCGGTCGACTCTCTATGCCCCTGTAACGACGACTGCGATGTTAGTCGCCATGTCGGGCGCACCGGTGTCAGGCCCGAAATCGATTGCCATGCCCACGAGCTGGACCTCGCCTCCCACCGTTTGATCTACCACCAGAGAGTAGGTTCCCGCGGCGCCGCCGCCAGTTACATACACCGTGATGATATCGCTGCCGATCACGCTGGATGAGGTCGTGAAGTTGAACACTTCCCAGTAGGTGTTTACGCCCGGACATGCCGGAGCCGCCGGATCAATGTAGAACGTACTAAAGGTCCCTGGCGAGGCCGTCGCGGTGACCGTTTGGACGCTTCCCGAGGCGACGCAGGATCCGGGATTGACGTCGGCGAGATTAATCTGCACAGCCCCGGCGTATTGCGTGTTGCCCGTGGTCACCGCCCCTCCGTTCTGACCGCCTCCGTTAAAGGTGAAGGCATTCGGTATGGTCGCTACGGCGAACCCTCCGGCCATTGCCACCATCGCCACGATCGTACCTACGTAGACCGCCCGTCGTTGAATCTTCCTCATCGCCTCTACCCTCCCTTTCCCGGCCGGTGAGGTACTCTCCCCACCGTGTATTTATACGTGCTCAGGTCGCAGTTATCCGTCACAATGATTTCAACTCCCGAGCCAATAACTACTATTGCCCACGGCGCGCATTCCGGTCAGTACGGGAGGCCCGCTCCGCAGGAATCGATGACCCTCACCTCGGACTCCACGCCCCGTGGCCTCGCGACCGATCGCCACTCCGCTCTCGTGGGCACGCTCCCGCTGATCACGCTCACCGGGGCCCTGATCGCGGGCGCGTACCTCAGCTTCCTCGCCTCTCCCAAGCTTGGACAGGGCAACTACCCTCTGTGGGGCCTCCTGCTCACCCTGGGATTCGTTGCCGCCATCGGTTCCGTGGTTTCCTGGTTTTTCGCTACGGATGACGACGAGCCGTCGGTCCGACCCAAGGAGCGGGCGCGGGGCGACGATTCTCCCACGCCGCGCACCCCGCGCAACGAGCTTGGCCGCCCCGCCCCCGACCTGACCGCCCGCCCGAGTTCCCAGAGTCCTCCCGGCGGGGCGGTTCCCGCGGTCGCCGCTGCCAAGCCGAAGGTCGCCGACCCTTGGAACGAGGACGTGCTGCCTCCCATCCCGAGCAAAGGTCCGCGGCCGGTCCTGACCACCCTCGAAGACCCGGGCGACATCGGCCGAGCGCTCGAGGAGATCGCCGAGATCCAGCGCCAACTCGCTGTTCGACCCCCGACGGCGTCGGCAGCTAGGGAGGCGTCGGCGCGGAGTTAAGACCCCCCCGAGTGCTGGGTCCCGCGATGGGACTTGTTCCGGTCGATTCCGTCGACGCGACGTCGCTACGTTGGCTCCGACGGAACGAAAGCCCGCTCGAGTTCGACCTGCTCGCGGGCGACCAACCAGTCGCCGTGCTGAGCTGGAAAGCTCGGACAGGCACTCTCGCGACCGCGGAGACGGCGGGGGGATCTTGGACCCTGAAGCGGGTCGGGTTCCTCAACCCTCAGATCACTCTACGGGCCGAATCGGGAAGCGCGAACCTGGCGCGACTGTCCGTGCACTGGAATTACCATCAGATCGAGGTGACCGGCGGCCCCTCCTACCGATTCCACCGAGCGGGGGTTCTCATACCCGCCTGGCAGGTCACGGACGCGTCCGGCCGCGAGGTGCTGCACGTAGAACCGGTCCGGGAGGGGCGGAAGCTGGTCGGCGGTGCTGTCATCGCCCCCGCCACGTCCCCCCCGCGGCCCGAGTTTCCCCTGCTCGTGGTCCTCAGCTGGTACTTCATCGTCCTGGCGTGGTTCGAGGACGAGGCCCTCGTGCCCCTCGAAGGGCCGGACGCTCCGTCGCCCGGAACGAGCGGGACGAAGAAGGGCTAACCCCGGGCCACCGATTGTGCTTCCAAGGCGGTAAAGCAGGCGGAGCACAGGTTGTGCATCTTCTCCCAACCCTCCGCAGGCGTGTCCGTGATCCGGGAGATGACTTTCTGGCAGGAGTCGCACACGAGCTGACCGTCTTTGAGCATCGCGCCCTCGTCCGCCCGAGGTACTCGGGGTACTAAAGCCGCAAGGACGCGGGCTCCTTCGCAGGGAACCCCAAGGCCGCGAGGAGGCGCGGGATCATCACGTCGTAACGCGGTCCCTTATCGAAATGGCCGCCGTCGAACTCTTCCAGCTCGACCTTGGCCCCCTGCCGCCGGGCGGCGGCCGCGAAGATCCGGGCGCTGACGTCGAGACCGAACTCGTCCCGGAGGCCCCCGTCGACGTAGAGGTACGCGAGGCGGCGGGCCGCCTCCGAGTACGGGGGGGTCTCTACCATCCGTACCGGATCCCAAGCGAGCCATCGGGACCAGACGTCGGGTCGGAGCGCGCCCGTTTCGAGGTCGAAGGGCAGCTCGAAGCGACCCGGTTCGGCGTCGATCGGCGAGTAGCACGAGGCGTACGCGAGGGTTGATAGCGCCCGCGCGGGGGAGCTTGCGTGGGTGAACCCATCGACCGGGCGTTCGAATATCCGGCGCAGGAATGCCTCGGGCCCCCCTGCCTTGCGGACCTCGCGGAAGGCGTACGGAAAATCGGGCGGATAGCAATACTCGAAGTAGGCATCTCCCGCGTTCGACCCCAGGGCCCCGAAGACGTCCGGGTGCCGTAGGGCGAGGACCAACGCACCGTACCCTCCGCTGGAGGTCCCTAGGACTGCCGTAGGGCCGGTTCGATACCGCCGCTGCACCCACGGAACAATCTCTTTCACTACGTAATCCTCGTAACGACCCGTCGCGGTCGAGTTGAGATACTGGCTGCCTCCGAGCGTCGTCAGACAGTCCGGCGCGACCATCACCGTCTCCGCCGCCTTTCCGGTACGGACCAGGCGGTCCAGTCGCCCCACCAAGGAATCCTCGAGGTACCGCCCGCGACGGAAATGTGCCCATCCCGAGCCCGTGTACCCGCTCAGGAGCACGAGGAGGGGACGGCCGGCGGTGTTCCCCGAGGGGGGCACGTAGACGGGCAGGTCGCGTTCCGTGGGGTCTCCCCACGGGTTTCCCTTCAGGACCTCGCTCTCGTGCCGGTGGACCTCGATGGTTCCCGCCATCGGGCGCGGGAACATCTCCTCGCTCCGGGCCTCGGTCGGTACTCGCCAGGACTGCATGCCGGCCCCGCCGCGCCCACCGCGGAGGGATTCAAGTCAGTGTCGGTGCGTGCCGATGCGGTAGGTCGTGGAGGACGAGCGGCGGGCCTCTCGAATGCGCCACCGCCTTGAACTTCCGGTGCACTCGGCGGAATCCGACGGCGGTGGCGGAGGGGGGACCGGAAAGCACGATGGAGCGGATCGGACCTGAGTCATTCGAGGGAGACCGGCTGCGCCGGTCCGGCACATGGGTGGTGGGCTTTCTCGCGGATTGGTGTCCGTTCTGCCGCTCGTTCGAGCCGGAACTCGCGGCGCTCCAGGGGACCGGTTCCTTCCAGGTCGCGTTGGCCGACCTGACCGATGAGGAGAGCCCCCTTTGGGAACGGTTTGCGATCGAGGTCGTGCCCACAGTGGTCGTCTTTCACGACGGAGCTGCGACGTTCCGCCGGGACGGCCGGCTCGGGCGCGGGCTCGGGGAAGGCGACCTAAAGGCCATCCGGGCCGCCGTAACGGGACTCTAACTGGGGCCCCCCAGAACCCACGTGGGCCAGTGACCCGGGGCCTCGGCACCGATTTAGACCCCCACCGGCTCGGCCGAGGCGTGACCAACGGAACGCCGGGACCGCACACCGACGCGAAACCCGTCGCGTTGATCACCGGAGGCGGCACCGGCATCGGGCGGGCGATCGGCGCCGCCCTCGCCCAGGATGGCTTCAACCTCGCGATCGCGAGCCGCTCGGCGGACCACCTCGCCGCGGGCGCGGGCGAACTTCGAGGGAAGGGGGCGAGGGTGCTGGAGGTGCCGACCGACGTCCGCAACCCGGAACAGGTCGACCGACTGCTCGAGACCGTCCGGAAGGAGTACGGCCGACTCGATGTGCTCGTCAACAACGCCGCGGGAAATTTCCTCGCGCCCGCAGAGAAGATCAGCCCGAACGGCTGGCGCGCCGTCGTGGGGATCGTGCTCGACGGGACGTTCTTCTGCTCGCGCGCGGCGCTGCCGCTCTTGCGCCAATCTCCCGCGCCGTCGATCGTGAACATCATCGCATCGTATGCGTGGATGGCCGGGCCGGGGACCGCCCACTCGGCCGCGGCGAAGGCCGGCGTCCTCGCGCTCACCCGGACCCTCGCGGTCGAGTGGGCCCGGTACGGCGTTCGTGTGAACGCCGTCGCCCCGGCCCCGTCCGGACCGAAGGGACCGACCAGCAGCTGTGGGTATCCGACGCGGTGGTCGAGGCCGTGCGACGGGGGGTGCCCCTCGGTCGCTTCGGGACCCCCGAGGAGATCGCGGAAAGCGTGCGCTTCCTCGCGAGCCCCCGAGCGAGCTACATCACCGGCCAGGTGCTCGCCGTCGATGGCGGCCAATGGCTTGGAAAAGGCGTGATGGACCTCTTGGACCAGGCGTTCCCATCGGATCCGAAGCCCCGTTAGGCCCAGGAGAGCCGACCGGTCAACTGACCGGGACGTTCCGTTCGAGCAAGAACGTGAGCAGGATCCCCACGTATTGATGGGGCTGGACCACGTGGGGCACGTGGCCGGCGTCGGGGATCTCGACGACCTGGCTGTTGCGCAGGAGGGCGCCCAGGTCCCGGGTGATCCGATGGAGGAAGCGTGGACTCTGGCCTCCTTCGGTCAATAAGGCGGGTACCATCAGATCGCGGCAGGCCTCGCGGTCGGGAGCGAACGCCTCGGGGTCGCCGAACTCCTCCGACCAGCGGTCCACAGTGCGCACGAACGTGCGCTGCACTTCGGGGGGCAACCGGTTCCACGCCCCGGGTTCCGTCGAAAACACCCCCACCAGCTGTTCCGCCGCGAGCTGACGCTGCCCGGCGCGGATCATTTCCTGGAGCACTCGCGCCCCGGCGAGCAGTTGCTCTCCCTCGGAGGCCGTGGCAGGGTCGGCCGTGAGCAACCCGACGAACGGAGGCTCGTGGATCGCGAGGCTCCGGACCATCTCGGGCTGGTCGATCGCCAGTCGCAGCGCAACCGCCCCGCCGTACGAATGTGCGATCACGTGGGCCGGATACAGGTCAAGCGCTTCGAGCAGCCCCGCGAGGTCGGCGGCGTCGTCGCGCACGGGGTGGGGTCGCGGGGCCATCGCGCTCTCGCCGTGGCCCCGGCGGTCGTAGCTGACGACCTGCATCGAGTGCGACAATCCGGGGACGATCAGGTCCCACGAATGGCGGTCGACCAGGGAACCGTGGACCAGTACCGCGGGGTCCCCGGACGTTCCGTGGACCTCGTAGGCGAGGTCGATTCCGTGAACGGATCGCATCGGCATCCTTGCACCTCGACGCGGGAGGTGGGCGGTCACCCCGGCGGCCCGCGAGTTACCTCGGGGAGGTCCGCCCGCCGTCTTATCTTGGCGGGCCCCCGTTCGCGGGGGTCCTTTATGGGGAGCCAGCCCCTGTCCGCGCGGTCGGTCCGATGAGCGCGATCTTCCAGCGGCCGTTGTGCGACATGGGAAAGGTGTACGACTTCTCCTTCCGCTCGTACATCGGCGACCCGGACACGGGGTCGGGAGGTCCGTGCGACGACCATCCCCATCGGGTGGAGATGTACTCCGCTACGACCGACGCGACCTCCCCGACGGCGGAGTGGCAGATCTTTTCCCTCTGCCCGGAGCACGAAGAGCAGCTGCGCCGCTACGACGCTCGGCTCCGACCTCTCGGGGTATCGACCCGATTCCGGTCGCCCTATGTCGCGGCGGACGTGAGCCCGCGCACTGCCAAGGTGGCCCGAAAATGAGCCCGCTGCCCCTCCGCGGTCTCACCAGCCGAGTCGCGCTCGGTGGGGGAACGGAGATGCCCGGTCCTGGGACTCGGGGTCTTCCAGTCCCCTCCGGGCCCGGAGACCCGCCAGGCGGTCGCGTGGGCGCTGGAGGACGGCTACCGACTGATCGACACTGCCGCGATGTACGGCAACGAAGCTGATGTGGGAGCGGCGGTCCGGGCGAGCGGGATCCCGCGGGCGGAGACCTTCGTCACGACCAAGCTGTGGCACTCGGACCACGGGTACGACCCGGCGAAACGGGCGGCCCGCCGGAGCCTCGTGACGTTGGGCCTCGACTACATCGACCTCTACCTGATCCACTGGCCGCGGGCCAACTCCCCCGCCGACCGGCTCGAGTCGTGGCGGGCGCTCGAGGAGCTCAAGGACGAAGGGGTCTGCCGTTCCATCGGAGTGAGCAACTATGCGATCCGACACCTCGAAGAGCTCGCCGGCCACTCCCGCACCTCGCCGTCGGTGAACCAGGTCGAGTTCCATCCGTTCGTGTACGACCCGGAGCTGCTCTCCTATTGCGCCGCCCACGGGATCCAGGTCGAAGCCTACAGTCCCCTCACCCGGAACCGACGGCTGAACGACGACGCGATCGCGTCGGTCGCGCGCGCGCACGGCCGCTCCCCGGCCCAGGTCCTGATCCGCTGGGGTCTCCAGCACGGGGTGGTCGAGATCCCGAAGTCGGTCCACCGGGAGCGGATCCGGGAGAACGCGCGCGTCTTCGACTTCGAACTCTCCGCGGAGGAGATGGTGCGACTGGACTCGCTCCGGGACCGCCGTCGGGTCACCCAGTGGGACCCGACCGAGATCCCGTGAATGCGGTCCGTGGAAGCAGCCGGGACAGGGCGATCGCCCCCGACCGGCGCGCGTGGCGGCGTAGTGTAATATACCCACCCTCGGTCGGTCCACTAGGTCCAGCCATGGTGAGCGTTGAGGTCGCTCTGGAGAAGTGCACCGGGTGCGCCCATTGCCGAGACGTCTGCCCGGTCACGGTCTTCGAAATGAAGCCCCGCGACAACTGGCCGGACGTGATGGACGACCCCGCGGTCGCGGCGAAGTTCCAATTCCGCGGCGAGCGCTCCGCGGTCATCCACGGCCCCGACTGCATCATGTGCGAGGCATGCCTGTTCGAGTGCGAGGGCGAGTGCATCACGATCGTCGACGACGAGGGCACGACGCACCTGTCGACGTACAAGTAGGTTCGAGCGCTCTCGCGTTCGCGCGCTACAGCGCGCGGTGGACCGGTCGATAGAACGCCGATTTGACCACGGGCGACTGGCCTCCTGTGGGGAACCGGACTCGCACCGCGGCGGCTCGCCCGAACGCGGAGAACTCGAGGGAGTACCAGACCGCGACCCATTCCCCCGCCGTCGTCTCGAACGCCTCGCCGAAGTGGTAGGTCGACTCGACCACCCGGCTCGCCCGACGGGCGAGGCCGTACGACCAGTCGAGCGCTTCGGTCGCGGAGCTCGGCGCCCCCGTGTGGGGCGGCGGGTCGACGGGGGCCTCCACGACGTAGGGGCCGTCCACGATCCCCCGTCCGAAGACGTAGCGCGCCCATCGGGTCCGGACCCGGCCTCCGAGGTTCTCCTCCAACAGGAGCACCCAGTTGAACGGGTTCCCCGTCGGCACGACGGCCTGGTAGCCCAGGTCCCGCATCCGACGCCCGACGACGACCCGCCCCGCGAGACGGATCGCGAAGTACCCGGCAAAGAACGCCATGAGGCCGTAGACGGTGAGGAGGTACCACGCGAACGGCACGTGGTTCCGTTCGACCCCGAGGAGGAGGTAGAACGACGCGACCGAGACCGCCATGGTGAGGAAGTTGATCGCGCGGTCGGCGTCCAGGTGGAACTCCTTCTTGGAGAACGGGAAGAGCGCCGGGACCGCGAAGTTCGTGAACCCGTCCTGGAGGATGTGCGCGCAGCCGCCGACCTCGAGGACGACGAAGTAGATCACCGGCGAACCCGGGGCGAGCATCGGGGCGACGAACGCGCCGACGACCGCGACGATCGTCACGCCGATGACCGAGTGTGTGATCCCGTGGTGTCGGAGGATCGGGAAGCGCCGGGCGATCGGGAAGAAGAGCGCGTCCGCGTCCGGGAGGCCGCCCGCGAGCGCGCCGGCGGCGAGGTATGACGGCTGGAAGCCGACGATCCCGAAGGTGACGAGGTAGGCGACCAGGACGTGGGTGAACAGGTCCACGGCGGGGGAGTCCCTTCCGCTCGCTAGAGCAGACCCTCTTCCATCACTTCGACGGATTCCACGTGCGGGATCTTCGCGAGCGCGTGCTCGGCCGAGTCGAGGATGCCGCCGGTGTCGTCCATGATGACGGAGAGGAGGAGCGACTTCAACCCGTACGCGATGTCCTTCACCTGCATGCCCCGGACCGTGACCCCCGCCGGGAGCGCGGCCGGCACCTGCTTCGCGACCGCCTCGAGGTCGGTCTCGACCCCCTGGGGCATCAGGCGGAAGAGCACGGCGACCCGACCCATGCGCGGAACCTCTAGGGGCCCACGAAGCCGCACTTCGGGCAGTGGTACGGCACGCTCTGGTCGCGGCACCGCGCGCAGCGACCGATGGTCGCTTCCCCGCAGCTCGGGCACGGGAACTGGGTCGCCCCCTTCGCGGGAACGGCCCGGCCACACGACGTGCAGCGGAGTTCGACCGAGACTTCCATCACCAACGTGCCTCACTTGCGTGCGGGATTGCGCCGGCGCGCGGCCACCCGGGTGACGAATATAAAGATGGCCCCGAAGAACGCGACCGCTCCCGTGACGTACCAGATCGTGTAGCTCGGCGGGGGTCCCGGAACGTAGAACGATACCGAGAACGTCGTGGCGCCGCCGACGAACGTGACGAGGCCGTGCTCGTTCACGAGCGAGACGGTGAACGTGTGCTCTCCCGACGACAGTCCGAGGGTCGAGTAGTTGAAGGTCGCAACGTACCGCGCGTGCGACATCATGGACGGGACGTTGATCGACCCGACCGGCGTGCCGTCCAAATCGACCGAGAGCGCGAAACCGAGGATCGTGGCCGAGGAGTCGGAAACGAGGGTGAGGGTCAGGGTGTAGGGCTGTACCACGTTCACGGCGTACGTGAGGTTGATCGAAACGTTCGCGGTACGATACACCGAGCTGATCTCGACCACGAGGGTGAGGACCTCGCTCACGTTCCCGACCGTCAAGAAGGTCCGATGGTCGGAGACGTTGGTGATCGCCGATTCGGTCGAGGAGAGCGACACTCCCGTCAGGTTCTCTCCCGTGACCGACGCGATAGTAGGTGAGGTTCCCGACCAGGGTTCCATTGGCGTTGAACGCGGGGCCGCCGGTCGCGTTGATCGTATAGGACTGATTGGCACGGTACCTGCACCACCGTCGGCCCGGTGATGTTCCCCGTGAGCGTGCCCGATGCGAGGGGGCTCGAGTGGGCGCTCGCGACCCCGGGGGCGCCGAGCGCGAGGACGCTCGCCAGCACGAGGAGGGCGACGATCGCGGCGAGGGGGCCCGCCTTCATCGTCGCGTCCACCTCCGGCTGCGCCACCACCGGTAGGTGATCACGCCGAGCACGAGCGCGATCGCGGGAATGAACGAGAGGAGCGGCACGACCCAGTCCGGAAGGTTGTTCGGCGCGGGGCCGACCGACGGCCCGGTCACGGTCGCCGGCGCGGTGCCGTTCGCGGGGGCGGTGCGGACCGACACGGTCGGGACGCTGACGATGGTGGACGCCTGATAGGACCCGACCTGCTCCTGGACCGACGCCTGGACGGTGAACTCCCCGACGGGGACGAAGATCGACCCCGTGGCGGTGAGATTGACGGCGTACGTCACGTTCGTGAAGGCGGGGATCGTCACGGTCGGGGGGATGAGGGGTCCCGAGGAGTTCTGGACCGTCGCGACCCAGCCCAGGGTCGCGAGCCGAGCCGCATCGACGACGCTCAAGGAGACCATCTCTTCCACGTTGCCGGTGTTCACGACGTAGAACGGCACGAGCGCCCGGTTGACTCCCACGATGGGCTGCGAGGTCGACGTCGTCCCGATCACGATCCCGAAGTAGGGGACCACGTTGACCGTGGGGGAGAACGCACCGACCACGGTACCGTTCGCGAGCTCGAGACTGATCACGACGTGCGGATGGACGGTCGCCGTCCCGCCCGGGACCTGGATGAGCACACTCGCGGCCAGGGTGTTCCCGCTGGCGCCCGCGAGGAGCGTGGCGTTCGAGAAGGAGAAGTTGAACCCCCAGAACGCCGGGCTACCGACCGGATGGACGACGATGGGGGTATCCCCGGTATTCCGGACCGAGAACGCGAAGGACGCGGTCCCGGGGGACGTGACCGTCGCCTGGGTCGCCCCGACGCCGGTCGCGACGACCCGATAGGTGTACTGGAATGCGAGGGTGAGCGTCGTCCCGACGTTCCCGTTCACGACCTTCACGGCGGTCGTCGCCGAGGCGTTCGCGAGTAGGCCCCCGGGCGCCCCGAACGACGACGCGCTCGCGGTATAGCTGCCCACGGGGAGAGCGATCACGAGCGGGTTCGACGGCGGAGCGCTCGCGAACGGGATCGCGACCCCGACGGCATTGGTCACCGTCACGTTGACCGGCCCGAGCAACGGCGCCGACCCGGCCGGTGGGACGACCACCACGGTGTCGGCCCAGGTCGGCGCGAGCACGACCGACACGAGGCTCGGTGAGTTGAGGTACGCGGCCACGGACGCGAAGCCGGCGAGCGGTTCGCTGCCACCCCCCCCGGAGGCGTAGAGGAGTACCTGCCCCGGAAGGACCTGCGCGGAGAACGTTCCGTCGGCGGCGGTCACGACCGAGAGGACGGGATCGGTCGACGGCCCGTAGAGCCGCACGGTGCCCGGGACCAGGCCCGGAACCCCCGGCGCGGTGAGCGTGCCGTTCAGCCAGACGAGCTGGTCCGTACCGACCATCGTCACCGTGCACGGCGTCGCGGCCGCGGCGAGCACACAGCTCGCGCCCGGAGTTTGGACCCAGGACTTGGAGTAGCTGCCCTCCAGGCCCTGGACGATCGTGGTGACCGCGACATTCACGGTGTAATTCTGGTCGGCGGGCAGCACCGCGGTGAACGTTCCGTTCGTCACCTTAACGAGCGCGCTCGCGCCCGTGGAGACCGTGAGGGTCAGTGGAGCGGTGACCGAAACGAGCCCGCCGCTCGAGTCCTCGAGCGTTCCCGAGAGTTTTTCGCCGAGAGTGTTGAGCGGGATGGTCGGGGAGATCACCCCGTTCGCCGCGACGGTCACAGGGAGGAGAGCGCTGTAGGTGGTCGAACCCGCTTTCACGGTGGCGTACGCGGAATAGCTACCGACCGGGGCGAAGAATCCCTTCGTGTAGTTCGTGCCGGGGACGGTGGCGATGAACGAGGCGGAGAGCAGGCTCACGGTGACGCCCGTAAGAGCGCCCCCGCTCGGGAGCGCGATCGTGCCCGACGAGCTGGTCTGGGAAACGAACGAGAGGGCGAACGTCTCCGACGTCGCCCCCACGGGGAGGACCTCGGTCTGCACCCCCGTGGGGAGATACAGGACCGAGCCGCTCCCGCCCGGCGCCCATCCCGAGATCTGATAGGCCCCGGGCGGGAGACTGACGCTCCACGTCGGCCCACCCGTCAGGGTCACGTTGATCGCCGACGGGCTGTGCGCGGTGACGTTCAGCGTGAGGGCGATGCCCGAGGGAACCCCCGTGACCTCGATCGACACCGGCACCGGGGTGAGTGCCAGGGAGAAGCCGGTCATCGTCCCGAGGCCGTTCGGTGAGATCCCGCATTCCGAAGCACTGGCGAATCCGACGGACTCCGCCGCCACGCAGAACGAGGTCGCGGGGAGCGGCAATGCGGCCGGAACGTAGACGACCGCGGTCCCATCCGTCCCCGCGAGCGAGGTGACGGTCGGCCCTCCGCTACCGGCGGCGACGGTCACTCGCGCCCCGCTGGCGGGGATACGGAGATTACTCGGAAGGGTCGCGCCCACGAAAAAGCGGGCTCCCACCGCGACCGAGGGTTGGAGGTTGACCGCGGTCGGAGAGCCGAGATTCACCGAACCGAGGGCGGCGTACATGGTTCCGGGCGCGGTGCTCGGCCCCTGGAGAGCAAGGAGAGTGTACGACCCGGCCGGCAGGTAGAACGCGTACGACCCGTTCGTCACCCACGTGTATGCCGGGCTCCCGTCGGCGGCGTACGCGATGACCGCCGTCCGGGTCGCGTTGCTGGAGGGCCCGGCGGTCGAGACGGTCCCCGTCAACCGGATCGCGGGCTCCAAGGAGAGGACGAGCGCCTGGTTCGGCGAAAGGGTAGAGGCCGCGAGCTCACCGATTCCGGCGTAGAGGGTCGACCCGACGAACCCGAGCGCGGTCACGGAGTAGTTCCCGACCGGCAAGGAGAGGGAGACCGTCCCGCTCGTCCCGCTCACCGCCGTCGTCCCGTTGCTCCCCGCCGAAGCGATCTCCGCGAGCGGAGAAGCTGAAGCGTTGTTGTAGGAGGCGATCGGACGGAACTGGACGGGGACGCCTACCGCGGGGGCTCCGTTGGCCTGGACGGTCACGGAGACCGTCGAGGTCACCGCGAGAGTGAGGTTCTCACTAAAACCATCGCCCGGAGCGGCGATCGGCACCCGGACCCCCACGGAACGCTCGGCGGTGCCGGGCAGCGTCGCGGTGAGCGTGTAGTTCCCCGGCGTGTAGCCCGAGATCGTGAACTCGCCGGTCGCGTTCGTAGTGTTGGTGCGGACCAGTCCCGAAGTCCCCGCGAGGGTTACGAGCGCACCGACGGCGGGGATCGGTCGAGGAATCCCTACGGAAGTGAAGACGGAGCCGGTCACCGATCCGGCGGTCAGGCCGACCGTGGCGTTAGTCGGCGTGGTGGCGTGAGGGGTGACCGTGAACGGAGACTCCGTGTAATTGTACCCCCGATAGACCACGTTGTAGTTGTAGACGCCCGGAGGCACGTTCGTGAGCGCGAACGACCCGCTCGCGTCCGTGGTCGCGGTCACTTTGGAGAGATTGTCGGACCCCCAGAAGATGACCTGGGCCCCCGGGACGAGCGGGTCGGTCGACTGGTAGGTGGAGCCACCCCCCGTGTTGAGGTAGACGAAGCCCGAGACCGAGGCCGCAGGGATCGTGATCAGTTCCTGCACGCTGGGGGCGTTGTACGAGAGCCCGACCGCGTTCGAAACGGTGATGTTGAGC
The DNA here is from genome assembly GCA_963749205.1 of uncultured Thermoplasmata archaeon. Taxonomy (GTDB): domain Archaea; phylum Thermoplasmatota; class Thermoplasmata; order Lutacidiplasmatales; family UBA184; genus Lutacidiplasma. The sequence continues at coordinate 188,306 of CAVVLW010000007.1, read as the reverse complement.
TCCTTCAGAAGCACGCTTCCCTGCTGGCTCAAGCCGACGAACGCGCCCGTCGTCACGTTGAGGGTGTCGTTCCCGGGCGGGAGCACGACCGAGAACGACCCGTCGGGCGCGGTGAGGACCGACATGTGAGGGATCCCCCACCCGTCGAACACCGTCACGCGCGCTCCGCCGACCGGGGCGCCGCTTGGCAGGCGTACGTTGCCGTAGAGCGCCTGTCCGGGGTAGTACTCGAGCATCGACTCGCCGCCACCGAAGTACATCGAGGACGACGTGTCGGCGGTGCCATTGGTCCGCGCGGCGAGCGCCTGGGCCTGGGGGATATTTGTGGCGACGTAGCAGCTCGGATTGACCCGGGCCTCGGTCGCGTTCGCGCAGTAGTAGGCCGTCTTGTAGACGACCTGGAAGTGCTGGAGCATCCAGCCGGGCTCGATCGGCTCGCCTCCGGCCGCTCCCTCGAGACCCGGGATCCCGCCCGACAGCCCGATCTGGGTGCCGTTGTACCCGAAATAGGTACGGTAGATCATCGAGTGGTAGAACGGCGAGAAATAGTTGATGTAGTAATTCACGGGCGGTGACGTCCGCCGGCACCTGACCGAGCGGGTAATAGTTCCCGTCCGACCCGAGCACCGTGACGTTGAAGAAAGTCGTGGGAAGCCCGGCGGCGTTGATGACCCGGCCGGTCAGGTCGGCCGGCGCGTAGAAGATCCCGGTGTTGGCGCCGCTGAACGGGATGAGGCGGCTGTCGGTCATGTCGTAGCGGATCGACCAGCCGGTGTAGGCCTGCACGTCGTTGTAGATCTTCGCGACGCCGCTCAGAGGTTGCGAGGTCGCGAGGAAGTAGGACATCGCCATGAACATCGCGTTCTCCGCCGTCACCGTGTCCGGATTGACCGCGAGATAACGGTCAGGGTGGGCGACGACGAGCGGAAGGTCCGCGCTCACGTTGGCGAGCAGCGTGTGGAGCTGGGGGAGGTCCAGTCCGTCCCCGGCAAGGATCGAGTTCAGGGCCGGGGGAAGGTACGGTTGGCCCGAGGCGACCTGCTCCGCCTGGAGCAGCGTCGTCGCGAGGATCGCGATCGCGTTCGACTCGTTCTGGGAGAGCAGGAACTGCCCGGTCGGGTCGATCCCGTTCTGGAAGTTGTCGGCGACGGTCGGATGGTCGCCCTGGTCGATCGCCTGGAACCCGTAGTCCCACCAACTGACGAACGCCGGACGTTGCGACGCCGGAGTGTTCGAGTCTTGCTGGGCGAGCCAGTTGTACCCGGCGCTATCGTACTGGTTCGAGGTGTCGATCGAGGTCCCGGTCGGCCCCGAAGTAGTTGGACGAGGAGGAACTGTTTCCCTTCAGGAAGGACGGCAGGGTGTTGTAGACTTGGGTCGAGATCTGGGTCTTCGTGTTGCCCGGGATCCCCGCGTCGATCGAGACCCAGACGTTCGGCAGGACGATCATGAGGATGAGGAGCAGGACGAGGACGTGACGGGGCTTGAACGCCTTCCGGAACGCGGCCGCTTGGCTGCGACGGTCGGAGAGCGACGCCACCGTCCGACGGAGTTCCGGGTACCCCCCGACGTCGAGCGCCCGACGAATCGCCTCGGCGGGCAGGAGCGCGAACGCGGGAGACCCCAGCAGGAAGAACTTCGCCGCGGAGATGGGCAGATAGATCGACAGCAGCGCGAAAACGAGGAAGACGATGTGGTGGCGCCGGAATCGCCCCCGGGCGAGGATGTAGATGAAGATCGCGAGCCCGCGAACGTCAAGGAAGAAGGTGACCACGCCGTATCCGACGATGAGCGCGTCGATCGACGGCGCCTGCGCCTCGGCGACGGTCGAGTAGATCAGGGTCTTGACGAAGTACCCCTGCCCCGTGACGATGTTGGTGAAATCGATCGGCGAGACCACGAACAAGAAGGCGGCCGCGCCGAGGACGAAGAGGAAGAGCGCCGGGATCGAGAAGACCCAGGGAAGGTCGCGCAGGAGCAAGAACGGGAGGAGCAGCGCGAGGATCCCGAAGAAGAGCAAGAGCGGAAGGTCGAACCAGGCTCCGAACTGGTGCTGGACGATGTAGTACGGCATCGCCATCGGGAAGCCGACGAGCCCGACGATCCAGGTCGGGACGTAGAGCGCCGAACGAGTCGACGCGACGGACCCGCTCGATCATCATCGCGATGAACAGCGAGGCCCCGATCACGACGATCGCGTAGGTGTACCCTGCCAAGCGAGCGCGAGCGCCCCGAGAGAGACCCCGGTGAAGACGGCCCACTTCACCGCCGTTCGTTCGTTCCGCAGGAACCCGCGTAAGCCCGGCAGGAACTGCCGACGGGTGACGGTAGCTATCGACCCAGCGGCGCGACCCGACCGCCTTGACCGTCCGGATGTACGAGTAGACCGTGACCAGGATGACGAACGTGTAGAAGGAGAGGTAGTTCGCGTAGCCGAAGATCGAGGAATCGATGTTCGCGCTGAGGAACGGGAAGATCAGCGCGGCGATCAGCCCCATCCGCTTGCCGCTGACCTCGCGGCCGATGAGGTAGACCGGGAAGACGCCGAGCGCGGCCCAGAGGGGTCCCTGGAGGTCGAGGAACCACGCCGCCCGCGACGACGGCGTTCCCGCCGAAGAGCGGGGCGAAGACGATCCCGAGGATGGCGTTCATCCAGTCGAAGAGCGGCTCCCGCGGGTTGTAGCCCCCGATCGGGTAGTGGAGCAGCGGGTCGAAGACGAGGTTCTGGTGGTTGAGGATGATGTAGGTCATGACGCGCGAGTGGTAGAACGAGTCCGACCCGCCCGCGTAGCTGAACAGCGGACCGAACTGCTGGATGATGGGGTAGGTCCAGATCGTCCGGACGGCGAACGCCATCCCGAACGCGGCTCAGCAGGATGCGCGACCGTCCACCCGTGACGGCCCCACCATCCCGATTGCGACGACTCCATCCTCGCGGCTCTCCCCGAACCGGCGGCGCGCGAGACCTGGGGCGGGTATAAATAGCCTGCCTGTCGCGGCGACTCCGGCCGTCAGAAATCGTCGCCGTTCCCAGGGCGAACGGCCCGGGCGGGACGACGGGTCTAGTCGACCGTTCGGAACCGGTAGAAGACGCGCCCGTCTCCGACGCTCGTACGGCTCGACCCGCACCGGGTCTCCGACGTGCAGCTCCGGCCAGGGCCGCCCCTCGATCCGGCCGAACAGCCGGAGCGGGACGCCGTCCAGGTCGACCAGTCCGACCGCGAACGGCACGTCGTCCTCCATGCCGATCGGCGCGCCGCCGAGCACCGCGCTGAACGCGTAGATGCGGCCGCGCTCGGGGAGGTCCGCCCACTCGAGCTCCTCGGAGTGACATTTCGGGCAGGCGATCCTCGGCGGCCAGTGCCAATCCCCGTCCTTCGGGCAACGGGTCGTCGAGAGCCGTCCCTCGCGAAGCCGGTCGTAGAACCGGGAGAGGCGGGTCTGGTCGGGGCCCTCGAGCGGGAAGAAGTCCAGCAGGAAGGGGCGCTTGTCGCGGGAGCGCTCGGTCGGAGCCGCGGCTCGGTGGGGTCGGTCGCGGCTCGGGTGCCGGCGGAGCGCCGCGCCGGCCCGGAGCGGCGAGACTTCGCCGCCGCGCTCACGACGCGCCTCCGCCCTGGTAGACCATCACCGAGTGGACGTTGGCGCTCCCCGAAAGGTTGTGGACCAATGCCCACTCCGGGCCGGGGACCTGCCGGGCCGGTGGCACCTGCTTGTGCGAACTGCCGGTAGACCTCGACCGCCTGAGCGATTCCGGTCGCTCCCGAGCGGATGGCCGCAACCCAGGAGGCCCCCTCGCGGATTGACGACGATGTCCCCTCCAAGGTCGCTGCGACCGTCGGCCGCGAACGCGCCGCCCTCGCCCTGGGCGCAAAGGCCGAGCGCTTCGTACTCGATGACCTCGGAGATCGTGAAGCAGTCGTGGATCTCGGCGAAGTCGATGTCGCCGATCGAGACCTTGGCTCCGCGCAGCGCCTCGCGCGCCGCGTGGGTCATCCCCGCCCATTGAGTGAGCGAGCCCGCGTTGGCGAGGTTGTGGAAATCCGAGTACCGTCCCGTGCCCCGGACCCAGGCCGGCGCGTCCGTGTAGTTCCGGACGAGGTCCTCCGCGACGAGGAGGACCGCGGCGGCGCCGTCGGTCATCGAAGAGCAATCGCCGAGACGGAGCGGAGGGGCGACGACGGGCAGACCGAGGAGCTTCTCCTTCGAGAACTTCTTCGCGTAGAACTGAGCGTGGGGGTTCGAGTTCGCGAACCGATGGTTCTTCTCCGAGACGGCCGCGAGCTGTTCCTCGGTCGTTCCGTATTCCAACATGTGCCGTTGAGCGACCATGGCGAAGAACGGGGGAGCGGTCGCACCGTGGGGGCCGTCCCAGGCGCGGTCCATCACGCAGGCCATCGCGGAGTTCGCCTCGGCCATGGACGGGAGGTTCATCTTCTCCACACCGACGGCGACCGCGATATCGGAGAGGCCGGCGGAGATCGCCGCGTAGGCCGACCGGATCGCGCTCTGACCCGACGCGCACGCGAGCTCCGTACGCTGGATGACCCGGTGCGGCCGGAGTCCCATCTGCTCGGCGGCGAGGGGCGCGACATGCGATTGGAAGGCGAATCGCTCGGGCTCGGCCGCGCCCAGGAAGAGGGAGTCCACGTCGTCCGCGCGCAGCTCGGGGATCGCCCGGAACAGGGCCGCACCGACCTCCTGGGCCATCTCGGACCACGTCGTCGGGCGGACGCCGAACGCCGTCGTGGCACCGCCGACCAAGGCGACCGAACGCCCGGTCATCGCGGCTCCGAACGGATCGCGTTGGCGAGCAGGTCCCCGGCACCGCTCGTGCTGACCGTTCCGCCCTGGTCGTACGTTCGAGCTCGCCCGTCCGAGAGGACCGAGGCGATCGCGCGTTCGAGCCGGTCCGCCGGCGCGCGAAGGCGAGAATCGCCGTGCTGCTCGCCGAGCCAGCGCAACAGCTGTTCCACGGCAAAGAACGTCGCGAAGGGGTTCACCTGATCCTTCCCGGCGTACTTCGGGGCGCTCCCGTGCACCGGCTCGAACATCGCGTGCCCCACCCCGATGTTCCCGCCCGAGGCGAATCCCATCCCTCCCTGTAGGACCGACGCGAGGTCGGTGATGATGTCGCCCATCATGTTCGTTGCCACGACGACGTTGTAGCGCTCCGGATTCCGGACGAGCCACTGCGTGAACGCGTCGACGTAGGCGTAGTCCCGCTCGATCTCGGGGAATTCGGCCCCGACGCGGTCGAACGTCTCGCGAAAGAACCGGCACCCTTCCATCACGTTCGCCTTGTCGACGCACGTGACGCGGCGGACCCCGTCCCCCGGCGCGCCCCGAGCACGGCCGCGGGCGAGCTCGAACGCGTAGCGCACCACGCGCTCCGCCCCCTTCCGGGTGATGATCCGTGTGTCGATCGCGACCTCCGTCTCCCCGCGCGACGGAGGCGGCCCCGCACGGGGGTGTAGAGGTCTTCGGTGTTCTCTCGCACGATCACCATGTCGACGTTCTTCGGAGACCACACCTCGCGGTACTCGCCGCTGATCCGGTGCTTCACTCCCGGGTAGAGGCGACACGGTCGGACGTTCGCGAACAGGTCGAGGGACTCCCGGAGGCCGAGGACGAGTGCCCGGCCGCGATGTCTCCGTTCGGGAGGGTCGCCCCCGGCCAACCGACCGCACCCAGCAGGATCGCGTCGGCGCGGTGGGCCGCGGCTTCGCCCTCGGGCTCCCACTCGCGACCAGTCTTGAGGAAGTACTGACCCCCGCCCGGATACTCCGTCGCCCTCCACGGGGCAGGGCCGCCCTCCGCGAGCACGTTGAGGATCTTCACTCCCTCCCGGATAACCTCCGGGCCCGTCCCGTCCCCCGCGAAGACCGCGAGCTCGTATCCCGCGTCCTTCATGAGGAGACCGGGGCCGAGCCTTTCCGAGCCGCGAGTTCCGTCCGGACCTTCTCGACGAGCCCCCCGCTTCGAGCAGGCTGAGCAGGTGGGGGGGCAACGGAGGGAACGATACCGAGGCGCCCGTGCGAAGGTTCGCTGACCCGACCGGCCCGCATCTCGATCCGCGCGGTGTCGCCCTTCTCGAAGATCGCCCGGACCCCGCGGGCCTCGACGGTCGGGAGGCCGAGGTTGATCGCGTTCCGGAAGAAGATCCGGGCGAACGAGTCGGCCACGACCGCGCCGACTCCGATCGCCTTCATCGCCTGCGGGGCGTGCTCGCGGCTCGAGCCCGAGCCGAAGTTCTCGTCCGCGACGATGATGTCGCCGGGACGCGCCGCCTCAGCGAACTCGGGCAGCGCGATCTCGAAGACGTGCTTCTTGAGCTCCTCGGGGTCGATGATCGTGAGGTACTTGCCCGAGATGATCCCGTCGGTGTCGACGTCCCGGCCCAGCGTCCAGACGCGGCCCTCGATGACGTCCTTCACGGCCCCTTCCGCCTACAGGTACTCCCGGTGGTCGACGACCTCACCGCGGATCGCCGCCGCGACGGTCGCCGCCGGCGACATGAGGTAGATCCGGGCTTCCTTCGCGCCCATCCGGCCCGGGAAGTTCCGGTTCGAGGACGACGCGCAGACCTCGTCCGGAGCGAGGATCCCCATGTTGCCGCCGAAGCAGGCGGAGCAGCTGGAGTTCGTGAAGACGGCTCCTGCGTCCGTGAACGTCTGGATGATCCCTTCCTTGAGGCACTGGTCGTAGATCTGCGGTCGAAGCGGGGGAGACGATGAACCGGACCCCCTTCGCGACCTGGTGGCCCTTCATGAGCGCCGCGCCCTCCCGCATGTCCTCGATCCGTGCGTTCGTGCAGGAGCCGAGGAACACCTGGTCGACCTTGATGTGCTCTCGGGCGACCTCGGGGAGCGGACGCACATTGTCCGGCGAGTACGGGCACGCGACCATGGGCGGCATCCCGTCGAGGTCGATATCGATCACCCGCTCGTACTCGGCATCGGGGTCCGGGCGCAGCGGATGCATCGCATGCTTCGCGATCGGGGCGAGATAGTCGAACGTCTTCTGGTCCGGGGCGACCATCCCGCACTTCGCCCCCATCTCGGTCGTCATGTTGCAGATCGTGAAGCGCTCGGGCATGGAGAGCGCTTCGATCGCGGGGCCGGAGTATTCCACCGCCTTGTACGTCGCCCCGGTCGTCTTGATCTCGCCGAGGATGCGCAAGACGAGGTCCTTGGCAGTGACGCCGCGTCCCATCGTTCCATGGACCCGCACCTGGATCGTGGGCGGGACCTTGAGCCAAAGTCGCCCCAACGCGAGCACCGCGGCCATCTCCGTCGGCCCGATTCCGGTGGCGACCGCCCCCATCGCTCCGAGCATGTTCGTGTGAGAATCCGTGCCCACAGCGAGGTCGCCCGGAACGACCCAGCCGTTCTCGGCGAGGATCTGGTGACAGATCCCGTGCCGACCCACGTCGTAAAAGTGGGGCAATTCCGTCTCCGCGGCGAACTTCCGAAGGATCCGATGGAGCACGGCCGCTCCCTCGGTCGAGGCCGGTACCCAGTGGTCGATAGCGATCACAACGCGGTCCGGGTCCCAGACCTTCTCGGCCCCCATCTGGTGAAACGGCCCGACGGTTTGGGCCCCCTGCTCGTGCATCATCGCGAGGTCGACGCTCCCTTCGATGATCTCGCCCGGAACCACGCGTTCCGCCCCGGACGCGCGGGCCAGGACCTTCTCCGCCAGCGTGAGACCGTGCCCGTCCGAGGCGCTCATGGAGCCACCGCGACGATCCCGACGGCGTCGACCATCACCCAGAACTCCTGGTCGGATAGGCCCGGGCGCTCGAAAAGGTGCCGGTACTCCCGCAGGAACCGACGAAGTTCGTCCTTGGAGCGTGCCTCCGTGCCGGTCTTGATCCGGAGGAGGAGTTTGAGGAGGAGCGGGTCCGGCGCGACAATCCCTCGCTCTTTGAGCTTCTCGACGACGGCGGCCTTTCCCGTATGTTTCCCCAGGATCATGTGGCGGCGAGCGCCCACGGTCGCGGGTTGCAGCGGCTCGTACGTGAGCGTATGCGCCAGGATCCCGTGAGTGTGGATCCCGGCCTCGTGGGAGAAGGCGTTGTACCCGACGAGCGCCTTGTTCGCTGCGACCGGGACTCCCGAAAGCTCCTCGACCAGACGAGAGAGCTCGGTCAATCGCTCGGTCCGGATCCCGGTGTGCACCCCGTACAGGGCCTCCAGCTCGACGACGACTTCCTCGAGCGCGGCGTTGCCCGCGCGCTCTCCGAGCCCGTTGACGCATACGTGAGGAGCGCGGGCACCGCACTCGAGGGCGGTCAGGGTATTCGCGGCTGCGAGCCCGAAGTCATTGTGACAATGGACGGAGAGGTCCTTCGGCTGGACGCGGCGCTGGAACTCCGTCAGGTACCACCGAAACGTGAGCGGAGTCATGATTCCGACGGTATCGGCCACGACCAACCGGTCCGCACCCTCATCCTGAACATCCCGGTAGAGTCGCTCGACGAAATCGAACGGCGCGCGCACGGTGTCCTCGGTCACGAAGGCGACGTGGAGGCCGGCATCCTTAGCCTGCCGGACCGATTGGAGCGACGCGGTTCGGACCTCTTCCTGGGTCATTCGGAGCTTGTGCTTCAGGTGGACATGACTCGCCGCGACGAAGATCGCGATATGGGTCGCGCCGCTGCGAATCACGGCGTCGACGTCCGCAGGAACCGTCCGGGCGGCGGCGAGCACGTGAGCCTTGAGACCCGAGGACGCCACCAGTCGCACCGCGCGGGCCTCCTCCTCGGAAACGACCGGGATCCCGGCGTTGACCACGGAGATTCCGATATCCGAGAGCAGGGTCGCGATCTCTAGCTTGTCTTCAGGTGAAAAATGAACGCCAGGAGTCTGCTCCCCGTCGCGGAGGGTCTCATCCCAGAAGACGATCGGCTCCGAAAACCGTCGCTGGCTCACCGTCTCGGAGTGATAGTTCTCGACAAGGCGAGGCTCCGCCATCGCCAGTTCTACGGGCCGAGACCCATTAAGGCTTCAGGCCCGGGGTTCGTTCCGCGACGACGGTCCCTCTCGCCGATAGCGGGAGCGTGATTACTTAAATACGGTCCAGTTCTCGAACCGGTTACAAGTCGACTGAGACCTGTTTCTGGTGACCCATGACCACTCCCGCCGCACGAACTACACCGCTCTCCGGAGAGTCCGGGCCTAGCCGGCACGCGGTCCCCGACCGAGCTCTCCGACCTGAGCGTCATGATCGGTGGCCAGGGCGGAGACGGCTCGCTCACCGTGTCCGACCTCATCGGCCGGTACTTCCGCAAGTGCGGACTCTACGTCTACACTTCGCGGAACGTCCTCTCCCGCATCCGCGGGGGCCACGCCGACGCGTCAGTACGGGCCTCCCGAGACCCGATCTCGGCCGTGAAGCCCGAGGTCGACGTGCTGGTCGCGTTCGATAACGAGGCCGTGGAGATGGGCCGGACGGAGATGGCCGCGCACGGGTACATCATCTATGATTCTACGGGCTTCCACGTCGACCTCGCGAATTCCTCGGGTTTCCCGTTCGCCACCCTGGTCGGGGGCCCGCTCGGCCAGCCGATCTTCAAGAACACGGCCGCGTACGGCGCCCTTTCGGTCCTCCTCGGCTTCGATCCGGCCAAGACCCGCGAGGTGATCGAAGAGCGGTTCAAGCGGCGGGGCGGAGAGGCGCTCGAGAAGAACCTCAAGGCGCTTGAGATCGGCCGGAAGGCGGCGCTCGAAGCGAGCGGCGTCGCAAATCGCTTCTCGGTGGCGGAGGGCGACGCCCATGACCTGATCCTCACCACAGGGAACCAGGCGGTGGCCCTCGGGTTCGTCGTCGGTGGTGGCCGGTTCTTCGCCGGCTATCCGATCACTCCCGCGACCGAGGTCATGGAGTACCTTCAGCGCTACCTCCCCGCCTTCGGCGGGGTCGTCCGCCAGGCCGAGGATGAGCTCGCCGCCGTGAACATGATCATCGGCGCGGCGTACGCCGGCGCGCGGGTGATGACGTCCACGAGCGGCCCCGGCCTCTCGCTGATGACCGAAGGCATCGGACACGCCGGCACGGCCGAGATCCCGATCGTCGTCGCCGACTGTCAGCGCGTGGGACCGAGCACGGGCCAACCGACTCGTCACGAGCAATCGGACCTCTCGCACCTCGTCAATCTCGGGCACGGGGAGTACCCGCGATTCGTGATCGCCCCGGCCACTCCCGCGGACTGTTTCTCGATCACGGTCGACGCGCTCAACCTCGCCGAAAAGTGGCGCCTCCCGGTCATCCTGCTCCTCGACCAGGCCCTCTGCCAGAACACGACCACGAGCGCGCGGTTCGACCTCGGGGCGGCCCGGGTCGACCGCGGGACGCGGCTGACCGCGGCCGACGCGGCCGCAGCTCACCGAATACAAGGCCTACCGATTCACCGACGATGGCGTCAGCCCGTACGCGCCACCGGGGACCCCCGGGCTTTGGGCGGAGATCACCGGCAACGAACACGACGAGTGGGGCCACGTCTCGGTCAACTCGACCAACCGCGTCCGTATGATGAAGAAACGCATGGGCAAGATGGTGGCGGCGCGGGACGAGCTCCCGCCGTCGCGGTTCTTCGGGGACGCCGACGCGAAGATCGGTTTCATCGGATACGGCAGCACCTCCGGACCGATCCGCGAGACGCAATCGATCCTCGCCGCTCGCGGGATCAAGACGCGATACCTGCAGGCCCGGACGCTCTATCCGGTGCCGGTCCATGAGATCGACCCGTTCTTGAAGGGGGTCGACGTGGTGTACATCATCGAGCACAACTACACCGGCCAGTTCGCTCGCCTTCTCCGGGAATTCCTCCCCTGGCACCACGCGAAGCTCCGTTCGATCCTCAAGTACGACGGCTACACGTTCCGAACGCCGCAGATCATCTCCGAGGTCAAGGAGGCCGCCTAAGATGGTGCAATCCGCGAAACCGGTGCCGCCGATCTGGTGCCCGGGCTGTGGCGATTTCAGCCTCCTGGCGGCCGTCAAGAAGGCCGCGGCCAATCTCAAGATCCCGACCCACGACCTCGTTCTGGTGGGCGGCATCGGATGCTCCGGGTCGATCCACAACTTCCTCGAGGTCAACGGAATCCACGCGCTCCACGGGCGGCTGCTCGCGCAGGCGGTCGGGGTCAAGCTCGCGAACCCGGGGTTGACGGTCGTCGCCGCGGGCGGCGATGGGGACGGCTACGCGATCGGGATGGGTCACTTCATGCACGCGTTCAAGAAGAACGTCTCGATCCTCTACATCGTCATGAACAACGAGACGTACGGACTGACGAAGGGTCAGCCGTCGCCGACCAGCCAGATCGGCTTCGAAGGGAACGTCGAGGCACCGTTCGACGCGATCCTGAGTGCCCTGTCGATCCCGGCCCCGAACTTCATCGCCCGGACGTTCTCCGGCGACCCGAGGACGATGACCGCGGTCCTCGAAGAGGCGATCCGCTTCAACCACGACCACCGCGGGTTCGCGTTCGTCGAGGACCTCTCCCCCTGCGTGACGTACAACGACACGTACAAGCTCTGGCGGGAGAAGGTCGTCGACGTCTCGAAGCTCCCGGGATACGACCCGACCGACCGGAAGACCATGTTCCGCTTGTACCTCGACACGACCGAGGCGGGGAAGATCCCGATCGGGATCATGCACCGGCCGGCCGAGGTCGTGAAGGCCGGGCTCGAGGCGAAGCTGCTCGGAGAGGCCGTGGGTCCCGCGCGTTCGGAGATCGCCCTCGAGCCGAACGTCCCCGCGTACCAGAAGCTCCTCGCAGGACTCGCGTAGCGGCGGCCGTTCGGTTCATCTCGGCCGGGGCGTTGGGCCACGAGGGCGTGGGACGATCTGGGTCGGCATCGACGACACGGACAGCCCCCGGGGGGGATGCACGACCTGGGTGCTGAGCGAGCTGCTCGCGGAAGCTCGAGCGATGGAGATCGACCTGATTGGGGAGCCCCGGCTGGTTCGACTCAACCCGAACGTCCCCTGGAAAACGCGCGGCAACGCGGCACTCGCCGCTCGCTTTGGGGCCGGTCGGGGCCGGAGGCGGCAGGTCGCAGAGATCGACAGTCGGCCGGTATGGTCGTACCCGAGCGGTCGCCGCCTCCGGCCCTCGCTCGCCGCCCGCTGGCTCGAGCGAGCGTGGAACCGAGTGCTCGCAGGGTCCCGGACGGGCGAACCGGGAACGGACCCGGCCCTGGTCGCGGTCGAACGCCCGTTGCCCGCCTCACTCTACTGGAATGCCGTTCGGGAGGTGGTCGCCGTTCCCACCGTCCGAGAGGTCCTGCGGCGGCACGGAGCCTTCATTCGGACCTCCGGGAGCGAGCGGGGGATCGTCGGCGCGTCCGCGGCGATCGCGTGGCCGGAGGCGCATCCCACCTGGGAACTCATTGCCTACCGCGCGCCGGAGCGGTGGGGTCGGGCCCGTCGGGTGGACACCGCGAGCGTCCGACGCGCTCGTTCCCGGTACGCGGACCTCTTCCTCTGCGACGACCCACGGACCCGCCGGCTCCTCGTGGCACCCCACACCCCGTGCCCGATTCTCTTCGGGCTGCGAGGTACCCGTCCTCGTGCCCCCCTCGCGGCCCGCGGGATCGTCCGGTCCGAGCCGGTCGACCGCTGGGTACTGTTCCGGACGAACCAGGGAAGCGGCGACCATCTGGTGCCGCGCGCCGCGCAGGAGGTCTCAGAGTTCCGATTGGGGGTCGTGACGGGCACGGTCTCCTCCCTTCCCGAGGCGCTCGCGGGGGGACACGTGCGTTTCTCTGTCGCCGACTCGGCCGGGTCGTTGTTAACGTGTCTTGCCTTCGAGCCGACCAAGACCCTCCCCCGCATTGCCCGCACCCTGCTGCCGGGAGACCGCCTCCGCGTGTGGGGCAGCAGGTCCCGGGCCCCCTCGTTCCATCTGGAAGGGATCGAACTGGTCCGCGTAGGACCCCGCCGGAGCCCTCCGAGACCTCCGAAATGTGGGAGGTGCGGTCGGACGACCGATTCCCTCGGTCATCTGCGGGGGTATCGCTGCCCGGGGTGTCACCGGAAGTGGCCCCCGGAGGCAGCCGTATCGACCGTGACGGCACCGCCCTACGCGGCCGGCATCTACCACCCGACCCCGTCGGCCCGACGGCACCTGGCTCCGCGAGGCCCCGAGCCATGACCGGGAAAGGACCTTCCGAGAGCTTTTGAGCCGTCGGCCGGTATATACATCGGGCGCCGGCGAACCCGGTCCCCCACTCCGGTCCCCGGGTCGGGGGAGGGGTCCCCGACGGACGCCCGCGGAAGTACGGACGATGGCGACCTGCCCCGCCTGCGGTATCGACTCCGCGGACGGGAGCGGAGAGTGCTCCCGATGCCACCTCTCGGTCTCACTGTTCGACGCCGTTCGGGAGGCGGCGGGGTCGTCGGACGACGCGGACCCTGCCTACCTCCGGACGATCGGCGAGCTCCTCGCCACGGTCGAGCTCGGGAAGACCGTCGACCTCCCTTCGGAACCCGCGAAGGGCCTCCTCAGCCGTCCGGCCGCGACGGCGGAGCTCGCGGAGGTCGGCTCCGCAGGGTTCGCCGCTCCCCGCACCGCCCCGCCGATCGACGCGAAGATCGACCTGCCGCCCGTCCCGCCCTACTCGGCCGCGCTCCCGGAGATCCAGCACCGGGTCCAGGAATATTTTCTGGTCGGCCGCCGCCTCGGCCTCGACTTCACCGATTTCGAATCCCGTGCGGGCGCGGCCGTCCTCGTCGGCGACTTCGACTCCCTCGAGGTCCTCCAACGGGAGATGTTCGTTCACCTCTCGAGCTCCGTCGCCGAGGAGTACGAGTCGCTCCTCGCACATCGCAACGAGGTCGCGCAGCGGCTCCCGACGACGAGCGCCGACGTCGAGCTGACCGCGGTGCGTCGGGCGATCGGCGTGGGCGACTTGGGGGGCGCGGTCCGCCGGCTGGCCCACGTCCGGGACGAGCTCACCAAGATCGAGCAACAGTGGGAGGTCGACCGGATCCTGGTCACGGAGGGGGACCTCATGGTGACCACGATCCGAGAACTGGGCGGGGACCCCGCCCCGGCGGCCGGACCGCTCGAAGAGGGGCGGAGGCTCTTCGCCGAGGGCCACCGCACCGACTCCGAGCGCGTGCTCGCCCAGGCCACGGTCGCACTCTGGACCCTGCTGCAGCCGCGTCTGCTCGCGGACCTCCGTCGCCTCCGGGACCGGATGATTGAGGAGCGGGCGGCGGGACTCGACATCGAACCCGCGGTCCGGGAGCTGCGGTCGGTCTCGCTCGAGCTGCGGAGGCGGAACTTCGTGGGCACGATCATCTCCTACCGTCGACTGCGCTCCGCGATCGACCGCGCAGCGCCCGTCGGGGTCGAGTCGGCCGCACCGGGCGAGCTGACCGCCGAACTCCGTTCCTATCCGCCGGCATAGACTAAAGAGCCGAGAGTCGGTCGGACCACCATGCCCCCGTCGGTACTCCGTGGCTTCCGGGATTACCCCCCGCCCGAGGCTGGCGCCCGCTCGGAGATCCGGCGTCGGATGCGCTCGGCCGCCCGTCGCGCCGGGTATTCGGAGCTCGAGACCCCCTGCGTCGAAAGCTTCGAGCTGTACCAAACGAAGAGCGGCGAGGGGATCGCGGCCGAGACCTGGCTCTTCCACGACAAGGGCGACCGCCCCGTCGCGCTCGTCCCCGAGACGACTCCTTCGCTCGCGCGGGTGTTCGCCGAGCGGGCGAAATCGGAACCGCTCCCCGTGAAGTGGTTCACCGTATCGAAGACCTGGCGCTACGAGGAGCCCCAGGCCGGCCGCACGCGCGAGTTCCTGCAGTTCAACCTTGACCTGATCGGCGTCCCCGGGGTCGAGGCGGAAGCGGACCTCCTCTCCACCGCCGCGCTCGTCCTCGACGAGGTGGGCGCGGAGGACCTCTATGCGTTCCGGATCAACGACCGTGCGATCGCCGAGGGGATCGGCCGCCTGTTCGGGGCGGGAGAGTCTGCGCGGTTCTTCCGGGCCGTCGACCGGTTCCACAAGATCCCGCCCGCCGAGTTCGAAGGCGAGCTCGCCGCGGTGGGCGTGGGAGCCGATTCGGCGAAGGAACTGACCGAGATGTTCCAATCGGCGGGTTCCGGCGTCCTCCCGGCCCAGCTGGACTCCTACCTGGACGGGATGGTCCGACGCGGTCTCGACCTGAGCGCGCGGGAGGGGGTCGCCCGGGTGAAGGCGCTGTTCGCGCTCCTCGATCGGGCCGGGCTGGGCGACCGGGTCGTCTTCGACCCCACGGTCGTCCGTGGCCTCGCGTACTACACGTCCACCGTCTTCGAGGCGTACGCCCGGTCGGACGGCGGACGCGCGATCTTCGGGGGGGGCCGGTACGACCATCTCATGGAGCTGTTCGAGGGCCCCCCGACCCCGGCGGCCGGGCTCGCCATCGGGGACCAAACCCTCGAGCTCCTCCTCAAAGGGGCCGGCCGATGGCCGGACGGAGAGCCTCGGCTCGACACGTACGTGGTCGTGGTCGACGCCCGCCTCACGCCGGAGGCGATCGGACTCGTCCAGGAGCTGCGGCGCGCCGGCGTGAGCGCCGATTGCGACCTGCTCGCCCGCTCGATGTCGCGCCAGCTCAAGGAGGCGGCGCGCCGGCGCTCCCGCCGTGCGCTGATCCTCGGTCTGAAGGAGGCGAGCCCGGGTGCGGTCGTCGAGCGGGATCTCGGGAGTGGTGCGCAGCGAGAGATCCCTCGGCTCGAGGTGGTACGATCGGCGTGATCCCCTCGAACGTGTCTCCGTCCCAGAGCAGGATCCCGTCCGGCGACTGCGCCCCGTCCACGTACCCGTACCAATAGACGACCGCTCCCTCCCCGAACATCTCTGTGTAGGGGCCGAGCTGACGCTTCAGGTTCTTTCGGAGCTCGACGTCGTCGCCGAAGTTCGCCTTCGACTCGATCCACATGATCTTCTGGCCGTAGAAGATGATCGGCTCGTCGAGCAGGGCGTCCGGGGTCTTCGCATACTTGCCCCGGAGGTCCTTCTCCGTCCGGAACCCGATCCCGTGCTTGTCGAGCCAGCGCTGCATCCGTTCCTCGCCCTTGCGTCCCCGTTCGCGCTGGAGCTCCATCCCCCGCGGCGAGTAGATCATGTCCGCCGCGAGGAGGTCCTCGACCTCGTGCCGGAGCCGAGCGTCCGGCGCGGTCTCGGGATGGAGGAACGTCCCCCACACCTTTTTGCGCGGGATCCCGAGCTCGCCGAGCATCTGCTGGCCGAGCAGCACGGGAGGAAACTTCCACTCGCGCGCGATGTCGAGCATCGTACGGCCCCGTTTCCACTGGGCCGCGAGCTGCGGCATCTGTCGTTTCAGAACGTAGAATCGGCGCGTGGCGTCGCGGGTCACCCGGTGCGTGTGGATCACGAACAGGAGCTCTTCGTCGAAATGCTCGGCGTGCGCGATGCGATGGACGTCGTCGTACGTGACCAGGGTGTCGAGTAGTCGCTGGTAGGTCGCTCGATCCATGGGACAGGTACGCCGGCGGTCGAGGGCGAGCGAGCGTTCGTCGCGTAAAAGCTTGCGGAGGAGCTGCGGGCCTTCGACCGCGGCCGGCTCGGGCCCGCCCCTCACTCTCGCCAGTCGAGCCCGATCGTACGGAATCCGACCTTCGCGACCGGGGCGGACCGGCGCTTGTGGCGGGTCCGCGTCACGCGCTCGGCGACCTCGCGGACCTGGGCGAGGGGAAGGTCGGTCGCCTCCGCGATCTCCTCTTCGGTGCGCAGGTGCTCGAGCCCGTAGAGGATCCGGTCGATCTGGGAGTACGGAAGGCCGAGCTCCCCCTCGTCGGTCTGGCCCTCCCATAGGCCGGCGGTGGGGGCGCGCTCGCGGATCGCGGCCGGAAGGCCGAGCGCGGCGGCGAGCTCCCATACCTCGGTCTTGTAAAGGTCGCCGATCGGGAGGAGGTCCACGCCCCCGTCGCCGTACTTCGTGAAGTAGCCGAGCAGCAGCTCGGACTTGTTGCCCGTGCCGGCCACGACCCGCCCGCGCTCGCGGGCGAGCGCGTGCCACACGGTCATCCGGATCCGCGCCATCGTGTTCCCGACCGTGACCCGGTCGTGGACCTCGGGCAGGAGCTCGTGGTAGGCTCGCTCCACGGAGTCGATCCGGACCGTGCGGGACTCGATCCCGAGGGTCCGAGCGTACTCCTCGGTCTCGCCAAGGAGGGCTGGCGGGTACCGGGCATCCGGGAGCAGCACCCCGAGGACGTGTTCCGGACCGAGCGCGTCGCGCGCGAGCCGTGCGGTGAGCGCGCTGTCGACCCCTCCCGAGAGACCGATCACCACGCCCGTGTTCCCCTCGGAGAGGGCATGCGCCCGCAGGAACTGGTGGATGGTCGCCTCGGCGTGGGTCGGGAGCTTCGGGACCCACCCGGTCATGCTTCCACCCCCAGGGGTTCGAGGGCACGGGACGCCGCCCACGTCGCCCGACACGAGCAGTCGAGGTCCGCGAGCGGACCGAACTCCTGGGAGAGGGACGCCTCCTCGATCGCGGCCAGCACCCGGGCGTCGCACGCACCGCAGTTGTGGGGGCCGCGCGCCAATCCCCCGGCCGTAGGGAACGAGACGAGCCGGGCAGACCCCCGTCGCTCGGCGCCCCGCGCGAGGACTTCGACGACCGACCAGAGCCACGGAGGCCGGTACCGGCCGCGATGGTAGAGCCATTCGACGACGGTCCCGTTCTGGATGTGGACCGGGTTCACCGAGAGCGCGTCGAACCGTGGCGCGGCCTCCTCGACCGAACGGACCACGTCCTCGACCGACTCCTCCTCTGTGAGGTAGGGGGGCTTCAACAGAAGGTAGGCCTTCGCACGGAGACCCAGCCCGCGGACCCGGTCGGCCGCGGCGAGGTACTCGGACGGGGGCGCGTTCTTGTGTACGTACCGGGCGAGCACGATCGGGTCGGTCGTCTCGAGTCCGAGCGCGACCTCGATCTCGCCGCTGAACGCGTCGCGCAATGGCCCGAGGCCCTCCGCGGTCGCGAACTCCGGGAGCGTCTCGAACAGGAGGCGGCGCGCCTTCCCGGAGAACGCCGCGACGAGCCTCCGTCGGCTCGCGGCGTCGACCTCCCGGTCGTCCAGGAAGCTCCCCGAAGTGTAGACCTTGACGTACGGTTCCCCGCGATAGCGCGCGAGCGCGCGGTCGGTCTGCTCGGCGAGCTCCTCGGGCGTGGCCGACCGTCCGAGCGTGTCCTTGGCGTAGCCGCACATCGAGCAGCCCTTCTGGTCCGCCCAGTAACACCCTCGCGTCTTGAGGATCAGGACGAACGCCGCGACCCGTTCGCCCCCGATCGCCTCCGCCTCGACCCACTGGTTCACGTACCGACGCGCCGCGTCGGGGGCGGCCGGGTCCGGCCGCCGGTCGTGGGCGACCGTCCGAGCGACGGACTCGCGCGTCACGATTCCTCGATGTCGATCTGGACCGGGTCGTCGTCCCGTACGCGGAGGGCGTCGCGGAGGCAGTCGGGTGCGACGAACTCGACGACGTCCTTGTAGTGGGTGCGGTCGGGGTGGATCAGGTGGCAGGTGTGCCCGTTCATCCGTGCCGGGAAGCACGTCGCGCCTCCGAAGGTCCGACCGCTCGTCTGGAACCCGTCGATGCGGAGACCCGTCCAGCTTCCGACCAGCTCGACCTTGCGAAGTGCCGGTCCATCCACGCGCACGTTCAGGGTGCCCGGGTACGGGGCGTAGCCGAGCCGTTCAGTGAACTGTACGACGTATCCGGGCTGGCTCAGGTAGTACCCGGCCTTCCCCGAGGCCGGACGCGACCATTCCCGAGAACGAGATCTTCGCCGGCCCCTCGAAGATCCGATGGTACGTCCGGTACTCCGAGCGCAGGAGGTCCATCGCGGCGGGGGTGAGCAGGACGCGCTGGCGTCGCTGCGCGAGCGAGCGGGTCAGGAGGCCCTTCTTCTCCAGGCTGACGAGGTAGCGGTCCGCGGCCTGTTGGCTCACTCCGATCCGGTCGCCGATCTCGCGGGAGGTGACGACGACGGCGGTCTGGTCCGCTCCGGCGAGGGCGAGGAACTTCAAGACCGCGAGGGTCTCACCCTTCGGCCGGGGGCGGCTCCGTTCGGGGGGCGCCACCGCCACCGGCACAGGGTCACGCCGGCTTTGTCGTCGCGCCCTGGGGCGCATGGAGGGTGACCACGTTCGAGCCGCGCAGAACGACCCGTCCGAGGTGCCGCGTCACCTCGGCGGTCGACTCGTCGGCGTCGTCGAGGACCAGGTTCATGTGCTCGTCGAGCCCGAGCAACTTCCCCGTCAGCTGGCGGGAATCCTTGAGGACCAGCGTGACGCGCTGCTGAAGGACCCGTTCGAGGAGGTGGGTGGGCGCTTCGACCATCGGGGGAACGACCGACCGTGGGTCTTAGCGTTTTCCGGCGACCGCGGGCGTTCTGGAGTACGGAAATTAGTTCCCTCTCCCGCCCAAGAAGAACCTGCCCTCCTGCCTTCCACTGGAAAGGGGGGTTCGAAGGGGGGACCGACCTTCGGTTCCTGGCAGCGTCTCCTTCCCCCGAGGTCCTTCGGTCGCGTGACCAAGCTCACCGACCGTCGCATCGAGTGGCTGATCCGCCAGGCGCAAGGAACCGTTCGGCCTCGCGAGACGGTCGGTCAGATGGCCGCCCGCTGGGGCGTCACGCCTCGCTGGCTGAGGAAGCTCCTTCAACGGTGGCGCCAGTCCGGGGTCGTGCCCCACCTCAACCCCCGACGGCGACCTCCCGGGCCTCCGCTGACCGACGAGGAGAAGCAGGCGATAGAGGAGGAACACCGTCGGTCGCCTCGCGGCGCCACGAAGCTCTGGCGAGCTCTGGCGCGACTGCGGAGTCCGCATCCCGCACGAGAAGGTCTACCGCTACGCCCGGAGCCAAGGCTGGGCGGTACCCAACCCGCGCAAGCAGCGACCCCGGGGCCGATGTCGATACGAGCGGGAGCACACGGGCTCTCTGGTGCACACCGACTTCCACCGAACCAGCCTGGACCATCCCCACGTCATCCTCTACGAGGACGACGCCAGTCGGAAGGTGCTGGCCGGGGGCGAGTTCCCCGAGCAGTCGACCGAGCATGCGATCGAGATGCTCGAGGAGGCGATCGCGGAGGCGGCGAGCTGGGGCCTCTCGATCCGCGAGGTGAACACCGACCGGGGGACGGAGTTCTTCGTCAGTCCGAAGGTCGACCTGCCGGACGCCAGCCCGGGGCAGTTCCAGCGATTCCTGGCGGAGCACGGGATCCGCCATGTCGTCAGTCGGCTGAAGAACC
The DNA here is from genome assembly GCA_963749205.1 of uncultured Thermoplasmata archaeon. Taxonomy (GTDB): domain Archaea; phylum Thermoplasmatota; class Thermoplasmata; order Lutacidiplasmatales; family UBA184; genus Lutacidiplasma. The sequence goes on along the minus strand of CAVVLW010000007.1, from coordinate 168,021 downwards.
CACAAACCAACGGCAAGCTAGAGCGGTTGTGGTACCAGTACGACCGCCATCGGTGGCGGTTCCCCACGCTGGGGGAGTTCATCGAGTGGTACAACGACCAGATCCACGACGCGCTGTGGCTGGAGATGTACGAGACCCCGCGGGAGGCGTTCCAGCGGAAGCTACCCCCCGAGGTCCTCCTGGGACTCCACCTACGTCAGGTCGCGGCGATCGCAGGAGAGGCATGACCGACGGAGATCCTCCCCCGAACCCCCACCGTTCAAGTACCGGAACTAATACCCGTACTCAACAGGCGACCGCGGGCGTCGAGGCTATGGGGACGGGTCCGTGTGGAACGTTCGATGGCCGCCCCCCCACGGATCTCGAAGGGGTTGGACGACGTCGTGGTCGGACGTTCGTCGATCAGCTGGGTCGGAGGCGAGACCGGTGACCTCGCCTACCGCGGGTTCGACGTGCGGGACATCGTTCCGGGGGTCCCCTACGAGTCGGTGGTGCACCTGCTGCTCTACGGGGAGCCTCCGTCGGCCGACCCGTCGCGGGAGGTCGGTCGGGAGCTGCGGGCGCGTCGGGACGTTCCCCCGGCGGTCGAGCGGGTGGTCGACGCGTTGCCCGTCGGACTCCCGCCCCTCGAAGCGCTGCGCACGATCATCTCCTCGCTCGGCACCGGCTCCTACGGGTACCCGCCGACCCGGGAAGAGGGGTTCGACCTCATCGCGCGCGCTCCGGTGCTCCTCGCACGGTACGTTCGCCACTCCCGTGGCGCCGCCCCGGTCGCTCCCCGAGCGGACCTGGGCCATGCCGCGAACTACCTCTGGATGATGTTCGGGACCGCTCCCGAGCCGCGGCACATCGCCGCGCTCGAGGGGTACCTCGACCTCCTCGCGGACCATGGCATGAACGCCTCGACGTTGTCGCTCCGCGTCGCGATCTCGACGCAATCGGACCTGATCAGCGCCGCGACCGCGGCGCTCGGTACCCTCAAAGGCCCCGTGCACGGGGGCGCCCCGAGCCGCGTCTCGGACATGCTCGACGCGATCGGCTCGCCGGACCGGGCCGAAGCATGGATCCGGGACCGCCTCGCTCGGAAGGAGGTCCTCTACGGGTTCGGTCACCGGGCTGTACAAGACCGAGGACCCGCGGGGGATCGTGCTCCATCGGATCGCCCGCGACGTCGCCGACCCGGATCGTCTCGCGCTGGCCGAGGCGGTCGAGCGGACCGCGCTCGAGGCCCTGCGCCGAGAGAAGCCCGGTGCGCGGCTGTTCACGAACGTGGAATACTACAGTGCGGTCGTCCTCGAAGGCGTCGGGCTCCCGCGGGAGTTGTTCACCCCGACCTTCGCGGTCGCCCGGACGGCGGGATGGACGGCGCACGCGCTCGAGCAGGCCGCGGACAACCGGCTCATGCGACCAGAGGTCGAATACATCGGACCGCCGAAGGGCAAGGTCTGGCCGCGGCCGCTCCCGGGGCACTAGGCCTCGGGCGCGCGGTCGCCGCTATGACTGCCCCTTCTCGTTGCCCGTGTCCTTGTCCACGACCTTGAAATCGGCGTCGACGGGGCCGGACGGCCCGGCGCTCGTTCTCGGGCGCGGTCGATGAGGACGCTTCCTCCGGTGGGGCGGTGGCGGCGCCCCCCGGGGGCGGGGTTCCCGCCTGGTAGAGCTTCGTCGAGACCGCGTGGAGGACCTTCGTCAGGTCGTCGGTCTTGGAGCGGATGTCGGCCACGGTTCCGTCCTTCGTCTCGAGGGCGGTGCGGAGGGCCTTGACCTTGTCGCGCACCGACTCCGCGTCGGCGGCGTCGATCTTCTCCTTCGCGTCGGAGAGGAGACGGTCGGCCTCGTAGGCGAGGGACTCCGCTTGGTTCCTCGCGTTCACGAGCTCGGCGCGCGCTTTGTCGGCGTCGGCGAACTGCTCGGCCTGGTGGACCATCTTGTCGACGTCCTCCTTCGAGAGTTTGTTGGACGCGGTGATCGTGATCCCCTGCTTCCGCCCGGACGCGAGGTCCTTCGCGGAGACGTTGAGGAGACCGTTCGCGTCGAGGTCGTAGCTGACCTCGATCTGGGGAACTCCCCGGGGGGCGGGCGGGATCCCGGTCAGAAGGAAGCTCCCGAGGCTGACGTTGTCGCTCGCGATCGGCCGCTCTCCCTGGAAGATCTTGATCTCGACCGTCGATTGGTTGTCGGAGGCGGTCGTGAACGTCTGGCTCTTGTGCGTGGGGATCGTCGTGTTCCGATCGATCAGGCGCGTGAACACGCCACCCATCGTCTCGAGGCCCAGCGACAGCGGGGTCACGTCGAGCAGGAGCACGTCCTTGACCTCGCCGGCGAGGACGCCGCCCTGGATCGCCGCGCCCATCGCGACGCACTCCATCGGGTCCACGCCGCGTTCGATCGGCCGTCCGACCGCGCTCTCGAGGAATTTCTGAACGATCGGCATGCGGGTGGGTCCGCCGACCAGTACGATCCGGCTGATGTCCGGCTTCCCGATCTTCGCATCTTTGACCGCCTGCTCGACCGGGCCGCGGCATCGGTCGACGATCGGTCGTACGAGCTCTTCGAGCTTCGCACGGGTCAAGGTGAGCGCGAGGTGCTTCGGTCCCTCGTTCGTGGCCGTGAGGAACGGGAGGTTGATCTGGGTCTCGAGGGTCGAGGAGAGCTCGATCTTCGCCTTCTCCGCCGCGTCCCGGACGCGCTGCATCGCCATCTTGTCCTTGCGGATGTCGACGCCCGACTCCTTCTGGAACTCGGAGGCGATCCACTCGGTGGTCGCCGAGTCCATGTCGGTCCCGCCGAGCTGGGTGTCGCCGCTGGTCGAGAGGACCTCGAACACGCCGTCGCCGAAATCCATGATCGTGACGTCCAGTGTTCCGCCACCCAAGTCGAAGACGAGGATCTTCTGGTTCTTGCCGGCCTTGTCGAGACCGTAGGCGAGCGAGGCCGCGGTGGGTTCGTTAATGATGCGGACGACCTCGAGCCCGGCGATCGCCCCCGCGTCCTTCGTGGCCTGCCGCTGGTTGTCGTTGAAGTAGGCCGGGACCGTGATGACCGCCTTCTCGATCTTCTCTCCGAGGAAAGCCTCGGCATCGCGCTTGATCTTCTGGAGAAGGTAGGCGGAGAGCTGCTGCGGAGTGTATCCTTCCCGTGCAACCGGTACCGGTAGTCGGTCCCCATCTTGCGCTTGAACGCGGTGACGGTACCTTCCGGGTTCGAGATCGCCTGGCGACGTGCCGGCTCGCCCACGATCAGTTGGCCGTCCTTGGTGAACGCGACGTAGGATGGGAAGGCCTTGCCGCCGCCGGTCGTGGTCCCCTCGGCACTGGGGATGATCACGGGTCGGCCGGCTTCTAGCACCGAGGCTGCCGAGTTGCTCGTTCCGAGGTCAATTCCGAGGATTTTCGACATGGTAGGAACTCTGGGGATTCTCCGGTTCGATCGAGGGGAGAGAGACCCCTTTTTCAGAATTAGTAAGACAACCCTTGTATAAAAAGACCCCTAGTTCCGCCCCCGAGACTCGGGTCCTTTACCTCAAGGGGAGTCCCGGGATCGGATTCGACCGAGCGGGACCCTCTCCCCCTGGTGGGACGGGTCCCGCCCGCGACGTGGAGGCGGAAAGCCGTTCGGACCTCTCGGCCCATCCGGGGCGTTTTCTCCTCCCTCGAGCTCGTTCGCTGGAGCGCTCCGTGTCCCGCCCCAACGAACGTGTCGGACCCTACCGCCTGCCCGAGGTGGTGCTGTTCGACATGGACGACACCCTCTTCGACCACTCGCTTACCTGCCGCGATGCGCTCGGTCGGCTCCGCAAGGAGGACCCCGCTCTCCGGGGTCGGTCGCTCGACGCGACCTGGCAGGAGTACGGCCGGCTCCTCGGGACTACGCACACCGACGTCATGCTGGGACGCCGGACCGCAGACGCTCGTCCGCGCCGAACGTTTTCAGGTACTGGCCGCGTGGTCCGGGCACCCGATCGACCCGGCGACCGCCGCTGGGCTTTCCCAAACTTACCGGCAGCACTACCAGCGGCTCCGACGTCCCGTGCCGGGTGCCCCCGAAGCGATCCGGCGTCTGAAAGGGCGGACGCGGCTCGGGGTCGTGACCAACAACACCGTGGCGGAGCAGGCCGAGAAGCTCGGGTTCCTCGGCCTCGACCGGGTAGTCGACTTTCTCCTCACATCAGAGGAGGTCGGGGTGGCGAAACCGGACCCCGCGATCTTTCGTGTCGCGCTCGACCGGGCAGGAGTGGCTCCCGAGGAGGCCGTGATGGTCGGAGACTCGTGGGGCAGCGACGTGGTCGGAGCTCGGGCCGCGGGGATCCGAGCCCTCTGGTTCAATCGCTTCCGGGTCCCCCGGCCAGACTCTATCGCGGTCCCAGAGTTCACGACGTTCCGAGCGCCGGCTCGCCTCGAGCGCCTGCTCTCGGCTCCCGAGGACTCCCCCTCGCCGAGCTGACCCGGCGAGAGTCATCGACCGCATTATATTGCGGGGCCGGCTGGGCCGCCGATGGCTCGCGTTCCGGAGGCATGGACGCCCGCCGCCCGTCGGGCTCTGCCGGCGATGCGCGCCTGGCGCGTCGCCTTCCACCAGGAGCCGGAGCTCTCACTCGAGGAGAAGCGGACGCGAGACAAGGTCGTCGCGGCCCTCAAAGAACTCGGGGTCGCCTACCAGACCTTCGACGATTTCACCGGCGTGGTCGGACTGATCCCGGGAAATGCCGACGGCCCGGTCGTCGCGCTACGGGCGGACATGGATGGGCTCCCCGTCACCGAGGAGACCGACCTGCCGTTCCGCTCGAAATTCCCCGGCCGGATGCACGCGTGCGGTCACGACGTCCACATGGCCTGTCTTCTCGGAGCGGCCGCGATCCTGACGCGCGGCCCCCGACGCCCCGTCGGCCCGGTAAAGTTGCTCTTCCAACCCGCCGAAGAGGACGGACGACGCGGAGGCGCCCTTCCGCTCATCGAACGCGGGTGCCTCGAGCACCCGAAGGTCGACTACGTGGTCGGCCAGCATGTGGAACCGAACCTCCCGCTCGGCAACGTCGGTTGGAAAGCCGGCACGTTCATGGCAGCCGCGGATTTCTTCCGGATCACGGTCTACGGCCGCGGCGGCCACGCCGCATCCCCGCATCAGGGGCCGGACGCGATCGTCGTGGCGAGCGAGGTCGTCAACGGGCTCCAGGCACTGGTGAGCCGGGTCCGCGACCCGCTCGACCCGGTGGTCGTGAGCGTCGGGTCGATCCACGGGGGCACCCGGAACAACATCCTGCCCTCTGAGGTCGTGCTCGAGGGTACGATCCGCACGTTCCGCCCGGCGACTCGAGACCTCATCGACCGCGTCTTCCACCGGCGCGTGCGCGGCATCGTCTCCAGTTTGGGAGCCCGGGTCCGGATCGAGTACCTCCGCGGGTACCCGACCCTCGTCAACTCCCCGGCAGCGACCCACACCGTCGCGGAGGCGCTCCGGGGCGAGTTCGGCCGGGGCCACTGCGTGGAGGTGGCGGACCCGGTGATGGGGGCGGAGGACTTCTCTCGTTACCTCGAGCGCGTTCCCGGTACCTTCCTCCACCTCGGGGTGGGAATCCCGAACCACCCGGCCAGCCTTCACAGCGCGACGTTCGCGCCGGACGAGCGCGCGCTCGTCATCGGCGCCGCGACGCTCGGCGGCGGCCGCGGACGGCCTCCAGCGGAACCCTCCGTGACGATCGGACGGGCACGCGACGATTTTCCGGCCCTCGCCGCGCGCCCGGGGCGCGCTCCCCCCATCTACCTCGACTCCGCATGCATGTCGCTCGTCCCCACGCCAGTGCTCGCGGCGATGGAGGAGTACTACCGCGACTTTCCCGGTTGCGCCGGCCGCAGCCTCCACCGGTTCGCCGAGGAGGTGGGCCGACGCTACGAGGCGGCGCGCTCCGCGTTCGCCCGGTTCCTGGGGCGGGCAGACCCGAGCGGGGTCGTTTTTGTCCGCAACGCGACCGAGGCGATCAACCTGGTCGGCCAGGGGCTCAGCTACGAACGCGGCGACCGAGTGCTGGTCACGGACCGCGAGCACAACTCCAACCTCATCGTGTGGCAGCGCCTCGCGACCGAGCGGGGTATCCGGCTCGCCACCCTCGCGCTCTCGGACGACGGGGGGTTCGACGGCGATGCCCTCGAGGAAGAGCTCGCTCGGGGCGTCCGCCTCGTGAGCTTCTTCCACACTTCCAACCTGGACGGGCGTTCGCTTCCGGTCCGCGAGATCACCGAACGGGCCCACGACCACGGCGCGCTCGGTACTGTTCGACGGGCTGTCAGGCGGCCCCCCACCAGCGCATCGACCTCGACGCGCTCGGGGTCGATTTCTACGCCGTCTCCGCCCACAAGATGCTCGGACCCACGGGGATCGGTGTCCTCGCCGCCGCTCCGGGGCCGGTCGGCGAGCTCCGCCCGCTCCTCCTGGGGGGTGAGACGGTCGAGTGGAGCACCCTCACCGACCACGAGCTGCGGCCTCCCCCCCACCGCTTCGAGGCGGGGCTCCAGAACTACGCGGGGGTGATCGGTGCCCACGCCGCGCTCGAGTACCTCGACCGGATCGGCCTCGACGAGGTGGAGGCGCGGCAGCGGGAGCTGAACCTTCGCGTGACGCACGCCCTCGCGGGGCAACCCCGCCTCCGGCTCCTCGGGCCGAAGGACCCCCGCGAGCGCCCAAGCATCTTCGCGTTCGCTCTCGACGGGATCGACCCGCACGACGCGGCGGTCTTCCTGGACGAGGGGTACGACGTGATGGTCCGTTCGGGGATGCACTGCGTGCACTCGTTCTACGAGCGGCGAGGACTCCCCGGCAACGTCCGGGCCTCGTTCTACTTCTACAACGACCGGCACGACGCGGATACGCTCGTCCGGGGGGTGGAGGAGCTGCTCGAACGGCTGCCGGGCACGCGCGTCAGCGGTACATCGGCTGCGAGCCCTGGGTCGGGGCATCGGCCCGACTCCGGTCAGCGGCGTGCCGCTGGATCGACAGGAGCTGCTGTTCGATCCGCTCGGCCTCGGCGTAGAGCGGCACGGGGTCGAGGGGCGTCCGCAAGAGGATCTGGTTGATCGTCTCGATCACTTTCGCCGCCGCCCGTGCGTCGGGGTAGTCCGACTGCGCCTCGGCGAGGAAAGTGAGCACATCGAACCCGCGCCGATGGCCCTCGTTCAGGAGCACTCCGGCGATCCCCGTGATGACCCCCTCGGCGAACGGCGTCATGTTCGGCTCGATGTAGAGCTCTCGCGCCTTGCGCGTGCTCGCGACGCCGTAGACCTTGACGTCGTTCAGGCGGGGCCCGCGCGCGGCGCGGCCACCGTGCGGCGCGGCCTCGACGACGAGACCCTCGGGCGAGACCAAGAGGGAGCATCGCTGCTCCTGCACCCAGTCCAGGATCGCGGTGGCGAGCGGGTGGATGACCGTCGGGGCCGGGTGGAACTCCGAGACGAAGGCAACGATCTTGTCCGCCCCGCGACCCGCGCGGTCCGCCCGGGGCCGACCGGCGTAGATGCGGACGGGATGCTGGGGGTCGCCGTTGCGGATCAGGGAGACCGTCGGGAACGCCGGGGATTTCGACGATCCCGATCTGCTCCATCTCGAGGGTATCGATCAGGTAGTTCGCGACGATGGAGCTCACGAGGCCGACCGACGGAAACCCGTCGATGACGATCGCCCCTTCGACATCGACCCGCTTGATCTCGTAGATCCGGACCTCGTCCGGGCTCATCCGCATGGGCTACAGGGACCTCTCGACGATCTGCCCCAGTTCCTTCGAGACGAGGTCCACGAGGTTCTTCGTGAGGGCCCGGCGAACTTCCGGCGGGAGCGCATGGAGCCCGAGGCGCGCCGTCGCCGTTCCGACCCGGACGAGCGCGGCATACTCGGTGGCGCGGGCCTCGAGCAGGTCCCGCACGGCTTCGCGGAGGTCGGCCTCGAGCTGCGGGTCCTCTTTGAGGGTCTTCTCGAGATGCCGTCGGATCTCGTCCTTAACGATGTCGCGGGTGGCCTCCCGGACGAGCTCTTCCGGCCGAAGGAGGTCGCGCGTGCTCTTCACGAGCATGTCGATCGGCTCCCCGGCCGAGGACCCTTCCGCCATCGGCCGGCGGAGTGGGGTCCGAGCCATAAGCGTTTGGAGGGCCGGACGCGTTTCTGGAGTACGGAAATTAGTTCCCTCTCCCGCCCAAGAAGAACCTGCCCTCCTGCCTTCCACTGGAAAGGGGGGTTCGAAGGGGGGACCGACCTTCGGTTCCTGGCAGCGTCTCCTTCCCCCGAGGTCCTTCGGTCGCGTGACCAAGCTCACCGACCGTCGCATCGAGTGGCTGATCCGCCAGGCGCAAGGAACCGTTCGGCCTCGCGAGACGGTCGGTCAGATGGCCGCCCGCTGGGGCGTCACGCCTCGCTGGCTGAGGAAGCTCCTTCAACGGTGGCGCCAGTCCGGGGTCGTGCCCCACCTCAACCCCCGACGGCGACCTCCCGGGCCTCCGCTGACCGACGAGGAGAAGCAGGCGATAGAGGAGGAACACCGTCGGTCGCCTCGCGGCGCCACGAAGCTCTGGCGAGCTCTGGCGCGACGCGGAGTCCGCATCCCGCACGAGAAGGTCTACCGCTACGCCCGGAGCCAAGGCTGGGCGGTACCCAACCCGCGCAAGCAGCGACCCCGGGGCCGATGTCGATACGAGCGGGAGCACACGGGCTCTCTGGTGCACACCGACTTCCACCGAACCAGCCTGGACCATCCCCACGTCATCCTCTACGAGGACGACGCCAGTCGGAAGGTGCTGGCCGGGGGCGAGTTCCCCGAGCAGTCGACCGAGCATGCGATCGAGATGCTCGAGGAGGCGATCGCGGAGGCGGCGAGCTGGGGCCTCTCGATCCGCGAGGTGAACACCGACCGGGGGACGGAGTTCTTCGTCAGTCCGAAGGTCGACCGGCCGGACGCCAGCCCGGGGCAGTTCCAGCGATTCCTGGCGGAGCACGGGATCCGCCATGTCGTCAGTCGGCTGAAGAACCCACAAACCAACGGCAAGCTAGAGCGGTTGTGGTACCAGTACGACCGCCATCGGTGGCGGTTCCCCACGCTGGGGGAGTTCATCGAGTGGTACAACGACCAGATCCACGACGCGCTGTGGCTGGAGATGTACGAGACCCCGCGGGAGGCGTTCCAGCGGAAGCTACCCCCCGAGGTCCTCCTGGGACTCCACCTACGTCAGGTCGCGGCGATCGCAGGAGAGGCATGACCGACGGAGATCCTCCCCCGAACCCCCACCGTTCAGGTACCGGAACTAATACCCGTACTCAACAAGGGCCGGACGCGTTGGTCTCGGGTCGGCCGACGGACAAGACTTATCCTGCGGCACCCCTCGGCGGCCGGCGTGGGCCGGTAGATCAGCGGAAGATCGCTACCTTGGCAAGGTAGAGGTCGCGAGTTCAAAGGGGCGGGAGGGCCTCCCGCCCGGAGACTCTCGCCCGGTCCACTCCTCTGAGAATGGAACCGCCCCATCGGCACTTGTCGAGCCCTAGCACCGACACGAAGGTTAGCGATTTATACCGCGTTTCGCCTCCCACCGATTCGTGGAAGCCGAGATCCGCGAGAAGATGGCCGGGGAGGTCGGTACTCTCTCCGCATCCGGGGCGCACCCTGCGGAAGTGGCGCGAGGATTTCGGGATCTCCCAGCGCGACCTCGCGAAGCATCTCCAGACCGTCCCGTCGGTGATCAGCGACTACGAATCCGAGCGGCGACTCAGCCCCGGGGCCGGGTTCATCCGCCGGTACGTGGACGCGCTCCTCGCGGTCGACGCCGACCACGGCGGGAAGGTCGGCCAGCGGCTCGGGATCCATCCGCACTCGGACGGGATCCTCGGGATGCGCGAGTTCGCCGTCGCGATCCCGTTGAAATCGTTCGCCGACCGGCTCGAGGCCCGGGCGGTGAGCCGCGTGGACCTGCACCGCGACATTCACGGATTCACGATCCTGGACGCGCCCCGCGCGATCCTCTCGATCGACTCCTCGCATTTCGTCGAGGTGTACGGCTGGACGACGCAGCGGGCGCTGATCTTCTCCAACGTGAAGTACGGTCGCTCGCCGATGGTCGCGATCCGCGCTCACCCGCTGAAGCCCGCGGCCGTGGTCTTCTCGAACCCGGGCCGCGTCGACCCGCTCGCGATCCGGCTCTCGGAGGTCGAGAACATTCCGCTCCTCGTCACCGCGCTCGCGGCTCCCGCCGTCCTCGAGCGTCTCGAGGAGCTCTAGGAACGGAAGGGGAAGTCAATGGACGCAGGAATCGTGAGCTACGGAGCGTACGTCCCCCGGTACCGGATCACCCCCACCGAGATCGGACGCGTCTGGGGCACCGACGGGGAGAGCATGGGACAGGGCCTGAACGTGCAACGGAAGAGCGTGCCGGCCCCGGACGAGGACACGATCACAATCTCGACCGAGGCCCTGCGGGTCGCCCTCGTCCGCGGCGCGATCGACCCCCAGACGATCGGGGCGATCTACGTCGGGTCCGAATCGCACCCGTACGCCGTCAAGCCGACCGCGACCGTGGTCGCCCAGGCGGTCGGCGCGACCCCCAACCTCACCGCGGCCGATTTCGAGTTCGCCTGCAAGGCCGGTACGGCCGCCATCCAGACCTGCCTCGGACTGGTGGGGGCGCACATGGTGCGCTACGGGGTCGCGATCGGGACCGACACGAGCCAGGGCGCGCCGGGCGACGCCCTCGAGTACTCGGCAAGCGCCGGCGGCGCAGCGTTCGTCATCGGGCGCGAACACGTCATCGCGAGCGTCGAACGGACCGTCTCTTACACGACCGACACCCCCGACTTCTGGCGCCGCGAGGGTCAACGGTATCCGAGCCACAGCGGCCGATTCACGGGAGAACCCGCCTACTTCCGGCACGAGACGGAGTGTGCGCGGCGGCTCATGGAGGCGTCGGGGACGACGCCGAAGGATTACCGGCACGTGGTCTTCCACCAACCGAACGGGAAGTTCCCGCAGCGGGTGGGAAAGCAGCTCGGCTTCTCCGAGGCCCAGATGCGGTACGGACTCGTGACGCCGTACATCGGGAACACCTACTCCGCGGCCGCGCTCCTCGGCCTCGCGAACGTGCTCGACCACGCCGGACCCGGGGAGCGGATCCTCGTCGTCGGCTACGGCTCGGGCGCCGGCTCGGACGCGTTCGACCTCACCACGACCGACGAGATCGCGAAATATGACCGGTCGTTCGGACGACCCGTCCAGTTCTACCTCGACAGCGGCGTCGAACTTACCTACGGGGTCTACGCGAAGTACCGGGGCAAGATCCACATGGGAGGGAGCTGACCGTGCGCGAGGTCGCCGTTCTCGGCGTCGGCATGACCAAGTTCGGGGAGCTCTGGGACCGGTCGTTCCGCGAGATCGGCATCGAAGCGGGGCTCCAGGCACTGGTGAACGCGAAGCTCTCCTCGGGGGACCTCGGTGCCCTGTTCCTCGGGAACATGGCGTCCGGCTCCCTGATCGACCAGGAGCAGATCGCCCCCCTGATCCTCGATTACGCGGGTCTGGGCGCACGGCACCTTCCCGCCGTGCGCGTCGAGGGGGGAGGGGCGTCGGGCTCCCTCGCGCTCCACCAGGGCTACCTTGCGGTCGCGAGCGGTCTCTACGACTTCGTCGTCGTCGGCGGCGCGGAAAAGCTCACCGATGTCCCCGACGCCACCGGCGCCCAGATCACGAGCTCGGCGGCCGACCACGAGTGGGAGGTCGTCTTCGGAGCGACACTCCCCGGCCTCTGGGCGCTCATCGCCCGCCGACACATGTACCAGTATGGAACGACCCGCGAGCAGCTCGCGCGCGTCGCCGTTCACGCCCACGAGATGGGGTCGAAGAATCCGAACGCGCACTACCGGAACAAGATCACCCTCGAGCAGGTGCTCGGGGCGGGCCCCGTGGCCGAGCCGCTCGGGGTCTTCGACTGCGCCCCGCTCTCCGACGGAGCCGCCGCGGTCGTGCTGGGACCGATGGAGACGGCGCACAGGTACACCGAGATGCCCGTCCGGATCGCCGCGAGCCACGTCGCGTGCGACACGATGGCGGTCCATCACCGGCGGGACGTCACGACCCTCGATTCCACCGTCGTCGCAGCACGACGGGCCTTCGAGCAGGCGCGCCGCGCTCCGGCCGATGTCGACGTCGCCGAGATCAACGACGCCTATACGATCAGCGCGCTCGTCGCCCTCGAGGACCTGGGGTTCTCCGAGAAGGGCCGCGCCGGCCCCGATTTCGAATCGGGACGGTTCGGACCGGGCGGTGACGTCGCGGTGAACATGTCCGGGGGCCTCAAGGCGCAGGGCCGGCCGTTCGGCGCGGTCGGCGTCGCGCAGGTCGTCGAGCTGGTCCGCCAGCTCCGCGGCGAGGCGAAGGACCGCCAGGTGCCGAACGCAAAGTTCGCGCTGGCCCACGACGTCGGCGGCACGGGGGCGACCAGCGTCGTCACGCTCCTCGAGGGGGCGGGCTAGGAGCGTACCATGTCGATCGCACGCTTCTGGCGAGAGACGCCCCGCCGGGTACAACCTCGGCGGCTCGAAGTGCACGATGTGCGGCACGGTGTACTTTCCGCCGCGGGCGGTCTGTCCCACCTGCGCGCACCATCGGGAGTCGATCGAGAAAATGATCCCGTTCCAGCTCTCGGGGGACGGCGAGGTGTTCTCGTACACGGTCGTCCACGAGGCCGCCGAGGGGTTCGAGATGCAGGTCCCGTACGCCCTCGCGCTCGTTCGGACGGTCGAGGGACCGACCCTCACGGGACAGATCGTCGACCTGGAACCCGAGGATGTACGCATCGGGCTCAAGGTCCGGGCGACGTTCCGCAAGTTGCGCGAGGAAGGGAAGGCGGGGGTGATCCATTACGGCTACAAGTTCGCTCCGGTCGAGGATCTCCCGGAGCGGCCGCACGGGGGCTCGAGGGCTGCGGCCCGGGCGTCCGCGACGAAGGAGAGCGACCGGGCGTCCGCGTGAGCGCTCCCGAGCGACGGAACGGCGCCCCGCCGCCGCCCGAGGAAGAACCGCCCGGCGATGAGGAGTACGCCCGAACCTACGCCGCCGGATACGAAGAGGGAGTTCGGAGCGGTCTCAAGGAGGTCCTCCAGCACACGTCTCGGGGCCACACCGCCCAAGAGCTCCGGATCCTCGTGGAGAGCCGGCTCGCCCGACTGGACGAGGAGGTCGAGCTGAAGCGCCGGAGCCTCCTCGCTCCCCCGCGGCGGCCGGCCTGGGGCTCGCTCCTTCGCGCTCCCCAACCGGCGCGCGCGTGGACCCCGACCTTCGGAGGAGCAGCCCCCTCCGTGCTGCGCCTCGGTCCGGGGCGAAGCCTGCTCGTCCGCGAGGAGCGGCCCGCTCGGGCGGTCGAGGTCCTTCGCGCGAACGTTCACGACTTCCCGCGCGCTGCGCTCGTCTCCCTCCGTCCCCCGGAACTCCCCGGGGTGTCGAAGGAGCGGCGGGTCGACATCGTGCCGAACGGCTCGGATCTCGCCGGGGGAGCTCGTCTCTCACCGGGGGAGATCGGCGGCCACCTGCGGGAACCCACGGAGGCTCCCGGGGGCGCGCTGGTCTACGTGGACGCGCTCGAGTATCTCGCCGGAGAGTACGGGCTCGAGCTGACCCTCAAGTTCGCGAACTGGCTGGTCGGTCAGGTCGAGCAGACGGCGTCCGCGCTGATCGTCTCGTTCGACCGCCGGTCCCTCGACACGCGGGAGTTGAGCCGGCTCGAACGCCCGTTCCAAAAAGTCGTGTAGACCGGCGGCGCGGCTCGTTCTCGGGAAGAGTGCCGGCGGACCCAAAAGCATAGGACCCCGGGACGGCAGTGGAGGGCGGAACCCGGCTCCATGGAGGTCGTCTTCTTCACCGACTCGTACGTCCCGATGCGGGACGGGGTATCGGCCGTCACAGAGGGCCTCGCCCGGTCGTTGAAGCGGCTCGGTCACTCGGTCCACGTCTTCGCACCGAACCCGGTCTCGGGTGCGCGGACGGAAGCGACGGAACTCGACGGGGTGACCGTGACCCGGGTCCGTTCCGTACCGGTCCCGCTATACCCTGGGTACCGATGGGCGCTCAACCCGTTCGCCCTGCTGCGCGAGCGACGGGCGATCGGGGACGCCGATGTCCTCCACATCCACTCCCCGGGAGCGGTGGGGAGCGCGGGGTTCCTCACCTCGCGACGCTTCCACCTTCCTCTGGTAGGAACCTTTCACACGAACATCGGCGAGATGCAGTCGAGCGTCCCGTCGCGTCTTCTCGTCCCCACGTTCTTCCGCGTCGCTTCGTGGTACAATCTCGGAACGTACTGGAGGTGCGACGTCGCGACCGCTCCCTCGGCCGCCGCGCGGGACGCCCTCGTCTCCCGGGCACGAAAGCCGTTTCGCGGCCCGGTCGAGGTCGTCCCGAACGGGATCGACGTGGACCGGTTCCGCCCCGGGCTCCGGGTGCCCGACTGGCGCGCCCGTTGCGGGCTCGCGGCCGACCCCCTCGTCACGTACCTCGGTCGACTGACGGTCGACAAGGGGATCCATCGCTTCCTCGACGCGATCGAAGTTAGCCTCGCCCACGGGGACCTCGTCGCGGTCGTGGGGGGTACCGGTCCCGAGGAGGCCGCGGTCCGGGAGCGGATCGCGCGGAGCCCGAGACTCCTCGAGAGGGTTCGCTACGTCGGTCCGGTGGCGGAGGAAGAGAAGCCGGCGCTGCTCTCCCAAACGGACCTGTTCGTCCTTCCGTCCACGAGCGACACCTCGAGCATCGCGCTCCTCGAAGCCATGGCGTCGGGGGCGATGGTCGTCGCCCCGCGACGGGCGGAGCGGCCGAGGTCGTTGAGGACGGCGTGACCGGGCGACGCGTCCCGGTCCTCGAGCCGGGGGCGCTCGCCGCGACCGTCAGCGACCTCCTCGACCGGCCGGACGAACGCCGCCGGATCGCACGGCAGTCCGCCGAACGGGTCCGACGCACGTCGTCCCTCGATACGATGGCCCGTCGCTTTATCTCTCTCTACGAGATAGCAATCACGAGAAGGCGCTCTCGTGTCGGCCGTATCCCTAGCGGAGATTGACGCGCTCGCGGCGCAGATCGCGGGAGACCGCCACGACGCCTATTCCCAGCGGGCCCTCGGCCGAGCGTCGGAGGAGTACCTGTCCCGACGACGACCTCCCCTCGCCCAGGCCGCACTGACGGTCGACGGGAAGGAATACCCGAACCTCTTCGCGGTGATCGCCGACTCGAACGCGAAGTTCGACACCGGGGAGATCCGGCTCGACCCGATCCCCCCGCCGGGGGCGGCGTGGAGGTTCCTGCTGCCCTTCGAGCGGCTCGTCTTCCAGCCGGAAGGTGCCGTCGAGATCCATCCGCTGGAGCCGGGCCCCCCCATCCGCGCGATCGCCCGTATCCTCGTTCGCGAGCACTATCTGCTCCGGTCCCAGGCGGACGAGGAGCGCGCCGCATCGGGAGGCGCCCGCATCGACCTCCGCGGGGTCGGAGGGACGATCTCGGAAGCGCTCGCGGCATGCCGCGAGGAGGCGATCGTCCCGTTCGGGGTCGCGGTCCTGGTCTACCTTCCCGAGAAACGGTTCCGCTACGAGTTCGACGCCCTCCACACGACCCTCCTCCCCGACCCGCGGGCCGGTCGACTCGCTCCGGGCCAGCGGATCCCGCGGAGCTCCCGTCTCTCGTGGGCGCTCGACCAGTACATCGCCCGCAGCGACCTTTCCCTCCTGGGAGTGCGGTGCCTCGAGGTCCTCACCGAGTCGCCCGGGCTCACGTCGGTCGAGCTCTCCCACGTGTTCGGCGGGATCCGCGAGCTCGTCGACTCGGCGCTCCAGGGGCTGGTGCAGCACCGTCTGGTCTCGTTCGACCGCCGGACGGGCGTCTACCGCCCCCGACTCGACGCGTTCCTGCCCCCGTCGGCCTCGCCGAGCGCACGGTTCGACGTCGAACCCGCGGCGGGGGACCCCGCGCTGCGAACGAGCGTCCAGGAGCTGATCGCGGCGGCGGACGCCCGGGCGACGTGCCCGCTCTGCGGCTCGACCCTCCCTCCTGGGCCGAAATCGATCCTCTGCGCGAACTGCTCGGCGCAGGTCGGCACGGCCTAGACCCCCGAGCGTACGGGCCTGTCGGGACTTCCCGCCTCGGGCGGTTCGCGCCCGGGACCTTTGAACCCGAGATTGCTGGCTTAGAAGGCCAGGACTTTGTCCAAGCTAAGCTACAGGCCCGTCCCCCGGACGGCCGACCGTTCTTTAATCCCTTCTCCTCGCAACGGGGGCGACGCGCTTCCGGCGGAGGCGACCAGATGGGCGAGCCGAAGCGGCTCGGGCCAGTACCCCGGACCGTGGTCCGTCGCACGAGCGCGGCCGCGTCGACCGCGCGGCAACCGACGGCGGCGGCGAGGATCGGTTCTTCGCCCGTCGGTACCCGCACGAGGCGATGGGCCCGCAGGAGCGCCCATCGTCGCTCGGCATCGGACCCGAACCACGTCCGAAGCGCGGCGTGGATCCGGCCGAAGTCGGGCGGCCGGCGGGTCACGGCCACGACCGGGATGCCCAGCGCCTCGTGGACGCGGTCCAGGTCGAGGACGTTGAACCCGCCGACGACCGCGCCGTCGACGAGCACCGCGCGGACCCCGTCGACCGCCCCGGTCGAGCGGACGAGCGCGATCACCGCCTCGGTCCCGTCAGTACCGTCCACCCGGACCCTCGAACGACGTATGGCTTCGACGTACGACGGGGCCGACACGACCACCGCCGCGATCGGGGCGAACGTGTCCCCTCGGCCGAACGCCCCGTCGTCGACGCCGACGACCCGGGGATGATCCTTCGCGAGGGCCCGCCGCAAGGCTAAGACCCCGGCGGCGCTCGGCCGGGTGGCATGGCGACGTCGACGGTGGCGATGCGTTGCCCGGCGTGCGGAGCCGACCTTCGGGTCGTCGTCGCGGCCGAGCCGCCGACCCAGTGGTTTCCGTGCCCGCAATGTCGCACCCCGGTGCCGGTGGTCGTGCCCCGCGACCCCCCGCCGCTGTACAGTTGGGAAGTGTACCCCGGACTATATCCCCCGCTGGCCCGGCCGCGCGTGCCTCGCTGGCGGGTGCGTCGGCCCTTGGCAGCGGCCCTGATCGCCGTCGCGGTGCTGGCCGCCGGGCTCGCGGCCGTTCTCGTCTACGACGGGTACGACGCCAGCCGGCCGGCGTCGTTCACGATCAACGGGACGGTGGAGCACGAGGTCGGTGGGTTCGCCCAGCCGCTCGCCGGAGCGGCGGTCGCGCTCACGAACGACGCGGGTCGCCAGAGCACGGTGCTCACCGGCCCCGATGGCGCGTTCTCCTTCTCGAGCGTGCCGCCGGGGGGCGTCACCCTGAACGTCACGGCCGCCGGGTACGCGTCCCTCACCGTGACGACGTTCGTGTCGGTCGTCTATCTGACGCAGGCGACAGGGCTTCAGATCCTCCTCTTCCCGGCCGGGACCGCCAACGCATCCACGGTCTCCCTCGCTCCGTTCCCTGACCTCGAACAGTTCCTGGCCTCGGTCGGGGGCGGGGCGGTACTGCTCGGGATCATCGCCCTGGTCGCAGGGTTCGCCGCGGTCGACACGTTCCGGGAGGACCGGCCGGCGGTCGGCGTGGTGGGGGGAGCGGCTGGGCTCCTCGCGCCCTTCGTCCTCTTCTACCTGAGCCTCTCCACGGTGTTCCCGCTCCTCGAGGTGCTGAGCGCGGTCCTTGCCGGGGTGGGGTCGTTCGCGCTGGCGGTGCGCACGATCCAGATGGCGCAAACGGGGCCGGCCCCGGACCTCGATTAGGGTACGCCCCGCGCGGCGGAGCCGCGAGGGCTCGGGCTCGCGCGGCGGGCAGCTTCCGAGATCGGTCGGCGGTTACGGAACGATCCGGCGAGCGGGTGATAGAAACCAACCGCGCTCTCGCCCCGCTGCCAGCACAGGAACACGATCTCGCCGTCCTGGAGCCCGTAGAAATCGACCAGTCCACTCTCGAGGTCCTTGACCTCGATGCCCTCCTTGCGGAGGCCCGCGACGGCTTCCTCCAGCCGGCGGGTCAGGTTCTGCCACTCGGCGTCGAGCCGCTGCTTTAGTGCGTGGTCGGCGTGGTCCGGGGCGTCCACGTCGTTCCCCCAGAACTCGGCGAGCCGGTGGGCCTCGTCGTGCACTTCGCGCAGCCGGACGACCCAGCCCCGAAGGCGGGGGAGCAGCTCCTCCAAGTCGGCGATCCGGCCGTTCGCTTCCTCGACGGTCCACAGACGGGGAGGGTCGGGAAGGTCGTCGCTCGAGTGGCGAGACCCGGAATGATCCATCGTTCCCTTCCTCCACCCAGTACCATGCCGGCACCCTATTTACGGAGATGATGGGGCTCGGGTAACCGCGTGGGGGGGTTCGCGGGAGTCGCGGGGAGGCCAGGAGGGTAGTCTCCGCCTGAGTACCGGGGCGGACCGGCTTCCCTCGGTTTCCCGGCGGGCCGTAGACGATGGCGCGCCCCTGATATTCGCCCGAAGGCCTAGACGACTTTGAGCTCCCGACCGGCCTTCTCGAACGCGTCGATCGCGAACGTCACGTCCTCGTCTCGGAGGGCCGCGTTCATGATCGTGCGGATCCGGGCGCGGTCCTTGGGAACCATCGGAAAGACGATCGGCAGGGCGAACACTCCGAGCTCGAAGAGCCGCTCGCTGAGCCGCCGCGCGAGGGCGCTCTCCCCGACGATGACGGGCGTGATCGGGGTTTCGCTCTTTCCCGTATCGAACCCGAGGTCGTTCATCGCCTTCTTGAACCGCCGGGTGTGGCGCCAGAGCCGTTCGACGTGCTCGGGTTCGTTCTCGAGCACGTCCAGCGCAGCGATGCACGCGGCGGCGGTCGCGGGCGGATGAGAGCCGCTCAAGAGCCACGTCCGCGACTTATTGAGCGCAAAGTGCACGAGGTCGCGGGACCCCGAGATGTGGCCCCCTACGACGCCGAACGCCTTCGAGAACGTCCCCATCTCCACCTGGACCTGGTCTCGGCTCAGATGGAAATGGGAGACGATCCCTCGACCTCCTTCCCCGAGGACCCCCTCGCCGTGGGCGTCGTCGACATAGACCATCGCGCCGTGCTGGGCGCCGAGGGACGCGATCCGGTCGAGCGGGGCGATGTCCCCGTCCATGGAGAAGACCCCGTCGGTGATCACGAGGATACGGCGGAAGGAGGGGGTGTGGTCGTCGGCCTCGTCGAGCACGCGGGCGAGGTCGGTCGTGTCGCCGTGCCGGTAGACCGTCTTCTCCGCCCGCGAGAGACGAGCGCCGTCGATGATGCTCCCGTGATTCAACTCGTCGCTCACGATCAGGTCGCCGTCTCCCGCCAGCTGGGGGATCAGGCCGGAGTTCGTGGCGAAACCCGACTGGTAGACGAGGGACGCCTCGGCCTGTTTGAAGCGCGCAAGGCGTGTTTCGAGCTCGACGTGGAGGTCCATAGTCCCGGCGATCGGCCGAACCGAGCCGGAGCCGACGCCGTGGGTGCGGATCGCCTCGACCGCGGCCTCCTTCAGCTTCGGGTGGTTCGAGAGACCGAGATAGTTGTTCGAGCAGAACATGAGCACTTTTTTCCCGTCGATCGTGCTCCACGGCGCGCTCGGACCATCCAAGACCCGTAGCTTCCAGTCGAGGTCAGCCGCGACGAGCTGGTCGTACTCTTGCCGGAGGAAATCCGCCGGGGTCGCGCGTCACGGGCTCACCACTTCGCCTCGAGGGAGACCTTCGCGGCTTGCATCGAGTCGAGGAGTTCCATCGCGCGGGAGATCTCGGGGATTGGAACCCGATGGGTGATGATCTGCGCGACCTTCTCGCGGAAGGCGCTCCGCGCGAGCAGTCCCTTCACCTGGTACCACGTCTCGAACATCCGGCGCCCGAAGATCCCGTGGACCCGCGCGGCCTTGAAAATGAGCGCATTGTCCACGTCGAGCGTCGCGGGCTCGTCGAAGAGCCCAAGCAGGGAGACCCGCCCCCCCGGCGTGAGCGCATCGAAGACGAGACGAAGGGAGTTGGGGTGACCCGACATCTCGACCGCGACGTCGACCCCACGGCCGTCGCTCGCGTCCTGGATCTTCCGGAGGATCCCGTCCCCTTCTTCGACGGGGTTGAGGACCAGGTCCGCGCCCATCTTCCACGCGAGGTCGATGCGCACCGGGTTGACCTCGGTCGCGACCACCTTCTCGGCCCCCAACGTTCTCGCGACCAGGATCGCGAGGAGACCGATCGGACCGCAACCAGTGACGAGCACCGACCTTCCGGCCAGGTCCTCGATGTTGTCTTCGGGGAGGAGCGAGTGCACGGCGTTCCCGAGCGGCTCCTGGATCGATGCGATCGCCGGGTCGAGATGCGGGTCGTTCTTCCACGCGTTGAGCTCGGGGAGAACAGCGTACTCCGCGAAGACCCCGTCCCGGTCGACGCCGAGCACCTGCACCTTCGCGCAGATATGCATCCTACCGGTGCGGCACTGGTAGCACGGTCCCGTCGACGATGTGGGTCTCCGCGGAGACATGGTCGCCCACAACGAGGCTCCGCACGCCCGCACCGACTTTCACGACCTCTCCACTGAGCTCGTGGCCGAAGATCATGGGGACCCGTTTCACTCGGGTCTGGGCCCATTCGTTCCATTTCCAGATGTGGACATCGGTGCCACAGATCGAAGAGGCGCGAACTCGCACGAGCACTTCGTCCGCGCCCGGAACCGGCTCCGGGACCGTGCGGACTTCTCCACCAGCAGCGCGTCGGGTCTTGACCACTGCCTGCACGCGCGTCCTCTCGGCCCCTCAGAGGGAGAGGGGATTAACCCTTGGCGCTCGCCTCGCGCGGTCTGGGCCGAAGAGTCCGAGCGAGCGGAC
Source organism: uncultured Thermoplasmata archaeon (assembly GCA_963749205.1). GTDB lineage: Archaea > Thermoplasmatota > Thermoplasmata > Lutacidiplasmatales > UBA184 > Lutacidiplasma. Next base: position 147,160 of record CAVVLW010000007.1, on the reverse strand, counting down.
GCGACCGCGCGACCGGATCACGACCGTCGCGACGATCCCGCTCCCCGTTCCGCCGCCTCCGCGCATTGCGCCGCGGAGCTGATTCGTGCGAATCGGGGTGCGCGGTCGCGCGACGACCCGACGCGGAGCCCTCTACGCGCGCGTTCGAGAGAGGCGGGGCGAGCCGTCGCCGCTCTCGTCAAAATTTTCAGTTTCTATCGGTGGTCCGGCGTTTTTCTCACGAGGCGTTATATAGGGTACGTTTCTCCCCCGTCCCCACTGGAGGCAGGACCCCCTATCGACCCATGGCACGGAGACATAAACCACGGCGAGGATCCCTCGCCTTCTCTCCGCGCAAGCGGTCCGTTCGACCCGTTCCGCGCATCCGGTCGTGGCCCCCCGGGCCGTCGAAACCTGCGATCGAAGGCTTTCCCGGCTACAAGGTTGGGATGACCCACGCGTTCATCGTCGATTACCGGAAACGCTCGACGACCGCCGGGCAAGAAGTGGCGATCCCCGTGACCGTGGTGGAGGTTCCCCCGATGCGGGTCGTCGGGGCCCGAGTCTACACTCGAGGGCCGTACGGCTCGCGGGTGACGGGGGAGGTGTGGGGCTCGGGGGCGGCCGAAGAGCTCTCCCGTCGCATCCCCCCGCATCCGGCCAGCACGTCCGATGCCGTCGCTCTCTTCTCGGCCCTTTCGGGGCACGAGATTCGCCTCCTGGTCCACACCCAACCGCAGCTCATCACGGGAACTCCGTCGAAGACGCCGCAGATCTTCGAGGTGCGCGTCTCGGGCGACAAGTTCGAGGAGCGCCGGGACTTCGCGGTCCAGCAGCTCGGTCAGGAGATCTCGGCGGACCAGCTCACGAAGGAAGGCGAGTTCCTCGACGTCCTCGGAGTGACGAAGGGGTTCGGGTTCCAGGGCCACATCCAGCGCTGGGGCGTCAAGCTCCAACCCCGAAAGAACTCGAAGCACCGCCGCATGATCGGCACGCTCGGCCCCCACAATCCGAGCTTCGTTACCTACCGGGTTCCCCAAGCCGGGCAACAGGGCTACCATCGTCGTACGCAATTCAACATGCGCGTCCTCAAGATCGTTCGAGACCCCCGGGCGGACCCGGTCACCCCCGCCGGTGGATTCCCCCATTACGGGGAGGTCCGCAGCGCGTGCATCGTGCTGCACGGGTCGCTCCCGGGGCCAGCCAAACGCCTCCTCCGATTCCGCGCGCCGATGCGGAGCCGGGTGGCCACCGTGGAGAAGGTCGACCTTCGCTACTTCAGCACTCGTTCCAAGCAGGGCGTATGACGCCTCCCGACGAGCCCGGGCCCACCCCGGCCCGGCGGAACACGCCACCCCCCACCACCGAGTCCACCTCGTGGGAGTGGATGGAAAACAGGGTGCGGGTCTCAACCTCCCTCTCGCCTTCTCGAGCCCGTTCCGGCCCGACCTGATCCAGCGAGCGGTCGTCGCCGCCCAAAGCCACCGGATCCAGCCGCACGGTACGAAGCTGACCGCGGGGGCTCGTCACTCGGTCCAGTGGTCGGGGAAGGGCAAGGGCGTCGCCCGTAGTCCTCGACTGATGGACTCGATGCGGGGCGCGCAGGCCAACAACACCGTCGGTGGACGCCCGGCCCATCCCCCGAAGGTCGAGCGGATCTGGACGAAGAAGATCAACCGGAAGGAGCGCCAGCTCGCCTTCGCCTCCGCCCTCGGCGCCACGCGCGAGGCCAAGCTCGCGACCGCGCGCGGACACGAGGTCCCTTCGGGGCTCCATCTCCCGGTCGTGCTCGAGGACCGCGTCGAGGAGATCCGGACCTCGGCCGACGCACGAAATCTTCTCGAGCGGCTCAAGCTCTGGGCGGACGTCACTCGTGCCCAACACGGGACCCACATGCGTGCGGGCCGCGGAAAGCGCCGGGGACGGGCCCGCCGAACGCCACGGAGTCTCCTCATCGTGACGAGCGCTCCCGGCAAGGCGCGAGGATTCCGCAACCTCTCGGGGGTCGAGGTCGTACCCGTCCTGCGTCTCGCCACCGAGGACCTCGCGCCCGGCGGCGCGGCCGGTCGCCTCACCCTCTTCTCTCGGTCGGCGGTCGAGTCCCTGCGAGCCCGGTTCGGGGAGGTCGCCCCATGAGCGATTTCCGCCACCGCGTCGTCCTCCACGCCTACGTCACGGAGAAGTCGATGGACGAGATGGAGCGGCTCAACAAGCTCGAGTTCGCCGTTGACCGCCGGGCGAGCCGCGCCGAGATCAAGCGGGCGGTCGAGGGCCTCTATCAGTGCAAGGTGACGAAGGTCAACACCAAGATCGTCCGCTCGGGGAAGATCGCGACGATCACGTTCTCGAAGGATTTCTCCGCTGAGGATATCGGCAGCCGTGCCGGGGTGTTCTGATGGGAAAGCGCATCATCTCTCGTCGCCGGGGGAGCGGCACCGGAACGTACCGCTCGCCGAGCCACCGCCACCACGGCGCGATCTACCTTCCCGCGCCATCGATCGTCGGCGAGGGGAAGGTCCTGCGGATCGTTCCCGCGCCGGGGCGCACCGCTCCGGTCGCCGAGGTCGCGGGCCCTGACGGCGAAGAACACCGCGTCCTCGCCACCGCCGGTCTCGCCACCGGCGACTCGATCACCTTCCAAGAAGGGCGCGTCGACCGGGGCGCGATCCTGCCGCTCGGAAAGATCCCCGACGGGACCCTCGTCTCTAACCTCGAGGTCAAACCGTTCGACGGCGGGCGTTTGGTGCGCTCCGCGGGGGCCAGCGCTCTGGTCGTCGCCCACACGGAGCGGGACGTCACGATCCAGCTGCCGAGCGGAGCGTTCAAGCAATTCCTCGCCACATGCCGCGCCCAGGTCGGCGCGGTAGGCGGCGGTGGCCGTCGTGAGCGGCCGATCATCAAGGCCGGCAAGAAGGTCTGGACGACCCGCTCCCTCGCTCGCGCAGCGTTCAAGGTCCGCGGGGTCGCGATGAACCCGGTCAACCATCCGTTCGGCGGCGGGGCCCACCAGCACGTCGGGCGCCCGAGCACGGTCGCGAGCGGCACCTGGCCCGGCGCCAAGGTCGGTCGGTTCTCGCGGTCCGTTCGTGTGAAGAAGCGTCTCCGCGAACAGAAGGGAGGCGGCTAGGCATGGCGAAGGCCCGCAAGGCGAAAAAGGTCGAAGCGCGCCGAAAGCGCGAGTTCACCTTCCGCGGTCTCTCCCTGCCGCAGCTCCAGGCGTTGAGCCTGGAGGAGTTCGCGAAGGTCGCCTCCAGTCGTGCCCGCCGTTCGATCCGACGTGGATTCAACATCGAAACGACGCAGTTCTTCGAGCGCATGCAGTCGACCCCCACGGGGAAGGTCGTTCGCACCCACGTCCGGGACGCGCTCGTCCTGCCGGCCCACGTCGGCCGCCACGTCGCGATCCACAATGGGAAGGAGTTCAAGGAGATCGAGGTCCGGCCCGAGATGGTCGGCCACTATTACGGCGAATTCTCGTTGACCCGCCGATTCGAAAAGCACTCCGGACCGGGTGTCGGGGCGACCCGGTCGTCGAAGTTCATGCCGCTCAAGTGAGGACGGAGGTCGAACGATGCGCGGGTACACCTATCGGGACGAACCCGGCGTGAGCGTTGGCCGCGCCCGCGGGGTGGAGATCCCGATGTCGCCAAAGAAGACCTACGAGGTGCTCAACGCGATCCGCGGGCTCCCGCTCGACCGCGCCCGTCGCATCCTCGAGGATGCGGTCGACCTCAAGAAGGCGATCCCGTTCCGCCGCTACAACCAGGAGACCGCGCATCACCGGGGGGTCGGCCCGGGTCGGTTTCCCATCAAGGTGGCCAAGCAGGTCCTCCAGCTCCTGAAGAACGCGGAGGAGAACGCGGAATACGACAGCCTCGACACGGACCGACTGTTCGTCAAGGTCGCCGCGAGCGCGCGGGGCCGGATCCGCAAAGCGTCCATGCCCCGCGCGCAAGGCCGGGCGACCGCGTGGAACGAGCAGACGACGAACGTCGAGATCATCCTCGCCGAGCGCAAGGAGGCCGAATGAGCGCCGAACAGAAGGTCATCCAGGAGGCGATGCGCCGGGTCCTCCTCAAGGACTACCTGGTGCAGGAGAGCGCGCGGGCCGGCTTCGGAGGGCTCGAGATCACGCGCACGCCCATGGGCACCCGCGTCACCCTGATCTGCGAACGTCCGGGCATCCTGATCGGCCACCGCGGTGAGCTCATCAAGCGCCTCACCGAGGACATCCAGCACCGGTTCAATCTCGACAATCCGCAGATCGAGGTCCAGGAGGAGCGCCAGCCGAGCCTGAACGCCCAACTGATGAGCGAGAAGCTCGCGTCGACCCTCGAACGGGGATGGCACTTCCGGCGCGCCGGCCACTCGACCGTCCGTCGCATCATGGAGGCGGGCGCGCGGGGCTGCCAGGTCATCCTCTCCGGCAAGCTCACCGGCGAGCGCCACCGGACCGAGCGGTTCAAAGCCGGAACGATCAAGTACTGCGGCGAAGCGGTCCACCTCTGGATCGGGAAGGGATTCTACCAGGCCCGGCTGAAGCCGGGCGTCATCGGCGTCAACGTCTGGATCATGCGTCCGACCGCCAAATTGCCCGACGAGATCACGGTCAAGGGCGTCGAGGAGCGGCCCAAGCCGGTCCCCGTCGACCTGCCTCCCCTCGAAGACCCAGCGGTCCCAATCCCACCGGTCGACCTTCCGGATGCCGTGGGGGCTCCGTGACGCTGCTCCGCATGAAGGAGCTCCGGGAGCTCTCGGACGCCGACCTCAAGCGCAAGATCTCCGACGTGGAGAACGACCTCCTACGGGAACGCGGCGTCGCGGCGATGGGCGGCGCGCCTCCGAGCCCGGGCCGCATGCGTGCGCTCCGCACGAACGTCGCCCGGGCCCTCACGGTACTCAACGAGCGGTCGCTGGCGATCGGTCCCCGGGAGGCTCGGCGTCCGTAGGGGGGCCTCGAGGTGCACCGATGTCGAAGGGGACGGGGACCGCGGTCGAACTCAGCCGTACGCAGCGGGAGGCGCTCGCCGGGGAGATCCTCGGGGCCTCGGTGGCGATCCCGGCGGTGCCGGGGCCTCCAGCGGCCCGTCGAGGGCACGATCGTCGACGAGTCCCTCTCCACGCTCCTCATTCGGGTCCCGGGGCGCACGCGTCCGCTGCGTGTGTCGAAGACCGGCCTCGAGGGGACAATCGTCCTCGGCGCCGGAGAGTTACCGTTAAGAGGCGATACCCTTCGCGTGCGGCCTGAGGACCGCACGAAGCGGCTCTTGACCGGTGGTCCTCGGAGGTTCCGATGACACCGACCCGTACGCCTGCTGCTCGCCGGGCCCGGGACATCGGTCTGGACGTTCGCGCGCCGAAGACGCGCTGCGACGACCGACACTGCCCGTTCCACGGGCGCCTGCCACTCCGCGGCCAGGTGCTCGAAGGGACGGTCGTCTCCACCTCCATGCAGCGCACGGCCGTCGTCGAGCGTACGCTCCTCCACTTCGTTCCCAAGTTCGAGCGGTACGAGAAACGACGCCGACGCTACCTCGCCCACGCACCGGCGTGCCTCAACGTCCCGGTCGGCCACCGGGTCCGGATCGCCGAGACGCGCCCGCTCTCGAAGCTCGTCTCGTTCTGCATCGTCGAGGACCTCGGCGAAGCTGCCTTCCGCGTGTCGAGCGAGGAGCCGGTCGTGCCCGCGAGCGCGCCCCCCGCGAAGGAGGAGGCGGAATGAAGGGACTGGCCGGACGACGCGGCCGCAGCCTCCCGAAGGGGGCCCGGCTCGACTGCGTCGACAATACCGGCGCGAAGGTCGTCGAGATCATCGCCGTCATGAATTGGCACGGCACGCACCGTCGATACCCTCGGGCAGGGATCGCCGACCTCATCGTCGTCTCCGTCAAGAAGGGGACGCCCGAGATGCGGAAGCAGGTGCTCCACGCCGTCATCGTGCGCGCCCGCGCTCCGTTCCGCCGGCCGGACGGGACGCGACTCCAGTTCGAAGATAACGCCGCGGTCATCACGACCGAAACGGGCGAGATCAAAGGCTCCCAGATCAAGGGCCCGGTAGCCAAGGAGGCCGCCGAGCGCTGGCCGCGGATCGCGGCGGCCTCGTCGATCATCGTGTAGGAGGGACTCATCGCATGCGGATCTCTCCCCACTCCCCCCGCCGCCAACGCAAGGCGCTCTACACCGCGCTGCCGTTCCAGCGACACCGCCGGATGACCGTCCCCCTCTCGCGGGACCTGCGCAGTCGCTTCCATGCCCGGTCCGTCCCGATCCGCAAGGGCGACACGGTCCGCGTCCTCTCGGGGAGCTTCGTCGGCCGCGAAGAGCGGGTCGCCAAGGTCGACCGCCGCGGCTACTCGGTGATCTTGGACAACGTCACGCTCAAGACCGGGGAAGACAAGCTGAAACCGCTCCCGATCCGAACCAGCCACCTGGTCATCACGCGCTTGAACCTGTCGGACCCCTGGCGCCGCCGGATCCTCAAGGTCTCGGAGGAAGAGGTCACGCCCGAAGAGCGCGGCGAGACGCCGGAAGGCGAGGAGACGCCCGAACCCGAGACGACCCCCGCCCCGGCGACCCCGCCGGCCGAGCTCCCGGAACCGAAGCCGAAGCGCGCCGCGAAGCCCGCGGCCGCTCCCGAGGAACCCGCATGACGTTCCGCCTGAAGCGCCGCGCGGCCCCGCGGTCGTGGACGATCCCTCGAAAGGGGACGAAGTGGGTCAAGCGCCCCGGCCCCGGGCCCCACGCCCAGGATCAGTCGATCCCGCTCCTGCTCGTCCTTCGCGACATCCGCCAGCTCGTCGAGAGCGCGCGCGAGGCGAGGATCCTCCTCCGTTCCGGTGCCGTTCGTGTCGACGGCCAGGTCGCGAAGGACCTCGACCGCGGGCTCGGTCTCATGGACACGCTCTCGTTCGGGGCCCCGCTCAACACCCACTATCGGGTCGTGAAGGACCGCCGCGGAAAGCTCGTGCTCGTCGCGATCCCTTCGACCGAGGCGACCGTCAAGATCGGCCGAGTGCGGTTCAAGCACGCGGTGCGAAAGGGCCAGATCGAGGTCACCCTCCACGACGGGCGCAATCTCCTGGTGCCACCCACGAGCGCCTACCGGGTGGGAGACTCGCTCAAGCTCGAAGTCCCGAGTCAAAAGGTCGTGGACCACATCCCCCTCGCGGCAGGCGCCCTCGCGTATGTCGCGGGCGGCTCGCACGTCGGGGAGCTTGCGCGCGTCGAGCGCATCGAGGTCCGCAACTCGTCGCAGCCGAACCTGGTCCACTTCAAGGAGGGGTTCTCGACGGTGAAGGAGTACGTCTTTGTCGTCGGGATGACGTCCCCTGAGGTCACACTCGCCGAGGGAGTGGACCGATGAGCGTCGCCCCCGAGTCCGTTCCGACATCGGCCCCGGCTCCCGCGGGAAATCCCCACCGCGCGATCCGGGTCATCAAGATCGTCGTGAACGCGGGCGTCGGCGAGTCCGGGGAGAACCGGTCCAAGGCCGAGAAGGTCCTCCAGATGATCACGCACCAGAAGCCGATCGCGACCCGGGCCCACTCCACCAACCGGGACTTCGGGATCCGGGAGGGCCAGGAGATCGGCGCCAAGGTCACGTTGCGGGGGGCGGCGGCGGTCGACTTCCTCGGCCGCGCTTTCGAGGCGCGCGACCGCCAGCTGGACGTCGACTCGATCGACCGCAACGGAAACTTCTCTTTCGGGATCGCCGACTACACCGACTTCACGGGGATGAAGTACGACCCGCAGATCGGGATCCACGGGATGGACGTCGCGGTCGAGGTCGGCCGCGCCGGCTACCGGGTCCGTCAGCGCCGCCTGCAGTCCCGGCCGATCCCCCGCTCGATCCGCTCGACCGCCGCCGAGACCAAGGCGTTCCTCGAGAGCATGTTCCACGTCACGGTCCTGGAGTGAGCGATGTCGAAACCCAAGAAGCGCTTCGGACGGAAGGAGGGGTGCCTGCGATGCGACCGCAAGCGGGGCATCGTGCGCCGGTACGGACTCCACGTCTGCCGCCAATGCTTCCGCGAGGTCGCGGTCGACCTCGGGTTCCGAAAGTACCAGTAAGGAGGGCGCTACCGTGCAACACGACCTACTGAACGACGCCCTCGTCACCCTCCGGCACGCTGACCGCGACGGGAAGCCGAGCGTCGAGCTCGCCCCGACCTCGAAGCTGATCGCGGAGGTGCTCCGCATCTTCCGAGAGCATCGGTACATCGAGGAGTTCACCTTCGTGCCCACCGGGCGCGGAGGAAAGTACGAGGTGCGTCTGTCCCGGCGGATCAACTCGTGCGGGGTGATCAAGCCCCGCCTCCCCGTGTCGCACGACGGGCTCGAACGCTACGAGGCACGGTTCCTCCCGGCGCAGGATTTCGGCCTCTTGGTCCTTTCGACCAACCGCGGCGTGCTCTCCCACCAACAGGCCCGGGAGCTCAAGATCGGAGGTCGGCTGCTCGCCTATGTCTACTGACCCCGACCGTTCCCGCGAGATCGTCGAAGTGCCGAAGGGCGTGACGTTCACCGTCACCCCCGGTCGCCTCGCGGTGAAGGGCGCGCTCGGTAAGGTCGAGCGCCCGTTCCCGTCCGATGTGATCGACCTCACGTTGGGCGGAGGGTCGGTCACTCTGCAGCTCCGGATCCCTTCGAACCGGAAGCGCTCCCAATCGCTGCTCAAGACCTGGGCGGCGCACGTCCGCAACCTCGCCCAAGGGCTGACCGTCGGGGTCGAGGCGAAGATGAAGGTCGTGGCGGCGCACTTTCCGATGAAGGTGTCGGTCCGGGGCGAAGAGCTCGTGATCGAGAACTTCCTCGGGGAGAAGTACCCGCGCAGCACGCGCCTCTGGCCCGGCACGAAGGCGGTCGTCGAGGGCGACATCGTCACCCTGACCGGTCACGACGTCGAGCAGGTCGGCCAGAGCGCGGCGAACATCGAGCGCGTGACCCACATCCGGGACTACGACCCTCGCGTGTTCCAGGACGGCATTTACCTCATCGAACGCGCCCACATGAAGGAGGCGAGCTGATGGCGGAAGAGGCGACCCCGGATGCCTCGCGCCCCGCGTCCCCTACTCCCGTGAAGCGACGCCGCAAGGCGGCGCCGAAGGACGAGGCCGCGGCACCCAAGGTCTCCGCGAAGAAGAAAACCCCCGAGGAGGTTCGCGCTCCTCGACGTGCGAGCGCTGGCCACCGACCGCCGTCGACTGCTCAGCCTGCGGCGGGCCCTCGACAAGAAGCGACCGATCTTCGGCCGTCAGGCCGCGAACCGATACTGGCGTATTGGCCGCGACGGCGCGTGGCGCCGCCCGCGGGGTCTTCAGTCGAAACAGCGCCGTCACTACGGGTACCGCACGCAGATCGTGAGCATCGGATACCGGTCCCCGGCGGCGGTCCGTGGCCTCGTCCCGAGCGGATTCCGCCCCATCATCGTCCACACGCCCGAGGAGCTCGAGCACCTCGACGCGCGGACCGAGGCGGCGATCATCGGGCGCACGGTCGGGACCCGTCGCCGCCTCACGCTGGAAGAGACGGCGCGCAAGCTCGGGGTCCACATCCTGAACCCAATCGTTAAGTCCGAACGGGAGGCGTAGGAACGATGCCGGACCTCTCGAACCAACGGCGCCTCGCGGCGGCCCTCCTGAAATGCGGAGAGGGCCGGGTCTGGATCGACCCCGCGAGCCAGGAGGAGCTCGCCGACGCGGTCACCCGTAGCGACCTCCGCAGCGCGATCAAGGCGGGCGTCATCCGTCGGAAGCGGATCCCTGGAACCTCCCGGGTCCGCGCACGACGCCACGCCCTCGAGGTCCTGAAGGGACGGCACTCGGGCCCGGGCTCCCGACGGGGCACGCCCCGCGCCCGGCTCCCGAAGAAGGACCGCTGGATGCGGCGGATCCGGGCGCAGCGCGACCTCCTGAAGGAGCTGCGCGACGCGAAGAAGATCCCGTCCGCCGCCTACCGTCAGTTCTACCGCCGTGCGAAGGGCGGAATGTTCCGGAGCCGCGCCCACCTGGTCGTCAACCTCCGCCTGGCGGGCCACCTGAAGGGGGAGACCGCATGAGCACCGGTCCGAGCTACCGGGTTCCGTTCCGCCGCCGGCGCGAGGGGAAGACCGATTACCGGGTCCGCCTGCGCCTGTTGAAATCCGGCGAGCCGCGGGCGGTCGTCCGCCTCACCGACCGCCGCATCCGCGTCGCGCTCGTCGCGTACTACCCGACGGGAGACCGGGTCCTCGCCGCGGCCGACAGTCGCGAGCTCGGGGGGGTCGAATTCCCTCCGGGAAGCCTCGCATCCACGCCCGCGGCCTACCTCACGGCCTACCTCGCCGGCCTTCGGGCGAAGGCGGGCGGAGCGGAGTCCGCCGTGCTGGACGCGGGTCTGCGTCGGCCGACCCAAGGGGGCCGTATCTCGGCGGCGCTGAAGGGCCTCCTCGATGCCGGCATCGCGATCCCGCACGGCGAGGGCGGGTTCCCTACCTCCGAGCGGTTGAACGGCAAGCACCTCGGTAAACCGCTCGCGTCCCCGATCGAAGCGTACAAGCTCAAACTCCCCAGCCTCCTCCACCGTGCTCCGGAGGCACCCGCATGAGTCCGGCGTATGGCGGCGGTGACCGGAGGCCCGGCGGACCTCCCGCCATGGCACCCCCCCCTCCCTGGGTCCCCAAGACGGAGCTGGGCAAGCGCGTCGCGGCCGAGGAGATCACGACCATGAGCGCTGCCCTCGCGACCGGGCTACCGCTCCGGGAGCCCCAGATCGTCGACAAGCTCCTTCCCGGCCTTCACGACGAGGTCCTCGACGTCAACATGGTCCAGCGGATGACCGATTCGGGGCGTCGATTCAAGTTCGCGGTGACGGTGGTCGTCGGCAACGGCGATGGGTTCGTGGGCATGGGGCGTGCGAAGGGCCGGGAGGTCGGCCCGACGATCCGGCGCGCGATCGACCGGGCGAAGCTCGGCGTGATCGAGATCCTCCGGGGGTGCGGCAGTTGGGAGTGCGGCTGCGGTAGGTCCCATACGCTCCCGTTCCTGGTGCACGGCCGGTCGGGCTCGGTCGCCGTCACGTTCAAGCCGGCGCCCCGCGGCGTCGGCCTCGCGGTTGGAGGCGTGGCGAAGCCCGTCCTCCGATTCGCCGGGATCACCGACGCCTGGGGGTACACGGCCGGCCACTCGAAGACGACGGTGAATTACGCTCAGGCCGCCTACCGCACCCTGGTCGCCCTTTCCGAGCTCAAGGTCCCCCCCGAGGACGCCGCGCGACTCAAGATCGTCCGCGGCCCGGTCGGCACCTCCATCCTTCCTCCGAAGGAAGAGGGAGCCCGCCCGATGCGCGGAGGCCGAGGCGGTCGTCGCCCCGGCGGACGCGGCGGGCCTCCCGGCCGGGGTGGGCCGGGACGCGGGGGCCCCGGAGCGCCGGGCGGGGGCCCGGGTGGGGCGCGCCGGCCGGGACCGCCGGCAGGAAGGTAACAACATGGCGTGGATGGTGGTACGGGTGCGTGGGACGATTCATGCGCGGCACGACATCGTGGAGACCCTTCAGTTCCTCCACCTGACGCGGCCGAACAACGCGACCGTCCTCCCCGAGGCGGCGTCGTTCAAGGGGATGCTCACGAAGGTCCAGGGCTACGTGACCTGGGGGGAAGCGGAACCCCAGACGGTCAGCCTGCTCCTCCAGGAGCGCGGCGAGACGGTCCAAGGGAAGCGGATCACCGCCGAGGTGCTCGGCGACGAGCTACGGGCCAAGGACCTCACCGAACTGACCCGATCGGTCTCGGAGCGGGGCCTTCCCCCGATCGCGGGGCTCCGCCCGAGGTTCCGCCTGAAGGCGCCGAAGGGCGGCTGGCGCTCGACCAAGAAGCCGTTCGCCCTCGGCGGAGCGCTCGGCTACCGCGGGCGCTCGATCAACGACCTCGTCCGGCGGATGATGTAGGAGGGGGGAGATGCCGAGTCGTACTCGAAAGTTCCGGGGCCTGCGCACCCACGGCCGGGGCATCAAGGCCGGCCGGGGCGCGGGCAAGCAGGGTGGCCGGGGAACGCCGGGCTCCACAAGTACAAGTTCAAGTCGATGCTGATCTACGCGCCGAACCACTTCGGTCGCCACGGCTTCCAGCGTCCGCCCGAGATCGTCGCGCGACCGACCTCGCTGAACGTCGGCGAGCTCGACTCGTTCGTCCCGGTCCTCGAGGCCGCCGGCGCCCTCACGCGGGACGGCGAGGCGTTCGTTGCGGACCTAACGAAGGCCGGGGTCGACCGCCTGCTCGGGAAAGGACGGTCGGAACGGTCCTGGAAAGTCATCGTCGCGCACGCGAGCCGGCACGCCCGCGAGAAGGTCGCCGTCGTCACTCCCACGGGGAAAGCGCCCGCTCCGGCCGCGACTTCCCCCTAGACTATATAAATCGGGCACGGGGTCGCCGGCCGTTCGATGGTGGACGAGGAGATCCCCCGCGACAACCGGTGGGCGATCGCGCTCGCGGTCGTCGGCATCGCCCTCCTCGCCCTGATCTGGTTCTGGGGGAGGCCGACCCTCTTCGCGTTCGGGGTCGCCGGGCTGATCGTCTTCGTCGTGATGAGCCTGCTCTACCTCGGACTCTCCTACCAGGGGTCGGGCTCGCGCCTCTACGGGTTGAAGCCGATCACGACGCGGATGCCCGCCGTGTCGCAGCCGAAGGGACATGTCCATTTCCGGACGAAGATGTTCTGGACGATCGGCGTCCTCCTCACGTACTTCCTGCTGACGAACATCTACCTCTTCGGCGTCGACCAGGCGACCGTGATCGACCTGTTCGCGAGCTACCGCGCCATCCTCGCCGGCGCGCAGGGGACGCTGATGCACCTCGGGATCGGACCGATCGTCACCGGGTCGATCATCATGCAACTGTTCACCGGGGCGAAGATCATCAACCTCGACCTCACGGACGACGAGGACAAGGGTACCTACCAGGGGACCCAGAAGGTCCTCGTCATCGCGATGATCTTCATCGAGGCGGTCCCGCAGGTGTTCGGGTACCTGACGCCATCCACGAGCCTCGTCACGTCGTTGGGGAACGTCTCACCGGGGAACGGCCTCCTCCTCGGGAACATGATCATCGTCGGCCAGCTCGTCTTTGGCAGCTACCTGGTCTTCCTGATGGACGAGGTCGTCTCGAAGTGGGGGATCGGGAGCGGTATCTCGCTCTTCATCGCGGCCGGCGTCTCCCAGCAGATCATCCAGGGGACGCTCAATTGGGTCCCGCAAACGCCGGGCTCGCCGCTCTCCTCCGGGAACCCGCCGAGCGGAACGATCCCGAAGACGATCTACTTCTTCACGCACTTTTCCGCGACCCAGATGGCCGGCGGCGGCTGGGAGCTCGTGCTCTTACGGTCTCCCAATCCGATCATCGCGCTCGTCGGTACCGCCGCGATCTTCTTCCTGGTCGCGTGGACGGAGTCGACCCGCATCGAGCTGCCGCTCTCGCACGCGGAATCCCGCGGGGCGCGCGGCCGGTACCCGCTCCGCCTGATCTACGCCTCGAACATCCCGGTCATCTTAATGAGCGCCCTGCTCGCCAACGTCTCCGTCTTCACGATCCTGCTCTGGACGAACCCGACCCTCGTGCACTTCCCGCTCATCGGCCATCAATGGTGGATAGGGTCGTACCCGACGGCCGCGTATGCGACGGCCCACGGCATCAGTCAGACGCAGCCGTTAACGGGGGGTGCCTACTACTTCTCGACGGTCAACGGCTTAGAGGCCTGGCTGTTACCCATCCTGAACTATCAGCAGTACGGCAGTTTCCTGGTCGGCCACGCCTGGTGGCAGGGGTTGATCCACGTCGGCGTCTACTTCGGCGCGATGGTCGGCGGCTCGATCCTCTTCGCGAAGTTCTGGATCCAGACGACCAACATGGGTCCCGAGGCGGTCGCCCGTCAGATCGAGGCGTCCGGGATGCAGATCCCCGGCTTCCGCAGAGAACCGCGCGTCCTCCGACGGGTCCTGGAACGGTACATCCCGGTCATCACCGTCATCTCGGGGGCGGCGGTCGGGGCGCTCGCGGCCGGCGCTGACTTGATAGGGACGCTCGGCAATGCGAGTGGTACCGGAGTGCTCCTCATGGTCGGGATCATCATCAACCTCTACGAGGCGATGGGTCGCGAGCAGCTGATGGAGATGAACCCGCTCCTCCGGCGCTTCCTGGGAGGCGAGACGTAGTCGGATGCCGACGGACGAGGAGCCCCTCCCGTCGTCCACCGCGTCGTCGCTCGAACTCTCCCCCGAGGAGGAGACCGACCTCGCCGAGGAGGAGGAAGCGGCGACGGAAGCCGAGTCGACGGCACCCCCCAAGCGAGCCCCGGGTCCCCAATTCAAGATCTCGACCTTCATCTACGTCTTTCTCGGCATGCTCGGCCTACTGATGATCATCGACACCCCCGCGCGCAACCAGATCGCGACCTTGCTCGGGATCAGCGTGAGCCAGGGGGGACCCCTCTACTTTGCGATCGGGTTCCAGAGCCACTACCTGCTCCTCACGATGGCGATCGCCGGCGCGCTCGAGATGCTGGTCACCGCGTTCGCCTACAACTACACGACCGACTGGATCAAGGCCGCCAAGGTCCAGAAGTGGAGCGCCGCGTTCCGCAAGGTCCAGATGGAAGCGATCCGGTCGGGGAAGAAGGACCGCATTGCCGCGCTGAAACCCCACCAGGAGCGGCTCACGCGACTTTCCAGCGAGGTCTCGATCGCCCAGTTCAAGGGGATGGCGATCACCTGGTTCCTCCTGATCCTGATCTACACCTGGGTCGGCCTGCTCATCGCGGGGGCCGCGGTGAGCGCGCAGACCGTCAGCCTCGGCGGAACGGTCGTGAACCTCTACACGTACCACGTGTTCGGCTACTTCCCCCTCTGGTTCTTCATCTTCAGTTTGTACACGATCCCGTTCTCCCTCGTCTTCCGCCGGGTCCTGAAGAACTACTGGCTGCGCCGACACCTCGGCGGGGGCGCCCCCCCGTCCTCTCCTCCGGCCGTGGGAGCAGCCGGGGGTTCGGCGTGATCGGGTGGGTCATCGCGATCGGGGGTCCTCCCGGGAGCGGAAAGTCGACCGCCGGACGGCTCGTCGCCGACCGGCTCGGACTCGAGTTCCGCTCGGCCGGAGAGCAGTTCCGCGCCGAGGCCGCCGGGCGGGGCATGGACTTGGAGACGTTCGGCCGGTACGCGGAAGCGCACCCCGAGGTCGACCGGGAGCTGGACCGCGCGATGCAGGCGCTCGCTCGCCCGGGCCGCGTGCTGGACGGCCGGATCCAGGGGATCCTCTGCCGGCGCAACGGAACCCCGGTGCGCTGCATCGTCGTGACGGCGGACGCCGACGAGCGGATCCGGAGGGTCGCCCAGCGGGACGGCCAGTCGGTCGCCGACGCGACCGAACGTGTCCGGGCCCGGGAGGCGAGCGAGCGCGTCCGCTACGAGAAGTTCTACGGCATCGACCTCGACCGGGAGCCGGCCGACCTGACGATCGACTCGACCCACCTCTCCCCGCCCGGCGTCGCGGCCGCGATCGTCGAGTTCGTGCGTGCTCCCCCCTCCCCGAGCCCCGGATGAGCGACTACCCGGTCGCGACCCGCCTCGCGGAGGGAGCGTTCCTCCTGATCGACAAACCGCGCGGCCCGTCGTCGCACCAGGTGACCGCGTGGGCGCGCGACCTCCTCGGCGTCGAACGCGCGGGTCACGCCGGGACCCTCGACCCGAACGTTTCGGGAGTCCTCTGGGTGGGCGTCGGCCCCGCGCTCAAGCTCCTCCCCCTCGTGCTGGAGTTCCCCAAGCGTTACGTCGGGGTCGTCGCGCTGCACGGGGCGGTCGCGGCCCGCGATCTCGCGCGGGTGCTCCCGGAATTCACCGGACCGGTCTGATCAGACGCCGCCGGTCCGCTCCGCGGTGAAGCGCGAGCGGCGGGTGCGTACCATCCACCGGCTCGAGCTCGTCGAGCGGGAGGAGAACCGTCTCCTCCTCGACGTGGTCGCGGACTCGGGCACGTACATCCGGACCCTCGCGGTCGACCTGGGGGAAGCGCTCGGCGTCGGGGCGCACTTGGAAGAGCTGCGACGGGTCGCGACCGGACCGTTCGACGAGTCGAAGAGCGTCCCGCTGACCGTCCTCGCGGACGCGCTCGCCCGGCGGGCGACCGGCGACCCCGCGCCGCTCCTCGCGCTGCTCCATCCGATCGACGAGGTGTGGCGCGAGTTTCCCTCGATCGTCCTCAAGGACGCGGCGGCGAGCGCAGTTGCCCACGGAGCCGGGCTCGCGAGCGGGGGGATCCTCGCGCTGCCAAAGGCGTTCTCCCGCGGCGCTCGGGTGGCGCTCGTGAACCGTGCTGGAAAGCTGATCGCCACGGGCGTCTGCGCGCCACGACGCTTCGGAGATGGGCGCGGTCCCCCACGGTTGGGTCGTCGACGATACGCGCGTCTTCGTCGAGCCGGGCCACTTCCCGGCGCTCTGGCAGGCGAAGCGAACGGCGCGGCCTTCCCCGTCCGGCGACACCGACGGCCGCTAGGGTTATCTTCGCGGTTCCGTCGAACGGCCCGATGAGTGCGCCCCCGGCGAATGCCGCGCCCGGAGGGACTCGGCTCTTGGGGGGCCTCGCCCGCTGGGTCGTCCGTCACCCCTGGTACCCGATCGTCTTCTGGGTGGTCCTGCTCCTCGTCACGGTGCCGTTCCTCTCCCTCATCGGCTCGGTGACGACCAACTCGGCCCAGACGACCCCGTCCCACTCGCCGAGCGCGATGGCGGACGCCGAGCTCGCGCGGCTGTTCCCCAACACGACCGGCGGTTCGTCGAGCACGATCCTGCTCGTCGGGCCGAACCTGACGGACGCGAACGCCCAGGCCGTGGTCCTCAACGTCACGACCGCGCTCGAGTCGAACCCGTCCCTCGCCGACGTCGCCTCGGTGAGCACGGTCTACACGAGCTACACCGGCTACTTGACCGGAGAAGCGGAGATCGCGCTCAGCATTCTTCATGCTGGGCTGACGAGCGTTCCTTCCCTTCCCGCTCGCCGTCAACGATTCCGCGGCCCTTCTGTGGGGTCCCCCGGAGGCGTTCGTCGATGCCTGGGAGGCGCTCGTCGCTGAACCATAGCGCTCCGCAGGCCGCGAACTATCCCACGTTCGAGACGGCGCGGGCCGAACTCGGAAACTCGGCACCGGCCGCTACGGTCCTCGGCGCGTTCTACAACGGCACCGCTTCTGCCGCGGGCTTCAACAGCTCCGAGGGTTGCTGGAACGACCCCGCCACCGTCGTGGCCTGCTCGGACGTGACGGCGCGCGCGACCGAGGTGGGGCTCGTGCCCGTCCTCGCCCCCAGCCCCGCCGAACAGGCGGTCCCGTACGCGGTCCTCGGGACCCTTGGCCTCGAGAACGTGAGCGCATGGTCGAGCCTTCAGGCCACGACGTCCCTGGTGCTCGGCGAGGGAGCCGGAATGCCGGCGTCGTGGATCCTCCGCGTCTGGCAGGCGTTCCCGGTCGCTCCCCCGGGACCGATCGAGCTCTGGGCCTACGGACTCGTCGCGGCGTCCACCCTCGCGACCGAACCGCTGCCGGTGCCGTACGCGATCTACTCTCAGGTACGTCGACCCCTCCGGCACCGCCCAAATCGTCCAGGTGGGATTCACGGTCGCGGACGACGCGACCAACGCGAGCGGAGCGGACCCGGTCTACGCTGACCTCGGGAGGATCGACACGCTCGTGCCGGCGGTCGTGCACGCGTCGGACCCCACCCGCTCGATCTCGTACTTCCAAACCGGCCCTGCGCCGCTCGACCTGTTGACCCAGACCGCGGTGAGCTCGTCCCTCGAGCTCGTTCTCCCGCTCACGGTGGGGCTGCTCCTCGTGATCTCGATGGTCTACTTCCGGTCCCCGATGACGCCGCTCGTCACGTTCGGGATCCTCGGGATCGCGCTCGTCCTCGGGATCGGCGGCACGGTCGTCATCGGTGAACTGGTCGGCCACGTCGACTCGACCGCGCTCACCCTCGAGGAGGTGTTCGTGCTCGGCGTCGGCACGGACTACTCGATCTTCATGGTCGCACGATACCGCGAGGAGCTCGTGGGGGGCAAGAGCTCGGACGACGCGATCGTCGCGTCCATCTCATGGGCGGGACAGTCGGTCGCGACGAGCGGGTCCACCGCGATCATCGCGACCCTCGCGCTGACGTTCAGCGGGGTGGCGCTCCTGGCCCAATGGGGCGAGGTGCTCTCGCTCGCGATCCTGATCACGGTCCTCGCCTCCCTGACGATGGTCCCGGCGTGCCTCAAGCTGATCGGACCCCGCATCTTCTGGCCGACGTCGGGCGACCGGTTCCGCCGTCGCGCGGCGGTCGTGGCGGAACGGAACCGCCGGGAGGAGACGTATTTCTACCGCGTCGGCCGGGCGACCCAGCGCCGCCCGGGGCTCACCGTAGGAGTGATCCTTCTCGTCTCGGTCCCCCTGGTCCTCCTCGCGGTCTCTGTGCCGCTCTCCTACGACTACTACGCCCAACTGCCGGGCGGTCATCCCGCGACTGACGGACTCAACGAGCTCGGCCAGCACTTCGGCCCGGGCTTCGCGGTGCCGTCGTTCGCGCTCGTCACCTTCGCCTCGCCCCTCCTCGTCGGAAACCAGACCAACGGCACGGAATTCACGGATCTCGCGACCCTGACCTCACTCGCAAGTTCGACTGCCGGTATCGCGGCGGTCTCCTCCCCGGTCGGGCCGGATGGTGGCTCCCTCTCGGAATGGCTGAGCCTCTCGAGCCTGCCCTCGGCCACGCAAACGAACCTGATCGGCGCGCTCTCGGGATTCGTGGGGACCGACGGACGGACGGTGCTGCTGTCGCTCCAGCCGGCCGACACCGGACTCTCCGTGGGCGCCGTGAATGCGGTGGAGTCCCTGGAAGGCGCGATCCGTGGGTACGCCTCCTCGCACCCCGAGATGACGGCGGTGACTTTCGGCGGCGGGGCACCGACGATCAACGACCTCGCCAACGAGACGGCGACCGCGACCGAGTATCTCGTTTTCGCGGTCACGATCGGCCTCGTGCTCGTCCTGCTCGTCGTCCTCCGTTCGTGGATCATCGCCCTGATGGCGATCGCGACGATCGGGATCTCGATCGGGTGGGCCTGGGCGATCACGTACCTCGTGTTCCAGGAGCTGCTCGGCTTCCCGTTGTTCTTCTACGTCCGGACGATCCTGTTCATCCTCGTGCTGGGCCTGGGCATCGACTACAACATCTTCCTCCTCACCCGGGTGCGCGAAGAGCGTCTCCGAGGAAGGAGCGCCGGGGACGCCGCGGTCGAGGCCGTCGCCCGCACGGGTGGGATCATCACCGCCGCGGCGGTCATCCTCGCGAGCGCGTTCGGCGCGCTCATGGTGGGAGAGTTCACGCTCATCCGAGCGATCGGGTTCTCGGTCGCGGTCGCGGTCCTTTTGGACGCGATGGTTGTCCGCACCTACCTCGTGCCCGCCGCGCTGCAGCTCCTCGGGGAGCGAGTCTGGAGCCTGAGCGGCCGCCGTCCGAAGCCGACTCCGGCCGAGGCTGCGGCCACCACCGACCCGAGCGTGACGGAGGCGTCCGGGGCCGCCGAGGGTGCGTAAGGCCCGCGGGGAAGAGCGCTACTTCGCGAGGAACGCCGCGCGCGCCCGCTCGAGATGGGGCTCGGGGGACGAGTTGTCGATGACGTCCAGGACCTTTCCCGGATGCATCGATGAGGAAGGTGACGCGGCGCGCGCTCCCGCGCGGCCCGAGGACCCCGTAGAGGGTGGCGACCTTCTTGGTCGAATCCGCGATCAGCGGGAACGGGAGCCCGTACTTGTCGCGGAACGCCTGCTGCGCGGCGCACTCGTCCGTGCTGACCCCGACGACCTTCACCTTCTTCGCCTGGTACTCCGGGTAGACGTCACGGAATCCCTTGGATTCGATCGTGCAGCCCGGCGTGTCCGCCTTGGGGTAGAAGTAGAGGACGACCGGGGAGCCCCGCACCGAGGAGAATCGGAACGGAGAGCCACTGTGGTCGAGCGCTTCGAAATCGGGGGCCTTCTCGCCGGCTGCGATCATGGCCCCCTCACCCCGCCGGCCGTATTTTAGATGGGAGACGATCGTCACCGGGGGGCGTCGGCTCACCCGCTGCCGACGGTCACGAGCGTCTCGGTCGATTTGAGGCCGGGGATCCGCCGGATCTTGTGCACGACCGTGTCCAGAGCCTCGTTGATGTGCGGCGCCTGGACCTTCACGATCAGGTCGAACGGGCCCGTCACCACTTCGACCTCGGTGACGCCGGGGATCGCCTTCATGCGTCGGAGGACGTCGTCGAGCCGGCCGACCTCGACCTCGACGAGCAGGAAGAGCGTCTCCATCGCCGATGCCTCTCGGCGCTACGGGCCGGCGCGCTCTTCAAGGTAACGCGGTAGCCTCCCTACGGTTCCGTTCGACTCCGGAACGGTGTGGGGAGTCCCCCGTCCAAAGTGTTATGGCCCGTCGGGGAAGGCTCCCCGCTGCGATGGAGCTCATCCTACGAGACACCCTCTCGGGCACTCGTCGCGCGCGGTGCGTCGGCGTCGGGGACGCCCGCTCGCCCTCTACGTTTGCGGGCCCACGGTCTACGACGTCGCGCACGTCGGGCACGCCCGAACGTACCTCTTCTTCGACGTCGCGCGGCGGTTCCTCGAGAGCGAGGGGATGCCGGTCCGGCACGTGATGAACATCACCGATTTCGAGGACAAGCTCGATGCCCGAGCGGTTCAGCTCGGTCTCTCCTGGCGCGCGCTCGCACGTCGGGAGGAGCGGGGTTTCTTCCGGGACATGGCCGCGTTGAACGTCCGGCCACCGCACCTCCGTCCCCGTGCGTCCGACTTCGTTCCCCAGATGATCCGGGTCGTTCGCCGCCTCGATCGCACCGGACGCGTGCGCCGCGAGGGCGACGAGTGGATCTACTCGCCCCCCCACCGAGCCGCTCGCGAGAACTTCCCGACCGACCGCCAGCTCGCGGAACATGCGGTCACGGAACCGGGCCACCCCTTCCCCGCGACCAAGGGGCGCGCGGGAGAGTTCATGGTCTGGAAGCTCCAGGACCCGCCGAAGCCGTCCTGGCCGAGCCCCTGGGGCCGCGGCGTCCCGGGCTGGCACCTCGAATGCTACGCGATGGCCGAACAGCTCCTCGGGCTCCCGGTGGACCTCCACGGCGGGGGATGGGACCTCATCTACCCCCACCACTACGCCGAGAACGAGGTCGCGCTCGAGCTCGGTGGGTCGCCGTTCTCGCGGGTCTTCCTCCATGCCGCGTTCGTGCTGGTGGACGGGGCCAAGATGGCGAAATCGACGGGGAACCTGATCTCGCTGCGAAGCGCGCTCGATGACGTCGGGGCAAGTCCGCTGCGATGGTACCTGCTCTCAACCTCGTACACGCATCGACTCCAGTGGAACCCGGCCGCCCTGCACCGCGCGGCCCAGGAGTACGCGGTCCTCCGGCGCACCGTCCGGTCCTGGCTGAGCGTTTCGTCCGCCGGGCGTGACACCGCCACCTCGGCCCGGCGTCTCGCCGAGGGGGTCCGCCGAGACCTCGCGAACGGCCTAGCGACGGACCGAGCGTTCGCCCGAGTTCGGGCCTGGGCCTCCAGAACCCGAGAGCACCCGTCGCGAAGCGTAGCACGTCGCGAGCGCAACGTCGCCGTTCGAGCGTTCCGGTCGATCGAGGATCGAACCGGGTTGTCGCTGCTTTAGACCCGGACCGGTCGACGACCAGGCTCAGCCCGTTGCCGCCGCCCATGCAGAGGGTGGCGAGCCCGAGGGATTTCTGCGAGCGGACCAGTTCGTGCACGAGGGTGACGACGATCCGCGCGCCGCTCGCACCGATCGGGTGCCCGAGCGCGACCGCTCCGCCGTTGACGTTGAACTGCTCCTCCGAGAAACCGAACTCGCGCTGGACCGCGATCGACGCGGACGCGTACGCCTCGTTGTGCTCGACCCGGTCGAAGTCGGTCGGACGCAGTCCGGTCTGTAGGAGGTGCTTCTTCACCGTCGGGATCGGCGACTCCATGACGTCCCGAGGGTGGACCCCGCTCTCCGCGGCCGAGTGGATCCACGCAATCGGCTTCGCTCCCCGTTCACGCACGTCGCGAGCACTCGCGAGGACGAGGGCGGCGGCGCCATCGGACAACTTCGAGGAGTTCCCCGCGGTCAGGATCCCGTCCGGGGCGAACACGGGCTTCAGACGGGCGAGCTTCTCTAAGGTCGTGTCGGCCCGAGGCGCCTCGTCGTGGTCCAGGCCGTCGCCCCCGGGGGTCGCGTCCCGGGGAACGGGGGTAAGTTCTGACGAGAACGTGCCGGCGGCCACCGCCTTCGCCGCCCGGAGGTGGCTTCGCAGGCCGTAGGCATCGACCTCGGACCGGGTGAGCCCGAGCTTCTTTGCGATCCGCTCGCCGGTGAGTCCCATGATCTCGTGCTCGTCGTAGGCATCGATCAGCGCGTCGCGCTGCATCCCATCGTCGAGCGTGTGTGGACCGGGCAGACTCCCCCATCGCATCGCGCCGTCCACGAGGTACGGCGCGCACGACATGCTCTCCATCGCCCCGACCACGACGCGGTCGAAATCCCCGCCGCGGATCGCCGTGAATCCCCATTGGATCGCCTTCATGCCGGAACCGCAGACCATGTTGACGGTCGCCGCACCGACCGAGTCCGGGACCCCGGCGCCCCGCAGCACCTGGCGGGCCGGGTTCTGCCCCGCGCCCGCCTGGAGCGCCTGTCCAAAGAGCACCTCCTCGACGTCCGAGGGAACCAGCCCCGCTCGGTCGATCGCGGCCCGGGCCGCAAGGGTCCCGAGCCGGGTCGCCGGCACCATCCGCAGCGACCCCCCGAATCGCCCGATCGGAGTGCGGGCGGCGGAGAGGATCGCGACGGCGTGGGGGGGAGCGGAGGTCATGGGCCGTCGACCTGGGACCGGATTAAGAAGCTAGCGGCGGCGGTGCCCGGGGACGGGGCTAGTCCTCTTCGACGCGCGGCGCGAGGAGGTATCGACCCTCGCCGCGGCCGGCGCCCATGGCGAACTCGACCTTGAGGGGGTACTCGTTGCCGACGTGGAGCGTCGTGTCCTCCGCCGAGATCGACTTGACCATCGCGGAGAAGAAATCGAGCGGGTACATGCTCTTCACCGGCTCCTTGACCTCGAGCTTCGTCAGGTTCTCCTTGGCGATGCGCAAGTCGAGCTGGTCGGTCTCGCCTTCCGAGTGCATCGTGAAGGCCGTAGGGTCGAGGGTGAGGGTGACGTGGTCGGTGAAGCTCTCGCTTCCCCGGATCCCCTGGCGCAGGTCCTCGGTCTTGACCGTCACGCTCGCCGGAGGGCTGACGTTCGGCACCTTGGGGTCGGTGATCCCCGCCGGATCGACAACCGCCATCTGGCGGGTGACGCGGCCGAGCGAGGCGACGAGGCGATTCTTCCCGTCAAACTGCAGGTCGATGACGTCCCCCGGCTTAGAGAGCCGGAGCACCTCCTTGAGTTTCTCGACGTCCACGCCGAGCTCCGTCGGTTCGCCCGTGAACTCCTCGAAGACGCCTTTGTGGAGTTTGAGGACCAGCATCGCGACGTGCGAGGGGTCGACCGCCTTCGCTTCGAGGCCATCCTTGGAGATGGTCAACTTGACCTCGCTCACGAGGGTCGAGACGACCTCGACGACCTCGCGGAGGTTCTCCATCTTCATTCGGAGCTTAAACACGGGAAGCCTCGGGGCGGACCACACCGGGCCCCTCTAAAAAGCCTTCTGGCTTGCCGCGGCGGAGCAACGCGTTTCTCTACCGGAGATTCCGCTCACCACCGTGACCGAGCTCGCGTACCTGCCCGACCTGCCGTCCGCGTATGTCCGGAGCTTTCGCGCCCGGGTGACGGGGTTGCCTCCCGGTGCGGTCGTCCTCGACCGCACCTACTTTTACCCAACGGGAGGCGGTCAACCATCGGACCGAGGAACCTTTCGCATCGACGGCGGAGGCGTCCTCGAAGTGATCGACGTCGTCAAGTCCGGGGCCGCGGTGATTCACCGCGTCCGGGGCGACCCCGCGACGATGCGCGCCCTCCGCGTGGGAGGGGAGGTTGAAGGGACGGTCGACTGGAGTCGGCGCCATCGTCACATGCGGCTTCACACCGCCCAACACTTCGCGAGCGCCCGCATCTTCGTTCGGACCGGGTTGCGCACGCGCCGCGCGAACCTGTCCGAATCCGGGGCCACGCTCGACCTCGAGGGGCCGCTCCCCCCGGAGGCGCTCGCGCCGGTGGAGGAGGACCTTCGAGAGGCGGTGGCCCGACCCCGCGCGGTCACGGTGCGCTCAGTTCCACGATCCGAGTGGGATTCCCATCCCGCCTCCGGGAGGTCCGGGCTCGTTCCGCTGCCGCCTCAGGTCGACCCGGTCCGGGTGGTCGAGATCGACGCCTCGGACGTCTGCCCGTGCGGGGGCACCCACGTTCGCTCGACCGCGGAGATCGGGGAGGTCCGGTGGCTGCCGGTGGTCCCGCTCAGCGGGGGCGCTTCGCGGGTCGCGTTCATCCTGGTCGAGCCGGGGCCGTCCACTCCGCTCGAATGACCCCGTAGACGCACACGTCATGCCACCGGCCGTGGTGGAACAGCGCGGAACGCAGCGTGCCTTCGCGGTGGAATCCGAGGCCTTCCACGAGCCGGTAGGAGGCCGTGTTCTCGACGTCGCACGTAGCCCCGATGCGTTCGACCGCGGTCGACGCGTAGAGGTGGTCGACGAGCAGCCGTACCGCCTCGCGGCCGTACCCTTTCCCGCGGGCCTTGCGATCGCCCATGACGTACCAGACGTCGATGTATTCCAGCACTGGATGTGCGACATAATGACCGACGAACCCGATCGGGCCCGGCGTCTCGCGTCGTTCGATGACGTACCGGGGGGCGAGCGAGGTAACGTCGAGTGGGCGGATTCGACCGAACTCACGAAGCTCTCCATCGCGTCGACCGAGAAGCGGTCGAACGGGGCGACGACCTCGGGGTCGTTGTACCAGTCGAAGATAATCGGGTAGTCCGCCGGGACGAGGGGCCGGAGACGGACCGACGGCCCCTCGAGATCGGTCATCGCCCCGGCTAGGTTCCCTGGCTCCGTTCACGCCGCCCGGTCCGCGCGGTCGGGGACGGCAGCTCCTCGTCTTCGAGGGGGGGTGCCGTGTGCTCCTCCTCCCGCAGGTGTTCGAGCGCTTTTCGATGACCGCTCGGGGTCAGCGAGAAAACGTGCTTCGGCTCGGAGTATCCCACGACGTACTGGGTCCGTCGGAACACCATCCGGGACATTTCGAGGGACCGGAGCGCGTTCTTGAGATTGGCCGGGTCCTCGCTCGAAAATTTCCGAGCGATCCCGAACTCCGTCGTCCACTGGTCCGCTTCGAAACGGATCTGCTGGCCCCGGTGTTCGAGGAGGTGCAGGAGGAGCGAACGCTCGAGCCGCTCCATATCCCCTTGCGGCATTTCCCTCGAGACGGCTCTCAGGAAATCGTCGTGATCTCGTAGTTGACGTCCAAGCCCTTCAGGCGGGCGTGCATGTCCGCCACCAGGCGAATGACGTTCTCGAGAGCGGCCTTTTCTTTCCACTTGTAGACGAAGTCGTGCATTCCCATCGATTCTTCGAACCCGAGCTGTCGCATGACCTCCATCACCTGGAGAGGATCCGCCCCTTCGGAATGGAAGGTCATTCGGACGTAGGTACGCATGGCATCGTGCGCCGGGGCCACTCCCCCGGACGGTATGGCCATCGTGTTTAGGCGGCCGTCCGTTTATATATGCTTCCCTGAGTGGGAGCCTCCCAGTATGGCGGAGGCACGTCGATCCGGTCCGGTCGTGGTCACCGGCGGCGCCGGAGCGATCGGCTCCGTCGCGGTCCGTCAGCTGTTGGCGCGGGGCCGGGAGGTCCGCGTCGTCGACAACCTTTCGGGTGGTCGACGCGAGCATCTTCCGCCTCCCGCCACTCCCCGACTCTCCGTGACGGTCGCTGACCTCAAGGAGCCCTCCCAGTACGCCGGGGTCTTCGAGGGGGCGACCGAGCTCTGGCACCTCGCCGCGAACACCGACATCCGGAAAGGGTCGAAAGACCCCCGGCTCGACCTCGAGGACGGCGTCCTCGCGACCTACACCGTCCTCGAGGAGGCCCGGCGACACGAAGTGCAACGAGCGCTGTATGCGCTCGTCCAGCGTGGTCTACGGATTCCCCTCGGTGTTCCCGACTCCCGAATCCTACGGTCCGCTGGAGCCCGAGTCGCTCTACGCCGCTGCGAAGCTCGCGGGCGAGGCGCTCTTTTCCGCGTACGCGCACACGTATGGCCTCCGAGCCTACGTATTCCGGTACGCGAACATCATCGGCCCCTGGATGACCCACGGGGTCCTCTACGACTTTTTCGAGAAGCTTCGGGCCGACCCCCTTCGGCTCGAGGTACTGGGCGATGGCCGGCAGGCGAAGAGCTACCTCCGGACGGAGGACTGTGTCGAGGGCATGCTCCTCGTCGCAGAGAAGACGGACCGGCCGTTCAACCTGTTCAATCTCGGCACGACCGACCGGATCTCGGTCCGCGAGATCGCGGAGAAGGTCGTGGCCGCCCACGGGGGGAAAGCCCGGATCGAATACGTGGGCGGGGAACGCGGCTGGGTGGGGGACGTGCCGCAGCAGCTCCTGGCGATCGACCGGATCCGCGAGCTCGGCTGGCGGCCTCGCTTTACGAGCGCCGACGCCATCGACCGGACGATCGCGGACCTCCTCCGGGAACGGGGCCAGCCGGCCTAGCGCCGCGTTCGGTTCCCGTCCGCCACGGCCTGGTAGAGCTCGAGGTACTGTTCCACTACCCGGGGCCATTGGTACCGGTCCTGGGCGGTCGCTCGAGCGGCGTCGCCCATCGTCCGTCGTAAAGACGGATCCTCCGCGAGTTGCTTCGCGCGTTGGTGCATCGCCGCGGTCAACGCGGTGGGTTCCGAATCGGCAAGGGTCCAACCCGTGCGCCCGCCCTCGACCACGCCCTGGAGCGCGGAGCCACCGATCACCGGCAAGCCCGCGGAGAGAGCCTGAACGACGGTGCCGGACAGCAGCTCGACCCGGCTCGGATGCACGAGCAGGTCGCTCCCCGCATACCGCGCCGCGAGGGCGTCGTCGGGGACCTCGCCGACCAGCGTGACATGATCCCCTGCCGCGCGCACCCGGTCGGCGTAGGCCGGATCCGGAGTCGGGCCTACGAGAACGAATCGGAGGCCGGTTGCCCGCAGGGATTCCGCGGCGAGCTCCCATCGCTTGAACGGAGCCACGACGCCCACTCCGAGAGCCACGGTCCCCGTTCGACGACCCAGTCCGGACGGAAGCGGTCCCCGTCGACCCCGAACGGGATCACGGCGATCGGTCGACGCGTGGTGCCCACCGCGGCCTGCATCGTACGGGCGAGGGGCTCGGTCAGGGCGACCGGTGCGGCGGCCCGTCGGACCGCCCGCCGCTCGAGCCAGTATCCCCACGCATGGGAGAGCCGTTCTCGATAGTACCAGTGCCGGGAATGGGTGGTGTACACGTACGGTATCCCTGCGAAGGCGAGACGGTTCGCCACGACCGGCGAATTCGCGTGGACGACATCGTAAGTCACGTTCCGGAGCAATCGGGGTAGCTCCCAGGCGAACGGATACTCGTCCCGCAGGCGATGGTGCCGGACCCGATTGATCACGACGACCTCGTGGCCGGCCGTCCGGAGGGCTCCCGCTAGGTCCGCGATGAACCGCTCGGTCCCCCCGTAGCCGGTCGGAGGGATCGGCTCGACTCCCCCTCCGACGAGGACGATGCGCACGGGTTCCCCACCGCCCCGCGGGATTAAGGCTACCGGCATTCTCTGGCGGGCGACCGAGACCGGCCGCGGCCGGTCCTGGCCGAAGGTCCGAGATGGGAACGGTATGCGTCGAGGTGGCGGTCCTCGACGATCGCCGACTCCTGGACGCGCTCGATTCCCTGGGAGCGCAAACACGCCCCCCCGACCGAATCCTCATCGCGGCCTCCACCGCCACGCCCGAACCACTGCTCGAAGAGGCCCGTCGACGCCTTCCCCGGATCCCCGTCGAGGCGGCCCGGTTCTCCGGAGGGGTCGTGG
The DNA here is from genome assembly GCA_963749205.1 of uncultured Thermoplasmata archaeon. GTDB lineage: Archaea > Thermoplasmatota > Thermoplasmata > Lutacidiplasmatales > UBA184 > Lutacidiplasma. Next base: position 119,085 of record CAVVLW010000007.1, on the reverse strand, counting down.
ATGCGCGCGCCGGTTCCGTCCCGCTGCTCCGCGAGGATACGACGGCGTTCCTCGATTCGGACGAACGGGCCCCGCCAGAATGGCTCGCCGAGATCGTGGCCCCGGTGGAGTCCGGGGCCGCCGCGTACGCCGGGGGGCCGACGCGACCGCTCCGGAAGGCGGAGAGTTCGATCGAAAGATACTATGCCCTCCTCGAGGAGTCAATCTATCGCGACCTGGTGCCGCGGAACGTCACGTACGTGCCCCTCCAGAACACCGCGTGGAAGACCTCCGTACTTCGTTCTCTCGGATTCGACCCTCGGATCCCGTTCGCCGAGGACCACGACCTCGAGACACGCGCGGCCCGCGCCGGGGCTCGGGGCGTATTCCTCCCCTCCGCCTTCGTCTACCATGACAAGAGTGACGAGACGAGCCTGCTGCGCTGGGCCCGAAAGCGGTACCGCTACCTGGTCGCGATGGCGATGTCGCTGGAGAAGAACGGGGAGCTCCGGGGCCGGCTCGAGGAGCGACGACGACCGGTGCGCCATCCGCTGCGGTATGTCGAAGCGACGATGAAACCCATCGCGCTGCTCCACGCTACGATCCGCTGGCGGCGGGTGCGCGGTTCGACGGCCGGTTAGGGATTCCGAGGACCGAAACGCGAGTCCCCCGTCGCCCACGCCGGCCCTGCGCGGAAAACCTTATCCCACGCCCTGTTTCGGCGGGGCCATGTCGCCCGAAACTGCCCATCCGCACGGGTCCACCAAGTCGGGCGAGCTGGTCCGACTGGATTACGACCTTTGGGCCGAGGGCGGAGGGCGGACCGACCTCATCGACACGACCCACGAGGAGGTCGCGCAGGAGGCCAAGGTGCCCGCGGCCGAAGGTCAGCGATGGGGCCCCCGACCGCACCTGGTCGGCGGGGAGTACTTCCCCGGCGGCATCGAAGCCGCCCTCGTGGGCCTCAAGGTCGGGGAGGAGGTCGTACGCGAGTTCGCCCCCGCGGATGCCTTCGGCGAGCGCGACCCGAACCTGATCGAGCTGTTCTCCATGCACGAGATCTCCCGCCTCCCCGAGATGCGTCGCGAAGATGCCCACTTGGAGGTCGGCACGATCCTGACCATCGAGGGACGGCGCGGTCGCGTCGTGACCCTCACCGCGGCAAGGGTCCGGGTCGACTTCAACCCCCCGTTCTCCGGTCGGAAGGTCCGAGGGAAATTCAAGGTCGCGGACCGTATCACCGAGCCGGCGGAGCAGGTGCGGGCCATCCTGGAGCTGCAGTACGGGCGCGGCGCCGAGTTCCAGATCGAAACCGAGGGGAAATCGATCACGCTACGGATCCCCGACCGCTCGAAGTTCGACGTCTCCTGGATGGCCGCGAAGCCCCGGGTCGTCGACCGGCTGCGCTCGCAACTCCACCCGGAGACGATCCGAATCGTCGAAGAGTACGTCACCCCCGCCGAGAAGAAGGAGGATGCCTCCACGCCCACCCCGGCCGCCGAAGAGAAAGGGGCGGGTCACGAGAGCCATCGGGCCCGCTCCGCCCCCAAGGCCGAAGCGAAGGGAGAGAAGAACGAAGGCGAGGCGAAGGCGCCGGGGCACGAGGGCCACGCCCACCCCGCCGCTAAGCCCGAGCCCAAGTCGGCCCCCGCCGCGACGCCGGCGGAGAAGGGTCCCTGAGATCGCCCGTCCCTTCAGACGGCCCGCGCTAGCGAGCGGTCCGAACGGAACCAACACTAGGGACTTGAAGCGCGCGGGATTCCGCCGGAGCGATGCCCGAGGCCACTCCCAAGGTCCCCCTGAGCTTCCTGATCGTGACGTTCGGCGGGGCGATCGCGGTCGGGGCCCTCATCATCTACTTCGGCATCCACGGTCAGCTCGGCACGCCGATCCCATGACCCCCCGGTCGTCCCAGCCGGGAGCAGATAAACTGGCACGCGCGTCGGGCGGAACGTGAACGCCAAACCCCGCCCTGCGATCGACGAGGAGATGGGGGGCTCGAATGCCGGGTGGATCGCCGGCTTCCTCGTGATCGCAGTGGTCCTGGCGGTCGGCGGCGTGGCGTGGTTCATCTACCACCCGTAGCCGTCGCGGGAGCCACGGGCGGGCCCGGTCGGCGGTAGAAATACACGTCCGTCTCGGGGTCGTAGACCTCCGGGGTCCACTCCACGACCGGGTGGCAATAGCTGACGACCCGGGCCCCCGGCGGCAGTTCGGCCTCGAGCTTCGGGCGGAGGCGCGCCATGGCCCCCGGCCAGAGGAAAGCGGTGACGACGGTCGCCTCTCGAAAATCGAGCTCGAAGAAATTCCCCCAGCGGATCGTGATCCGGTCCGCGAACGGTCCCCACGAGCGACGGAGGCGGAGGACCGCCACGCGAAGCGGCTCTACCTCCACGCCCACGACCCGGGCGCGGTAGATACGGGCGGCCCGGAAGACGATCGCCCCCGTCCCGGCGCCAAGGTCGTAGAGGGTGTCCTGCGGACCGACCTCCGCCAACCGGAGCATCTTCTCGACCGACCGGCGGGGCGACGGCTGGTACCCCGCGCCGTACACGAACGAAGCGAACACGAAGTACGTGAGCACGGCAACGCCGACCAGGATCAGACCGAACAGGAACCGGGGGTCGACGGGCATGTGGTCCTACCTACGCAGAAAGGGTCCCCGTTCGAGCCGCTCCGCGGCCGAACGAGGGTCGAGCTTCCGGGAGACGACGCTCGTCCAGGACCTTTCGGAGGTCCGGGTCTCGGTCCAGACGCCCGGAGAGCGCCCGACCGACCCGCTCCCGCACGAGCTCCACGATCTCGGCGGACAGTCGCCGTCGTTCCTCGACCACGCGTCGACCCGAGGTATCGAGGAACCGTTCGTGCGCCTCCACGGCCGCCCAGAGCGCGTCGACCCCCGAGGGCGGGCTCGTCGAGGTCGAAACGACCACCGGGGTCCACCCCGACCGGCCCGCGCCGAGACCGACGAGCTCCGCGAGGTCCTTGCGGGCGAGGTCGGCCCCCGGGAGGTCCGCCTTGTTCACGCAGAAGACGTCGGCGATCTCGAACAATCCCGCCTTCAGCGTCTGGACCTCGTCTCCGAGGTGCGGTACGAGAACGACGACGCTCGTGGACGCGATGTCCCGGATGGCGATGTCGACCTGGCCGCTCCCGACCGTCTCGACGAGGACCACGTCAAACCCGGCGGCGTCCAGGAGGCGGGCGACCTCGCGGGTCGCCGCGGCGACTCCCCCGGCTTCGCCCCGACTCGCCATCGACCGGAAGAACACTCCCGCGTCGTCGGCCCGACGCTCGAACCGGATCCGGTCCCCGAGCACCGAACCGCCGGAGAACGGGCTGGACGGGTCGACGGCCACGATCCCGACCGTCTGGTCGAGTTCGCGCAGTCGGGCCACGAGCAGATTGATGAGGCTCGATTTGCCGACCCCGAGCGGCCCGGTGACCCCGATGATCGGGGTCTGGCCGGTCCGGGGATAGAGCGCACGAGAGACCGGGGCGACCGCCGGGTCCCGGTTCTCCACCTGAGAGATCACGCGCGCCAGCGCCCGGCGGTCCCCGTCGAGGATCGCCCGCGCCGCAGGCGGGATCCGGGCCGCACGCGTCATGCCGCGCTGCGCGCGAGCCTCTGCGCGGTCGTGACGATCTCCTCGAGGGTCGTCCCGGGGCCGAAGATGGCCCGGATGCCGGCTTTCTTCAGGCGACGGGCGTCCTCGTCGGGGATGATGCCGCCCGCGAAGACGGGAATGTCCCCTGCCTTCTCCTTCTTCAACAGCGCCAGCACCTTCGGAAAGAGCGCCATGTGCGCCCCCGAGAGGATCGAGAGCCCGATCAGGTCGACGTCCTCCTCGAGCGCCGCGCGCACGATCTCCTCGGGCGTCTGTCGCAAGCCCGCGTAGATCACCTCGAATCCGGCATCGCGCAGCGCCCGGGCGACGACCTTGGCGCCCCGGTCGTGGCCGTCGAGACCGGGCTTTGCGATGAGCACCCGGATCGGCGGACCCTTGGCTGCGCGGGCCATGGACTTTCCCCCTCGAACCGACGGGGCTCCGAGGAAATAGCTTTGGTGCCGGTCCGTCTGGGCGCCGGAGCCCCGGAACGGGTCGTTCAAAGGTGCTGGAAGATGTCGAGGACGAGGTTCCCGGCGAGCAGCGCCGCGACCGCACCCACCGCCATGAGCACGAGGAACGGGATCTGGGGGGTGACCCATACCCGCTCCACGCCCTTCGCTTCCAGTTCCTGGGCGGCCCGGACCCGCTCGAGGCGGTCCTCTTCCGCAGTCTCGGTCAGGGCCTCCTCGCGGCTTTCCGCGCTCATCGGGTCCTTGAGCCATACGAATCGATCGGGGAGGTCACGAACGGCGATCGTGTAGCCCGAGAACCCACGGGGAAAGCGGAACTCCCCGCGCGCGATGTTCCGGATACCGATCCCGATCGGGATCACGATGGACAGCAGGGCCGCGTCCACCAGGAGGTTCACGGAGTACAGGGAGAACGGTGAGCAACGCGGAGACCGCAGGGGTTTGGAGGAGCAATGGGTTGGAGAAGATGGGCACGAGAACCCCGGCGATCATCAACGCCTTCGCGTCCGCTCCACCGTAGAGGACCCCGAGCTCGAAGAGCCCGCGGGCGAACAGGACCGTCAGGAGCAACGCCAGCACCGGGATGGGGACCTGGGTCGGACCGACCCCCACCCTCACCGCCGCGATGGCGACGATGAGAATAATGGCGAGATACGCGACTCCCTCGATCACGTCCGCGAACCGGTCGCACTTGGCTCCGAGCGCGTCGTCCCATGGAAAGAGGTGTTGCAAGGTGAACCCCCCGACGGCCAACCAGAAAACCACCGGGACCGGGCCGCCCGAACTCACCGCCACGGCTCCGAGGGCAACTCCGAGAATTCCCATGACCTGCCACAATCGGTCGGTGACCTCCCGCACTCGCAGGTCGGCGACCGAGGCGTAGGCGAAGCCCCCGAGGAGGACCGTCACCTCGGCGGCGAGGAGCACCTCCCCGACGCTCGTCAGTCCCGTCCACCCCCTGTCCGGCCCCGCGACGGTGGCCCCCCCTCTTAAGGGCGAGGCCGGGCGAGAACCTTTCTCTGCGTCGTGGGGCTTTTCTACGCGGACTCGCTAGTATATTCTCCATGAGCTGGGTCGAAGAGCCGCCCTCGTCGCCCACCGCGGCTCCCACCGGGGTGACCTCGGCGGCGCCCCGTCCGGCTCCCCGCCGCCGATGGCTCGTGCCGGCCCTCGTCGTCGCCGTCATCGCCATCGTGGTGGCCGCCTCCCTCTTCGCCACCGGAACGCTCCAGTTCCCGGGGTCGAGCGCTTCGAATCCGGCGTACGAGATCTTCTCCCAGGCCAAATCGGTCGCCGTCGGCGCGTCCGGGTCGGTCTCGGGTGGCCCGTGGTTCGCCGCCTTCGGTGCCGCCGTAGCGACGCCGACGGCCGTACTCGAGCCCACGACCAATCTCTCGGCAGAGCTTTCGAAGCTGAACTGCACGATCGTCTGGCCGAACGGCGAACCGGCGAACATCGCGATCCCCACGACCCCCGAGACGGCCGCGGTCGGCGCTGCGGCGTACTGGCTGTTCGGCTTGAAGAATATCTCCAACGCCCTCCTCATCGAATCCGTTTCGGACGGGGTCGCCTCGGCGATGCTCCTGGTGAGCGGAACGACGTGCTCGGAAGTGGCTGGCTATCTCGCGCCTTTCCCTTCCGGAATCGTCGACTCGCCGGCGGTCGTCACCACGGCCAACGAGAACGGGGGCTCGACCTTCCTGGCCAAGCACCCGAACGCAACCCGGGCCTGGGGAGCTTACGGGGGCGTCCAGCTCGGGTTCTTCGGAGGCACGACGAGCCCGGAGTGGTCCGTCGATTACACATCCTGCAGCGTGCCGGAATACCCGGGGGAGCTCGGAGCCGTCTTCAATGCGACCATCGGTGGAACCTCGGGAGCACTGATCAACGCGTCCACGAGCAATACGACCTGTGCTCTCAAGGTCCCTTCGAGCTTGGGACTGACGTTCCAGGCGCCGCCCTCGGTGGCTTCCCTCCGAAAAGCTATTTAAATAGCCTCCAACTGCGCGCCCGCACCTCCCGGGGTTTCATGGTAGAGTACAAGCTCGTCATCTCCGAACGCGAAAAGTCGATCGCTCGAACGGTCGGGGACCCCCAAGCCGCTGGCTTCCTCGGAAAGCGAATCGGCGAGACGATCGGCGGGGAGCTCATCGGGGCCACCGGCTACACCTTCCGGATCACGGGCGGGACGGACAAGAGCGGGTTTCCCCTCCGACCGGACCTCCCCGGAGCCCGGCAGACCCGCCTCTACGTGGGGGAAGGTTTCGGATTCCACGCTCCGCGCCTGGGCATGCGGCGACGCCGAACGTTCCGCGGCAACACGGTCAGCGAAGATACGGTTCAGATCAACCTGATCGTCGAGCAGAAAGGCGGGAAACCGCTGGCGGAGCTTCTCGTCGCCTCGTCAACGACCGCCAATTGAAATTGGGGTCTTGTAGCTGAGGTCCAAGACGTGCGTCCACGCCTCTTCACTCCTCGCCACGATGGGCCGGTCGACTCCGGCCCTCGCCGCGATGTTGGCCGCGGCGATGCGGTCGGCCGGCCCAGCGAGGCCGCACGACACGCATCGGAACTCGTCCCTCGTCGGTCGGTTCTTCTTGTCTACGGTCCCGCAAGAGGGACACGTGCGAGAGGTGTTCCGGGGGTCCACGAGGATCACAGGAACGCCCCTCGCTGCCGCCTTGTACTCCATGAAAGCACGCAGCTGGCGGAAGCTCCAGGAGAGATGTCGTCGCCGCTGGGAGTGTCGAACCGTGGTCCGCTCGCGGATCCCCCCGAGGTCTTCGAGGGCAACCGCGCGCGCCGTGCCTTCGGCCCGCGCGACGATTTCTTTGGAGATCCGGTGATTGGTCTGCCGGCGAAAGCTGGCTTCTCGGTGGCCGAGCGTCTTCAAGTGGCGCTTCGCGCTCTTGGTGCCCGCGGACTGGAGGTCGGCGCGGAGGCGGTCCATACGGACGCGCACTCGATCGACCCCGTCCGACTTGTAGGTCACGCCGTCCGAGTCGACGGCGAGGTTCACAACGCCGATATCGACTCCCAGCGCAGCCGTCGGCACGTAGGGTTTCGGGTCCCTCGTCTCCACGACCAGGGCAAGGTAGAACGCCCCATCGCGGTAGACGAGGTCGGCCTCGCCGCGAAGTCGTCCCCGTGCCACGGCCTGGCGGCCGAACTCGGACCAGCGTACTCGGAACTCCTGTCTCCCGTCGAGCGTAAGCAGAGACACCCGTTCCCTCCGCTCTCCCTTCCACGACCGGATCCGCGGGTCGTACGGAACGGCCCCTCGGAGCCGGAAAGTCGGCTTGCGGGAAGGATCCCGAACATAGGCACCGCCGACCTTGCCGATGGCCCGGACCGCCATCTGGGCGGAGAGACCAAACCGCTCGCGACTAACGTGGTAGGTCAGATGGTGGAGGTGGGTCCGTCGCGTTGCCCGTTCTCGGAATGCGACCTCGGCGATGGCAGCAGAGGCACGGTTCATCGCTTCGATTGTACGGAGCAATATGAGCCCTTGCTCGGCTCCGACCTCCAATCGCGCCATCACAGTTCGCATTTCTGCCCCCCACGCGTCTTAAGTCCTATTTACGTGTCGAGTTCGATGTCCAAGGGTTCCTCCACATTGCGATATGGGGAGTCTCCGCCGGCGGGAGGACTATGAAGGTCCCCCGGCAGCCGGAGGTAAATATCGGTCTCGTGGGCCACGTCGACCACGGGAAGACGACCCTCACGCAGGCCCTCACCGGCGAGTGGACCGACCGGCATTCCGAGGAGCTCAAGCGCGGGATCTCGATCAAGCTCGGGTACGCCGACGCGGCCTTCTACCAGTGCCCCCAACTTCCCCCGCCGTCGTGTTACACGACCGAACCGGTCTGCCCCGAGGATGGCGGGGAGGCGAAGTTCCTCCGTTCGGTCTCGTTCGTGGATGCCCCGGGTCACGAGACGCTGATGGAAACCATGCTCTCGGGGGCCGCGATCATGGACGGGGCCCTGCTGCTGGTCGCAGCGAACGAGAAGGTCCCCCAGCCGCAGACCCGCGAGCACCTCTACGCGCTCGACATCATCGGCGTCCGCAAGGTCGTCGTGGTTCAGAACAAGATCGACCTCATCTCCTCCGAGGCCGCCGAGGAGAACCATCGGGAGATCGTCGAATTCCTCAAAACGAGCCCGATCGCGGAGGCACCGGTCATTCCGGTGAGCGCGAACCACCGGGTCAACATCGATGCGCTCATCGAGTCGATCGAGAAGACGATCCCCACCCCCGTGCGGGACCCGAACAAACCTCCGCTCATGTACGTCGCGCGCTCCTTCGACATCAACCGGCCGGGGACCCGGCCCCGCGACCTCCAGGGAGGCGTGCTGGGAGGCTCGCTCATCCAGGGAAAGATCACCCTCGGGGAGGAAATCGAGATCCGACCCGGTCCCACGGGTGCGACGGGTGGACAAGCGGAGTCGTTGACGACGAAGGTCACGTCGATCATCTCGGGTGGGCGCGAGTGGAAAGAGCTCCGGCCCGGTGGCCTCGCCGCCCTCGGGACGACCCTCGACCCGGCGCTCGCGAAGGGGGACGGGCTGACCGGTCGACTCGTCGGCACGGGGGGTACCCTGCCGCCCGTCAGCCAGAAGATCCGACTGAAGGCGACCCTCCTCGACCGCGTCCTCGGCGCCCAGCGCGAGATCAAGGTGGAGAAGATCCGCACGAGCGAGATGCTCGCGGTCACCGTCGGGACGACCGTCGCGAGCGGGAAAGTGACGAGCGCTCGCGGCAACGAGGTCGAGCTCTCGCTCAACCGGTCGGTCACGGTCTTTCCCGGCAGCCGCGTCGCGATCTCTCGAAAGCTCAACGCCTGGCGACTGATCGGCTACGGGATCGTCGAGGGCGGGTCGAAGTGAAGCCGGACCTTCTCGAGATCCTGCGTTGCCCCGTGTGCCGTGGCGAACTCGACCTCGTGCAACGACGGACGGACGGGACCGATATCCTCGAGGGAACCCTTACGTGTCCGAAGTGCGGGATCGACTACCCGATCCAGGACGGGATCCCCGACCTGCTCCCGCCCGACGAACGGGACTGAGACGCCCCGTGGTTCGACGCGCGGGCAACTCTCCCCAGCCCTGAAGCGATTCGTGCCGCTCGCGCGAACGCGAGCGCATCTTCACCGGCGCGGCCGCGGGGCATCGCCCGCGAGGAGCTCACCGAGCTCGAGGTCGGCCGTTCCGGTCGAGCCGAAGGGTTAAGCGGGACCGGACCGAACGGCGCGCGATGGCCCCTCGACGGCAGTCGGACGACCCGTCCCGCGAGACGGACGATGCCGAAGACTCTGAAGAAGAGTCGCCGCGTTCCCGCCGGTCCTCCCGACGAAAGTCCGCCCACCCGGCTCCGCGCCGTCGCTCGTCGGTCCGCCGATGGCGCAGTTCCGACGACGCCGAGGAGGACGGCGACGATGACCTCGAACCGGCGCCGGGGCGGCACGGGCTCTTCCACCGGGAACCTCGTCCGGCCTACTGGCGGGCCCGCGACTCGCTGTACTTTGAGCCGTTGGTCGCCGTCGCGATCATCGTCGTGCTGCTGGTGTCGCTGTACGCGTACACGCAGAACTGGCCCCCGGTCTACGTCGTGGAGTCTGGCAGCATGCAACACGGAACTTCCGACGTGCTGGGGGTGATCAACACCGGGGACCTGGTGCTGGCCCAGCGACTCCCCTCGAACCAGATCATCCCCTACGTCGTGGGGGCTCAGACCGGCTACTCCACCTACGGGGAATACGGGGACGTGATCCTCTACTCCGCGAACGGCCAGGGGTCCACCCCGATCATCCATCGGGCGATCCTGTACCTCCAGTGGGACGCGATAACCTCGTCCTACAACGCGACGGACCTCTCGGGGCTCCTCCCCTGCGGGAACGCCCCGGGGGCCCTCTATTCCACCCCGGGCACCAACAGCAGCCTCGGGAAGAATTGCGGGCTGACCGGTCTCACCGGCACGCTCGACCTCTTCCACGTCGGCTGGCGCTCGGCCAACGTCAGCATCGACCTGTCCTCGCCGTTGCTCGGTCGGCACTCCGGCTTCCTCACGATGGGAGACAACAACCTCCAGCCGATGGGATGCGTGACGGGGTGCACCGGACTCCCCGACCAGGCGACCGGACTGAGTGAGCTCGTCCAACCGGGTTGGGTCGTGGGAGTTGCGCGTGGCATGCTGCCCTGGTTCGGCTCCGTCAAGCTCCTGCTCGAGGGAAACGCAGGCACGGTTCCCCCGCAGTCTTGGCAGTTCCTGGGGCTGACCATCGTCGGACTCATCCTGCTCGCGTTCGGCATCCATTACGCGCTCCGGGCGGAGGGCATCGAGGACGAACGGCGTAAGCAAGAGGAGGCCGCCGCGGCGGAGGCCGGGGCCGTGGATGGCGAGGAGGCCCACGAGGGCCGAGGCCATCGGTTCCTCCGTGCGATCCGACCGTGGGGGCACGACGACGAAGACGACGACGAGGACGGTGGGCCTCCGCCCAAGCGACCGGCCATGGGCCGAGCCGCCGACCGCCACCGGGGACGGCCCGCGCCTCGGGTCCGAAGGAGCGACAAGCGGAAGCGGAAGGGACGCTCGGACGAGGACGACGACCTCTGAAGGGGCCCGAATCGCCTTCGTCGCCGGCCTCGCGCGGCTTCGCAAGCTTTTAGTCCCGAGTCGGGTCCGGCCGGCGAGGCGGGTGTCGGATGCACGTCATCGGAGGCACGGCGTCGACCTCACTCGCCGAGCGGATCTCGCGCGAACTCGGGAACGCGCCCTTCGCGATCCCCTTCACCAAGCGGTTTCCGGACGGAGAGTTGTACGTCCGCGTCGGCGGGCGTTTCGAAGGCGAGGACGTGGTGGTCGTGCAGTCGACCCGCACCGACCAGGACCTGGTCGAACTCCTGCTCCTGGAAGACGCGGTGCGAGAGGCCGGAGCGCGACGCGTCTTCGTCGTCGTGCCCTACTTCGGGTACGCGCGCCAGGACCGCCGCTTCTTCCCGGGCGAGCCGGTCAGCGCTCGCACCTTTTGCCGTCACATCGAGCTGGACGCGGACGCGGTCATCACCGTCGACCTGCACTCCAGCCAGACCCTCACCCATTTCACCAAGCCCGCGTTCGAGGCGAGCGGCATCCCCGCGATCGCGCGACTGTTGCGCGAGCGCCCGATCGACGTGCTGGTCTCCCCCGACCAGGGCGGTGTCGACCGGGCGCGCCGGATGGCCCAGCTCCTCGATAAGCCGTGGTTCGCGCTCCAGAAGAAGCGCCTCGACAGCGAGCACGTGGAGCTGTCCCTGCCCAGCACGCTGCCCGTCCCGGTCGAGGGGAAGCAGGTCGTCATCATTGACGACGTCATCTCCACCGGGGGAACGATCGTGGAGGCCGCGAAACTTCTGAAGAAGCGCAACGTCGCGGGGATCAGCGCGGCCTGCACCCACGGTCTCTTTCTGCGCGACGCGTTCGAGCGGATCAAAGCCGTCGTGGATGAGGTCTACTCGACCGATACCCTCGGGAACCCGGCAGAAAAAGCATCGGTGGCTCCCGACATCGCCCAGATCCTCCTGCGCGAAGCGACCCCGTAGGAGAGGACCGGGCGGATGGACCCTCCCCGTTCCACCCGGGACGCTCCGATGGAGGAGCTCCTCGAGCTCGTTCAGCTGGTCCAGCGCGAGCTGCTCCTTCGGGACGAGGCGCCGACCGGGAACTGGGTCGAGGCGTCCGCGACCGACCTTCGGACGGGCGACAAGTCCGGGTGGTACTACCCGATCGCGAGCGGAGGCGGGGTCGCGTTCCGTTCCGAGCGCGACACCGCGTCGTTCGCCCACGTGCACATCGGGCCGGGACCGGACACGCTCGCTCGGGCGGCCGCGCTCTCGGAGACGCTGCTCGATTCGTTGCCCGACCCGGTGCGGTCCGCGAGCGTCGGGTTCACCGGTCTCACTACGGAGCAGGAGGAAGCCCTCATGGGCCATCTCTCGAAGCGCGCGGGCTCGACCGTGATCCGACGATTCGCCATGGAGCGACCGCTGCGGTCGAGGGACGGGCAGGGACTCCCGCCGGTCCCGGATGCCCTCGTTCTCGTTCCCGTACGGGAGATCACGCTCGACGCGCTCTCTGTTCTCGACCAACGGGCGTTCCGGGGCACGACGGACGAGCTCCTGATCGGTTCGGAGCTCGCAGAGTATCGCCGCGTGCTGACGGCCCTGCTGGCGGGTGCCGTCGGCCGTTTCCTCGACGAGGCCTCCACGGCGCTCTACCGGCGGGACCCGCCCGCGCTCGCGGGAGCGATCCTCACGTCGGAGAAATCCGCGCGTCGCGCCGTCTTTCAGGATTTCATGGTCGACCCCGAGCTCCGGGGGCGGGGGTATGGAGAGTACCTCCTCCGCTGGGCGTTCCGAGCGCTCTGGGCCCTCGGATACGAGCGAGTCCGACTCTGGGTGAGCGCGACCAACCAAACAGCCCGGCGCCTCTACGATTCGGTGGGGTTTTCGATTACCCACTCGGCGGTGATCTACCGCTGGGACCGAGTCCCGCTCGCCCCACAGCCACAATCGAACCGGTAGGGGCAGTCAGGGTACATCCACTCGGGGCAGGCCGGAAGCCCCCGCGGGTCCCGAGCGGCGAGGGCCAGCTCGAGCTCGCGAGCCCTCTCCCGCCAGAGCCGGGAGAACGCGGTTGCCGGCGAGAACCGGTATTCGAACGCCTGCACCCGATCCCGGTCTTCGGTGGCCCGCTCCCGACCGAGGACGAGGTGGGCGACCGAAGTGGCGGTGGCCACCGCGCGGAAACCGAGCTCGAGGGCGTACTGCGGCTGCGCGGCGAGGAGCGTGGGGGGGGACGCGCGGTCCCTTGCACGCGAGGTGCGGACGAGGTACGGCGCGCCGCGAAACCCCCCCACCTCCTCCTCCGGTTCGGACAGCCGGGGCGCGAGACGAGCGACGTCTCCGAGAGGACCGCTCTCCACGGCCGCGGTCAGTCGGGCGTACAGGTCGGGGGGCTCCGAGGGACTCCGTCGGGGACGCTCCGGGGCCGTCTCCGCCACCGTGCGCTCGAAGTACGCCCGCCGAGGGTAGAGGAGGTTCCGGAACCGTACCAGGGTCGGAGTTTCCGCCCTCGGTGGGATCTCTCGCAGGTGAGACTCGATCCGGGCGGCGACGTCGGACCGCTCCGTGACCCTGCTCACTTCCGAAAGGATCGCACCGCCCGCCGGCGGCTCGGAGCCCGCGCAGTCGCACACCGCGGCGTCTTGGAATTCACAGCCGCGTCCGAACCAACGGCACGCGGGGAGCTCCTGCGTCCGTCGTTCCGCCCACGCCCGTCGCAGCGTCTCCGCTCGACGCTGCATCTCGGTTCGGATCGGCTCGGTGTCCTCGAAGGCGATGTCCACCGCCTGGATCGACCCCTCGGAAGCGTCCCCCACGACGAGCGTGACGAGGCGACCGGCGGGACGCCCGGCGAGGGCGCAGTACATCGCCAACTGCTCCACCTGGTCGGGACGGGCGTTCGGCAGCTCGTCGGGCACGACCGCGCTCGAGCTCGTCTTTACCTCGACCGGGACGTCGCTGAGCAGGTCGATACGGCCCACGACCCCTTCCCGACGGACACGTACCTCGAGGGCCCCCTCCGAGGCGAGCGCGGCTCCGAGGCGTCTGTGGAGCGCCCGACCGAGGTCGATCCGTGCTCGACGTTCCACGTCCAAGCGCACGGGAGCGATGGCCCGCCAGTAGCCCCGACGCGGAGCGACGAGGTCCGTCACGCTAACCGCGCGGGGGGCCGTCACGGGAGGCAACCGCTCCATCAACAGCTGGGCGAGGTCGACCTCCTCGCGCACCGTGACCGCCGTTTGCCACTCCACCCCCGTGGTGGAGGGAGGACTCCCCATGCCCTCACCGAACGCAGGTCCTCTATACGAGCGACCGGGCGCTGGAGGGCGCGGCTATTTGCGCCCGCCCCGATTCCCTGTCCCATGACGGAGGCCGGACGGCGCCCGCTCATCATCGGAAGCGGCATTGCGGGACTCTACGTCGCGCTCCGCTGCCGAGAGCTCGGCCTCCGGCCGACGATCGTGACCAAGGCGCGCTTGGAAGAATCGAACACCCGCTACGCCCAGGGGGGATCGCGGCGGCGATCGGCCCGGACGATTCTCCGCGCCAACACCTCGAAGACACGCTGAAGGCGGGGGACGAGCTCGTCGACCGGGCCGCGGCCCGCATCCTCACCTCCGAGGCCCCGGCCCGCATCGCAGACCTGGTTCGGTACGGAGTGCCGTTCGATACCGTCGAAGGTCGCATCGCGCTCGGCCGCGAGGCGGCGCATTCGCGCTCTCGTACTCTCCACGCGGGGGGGACGCGACCGGGCTCTCGATCGAGGAGACCCTGCGAGCGCCGGGTATTGGATGCCGGGGTCGAGGCCCGAGAACGCACGGTGCTCCGGGGGTTGCGACCCGGCAGTCGCGACGGACCCGTCGCGGTCCTCTCCCGCGCGGACGGGAAGGAGGTCGAGTTCTCGACGGCGGGCCCGGTCATCCTCGCCACCGGGGGAGCCGGCAGTCTCTATCGGCAGAGCTCCAATCCCTCGATCGCGACGGGCGAGGGGGTCGCGATCGCTTTCCGGGCCGGAGCGTTGCTCACCGACATGGAGTTCATCCAGTTCCACCCCACGGCGTTCTGCCGCGAGGGCGCCCCCCGGTTTCTCATCACCGAAGCCCTTCGCGGCGAGGGTGCCGTACTACGCAACGAGGCGGGCGACCGTTTCCTGGTCGCGGTGCACCCGGATGCGGAGCTCGCTCCGCGGGACATTGTCGCCCGCGCGATCGAACGCGAGATCGTGAATTCGGGTCACCCATGCGTCTATCTCGACGCCACCGCGCTCCCGAGAGACCTGCTCTACGCCCGGTTTCCCTCGGTGTGCCACTTCCTCGCCTCGTACGGCCTTGACCCGTCCCGCGACCAGATACCCGTCGCACCGGCGGCCCACTACATGATCGGCGGCGTCACCACCGACCTCGAAGGCCGGTCGTCGCTCCCGGGCTTTACGCCGCAGGGGAGGTCGCTTCAACGGGAGTCCACGGCGCGAACCGGCTCGCCGGGCAACTCCCTCCTCGAGGGGCTGGTCTTCGGGGAACGGGTCGCGCGGCAGCTCATCCACCCGGCCGCGGGCGGACCCAAGGCGCCGAGCCGGATCGTCGAACTTTCGGCGCCCCCCCCGGGAACTCAACCGGAGGAACCGGAGGAGTTCGAGCAGGTCCGCACCGCGCTTTGGGACGAGGTGGGGATCGTTCGCTCGGCCGACGGCCTCCGTTCGGCAGTGGAGCAGTTCGAGCGCCTCGCAAAGGCCGTTCAACCCACCCGAGCGGACACGATGCCCGGTCCGGTGGCCAACGCCGCCTTGACCGCGCTCCTGATCGCGCGGGCGGCGATGATCCGGACCGAGAGTCGGGGGGCCCACTTTCGGGCGGACTGGCCGAAACGCCGCCCCCAGTGGCGGATCCATGTGGGGTTGCGGCTCCGGGCCCCCTCGGGTCGCCCCAAGTGAGGAGCCGACAATCGTTATGCGCGGGCGTCGGTCGCCCGAACCATGGACCTCTCCCTGTCGGACGAGGAGCGGGAGCTCCGGGAAGCGGCCCGCCGGTTCGCGCGCAAGGAGGTCCAGCCGGTCGCCGACCGGATGGACCGCGAGGACTACTTCCCCCGCGACATCTTCCGACGCCTCGGGGAGGACGGGTTCCTCGGAGTGACCGTACCGACGGAGTACGGAGGGTTGGGACTGTCGTACGTCTCCCAGGCGTTGATCCTGGAGGAGATCGCTCGTGTTAGCCCGGCGCTCGCGCTGAGCGTCGGCGCCCACTCCAACCTGTTCGCCGACAACGTCGGTCGGAACGGGAGCGATGCCCAGCGTCGT
This sequence comes from uncultured Thermoplasmata archaeon, assembly GCA_963749205.1. Lineage (GTDB taxonomy): Archaea > Thermoplasmatota > Thermoplasmata > Lutacidiplasmatales > UBA184 > Lutacidiplasma. The sequence goes on along the minus strand of CAVVLW010000007.1, from coordinate 103,129 downwards.
GCGTTCCTGCCGAGCGCCGTTCGCGGAGAGACGATCGGCGCGCTCGCCCTTACGGAGCCGAACGCGGGATCCGACGCGGTCTCGCTCCGGACGCGGGCGGAACGCCACGGGGACCACTTCGTCCTCAACGGCACGAAGCAGTTCATCACAAACGGCCCCATCGCGGACTCGCTCCTCGTCTACGCGAAGACGGCCCCCGACCGGGCCGCGCACGGGATCAGCGCGTTTCTGCTCCGGCGAGAGACCCCGGGCTTCTCCGTCGCGCGCAGCTTGGACAAGATGGGAATGCGCGGCTCTCCCACGGGCGAGCTCGCGTTCCAGGACTGCCACGTGCCGGCCGACCAGCTCCTCGGGGTCGAGAACGAAGGGGTCCGAATCATGATGGGCGGCCTCAACGTCGAGCGAGCGGTGCTCACGGCGATCCCGGTCGGTATCATGGCCGAGTGCCTCGACCGGTCGGTCGCGTACGCGCGCGAGCGGGAGCAGTTCGGACAGAAGATCGGGCGTTTCCAGCTGATCCAGGAGAAGCTCGCGAACATGTACACGGAGCTCGAGGCCTCACGGCAGCTCTTGTACGCCGCGCTGGAGCAGGTGCATACCGACCCGCGGCGGATGGGCCCCAGCGCCGCTGCGTTGACCTACGCCTCCGAGGCGTCGACCCGCGCGGCCCTCGAGGCCATCCAGATCCACGGGGGGTACGGCTACATGCGGGACCTCCCCCTCGAGCGGTTGGCCCGCGACGCGAAGCTCCTCGAGATCGGCGCGGGAACGTCGGAGATACGGCGGCTGCTCCTCGCTCGGGAACTGCTCGGCCCGGGCTTTGAGGAATAACGGCCGGGAGCCTACCCCGGAGCTCCGTCGGCGCTCGAGCTCCGGGACCGTCGGCGCCTTCCCACGGCTTTGGGATCTAATCGCGGGACCCACCCGTCGGGCTAGCCCCTTGGATCTCGTCCCTCCCTTCCCCTCCGCTCCACCCGTGCCCGTCGGTCGTTACCCGACGGGTAGAGGGGTCTCACCACATCATTGAGAAGGGCGTCGGGGTCAAGTCGGAGACCCCCAAGTCCCGCGGTTCTCCGCAGGACGGTTAGTCCGATGTTCAATCCCGCGTTCAGCTGCCGGTCGCACGACCAGCCACACTTCGCGCAGTCAAACCTCGTCCCCACCCTTCTTCGGTGTTCCGATACTTCACCACATCTCGGGCAGGTGCGTGACGTGAGATAGGGAGAGACCCAGACGATGGGAACCCCACGGTCCTGAGCCTTGTAGGCGAGCTGGCGGTGGAGTTCCGACTGGGGCCAGGAGGAGAGGCGGCGTCGGAGCGAGCGGGAGCGAAGGGGAGTTTGAAGGCGAGAGCCGGACGCTATACGTCGGTGAGGTCGAGGCAGTCCCGCGAGGTCTTCCAGAACGAGGGCCGAGTGATCCGCCGCGAGTTGATCGATGATCGAGCGGCTGAGGTCGTGAAGCCGGGAACGAACGCGGTGTCGTTCCCGCCATCCTTCCCGACGGAGGAGGAGGCGGGACACTCGTCGGTCGTGGGACTTCTTCTGACCGAGATACTGCCGTCGACCCACGTGCCGCGCCTGAATCGCTCGAATCTCGGGGAAGAGAACGCGGACGAAGACCGCACCCTCTGGATCGACCCGAACTCCATCGAGGGACGACTCGTTGGTGTCGAGGGCTACCAGCGAAGCGGGAGCATAGGGCTCCGGCGGCAGACTTCGCGTAGACGAATACCACCCGGCGAAGTCCAATGTGGACCTGAGTAACTCGATGTCCAGGTTCGGCAAGAATCCGGCGATGGTAGTCAGAAACGGGAACCGTGAGGGAAGTCCACTCTCCTCGTTGGAGAGAGACGCGAAGCTTTCCGGAGTCCGGGTCGAAATGGAAACACGCATCGGGAACCCGGACGAACGGAGCGCGGACATATGGCACCCGACATTTGACTTTCTGACGGAGACGACGCCGATGCCCGTTCACGAGGGATCGAGCGATATCAGCGGCCACGAGCCCGATTCCACCAGTGACTCTGGCTTCTAGTGCGCGATCCCGCGCATATCGGGAGATGGACCTTCGGGAGGTGACCTGGCGAGCGAGCATCTCCCGGAGGCATTGGTTGACAAGGAGCCGAAAGTCGTCCATGAGACCACGGAGCGGAGGAGAAATGACGCTGAGCCCGGTGGACGAGAGGGAACGATCGGCGGTCAGAGGGGTGATCAAGGGAGCATGCGGGGGAGGGGTCACCAAGGGGAAAACCAGAGCGCGGCGCGTTTCCACACGCGCTGAACTCGGCGTTCTGGGTAAGTTCTTTTCGCTCTCGATGGAATGTGAACGATGACCGCCGACCCCCGAAGAGGTTGCGCGATTGAAATAATAAAATCCCAAATCCCGTTCCCACCGAGGGTATATAGGGTTCGGCGGTCCTGCGACGCTCAATGGCCGGGCGGCCGCCCACCGCACAGAGCGGAACCTCGTCGTTGCGTGTCGAGGTTCTGAAGGAACTCCAGGCGCTCATTGACGACCGGGACGTTCGGGACCGGCTCGAGCGCGGCCCGATCGGCGAGACGAAGGGGCGCGAACACTGGGTGCTCCACCTGCTCCTGCGCGCCCAGGAATCCAGTCAGACCCATCTCGACATGCTCATCGGCTCGGCGTACTCCAACCTTCTCGCCCGACTCCAGTCGATCGAGGACCGCCTGGAGCGCGTCGAGGGACCGGCCGGACCCTCGGGGACAACCTCAAAAGCCGCCTCGATGGGCTAGAGGGCTCCGTCGCCGAACGGGTGTCGAAAGAGGTCAAGACGGAGACCGAGACCGCGGCGAACCACATCGCGACGGGGCTGTGGACCAACCTCGACAAGAAGTGGAAGCCGGTGGGCGACTCGATCGAGGTCTTCTCGCGATCCGCGGGCCAACTCACGAAGGACCTCTCCGACACGTACCGGGTCGCGACCCAGAGCCGTCTCCTGCTCAACGAGAACGCTCGACGGATCATCGACCTGGGTCGGGACATCGTAGCGCTCGAGGAGAGCCTGAAGCTCGCCCTCGCAAAGACGCTCGAGGAGGGTCTCCAACCCCTCGAGGAGCGGATCTCCGCCCTCGAAGCACGTCTCGCGGGTGCGAGCGAAGAGGCTCCCGCGACCAACGGGCGTACGGATGCCTCCGGGGGCGCGTAGGCCCTCCGGATTCGCCGATGCGCCTCTCGCCCCGCCATCCGCGCTACCGGAGTCTTCTTGTCCGGGCCCGGCTCGCCGAGCTCTCGCGGAAGGGCCTGGTCGTCGCCGAAGGATTGATCGCGCACGGACGGGGCGAGGCGTTCGATTACCTGCTCGGGGAGCGAACGAACCCGAGCGCCCGGCGGGCGACCCGGGTCGCAGCTCAATGGCTCCGGGCCGCACGACGACCGGTCGTAAGCGTGAACGGGAACGTCGCCGCGCTCGCGGCCCCGGAGGTCGCTCGGCTGCAACGCGCGCTGCCGACCCTCGGGGTCGAGGTGAACCTGTTCCACCGGAGCCCGCGCCGCGTGGGGCTGGTCGCCCGCGCCCTGCGTTCTGCGGGGGTGGATCCCATCCTCGGGACCCATCCGACGGCGAGGATCCCGGGACTGCCTTCGGACCGGGCCCGGGTGGACCGCCGAGGGATCTTCGTGGCCGACGTCTGCCTCGTGCCCCTCGAGGACGGCGACCGCACGGAAGCGCTGCGGGCGCTCGGCAAACGGGTGATCTCGATCGACCTCAATCCGCTCTCCCGGACCAGTCAGGAGGCGAACCTGCCGATCGTCGACGAGCTCGTCCGCGCCCTCCGGAACCTAGACCACGACGTTCGGGCCGTCCGCCGATCGCCCCCGCCCGGCCGGTTCGCGCCCTTCAACGCGGCCGGCGCCCTGCGGGAGGCACGGGCAACGATCGAGCGCCGCCTCACGCGGGAGGCGGCGGCTCGCCCGCGACCTTCCCCACGGCGCCGGTGAGCTTCGCGGCAACGGTCTCGAGGAACGCGCCGTCCGATCGGTCGAACGCCCCGACCTCGTTGCCGTCGATGTCGACCTCCCCGACCACTCGGCCGGCGTCCCGGATCGGAACGACGACCTCGGAGCGGGTCTCGAGGAAGCAGGCGAGATATTCCGGCGAGGCGCGAACGTCGTTCACGAGGACCGTGCGGTTCTCCCGGACCGCCTGACCGCAGACCCCTCGCTCCACCGGGATGCGGGTGTGTTCGGTGGCGGCGGGCCCGTCCCAGGCCTCGAGGACGAGGGTCGAGCCGTCGAAGCGGTAGACTCCGACCCACCGGTAGTGTCGGAACGACTCGCGGAGGAATCGGCAGACCTCCTGGAGCGCCGCGCGGCCCTCAAGACGCGAGAGCACCGCGTCGATCTGCAGCAGCGCGGGGGTCGTGGCCCGGGCCGGAACGGTCATGCGCGCCCGGCCCGATCTGGCGAAGGGAGGGAAGCGCCGAGGGGGAGATTTTCCCCCGGGACGGGTCGACCATTCCCGGCGTTTGAACTCCCGAGGCGAATGTCGCCACGAGCTTTCCAGACTCGCGCCGTACCGGACTGAGCCACCTCGGCACGCCCTCCGGCCGAGGACGGAGTTCGGGGAATAAGCTTAGCGGCCCCGACGGGCGCGGCTAGCCGCCGAGCGGATACCAGCCGCAGCCGGAGCAGCCGACGCCGCGTTCCTCGCCGGGAATCTCGGCGCCGCACTCCGGGCACGGGGAGGGCGACGGGACCGACAGGGAGAGGCAATCGAAGCAGCTCCCCTGGCGTCGGTCGTCGGGGAGGACGACCAAGTCCTTTCCGCAAAACAGGCAGTGCGAGAGGCGGTCCTCGGACGGTTCGGAGACTCGACTGTCCGCGAAAGAAAGCATCGGACGGCTGCACCATCCGACCGGTACATAAGGGCTCGCTGAAGAACGCCCGCTCGACGGCGCGAGAGCTGCGTTTCGGCCGACGCTAAGGGTCCTTCCAGCGGGCTTTCAGCGCGGCGATCACGAAGAGGGCCAGCGTGAACGCGATGAGCACGATCCAGTCGACCGCCGCGGTCGAGAACGAGAGTGCTTGGAGCCCGACCGCTCCCTGCACGAGCTCGGCGGCGTAGGTCGTCGGCGAGAAATACGCCGCGACGCGCGCCCACTCGGGCAGGTAGGTGATCGGATAGTAGACCGGCGGCAGCACGGTCAGGACGAGGGAGAAGATCGGGCTGAACATCCAGGTCTCGCGGACGTCCTTGAAGTAGGTCGAGAGCGTGAATGCGAACGCCGTCGCGAACGACCAGACGAGGAGCAGTGCCCCCGTGAGCACCAGCACGCTCGTCACGGTGGCGTAGCCGTAGTAGACGAAGAGGGCGACGAACACCGCGAGGGCGGGAAGGGAGTAGACGAGCTCGGAGAGCGCGAGTCCCCCGACGTAGACGGGCGCCTCGACCGGCGACGCGACCACGATGTCCTGGAATTTCATGTCATGCCGGTAGTGCGTGAGGTCCGACTGGAGCCCGGTCCCCACGGAAAGCATCGTCAGTACCATGCCGCCCATCACTCCGTAGGCGAGGTCGGTCCCCCGAGACACGATCCAGATGAAGAAGAGGAACGACAGTGGGCTCGCGACGAGATTGAGTAGGTAGAGCGGCTGCGTCCGGATCGGGATGAGGCCGTTGATCTGTACGAGCGTGAGCAGGGAACGGAGCCGGTTGCGCCCGCTCATGCTTCGACCTCCGCCGGCGTTCCTTCTTCCTCGATCGACCGCCCGACGACATCGAGGAAGATGTCCTCGAGACTCACCGGACCCATGCTGACCCGCAACCCGCGCTCGAGCACCCTGCGGGCGAGCTCCCGGGCCTCCGGCTCCCGGGCGAAGACCAGGAACCCACCCTCGATCACCGAGACCTTGCCGAAGGTTTCGAGCTCCTCTCTCGGGTACGACCCCTGGATCGTCACCCGATACGGGTAGCGGACCCGTGACCTCAGGTCCTCCGGCGTCCCTTCGAGGACGAGGCGACCCCGCTCGAAGAGGGCCAGGCGCGAGGAAAGTGCCTCGGCCTCGTCGAGGTAGTGGGTGGTCAGGAGGATCGTCCGCTGCTCCCGGGTCGCCCGGCGAATCGATTCCCACACCTGGCGACGCGCGATCGGGTCAAGCCCGGTGGTCGGCTCGTCCAGGAACAGGAGTTCGGCATCCGAAGCGAGCACCATCGCGCAGAGGACGCGCCGGCGAAGCCCTCCCGAAAGACGCTGGACTGTCCGCTTTCGAAATTCGGTCAAGGTCAGCTGGTCGAGGGCGTCCCGAGTGCGCCGTCGGGACTCCGCGGGGTCGAGCCCCCTCAGCTTCAGATAGAGGTAGACGACCTCTTCGACGTTCAGGAAGTACATCGGGCGCGCCTCCTGGGGGACACAGGCGATCCGCGCACGGATCGCCCGCTCCTCGGTCGCGACGTCGTGGCCCAGGACCGTCGCAGAGCCCGACGTGAGGGCGAGCTGCGTAGCGACGATCCGGAGGAACGTCGTCTTCCCGGCGCCGTTCCGGCCGATGACCCCGAAGACCCGGCCGCTCGGCACCTCGAGGGTCAGGTCCTCGAGCGCGGCCGCCCGCGCCGACGAGCCGGAATAGACCTTGCGAAGGTGGTGCGTGCGAAGGGCAAGCCCCATGGAAGGACCCGCAGACGCGGCGCGGTTCTTAACACCGGGCAGGCACGGGCGGGCCCCGCTCGCCCGACGTTCGGCCGGTCAGCTGAGGACCTCGTTGAGACGTCCGCTCGCCCGCGCGTGCTTGACCTCTCGCGCGATACGACGGCCGGTCGAGAGGCCCGGCTCGATCAGGTCCGAGTACGGGCTTCCCGAAATGAACAGGTTCGTCCCCGCGACAATGCGGGTCGAGATCTCGAAGACCTTGAACTCGAGGGCCTCCGTCATGATCCCTTCGATGCAGAAAGGACCGACCATACCGCCGAACAGGTCGATCGACCGCTCCACGATGCGGGCCGCGACCTCGAAGGCTCGCGGGAGCAGGGACTCGCGCAGGATGACCGGCACGTTCCCCGTGACGACGAAGGTGGGTCGGATACCGGCCTTGAGCAGCTCCTCCTGGGCGCCGAGCTTGTACAGCTCGTCGATGTTCGCCTCGTCCCGACGGTCCATCCCGAGAAGTTCGAGCGACCCCTCGCGGAGGCGGTAGCCCCCGTCGGTGATCGGCGAGTAGAAGAAGTGCATGTAGTACCTGGTACCGAGGATGTACTCCTGGATCACGTACGGACCCGACGGACGGAACTCGTCGAGGGCCTCGCGGTTCTTCGCGAGGAAGAAGCCCTTGCCGCCCTTCGCGCCGTAGTACTTCACGATCACCGGACCGTCGATCTCCTTCGGGTCCTCGAAGAGCTTCGGCATCGTAACGCCCGCCGATTCGAGCCAGTCGCGTTCCTTCCGACGGTCGGACTCCCACCCGAGCACGGCCCGGTTCCCGAACACGGGGACGTCCATGGTCGCGAACGCCTCCGGCCCGAGGTACTCGACGAACGAACCGTGGGGGACGATGACCGCGCCGTCGTCCCGAAGCCGGTCGGTGGCCTGCGGAAGGTCCTTCACGGTCGGGACCGACAGGAAACGGTCGGGGCGAGCGAGCGGGAAGGCGTCGTAGAACTTCGGAGGCGACCCGACGCAAATCCCCAGCGTCGGGAACCCCTCGATGCGCGCCCCGTGAAAGATCTGGAGGGAGGAGTGCGAGCAGAGGGTCGCGATCGTCGGGGTCCGGCCGTTCAGGGAGGCCAGCCGGGCCTCTGAAGCGAGGGGAATCCCCATACGGGGGAGTATTGGGAGACCAACATAGCCCTTACGGGCAACGCTCCTCGACTAGCGCGTTATGCGCCGCGAGGCGGCCCTTCGAGCTCCCAGTACCATTTCACCCGACGGGCGCCCGTCTCCGCGATCTTCCGTCGGAGCTCGGGGTCGACCGTGGGGTCCCGGACCAGGCGGCGAACCTCCTCCGGACGCCCGGTCGGAAGGCGGTCGGAGAGACCGAGGCGGTCCAAGTCGGGTCGGACGCCTTCCAGCGCGTACTGCCAGGCCTCCTCCCGCCGCCGCACCGCGACGGAGCGCGACCCGGGCAATCGGTGAATGCCGAGCTCCTCCGCCGCATGGTGGAGCTGTTCCGCAGCGTCGCGTAGTTCGGTCTCGACCCGGTGCTCCTCGGTGCGAAGTTGGTCGAACCGGTCGACCAACTCCCGCAAGCGCGTCTCGTCCGCGGCGGGCACTGTTCGGAACTCGGGACAGATCGACCGGAAGTCGCACCGGCTGCAGTGTCGGCCCGGGGTTGGCTCGTACGCCTCCGCGCGGATCCCGTCGCTGGCGGAGCCGAGTCGGTCGTAGAGGCTCGTCAGCGACGGTCGGTCCCGCGGAGGGACGCGGTGTGGGGTCAGCGAGCGAAGGTGGTAGAGGGTCAGGCCGGCCACGGGTTCGGAGTAGTTACTCTCGACCAGCACCTGGTACAGCGAGAGCTGGTCGGAGTCCTTCGCGTCGCCCGCCGAGAGCTCCCTCGACGTCTTGTAATCGACGATCTCGAGCCCACCAGCCGCTCCGCGGTCGATCCGGTCGATGTACCCGTGGATGGGTATCCCGTCCCATCGCGCTTCGAGGTGCTCTTCGACGGCGACCGGCTGGGGACGTTCGCGGACCAGCTGGGCGTAGTATCGGGTCAGAAGGTCGCGCCCGAGCTCGCGGTATCTCGCTTCCTCCTCCGGATTCGTGTAACCGTCCCCCAACCAGGACCGGTCGTAGAGGGCGAGCATCTCTTCCGGAGTCATCCACGGCAGGTCCGCGGCCCCCCGGGTCCGTGATTGCCAATCGTCGAGGGTACGCTGAGAGTCGGACTCCCCGGCCCGCCGAGCGCTCGGGACCACGAGCGGCCGGAGAAGCTCCTCGAGCACCGAATGGACCACCCGACCGAATGTGAAGTAGCCGCGCGGGGTTTCGGGGAGCCGGTCGATGTAGAGAAACTTCCAACGGAGGGGGCACTCGAGGTACGTTCGGTACGACGAGTAGCTCAACGCGGACGCGGAGGACACAACGGCCGAGCCGCCCGAGAGTTCAAGTGGTTTCCGGGGGCCCTCGCCCCCGGACGCGGGCCTGCCTAGTGGCCGGCGGCCGCTGCATCTGCAACGACCTTCTCACCCGTTTCGGCGGGGAGACTGCCTCGTGCCTGGGGGTTGGTCAAGTTCTTCGGGAGTCCCAAGAGGTCGAGGAGCTCCTTGTAGTGGTTCCGGATCGTTACAGGGGTGACGTTCGCGACCGCCGCGATACGGTCCTGGCTCCGGGGCTCTCCCATCAGGTTCGATGCGATGTAGATGATCGTCGCGAGGATCCCGTTCGGGAGCACCCCGCTCGTCGAGTAGACCTGCTCGACCTGCTCGAGGAGCGAGAGGACCTTCTGGCGAACCTCCTTCGAGAGATTCAGGTCCTGCGTGAACCGAACGAGGTAGTCGCGCGGCTCCACGGGCTTCAGTCCCAGCTTCAGCTCCCGGGCGAGGAGGGTGTACGCGCGGCCCACTTCGATCTTCGTCGCCTTCGAATGGGCGATGATCTCCTTCATCGTTCGAGGCACGTGGCACTGGCGGCACGCGGCGTAGACGCTCGCGGCCACGAGTGCGACGATCTTCTTGCCGCGGGTCGCCTTGTGCTCGAGCGCCCGGCGATAGATGTACGTCGCGGACTCCTTGACCTCGCGCGAAAGTCCGAGAACCCCGGCGAGTCGATTGAGTTCCCCGAGGGCGACCACCAGGTTGCGCTGATGCGTCCGGGCGGCGCGCAGGCGATGGTTGAGCTTCCGCAGGTGATAGAACTTGAGCGAAGTGTTCCGGGAAAGGGAGTTGCCCTGGAAATCCCGCGTCGGCACCCCGATCTCGCTGAAGAGTCCCTTGTCGGGCATGAGCGGCGAGATGACGGGGCCCCACCCGCGGGCCTCCCGTCCGGTGTCTTCCTTCGACCCGCGCTGGCCGCGGTCGCTGACGAGGGCGCTCGCATCGACCACAAGGCCGCAGTCGGCGCAAACGATCTCCCCACGGATCTCATCGCGGATCAGGTGAGAGGACCCGCAATTCGGACAGACGTCCGAGTCGGGAGGCACAGCAGGAACCACCAAGGGCGTCGCCGGGAACAGCCGCTCGGTGGACGGTCTTAGGACTGGCGGAGCGACTACGCGTAGAGGTGGAAGCGGTCGCGGTCATGGTTTCTGAGCGGCATAATCGGTGGCTGGTATATATAACTTAGGCCCCCCGCTGTATCGCTTGTTTGATACAGATGCTACACCGTGAGCAAGCATAGCATGGCTTTGGAACCAAAATCCACCGCGAAGGGGGGCTTCGTTTCAGGACTCGCGATTTTGTTTCACTCTATAAGGAGAAGAACTCCCCGGAGTCGTTTTCTGCGCGGGTCGGCCGAGAGGCTAGATCATGTCGCCGAAAGGGTCATCTTCCGGGTTACTGCCTCCGGGCGAGTCCTTTGGTACCGCGGTCCGACCGGCCGCGGGACCACCCGCCGGGGGTGGTTCGTCAGGCCCTGAGCTCGTAACTTGGATCGAGTACCCCTCGTAGCCCCCCTTGGCACGATTGGTGCCCTCCTTGGGTCGTGTTACAGACCGTCCAAGAGCAATTCCGCAGACGAGCGCCAAAAACACGAGGAAGCCTACAAGTGCGTACGTTTCCAAGGAAAACGGTCCGAATCCCGCGGCACCACCTTGGTTCCCGGACGTTGGCTTGGCGCTTGCCCGGATGGTAAGGGAGGACGTCACGAAATGACCTGCGGCGTCGGAAACCCGCAGCTGGACGACATACGACCCTGCGGTCAGGAAGGAGTGCGACGGATTCACAGCCGAGCTGAAGTTGCCGTCTCCAAATGTCCAATTGTAGTGGTACGCCGGATCGCCTCCGACCACAGCCGCACTGAAACTGACGGCCAACGGAGCGAATCCACTCCCGACCGATGCGGAGATCGATGCGTTGAATTGGATGGTTACGCTGACGTTAGCAGTCTCAACCGCACCTACACCATCTACGGCCCGCACGGTGGCAATGAAGGGACCGTTGGTCGTGAAGATGTGGGTAATGTTGCTCAAATTTCCACCGAGACCCCCATCGCCAAACATCCAGGTTAGCTGGTACGGGGGGGTTCCGCCCGACACACTGGCGGAGAAGTTGACCGGGCTCCCTAGCACGGCTGGATTCGGGGCCACCGACAATATCCCGACCGACAGCGGCGAGTTAACTAGTACGGAAACTGCGAATCTAGCCGACACCCCGGAACTGTCATTCGCCCAGACTTGAGTTGGGTATACCCCGGAGAGAAGGAACGAGTGTGAAGGATCACTCTGGGTACTCGAGTTCCCGTCACCGAACACCCAAGAGAACAAGATTGGCGGAGTCCCCCCCAGGGTCAGTGCGTAGAAGTGGACCGGGATTCCAGGGTCGGTCGGGTTGGGTTGTGCTGTGGCCTGAATGCTGAGCACGGCGTTTACGTCGATAATGGCGGCCCCAATTGCCTGCTGGCTATCCGCGGCTGTGACGGTCACCTGAACGGTGTACGATCCCGGCTTTGAGTAGGCATGGCTCGGGGTTGGGACGACGCTTGTGTTGTTATCTCCGAACGACCAGTGGTACGAGAATGGGGCGATCCCGCCGACGATCATCGCCGAGAAGTTAATGGCGATGCCGATTTCGCTCGTCGATTGATCGGGCGAAATGGTGACCGACGCGATCGGAGGGCTCGAGCTCCATAACCAGGTGTCGTGAAGAAAATCCTGCCCCAGACCCGCCGGGCGCACCGTGTAGTTCCAACCTCCGTAGAGGACTGAGCCATCAAGCTGAGGATCGAAAGTGAGGGAAGCGTACCCACGAAGGCCGGGGGTAGACGTGGGGTTGAGCTCAGTCCAATTTCCCGAACCGAATTTCCACGTGTCGGCGTAGTTGATCCAAGAGCTATCAGAGCTGCCGAAGGAATTTGCGCCGCCAAACAAGAGAACATAGCTATTCGTGCTGTCAAAGGCCATTGCAGCCCCGGACCGTTCTAGCGGAAACGGGATCGATGTGACGTTTGACCAATTCCCTGAGGAGAAGACCCACGTTTGGTTGAGAGGTCCCCCGAATAGAACGACTCCGCGGTCGACTGGATCATCGCTCATGCTCGAAAACCACGGCTGATTGCCAGGCTGCGTATATCCGGGCGGCGTTCCAAGCAAGGTCCACTTTCCACCGTGGAAAGTCCAAGTTCCGTATTCCCCGTCGTAGAGGAGAACGTAGCCGTCGGTCGAGTCGTAAGCCATTGGCACCCCGTTAAGGGCATAGCCTAAGTCTGAGGGGGATTGGACCTCCCTCCAGCCGGTACCATTGAGAATCCAGGTGGCATTGCAGCCATAGGCATTTTGGCAATCCAGCTGTCCATAGCCCCCCCAAAGAACGAGGTAGCCGTCGGAGGCATCGTACACAAGCGACCCTCCCACCTCGGGAGAGGGCGCAACGCCGACCGAGGAGGAGATGTTCGTCCACGTCCCGTTTGCGTATTCCCATGTGTAGTTGGTAGCGTTTTCTGGCACAGTTGCCGGATTTCCGAACTCCTCTAGGCCACCGAAGAGAATCAATGCACCGCGAGATGGATCGTATGCCATCGCTCCGCTGGACGTGGGCGGGGAGTTCAACGGTGTGATGTTGGTCCACGTCGGCGCCGCCGCTGACGGGCTTGGAGGGACCTTCCCAGGCTCCCACGAAACCGAATGCGACACCGAAGCCGAATCCGGGAAAGAAACCGCGGGAGGGGGCTGAGAGACAACTCGATGGCTATTGAACTGATGCGTAATGGCTCCGACTTTGGAGATCGGCTGGGACAATGGTCCCGGAATACTTGGAATCACCGACAGAAGTACGACGGCGGATAGAATACCGACCATCACAGCAGTTCGATGCCGTCCAGGTTGCCGCAGCGCGCTTTGTCCCACTCTTGGCCGGCTATATTGGCCCGTTCGTCCATCCCGGGCTTCAAGCAGCTTTGGCGTTCCCCGGTGGTCACCAGGATTATTCAATGCACGAACCTTCCTACCAAACCGAGCCGATGCGCAGGTCTCTAATGAATGGGGGCGCAAACGAGAGCACGAGTCTTGCGCTTCTTTGCCTCATGCAACCTGAAGCCACCGGTGGCAAATGCGTTCGTTGACCCCGACGGAGGCGATTGTCATTCAATCCATCCTTGCCTCTCAGGACGTGAGCGAAATCATTCGAATCCGGAGGTCTGGGGTGCCACGTCGAACGTATCAAGTGATTCGCCGCCGGGTCTTCATTGATGGCTGGATCCGTGAGAGATACATTCCAAATCCGAGTTACTTTGGGGCGAATAGAATTGATTTCGTCCTCGCACAGCCGTTCGCAGACCACCTGTCAGAGGAGGCGCGGGTCTGGGAGAGGGACGAACGGGCAAGCATTGTGTGGTCATCTCCTGAGCTTCTCTTCGGTGTCTTTTTTGGCGAGAGCGGAGACAAGGCCGGGGGACTCGAAACGCGATTAGCGCATTCGGGGAACTACCTCCGATCCACGATACTTACTGTCGACTCACGGACGCCCTCGATTCCTGTCTACTTTGATTTCGAGGCAGTGTGGGCTAAGTTCGCCGGAATATCTGGGACCCTTGCATATCCGACTCCGATTTCGAGGCTGACCGATGATTCCGGGCAGAAGTCTAACGCCGAGCCTCTGACCTCAGAGAAGCAGATTGCAAGCCTATTGACTCGCCGGAGCCTGGAGATAGATGCCAGCTCAGGGATACGCCCTGGAGCGCGATCTCTTCCTCGTCCCCATCGGCGCTTGATCTCCGAGGGCAAGATCGTATACAGGACCTTCCCGGATTTGACGAGGATCCCAGCGTTCCGGGGCTGGCGGTTTGAGTCAGTCATATTTGTATCAGGCAACATTCGTCCCCCGGGGACGCCGGATTCGCTCTTTCGGGCCTTGGTGCACTTGGCAGGAGTCAGCCCTTTCCTGTATGTGACGAACGGAACTCGCGTACTCTTTGCAGGCCTCACGACTGCTCCGAGCAAGCCTACCGCAGCCGCAGCAGGCAGGCTTCCAATGATCCTGGTGCTGAAGATGTTTCTCGAGAACATCGAGACTTGGCGATCGGCCCTCCAGTCTGTTCGACCACTGGTCGACCATCGATACGGCTGGGTAAGCGATACTCATTGAGATGATCGGGAGATTTAGGCTCGCCTCGAATTCCACCGCTTACGAGTAGCGTTCTTCGCGACCCTAACATCGCCATTCTCAGTGATTGTTCTCGGAGGAGGAGTTGTGCCCGACCACTCATACGCTCAGTCGGACCCCGTCGACCGGAGGGTTCTGTTTCAATCGGGCGAGTTTTGTTTCAGCTTCATGGTTTTGATTCAAAGCCGCATAGCATGGTTGTCCTCCGGCTCCCGGGGTGGAAACCTCCGCTGCGCCCCGGGGTTCCGACGAGCCCCGCGTCGCCTTAGAGCCCATCCGAATACCGATTCTAGCCCTGACCTTTGACCTTCGAGTTGTGTGAGTTCATTTCTCTCTCGAAACAATCCTGGCACGCAAACACAACGTGACCTTCTTCCGGCTCGTTGAGAACGGTCCAGCCCTGGTCGTGGAAGACGGCCCCCGGCCAGGGGGCCGCACCGGGAAGGGTCACCCAGCTCCACACCCCACAACTGGCACAGGCGATCGGGAGGACCGTAATGCCCGGTTTGGCCGTCGGAGGACGATGGGCCTTCGTCCGTGGGGGCACGAACCGTCGAGGCGGCCGACCTATAGAACGGCGAGGTCAACGCGCTGCGAAGAGCCCCGAGGCTCGGTAGGTGATCCACGCACAGGTGAACTGGGCGAGCGCGAGGTAGTTGGCGACCTTCCGCTCCCAGCGGATGAGGAGTCGGCGGAAGCGGTTCATCCAAGAGTGGGTTCGCTCGACCACCCACCGACGGGCCTTGCGTTTGCGATTCCGCTCCATCTCCCTCGCTTCCTCTCCTCGAGATCGAATGTGGGCGACGAAGCCGTTCGCTTGGACGATCTCCCGCACCTCAGGGAAGTCATACCCCTTGTCGAGGCAGATGTGCTGGGAGGTCTCGGGAGGAGGGAGGACCGGACGGCTCT
Source organism: uncultured Thermoplasmata archaeon (assembly GCA_963749205.1). Taxonomy (GTDB): domain Archaea; phylum Thermoplasmatota; class Thermoplasmata; order Lutacidiplasmatales; family UBA184; genus Lutacidiplasma. The sequence continues at coordinate 88,011 of CAVVLW010000007.1, read as the reverse complement.
CGAGGGTCGTGCCCACGAGCTTGCAATCGTTCCGATTGGCGGGGGCGATGACCAGGCCGATCGGGATGCCAGCGGCCTCGGTCTGAAGGCTCCGCTTGACCCCGCGCTTCGCCCGATCGGTCGGGTTGGGGCCAGTGCACTCTCCGCCGAGCGGGGCTTTGGTCATCGCGCCGTCCATCGACTGCCAGGTCCAGCGAAGACCGACCTCGCGGTCGTAGTGGAGGAGCGCCCGTTTCCAGAGTCGCTCGAAGATCCCGGCGCGAGTCCACTCTTGGAAACGGTCGTGGGCCGTGGTCGCCGGCCCGTAGCATCGAGGCAGGGCTCGCCACTGGACGCCGGTGAGGAGGATGTAGAGGATGGCCTCCATGCACTGTCGGTCATCGGCCCGAGGTCGACCGCCGAGAGGACCGGGTCGATGACGGGGAAGGAGTGGTCGGATGCGTGCCCACAAAGGGTCCGGCAGTCGGAAGCGACGCTCGATCAGCGAGTCGAGGAGAGAGAGGTCCGCAGCGGCCATCGGGCCGCGTTCGCTGTTCTACGTATCCCCGAGAGCTTCCACACGAAACATCTCAGCCAAGGTATTCGGATGGGCTCTTAGGCGCGGAACCCCCGAACGGTTTCGTAGTGGAGGAGCAGCTCACCGTCTTCCATGGTCTGTGAGGAGAGAAGCTTGAGGGTCGCTTGCGCCGTCATCGGACCCCAGTATTGCGGACCCTTCCCGTAGACCACGGGCTGCACGACGAGCCAGTAGTCGTCTGCGAGCCCTCGCCGGAGGAACTCGAGGATCAGTCGCGGGCCGCCTTCTGCGATGATGTTCCCGCCCTTTTCTCGCTTCAGCTTTGCTACGATCTTGGAAAGATCGCCCTTCATGATCCGGGAGTTCTCCCATCCCGGCGACTTCAAGCGGTGCGACAGACAGACCTTGTCAACGTGGTCGAGCCACCGAGAGTAATCGACCAAGTACTTCGGGTCGCCCGGTTTTCGCGCTTTCTCGGTCCAGACGCGTCGGTGACCTACGAACGACCTCCGGCCCATGATGACGGTAGTGACATCGTCGAACCGATTCAACCACATCTCGCGCCACATTTCGTTGGCCTCCGTCGTCTGCCGGTCGGAGCCCGGGTACTTCGGGAACGCGCCGCGGCCGTCTACGGTCATGTACAGACTGGCGGTGATCTTTCGCGTCATGGATCCTCTCCCATAGGGCCGAGCCCCGCGAACTCAGATGATCGCTTCGGAAATACTTCGTCGACGTTGTCCCACATCTTGGTGATCGCCTGCTCCATCCGAGGCCCCACCATCCTGTCCCGGTCCTCCTGCGTCCCGAACTTCCAGCGTACGGTCGGGCCGCTGAATTGGCCGACCGGCTCCAACTCATCCGTTTCGACCAATCCGCTCCCTGAGGACGCCTTCGAGGCGAAGGACTCGGCGGACGATCAGCGGATTGAATGATTCCTCTCGAACCTTCCTTCGAAGGGCATTGTTTCAACGCGGGAAGGTTCTGTTTCACCAGTAGGCATTAGTTTCAAAGCCGTATCGCAGGGCTTCGAAAACAGATTGGGGTCGGCGACCCTACCCGTTTTCGGGTCGGTTGATCGGATTCCAAAGCAGCGGAGCACGGTCCCGATACGACCATGTACGGCCCATCGCGGGCGGGGGATCTTCTCCCCTGGTGGGTCAACCAATAAAGCTTGGAACGGCCATGCGGTTTCCCTGGGAGGCTGGGGAAAGATGTCGGTGGGACGCGCTCCGGGCCTCGAGCTCACGACCCTGCGTGAGAAAACGTTAGTCGACTTGAACCGAAGCCGTCTCCGTGGCTGGGCCTTCATCGGAGCCGTGGTCCTCGTCTTCCTGGCAATCATCTCGTGGCCGGACCTCGTCGCCGTCCTGGCGACGGCCGGAGCGGCCGCCGCCCTTCTGGTCGCCGCGGTGTGGGTCCACCTCTCGCTTCCGGACGCCGAAGAGGCCGGAGAGTCGAGCGAAGACGCGGTGGATTCCCGGGACCCGACCACGGGTGACTCCGACTAGACGATATTCTCGCCGACTGACGGGTTCTAACGTCGTCGGGCGTGCCTAGGCCGGGGTGGCGGTGAAGACGCAGCCGCGGCTCGCGTGCTTCGTCGGGTCGGGCTTCGACACCTCCCACCGCTGACCGAGCCGCGTCTCGAGGACGGTGCGCATCAGTTGGGGGCACATGACCCGGCCGATCTCGGGGGAGTCCGAAGTGCAAGCGAAGCAGCCGGTGACCTGAAGGGTGAGCGGACGGTCACGGACGACGGCCAGGTGCCCCATCGTGTGGGTCTCGTAGTAGGCGCTCAGCGACTTCGCGACCTTCTGAGGAGTGTCTCCCTCGACCTTCTCGGCGATCTCCCGCCCGAGTTGCCGCGCGATGGTCTCGATCAACTCGGGCAGTTGGAAATGGAATTCCCGAACTCCGGTGGCACGCATCCCGAGCGTTGCGATCTCCTTGAGCCGCTGGAACGGGACCGCCTCCTTGCCGAGCACGACCGGAAGTACGGCCGCCGACGGGTTGTCGAGCTCCACGAACCGAGACTCGGCGCGCTCCCCCGGGACCCACAAGCGCCGATGGTAGTCGCGCGCGAGCTGGACGAACATGGGAGCCGACGACCAGAGCGCGACCTGTTCCTCGCCCGACCGGCCCAATCCTTCCTCGCCCGACACATAGGCGAGCGCCCCCAGACGGTCGATCACGACCGTCCGGTTCATGACCGGGCCGGAGTAGTGGCGGAGCTCGGCGAACGCCGCGAGGTGCTTTGCGTCGACCAGGTTCTGAGGGAAGACCTCGGTGACGATCCGGACCTTGACGCCACGCGCCTGGGCCTCGCGGAGTGCCCGGTCGGTCCCGGCATCGATGACCCGGGGCAGCGAGACGCCGTTCGCGGTGAGAAGCACCTGACGCTCCGCCGTACCGAGGCGCTTCAGGAGGAATCGGTGGATCGTCTCTCGCCCTTCGAGCACCGCGAACTTTCGGGGGTCGCGTTCGTCGAACTCCGTGCGGGCATCCTCCCAGTCGGTGAGGATCTTGCTGCGGTCCTGCTCCAGCCGGCGAACGTGGTCGGACGCCCGGCGGATCCATCGGTCGAGGAGCTCGTCCGGGGTCAGGGCCGCAAATCGCATGGGCCGCCCGCCCGTCGCCCGGAGCAACCCGTCGGTGGCGAGCTGTTTGATGAGACGGTAGGCTTCGACACGGCTCACCGCGGAGAGGCGAGCGAGCTCGCTCGCGGTCTGAGGTCCGGCGCGGCACGCCGCCAGGTAGACGCGCGCACCCTTTTCCGGGACGCCGTGCTGGCCGAGAAGTTCCAAGAGGTCGGAACCCGGCCGCCCCACGGCCCGACGAGCCGGCGGGGGGTTAAAACTGTGCCCGAGGCGCGTTGCCCGTCAGAGCGCGGCCTGGAAGTCCTCGATCGTCAGCGTGTACGGGACCTCGGTCCCGCCGCTCCGTCCCTTGAGGATCTCTCGGGCCAGGAGCCAGTAGACGGTCGCGAGCGCGACCCGCCCCTTGTTGTTCGCCGGGATCACCAGGTCGACGTCCCGCGTCTCGTTGTTGACATCACTGAGGCCGACCACCGGGATCCCGATCGACACGGCCTCGCTGAGCGCCTGCTGGTCGGTGGCGGGGTCGGTGACGAGCAGGACCTTCGGCTCGAAGTACTCGGCCAGATTCGGATTCGTGAGGCAACCCGGAACGAAGCGCTCGGCGAAGGAGATCGCGCCCGTCGTCTTCGCGAACACCCGCACCGGTTTCTGGCCGTACTGGCGCTGGGAGACCGACCAGGATCCGGTCGGCCGGGAAGCGGTTGAGGAACTTGGCGGCGAACCGGATGCGGCGGTCCGTTTCGCGGACGTCGAGGACGTGGAGGCCGTCGAACCGAACCTTGTAGACGAACCGTCGCATGCTCGCCGACTTCTGCTGCGTGCCGATGTGGACGCCGGAGGTGAGGTACGTCTCCTCGGGGACCAGGAGCTCGCCCGGGCGGATGTCCTGCCCGTCCGTGTCGGCGACCCGTTCTTCCACCATGACTTCGTCGTCGGGCATTCGGCTATCCTTCTGTCGCGCGGCGGAGCCGCAGGAGTTCATTTAGCTTTGCCACCCGCTCACCGCCGACGACCCCGCATTTCAGGGCGCGGGCGCCCGTGCCGACCGCGACGTGGGCGAGCCAGCCCTCGGGAACCTCCCCCGACCGGTGGGAGGTCACCGTCGCGAGGCCGTTGGAACGGGCGAGGTCGACCGTGGCGATGGTGTCGGTGAGCGTTCCGACCTGGTTCACCTTGATCAGCACGGCGTTCGACGAGCCGCGGGCGACCCCGACCGCGAGACGTCGAACGTCGGTCGTGTAGATGTCGTCCCCCACCACGAGCGCCTTTCCCCCGACCGCCCGGGTGACGGAGGCGAAGGCGTCGAACGCCTCCTGGTCGAGCGGGTCCTCGAGATACTCGAGTCCGTACCGGTCGACGAGCTCGCCCACGAAGGCGACCTGTCCCTCCGTGTCGAGCGGTCGGTCCTTGTAGCAGTACCTTCCGTCACGGTAGAACTCGCTCGCGGCGAGGTCGAGCCCGGGATGGACCTCGACGTGGAGCTCGTCCCGTAGCCCGCGCGCACGCCGACGTGAGCACCCCGAGCGCCTCCTCGTTACCGAGCGGGGCGACCCAGCCACCCTCGTCGCCTCGGCCGAGCGCGACGGTCGGGAGGCGACGATGCAGCTCCTCGCCGATCACTCCGTGGACGCGGATCGCGGCGCGCGACCGACCGACGGGGGTCTCGGGCCTCGGCGTAGGCGATGAACTCCTGAATGTCCGGCCCCCCGATCGCGTGCACGCCCGCCGTTCATGCAGTTCCCGACGATCGCGGGGAACGCGTGCCCGTCGACCCCGGGTCGGGCCACGACCTTCCAGAGGGGCGCGTGCGTCTCCTCCCCATACGCCATCGCGCTCGCGATGGAGATCGCCGTCGCGGTGTTTCCGCCGATCCGGGCGAAGTCGGGAGTTCCGTCGACCTCGTGCAGCGCGCGGTCGACCGCTCCCTGGTCGGCAGAGTCGAGCCCGACGAAGGGCGGGAGCGACGACCGTGCGCGCGGTCGCCAACGCCTCGGGCACTCCTCCCGGGGGAAGGCGCGGACCTCGTGCCTTCCCGTGCTCGCCCCGCTCGGGGCCCCCGCACGACCCCGTGCCCGCGAGTCGAGCACGACCGTCGCCTCGACGGTGGAGCGGCCGCGGCTGTCGTAGAGCGGCTCGACGTCGACCGAGGTGATCCGGCTCATGGGCCCTCGACAAACTCGACCAGGACACCGCCGAACGCCGAGGGGTGGGCGAACCCCACGCGGCGGCCGCGGGCCCCCGGACGGGCGTGCTCGTCGACGACCCGTTCTCCGCGGTCGCGTACCTCGGCGAGGGCGGCGTCGACGCTGGGGACCGAGAAGGCGAGGTGATGGACTCCCGTCCCCGGCTCTCGAGGAACCTCGCGACGGGTGAGTCGGCATCGGTCGGTTCGAGCAGCTCGAGGTGGGTCTCTCCGACCGCGACGAAGGCGACCCGGACCCGGTTCGAAGGTACCTCCTCCGGTGGACCCTCGGGCGGTCCCACGAGCGGGCGCCAATGCTCGATCGCAGCCGCGAGGTTCGGGACCGCGACTCCCACGTGGTCGAGCTTCACGGGGACCTCACCGTTCAGAACGCCCGGGACGGCTTATGCTCGCCGAAGAGCGCGCGCCAGACGTCCGCGACCTCCCCGAGGGTCGCGCCGGCGACGACGCTGCTGAGCACGTGCGGAAGGACGTTCTCTCCGGCTTCCGTCGCTCGTTCCAGTCGCGCCAGGGCGGCCCCGGATTTCTCGGCATCGCGCTCGCGCCGCCATTGTCGGACGCGGGCGACCTGACGGCGCTCTTCGGCGGGCGTGATCCGCTCCGCGGCCACCCCGCGCCCGCCTTTCTCGGGGAAGAGGGTGAAATCGGCGTTCCCGTCGGTGAAATCGTTGACCCCGACCACGATCTCCTCTTTCTGCTTCGCGGGCCCGGGCGATCCGGTACGCCTCGCGCGCGATCTCCGCGGAGAAGAAGCCGCGCTCGATCGCCGCGAGGGCGCCGCCCATCTCCTCGATCCGGGCGAGGTACTCCCGCGCCTCGCGCTCGATCCGGTCGGTCAGCTACTCGATCTCGTACGCTCCGCCCGAGCGGGTCGACGGTGTTCGCGACCCCGGACTCCTCGGCGAGGATCTGCTGGGTCCGGAGCGCGAGCCGGGCGGACGGTTCGGTCGGGAGTCCGAGCGCCTCGTCCAGCGCGTTCGTGTGGAGCGATTGCGTTCCACCGAGGACGGCGGCGAGCGCCTCGAGGGTCGTGCGCACCACGTTGAGCTCGGGTTGCTGCGCCGTGAGGCTCGAGCCCGCGGTCTGCGTGTGGAAGCGCAGCTGCTTCGACCGGGCGCTCTGCGCCCCGAACGTGTCGCTGGACGATCGACGCCCACAGCCGCCGGGCGGCGCGGAACTTCGCGATCTCCTCGAGGAAGTTGCGGTCGGAGGAGAAGAAGAACGAGAGCCGGGGGAGGAACTCGTCGAGGTCGAGACCGCGTTCCTGGACCGCCCGAACGTAGGCGATCGCGTTCGCGAGCGTGAAGGCGACCTCCTGGACGGCGGTCGCCCCGGCCTCGCGCATGTGGTAGCCGGAGACGCGAGATGTAGTTCCACTGCGGCATCTCGCGCGTGGCGAACTCGATCAGGTCGACGGTGAGGCGGATCGACGCCTTCGGGCGGATAGATGTACGTCCCGCGCGCGACGTACTCCTTCAGGATGTCGTTCTGGACGGTCCCGCCGAGCCGGGCTCGCGGGAACGCCGCTCTCCTCCGCGACCGCGACCAGGAGCGCGGTCGAGGATCGGCGCGGTGGCGTTGATCGTCATCGAGACGGTCGCCTGGTCGAGCGGGATGCCCCGGAAGAGGGTCCGCATGTCGCCGAGGGAGGCGATCGGGACGCCGCACCGCCCGACCTCGCCCGACGGCGCGCGCGTGGTCCGAGTCGTAGCCGATCTGCGTCGGGAGGTCGAACGCGACCGAGAGCCCGGTCTGGCCGCCCTTGAGGAGGAAGCGGAACCGACGGTTCGTCGCCTCGGCGCTCCCGAACCCGGAGTACTGCCGGAACGTCCAGAGCCGGCCCCGGTACATCGTCGGCTGGATCCCGCGGGTGTACGGGATACGACCCGGGAAATCCGACCTTGTCGAGGAACTCTGCCGTCCGGGTCATCGGGCGGGCCTACGAGGAGCGGGAGCTGACCTCCCTCGACCTTCGGCCCGATCGCGCGCCCGGGCGTCGCGCCTCCCAGCGCGCACGGCCGCGGGCCTCCTTCGAACGGGCGCCGGGGGCGGGCCATCGGCCGTCGGACCGGGGGACGCTATTAATCAGTGTCGCGGCGCGCCCAGCAGCGGGAAGAGGCGCGGTGAGGTCGAGCTCGGCCCAGGCGACCGGGACCGGCACGCCGATGCTCCGCGAGGACCTCGGGGTGGACCTCGCCGACCTCTCCCGACCACTTCTCCCGCGACCCGAACCCGGGCAGCGCGCCCGGGGATCGTCCCTGGGAGCTCGGATGGGTTCGCGGACCGACACCGATGTCCACGGTCCGCAAGCAGGTAATCGACCAGGGCCGCGGCGTCGGCGAATCCCGCCGTTCTCCCGCGCGATGATCACGCCCGCGTGGTAGCGTGTCTCGGCGCCGGTCTCGGCCGTCGGGGCCGGGACGACGACCGGTGCCACCTCCCCGAACGTCTGTGGGTAGCCGTGTCGGGTGTTGTGGCCCAGGACTTCGACGTGCGATAGGAGGAGACGGTCCCGTACGTAGGCGAACTCGGCCGAGAGCGGGTTCGCGAGCCGGATCGGGGCCGCTCCTCGGATCCGTGCGGACCGTGCTCTCCGATACGAGCATCGACGTGTACGGGGCCGCGAGTCCGAGCCCGAGGAGGGTGGTGGCGATGCGTCGGCGGAACACCGTCTCCGGGCGGCGACGGCCGCGGGTGAGACTGGGAGGGACGATCCCCTCGGCCGGTGCGACCGCCTCCGCGAGGATGACGTCCTCGGCGAGGTCGACGGCGGTGAGGAGGTCGGGTCGCCACGGGGGTACGTCGACGCGCCAGCCCCCGGCGTGAGGATGTGCGCGGAGGCGCACTCGGCCGAGCCGTCGCTCGACCTCGCCGGGCGGATACGCCGTCCCGGAGAGGGCACGCAGGGTCTCCGCCGGAAGGTCGACCGCGCGAGGAGCGAACACGCTCCGGCCGTCGGAAGTGACGTGGCCGTCGCGATGCAACGCGACGGGCGCCACGGACCACCCTCGGCTCACGAAGACCACCAGCAGGAGCCCCAGCGCCTCGCGAACGGCTCGTTCGCGCGTCCCCGTCGACTCGAGGAGAAGGATCCGGTCCCCGACCCGGGCCTCCCCTCCCGTCCGGCCGTTCAGGATCGGCGGAAGGCTCAGGACCGTGCCTCTCGAGTCACGGATGGTCAGACAGACGTTCTCGATGCGGCCGAAGGCACCGTAGCGGAGGGCCATCGGGTGGTCCCGGAAGAAGCCCTCCGCGGAGACCTCCTCCGAACCGTCGTAGCGGGACGAATCGGACCCCGCCCATCGATTCGAGGGCGTAGCGGAACGGAGGGACGAGGCGGTCGTAGGGGTAGATCCCGAGACTGGCGGCGCGCCGGTCGCGTCCGACGGTCGCGTGGAGGATCTCCTGGAACCGGACCGCCTCGGCGAGAGTGCCTTCATCGAGGCCGGCGTCGGTCGGCGCCGTGACGAGGACTCCAGCGATCGCCGGTCGGAGGCCGTGGACGGACGGGTCGACCTCGAAGGAGGGCGACGCAGAGGGACCCTCCACGACCCGCTCGCGGGGGATCCCTTTCGCGACCTCGGTCGCGCCTTCCAGGTAAAGGGAGAGTCCCCCCTCCGAAAGGAGGTCGAGCCGGTCCGGGGTCACCGAGACCGTCAGCGTCTCTGCGTCCTGCGCTTCCAGCTCCGCCTTCGAGATCGAGAGCAGGTCGGCGAGGGCGGCGTCGGACAGCGGCTGCGGGAGGGATCCGACGACCCGGTCACGGCGGAGCACCGACTGCGGCATCGCTAGGCGCCTCCCCCCCGCAGCCGGTCGAGGTCGTCCTCGAACAGTTCTCGGATATCGTTGCGACCGAGGGCGACCAGCGCGAGGCGCGTGATCCCGATGCCCCACGCCGCGACCGGCACCTCGACCCCGAGCGGACGGAGGACCTCCGGCCGGAGCATCCCCCCGGGAACACCTCCATCCACCCGTGCACCGGGTGGCGAACGTAGCCCTCGATGGACGGTTCCGTGAAGGGAAAGTAGCTCGGGCGGATCTTGAGCTCGCGGATGCCGATCGCCTCCGCGAGCGCCCGGAGCACCCCGACGAGGTGACGGAGCGTGATGTTCTCGTCGCCGAGGATCCCCTCGCACTGACCGAACTCGACGCCGTGACGGGCGTCGACCTCCTCGCGGCGGAAGTTCCGGTCGATCGAGTACATGCGGAACGGAGGTCGTGGGTGCCGCGCGAGAAAGCGCGCGGAAACGGCAGTCGTCTGCGAACGGAGCACGGACCGTGCGGCGATCGATGGGTCGTATTCCCCACCCCAGCCGGGGCTGACCGGCGTCGTTTCTCCCGGCAAGGCGCGGCCGTCGTGGACGGACGCGACCCGTGCCAGCAGGTCGACCGGCGGGAGACGCCCCCGGACCCCGTCGAGGGAAAGTGCGTCGTGGATCGAGCGCGCCGGGTGGTCCTGCGGCATGAAGAGCACGTCGTTGTTCCAGAACTCGGTCTCGAGGAGCGGACCTTCGGCCTGCTCGAAGCCCAGGCCGATGAGGATCTCCTCGAACTCCTCGAGCCACGCGACGTACGGGTTCGGACGAGCTCCGGTCAGGAACGGCACCGGGGCCCGGACGTGGTAGGGCCGGAACGGCCGCTCCCGCCACGTGCCCGAGGCGAGGAGTGCGGGAGTGAGCGAGCCGAGGAGCTCCTCACCTTCCTGCGCGAGCGGGAGGCGACGTCCCTCCTCGGACGGCGCCCACCGCTTGATCGATCGTCGATCGGTGCGGACGAGCCCTCGACGTTCGAGGGCGGAGAGGATCGCCTCGTCGAGGTCCTCCTCGCCGTTCGCGACCTGTTTCATGACGACCTCCTCCGGGAGGAGGGTGGCCGACGGCGAACCGCGTCCACGCCAACGGAACGGTATCCCGTCCTCCAAGTACCCGTCGTCGCAGGATGCCGATCGCCGCAGAGCGCTCCTCTTCGTCCAGCCCTTCCACGGCGGCCGTCTCGGGAGTCAAGGTCCCGCCGCGCCGCTCGAGGGCCGCGAGGAAGCGCCGTTCGGGCAATCCCTGGGCGAGGGCTGCCTCGCCCCTCGGAGTGAGCCGGCGGACGGTCTCGTGTTCTTCCTCGAGCACGACCAGGTGCTTCGTTCGGAGCCGTTGCAGACTTCCGCGAACCTGGTCGAGCCCGATCCCGGTCCGGGTCGCGAGCTCTTCCTCTTCGATCGGCAACTCTTCGGTCGCTCGCAGCGCGACCAGCACCGAACGCTCGGGCCCCGAAAGGGCGACCGGGACCCCCCCCTCCGATGCACCGCCGGATGCATCGGGCACGACCTCGACCAAGTGGGGGCGCGATTAAGTCTTTTGCCGCGGCGAGCCGGAACCTCAGGCGGCGCCCCGTGAGCGGGGGGTTCCAGCACCTACGCGGGCGGCGACCCGCCTCCCGGAGCGGTCGGAGCGCCCGAGGACGGAGCTGGGGTCGGGTCGGGCACCGGCGGCGCGGGTGGAGGAGCCGAAGCGGGGGCAGCCGGGGGCCGTGGGGGCGTGGGGGGAAACTCAGGGCCCCCGCGTTGCCGACCAATCAATCCTCCCGCAAGGAGGCTGAGTGCCACGATGGCCAGGTAGAGCCCGACGTTCTCTGGATAGTGGAAGAGCGGGGCCAGCGCCGGGTCGAGCCCGAGCAAGTTGACGCTCACCGTCGTCGATTCGTTCCCGTCAGTACCCCCCGCTGCTGACGGTGGCGGTCGCCACCGCGCTCGACCCCAAGTAACAGTAGGGTACCGAGATCCGCACGACGACCGCACCCGCCCCGTTCGAGACCGGTGCGGCCGAACCAAAGAAGCCCGAACACGGACCTCCGATCCCCGCGGAGGAGAGCGAGACGAGCACCGAGACCCCGACGATCGGCGCTCCGCTCGTGGAGTTCGTGACGGTCGCGGTGAGCGTGACCTCCCTTCCCGGGGCCACTGGCGAAGGGGCCGCCGAGAGCGTAAGGTTCACGAAGCTCGAAACGAAGTGCTCGTAAAGGTCCACGCCGACTGGGGAGCCCCAGCCCGTCGCCGTATCCCAACCGGGACCGGCCGGCCCGAGGCAGTTGGCGCCCGACGTGATGTCGTGGAACGGGTAGCCCGTCTCGGAGGTGTTGGCTCCGAGCGCGTAGATCGCGGGGGTGAGGAATCCGAAGTTGGTGCCGTGAAGGGCATCCATCTCGGTGACCATCCCCGCCCACAGCGGGGTCGCGAAGCTCGTTCCCCCACCGGCAGCGTCCTGTCCGTCGAAGTAGAGGAAGTTGTACCCCGCCGTCGCCGCCACGTCCGGCATGCCGCGGTGGCCGTTCGCTTCAATGGGGGCGGTCGCGCTCCCCACCTCCTGCCACGTCGGTGCGGCGAACTGCGCGGAAAACCCTCCGCCGCTGTCGGCCCACGCGGATTCGCTGAAACCCGTGATCGCACCGAGCACGCTTCGCTGGAGCGCCACGGACGTTCCCCCGACCGCGACCACTTGCGGGGAGGCGGACGGGTACTCGGGCTCGGCCGGGGGGCGCAGCCGCTCCCCGTATCGCCCCCGGTGTCTCCGGTGGCCGCAAAGAGGCTGATCTTCTCGTGGGCCGCGATGGTGAAATCAGTCTCGAACCCGCTCGTCAGGGCCGAGTCCTGCCCGTCCGCGGAGCCGAACGACATCGAGATCGCGGCCACTCCCGGGACGCTCGAAGGGTCGACGGCCAGATTGAGCGCGTCGATCATCGACGAATCGGTCGGAGAGTATCCGTTCGCCGCCGGTCCCAGCGGGGCGTAGACCACGTCGAGCGTGGCCCCCGGTGCCATCGAGCCCGACCACTCTATGTCCAGGGTTAGCTCCCGAGAGCCGTTGCTCGGGTCGTTAACGGCGTTCGCGGACGGGGCCGGGGCCCCATCGACGGGGTACGGCACCCAGTCCGGGACAGGAAATCCCGCAGGGTGGTTTTGAGCGAAGAAGGTGGAGATATCGCTGGGCGCGTACCCGAGACCCCATAGCAGCAGCACGATCCCCTTTCCGGTGGCGTAGGTGGGCGATGCGGTCAGGTTGTAGAGACCCGATATGCCGTAGATGTCACGGGCGATCCCCGGCGTGATCAGGTCGGTCGGGTTCTGCGTCGGGCCGACTCCGGTCCGTGGGACCTCGGGGACGTCGGGCAGGGAGAACCGGTCGAAACCGCTGGAGAGTCCGGCGACGGACTGGACCTCAGTCTCGAGGTCAGGGGGCAGCGACGGCCCAACCCCCGGGAACGTCACCGCGTGCCCGTCGTAGCTCCCCGAGACCAGCGAGGTGCCGAACGCTCGGTCGACCGCCGCCGGGGTACCGGTAACGCTGAGGGACAATCGATCCGGCCACGCGTGCGAGACGACGAGACCCTCCGAAAGGAAATACTGCTCGGCGGAGGTGTACGCCGGGACGGAGAGGCCGTAGTCGTTGGCGATCTCGGTCTCGGTCATGGGCGACGCGTTGGGGCTCGGAAGGACGTAGAACGAGGGATTGGTCGGTGCGAAAGTGATCTCAACGTTCTGAGCGCCCGAGGCCGGCACCGTTGAGCCGACCTCAGCGAAGTGGGCCGCAGAGTACCCCGCACGCTCCGCGAAGCCGGACACCGTAAGGGCGCTGACCGTGGCGACCGCCTCCGAGGCGGAACCCGCCGCCGGGCTCGGGGCGAGGGCCCCCGCCGGGATCAACGACGCTGCCGCGAGGGTCAACACGAGGGCGGCCACCCGAGTCGCCGGCGTACGCCCGAGCGACCTCGGGGAGCATGGCCGCATGCCATCGAAAGGGCGGTTCCCCGCGGAAATAGGTTCCCTCCCGCGGAGGGAGCCTTCAGCTTCGGATCGGTGCGGTGTATCCGGCGGGGAGATGGAAGGACCCTTCGCCTCCGAACGGGTCCGGTCGGGGGGTCGGGGGCTCGCCCCGCTTTGCCGCGAGGTAGGCATCGATCGCGTCGGCCGCCTGGGTCGCCGTTCCCATCGCGTAGACCACCGAGCGACCGCCGGCCGCGAAGATCCCGGGCACCGCGGTCTCGAACCCCTTCCCCTTTCCTTCGGGCCAGCCTTGGCTCGTCACCTTGAGGTCGAGTTCGGGACCGAACCCCTGCAGGTCCGCCTTCTGACCAACTGCCACGACCACCGTGTCGCACGGGATCGTCTCTTCGGAACCGGGAACCGGCGTTGGGCTTCGTCGTCCGCCCGCGTCCGGCGGCCCCAGCTCCATCGATTGGACGACCAGGCCCTCGACGTGCCCGTTACCCACGATCCGGACCGGGGCTCTCTGGAACAAGAAGCGGATCCCCTCGTGCTCGGCGCCGTGGACCTCCTCGGGGTCGGCCGGCATCTCTTCCCGGCCGCGCCGATACACGAGGGTGACGTGTCCGCCGTTGGATTTCCGAAGTGCGCTGCGGACCGAATCCATCGCGACGTCCCCGCCGCCGACGACCGCGATCTCCTTTCCGACGGCGACCGGGCGGTCGTGGTTGATCTCTTTCAAGAAGTCGAGGGCGTGGATGACCCCCTCCATCTCTTCTCCCGGGATGCCAAGCGTCCGGTGCGTGGACGTGCCGATCGTAAGGAGCACGGCCTGGTAACCATCGTGCAGCAACTGCTCGACCGGGAGGTCCTTCCCGACCTTGGTCGCGGTAACGAACGTCACATCCAGGTCGCGGAAACGCGCCTTGTCCGTCTGGACGTCCGCATCGGTCATCCGGTACGCCGGGATCGTCTGCATGAGCCCTCCCAGGCGGTCCTCCTGTTCGTACACCGTCACCGAGTAGCCCCGCACCCCGAGCTCCCACGCCGCCATCAGTCCCGCCGGACCCCGCCGACCACGGCGACGCGCTGGTTCTTCGGCTTCGAGGGAACGTAGACGAGGTCACCCTTGCCGTAGTCGAGAGCGACCCGCTTCAGGTGTCGGATCGCGATCGGTACGCCCTTCTTCTTGACGACGCACGCGTCCTCGCAGTAGTGGTAGCAGACCTTGCAAAGGCACGTGGAGAGAGGATTCTCTCGGACCGTGACCCGCGCGGCTCCGTCGAAATCCTCCGCAGCGATCGAGCCGGATGTACTCCCGGGCGTCCTGCGAGATCGGGCACGCCTCGACGCACCACGGGCGCCGACACTGGATGCACCGCTTCGCTTCCAGGACCGCGTCCTCCTTGGAATAGGCGTGCAGGACCTCCCGGAAGTCGGTCGTCCGCTCGGCGACCGGTTCCTCGATGATCGGAACCCGGACCGGGTTCAACCTCGGCGGCGCGGCCTTCGGTGGAGCGGTAGCCTCCGGGGACATAGAACCGTCGAAAGGAGCCCCTCTGATTCTTAAGAGCCTTACGTCCTCGCGGTCGCGGTGAGACGAGAGAACGGCCTTCGGCCGCGCCTCCGGCACCCAAAGCTATAGGGGGACTCTTCGTCCCTTCGTACGCCGTCGGAAGGGAGGTGCGACCGTGGTCCTCGATTCGCTCGGGAAATCGCTCCGTGGCGTTCTTCAGAAGATCGCCCGCGGGTCGACCGTGGACGAGGCGCTTCTCGCCGAGGTCGTCCGCGACATCCAACGCGCCCTGCTCCAGGCCGACGTGAACGTCCAGCTCACCATCGACCTGACCCAGCGGGTCCGCCGCCGTGCCACCGAGGAAAAGCCTCCGGCGGGCGCGAGCCTCCGCGATTTCCTCATCCGCATCATCTACGAGGAGATCCGCGGGATCCTCGGGAAGGAACGAGCGTTCGAGCTGAAACCGAAGAAGATCCTCCTCGCCGGGCTGTTCGGGCAAGGGAAGACGACCACGGCGGGGAAGCTCGCGCGCTACTTCCAGAAGAAAGGAGTGCGCGTGGGCCTCGTGGCCGCCGACGTCCACCGCCCGGCGGCGATCGACCAGCTCGAGCAGCTGTCCAAGAAGGTCGGGGCCGAATTCTACGCGAACCGGGCCGAGGGGAAGGCGGAGGTGATCGTTCGGGAAGCGCTCGCGAAGTTCCCTCCGCACCTCGCGGTCATCGTGGACACGGCCGGACGCAGCGGGATCGACGCCGACTTGATCGCGGAGCTGAAGCGCGTCCGCGCGGCGCTCGAACCGGACGAGACGATCCTCGTCCTGGACGCCGCGATGGGCCAGAGCGCCGGTCGAAGCGCGGAGGCGTTCCACAAGGCGGTTGGGCTCACGGGAGTGATCCTGACGAAGCTCGATGGCTCGGCGAAGGGCGGCGGCGCCCTCTCGGCCGTCGCGGTGAGCGGCGCGCCGATCCTGTTCATCGGGACGGGCGAGCACCTCGACGAGCTCGAGCGGTTCGACCCGACGCGGTTCGTCTCCCGCCTTCTTGGGATGGGGGACATCCAGACCCTCCTCGAGCGGTTCGAAGAGCTCACGAACAAGGAAGCCGCCGAGACCGCCGCGAAGAACCTGATGGGGGGGCGGTTCACGCTCCGGGACATGCGGACCCAGCTCGCGTCCCTCGGCGAGATGGGCCCGTTCTCCAAGCTCATGTCGATGGTCCCCGGCCTCGGGGTGGCGAAGGTGGATGAAAAGCAAATGGACGCGACCCAGCTCCGGCTGAAACGGTTCCGGACGATCCTCGATTCCATGACGGCCCAGGAGCTCGGACGTGCCGGCCGTGATCAAGTCCGACCGGATCCATCGGATCGCCCGGGGCAGCGGGCAAAAGACCCAAGAGGTCCGGGCGCTCCTCAAGCATTACGAAACGACCCGGAAGGCGGCGCACGGCCTCGCGTCGAACCGCCGGTTGCGTCGGCAGTTGGAAAAGCAGTTTGGCGGTGCCGAGGCGCCCGAGTGAGGGTCGTACGGGTCGATGGTAGGCGCCAGCTTCCCCGAGGCGGTGGTCGGGCTGCTCCTGGTATTCTTCGTGCCGGGCTACACCTGGACGAAGGCCACCTTTCCTGAGTGGCGACTCCGGGGCTCCGAAGCGATTCTCCGACTTCTCGAGACACTGACTCTCGCGATCGTGCTGAGCGTCGTGCTGACGGTCCTCGTGGGTTACGTGCTGCTCGCCGCGGCGCCGGGGGGGTTCCAGGCGTACTGGGCCGACCCGGTACTCGAAGCCGCGCTCGCCGGCCTCGCTGTGGTCGGATTCGTGGCAGGGTGGTTCCGGGGGGCCTACCGACGGGAACCCCCGGTCCCCGACCGCCCGGCCGTCCTCGACGCCGGCGACGAAGGCGCCTGGGAGCTCACGCGCGAGCTCGACCGGCTGCGCCGCGAGGAACGACGGGTCCGACACCGGCTTCGCACCGGCGCGACGGAAGGGTCCGCGCGCGCCGAATCGGAGCGCCGGCTAGAGACCTTGCGGGAGCAACTCGCCGAATTGCAGCAGCAACGGGAGGCGGCGTATGCCCGATAGGACAAGCCCCCGACTGTCGGACAACCGGGAGCACAAGATGGTCCTCATCCTTCGAGGGGAGCTTCGGTTGACCGCTGGCAAGGCGGCGGTTCAGGCCGCCCACGCGGCCGTGATGCTCGTCCGGCTCGGCCGAGCAGCGCGACCCACGCACGCTGGACGCGTGGCTCCGCGAGGGTCAGAAGAAGATCGCGCTCGTCGTGCCGACGCTCGCAGAGCTCGAGACGATCGAGCGCGAGGCTCGGGCCAGTAAGATCCTCACGGTGTGGGTCGAGGACGCCGGATTAACAGAGGTCGCGCCGGGCACCCGGACTTGTCTCGGACTCGGGCCGGACCGTACGACCGAGCTCGACCGCATGACGGGCCGCCTGCCGCTCTTGTGACACGGTCTGCCTCCGTTCCTCGGGTCCCTTTGCTGGGACCGACCTGAGTTTGGCAGGTAGCCGGTATTTCGGATGTAGGGACCGAAGCCCGCCCCATCCGGCACTTCCCTCCGTACGTCGTCACTTCGAACGTCCCGAGTTGGGGACGTCCGGTGCATCTCACCTGAGCGTCCCTAGCGAGGATAAATAGTGCCTCCCGGATGGGTGGGTGGCACTTCGGACTAGCTCGCAGGGGTGTAAGGGGATCCATGCGGATGTGGGTGTACGTGGTACGCCGCGCCGCGCTCGTCTGTCCCGGTCGTGATCGGAGTCATGACCATTCTCTTCGTGCTCATCAGCGCTCTCCCGGTCAACGAGCGCATCGCCTCTTACTACCACAGCAACGGAAAGACGTCCCCCTCGAGCCCCTACATCCCCTGCGTCAGCGACCCCGCGAAGCTGTGCCCCAACCCGGCGTACCACGCCGCGATCGTCGCGCTCGGGCTCAACCAACCTATTCCTGTTCAATGGGCAATCTACATGGCGAACGCTCTCACTTTCCAATGGGGATACGTGAGTGACGGCAGTGCTTTAGGCACTGGCGAAGCGAGCGCCGGTCTTCCGGAACTCCACGGACAGGCAGTTTTCACCGTGCTCTCGAACTTCCTCCCCTACACGATCGAGCTCGCCGCCCTGTCGCTCGTGATCATCCTCATCATCTCGATCCCGCTCGGGAATCTCTCGGCCGTCAACCGAAACCGCCCGATCGACCAGGCCTCCCGGGTCATGTCGTTCTCTGGCTATGCCATCCCGTCTTTCCTGCTGGGCAGCTTTGCCCTCGCGGTGGCGGCAATCGCCTTGGGGGGAGCTGGGAATCCATCGCCGATCTGCGGACATCAGGGCACGATCTTCCTGGATTTCTGGGGCTCGTGGCCCACCGCCCCCTGTTCGTCGCTCTACGGAACGACCAATCTAGGTCCGACTAATCTCCCGGCGTGGTTGATCCAGGGATACATCAGCACACCGACCGGCTACCCCACGCTCGACGCAGCGATTCACGGGCAGGTACTGGCTGGCGCTGGACACGCTGTTTCGGCTCATCCTCCCCGCTCTGGTCATCGCGTACGGGACCATCGCCGTCCTCCTCCGCTTCGTCCGGAACAGCATGCTCGAGGTCATGAACCTCGATTACATCCGGACGGCGCGGGCGAAGGGACTGCCCGAATCCACGGTGATCAAGAAGCACGCCGGCCGAAACTCGCTGAACGTGACCATCACCGTTCTCGGTCTCACCTTTGCGGGCTTCATCACCGGCTTCCCGGTGATTGAGACCGTTTTCAACCTCTGGGGGGTGGGCCGCCTGTTCGCCTACGCGGTGATCGGCACTCCCAAGGATTGGGATTTCGGCGTGATCTTCGGGAGTATCTCCTGTTCACGTACCTGGTCGTCGCAGCGAACATCATCGTGGACGTGCTGTACGCCTACTTGGACCCGAGGGTCCGACTCGGATAGGGGGAAGTACGGATGGCACTCGATTCCGTGGCCGCTCCCGAACCCGTGTCGGCGAAACAGCCGTCGAACTTCCGCCGAAGCCTGCGCGCTCGCTGGGCCCAGTACACGAGGACGTGGTATTTCCTGAGACGGAACAGCCTGGCCATGGTCGGACTGGTCGTGCTGCTCCTGTTCGCGGCGGCCTTTGTGTACGGGTGGACCTACCCGGCGTCCTCCTCGGACCCGATCCGGTACTGCGCCTCCGATGGGTCTCCCTTCCCGGTGCCGCCCAGCAATCCGTGCTACGATGAATCCAACGTCGTCTGCACCTACCCGCAAGGGACGGTGCCGCCCGGACCGGGCTGCTACCAAACGCCAACGCGGTCCTCGAATTTCATCGCCCCTACAGCGTCGCTCTCCCCGCTCGCCGGCGGCGCCTTTCCGTTGGGGTCGCTCGTATACCCCGACCAGGACCTGAATTCCGAGCTCCCGTTCTTCTACAATACTTACACGATGCTCGTCAAGGGCACGGTGAACTCGATCGGCATCTCCGTCGTCATCGTTGCCGTCGGCGCCAGCCTGGGGCTTTTGCTCGGGGCGATGTCGGGCTATTTCGGCGGCTGGATCGACGAGGTCGTGATGCGCGTCACCGACATTTTCCTCTCCGTACCGGGGATCCTTCTCGTGATCGGGGTGATCATCGTCGGCAAGTCCGTGGGCTTAACGGGCTTCAACGATACGCTCATTCTCATCGCGGCCGCCTTCATTGTGGTGTGGTGGCCGTTCTACGCGCGCATCGTGCGCGGCCAGGCGCTCACGATCCGGGAGCAGAAGTACGTGGAGGCGGCCCGGGCGAACGGTGCGAGCCACGGCCGGATCCTTCGAAAACACATCATCCCGAACAGTGTCTATCCGGTGTTCGTCCAGATGTCCCTCGACATCGGCTCGATCCCGCTCCTTCTCGCGTCCATCACTTTCATCGGCTTCACGCTCTTCCCGTTTCCCCTCATCCCCGAGTGGGGTTCTGTGGCGGCCGCCGGCGCGTCGCTGCTTCCGAGCATTTTCTTGAACTGCAGCGCCGGGGCGGTCTGCGTCATCCCCTGGTGGCAGATCGTCTTCCCGGGCCTCGCGATCTTCTTGTTCGCGATCAGTGTGAATTTCTTCGCCGACGGCCTGCGCGATGCGCTCGACCCGAGGCTCAGGAGATAGCCGCTTGAGCGTTTCCTCAGCGGTCCCGCGCGCCCCTACGACCATCGCCGAGGACTCTCGAACGACCCCCGTGGCCCCCCTCCCCGGCGCGACACCGCCGGCGGAGCGGGGGGCGTCGTGCTCGACGTCCGGAACCTCGTCACGTACTTCTACACCTACGATGGGGTCGTTCGGGCGCTCGAGGGAGTCTCGTTCAAGCTGCGCCGCGGGGAAACGCTGGGCCTCGTCGGGGAGACCGGCTGCGGGAAGAGCGTCACGATGTTCTCCATCACGCGCCTGATTCCCGACCCCCCCGGTCGGGTGGTGAGCGGCAAAGTGCTCTTCCAGGGGGCGGACCTCCTTTGGGCCCTTGGAGATGAAGCCCGGTATATTCCCGTAAAGGGAACAGATCGAGTGAAGGTCCGGCGTCATTTCCGGAGGTTGAAGGCGGCCCAGGCCCGCATGGCCTCCGTCCGCGGTGGGGGCATCGCGATGATCTTCCAGGAGCCGACCCAGGCGATGAACCCCATCTTCTCGATCTCGGACCAGGTCTCGGAAGTGATCCTCGAGCACCAGGGGGTCGAAGTGGTCGACGGCCTGCTCGGCGCGAAGGTCGACCGCCCCGCGATCGAGCGCGGGGCCCAAGCGCTCGAGGACGCGGTCCGTGCAGGCGATGACACGGCGGCCCGTGCGGCAGCGAAGGAGCTTGGCGAGGCGGTGAACCTTCCCTCGTTCGGCACCGAAGCCTACCATATGGCGCGCGCGACCGCGGCCGGTGGTCGCCGGACCTTGCCGGACCGTCTGATGAAGGCGACCTCCCGCCTCCCCCACTCTCGGCTCCAACGAGAGTATCTCCGCACGGAGCGAACGCTCGTGCAGATCGAGACGGAGATCCGGGCGGTCTACCTTTCGGAGATGCGGCACGGCGAGCTGGAACGTAACCGCCGTCGCGTTCTGGGGCTCCGCCGTCTCCGCGCGAGAATCCGGGGGTTCCCCTACCGGATCTGGGGGGTCCGTCGGTCGGCGAGTCGCCCGCTCCGTCAGGAGGCATTCTGGAGGGTGGTCCGTTGCCTCGAAGGTGTGCAGATCGGGAACCCGGTCCAGGTAGCGCGTGGATACCCCTTCGAACTCTCCGGCGGGATGCTCCAACGCGTGATGATCGCGATGGCCCTCGCGTGCGAGCCCGAGATCCTGATGGCCGACGAGCCCACGACCGCTCTCGATGTCACGATCCAGGCCCAGATCCTCGTGCTGATGAAGGAGATGCGGTTGAGGATCGGCACAGCGATCCTGCTCATCACGCACGACCTCGCGGTGGTCGCCGAGGTGGCGGACCAGGTCGCGGTAATGTACGGCGGGCAGATCGTCGAGATGGCCTCGGTCCAGGAGCTGTTCGCGCGCCCGCTCCACCCCTATACGCAGGGCCTGCTCGCCTCGATCCCGCGGTTCGACCAACCGTCGAAGAAGCTCGGGTCGATCCCCGGCTCCGTGCCGAACCTGATCCATCCTCCGAGCGGTTGCCGCTTCCATCCCCGATGCCCGCACGCCATGCCGATCTGCAAGGAGAGTCGTCCGCCCACGACCGTCGAAGGAGACGGCCACACGGTCGCGTGTTTCCTCTACACTGGCCCGCCCGTGGTGGAGTGAGCCGTGCTCGGGGACGCAGTGCGGCCCGCCGCTTTGGCCGACGACGGCGACCGGAATCTCGGGCCGGTCCTGGTCACGACCCGGAACCTGCGCAAGTACTTCCCGATCAAGGCGGGGCTGTTCTCCTCCCAGGTGGGCCAGGTGCGCGCGGTCGACGGGGTCTCCTTCTCGATCCGGGAAGGCGAGACCGTCGGGCTCGTCGGTGAATCCGGCTGCGGCAAGACGACGGTCGGGCGGCTTCTCCTGCGACTCATCGAACCGACCTCGGGCCATACGTTCTACCGCGCCCCCCCGGAGGTGCTCGAACGGATCGATGGGGCCTACCGGGAGATCGGACCGCGCTCGTCGGGGGAGAACAACGGAGAGGGCAACTTGTCGGCCTCGGCCCAGGCGGCGCTGGTCGAGCTCGACGAGATCGCGGACCAGTACTCCCTCTACCGCAAGTCGCACCGCGAGATGAAGGAGCTCCGGGCGCGGCTGCAGATCGTCTTCCAGGACCCGTTCAGCTCCCTCGGGCCGCGCATGATGATCCGGGAGGTCATCGCCGAGCCGCTCGAGATCCAGAAGGTCGGCACGCGGCAGGAACGGACGAACCGGGTGAACGAGCTCCTCCAAGAGGTCGGGCTCAACCCGGAGCACGCGTGGCGGTTCCCTCACGAGTTCTCGGGGGGGCAACGCCAGCGGATCTGCATCGCCCGCGCCCTCGCCTCCCGCCCGGAGTTCATCGTGCTCGACGAGCCGACGAGCGCGCTCGACGTATCGGTCCAGGCGCAGGTGCTCCACATCCTGCAGATGCTCCAGCGCGAACAGCAGCTGGCCTATCTCTTCATCTCGCACCACCTCTCGGTCATCCGGGCGGTGAGCGACCGCGTCGTCGTGATGTACCTCGGCCGGGTCGTCGAGCAGGCCGACACGGACGAACTCTTCGACCGGCCGCTCCATCCCTACACCCAGGCGCTGCTCTCCGCGATCCCGATCCCCGACCCGCGCGTCCGTCGGGAGCGGATCATCCTCTCGGGCGACGTGCCGAGCCCGGCGTCCCCGCCCTCGGGCTGCCACTTCCATACGCGCTGCCCGGCGGTCATGCCCATCTGCTCCGACGTCGACCCCCCGCTCCTTCAGTTCCGGCCGGGCCACTGGGTCGCGTGCCACCTCTACCCGGCGAGCTCGGCATCGGTTCCCGCGGACGCCCTCGAGTCCAGCAGCGGCGCGGGGCCGTCCGGGGCCCTGCCAGCGGCCTCGGGCCCGCTTCCCTCCGATCCCTCCCTCTCGACCTCCGCGCCTCATTCCCCGTGAGCTCGAACTGGCCCCGGACGTCCGCCGACACGGACGTCGAGAAAGGCGAGGCGGCGGACCAGGGATTTCGGTCCGACGTCGACCACGAGCGGGAGGCCGCCCTTCGCGCGCCGGGACCGTCCTGGAGCGATTGGCTCTACTCGCAGGCGATCCGATGGTGGCTCGGCATCGCCCTACTCATCGTCGACACCTGGATCGCCGCCGGGTGGATCGAGATCGGCGCGTGGATCCCCCTGGCTGTTTCCCTGGTCGCCGCGCTCTATCTCGAGTATCTCCTCTTCCAGTATCTCTGGCATCCGTACGACCCCGAGCTCCGGGGAAGGTTCCGCAGGAGCTGGCATACGCCGGTCGAGGTCGGACGATGGGCTCCCGACCGCGAGAGGGCCCTGCGCGGCGACCTCGGCCCGGACGGCGAGGCTCGGGGCCCGGATCCTAAGGAGTTCCTGTAGTTCCGGCCCGTTGGAAAGACCCGCCCGCCGGATCTTGAGGGGTTGAGTCGCCCCTCCTCGGGATCCCCGAGGGCGAGTCGGGAAGGAGTGCCGGCGCACAGTCGGGGACCGAGAGGAGGCCGCGCACATCCGCCGAACGGATGGATGAGAAAAGGGGAAG
Source organism: uncultured Thermoplasmata archaeon (assembly GCA_963749205.1). Lineage (GTDB taxonomy): Archaea > Thermoplasmatota > Thermoplasmata > Lutacidiplasmatales > UBA184 > Lutacidiplasma. Next base: position 64,760 of record CAVVLW010000007.1, on the reverse strand, counting down.
GAAGGGGTTGCGGAAATGGTTACCGACGCTGGCAGCGTCGGTCTGCCGCCGGAACTGGCTGGTGTCGCCCTACACGACTCCGTTGCCGTTCAGCTCGACCCAGTACCACTCTTGCCCGCCGCCGATCAGGACGTTCGTGTTGATCGACTAGGGGTCGATCCACGGAGCGTAGACCCAGACGACGTTCTGCTGCAGGATACCGATCGTCAGCTGCAGGTTGTTGTAGACTGCTTGCGCGTAGTTCCACAGCGTCTGAGCCAGCGGGGTGTTCGACGTGTACGTTGCCTCGTTGATGAAGTACGATGTGACGTTGAGCGCCGTCCCTTGACAGTCTTGCGGGATCAACTGGTTCGGCTGGTCAGCCCAGTAGATCAGGTTCGCCATCGTGTCCTGGTAGTGTCCGCAGCTCGAGTCGTTGAAGTCCCCACCGTAGAGGCCGTCGTCAACGTCTGGTAGAGCGCATCCGCGCCGCCCCAGAGGCCGGTACCGTAGGCGCCCTGCCAGTTGTTCACTGGAGCCGGATAGTCGGGAATCCATCCGAACCACCAGACCGTCCACGGCACCAGGCCCGGCGAGAGGTACGTGTAGATCTCCGAGGACCCCGGGACGTAGATCAGCTGGAACTGCAGGACGCCGCCCGTGATGAGCGAGAGCGAGTTGCCCCACGCTTTCTCCTGCGCGTCGATGTTCGGGGCGCTGGTGAACGCGAGCACCGGGATGAACAGCGGGTTGGCCGCCGTAAATCCTGCGAGTTCAGAGTCGAAGTACCGATCGCCGGCGCTGTCGTTGTACGCTTCGTTCCAGTACCACGCGGAGGTGCCGACCGTGGTCGGCGAACCGATGGTAGGGTTCGAGAACACGTCGGTCACGTTATTGTAGTTCGGCCACTGGACGGCGGGGTCGTAGAACGCGGTCTCGCTCGACGGCAGGAACCCGCCGTACGGGTTGCCACCGTCAATCCCATCGACCACGTTACCCACCGCCTGGGCGGTCGCGTACGGATAGGCGTACGTCAGCGTGGCCCGCAGACCCTCCCAGGCGAACGCATCCGCCGGGATGTTGATCACCGGGTTCGCGTCATACAGCTTCAGCAAGCTGAGGTCGATGTGCAGGTTGAACCCGAAGTTGTTCGTGATCAGCGTCGGGAAGTTGATGAGCCCGAGCTGGCCGGTCGAGATCAGGTCCAGCATCAACGGGAAGTGCGGTGTCTGGAAGATCGCAGTATCGGCGTAGCCTGCTTCGACCTCCTGGATACCGATGGTGTCGCTCGAGCCCCAGTACGCGATCACGTCGCCCGCGTAGGCACCCTTGGCCGGTAGGCATCCCACCTGGCCCGCACAACCGGTCGGCTGAGCGTAGTCCGGGTTGGCCTTCAGCACGTATCCGACTCCGGCGTTCGCGTAGTCCAGGTAGTACGGCCCGCTCCCGACCTCGTTGAACCCGACGGCGGGGACCGGGTCGGGGTAGTTGAGGACGCCGGTTTGCTCCTCCGGATCCCACAGGGTCGGGGACATCGCCGCCACGGCGTTGATGAACGCCGCTTGGGTCGTTGCGGTCGCACCGCCGGGCAGCAGGCAAGGCGCGTCCGCACTCGTGCAGACGAAGCCGGGCACATCGGCTCCTTGGGCCGTGGACCAGCCCGCCGACTGAAGTCCGGCCGCGGAGATGATCCCCATGATCTGGAGGAACGCTCCCCAGGCCTCGTTGTCTGCGCCCGCGTTGAAGGTGATGCAGCCGTTCGCGGACAGCGCCGCGGAGGGGCAGAACGCGCTGTCGTTCACGTGCATCGAGTTCAACGTCCAGGACGGCGTGTTGTTGTACGGGTAGCGGATCGGCGCTCCGCCGACACCGAGGTCCCAACTCGCGTTCACGTCATTCGGGGAGAGCCCGGTGGTACGGGACGAGGGGACCGGCGATGTCGAATCCCACGTAGTAGCCCGTGACGGTCTCCACCTGCGTGTAGAAGATAGCCCGAATGATGCTGAACATCACGTCCGAGGGGTAGATGCCGCGGTGCGCTCCCGTGCTCGGGTCGTAGAACTGAGCTGCGGGGTCGATCGCGAACGTGTAGTTGTTCCCCGAAACGAGGGTCGACCCGTACAGCTTCGTACAGAGGGGGCTTCCGGGGACGCACGTGGCGGCCTCCGGGACGAAGTTCTGGTAGGTCTGTCCTGAGTCGGTTCCGTTGAAGGAGATGAGCGTCTCGTCGAACGCCTCACCGACCTCGTAGCCCACCGAGTAATAGTCCGCGGCCGGGTCCAACGTCAAGGCACCGCCCGGTGCCACGTTGTAGTCGACCAGCTCGCCCGGATGCGGGCTCGCCACGTGGGGCGCGGCGCACGCTTGGCAGCCAAAGCCGGTGCCCATGTCTGACGCCCCAAGTATAGTTCTCATACAACGTCGTTCCCGGATCGGAGGTCGCGACAACCAAGGTAATCCCGTAGTAGCCCGCGGTCGGGAACGTGTACGTTGCTGGTAGCATAGTTCGCTCCCTGCCTGAGGGCCGACTGGGTCGAGCCCGACGGTGTGGTAAGGGTGGGCGCGACGGGGGTCCACACAGGGTTCGACGGGGCACCCGAATACGTCCCGTTAACAGTGACGCTCCCGCCAGGGGCGACCCAGGGGTACGGTCCGCCAGTACCGTTCGTGAGGCTCGCCGTTACCGAGGGGTAGTAGCCCGAGCCGGCGGCCGTCGCGCTAGGGTTTACCTTGAGGGCGACTAGTTGGCCGAGTCCCGTGTGAACGACGCCGGCCGGCGTGGTCGCGGTGGCCGACAACGTGTACAACCCGGGTGTGGCGTACTTGTAGCTGAGGGAGCCCGTGGAGGCGGTCGTCGTCGCCCCGGGCGCCCAATTGACTGCAAAACTCGAAATCGTTTCTCCACCAGTAACACCGACCGTCGCTGGGACGGAGTTCTGGGCTGCGACTGTAGAATATGTCTGACCAAAGCCTACCGTATACGGAACGAACAACGTCACGTCATTCAACTTGCTTGTCGTCCCCGAGCAAGGCCCCGGAGAGCACACGGTGACGCTCTGAGTCGTGGGCTTCGTTCCCTGTAGCCCGAAGTAGCCGGCCCCGCCGACCACGAGGATCACCACGACCAAGATGATGATGGCGAAAGGCATCGTCATCCCGCGTCGACCAAATCGACCCCGAGAGCTCGTCACTGCACTAGCGTTCTCGAACATTCCGTACACCGTGTTCCTTGCGGAACTCCCAGGCAATTCCGCAGGTGGTATATATACTATCATGGCTGCCACTCGCATGACCTCCCGGGGCGATGCCGTGCGGCTCGCGCCGTCCTTGCTCAGTGCGGACCTCGCGGAGCTCGGCGATGCGGTGCGGGCCGCGGAGGACGGAGGGGCGGACGCGCTCCACGTCGACGTGATGGACGGTCACTTCGTGCCCAACATCTCCTTCGGCCCGTCCTGGGTGGCCGCCATCCGCCGGCGGACGAAGCTTCCGCTGGACATCCATCTGATGATCGAGGCCCCCGAGCGGTACCTCACGGCGTTCGCGGAGGCCGGCGGTTCCACGCTCGTCGTCCACCTCGAGGCGTCCCGGGACGTCCCGGAGCTACTTCGGAAGACCCGGCGCGCGGGCGTGGAAATGGGAATCGCAATCCGGCCCGAGACCCCTCTCGCCCGAGTCGAACCGTTCCTCGCGTCCGTTGACGAGCTCATCGTCATGAGCGTGCATCCCGGATTCTCGGGGCAAGAGTTCCTGCCCCAAAGCCTTCCCAAGCTGCGCGCAGCGCGGGCGGCGATCGACCGGGAAGGCCTCGCCGTTCAGTTGTCGGTGGACGGGGGGATCAATATCGAAACGGCCCGGGAGGCGAGCCGAGCGGGGGCGACGTTCTTCGTATGCGGGAACTCGGTGTTCGGCCACGGCCCCGTAGGGAAGAACCTCGCCGCCCTGAGGATAGCGACGGAACTCGGGCGGAACGAACGAGGCGAGGTTCACTGAGCTTTCCGCGGAGCTCGAATCGAGAGGCCGGATATAGAAACGGATCGCGATACACAAGTTCGTCGCCGGGTAGCTGGCCACCTGGACGCGCCCCGTGTCGGGAAGTGACCTACCCGTCCGATGGCGGGTGGAGAACTGTGGCAATCGAGCTCGTCGAAGGAGTTCCTTCTAAATTTCGGCTCTTCGAAGCTCGACGAGCCGTCATCAGCGTGCGAAGGGCGTTCCATAATCGCGACACCCCGCGTTCCCGGTCTTCTCCGCGCGGTCGAGACCGATCGAGCTCGGAGTCCCGAACTTTTGCCAGGGCACGGGGACTGTGGCGGTTTGGCTGCAGGAAGAGGTTGGGCCCTGACGTCCACCGCGACCGGTGGGACGCCGATCCAGTGCTTTGGACCGGGCTACGTCATCCCGTGCTCGGACTTGCTGTGGGCGGCCAGCTCTTCGGGGGTGTCGAACGAGCGCCCGCAGACGCTGCACGTGTTGGCGGCTGGCATCGTTTCCGACTTCTTATCGGTCCACGGCTGCGCGGGTCCCGGGGCCTTTGGGCCGCCCCAGACCATCCGTCCGACCGCGAGCGCGACGATCATGCCGATCAGGAGGCCGGCGATCAGGAGGATGGTCCCGGCAGTGCCGGGGCTCAAATTCCCCCACAGGGTCGTGTTCGTCCACGAGGTGGTATTCGTGTACGTCGTGGTGGTCGGCAGGAGGCTAACGGATCCGGTCGAGTTGAAGCCACCGTACGCGGTGAACACCGTCAGGGTGTATGGATAGACCCCCTGGGTCGCTTCCGTCCATACCGCAGTGGTCACCTTGGAACCGTTCCAGGCCAGATTGGTCGTGAAGATCACTGCGCCGGCGGCGCCGTAGATCGACAACTGGACCTTCCCGACGTACTGGGCGGTATAGTTCGCGTAGAGAGAATAGGTGGTCAACGACCCGGTAATCGGGAGCACGTTGAGCAGACTGCTCGGAGTCTCGAGGACGAAGCTCGTCAACGCGGTCGCGTTGGTGCCGACTACCCCGTTCGCTTGCCCGTTCTCGACCGCTGCGATGTTGAGTGAGCCCCCATCTCCCAGGAAGGTAGGGCACGCCTTGGAGTAGTTGGTGAAGTACGCCGAGTTGAGCGTGACGAAGTAGTAGGCAGTCGGCGCGGCCGTGTCGGAGACCAACGATGTGATGTTGTTCGACACGCAAGTCGTGCTGGTGACTGTGTCAGTGATATTCAGCCAGAGGGAAGTGTTAGCGGTCGAAATGACCGAGTTCGTGACCGAGACGCTGAACACCAAGCTCACCGGCAGAACCGTGTACGTGGTGAAAGTGGTCGCAATGCTCACGGCCACTGTGGCCGTGGCCGCCGGCGCAACGGACGGGTGGGAATTGGACGCTCGCGCAAGGTGGGACGCGGCGGCGGGAGCCGATGCCCCTACCGTCGGGGCGTGGGCGGCGCCACGAAGTTCCGCCGGGGCCGTGTAGACCGCCAGCATCCCTACGAGCGCGAGTGTGAGCATGATTCCCACCGCGATCAGCACTATCCCGGCGCGTCGTCGTCCAGTTACCCGAGGAAGGCGGTCCATGGACCACCCCATGACTTGCGCTACTTAAACTTCGCGCTACGGCCTTAAATTCGAGCGCCCTCGACCGCCGGCGTGACGCTGGGACGCGGCGCCCGAGAAGTCGACGCGACGCACGCGCATCCCGAACGTTGATCTCCGTCCTCCAACACCTCCTGGGTTGTCGATCTTGGTAAGCGGCCCACTGGCACCCATCGTCCGGCCTCGTTAGCCATCGTCTCGTTACTCCCCGAAGGTTCGCTTCCGCCCAAAGGCATAAGAAGGGAATGGCCCGTCGCGAGGTTCGGGTACGGACGATGCTGGTCGAGATGACCGAACTCCTGGGACGCCAAATCTACACGCCCGACGGCCGAATGCTGGGCGAGGTCGACAACGTCGTAGTCGATGTGGAGTCGGCGAAGATCGACGGCCTCTACGTCGATGAGACGAGTCCGATGTTAGTGGAGGATTCGCGTCCCGTCAGCGTTCCGTACCGTTGGGTGTCGGCGGTCAACGACGTGGTGCTCCTCAAGTACTTCCCGAAGCGGATCTCGATGAAGAAAGGGAGCCCCCGGACCGAGAAATCGGCCGAGGTCGCCGCAGCCCCTGCGCGCTAGCGCCGCGGGGATAGCCAAGCCCGGTAACGGCGCAGGACTTAAACGCAGACCCTTCGGTCCGCGAAGAGATCCTGTCGCACAAGGCGTTCGCCGGTTCAAATCCGGCTCCCCGCATGCCCCTTCCTCCGCCCGGCACAGGGCGACCCGACTACTCCGTTAGGGTCGGTTTCGCAGGCCGGGAGCACCGCCGAACGGGGGTCGAACGTCAGGTTCGACCCGCGCCGATTGCCGGGACGGTCTTCGGAGCCGGAGCGGGCGCCGGCCCGCCGGGGACGGTGGGCCTGCATTCCGCCTCGAATCGGTGGACGGCGCGGGACAGGGACTCCATCAATGGGACCGGACAGTCGACGACCGCGACGGTGGTCCGTTCTCCGGAGAAGAGGACGGACCGGACCCGGCCTGCCCCCCAACCTACCTCCAGAGGCCCGGGCGGGCCGAGCGAATCTCGAGACCCGCCGCGTGGCAGGCGAACGATGACCCGGACCACGTCGCTCTCGAAGGTCCTTCCGTACCGCCACCACATCAGGCCCGCGATGCCGAAGCCGATGGCGAACCACGGCACCCCATAGATCAGCGAGCCCGCGAGATACGCATCGACGCCGCCGAGGCCCACGCCGGCTGCGACCAGCACGCCCATCGTCACCCGTGTCGAAACGTGCGTCGCGACCCGGCGGACGTTCTTCTCGGCGAGGAGCGAACGGTCGTCCGGGGGGGCCGCCAGCGTCGGGACGATCGCGAACCCTTCTGCATCGAGCGCGGCCGTGATCGTGGTCGTTACGGCCTCCGGAGACAGCCCCCGCACGCGAACCTTCTGGCCGACCGGAAGCCGAAAGTGGTCCACGTTTCGGACCGGGGGGAGCCCTCGGATGGATCGTGGCAGGGCGACGGGGGGAAGCTCCCGCATCGGCATGGCACCCCCTCATGCGTCGCAGTTGGCTTATCCTCGTCCCGGGGAGGCGGAGCCCCAGCGGCGGGGGCGAGGACCAGGGCGATAGGTTCGGTGCTCTGGCGATGGTTGCCCCCGGACGTGTTCCTCCCCCCGTCGGACCCGGGGGTCTGCGCCCGACCAATCGACGGGGGGGCCGAGACCGACGCGGTCTCCCACCGGGACCTAAATACCGGACGCTGTTGATGCCAGCGTGCCGACGGTGCCCCCTCGATTCCGGCGCGCTCGCTCTTTGGAACTCGAACTCCGTGGAGCTCGGGGATCCCGTTCTGCGGGCCGAACCGGCGGGGTGACCGGGACGAGGTGGTTCGGGGTGAATCTCCGGCGGGCTCGTGCCCCGGGGCGGGAGGACGCTGCCCGTGCGGTTCGTTGAGCTCGCCCGAGTCTACGAGCGGCTCGAGGCGACCTCGAAACGCCTCGAGATGCGTGCGATCCTGGTGGAACTGATCCGACCGATCCGGCCTCCCGACCTCGCGAAGGTCCTCTACCTGTCGCAGGGGATGCTACGGCCCGAGTACCGAGGGCGTCGAGCTTGGGGTCGCCGATTCGCTCGCCCGGCGGGCGGTGGCGACCGCGACTCAGACTGACGAGGCGGAGGTTGCGCGGAAGACGAAGATGTCGGGCGACCTCGGTTTGACCACCGCCGAGCTCCTCGACGTCGCCCGGCGGCCCGAGTCGGACCATCCGCTCACGGTCGCCGCTGTCTACCAGGAGCTCACGACCATCGCCGAGTCGAAGGGCGCGGGGTCGCAGGACGTCAAGGTGCGCACCCTGGTCGACCTCCTCACCCGCGCGAGCGCCCTCGAAGGAAAGTACCTGATCCGGTTCGTCCTCGGAACGCTCCGCGTCGGCGTTCGGGAGATGACGATCCTGGACGCGCTCGCCGACGCGTTCGCCGACGGGTCGAAGGCCTCGCGCACCCGCATCGAGGCCGCGTTCAACCTCTCGAGCGACCTGGGGCTGGTCGCGGGCGTGCTCGTCGAGCACGGGGTCGAGGGCTTCGGCACGATCGGCCTCGAGGTCGGTCGCCCGATCCGTCCGATGCTCGCGGAGCGCGAACCGACGCTCGCGGCGGTGCTGGAACGGATGGGCGGCAGTGCCGCATTAGAGTGACAAGTACCGACGGGCTCCGGGTCCAGGCGCATGTCCCGAGGGATGGCAAGGTCCGGCTCTTCTCGCGACGGCTCGAGGAGATCAGTGCCCAGTTCCCCGAACTCGTCGCGGACCTGCCGAAGGCGCTCCGGCGATTGCCCGCGATCGTCGAAGGGGAATGCGTCCCGGTGGACTCGAACACCGGAGAGATCCAGCCGTTCCAGCTCGTCTCGAAGCGCCGCGGCCGCAAGCACGACCTCGACCGCGCACGGGCCGAGCTGCCCGGTCTGCCTCTACCTGTTCGACGTCCTCCTCGCCGAGGGAAAGGCAACGTACTCGGAACCGTTCCCCGAGCGCCGAAAGCTCCTCGAGTCGTTGCTGACTCCGAACGAGCACGTCCAGATCGCTCAGCAGCGGGTCGTGGCGGACGTGACGGAGGCGGCCGAGTTCTTGGACGAGGCGATCGCTGCCGGGGGGGAAGGCGTGATGGCGAAGTCGGTGAAGGAAGGCAGCGCCTACCGCGCCGGGGCCCGCGGCTACTGGTGGATCAAGTACAAGCGCGACTACACGGTCGGGCTCTCCGACTCGATCGATGGTGTCGTCGTCGGGGCGTTCCACGGCCGGGGTCGGCGGGCCGGCTGGTACGGGGCGTTCCTCCTCGCGGTCTACAATCCGAAGCGGGACCGGTTCGAGACGTTCTGTAAGGTGGGAAGCGGGTTCGACGACGCCACCCTTGCGGAGATGCCGAAGCGTCTCTCGCGCTACGAGACCACCACCCCTCCGCCCGGTGTCGATACCGGTATCGTGCCCGACCGATGGATGCGCCCCGGGCTCGTTCTCGAGGTGCGCGGAGCGGAACTGACCGTGAGCCCGATCCATCGAGCGGAGGTCGGAGCGGTGCGCCCGGGAGCCGGCCTCGCGCTCCGGTTCCCCCGGTTCACGGGCCGCTTCCGGGACGACAAGGGACCCACGGAGGCGACGACCTCGCAGGAGCTGCTGGAGCTGTATCGGCTCCAGGTGCGGCAGGAGACGACGCCCAACGACGAGAAGTCCGACGAGCCGGCCTAGGCCGCTCGGGAAGGGACGACACGGTCAAACGCCCGGCGGACGTCGCGCCCGCAATCGCGTCGATCCGACCTCCTCCGCCGATTGGAACGGGTGGCCGCTCCGAGCGACCCCCGCGCCGACCTCGAACAGGTGGTGTCCCCGCCCGAGGCGGCCGCGGAGCTCCTCTTCGCTGCGCTCGCCGCGGGCGACCTCGAAGGACGGTCGGTCCTCGACCTCGGGAGCGGCACGGGCCGTCTCGCGATCGGAGCCGCCCTCCTCGGCGGCGGTCCGGTCGTGGGCGTGGAGGTCGACCCGAGGTCGGTCGCCGTGGCGCGGGTCGCGGCAGCGGCGGAATCCGTCGAAGTGGAGTTCGTCGACGCGAACGTCTCGGAGTGGACGCGTCGGGCGGACGTCGTCGTGATGAACCCGCCGTTCGGCGCGCAGCGGGCGCACGCGGACCGGCCGTTCTGGGACGCCGCCTACCGTCTCGCCGGACGATCCATCTACGCGTTCGCGCTCACGGAGTCCCGAACCTTTATAGCACGCCGAGCGGTCGCCGCCGACGCCCACGTCCTCGCGACGCGGCCAGTCGCCTGGGAGTTGCCGCGGACCTTTCCGCACCACACCCGGCGACGGGTGGCGCTCGCGGTGGACCTCTGGGTGGTCCGAACGGAGCGAACACGATGAGCACCCCCGCACTACCTCACCTCGTCCTGCCCGGAGACTATCTCGGCGCGGCCGAGGAGTTCCTGCCCGGCCGCGGCACGTACGAGGACCGCGGACGAATCTACGCGTCCGTGCTCGGGACCCCCCGCGTCGACGTCCAGGACCGCACGGTCCATGTCGAGCCGCGGAACGCGATCCCGGAGGTCACCGAAGGCGACCTCGTGTACGCGGTCGTGGACGAGCTCAAGACCGCGATGGCGATCTGCACGGTGATCGCGACGGGAACGAGCCGCCGCACGGTCCCGGGCGCTCCCGAGGGGACGGTCCACATCTCGAAGGCAAAGGACGGCTACACCGAATCGCTCTCGACCGAGTTCGCGGTCGGGGACGTGCTGCTCGCGCGCGTCCTGCAGGCCCACCCCTCGATCAAGCTCTCGACCGCCCCCGCGAACCTCGGGGTCGTCTCCGCCCGCTGCCAGGTCTGCCACGCGCTGCTCACCCCCGGACCGAACGAGCTCGTCTGCCCCCGGTGCGGCCACCACGAGCGCCGGAAGATGGCGAAGGGCGACCTTTCCTCGAAGCCGGGACCCGATGGACCCGACCGCGAGTGAGGAGGAGCGCCGTCTCGCGGCGCTCGTCCGCTCCCACGACCGCTGGCGGGGTCGAGAGGTCTTCAACCTCCTCCCGAGTGAGAACGCCGTCTCCCCCACGGCGCGGCGCTACCTTTCGAGCGACCTCGCCGGACGGTACACCCTTCCCCTGACCACCGCCTTCGATGGGGAGACGATCGACAACAGCTACACGGGCACCCGGTACACCGACCAGATCGAAACGCTCGCGAACGCGGCGGCGGCCCGAGTGTTTCGCGCCCGTTTCGCAACGACCCGCCCGCTCTCGGGGCACATCGCCGCGCTCTCGGCGCTCGTTCCGCTCTTGCCGCCCAGGTCGAAGATCCTCGCGATCGCTCCGAACGAAGGAGGGTACGACGGATACGCTCCCGGGTTCGTCCCGGCCCTCTTCGGCTACACCGTCCGACCGCTGCCGGCGGACGGACCCGGCCACAGTGTCCGCGCCTCGGTCGCCGTCGAGACGATTCGGCAGGAGCGCCCGGACGCGGTCGTACTGGGGCAGAGCTTTTTCCTGTTCCCCTATCCGTTGCGGGAGATCGCGGAGGCCGCCCACGCGGTGAACGCCCTCGTCCTCTACGACGGCTCGCACGTCCTCGGCTTGATCGCGGGCGGTCAGTTCCAGGACCCGCTGCGCGAAGGCGCCGACGTCCTCTTCGGGAGCACCCACAAGTCGTTCCCCGGGCCGCAGGGAGGCCTCCTCGTCACCGACCGGGAGGACCTGTTCCGGCAGATCGACCCCGCGCTCGTCTGGAGGGTCTTCGACAACGCCCACTGGAACCGGATCGCCGGCCTCGCCCAGACCCTCCTCGAGCTCGAGCGGTGCGGCCGGGAGTACGCGACGACCGTCGTGGACGACGCTCGGGCGGTCGGGCGCGCTCTCAACGACCTCGGGCTCCCGCTGGTCGGCGCGGAGGACGGTTTCACGCGCTCCCACCAGCTCCACCTCGACCGCGCGGCGCTCCGCGCCTCCGCGAATGTCGCGCCCGGCGCACTCGCGCGACGGCTCGAGCGCCAGCGGCTCCTGATCGACCTCGTCGGGCGGGTCGGAACCGCCGAGGTCGCCCGGCTCGGCCTCACCCCAGCGGACATGCCCCGTCTCGCGGATCTGATCGTGCGGGGAGGGTTGCGCAAGGAGCGGGTCGGACGGGAAGTGCTGGCCTGGCGTCGCACGTTCCATGGGCTCCGTTTCGCGTAGGCCGCGGACCGGGACCGGTCCGGTCGCGTTGACCGGGACCCCGGGCACGGGGAAGAGCGCTGTCGCCGCCGCCCTCGGGAGCCGTTGGCGCTCGCTGGAGGTCGCCGACCTGGCCCGGCGGAACGGTGCGGCCCGTGGCCGGCCCGGCCACGTCGAGGTCGACCTCGCGCGTCTGCGCCGCCGCCTGCGCGCCCCCTCTGCGTGGGTGGGCGTGGACGTCGTGGTCGGTCACCTGGCACACCTCCTTCCGGTCCGCGATGTGGTGATCCTCCGCTGTGACCCGGCCGAACTCGAGCGCCGCCTGCGCCGCGCTCGCCGGGGTTCCGCGCCCGACCGACGCGAGAACGTGCTCGCCGAGGCGACGGACGTCGTCCTGTTCGAGACCGTGAAACCCGGCCGCCGGATCTGGGAGGTCGACACGACCGCTCGTTCGGTCGGGAGCGTCGCGCGGGAGGTCGCCCGGCGGCTCCGGGTACGGGGCCGGTCGTACTACGGGCATTTCGACTGGCTCGCCGATCCGAACGTGACCGCGCATCTTTTGGACCGGCCGCGGTAGGGGCGACGATGGTGCTCGAAGGGTACCGGGCCCGGGTCGCCCCGTACGTCGACCGCCTCGCGCGGCCGTTCCTCGGATGGACGCCGAACCAGTTGAGCTGGCTCGCGCTCGCCCTCGCCGTCGGCGCCGGAGCACTGGCGGCGCTCGTCCGATGGTCGACGCCGCTCCTGTTCCTCCCAGTCGCGGTCTTGATCTTCCTCGCGGGGCTCTTCGACGTGCTCGACGGGGCGGTCGCCCGGGCCACGCAGCGCACCTCCGTGCGGGGCGACTTCCTCGACCACGTCATCGACCGGTACGCCGACCTCGTCATCGTGCTCGGGATCGCGGTCTCGAGCTACGCGAACCCCGTGCTCGCGCTCCTCGCGCTCGCGAGCCTCCTCCTGACGAGCTACATGGGCACGCAGGCCCAGGCGGTCGGGCAGGGACGGCTCTACTCGGGACTCCTCTCCCGGGCGGACCGGCTCATCGTCCTCGCGCTCGCCGCCTTCCTCGAGTTCGACTGGTCGCTGCCGTGGCCGTGGGCACCGACCGAACCGTTCAGCCGGTTCCACCTCTGGGGCATCGGCTTCACCGTGATCGACGTCGCGTTCCTCTACTTCGTCATCGCGGGCCAGTGGACCGCGTTCGCCCGGGCGCTGCGGACGTACCGCGCGCTCCCGCCGACGGGGTAGCGCCCGGGCGGTCCTCGACGGCGTCACGATCGACGACCGTCCCACCTTTCTTCCGGTAGTATTGCAGCGGGTGCCGCAGCCACTCCTCGTGGCAGAGCGGGTCAGGTTGGCGGTCTGCGAGGAGGGGCGCCGTGGGGTCCCCGTCCCGGGCGCAGAGTCCGTGGCTGCGGAGCGTGTCGCACTCGGGGGGTCCGTACCCCGCTCCCCCGTCGTGGTGGGTGATGTGCTCGACCTGGTAACGCGTTACCGATTCGTCGAAATCGGGGGCCCCGCGATACGCGTCCACGATCGTCTCGAAGTCGGCGCCCACCCGATGGAGGAACGCCGCGAGCGCGAACCGGCCCGCGTGCGAGAGGTTCTCTCCGGCCTCGAGGGTGCGTTGCATCTTGCGGATGCAGGGAGGATACAGCTTCGGCCGTATCGCGGCCGTGGAGGCGGGTCCCCGCGGGACCGGGGCGGGCATGCGCCGGGCGAGGGCTTCGAGCAGCTCTGCTTCGCGCGCGCGGACCAGCGCGCGCACTTCCTCCGCGAGCGGGACCGGGACCCCGAGGCGCACGCGCACGGCTTCCTGGAGGAGCCGTGCCCCGCGGGTGCGACCGACCACCACCCAACCGTGCTCGACGTCCTGGCGGGCGAGTCGGTAGTCGGCCTCGCGGATCGGAACCGCGAGCCGAAGATAGTCGACGAGCCGGAGCGCGACGCGGTCGGCTGGCCGGGACTCCATGGCGAACCCGAGCCGGCCCGCGACCTCGACCAGCTCGTCGACCGGGACCTCGGAGAGACGCCCGTGGGTTCGCTTCGCCTCGGTGACCGCCCACCGGCGGAGGGCGCCCGGAGACGGGGCGGCGGCCAGCACGATCTGGTCGAAAAGGAGCGAAAGGTATCGCACCTCGGGCTCCGCGGCATCCAACTCCGCGACGTCTTTCGTCGCTCGCGGGTCGTCGGCGGCCGCGAGGACCCGGGCGCGCCCGATCGAGCGGGCGCGCTCGTACGCGGGGTCCTCGAGCAGCGACCGGATCGAGACCGTCTCGCCCCCCAACAGGGACTCGGCACCCGGGAGGAAGGTGTACTCCGCGAAGAGGGAGCGCTCGTCCCGTAGCGCCGACCCGTGACGAACTGCCATGCTGGGAGCACCGGCGCCGCGGGGGACCCGGTTCTCCCGGCCGCCCCCAGGCGGCGCTCGCCCTCCCCTGCCCGAGGCCGGGACCGGGTTATAGGCTCTCGCGCGCGCCCCGCTGGTCTTCCGGTAAGGGAGATATGGCGTGCGACCGCTAGGCGGGCTCGAGAGGGTGCCGTGCGCTCGGGCTTCATCGCCGGTCTACCGATCTCGCTCGTCGTCGTTCTCCTCGTGGGAGCCGGGGTGGCGGCTCCGACTGGTGCGTCGGACCGGGGCGTCCATCCCACGGCACCCGGTACCGGGGGCTCCCCTGCTCTCGCCAGCTCGCCCCTCACCGCGGCCACCAATCCAAGTTCGGTGGAGGTCGCTCCGGCGTACGCTCCGGTTCCCGGCGTTTCGGCAGTTGGGCCCCTCTCCGCCGACACCCGACTCGACGTCGCCGTCGGTCTCCCGTCACGGGACCCGGGCGGCCTCGCCGCGTTCGTCGCGGCCGCGTCCGTACCGGGCACTCCGGCTTACCGCAATTTCCTCTCCGCGGGTGCGGCCCAGGAGCGATTCGGTGCCTCCGCCGGTACCCTCACGGCCGCCCAGACGTATTTCCGGGGTTTCGGGCTCGAAGCAACCGCGAACCCGGACGGCCTCCTGCTCTTCGTAACGGGCCCGGCCGGGCGGCTCGCCACGGCCTTCGGCACGACGTTCGAAGAGTACCGGACCGACTCGGGTCGAACATTCGTGAGCCACCCCACCGCCGCGACACTCCCCGGGGCCTTGGGTACTAACGGGGTGTTCGGACTCGGGAACGTCACACCACTCGATCCCGCAGCGATTGCCGCGCCGGCGACGAGCACGGTTCCCAACGGGGCGTGCGCAGGTCCGCCCGGCGGTCTCTCCCCTTGCGCGATCGCCGACGCGTACGACATCGCCCCCCTCGAGGCGAACGGGACCAACGGCTCGGGGGTCCGGATTGGTGTCGTGGACGCGTACTCCGCGGCCGAGAATCAATCCGGGCTGAGTTCGGACCTCGCCTCCTTCTCGGCCGAGACGTCGATCCCGGTCGGCACGGTCAATTACGTTTATCCCGTCCCGACCACGATCGACCTCAACGCCTCCGGCACCAACTCCGCGTGGGCGCTCGAGGACGCCCTCGACCTCGAGTGGGCCCGCGCCTCCGCGCCCGGCGCCACGATCGACATGACGTTCTCGCCGGACCCGTCGGCCGGCATCTACGAGGCGGTCGACTGGCTCGTCTCCGAGGACGCGGTCAACGTCGTGTCGATGAGCTGGGGCGAACCCGACACGGGCGTCTTCAATGCCTTCAACCAACCCTGCTCGGCAGAGTGCAACGCGACGACCGACGGGTCGTACGAGATCCTCGGACCGGTTCTCGAGCTCGGGGCGGCGGAAGGGATCAGCTTTTTCGCGGCCTCGGGCGACTGCGGGGCGGCCGACGGCACCTCCGGAGATTCCACCAATTTTCCGGCCTCGGACCCGTACGTCACGGGCGTCGGGGGAACCAACCTCATGGTCGGGGCCGGGAACGTCTGGGCGGGGGAGACCGCCTGGTCGGGGAACGCGACCGGCGCGACATCCCCGGGGTGTAACAATCAGGGAGGCTCGGGTGGGGGGTATGCACCGTCCCCGGAGCCCTGGTGGCAGTTCGGCATCACGGACCCCGCGCGCGGTCGGGGCGTCCCGGACGTCGCGATCGACGCCCAGAACCCGGTCGCCATCGTGATCGCCGGCGGGAGCGGGGGGGTCGAGGGAACGAGCGTCGGAACTCCGATATGGGCTGGGATCGCCGCGCTGGCCGACCAGTACGCGGGAACCGACCTCGGCCTGCTCAACCCGGGCCTCTACAAGATCCTCGGGGGGGCGAACTACTCTACCGATTTCCACGATATCACCCAAGGCACGAATGGGTACTCCGCGGGCGTCGGATGGGACCCGGTGACCGGGATCGGCTCGCCGATCGTAGGGGCGCTCATTCCCGCGCTCATCCGGGGGGGCGGACTCGCCGGCCAGCACCTCGCCGCCTCCGTGTTTGCTACCCCTCGGGCCGGCCCCGCCCCCCTCCGCGTCTCCTTCGCTCTCACGGCGTCGGGAGGGAGAGGGATCTACCCGCTCGAGGGGATCTCGTTCGGGGACGGGGAGTCGGCCCTCACGAACGGGACCGTCGTCGTGCACACCTTCCCGACCGCCGGTGACTACCTCGCCCAATCGTTCATCGCCGACGAAGCCGGCAATGAGTCGACCTCGCTCCCAGTGCTCATCGCGGTCGGGGGCGGTCCCCTGAACGTGAACCTCACGGTCTCCAACGACGTGCCTGCCGTCGGCGGGTCCGTGACGCTCCGTGCGACCGCGAGCGGAGGGACCGCCCCCTATTCCTATCGTTTCTACTTCGGCGACGGTGGCTTCACCCCTCCGGGCACTCCGTCGGTCGTCCACGCTTATCAGGTCCCGGGAAGCTTCTGCGCGGAGGTGGTCGCGACCGATTCGGCGGAGCCGTCCGACGCCGGCGCGGGCTCGCGGGTGGCGGTCACTGTGGGGGGCGGGAGCCTTCTCGACTGTTCGGACAGCCTGATCCCCTTCACCGTCACACCCAACGGCACGGCACCGGTCCGGGACGCTCCCGCCGACTACGGCTCCTCGCTGTTCAAGACGGTCGGGGGCGCGAACCCCCCGGACGGTCTCCTCCCTTCGGCCAGCCTCACGTCGAACGACGCGTACGTCGCCGCGTGTGCGTGCGCGATCTTCCGTCACGCCGGCAACTATTCGGTCACGGAGTGGGCCGAGGACACGGTCGACGAGTCGGCGAACGCGACGACGAACGTCACCGTCGCACCCGCGCTCGACGTCACGTTCGGGGCGTCCACGCTCTCCGGGCCCGCCCCGCTCGAGGTTCAGTTCGTCTCCTCCGTTCGAGGGGGCTATGAGGCGAGTGCCGCCGCCACGCAATGGTCGTTCGGCGACGGGACGACCGCGGTGGGCGATCTGGTCAATGCCACCTACTCGACCCCTGGGGAGTACCTCGCGATCGGCCTGCTGTCCGACCAGGGCCGGGGGAATGGCAGCGAGGCGTTCCTCATCGACGTGCAGCCGTCCCTCTCGGCTGCGCCGCTAGGGGTGACGGGGACGATCACCCCGGCGACCAACCTCTCGTCCGGGACCTCGGTCCGGCTCACGGCGACCCCGGTCGGGCCTGCGGCCCTCACGAGCAACACGCTCCTCGCGTGGGACCTCGGCGACGGTCACTCGGCGTTCGGGGGCGACGTCACCGAGACGTACTTCTCTGGGACCTCGGCCGCGACGGTGAACAACACCCTTGCCGGCACCGTCACGGTCGAATCGTCGTATTTCGAGCCCGCGCTCGCCGCGGGATTCGACCTTCCGAACTTCTTCGCGGTCGAGGCCGGAGGATTCGTTCCCCGGGCCGACGCGCTCGAGGCGACGGCGACCGTCTCCCCGGCCGAGGACGTGGTGCCGTTCTCGGTCCTCGGGGACGCGTCGGCGACCGGGCCCGCACCGGTCTCGCTCACGTGGCTCTACGGTGACGGAACGACGGGGACCGGGACTCCGGTCAACCACACGTTCCGCGCGGCGCAGGGGTACACCGTCGAGACCGTCGCGAACGACACGTGGGGGGACACTGCGACCCTTTCGAGCGCCGTGGCCGCGAACGGTCCGCTCGGGATCTCGGGCTCCCCGACGCTCTCCGACGGCCCCGCACCGCTGACGGTGACGATCAATGCGACCGCGTACGGAGGAGCCGGTCCTCCCTACCAATACGAGTGGACGCTTACGGGCGGCCGCCACTCGAACGGCTCCTCGGTGACGCTCGTCTTCCCGATCGTCGGGACGTACGTGCTGCGCCTGAACGTCACCGACCGTTCCGGAGGGACGGCCGAGCGCAACTTCACGATCATGGTCGATTATCCGTGGCCCCTCGCCCCGATCGAGATCGTCGCAGCGGGCGCGGCGGTCGGTCTGCTCTTCGCGGTCGTGCTCGCGGGGACGCGGGGTCGACAGAAACGCGACCCCGAGGGGGAACCGTGGCCTGACCCTCCACGGTCGGGGTCCGACGGGGCCCCGGTCCGGTGAGCTCCGCGGCCGGCGGCTCCGAGCGGGCAGACCGGTCGCCTACAGAAGCCGCGGGACGATGAACTGCCAGGCGAGCAGCAGGAGGACGAGGACAGAGGAGGCGGTAACGGCATGCGTGCCGAACTCGTCGAGGCGCGCGGCGGTCCAGCCTTTACGGAATCGGGCGGCTACCGACGCGGCGAAGTCCCGGAACAGAAGGCCCCCGTCCAGCGGGACGAGCGGGAGGGCGTTCGAGAGGCCGAGGAGGAGGTTCATCCAGGCGAGCCAGTAGAGGATGTTGGCGGCGACCCAGAACGCCGTGGGGTCGGCGCCCGAGAGCGGTCCGGTCAGGTGGTAGAACTGGGTCGTCGAACCGCTCACCGGCTCGAGCGTCGCGAGCGGCAGGACCAGCCAGTCGATGGCCCCGACGCCCGGCCCCGCGGGGCTGCCGAGCGGCCAGACGAGCGAGTTTCGGAGGTCCGTCGGAGTGAGGAACGTCACGGCGACCCCGAGGAACCCCCGCCCGGCGACCGTCGGGCTCGGGGCCAGCGTGACGTTCGTCGTGACGAGGCGACCCGTGGACGACGAATAGTACACGACGGTGACGACCTCTCCCGGGTGCGTGTCGGCCAGCGAGGACTCGAACAGGGTGTCGTTGGTCGTCGCGGTGCCGTTGATCGACGTGATGATGTCGCCCGGGACGAGGCTCGCATTCGCGGCCGGGGTGTTCGATTGGACGACCGCGACCCCGACCCCGTTCGCGTTCGGACTGACCGAGGAGGCGATCAGCAGGGACAGCGCGACGAAGAAGATGACCGTCAGCGCGAAGTTCGCGAGGACGCCCGCCGCCGCGACCCGGTCCCGCTTCCGTCGCGACGCCGCCTGCATCTCGACGTCGTCCTGCTCGACGAACGCCCCGACGGGAACGACGCACCAGAGAATGCCGAGCGTCTTCACGCCGATCCCTTGGGAGCGCGCGACGACCCCGTGCGAGAGCTCGTGGAGCACGATCCCGACAACGAGCGCGAGGATCCCGTAGCCGATCGGGATGATCGGATTGATCCCGGGGAGACCGAGCGCCTCGCTGACCGGCGGGGCCGTGGCCGCGTTGAGGCGCAGGGACAGGACCGCGTCGAGGACGAGCAGGACGAGGATGACGCCCATCGCCACGACCGCGAGCGCGATCCCGACGTCGGCCGCCGCCGTCCAGAACCGTCGGAACCGTGCCCAGCGGTCGAGCGCCGCGCGACCCCGCTGGGTCTTGATCATCAGCGCCGGGCCCAGCAGGCTGAGCCAGCGGTCGGGGCCGATCCAGCCCGCTCTATACAGTAGGTACACTACGACAGCATAGGCGAGGACGACGAGCAGGGCGATCTCGTAACCGAGGTACGGGTCCAACGCGACTCCTCGACCGACACACGCCGGGTTGAGTTTATGAGGTCTTTCGGCGGCCGGCGGTGCGTTGGGGGTCGAGCGGAGCGGGAGGGGGGCCGGCCCTCCCTAACCCTTGACTACGCCGAGCGGGACGAGGCGGGCGACGCGACGCGTGAGCCCCGCGCCTTCGGCGACCCGCACGACCTCCTCGACGTTCTTGTAGGCGCCCGGGGCCTCCTCGGTGACACCCTCCCGGGACGCCGAGCGAACGACGATGCCCCGGCTGGCGAGTCCGCGAGTTACCTCCTCGTAGCGGAACGCACGGACCGCGGCGTGGCGGGAGAGGCGCCGCCCGGCGCCGTGGCAGGAGGAGCCGAACGACCGCTCCATCGAGGTCGGGAGCCCCGCGAGTACGTAGCTCGAGGTCCCCATGTCGCCGGGGATCAGGACCGGCTGGCCGTAGGCGCGGTAGGCCGACGGGACCTCCTCCCGCCCGGCGGGGAACGCGCGGGTCGCCCCTTTCCGGTGCACGAGGACCTTCTTCCGTCCCCCGTCGACCGAGTGCTCCTCCACCTTCGCCATGTTGTGGGAGATGTCGTACACGACCGAGAGGTCGAGCTCTTCTTCCCCGCGCTCGAACACCGCGGAGAACGCGCGCCGCACCCCGTGCGTGATCGCTTGGCGGTTCGCCCACGCGAAGTTCGCCGCGGCCGCCATCGCCCCGAGGTACCGCTGCGCGGGTTCGGAGGCGACCGGAGCGCACGACAGCTGCCGGTCGACTAGGGTGATCCCTTGCCCGGCAAGACCGCGGTCCATCTCCTGGATGTAGTCGGTCGCGACCTGGTGGCCCAGGCCGCGAGAGCCGGTGTGCAACATCACGACGACCTGCCCGGTAGCGAGGCCGAGGACGGGCGCGAACTCAGGGTCGAACACCTCGTCGACCGCCTGGACCTCGAGGAAGTGATTCCCGGATCCGAGGGTCCCGAGCTGCTTCAGTCCACGCTTCCTCGCGCTTTCGGAGACGGCCGCGGGCTGCGCTCCCGCGAGGCGACCTTCCTCTTCTTGGACCGCGAGGTCGGCCGGGCGGCCGAGCCCGTGCTCGACCGCCCAACGGGCCCCTCCGGCGAGGACCTCATCCACCCCGGAGGGGGTGAGCGGGTTTCCCCCGCGCGAGCCGACCCCGGAAGGAACCTCCCGGTAGAGGCGTTCGATGAGCGCCGCCAGGCGTGGGCGGACCTCATCGACCGTGAGCGACGTGCGGAGGAGTCGGACCCCGCAGTTGATGTCGTAGCCGATCCCGCCCGGCGAGACGACCCCCTCCCCGAGGTCGAAGGCGGCGACGCCTCCGACCGGGAACCCGTAGCCAAAATGGATGTCCGGCATCGCGAGCGCATACTGCTGGATGCCGGGGAGAGTCGCGACGTTCGCGAGCTGCGCGAGCGACGGGTCGCCCGCGACGCCCGAGAGGAGGGCCGCGTTGGAGAAGAGCACCCCGGGAACGCGCATGCCAGGAACCTGGTCCTGGGGAATCTCGTACGTGAACTCGTCGCGCTGGACGAGCGTCGGTACTTTCGGCATGGCGGGCGGCCATCCGCGCGCGCTATTAGAGCCGCTCGGCGGCGGCGGCGTGGCGCGCGCGGACAGGCCAAAGGAAAAGAGCGACGGACGGCTCTGCTTCGGGGCCCTCGGGGTCCTCGATGCAGCTCCGCACCCTGCTCACGCTCATCAACTTCGGCACGATCGCCGCGGCGGTCGGGGTCCTCCTGCTCTTCCCTCAGTGGGCGGGGGACGCGTTCTACCTCCTGCTCGGCTGGATGTTCGCGAGCCTCGTGCTGATCTACTCTCCGTGGGCGAGCCGACGGGTGGGGTCCGGTGGGGGAGCGGCCCCCGGGCCCGGGATCTCCTCGGACGTTCCGCTCGCCGCCGGCTCGGGCCACGAGCACGCGAGCTCGATCGGCTTCTGCATGTACTGCGCCGCCCCGCTCGAACCGGGGACCGCTCGGTGCCCGGCGTGCGGGCACAGCCTCCCCCACTTTTCGTGAGGAGGTACCGGTGGAACCAGGCGCGTTCGGGAGGCTCCCGTTCGCCGTCGTCGCCGTGGCCGTCGGGGCGATCGCCCTAGGGGTGGTCGCCCTCGGATTCGAGCTGAAACTGGGCGTATACTCGCTGGTCCTCCTCGCCGTGCCTTTCGCGGTGGCGACCGTCTATCTCTCCCAATACTCCCGGCAACCCTACGAGACCCCGCACCCGGTGGGTGCCTCCGGTGAGTCTTCCGAGGAACCGTTTGACGACCCCGTGGAGGAAGCCGACCGTATCGCGCAGGAACTCGCCGTGAAAGAGGGCGATCCTGCGCCGACGGACGCCGAGACGGACCCGGATTCCTAGGTCGCCCGGGACCCACGGCGCGGGGAGCGGGTGCGCGCTCACTCCGGAGCCACGAACAACATCGGTTCCCGGGCACGGGCGTTGCTCCCAGCGCTCACGCGAAGCCCGCGAACAAAGCCATCGGCCGGGCTCGTCACTTCGTTCCGCATCTTCATCGCTTCGAGAACGAGGAGAACGTCGCCCTTCCCGGACCCGGTCCCCCTCCTTCACCCGGACCTCGATCACCTTCCCGGGCATCGGGGGAACGATCGAGGTCCCCCCCGGCGGCGGAGCGGTCGCGGCGGCCGCCGTCGGTGCGACCACGGCCGGTCGGGGGACCGCGGCCGGCCGCCCTGTCGCCGGGCCCCGCTCCACCCCGACCTTGAATCGCTCCCCGTTCACGTCCACCGGTCCGGGGGGATCCGGGAAATGGTCCGGCCAGTTTTCCACCATCACCCGTTCCCCCGCGATCTCGAGCTCGACCGAGGTCGAAGTGGTGCGCACGACCGTGACCGAGTAGCGCTCCGAGCCGACCGTGACGGCGTCGCCCCCCGGAGCGACCTCGACGACCGTCGACTTACCGTCCCGATCGATGGTGATTTGCATCGACCCACCTCCGTTGGGATTGAAGGCGGGCGCGGCCCTCGTGGGCCCACGGGCTCGACCCAACGGCCCCGGGAGCCGTTGGGGAGGGAAGGAGGGGGGGCGGGGCGGGCGCCCGCAGCGCCCCCACCACGCCGAGGGCGGCGGACGTGAGCACGTCGGAGGTGAGGCCCCGGCCGATCGCGGTGCGGTAGGAGCGGTAGACGGCCGGGAAGAGCGCGTACGAGAGCGCTTCCGCGTCGTCGGCCGCGGGCACGAATGCCCGCACTTCGGCGAGCATCTTTTGGAACTCGGGGGGCAGAAGGTCCGCGGGGCGCCCGGTGATCGCGGTCACTCCCCCCGAGAGCACTTTGGCCCGGAGCTCGGGGTCGATCGGTGCCGGCGGGGTCCCGTAGAGGCCGCGCACGTAGTCGCGCACCTCCTCGGTGACCTGTCGGTACCGTCCACCGGTGAGGACGTTCAGCACGGCCTGGATCCCGACGATCTGGCTCGTGGGCGTTACAAGGGGCGGGTACCCCAGGTCGGCGCGGACCCGGGGAACCTCGGCGAGCACCTCGGTGAGCCGGCCGAGCGCGTCCTGTTCCTGGAGCTGGGAGAGAAGGTTCGAGAGCATTCCACCCGGCACCTGGTGCGTGAGGATCCCGGGGTCGGTCTGGAGTGAGCGAAGGTTGAGCAGCGGGCGATACCGGTCAAGGACCGTTCGGAAGTATTCCGCCAGGTCCGCGAGAGCGTTCAGGTCGAGCTTCGGGTCGAGGGCGGTGTGCTGCATCGCGCCCACGAGCGTCTCGGTGGGCGGCTGGGAGGCCCCACCGGAAAACGGGCTCAACGCGCTATCGACCGCCGTGGCGCCGGCTTCCGCGACGGCGAGGCATGTCATGGTCGCCATCCCGCTCGAGGAGTGCGTGTGCACGACGACCGGCAGCCCGACCTCCTGGAGGAGGGCTCGAACGAGCGCGGCGCCCTCGGTCGGCGGCAGGAACCCGGCCATATCCTTGACGCAGAGCTCATCCGCCCCCATCGCGGCGAGACGTCGACCCAGCTCCACGAACGCGGGGAGGGTGTGGACGGGCGACTGCGTGTAGCAGATCGTCGCCTGGGCGCGAGCGCCGGCTTTTCGGACCGCGTCAAGCGCGACCTCCATGTTGCGGGGGTCGTTCAGGGCATCGAACACCCGGAAGATGTCGATGCCCTGACGAGCCGACTCCGCGACGAACTTCCGGACCACGTCGTCGGGATAGTGGCGGTACCCGACGAGGTTCTGACCGCGGAGGAGCATTTGCAGCGGCGTGTTCGGCATCGCCCGCTTCAGGAGGCGGAGCCGCTCCCACGGGTCCTCGCGCAGGAACCGCAGGCTCACGTCGAACGTCGCGCCGCCCCAGACCTCGAGCGAGCGGTAGCCGATCGCGTCGAGCCGCTCCGCCGCGGGAAGCATGTCCCGCGTCCGCATCCGGGTCGCGATGAGCGACTGGTGCCCGTCGCGTAGGACGGTCTCCGTGATGCCGACCATGACCGACGAACCCGTCCTAGAGGGGGATGTTCCCGTGCTTCTTCGCGGGACGGTCGTCGCGCTTGGAGGAGAGCATCTTCAGGCCGGCGATCAGTCGCGCCCGCGTCTCGGCCGGGTCGATCACGTCGTCGATGTAGCCGCGCTCGGCTGCGAGGTACGGGTTCAAGAACTCGGTCCGGTACTCGGCGATCAGGCGGGCGCGGAGGGGCTCGCGTTCGGGCTCGGGGGCCCGGTCGAGGTCGCGTCGGTACAGGATGTTGACGGCGCCGTCGGCGCCCATCACCGCGATCTCCGCGGTCGGCCAGGCGAGGTTCAGGTCGCCTCCCAAGTGCTTCGAGCACATGACGTCGTACGCCCCGCCGTAGGCCTTGCGGACGATCACGGTCAGGAGAGGGACGGTCGCTTCCGCGTACACGTACAGGAGCTTTGCCCCGTGACGAATGATCCCGCCGTGCTCCTGGGCGGTTCCCGGGCAAGAAACCCGGAACGTCCACGAACGTCAACAACGGGAGATTGAACGCGTCGCAGAACCGAACGAACCGCGCCGCCTTGGTCGAAGCATTGATGTCGAGGGTGCCCGCGAGGACGCCCGGATTGTTCGCGACGACTCCGACCGGCCGCCCGGCGAGGCGCGCGAAACCGACCACGATGTTCGGGGCCCACTGGCTCTGCACCTCGAGGAACGTCTCGCGGTCGAGGATGCGGGCGAGCACCTGGTGCACGTCGTACGGGGCATTGGAATCCTCGGGCACGATGCGGGGCAGCTCGGTCGCCGCAGAATCCGGGGGCGCCGCCGCCGGCGCGAGGGGGGGCTCTTCGAGGTTATTGAGGGGCAGATAGGAGAGGAGCCGTCGGGCGAGCGCGATCGATTCGGCATCGGAGCCCGCGGTGAAGTGGGAGACCCCGCTCAGGGTCGCGTGGGCGTCCGCCCCGCCGAGCGCGTCCATCGTGACCTCTTCACCGGTGACGGCGCGGACGACGTCCGGGCCGGTGATGAACATCTGGCCGGTCCCTTCCGCCATGATCACGAAGTCGGTGATCGCGGGCGAGTAGACCGCTCCGCCGGCGCACGGGCCGAGGACCAGGGAGACCTGGGGAACGACCCCCGAGAGGGTGACGTTCCGGAAGAACACCTCCCCGTAGCCGCCGAGGCTCATGACGCCCTCCTGGATGCGCGCGCCGCCGGAGTCGTTGAGTCCCACGATCGGCACCCCGGCCTTCCGTGCGGTCTCCATGATCTTCACGATCTTCATCGCGTGCGCCTCGCCAAGCGCCCCGCCGAAGACGGTCGCGTCCTGGGCGAACGCGCAGACCGGGCGCCCGTCGACCTCCCCCCAGCCGGTAACGACGCCATCGCCGGGGGGCCGCCGGTCCGCGAGGCCGAACTTCTCCACTCGGTGGGTGACGAACGAGTCGATCTCGGTGAAGGTGCCCGGGTCGAAGAACGATTCGAGGCGCTCGCGTGCGGTGAGCTTGCCCGCGGCTCGGTGCTTTTCGACCCGCTCGCTCCCTCCGCCCTCGCGTGCCTTGCGTTTCAGGACTGCCCACCGGTCGAACGCTTCGCTCATGCGACCCCCTCCACGCGAACGTCGCCCGCTCTTATGGCCACCCGCTCCGACCCCTGCTCGAGGATGAGCTCGCCGTCGTCCCCGAGTCCGACGATCGTCCCGGCGGCCCGGCCGTCCACGCCTAGCGGCATGCCCGGCGCCGAACAGCCAACGCCGGCAGAGCCTCTGGGTCGCCTCGACGCCTCCGAGGCCTTGGAGCCCGATCGCCGCCCTCATGGCGCTCCGGACGACGATCGCCTCAACGGTGTCGAGGGTCGGCGCCGCCAGGACCACCTCGGCGAGCGACGTCGCGCGCTCGCGGACCTCCGGCGGGAGCTCCGACAGGTCCGTCGTCACGTTGACGCCGATGCCGGCGACCTCGACGGCGACGTGATCCGGACCGTCGACCCGGTCGACGAGGATTCCCGCGACCTTCCGCGCCGGCGCGGGGGGGACGACAGGAGCAGGTCGTTCGGCCATTTGACCGAGAAGGGGGCGGAGTACTGGTCCGTGAATTCGTGGGCAAGTCGCGCACCGAGGGCGAGGGGCAGGAGCGTCACGTGCTCGACCGGAGCTCGCAGGACGATCGAGATGTAGAGGCCGCCCGCGGGGGAGGACCACGCATGATCGAGTCGACCGTGTCCCCGCGACTGACGCAGGGCCACGACGCGGCTCCCTTCCGGGGCACCCCCGCGAGCAAGCTCGACCGCGCGGTCCTGGGTGGAGGTGATCTCGGCGTGGAACTCGCGAGGACCCACCGCGGTGCCCTCCGTGGGCGGCCGATAGGTCGGGCGGTTTAACGGTTTGCCGACCGCCGTCGAGCGGTGGGCTCTCGTGAGAGGGGGGACCGACCCGGACGATTCCTTCCTCTCGGGAACGGAGTCTTGGGGCGACGACCGCCGGGCGAGGTCCGGCGAACTTGTCGGGACCCCGGCCGCCCTGGCGAAGTCCGGCCGGGTTTCCCTTCGACGTGAGGGTCATCCTCATAGTCGCGGGCGGATGACTGCGCCCGTGACCCCGAACACGGCCGAGCTCCTAGCGAAGATCGCCCCGGAGATAGAGAAGGAGATCCAGCCCCGCCTCCAGGGATTGATCGGCTCGTTCGTCCGCGCCTACCTGCCTCAGGTCTGGGTCTTCGAGACCGAACGCGGGTCGACCACGGTCACGATCGACCGATCCGGGACGGTCGCCGTGTCGGAGGGCGCCGGAGGGTCGCCCGACGTGACGGTCCACGCCCCGGAGGCGCTGCTCGTGAAGCTTCTCTCCTCGCGCGTGCGCCCGGCGGCGATGCCCGCGGGCGTCCGGGTCGTCCCGCACACGGCGAAAGGTCGCACGGCCTTCGACCAGGTCCGGGGCCGGTTCGGCCTCTAATGGGCGGTCGCTGTGGGCCTACTCGTCCTCGAGGTCGCGGAGGCGACGCACCATCTTGACGACGGCCCGCACCGCGTTCCCCGCGTTCTCGATCCGGTCCTGTGCCTGGAGGCGCGTCTCGCCGGGTCCCGAGACCCCCAGGCCGAGCGGCTTGCCGAACTCCACCGAGAGGTCGGTGAGCTTTCGCGCGGCCTGGTTCATCACGACCTCGTCGTGGTGCGTCTCGCCTTCGATGACCGCGCCGAGGGCCACGACCGCGTCGATGTCCGACCGCCCGAACAAGACCTTGACGGCGAGCGGCATGTCGTAGACGCCGGGCGTCTTGACGACGGGCCCGAGCGTCGCGCCGAGGAAGTCGACCTCCTCCTTCGCCCGCTCGAGCATCATCAGCGTGATGTCGAAGTTGTACTCGCTCGCCACGATCGCCACCGTCACTCCCTTTCCTTCCTTCGCTTTCTTCGGCATCGTTCTCTCTCCGTTGGATCGTCAGTGGGTCGGGCGCACCGGGCCCGCGTCCGCGAATCCCTGGCGCAGACCCTCGCCGGCTCGGCGCGTGAGGTCCCCTGGGCGGAACAGCATCGCGTAGGCGTTCAGGGCATGCTCCTCGGCCCGCCGCCGCGCGAGCGTCTCGAGCTCCGAGGCTCCCGTCGCCTCCGCCTCGTAGACGAAGCACTCGACGATCGGTTTTCCCTCGAGTACGCCGGTCATCATGAGCCCGAGCGACGCGACCTCGGCGGAGGTCCGGTCGAGGTCGGCCCGTCCCGGCATCCCGAGCGCGAGGCAGAGGTCGGCGTGTTCGTCGCGGAACATCTGGCGGCACGCCACGGGGAGGTCCTTGATCCCGGGGACGGTCCGGCGGACGAGCCGGAATCCCGTGCCGCGTTCCTGGAGCGCCCGTACCGCGTAGCGCGCCATGTCGACGCGCGCGAACGTCGTGTCGGCGATGCCGACCTTCTTCACGGGCTCGCCTCCTTCGGCCGACCCGAGAGCTCGAGGATCCGTTCGACGATCCGCCGGGTCGCGAGCTCGTCGTGCGGGATTGGTCCGATCCGGACGACCTTGACCGGGACGCCGCGCCGCGCGCACTCGCTCTCGACCTCGGCCGCGTTCCACGCCTGGTTGTAGCCGAGCGCGATGATGGACGGGCGCTCCTTCACGACCGTCTCGTAGATGTCGGTCGTGGAGCCGAGGACCGCGCGGTCGACCGGCTTCAGCGCCTCGACCATCTCGCGGCGGATGTGCTCGGGGACGTACGGTTCGTGCTTCAGGCGTCGCGCGGTCTTGTCCCGCGCGACGACGACCACGAGCTCGTCGCCGAGCTTCCTCGCTTCCGAGAGGAAGTAGACGTGTCCGGGGTGGAGGAGGTCGAAGACCCCCGTGGCCATTACGCGGACGACCATGTCCGCCACGCCTCGATGAGGGTTCTCCCTTCCAGGAACGACCAGCCGTGGGATTCCGCGTACCGGCGCGCCGCCTCGGGGGAGCGCGCGCCGCCGGAATCGCCCGAGCATCTCGCAGACCGTCACGGATTCGCTCGAATCCGGCCATCCGGGCGAGCGAGATGGCGAGTTCCGTATGGCCCTTTCGCTCGGCGAGGAGCGTCGGGGCGGAGTAGAGGAGGTACACGTGGCCCGGAGAGAGGAAGGAATCGAGGAAGCGAGCCCGAAGTTCCTCGTCCGACAGCTGGGGGGCGGCGAGGGCCAGCTCTCCGACGGTTCGGATCGTGAGCGCGCGGTCGTTGTCGGGGACTCCCGTGAAGTTCTGCCGGTGGTTGACCGTGATCCCGAAGGCGCTCCGCCGGTCGTAGCGGGGCCGTTCGGTGAGCCGGGAGAGCCCGGGGTATTCGCGCTCCGCGAGCACGAGGAGCTCGGAGTAGAACGGGAGGTCGAGGCGCCGTCGTAGCTCCTCCGAGATCGCCGCGCAGATCAGGCCCCCCGCGTCCTTTCGCGCGAGGTGGATGAGCTCGGGGGTCGCCTTCTCGGAAAGGAAGACGAGGTCGGTCTCTCCCTCCCGGTCGGCGGCGTCGAAAATCAGTACCGGCTCGCCCTCGGCCAGCGCCCGCGTGGCGGGGCGAAGGACCTCGGGGACCGGTCGGACCTGGGACACGGAGAGCATCGGCTCGGAAACGGGCCGCGGGTAATAATGTGGTTGTAACTACTCAAAAATGGGTTGATGGCCGATAGGAGAGGGGAGACGAGCGCAGTAGCGTCAGCACAGTCGGATCGCGACCCGAACGACCGACCGGGACGGTCGGCGTTCTTAGGAGGTGATCCATCTGCAGGTTCCCCTACAGATACCTTGTTACGACTTAGTCCCCCTTGCTGAACCGAAGTTCGAGCGACCCAAATGAGTCACCCTCACTCCGACCCAACTCGGATGACTTGACGGGCGGTGTGTGCAAAGAGCAGGGGCACATTCACCGCGGGATGTTGACCCGCGATTACTACGGAATCCATTTTCACGAGGGCGAGTTACAGCCCTCGATCCAGACTACGATGGGGTTTCAGGATTGCCTTCCCCTTTCGGGGTCGGTTCCCATTGTCCCCACCTTTGTAGCGCGCGTGTTGCCCGGGAGATTCGGGGCATACGGACCTACCGTAGACCTCTCCTTCCTCAGCCTTAGCGGCAGCGATCCCCTCAGTGTGCTCTCACGATCGCTCGTGAAATCGCGACTGAGGGCGAGGGTCTCGTTCGTTATCTGACTTAACAGAACGCCTTACGGTACGAACTGACGACGGCCATGCACCACCTCTCGGAGAATCGGGCAAGGTCTTCGGCCTGGCTTTCATCCCTCCGTCGCCCCCGGTGAGTTTTCCGGCGTTGAATCCAATTGAACCGCACGCTCCTCCCGTTGCGGTGCTCTCCCGCCAATTCCTTTAAGTTTCAGTCTTGCGACCGTACTCCCCAAGCGGCAGACTTAACACCTTCGCTCCGGCACTGGGAGCCCACGCAGGACCCCCAACACCAAGTCTGCAGCGTTTACACCCTAGACTACCGGGGTATCTAATCCCGTTTGCGCCCTAGGGCTTCGTCCCTCACTGTCGGATTCGTTCTAGGTGAACGCCTTCGCCACTGGTGGTCCCCCCCGGATTACAGGATTTTACCCCTACCCCGGGAGTACCTTCACCCTCTCCCGATCCCAAGCCGAGCAGTGTCTCCGGAATTCGGGCAGTTGAGCCGCCCGATTTACCCGGAGATTTGCCCGGCCAGCTACGGACGCTTTAGGCTCAATAATAATGAGCACCACTCGGGCCGCGGGTATTACCGCGGCGGCTGGCACCCGTCTTACCCGGCCCTTACTTCTCGAGCTTTTTAGGCTCGAGAACAGCCTACACAAAAGTGTAGGCACTTGGAGTTCCCCCATCGTGGTTGCCCACATTGTGGAGGTTTCGCGCCTGCTGCGTCCCGTAGGACCTGGATTCGTGTCTCAGAATCCATCTCCGGGCGACTTCTCCCAAAGCCCGTACCCGTCTACGGCTAGGGGGTCCGTGAAACCCCCTACTACCTGATAGGCCGCAGACCCATCCTCGAGCCCCGTAGGATTTTGGCCAGAGAGCCTTCCATCATCTCAGACCTATCGGGTATTATCCCCAGTTTCCCGGGATTATCCCCGTCTCGAGGGCAGATTGTCCGCGTGTTACTGAGCAGTGCGCCGAGGGCTTACCCCTCTCGACTCGCATGGCTTAAGCGAACTCCAATAGCGGTGCCCGCCGGCAGGATCAACCGGATTTGTT
This sequence comes from uncultured Thermoplasmata archaeon, assembly GCA_963749205.1. Lineage (GTDB taxonomy): Archaea > Thermoplasmatota > Thermoplasmata > Lutacidiplasmatales > UBA184 > Lutacidiplasma. The sequence goes on along the minus strand of CAVVLW010000007.1, from coordinate 34,128 downwards.
GGCACACTTTTCGCTGTGTGCGGGAATACATTGTGGTCGTGAACCGATCTTTACTGACTGGCGGAATTGCTCCTTTGCTTGTCTATCTATGAGCTATTCGCGTACTTTTCGCTGACATCTCTCCTCCGTCAGTCCCGAGAGTTCACTCCCCGTCTCCGGGGAGGGTTTCTCAGGGCTCCACGCCCCATCGGGCCATCTGTGGCGCTGCCCTGGAAAAGACCGGATCACGGATCCCCGGCCCGCCGTGGCGGCGTCGCCGTGCCGCGCTTCCGAAGAAGCGGGCGCAGTGGAGGATGGGAGGTAGGGTCGATATTTAAGCGGCGCGTCGGCGGCGCCCCGGGTACGGGGTCGGCCTCCCTTCGACGCGTCGCAGACAGAGCGGGACCTCGAGGAGCGACGTGATCTCGGGCGGTTCGTCCGACATCCCTGTTCCCGCGCGGTTAAGCCAGATCGCCTCGAGGCCGGCCTCCCGGGCCGCCTGCGCGTCGGTGAACGCGAGGTTCCCGACGTAGAACGCTTCGTCCGGTCGGACCTTCATCCGGGCGACCGCCCGGTGGAAGATCTCGGGGGCGGGCTTCTCCACCCCTTCGGTCCCGGATGAGAGGACCTTCTCGAAGAACGGAAGGATGCCGGTTTCGTGCAGGATCGCTCGGCAATGCGCCTCGCTCGAGCTGTTCGAGACGACCGCGAGACGCCGACCTTCGGACTGGAGCTCTTCGAGACAACGACGTGAGTCCGAGTAGAGTCGGTTGAAGCCGGGCCGCTCGCGGATGAGCGCGAGGAACCGCTCTGCAGTGGGGCGCTCGACGTCCCACCCGGACGCGCGCGACAGCGTGATGCGCCAGAACTCGGTGTAGCCGACCCGCTCCCGGGCATCGGTCTCCCGCTCGACATCGAAGAAAGCGCGGGCCATTTCCTCCTCCTCGATGTCGACGAAGCACCGGCGGGCGAGCTCGGTCCAATGGGCAAAATCGTGATAGTCGACGAGGGTCCCGCCGAGGTCGAACAGCACGGCACGGATCCGGGGAGGCACGGTCATCGTCGAGGGCTAACGGTCGATAACTCTATTCTAGCTTTACGCCCGGGGCGCCGTCCGGCCCGACCTTGAGGGGAGTCGGACCGACCGTGCATTCTACCTCGAACCCTCGGCAGAATCACGACGCCGGGCACCGGTCGGCGCGATCAGTCCCGCACGATTTCGAAACCGAACAGGTCGGGAGAAACTGGTACTTCCGACACGCGTTGCTCTAGGTACGCGTGGCTCCCTCCGTGAGGGCCGCTCACGTCACGTAGGAAGGCCTCCACGGCTTCGACTGAGCCCTACACGTCGATCAAGACCGTGCCATACTCCCGGTTCGCGAAGGTGTCGACCACGCCGTGACGGCGGGCCGCCTCCGCGACCCGCGCGCGGTAGTTCACGCCTTGGACGCGGCCGTGCGCGACACAGCTCCAGTGTACGAGCGAGGTCACGAACCCTCCAAATCCACGCTGCCCAAGTCGCTTCCCGCACCAGCCCGCTAATGGGTTGTTCCTGAGGGTTGGGCGCTGGTGGAGTGTTCCTTCCTGGCGTTCCGCGATTTGATTGCGGCTATGACGTAGATCGCCACACCCAGAGCTATCGTGAATATCCCGAGCCAAAACACCGGGTCGTCAACTAACGGAGCCGAGGGGAGGCAGCCGGTGCAAGATGCCTGCTCGAGATCGAGCGTTCGCGAATAGTAGACCGTCCAGCCGACGCCCAGGACAACTATCGCTCCACCTACGAACCCCAGTATAACCGGCTTAATGTTTGTCGCAGATAGACCCCCGAGAATAATCGCGGAGGCCACGGGCAGCAGCAGAAGAATCGCGACATCGGCCAAGGGCGTAAGACAGAGGAACAGTCCCAGGCCGAACAGCACCGCACCGGCTCGAATGACCAACCCTGCGGCCTTCATAGCGGTCCGCTGGAATTACGGCAACTACAGGCTTAGTTGTATGCGTCAATCGAGGTCAGCGGGGGCCCCGACCCAGGCGATCCCGAACCACGCGTAGAACCGCACAGCCTCGCGCCCGTCGCGCGCGAGCGACTCGACCCCAGTGGTCGGTGCCGCCCTTCCTGAGAGCAAATGGCGGTAGGCTTCGGGCTCTCGCCGCGAGCTGGGCCCCAGGCCCTGCGCGAAGATTCCTGAACTGCTACGAGGACGTGCGTCGGTGGTCCCTGACTTGATTGCGATCTTCAGCCTCAGGGATAGCCGCATGGATGTGATGGAACACCGGATTCGCATCGGCTGAGAAGATCCACCGGCTCCCTGGCGCAACAGCGTCCACGAGACCCCGACGCGCCACTTGGTCGAGCATTGCAGAATATGCTTCTTCAGTAAGCAACGACCGTACGCCCCGGACTGAAATCGAATAGGGCAGGCCGGTGCGGAGCTTCGAAGGGCTCGCACCGCTGAGATCCATTAGAACGAACCTTAGCTTCGGATCTGTCCACAGTGTTCTGACACTCGTCCCGTCCGGGTAAATCAGTTCGAAGCCTACGCTGTCGAGACGCAGGAGAATCGCCCCTCGCTTGAGCCCGGTGAGCACAACGATCATTCCACCGATTCCTCCCACCACGATTACAAGAGCAATCAACGAATCGACCGTCTTAATGAAAGAAAGCGAGCGAGTCGAGATCGCGGAAGCATCAATAGCGAGGAAGAACAGCCCAAAGGCCACCAGGAAGATTGTCACGCCAAAGCCAACCCAACGTTTATGGGACGTGTACGGCCACAGTTTCGCACTGGCCTCGCTGAGATCGAATTGAGCCGATGGTGTGGCGTTTCCCTCAGTCATAGACCTCACTGTGAGAGAGCGTAATCGGCCCCCGCCGCACCGAGGCCGACCACTGACAGAATCAGCGCTGCATCAGCATAGTCTTCGAGTTCCTCCACGTCTTTTGCCCACGCACCGAATGAAATCGGGGTCCAGATCGCGCCGGAAGAAATGCATGGGACCATGCCGATGTATCCTGAGGGGCAGCTGGCAGGAGCGCGCAATAGAATGCCAACAACGATGAGAGCGACTCCTAGACCCGAGAGAAGCAGACCCGCCAGTTTTCGGCTCATCCTGACCCAGACCAGAGACGGGTCCGGCCCGATATAGACCACCGGATTCGGTTGGGGAATACTATCCCTTCGCGCCCCTTTCGGCGCGGGCCCCCTGTGCCGCCTTTACCCCCGTAGTTCGCTCACGACGTCCGCCGAGAGATCGAAATGGGGACAGGCAGGGTAGGAAAGAATCGCGCGTGCTTGCTCGGTGGTGACCGTTAGAGGACCCCAAACCCCTCTGGTTCCTGTGGTCGCTCTGAACATCAGATACCCACTCCCAAATCGAGCAGGCGGCGCCAGCTGGTCCCACGACAGTTTCGCGTGGCTCAGAAGATACCTGAACTCGATCTCATGGGGACCAATCTGGACGACTCGAGGTATCCTGTCAAGAATAGCTAGCCCAACGACGAACGATGCAATCCCCAAGAGCGCTCCTGGGATGTCGAAAAGTAGTAATCCGGGGGTCCTCAGAATCAGGTAAAAGGTAGTCAGAGTCGCAATGATGCCGATTGCGAACACGACATATGCGAGGGTGGCCCACCACACTCGCCGCGCCCCCGGGATGGTCATGAGACGATCCTTTGATTGAGTTTCGGAAGTCATGCCCCGTCAATCTCGTCTTGGACTTCATAGACTTGAACCCATGCAAAAAACGCCGCTAGTAGCCCGATCACCGCCCCAAAGCCTGCGACTACAATTGCGGCGGCATTGCCGGAAAACAGCCCTGCCAAAGAAAGAACAATACCAGAGAACGCGAAGAAGGAGAGCTCGATGTCTGTTACTTGGAGCTGCCTAAATTGGGCCGCGTCCGATGGACTGTAGGTGGAAGGCAAGCTACTATACTGGATGATGGAAAGCGGAAGCAATAAGCAGAGGGCGATCATGGCCAAGATGAAGCCCGCCCAGCCTGCTACTGGGCCCCAGGTTCCACTAACAATCGAACCCGCTATGAGGGCGAGAACGCCAGATGTAACAGCCACGGCCCCCCCAGCGACGTATCCCAGCCAATTGCCTGCGGTCTGCTCGCTGGGGGGTTGTATTCGTCCGGCGGTCGCCGGGCTTTCGAAGAGATTGAACCCTGAGGCATCACCAGCGATCAGCGATGAGGTCGATGCCCCAGACGTTTCTTGGAAATTCCTGCTGGCTTGGCCTTGTTCCCCGCTGGAGGGAAGGGCAAGCGTTGAGCCAAGTCCAAATGCGGCCATTATGATCGGAACCAGAAGAGGGAACAAGAATGCGGTGCCGAGCGAAAAAGGGAGGAGAAGCGTTAGCCCAATGATTAGCACCACTCCGATGACTGCCCCTCCAATCAACAGTGGAGTTAGAAACGCCAGGAGGTCGCCCGTTGCATTCGCCGGCGCCGCCGACCCTTTTCCATAGGCCCAGGCGTACCCGCTCGCCGCGTTACTCTCCTGTTGTTCGAGAGATGTTAGACTTGAGGTGATTCCAAATGTAGCCGCGTCGATACCCGCGGTAAGTAATGTGACAACTTCTTTTCCGAGCCACACAAGAAACTGTTGAAGCGCCCAAACCATCGCGCTCGCGATTGTTCTAAGATTCGCCACGAATTGATTGGCGAGCTTAGTGATTCCCAAGTGATTCGAGAGCCACGTCGCCGCCTCTCCGATGAACGCTTCGTCCCCGGCCAGATTGTTCCAGACAACCGAGATCACGTAGGTTAGGCCGATGGCATTGGCGACACCGCTCAATGTGTTGTAAATGGCGGAGCCTACCGTCTGCCACCAGGGGGGCGGCGGTGGTGGAGTATTGTAGTGCGGTGGAGCGTATGCCCCTCCGTTGGTCAAGGTGACGTTTGCCGGCGCCGATAGAACGTTCCCCGGCAGGCCCAGGGTTCCCAGCTCGGAGGTGACTGGGACTAGATTTCCGGTGAGGCTTCCCATTCGGTTCAAGGTCAGGCCACCGAAAAGGTCATCCAACTCCGCGGCCACGCTCGAGAACTTCCCGTTGCCGGAAGATGTGATGTTAATCCAGAACACCGCCTGGACCTGACGAGACTCATACGAACTCTCCACCGAGGGATTCTGCGGCAGACCCCCGAACGCCCCGGAGCTCGACCCGTTTTGAAGCTGGCTCGTGCTCGAGAACACCCAGATGAAATTCGGGGTCTGCGTCGTGGACGTCGGGACCGGGTTCGAACCACTCGTCTCCGTCCGACCCGACCAATCCGCGGGGGTGAATGTCACCCCGGCTCCGCTGGGGATCTTGAGCGTCTCGTTCGTGTTGTTGACCAGCGCCTGGCCGAGCGGCGAATTGATGAACGCACCTCGGGGAACGAGGATGTTGTTCAACCCCTGTTGAAGGGTCAACGGGTAATGCCAGCCACCTTCTGCTCCCTCAATCCCGCTAAGGGTCGTTGTTGCGCTTACGTTGAGTACTCGAAGGTCGAAGTCAGGCTCGGCAGTGTAGCGCTTGAGCCCCCAGGGTACACTCGATAGGGTAGTGTTGTTGCCCGGTACCCATAGGAGCGTGTTCGCCGCTTCGCCGACACGGAGAACCTTGTACCATCCGGTCATCGATGCGTTCGATTGAGAGGTGTTGAGCGAGCCGGTCGCCGTGCCCATCAGGTCGATCGTCTTCGAATTGATCGTGAGGGGGTGGAGGAGCGTCTTCGACGATGCGCTTTCGTTGTCGTTCAGGGAGAGGTTGAAGTAGACGTACTGGGCCGCGACCGTTACCGGAACGCTGACAACATAGGTTCCCATGAACTTCGCCGACGAGCCGCCCTCAACCGGCCCATAGCCGCTGTAATACTTCGTTCCGGTGCCGCCGGCGCCGCTGGTAAGATAGAGAAAGGGCCCCGCTTCGTCGTTGCTCGAATGCAATGTTGCACTCCACGCAGAGATGTTGAATTGAACCACCTCACGTGCGACGGGGTCTGTCTGCATGCCGTCGATGATCCCGTCGTTGAGTGTGCTCTGGGAAAGGGGGTTCGCCCCCCAAGAGAGCTTGCCCCACACTGTAATCGTGCGGATTCCTTTCCACGTCCCCGATGTCGCCCTCAGCCAGCTTGCTTCCCTCACGCCGGTCAGGTTCAGAAACGTAGAGAGCGCGGACGTTGACCAGAGCACGGTAGCCGCCCATGGGGAGCCATCCCCGCTGGTGATGCCGCCCGCGGAAGTCGGGGTGAGGTTCGTGCGATTCTGGTTGGCGCTGGATGGGGCGCCGCTCGCGAACGGGTTGTAGGAGGAGTTCTCGTACCAGGTACGCGAACCCAGACTTTGGCAGCTTCGCGCTGGTCGCCAACCCCAAGTTGAAGGTGAGGTTCCAAGTGTCGAGCATATGGCTGCCTGCCGTGTCGACGGTGGTCGGGTTCAAGCCGAACTCCTTCTCAATGTAGTCACCGACGAGACCGTTGGTCGAGTAGAGGGACGGATTCGCCGTCGCCCTCTGTTGGACGACCCCGCCGCTTACGTTCGTGAACGTGACCGGCCAGCCGTTCAGCTTCTCCACGTCGGTGAGGCCATCTCCAGAGCTATCTTGTAGGTAAATGAAGCTCATCGGTGCGCTCGACAGCGAGAGGCTCTGACCGTCCCAGGTGAAGTTCCAGATCTCCTGGACGGTGTAGGACGCGTTCCCCGTCATCCCGGTCAGGTTTTCGAGGAAGCCTCCCCAACCGTACTGTATCGCGATAAGCGAAGGTATGGGGATTACGATGCTCGAACTTGACCCACTGGAGAGGCCGTAGGTTAGCGAACCTCCGGTGTAGAGGTGCAACTGGTCGTAGAGGCTGATCGCCATTGGCGCGAAGATTCCCTCGCCTCCGCCGGTCTGTGTGATCGAATCGTACGGGTAGGCGATGGATTGCAGCGTGAATCCCTGCCCGAGCTCGGCGAGGGTGGTCTTCCCGTTCGATACACTGAAACAGCTTCCGATAGATTCCGTGACGGTGGCATTGAGCTCGTAGAACGCCGCGCCGAAGAGGCCGTTCAGCCCCGCGGTGAATATGTAGATTCCCGAACTGAAGGTTCTGGCGGCGACCACCGAGAAATTCAGGGTGGTTCCGATTTCGTAGTACTCGAGTATCCCTAAGCCTTCAGTATTCGAGGTCCAGGTGACGGTCCCTGTGTCGTTTTTCCCGGACGTGGTTACTATGTTGTTGATTTCGATGTCGTTCGCGATTGTCTCGAACGTGCACGCCGCCTGATATTGCTGAGCTTCGGAAGAGGTCTGTTGATTTGCCGAGAGCGTTGGCTTGAGAGTGGAATTCCATCCGCCGGGGTAGCTTGTGGTACTCACCTCGGCGGTGAAGTTGATGCCGATCAGCGAGTTGCTGGTGTAGTTGATCCCGGTGGACAGTACGTAACCCGTTGCTGGCTTTGTTATTGCGGTCACTGGGCCCGAAGGGTTCAGAGTTTCCGTCCCCTCTGCCAGCATCGAGTTCCGCCATACGATCGAAAGCGATTTGTTGCCCGACTGGGTGGCGCTGAGCTGGGTCACAAGGGTGGTCACAAAGGTCGAGCCTCCCGACATCGAAATCGAGGTCGGATACCCGCTCATGGGGCTCGTTTTTTGCATCTGGGAGACCAACGGGTCGCAACCGCCGCCGAACCCGTGGTAGTTGACCGTGTCGAATTCCATCGTGTAGGTGGCCGTCTGGACCGCTGTCCACGAAACCCGGGAATCGGCGGAAAGATTCTGCAGGTAGATATTCGGTATCCATGATGATGACTTCAGGGTGACGGTCGACTGATTGTCGATGGTCACCGTGTTGTTGTACGACGTCGGCATGTCGTAATAGTTCGTGCGCGGCTCGTAGACGACCTCCCCGTTGCAGGTGATCTCCTGCGTGCCGAAGGTCGGTGGCGGGATGTACCACGCGTACACCCCCCAAAGCGACAGCTCCGCGATCGTCGGGCTCAGCATCGTCGTATTCGACCAACCGTCACTAATGTTCCCGTCGAGCGGGGTCGAAGTGTAGACGGGGGCGGGAAACAGGCTCGACGACGGGAGACTGTTCAGGAGCGTTGCGTTCACCAGTGGGTTGGCGGCGGCGATCGCTTCGACCCCTTCTGCGGCGAGGAGCCAGTCGGACACCACTCCTAGGTAGGTCACCGCCGAACCGAACCCCTCGGAGGGGACCAGGACTCCGAACGGGCGCTCCTTGCCGCCAATCGTGACGGGACCGGTGTTGACGGCCGTCGTGAGCGTCGCGCCCCCCGCGATCGTGTATCGCTGGTTGGGACTCTGGCCCACCACCTGTTCGCCGATGTACGCGAGGGGGCTGATGCTCACATTCTGATAAAGCCCGGCGGTCACGTTGCGCGTCGCGTCGAGGTAGGGGAGATTCATCGCTCTGCTCGCGTTGGCGGCGACCTCGCTCAACATCCCGGCCACCCCGGTCGTGAAGGTGGATACGCTGGTCGAGCCGACCAGGTTCGGACTGCTCACGTTCAGCACGCCTTGCTGCATCGCGGCAACGGCGTTGGCGACCGAGAGGAAAGCGCCAGTTTCCGAAAGGGCGTTTCCACCAGGGCTGGCAGGGGTTGCCCAGGTCAAGAGTAGACGTTGGAACGAATCAACCGCCATCCCCACAACTGGCCGATTCCCGACCTTCCATGCCCCTGTTCCGCCAGGTATAGGGGCAGGATCCTGCACGATACGTCCGTCGGGCGAGAAGACCGCGTTCTCTATCGTGGTGAGGTTCGTTCCGGCGGTCGCGAGCCAGGAAGCGTAGACGTAGCCGACTTGGGTTCCGAGAACCTCGGGGTCGATCATCGCCCCCGCGGTCAGGGGAAACAGCGAGGGTCCTTCCCAAACGAGGCCGTCGTCCGAGGAGACGTACACTGCTCCGATCATCTGGCCTAGCTGGAGGACTGTGGAGAGCACGAAGAGATTCCCTCCGACGACCGTGGCGGACACCTGGCCAAGGAATCCTCCCGGCGTGTTGAGAAATGTGGAGCCGATCGTGGCGAGGGCCGCGGAGACGTTCGTGTCGTTCAGGGGGCCGATCTTCGTGGAGCTGAAGCTTCGACCGTCGTTCCAGGACGAATAGAAGACGACGGTGTTCGAGGGTGTTGAAGCGACGACACCTTCCTCCGCGCCCGCCTGGGTCCGGAGGATCACGGGGTTCGCGTCGACGGCGGCGCCCAGGGTCGAGCTTACGATCGTCCCACCCGGGATCGGGAATGTCGTGATGAGCAAGGTACCGCCGCTCTCGATCGTGGTCGCGGCCACAAATCCGTAGGGGTCGAGCGCAAGGCGGATGTCGATGCCGGCGACGGTCCCAAGGTTCGTCCAGGAGCTCAAAGCGCTCGCGACGCTGGAGAGATAGAGATACGACGTCGACCCGCAGGTGATCCCCGCGACAACCGACGAACCGTCGGCGGCGACTACGAGCGCAGACGAGGAGCAGTTGCTCTTCGCCGAAAATCCCCCGATATTATAGGGTGTCGACCAGCTGAGGGGGAGGGTGGGGCTCGGCTGCCCGGGAGGCCCCGGAACGTCTTGAAGGATGTTCTGGGCGATGGAGGCGGCGAAGATCCCTTCAGAGACCTCGAAAGTGGTTGTGTAACTCAACGGGCGCGAACTGACCACGGTAGACGCGTAAACGAGAAAATAGAGCGGGTTGGTTCCGATGCCCGTCGAACCCAGCTCGGGCAGTGACACCGTCTGGTTGGAAGTGGCCGAAATGGCCGATTGCGGACTTGGGAACAGGGAGGGAGAGACCAGGTAAGGATAGTAAGGGGTTGAGGAGCCGGTGATCCCTGGTGGGTAGGTTGGTGGCCCCGGGCCCGAAGCTTTTGCAATACCGAAAGCGGAAAAGACCATGATGAGGACAGAGAAAATCGCCAGAATAGTCGGACGAACGCGTAAACGACGCTCTCGGCGCCAAGGATGTGAGACCCGCTCTTTGGATTTCGGCGCCGTCTGCCGGGTCAGTTCAACCCTCGCGAGGGGACTGTCCGAATCAGCGGTTTACCACGGGAAATCCGGACTTCCGCAGGGGTCGCGTTGTGCCGGGTTTGGCCTGAGGGCCACGGTGTCCTCGTCGACGTCTCGGCACCCGGCTCGAACCCGAGCCGTCTTGGGGGGGGGTAATGAATCCCACCTAATGAACCCACTGTGGTGGGCGGGAGATTGCGGGCTCCAGGTCATCAACGCGCGAACTCAATCGCCCTGCCCCGAACATTCGGGATCGGTAAGGCTAAAGACGGCCACATGAGGCACTCCTCCTGAAACATGGTCGGCCTTCGGGCTCGAAGTTCGACGGCAGCGCGGACAGTAATCCCGACTCATTCAAGGTTGCGTTCGGTTACCCCGCTCCGTGCGGGACGCTGAATCGGAACAAGGTCTCATGGATGCTCAAGTGTGTGTTGGACCGGTCCGCGCCGGGCCAGTCGCGCCCGAGCGTCTCGGTCAGTCCCGGGGTGGTGGCGACCACCGCCCTCGCATCTTCACTCGGGCTCTGAGCTCGCAAAGGAGCCTCGCGGTCGTTCGCTCGCCCGCCCCTCGGGAGCCGTCCGGGAGGCCGGGGCAGGGAGGCCGATCACTATCAAGAGACGCTGACGCTGATGATGTCGGTGTGGCGCAGGAGGATCGCGCGCGCGACCTTGAGGTTCTTGCCGGCCTTGCCGATCGCCCGCGCCTTCCACGCCGGATCGACCGTGACGGTCGCGTGCCGGCCCTTCCCCTTCGGCTGGAAGTCGACCCGCTTCGGCGAGTACCAGTAGAAGATGTTCTTGACCAGGGTCTCGGGGTCGTCCGCGTACTCGACGACCTGGATCTCCTTCTTCAGCATCCCCTTCAACCGGTCGACGAGGACGCCGCCCGGTCCGACCGCCTTGTGGACCTCGCCGGGGGAGACGAGGTAGACGAGCTTGTCTTCCGCCGCGAGGCAGTCTTTCACCCGAGCGCCGGTCCGTTCCTCGAAGAGCTGGATGTACCCGATCGTCTCGTTGTCGAGGGTGATCTCGGTCATCGGCCCCGACCGCTCTTCGCGTCCCGGACTAGGTCTCGAGGGTGAGGATCGCGCTCGAGCCGGGGTCCAGGATCGCCATCGCGCTGATCGGGAACGGGCGGCCGCACGCCTGGCCCAGGTCGACCGCCGTCCCGGGGTAGTGGTACACGGGGATCTTCCCGATCGCGCGCTCCTTCGAGAGCGTGGGGTCGGGGCACGTCTTCGTGACGATCAGGAGCCGGGCCTTTTTCGACTTCGCCGCGTCCAGCGTCTCCTCGAGCCCGATCCGGACGGTGCCGGTCTCGAGGGCGACCTTCAGCGCGTGGGCGAGGTCCATGGTCCTACGCCTCCCCCTTCGCTTCCTCGACGACGACCTTCGGTACTGTGGGCGAGGCGGTGAGCGGCTTGTAGACGAGATTGACCGCGCCCGTGCCGAGTGTGATTGGCTGGCCGACGATGATGTTCTCGGCGACGCCCTTCAGCTCGTCGACCTCGCCGGTGATCGCCGCGCGCAGGAGGTGGGCAGCGGTGATCTCGAACGCCGCGCGCGCGAGGACGCTCGTCTTCTTTCCCGAGATCCCGTGGCGACCGATCGCCCGGATGTCCCCCTCGTTGGTCATCACGTCCGCGACGAGCATCAGGTGGCGGATGTCGACCCCGAGCCCCTGCTCGGCGAGGGTGCGGTTCGCCTCGTGTACGAGCGCCGCGCGAGCGGCCTCGACGCCGTAGACGCGGTAGATCTCGAAGACCGAGTTCGTGGTCGTCCGGACCGGGTCGACCCCGTCGATCTGGATGACCCCTTCCAGGTTCGAGCCCTCGGTGTAGACGACGTACTCCTCCTTCTCCTTCCGGATCAGCGCGCGGCGGATGCCCGTAACGCCCTTGATGCGGATCGCCTTCGACTCCTCGCTCGCGATCAGGAGCTTCTTGAACGGCATCTCCTCGACGAGCTCCTCCTTCTTCGACTTCGCCGCGCCGGGCGCCGACTCTTTTAGGTGGATGTCGATCGACCGCGTCTCGCCGCTGCCCGAACCGGGCTTGATCTCGAAGAGGCGGGCATCGAGATTCTCGACGAGCGCGGCCTCGAGCTCTGCGCGCTTCACGCCCCGCTCCTCGAGGCGGGCCGCGATCGGGGAGACGACGACCTTGAGGTCCTCGATCACGGTGCCGATGGCGGCGACGTCCGGGACGGTAGTGACCTCGATCTGGAGCGCGATGTCATGCACCGCGTCGCGGTCGTTCTTGAACTTCTTCTCCACGTGGACGGTCATCATCGGGGTCGACGGGACGCGCCGCGCGTCCACGAGCTCGATGAGGCGCGGGAGGCCGAGCGTGACGTTCATCTCGGCGACCCCTGCATAGTGGAACGTCCGCAGGGTCATCTGCGTCCCCGGCTCGCCGATCGACTGGGCCGCGATGATCCCGACCGACTCGTGCGCGTCGACCTCGGCGCGGCGGAACCGGCGCACGACCTCGCGCACGATCTTCATCGCGTCGCCGGGCGCGAGGCGCAGGTGCTGGAGCTTCGCCTTGAGCTCCTCCGCGACGAGCGGCGGGAGCGTCACGCCCTCCTTGCGGGCGATGTCGTGGATCCGCTGGACCGTGTCCCGGGGCACCGCCGCCTTCTTCTCTTCCGCCATCGTCATTCGCCTCCGAACTCGGGGCCCTCTTCGGGGGTGCCGAACTCCTCGCCTTCCTCGTCGGCCTCCTCCTCCTCGAGCTGCGCCTCGGCCTGGAGGTCCATCTCTTCTTCGGTCACGGGCGGCGCCCCGGTGGGACCGTCGGGCTTCCGCTCGTCCGACGTGCGGACGCGACGGCCGAGGACCTGGGAGACGACCTCGTCCAGCGAGACCGCGGCTCCCCCGTACGACCGCGTCGGGTCGATCCCGTCCTCGCCGTATTGGAACTCGATGACGGTGCCCGCCGTGTTGCGGACGGTCCGGTCCTCGGCGACCTTCAGGTCCTCGAGGGCGTTGATCAGACGGCGCTGCATGTAGCCGGACCGGCTCGTCCGGACTGCGGTGTCGACGAGCGACTCGCGTCCGCCCATCGAGTGGAAGAAGTACTCGGTCGGGGAGAGGCCCCGCTTGTAGCTCGAGCTGACGAAGCCGCGCGCGCCCGAACCGAGGTCACCCCGTTCGAAGTGCGGCAGGGTCCGGTTGAAGTAGCCCCGCATCAGGCGCTCCCCCCGCACGGACTGCTGGCCGACCGCGCCGGCCATCTGCGTCAGGTTGAGCATCGAGCCGCGCGCCCCCGATTTCGCGAGGATCACAGCGGGATTCTCGAGACCGAGGTACCGGCCGCGATCTCCACCGGCCTTGTCCCGCGCCTGACCGAGCTCGCGCCGCACCATGACTTCGAGCGTCTCCTCGACCGAACGGCCGGGCATCTGCTCGAGCTTCCCCTTCCGGTACTGCTCGACCAGCTCGTCGACCCGCTCGCGCGCGTCGTCGAGCGCGCTCAGAATCTCCTTCAACGCCGGCTCGGGGACGTCCTCGTCGTCGATCCCCGTGGAGAGGCCCTTCAGGCCGATCGCGGTGATCGCGAGGCGGCTCATCTCGTCCAGGAACTGGCGGGCGCGCGGCATCCCGTCGTTCCGCGCGATCGCGTCCAGGACGGCGCCCTTCTCGTAGGCGATCGCTTTCTTGTCGATCGTACCGGCCTTCAGCACGCCGTTCTCGATGACGACCCACGCGTCGTGCTTGCAGCTGAGCGGCGGGTCGGTGCAGCCGGCCCAGATGTTCGACCGGAACTCGAGCGTCAGGTCCTTCGGGAGCGTGAGCGAGAACAGCTGCTTTCCTGACCAGAACGGCGCGCCGTCCTTGTCCTTCCCGCGGGCGGGGGCACGGGATAGTTGAGCTTCGAGAGGAGGTACGTGACCTCGCTCAGCGTGAACGACGGGTCCTTGTACGTGAGGAGGAAGGCCGCGGTGATGTGGTCGTGGAGCATCCCGATGATTGGTCCGCCGTAGCGCGGCGAGAGGATGTGCTCCTCGACCTTCATCAGGACCTTCGCCTCAGCCCGTGCCTCCTGGCTCTGGAGCACGTGGAGGTTCATCTCGTCGCCATCGAAGTCGGCGTTGTAGGGCGGGCAGTCGCAGAGATTGAACCGGAACGTCTTGTTCGGGAGGATCCGGACAAAGTGCGCCATCATGCTCATCCGGTGGAGGCTCGGCTGCCGGTTGAACAGCACGATGTCCCCGTCGATCAACTGGCGCTCGACAATCGAGCCGGGCGTGACGAGCTCGGCGCACGCCTCGGCGTTCTTCTCCATGACCTTGATCCGCTGGCCGTCCTCGCGGACGAGGTAGTTGACGCCGCACCGGTACCGGGCGTCCGCGTCCGGCGGGGCGCCGGGCCGCGTTTGACGAGCTCCTTCGCCACCTCCTGGTTGTGGAGCGTGACCTCGAGCGGGACGGTGAGGCCGCGGGCGACCTCGGCCGGGATCCCGACCTCGTTGATCGAGAGTAGCGGGTCCGGGCTGATGACCGTGCGCGCCGAGAAGTTGACCCGCTTTCCCGAGAGGTTCGAGCGGAACCGCCCGTCCTTGCCCTTGAGGCGCTGGGCGAGGGTCTTCAACGGACGCCCCGAGCGGTGACGGGCGGGCGGGATGCCGCTCGTCTGGTTGTCGAAGTACGTGGTGACATGGTACTGGAGCAGCTCCCAGAGGTCCTCCACGACGAGCTGGGGGGCGCCCATGTCGCGGTTCTCGCGCAGGCGCTGGTTGATCCGCAGCACGTCGACGAGCTTGTGGGTCAGGTCGTCCTCGCTCCGCTCCCCGCTCTCGAGCGTGATCGACGGCCGGACCTGGACCGGGGGCACCGGAAGGACGGTGAGGACCTCCCACTCCGGGCGCCCGAACTTGGGGTTCAAGCCGAGAGCGCGGACGTCGTCGTCGGGGATCCGCTCGAGGCGCGCGCGGACCTCCTTCGGGGTGATCTTGTGGCTATTCTCCCGGAAGGTCGTGGGTTTGTCGAGCACGATCCGCTGCTGGATCTCGTGGCAGTGCGGGCACGTGCGGTCCTCCTTCGGCTCGCGCGTACGGGCCACGGGCGCGGCATCCTCGTCGACCGTCGCCTCCGCGCGCGGGGCTCGGCGCGTCCGGGAGCATGCGTCCGCACGCGCGGCACGTCGACTGGAGCAGGCGCTTGATCTCCTTCGCGTAGCCGACGTGGATCACCGGCATCGCGAGCTCGATGATGCCGAAGTGGCCGGGGCATTCGTTCACGCGGCCGCCGCACGTCCGGCACCTCAGGTTCGGCTCGATGACCCCGAGATGGAGGTCCATGAGCCCCATCTCGATGGGATAGCCGTCGTCGTCGTACGTGTCGGCCGTGATGATCTTCACGCCGCTCATGCGCCGGATCTCGTCCGGCGAGAGGAACGCGAACTGGAGGGCCTTGATCCGCTTCGAGAGTCCTTGCGTCGTCATGGGTCCTCCTACCGCATCTCCGCGAGCTGCAGGCGCATGATCACGCCGAGGCTGATCAGCTCCTCGAGGAGAAGCTTGAACGAGTAGCTCATCTCGACGGGATAGATCGACGAAGTGTTGCCGCAGCTGGGGCAGCGCAGCGAGTTCGCCCGCGAGTCCGGGATCGCGATGTGCCCGCAGTCCGGGTTGCCGCAGACGTCCTGGATCGTCCCGTCCGACTCGTCGAGGAGACGGTCCTTGATGACCATCGCGACGCCGTGGCCGATCAAGCAGTCCCGCTCCATCTCCCCGAACCGCAGACCGCCCTGGCGGGAGCGGCCCTCGGTCGGCTGGCGCGTCAGGATCTGGACGGGGCCGCGCGAGCGCATGTGCATCTTGCCCGCGACCATGTGGTGGAGCTTCTGGTAGTAGATCACGCCGACGAACACCTCGGCCTCGAATCGCCGGCCCGTGAGCCCGTCGTAGAGCGTCTCGCGTCCCGAGGGGTGGAATCCGACCGCCTTCAAGCCCTCGCGGAGCGCCTCTTCCCGGGCCCCGGAGAACGCCGTCCCGTCGACCGTCTTGCCTTCGAGCGCGCCGACCTTGCCCCCGAGCATCTCGAGGACGTGGGCGACGGTCATGCGCGACGGGATCGCGTGCGGATTGATCAGGAGGTCCGGCGTCACCCCGTCCCGCGTGAACGGGAGGTTCTCTTGCGGCACGATGAGACCGATGACGCCCTTCTGGCCGTGGCGGCTCGCGAACTTGTCGCCGAGCTCGGGCACCCGCTGGTTGCGGACCTTCACCTTGACGAGCTTCGAGATGTTCTCGCCCTCGGTCAGGATGACGTTGTCGACCCAGCCGGATTCTCCGAAACGGACCGTGACGCTCGTCTCCCGACGCTTCTGCGGGGTCAGGAGGTCGGTCTTCTCCTCGAGGAACCGGGGCGGGCTCGTCTTGCCGACGAGCACGTCCCCCTCGGCCACCTCGAGCTCGGGGAAGATGAGACCGTCCTCGCCGAGGTTCCGGTACGCCGTGTCGACGCGCGCGCCGGCGACGTCCGGCCGCGGGATCTCGAAGCGGTCCTCCTGACCGCCCGGATACTTCCGCTCCTCGCCGCGGTACGTGCGGAAGAACGACGAGCGGCCGAGGCCGCGGTCGATCGCGCCCTTCGAGAAAACGAGGGCGTCCTGCATGTTGTACCCTTCGTAGGAGAGCACGGCGACCACGAAGTTCTGGCCCGCCGGTCGCTCCGTGAAGTGCACGTAGCGCATCGTCTGCGTCTGGAGGAGCGGCGCCTGCGGGTAGTGCAGGAGGTGCCCGCGCGTATCCGGCGGCGGCGGTAGTTGACCGATTCGACGCCGAGGGCCTGCTTCGCCATTCCGGAGCCCATCGTGTTCCGCGGCGCGGAGTTGTGCTCGGGGTACGGGATGAGCCCGGTGCAGACGCCGAGGATCAGGTTCGGGTCGATCTCGAGATGGGTGTGGCGCTCGGTGATCAGGCTCACGGTCGGGAACTCGGACTTGCAGTAGCCGCACTCGACCATCGCCTGGTCGCGCTTGTCGCCCATCGACACCCAGCGGATGTCCCCGCGGCTCAGCGCGCGCTCGCATTTCGGGCACCGGTCCGGTGGAACGAACGGTTCCACCGCGATGAACGAGTCCTCCTCTTCCTCGGCGTCGAGCCACTCGATCTTCCCTTCCCGGATCAAGTCGGTGAACGAGCGGGTGCCGCGCGCGAGCTCGTCCAGGTCCGTCCGGGTCGCCCGGGGGACCCCGTTCCGGACCACGACGAGCGGACGGCGAAGCCGACCGGCGTCGCAGTGAACGATGACCTCGTTCATCTCGGCGTCGTAGCGGACGTTGATCTCGTAGGTCTTGTCCTCGAGCGTGGAGGAGAGCGTGCGGGTCCGGCGACGCTCGCGGATGTCGCGAACGAGGTCGAGCGGCTGGGAGTGGAGACCGATCAGGTTCCCGTTGACGTAGACCCGGGCGGCCCGCTTTCCCTTCGGGGCGGCCGCCTCCTGGAACACCTCGGGACCGATCTCGCGGGTGTTGTTGTCGCGGAGGATGAGGGTGACCTCCTCCTCGTCGGTCCCTTCCGAGACGTCGACGCAGAGAGCGTAGTTCTTGACGAGGCCGCAGTTCTGCCCCTCGGGGGTCTCGTTCGGACAGAGCCGTCCCCACTGCGTCGGGTGCAGGTCGCGGGCCTCGAAGTGCGGCTGGCTCCGCGTGAGCGGGCTTGTGACCCGACGCAGGTGGCTGATCGTGGACATGTGGCTCGTCCGGTCGAGCACCTGGCTAACGCCGGCACGGCCGCCGACCCAGTTCCCGGTCGCAAGCGCGTGCACGAGGCGCTGGGTCAAGAGGTCCGGCCGGATCGCGCTCGCGATCCGGAGGTCCTTCTTCCGTGCGAACGACCGTTCGAGCTGGTACTTGAGGTCCTTCAAGAGCAGCGAGAACGCGACGCGGAACAGGTCCTCCATCAGGTCGCCGGCGAGCTTGAGGCGCTTGTTGGCGTAGTGGTCCTTGTCGTCCTCGCCCCGCACTTTCAGGTGGAGCTCGAGGACCGTACGCGCCATGCGGGCCAAGTAAAGGGCCTTCTTGAGGCGGTTCTGCTTCGTATCTCCCAAGTGCGGGAGGAGCGACCGGTCGAGGATCCCGTCGACCTTGCGCTGACGGTATTCCTTGGCCTGCCCCGTCGCGAACTTCTTCTCGAGGAAGATCAGCGCATCCTCGGTCGACAGCACCCCTTCTGGCGGGTAGAGCTTCTTCGAAACGCACTCCTCGAGGTTGACGTTCAAGAGGTGCTTCATCGTCTGGACGAACGGCTCGTCCAGCGGCAGGAGCTCCCCCAGGACCGCCTGGAAGATCTCCTCGTCATTCTTCATCCCGAGGGCTTTCATCAGAATTACGAGCGGGATCTGGCCGCTCGCTGTCGGGACAGAGACCTGGAGCACGCCGTCCTTCTTCTTCTCCACGACGGTGAGCGACCGGTAGCCTCCGCGCTGGCTGAACACCTTCGCGCTCTCGATCGGCGTGCCGTACCGTTCGTTGAACTCGGCGAAGATCCGGTTCGGCGCGAGGTCCTCGAGGCTGATGATGACGCGCTCGGTGCCGCCGATGATCGCGTACCTCCCGGGTCGAGGGGGTCCTCGCCGTACTCGACGAGCTTCGCGCGGTATTCGTCGTCCGAGAGCGCGACCTGCCCGTCGGCCTCGATATTGGACTTCGAAAGGTTGCACTGGCGGCTCTTGACCATGATCGGGAGGTCGCCGATGTGCACCGTCTCGCTCGCGCGCTCGACCCCGTTCTCGACCACCGTGACGTCGAGGTAGATCGGCGCCTGGTACGTGAGGTTCCGGAGTCGGGCCTCCATCGGGGTGAGGGTCGGCTTCGAGCCGACCGGCTCCTTCACGAACGGCTTCCCGATCCGGATCGTCGGTTCGGCGGAAGGGCTGACGTACCCGCGCGCATCGCGGCGTCGGCCGACGCGCACCTGGATCGAGCTCTTCGTCTTCTGGACGTCGAGGCGGACCATCCCGTGCTCGGTCGAGTCCTCGCTCACGCGGGCCTCGTCCACGATCCGCTGCATCCGCGAGTTGGGGTTGTCCTCGGTCGGCAGGAAGTCGTTGAAGCTCGCCAAGTGGTGGTTGACGATCGACCGCTCTCGGAAGAATGCGTCTACGATCTCGCGCATGGATCCGTTAGCTCCCCCCGATCGCGGGGATGATGAGGCGGTAAGCGATCGCCACGCCCGCGGTCGCGCTCGGCCGGTGGATCCGGACGAGTCGCCCAGTGAAGCTCTCGCCGGCGTCGCGCCCCGCAACGAACTTGGGGTCGGTCTGCAGGCCCGCGTCGCTGACCAGGATCTTGGGCAGGCGTTCGGCCACGGTCTCGAGCGATTCGAGGATCTTCTTCGTCTCCTCCTCGCTCAGAATCTCGTGCCGAGGCAGAAGATGGTGGGCGACGAACGGCCGGAGCGGTTTCGCCGGGACCGCGATCGCGGCGCGCTTCTTGGTGCGGCGGGCAGGGCTCGGCGTCATCGGCCTCCTAGCGGAGCGGCACGGGCCCGGGGGGACGCTCGGAGCGACTCCGCGCGCGGCGCGGGGCGGCTCGTTCGAACCCCCGACCAACTGGTTAAAAGCCAGATGCTCTTTGTAGGGCCGGCGGGTGCGCCGCGCGACCAACCTAGCTGAGCTACGGGCCCGATCCCGTTCCGACCCGGAGCGACGGGGCTGACATATTTCAGGGTATCCCTGACGGAATTCACTGAATGCTCTCCAGGCTCGAGATGATCGACCAGATCGCGGTGCGGCCGTGGGTCGGCAGGTTCGGGTCGTTCGCGAGGTCGTCGAGCACGTAGACCGCGCTCGCGATCCGCACGTCGAGGGCGACCCGGGGCTTCGAGAGCGCATCGCGGGCCGATTGGGCGCCCCGACGGATATTACGGGGGACCGAGGCATCGTCCGCGAGCTCGGCGAGCGATTCGAAAACGCGCTGCACGGCCGGCGCCTCGAGTCCGACGGTGGGGACGGGCGGGGTCGCCACGCTGGTGCCGGACGCGGCGGTCGGAGTGGGCGTCATCCGTGGCGCGTCTCCCCGGCTTCCTTGTACGCCGTGACCACCAGGAGCGTCTTCGTCTCGCGGATGCCGCGCACCGACGGCAGACGATGCAGCACGAAGTCCTTCAGCTCGTCATAGTGCGGGAAGCGGACCTTGAGAAAGATGTCCGTGTCCCCGGTCACGAGGAACACGTCTTCGACCTCGGTGAACCGTGCGACCTCGCCGGCGACGGTGTCCGCCTCGGCGGTCTCGACCTTTAGCGCGATCAGGGCGACCACGTGGTCGTCGCCCCACACCTTCGTGAACGCACTCTCGACGGCCCGGCTGACCGGCGGCTTAGCGGACGTGGATTTCTCCGTACTGATCCCCCCTCGATGCGGTACCCTTTCCCTTGACTGCGAATGCCCCGTGCGCGTCCCCGTCCTACGCCACCGGGGCGGACTCGAACTCCTCTTGGAGGTCGTTGATGACCTGATCGATCACAGACCCTGCCGACGGGCTCCGATACTCTCGGACGCCGCCGGCTTCGCTCGACACGCGGGCGACCAATTCGGCCGGCCCGCGAAGGAACTCGACACTACAGATGAACTCCTCCATGATGGCCCGGCCCCCACCGCGCCGGCGTTCCGAAAAACTCCCGCTATAAATGGTTTCCTAGACGGGCCCGAACCCCCTCCCAGATCGACCCCCCGGAGGGGGCCCCCATAGGCACTTCGGGATCGACTGAATTGCCGCTGAGGCTTAAGGCTCCCGCGCGATGAATCCGACCCATGGCTCGCGAACGACCGGGGCCCGTCTGGGCCGATTGGCTACGTCGCTGGGACGAGCAGCAGGAGACCTTCAACCCCGACCGGGACCGTCGTTTCTCGGTCATGTTCGACGTGCTCGAAGCGGCCGTCGGGAAGCGCTTCGCGGCGCTCGACCTGGGTTCCGGCCCGGGCTCGCTGAGCGCCCGGCTTCTGCGACGGTTTCCCCGCGCACGGTGCGTTGCGGTCGACTATGACCCAGTAGCGCTCCGGGTCGGCGAAGGAGCGCTCGGCTCGTTCGGCGGGCGCCTGGAATGGGTCGATGCGAAGCTGGGGCGACCGGGATGGACGGACGCGTTACCCCAGCGTCGCTACGACGCCGCCCTCTCCACGACGGCGTTGCATTGGCTACCGGCCGCCGACCTGCGACGATGCTACCGTGACCTCCACCGCGTACTGCGGAAAGGCGGCGTCTTCCTCGATGGCGACCACCTTCCGTGGGGGACCGAGCACCGCCGTCTCTCTCGTCTCGCCGAATCGGTGCGCCAGGTCCGATTCGAAGGCGCGAGTATCAATTCTGAATGGGCGGCGTGGCGGAAGTGGTGGCGGGAAGCTGAAAGGGTCCCCGAACTCAAGCCGCTCTTCCGCGAACGTGCCGCCCGGCAGTCGCAGCACCCTCGGCATGGGGATGTTTCTTTCGAGGCACATTCCCGAGCCCTGCGACGGGCGGGATTTCGCGACGTCGCGGTCGTCTGGCAGGACATCGAGAACCGAGTATTGCTGGCGCTCCGGTGAACTTGAGGCGTACCGCGGGCGCCGGTATCGCCCCCCCCATTTCGGCAGCGTTCGGCCGCCCCGCGGGAGTATTGTTATCTGTCCGTTTCGGTGACGAACGACGAGGACTACGGACGTGGACCTACCCTCGCGCTCCCTGCGGCTCGAGGTGCGCGTCGAATTGAAGCCGGGGGTGCTCGATGCCGAGGGCGAGAGCGTCGAAAAGTCGCTCGGGCTGCTCGGCATTGCGGGAGTCCGTAAAGTCAGTACGGCGCGCCTCTACGACCTCGAATTCGTCGATGTCACCCCGGCGAAGCGCACCGACGCGCCCAGGAAGCCGTGGACCGGCTCCTCGCCAATCCGGTGATCCACCGGGTAACGATCCGTCCCCAATCGGATTAACCGCATGACCTCCCCGCGAACATCGGGTCCCGCAACTTGGGCGACCGGGGTTACCTCGGTCCCGTTCCGAGGCGCGGCGTTGTCCGAGCTCGAGCGCACCTCGCGGGAGCGCGGCCTCGGTTTTGATGGCACCGAGCTCCGCCGGATCCGCGCGTACTTTCGCCGGGAGCGGCGGGACCCGACCGACGTCGAGCTCGCCGGATTGGCCCAGAGCTGGAGCGAGCACTGCAGTTACAAGAGCTCCCGACCGTTCCTGCGCAAGGCGTTCGCGAACCTCCGTCCGCGAAGCCGCGTGCTCGGCACCGGCGACGCCGGGGTGATGCGATTCGAGGACGGTTACGCCTACGCCCTGCGCATCGAGTCGCACAATCACCCCTCGGCCGTGGAACCCTACGGGGGCGCGGCGACCGGGATCGGCGGGATCCTCCGGGACGTGCTCGCCGTCGGCGCGAAGCCGATCGCCCTCAGCGACCCGCTCTTCTTCGGACCGCTGGACCTCCCATCGAGCGAGCTGCCGAAGGGAATGAAGAGCCCGCGCTACCTCGCCACGGGTGTTATCGCAGGGATCCGCGACTACGGGAATCGCGTGGGCGTGCCCACCGTCTCGGGCGGGATCTACTTCGACCCGGCGTACATCGTCAACCCGCTCGTCAACGTCGGATGCATCGGATTCCTTCCCCGGGCGCGGCTCCGACCGAATCGGGCGCGCGCCGTGGGCGATCGACTGGTTCTGGTCGGCGGCCTGACCGGCCGGGACGGGATCGGCGGGGTCGCGTTCGCGTCGAAGGAGCTGACCGACCGGAGTGAGTCGGAGTCCCGGGGAGCGGTACAGCTCGGCAACCCGATCATGAAGGAACCGCTGATGCATGCGTGCGTCGAGGCGTTCGACCGCGGCCTAGTCCAGGGATTGAAAGACCTCGGCGGGGGCGGGATCGCATCCGCCAGCGGCGAGCTCGTCCACGCCGGCGGGTTCGGCTCGAGGATCGACCTCGCCGAGGTCCCGCTGCGGGAGGAGGGGCTCCGGCCGTGGGAGGTCTGGATTTCTGAGTCGCAGGAACGGATGATGCTGGACGTTCGGCCCCGGGACCTCGCGGCGCTGACCGAGATCTTCCGTCGGTTCGACGTGCCGATCACCGATATCGGAGAGGTCACGACCCCACCCTTCGAGACGCTTGAGTGGAACGGGGCCCGGCCGCTCACCTCCGGGTAGGGTTCCGGGTGGACCACACGCCCCTTCACCGGCCGACGCGTGCCCGGCGCCGCTCGCTCCCACCGTTCCCCCCGCGTCCCCTCCGACGACCTCGCGGGTCTCGTATCGGAGATGGTGCTCGCGCCGGACTCCGTCTCGCGCGAGCCGGTGATCCGGGTCTACGACCACGAGGTCCAGGGGCGAACGGTCGTGAAGCCGCTCCACGGCCGGCTGGCATCGCCGTCCCACGGCGACGCCGCCGTGATCCAGCCGAGACCCGAGAGTCGGCGCGGGCTGGCGATCGCCACGGCCGCGCAGCCGTGGGCGTGCCGCGAGGAGCCCCGCGGTGGGGCGACGTGGGTCGTCGAGGAAGCCGCCCGGAATCTATACGCCGTGGGCGCCCGCCCCGACGCGTTCTCGAACTGTCTCAACTTCGGAAATCCCGAGGACCCCGCGGTCCTCGCCGACTTCGCGGCCGTCACCCAGGGCTTGGCGGAAGGGGCGAGGGGCCTCGGATTCGCGGTCCCATCGGGGAACGTGAGCTTCTACAACGGGGGTCTCGGCACCGAGATTCCCCCGACCCCGGTCCTGTTGGCGACGGGGATCGTCGACGACCTTGACTTCGCCACAACGACCGACCTCAAGACCGTGGGGGACGCGCTCTATCTCGTCGGCGTTTCGCACCCGAACCTGGGCGGGTCGCTCTGGGCGCGCCGGCGCTCGCTGACCGGCCTCTGCCCTCCCTCCGTGCGACCCTGCGGGGTTGCGGAAACTCGGGGAAGGCCTCCTCAAGGTGATGCACCGAGGTGAGGTGGTGGCCGCGCACGACGTCTCGGATGGTGGCCTCGCAGTGACGTTGGTCGAAATGGCGTTCGGGGGAGGATTGGGATTCGCCGTGGACCTCGGGCCGTCGGGCCTCGGGTCTCCGGGACTCGCGCTCGTCGCCGAAGGCGCCTCTCGTTTCGTCTGTGGAAGTCCCTCCCGCAAAGGAAACTCGGTTCCGCCGCACGATGGGCCGCCTGCCACATGCGCGGATCGGCGCGGTGACCGAGGGTGATGGAAGGTTCCGCTGGGGCCCGAAGGCCCTCGCGGAGGTCGACCTCCGCAGGCTCTATGATGGTTGGCGCACCGGGCTCGGCCTCCCGTAAGGGATTCCTATGACCGTGACGGCGCTGGTCTCGGGCGGCAAGGACTCGGTCTACTCGGCGTACCTCGCCGACACCCAGGGCCGGACCGTCGACGAGCTCGTCGTCCTGCGTCCGGGGGACCCCGAATCGATGCTGTTCCACACGCCCAACCTCGAGCTCGTCGCGCTCCAGGCCGAGGCGTGGGGGAAATCCTGCCGGTCGGTCGCTGTCGAGGGACGGGACGAAGCGGCCGAGCTCGCGGCCCTTGAGCGTTCGGTCTCGGGGTCCCCCGGCTGGGTGGTCGCGGGCACGATCCAGTCCTCCTACCAGTGGGCTCGTCTGCTCACGGTCGCCGGACGCGTCGGCCGCCCGGTCTACGTTCCCCTCTGGCGAAAGGACCCGGCCCGCGTGGTCCGGGAGGAGATCGGGGCGGGACTCGACATCCGACTCGTGCACCTCGCGGCCGAGTCGCTCGGACCTGAGCTCTTGGGCCGACGGCTCGACCTCGCCCTGCTCACCGAGTTGGAGCGGCGAAGCGCGACCGTCCGGCGGTACGAACGTCGCGGGGGAGGGCGGCGAGTACGAGACCCTGGTGGTCGATGCGCCGTTCTTCCGATCCCGCATCGAGCTCGGCCAGGTCGAGCGCGTGCTCGGGCCCTCGGCGAGCCGTCTCGAGGTTCGGTCCGCACGACTCGTTCCCAAGGGAGCGCGCGGCGGGGAGGCTGCCGCATGACCTCCCGCACGGTCGGACTCGCGGGGCACCGTCGGCGACGGCCCGCGCCGTGCGGGCGCTCGGTGATCGTCGAGCGACCCCCCACGTCCCCTGGCTCACTCGGCTCACCGGCGCGTTGCCCCGCGAGGTCGAGGAAACGCTCGCCGAGGTGGCCGACCTCGTTCCGGTCGAAGAGGAGATCCGCGCGGCCCACCGCGCTGCCGGGCGCCCGAGCTACGCGCAGATCCGCGCTCCTTTCGAACTGTACGCGCTCGTGCGCCTCGGTCGGCCGGACCACGTGGTCGAAGCCGGCGTGAGCAGTGGGGTCTCGTCCGCTCACTTCCTCCTCGCCCTCGCCCGGAACCGTCACGGCCGGCTCCATTCGGTGGATTGGCCGACGTGGCAACGGGGCGCAGACCTCGGGGCGAAGGAGTCCATCGTCGCGATCCCTCCGGGGCGGTCGAGCGGGTGGGCGGTACCGGAACGACTCAAGTCCGGCTGGGACTTGAGGATCGGACTGAGCCAGGACCTCCTCCCGAAGCTGGCGGCCGAGCTCCCCTCGATCGGACTCTTCCTGCACGACGACCGTCATACCTCGGCCCACCTCGCCTTCGAACTCGCGACCGTCCGTCCGAAGCTCTACGAGGGCGCGGTCGTGCTCGCCGACAACACCGCGTGGACGGGTACGGCGTTCCCGCGCTTTGCGAAGCGCGTGGGCGTCCCGTGGTACCCGCGAGGCCGGAGCGACCTCGTCGGCCTCCGATTTCCCGGCCCCGTCCGCGAACGGACCCCGGGGCCTGGTCACCCGCGGGGGTAACGCCCCCGGACTTATCCGCGTCGGCGCCTCTCTCCGATCGATGTCCGCGGGTCGGGCGACCTCCGACTCCGGCGGGTTCCCGTTCTGGGCGTCCCGCCTCGGAGGACCCCATCGAGGAAGGTCAACGCCGGTGGGAGGCCGAGGTCGCCGGGCCGGCGCTCGCGAAGAGCCCGGAACGGAAGGAGCAGTTCGCGACCCTCGGCGGGATCCCGGTCTCCCGCGTCTACACACCGAGGTCGCCGCGCTCGACGTTCGACGGGGTCGGCTACCCTGGCCAGCCGCCGTTCACGCGGGGGATCCACCCGACCATGTACCGCGGCCGGGTCTGGTCGATGCGAATGTTCTCGGGGTTCGGCTCCCCGGAGGACACGAACCGCCGGTTCCACTATCTTTTGAAGCACGGGGAATCCGGCCTCTCGATCGCGTTCGACGACCCCACGCTCTACGGCATCGACGCGGACGACCCCGAAGCGCTCGGCGAGGTAGGTAAGTGCGGAGTGAACGTCGGCTCGCTCGCCGACATGCGCCGCCTCCTGCGCGGCATCCCGCTCGCCGACGTGACGACGAGCATGACGATCAACGCCCCCGCGAACATCGTCTGGGGCATGTACCTCCTCGCGGGCGAGGCGAACGGGATTCCCCCGGACCGGCTCGGGGGAACGACTCAGAACGACATCCTGAAGGAGTACATCGCCCAGAAGGAGTTCGTCTACCCGCCGCGGCCGGCCCTGCGCCTCGTCATCGACACGATCGAGTACGCGACCCGTCACGACTCCGCGGTGGAACCCGGTATCGATCTCGGGCTACCACATCCGGGAGGCCGGCTCGACCGCGTTGCAGGAGCTCGCGTTCACGCTCGCCGACGGCCGCGCGTACGTCGGGGAGGCGATCCGGCGCGGGCTCGACGTCGACGAGTTCGCCCCCCGTCTCTCGTTCTTCTTCAACTCGCACAACGACTTCTTCGAGGAGATCGCGAAGTTCCGCGCGGCCCGGCGCCTGTGGGCCCGGGTGATGCGCGAGGAGTTCCACGCCACGAAAGAACGTTCGATGTGGCTGCGGTTCCACACCCAAACCGCCGGTTGCTCGTGCACCGCGCAGCAGCCCGAGCTGAACATCGTCCGCACGACAATCCAGGCGCTCGCGGGGGTCCTCGGAGGGACCCAATCGCTGCACACGAACTCCTACGACGAGGCCCTCCAGCTCCCGAGCGAGGACGCGGTGCGGATCGCGCTCCGCACGCAGCAGATCCTCGCCTCCGAGTCCGGGCGTGACGGAGTCGGTCGACCCGTTCGCGGGCAGCTACTACGTCGAGTGGCTGACCGACACGATGGAGGAGGAGGCGCAGAAATATTTCGAACGGATCGACGCGCTGGGTGGCGTCGTCCCGGCGATCGAGCGCGGATTCTTCCAGCGCGAGATCCAGGAGGCGTCGTTCCGCTACCAGCGCGTCCGTCGAATCGGGCGCGGAGAAGGTCGTCGGCGTCAACGCCTACACCGTCGACGCGCCGAGTCAAGGTCCCGCGGCTCAAGATCACGGAAGAGGCCCGTCGTCGCCAGTCCGCCCGGCTCCGCACGTTGCGCGCCCGACGGAATCGGTCGCGGTACGAAGCCGCGCTCGACCGGCTGCGGAAGGTCGCCGCGACCGAGGACGAGAACACGATGCCCGCCGTTCTGGACGCCCTCCGGGCCGACGCGACGCTCGGCGAGATCGTCCGCGCCTTCCAGGACGTGTACGGCCGCTATCGGGAACGGTCGACGTACTGAGCCCGCGCGGCCCGCTTCGGTGACGCTTATGCCCGATCCTGCCTCCGGACAACGACAGGCCGTGCGCCATGGGAAGTACCGCGCCGACGCTGGATGCGCTCTATCGTCGCCGACGCTTCGGCATCCGGCCCGGGCTCGACGTGATGTCGGCGCTGCTCGACGCCCTCGGGCACCCCGAGCAGCGGTTCCCGGCGCTCCACGTGACCGGCAGCAAGGGGAAGGGCTCGGTGGCCACGATGGCCCAGACGATCCTGACCGCGCACGGCCTCCGCACCGGACTCTATACCTCGCCCCACCTCGAGAGCTACCGCGAGCGGATGCGGGTCGACGGGCGCGACCATCGGCACGGACGAGGTCGTGCGAGGGCTCGACCGGGTCGAACGCGCTGGCGCCGAGACGCTCGAGGCGGTCGGCGCGATCGACCGCCCTCCGACGTTCTTCGAAGTCGACGACCGCGCTCGCGTTCGACTGGTTCGCCCGCTCGAAGGTCGAGGCCGCGGTGGTCGAGGTCGGGATCGGCGGTCGCCTCGATGCGACCAACGTCCTGGACAGCCAAGGTCGGGGTCGTTACGTCGATCGAACTCGAACACACGGAGCTCCTCGGCGACTCGCTCGCCGCGATCGCGCCGGGAGAAATCCGGGATCCTCCATCCGGGGATGACGGGGGTCATCGGCGAGCTCCCGCCCGAGGCGCGCGCCGTCGTCGACTCCGAGGCGAAGCAGCGCGGAGTGCGGTTGTGGCACCTGGGCGGCGGAGGTCGCGGTCGACGCTCGCGACCTCTCCGAGGACGGGCAGCGGTTCGATGTCCACTTGCCCGGTCGACACCACCGAGGGGATCTCCCTGCCGCTCCACGGCCGATTCCAACCGGGGAACGCGGCGATGGCTCTCGCCGCCGTCGTCCGCTTCGGGGAGTCCACGGGGCTTACGGTCGAGGACCGTCGCGTACGTTCCGCCCTGGCGGGCGTCGTGTGGCCCGGACGGCTCCAGCGCGTTGGCCGGTCGACCCGAGCTCTACTACGACGTCGCCCACACTCCTGAGAGCGCCCGCCTCGTCGCGCAGAGCCTGGGGGAACTGTTCCCGCTCGCCGACCCGGACGAGAGCGCGATCGTCTTCGGGTCGCTCCAGGGAAAGAACGTCTCGCGGATCCTGGACGCGCTCGCACCCCTCGCCCGCACCCTGGTGCTGGTGCCGGTCCGCTCGGAACGCGGCGCGCCGGTCGCGGAGCTGCGGGCACAGGCGGTCGGCCGATTTCCCCGGATCGTCCTCGCGCGGTCCGCTCCCGAAGGCGTCCGACTCGGGCGGACCGCGACCGGCACCGACGGGTTCACGCTCGTTGTCGGGAGCGACTACCTCATCGGAGAGCTTCTCCGCGAGGCGCACGGGGGAAACGACGAACCGGATCTCTCCGACCCCGGAGCGGGCCCGCCACCGGCAACGGCGGCCGTCGCACGCGGGTCGGCTCCACGCCCCAGGCGGCCCACCGCATGACGTCGCCGTCATCCTTCGACTGGGAGTCGGTGCTCGACCGGCTCTCCGCGTTCTACCACACGGGGGACTGGCGCAAGCCGTACCTCCGGGACCACGCGGAGAACCCGTTCCAGGTCCTGATCGGTACCATCCTCTCTCAACGCACTCGAGACGAGGCGACGGACGTCGCGAGCGCTCGCCTCTTCGCCCGGTTCCCGGACGCACCCCGGCTTTCGCGCGCGCGCCCGGCCGCGATCGAGCCGCTCATTCGTGGGACGGGATTCTACCACACGAAGGCCCGCGTGATCCGGGCGTGCGCGTCCGAGATCCTGACGCGGTTCTCGGGCACGGTGCCGAACACCTCCGCCGAGCTCCTCTCGCTGCCGGGCGTAGGGCCCAAGACCGCGAACTGTGTACCCGTGTTCGGCTACGGGATCCCGGCGATCCCCGTCGACACGCACGTGCATCGGATCGCGAACCGCCTCGGCGTCGTGCGCACCCGAACCCCCGAAGAGACCGAGGAACGCCTCCGCGAGGTGTTGCCCCGCGAGTACCTGGATCCCGATCAACCCACTTCTTGTTCAGCACGGCCAGAACCTCTGTCGCCCCCACCGGCCGCGCTGCCCGGAATGTCCGATCGCCTACCTCTGCGCTACGGGCCGTGCCCTCCGGGCCGGGCGGGACCCGCCGCGGGCGGCGGACCGGCCGCGTCCCCCGTCCCGGTCGCGGGCAGCGCGACCAGCACGACAAGCGGCCCGACCATCGCGACGGCGAGGAACTCCCACCCGACCCCGTACGACTGGACCGAGACGACCCATCCGAACAGGAACGAGACCACCGCCCCGCCGCTCAGCTGGATCGAGTTGAACAGCCCGATCGCGAGCGGGATCTCCTCCGACGGGACCGTTCTCCAGAAGTGGGGGAGGACGTACATCACCGCGTAGATGAACCCGTACGCGAACGAGAATACGATGCCGATCAGGATCGCGCTCGCCAACCCGGCCCAGGGAAGGACGGCGAGCACCCCGGCCGCGACGAGGGTCGCGACCACGAACTGCGTCCGGTGGTTCCGATACCGCTCGGCGACGGAACCGCCCAGCGGGCCCCCGAAGACGCTCGGGAAGACGAACATCATCCCCACGACCCCGGCGAGCAGGATCGACCAGTCGCGAACCGCCTCCCCGAACGGTACGATGAACTGACCGGTCGCGAACGCCGCCCCTTCGACCCCGACGAACGCGAAGCCGATGATCCAGACTCCCGGGTACCGGAGGGCCACGGGCCATCCTCGTCGGGCGGTGCGGCTCGCCAGCGGCCTCCCGGCACCGCGCGGGATCGCTGCGAGGGCCGCGACCGCGAGCACCCCGAGCGCTACCCCGCCGACGAGCAGCGCCCCGCGCCAACCGATCATCGGAACGAGGACCGAGCTCCCGACGATCCCGAGTGCGGCCCCGGCGCTGAAGGCCGAGCTGAACGTCCCGACCGGTACACTGTGCCTTGCCGCAAGGGACGACATTTCCCATGATGTCGCGCTGGGTGGCAACGTCGGCGACTCGCTGGCCGATGGGTGAGAGCTTCTGGCGTCCGTAGGCGATCAAATCCCCGCCAATGTTCTTCTCTCGGCTGTCGAGCGCGGCCAGCTTCCCTTTTGGCTGGCCGAAGGAGTCTTGAGCCAAGTTTCGGAGGAGTCCAAATATATGGAGGAAAGGAGTGCCGACGCCGACGTTCAGACCTCCCACCTTGAATTCCAGCCAGTCGCCGCGCTTCGAGTCGGTGAAATTGATATCCTGCTTTGAGCCGGTGGCCTTGAGGATGCCCTGATTGAGCGCGAGCAGCCCCATGTAGGTGCCGACGATGGTTGCCTTCTGTCGAAAGTCGCGCATGGCAGCTTGTTTTTCTTCCGGAGTGGCATCGCTCCACTTTCGGAAGGTGTTCGCCGTCCGCGCGGTGTCACCAAAGAGCAGCTTCCAGCGGGAGGTACTCGAGGCGTGGCGCAAAGGCGATTGTCGAGAGCGCCTTTGGCATCTGGACGTTGATCGCGCCAGTCGAGGTATTGATCCCGTCGGCAAGAGCCGAGGCCATCTCTTTGGTCTTGAGGCTCTCCGGCAGCGCATTCCACTCGCCTTTGGCCTTGGCAAATCGAAAGAGTTTGAGACCGTCAAACGCCTC
Organism: uncultured Thermoplasmata archaeon; assembly: GCA_963749205.1. Lineage (GTDB taxonomy): Archaea > Thermoplasmatota > Thermoplasmata > Lutacidiplasmatales > UBA184 > Lutacidiplasma. The sequence continues at coordinate 2,991 of CAVVLW010000007.1, read as the reverse complement.
GTTTCCGGCCAATCCCCACCGGCCCAAAAATGAATCCATCGCCTTATTCTGGAACCCTTGGCTTCTGTCACCGGGGTCAATCTTCAAACCAGCGACTCGGAACATCGGGTAAAGCTGGTCGCTCGTCATCCGTTGCATGTTCTGCTCATGGTAAAGTCCACGGTCGTTAGCGATGGCGGTCTTGTAGAAGGTCTTGAGGCTGCGGAACCACGCGGGAAACAGCGTTGCCCAATCGCCCGGATTAAAAACGTGCGCGGGCGTGTGGGTGCCAATCCAGGTACTGCCGTGGCCGAAAATAGCGAGGTTGAACGTGCCTTGCGGGATGCTATTGACGAACCGCGTCCAGCCGGGTGTCTTCTGGTTCTCCACCCAATTCTTCGCTTCGGCCTTCAACCTGCGGCGTTCACGCGCGGCGACAAGGATTGCGTCGGCCAGCTTCTTCACGCCAGCGGGCTTGCCCAAGCCTTTCAGCACGTCGTCATGGGTCAGTCCCAGATCGGTTGCGATCTGCGCGGCGATCTTGTGGAGTTGCAGTCCGAACTTTTCCGCGTACTTCGAGCGCAGATAATTCCAGAGCGTCTTGGCCTGCAAATCGGTCATCGGCTTGCCCGGTTGGTAATCGGCGAACACTTTTTTGATTCCAGCGGCGTCCGAGCCTTTTGGAGCCTTCTCACCGGGCATCTTGTCCGTCAAATCGGCCAGTTGCTTTTCGAGCGCGGCGATGCGCTCTTGCGCCGCCTTATTCGCTTCGGCGTGAGCTTGGGCTTCGGCCAGTTGCTTCGGCGTGAACTCTTTTCCGTAGGCTCGCTGCAAGCCAATCCAAGAATCCGTGTTGATGTCCGTGACGCCTTGAAAGGAATGACCGAGGCGAGCGAAAATCGGGGCGGCTGATTTCTGGATGCGCTGCGTCCACGCCTTTTCAGCCTCACGCGCAGCGATGGCCTTTGCCTCAAGCTCAGGGGCGTTCTTGGCGAAGCGATCTTTCAAATACGCTTCCGCCGTGGCGTCAGAGACTTTGGCGAGGTTCTCTTGATGCCGACGAATCACGGCAATGTCATCGTCGTTCGCGCGTTTCGTTTTCTCGACTTGCTGCATGACTTGCTCATGGTCTGCCCCGGCGTCGATCAACTCCTGCCCGTGGCGCGAGATTTGCGAAGGGTCAACGCCCTCTTGTGGTGGTACTACTTCAGAAATTCGGGCAGATGACTTCATGCCCTCGATAGCGCGACGTGAGGGGCCGACGTGAGAGCTTGGGGCCATTTCCGTCGGCGGAGTTGGATTTCTCTCCGGGTTGCCCGCCAATTGCTGCTGCTCGTGTTCGCGGACCAGCTGGACGCACAACCCCCGGCTGTTCGCCGGGGAACCGGGAGGGGCTGCCCCAAGCCTACATGAGCATGGGCGAGACGGCCGAGAACGTGGCCGACAAGTACGGCATCTCGCGCGAGGAGATGGACCGGTACGCCCTGCAGAGCCATATGCGCGCGGTCTTGGCCGGGAAGGACGGGATATTCGCCCGGGAGATCATTCCGGTGCCGCTGCTCTCCGGCTTGACCATGACCGACGACGATGGGCCCAGGGCGGACACCACCCTGGAGAAGCTAGCCACGCTGAGGCCGGTGTTCCGCAAGGGCGGCCGGGTGACCGCCGGGAACTCCTGCCCGCTCAACGACGGCGCGGCGGCCGCCGTGGTGATGTCGCAGGAACGCGCCGAGCAGCTCGGGATCGAGCAGGAGCTGGCGGATGTCGAGCGACGCTATCCGGCCGGGCACTACGTTGTGGTGGATGACAAGCTGAGAATCCTGGACGCGATCAAACGAATTTGGAAATCGCGGGTGACCACCGTCTTTGTCCGGCAAGGACACTATGCGCAGGACCCGCAGATTCTGGCGCAGTATGCTCCGGCGGACATCAACATCGATCGGATTGGGGATTTGCTGGAGTACGACCTAAGCAGCTTAAGCGCCGCCAGTGGCGTTTACAGCGCCAGCTAAGCCGTGGGCGCGGCCACCCGCAAGACTGCGGCGACGATCTTCTGCGCCTCCTCTTGAATGCGTCGCAGATGGTCGCTGCTTAGGAAGCTTTCGGCATAAATCTTGTAGATATCTTCCGTGCCCGATGGACGCGCGGCGAACCAGCCATTCTGAGCCATGACCTTCACTCCGCCGATGGGATTGTTATCGCCCGGCGCGTTGGTCAAAACTCTCTGGATCTTTTCGCCGGCCAACTCGGAGACCGCCAGATCGGCCGGCGACAATTTGGCGAGCGCGGCCCGCTCGCTCGAGCTTGCGGGCGCATCGATGCGTTCGTAAAATGACTCGCCGTGTTCCCGCACCAACTCCGCATAAATTTCAGATGGACTCCGGCCAACCCCGGCGGTGATCTCCGCCGCCAGCAGCGCCGCGATGAGACCGTCCTTGTCGGTGCTCCAAACCGATCCATCGCGAGCCTGGAAAGAGGCCCCGGCGCTCTCCTCGCCGGCGAAGCCCAGCCAGCCGCCCACCAGACCATCGACAAACCATTTAAACCCTACCGGTACTTCGTACAGCTTGCGATTGAGCTTAGCCGCCACGCGATCGATCATGCTGCTGCTCACCACGGTCTTACCGACCGCGGCATTCTGGCTCCAGCCCGGCCGGTTGCCGTACAAGTAGTGAACGCAAACCGACAAGTACTGATTGGGAGGCATCAGACCGGAGTGCGTGACGACGCCGTGGCGGTCGTGATCGGTGTCGCACGCAAACGCGACGTCGAACTTGTCCTTGAGCCCGATCAGGCCACGCATCGCATACGGCGACGAGGGATCCATGCGGATGCGGCCGTCCCAATCCAGCGTCATGAATCGAAAAGTCGGGTCTACTTCCCGATTGACCACGGTCAGGTTCAGGCCGTAGCGATCCGCGATGGCAGGCCAATAGTGGACGCCCGCGCCGCCCAACGGGTCCACGCCCATTTGGATGCGCGAGCCGCGGATTGCTTCCAGGTTGATCACAC